>JAKLFB010000035.1 GCA_022711435.1 Verrucomicrobiota bacterium
AAATCTCCTTCACCTCTCCGCTCGGCGGCAGACTCGCAACCTGCCGCCCGTTTGTTGTACCCCCCTCCCCACTACCTGCATTTTCAAACCGCCATTTTCACCCCATGTTTACGCCGCCGCCAACACGCACCACGCCTTCGATGATCCCGCGTACCTCGAGTGTGAGTTCGAGATGGTCGACACGTTCGAGCGCAAAGCCCGTGACCCATCTCCGGAATTCCTTCGTCACCTGCCACGCGGAGAGGTCGGGATGCTGGCGGGTCCATTGCCAGACGCGCCAGTCCACGCAGGGCCGAAACGGCTCCATCAGGTCGTAGGCCAGAGGCGTGGCCCGCTCGCGGGGCGCATGAGAAAGGCCCCAAGTGGGATCCAGACCGACAGCGAAAAGTTTTTGCAGCACGGTCGAGAGCAGGACCGCGTAGCCATAGTTGAGCAGCGCGTTGATGCCGCTGGCGTTGCCCGGTTCGCGCCGGAAAGCCTTCTGCCCGAGTGCGCGGCCGAAGACGCCCCAGAAGAGCCGGGCGCAGCCAGACTCCTTCTGTGCGCCGCGGGCATCAGCAGCCCGGCGCAGCTCTGACAAACTGGCATCCTCGGGTGCGATGTGGGCCGCCAGGTTGGCCTGATTCTGGCATTTGGCATCCACGGTCCGGCGCCAGAGCTCTTCGCGCACGCGCGGCTTCAGGTGCAGCACGGCGCGCGTCAGCAGCGTGTCCGTGCTGCGATTGGCGGGCAGCACCAGCGAGACCGGCTTGAACGCCTCGCAGATGATGAGAGCCACGCCGTGCTTGGCGGCATCGAGGAACAGTTGGCTGTGGATCGAGGCGCTGAAGCTGGTGATGATGATCGCCGCCACGTCCTCCAACGGCAGCCGGCGTTCACCGTCGTCCGTCCGGCAGGTCAATTGACCGTCGCGGCATGAGAGCGAACAGTTTGGGACGTCGACGCTGATGATGTGGTAGGACATTGCCTTGCCGATCACGGTGACTTGGTTTTGCGAGTCCGTTTGGCGGCGTATGCAACTCCTGCGGTGCTGTGGCCGACAAAGCTCTTCTGCGCCAGGATTTCGAGTCCGTCTACCAGAAGTTTCCGGAGCGGAGCGTTCCCGCGCTCAAGCGCTTGGCCGTCCGGCAATGCAAGATCCACAACTTTGCCGTAAGCTTGGGTATCCTTGGCAGAAATGACACGCCACAGACCTTGGTAGGTTCCGGCTGCCACTTTGATTAGCATCCCGTTTCGCAGGATGCGTGGTGGCTCTCCACCATTCATTGCTTTCAATGCCTGGAGTCGATGCCACACTCGATGCCACGGAATAACCGCGAATTCCTCCCCCCCCAGCGCGTGGTCGAGGATGGCTACGCCGAAGTTGTCGGTGATGACGCGTGCGCCTTTCTGGCGTTTGAGCTTGCCATCACTGCCGGTCGGATTCAGGCCGAGCAACTTGCCGGGGGCCTCGCCGGTGCGCTTCACCGTCTGCAATCCGGTCTTGGCGTCGCGAGCCGAACGTTGGCGGAGCAACACGCGCCCATCCTTCTCGCCGACCACACCGCGGGTGTTCTCCTCGATCTTCACGCCGCTCATATCAGCCGGGATGTGCTGGACGACGCGCTTCTCAGCCAGGCGGGAGCGGATTTGCTGCTTTAAGGCGTCGGGCAGGTCGCTGAGGTGGAGACGCCCCTCGCTGTCCTGCCGGTAAAGTCCGGTGGCTTTGAGCAGCGCCGCCTCGGCGGCGGTTGGTCGGCGCTTGGTCATGGCCAGCCAGAGCCGACGATCCTCGTCCGCTTCCCGATCGCCTCCGGCTTTGACCATCGCAGACCAAACCGTGCCATGGCGCGGGAAGAACAGCGCCGCCAGACCGAGCACGCAGGCATCGAGCGCGTGGTGCAGGTGCGTGATGCCGCGGATGTCGTCCTTGCGCTTGGGTGTCTTGCCGTCGGCCTCGAAGATGGCTGGGTTTGCCGCGCCAAGGCAGCCGAGGAGCTTCCATGCCTTGCGCACCTCGCCGGTGAGCGAGCCGGGGAGTGAAACCACCGGCGCGCGTTGCTCCGGCGGAAAAGCGCGTTGCAGCACCTGTGCGCCTAACCGGACGAGCTGGCTGGTCACCGTCAGGTCGCGCGGGGTGAATTCCTTCTCCTCGTAATGCTCGGTGAGCAGACGGCGAATGCGGCGCTTTTTGCGGGCGCGGTCGTCGTCGTGGCCCTTGCGAATGTCAAGGCCGGCCACATGCTTCTGAAATTCGGCCAAGCTCATCACCTCCACCCCGCGCAGGCCGGGCACGGGCTTGCCGCCTTCGTCCCGGATGAACTCCATCGCCGTTCGTTTGCCCTTCCACTTGTTGATCTCGGCCCAGGTGATCACCAGGGAATCGAGCGAATCGCTCTGCCGGTCCGCATGCGGGATAATGTGGTCCTTGTCCATCACGCCATCGAGCAAGGTGTCCATGTTGAATTGTCTGCCGGTGTAAGGGCAATGCCAGCCGAGGTCTTCGGCGACACGCGCCTTGCGGATCAGACCGGCGGTGACGGGAATGTTCCGCCGCCGGCAGGCTTCCTCGACTTTGGCGGCGACACGCTTGAAGTCGCTGAGGCGCAGCCCCAGGTCCAGCTTCTGTTCCTCGCGTGTCTTGCTTGAAAGGTCGCGTAGATCGCGGTTGACCTCGATGGTGATGCCGGCGATGCGCGCCCTGTCTCCGTTGGCAAACTCCGGTGCGGCAATTAGGTCGCGCTGGAGCCTTTCGAGTATAAGCAAGCGGTGGCGGATGAGGTGGTTGTTGGTCTGCTCCTCCAGGCGGCGCTGGAGTTGAGCTTCCTTGAGTTCGTTGGTCTGGCAGAGGCAGCCGCGGGGTTGATGGTCATTCTTCTCGGCGCGCGGATCCCAGCCTTTCATCACTTCGTCGAACGCCTCGCGCAGGATGGGGCGCGAATATGGCGCGCGGCCTTTCGGGTACTTGGCGGTCAGCTTCTCGTCGAGCAGGGCCTCGCGTGTCAGTGGCGACTGCTTCTTGCTGCGCCTGGTGGCAGCGGTGTCCAGCACGCGCTGCACCCCCGCATCGAAGGCGACCAGGTCGTCTGGGACAGACGGTGCGGACGCCGTCGGCTGCACGCGAGGCCCATCTGCTTTCTCAAGCCAGGCGCGCACGTCCGCCAGCCTTACGCTCTGCCCGCGCTCGAGTTTTCCGTGAAGGCGCTTGCGGTAGCGTTCGGGCAGCGCCCCCAGTGAGGCGGCGAGCTGGCTCCCAGCGATGGCCGCTTGGGCAGGATCGAGCTCAAGCGCCTTTTCCGCGTCCGGATGCAGAAGAAGGTTGTCCAGATTGTCGCGTCCGCCTTTCTCCGCCCAGCCGGCAATGGCCCGCACGACCTTCTTGAATTCGCCCTTGGTGAACGCGCCCTGTCGCCCGGCCTGCTCGGTGAGCAGCTTCCGCTCCGGCGCCGTGAGCGGGCGTGTGTCGCGCTCGCCCGGTGCGGCTCCGAAGATGTTGGCGAGTTGCATGGCCCAGCGGAAGCGCAGGAATTCGGGTGAGGCTTTGGACGGAAGCTTGGACTCCTTCTCCGCGCACCGCTTGGCTTCGCCAGATTCGAGACCCTCGCCGAGATACTTCGACGTGAGGCGGGCAAATCGGATGGGGCAGACGCCGATGATGCGGTTGTCGAAGCGCGGGATGGACTGGCCAAAGAGCAGGCCGCCGTGGTAGCGCTTGGGCAGCTTGATGGCTGGGCAGGCGATGGTCCGCCAGGCATCCGGGTCTTTGAGTGGATCCACGTCATTCGCGAGAAGCGTGCGGATGAGGTCATCGTCGAGCTTGGCAAGCCTGCCCTGGAGGGCGTGGAGGAGCGCGGCGACTTCGGGCCAGACGACCGACTCGCGCTGGAAGGCGGCTTTGAGGCCCTTGAAGTGGGCGGGCTTGTCCGGGCGCTGCTTCTGCTGCCACCGCGCGACTTCACGCTCATACCAGGCGGTGTAAGCGGCGGTGGTTTCGGCCATCGTTGTCGTGCCTAATTCGCGCATCCTGGCCCGGCCAATTTCCACCTTTTCGGAATCGGGAACTTCGTCATCATCGAGAACTTCCTCTTCCCCGCGATTCGCCCACGGCGGGGCGAAGTAGCCCCGATTGTGGGCATACCAGCGGAGCATGTCCCACAGTTCCAGCCAGTTGATCTGCGGAAGCGGCTTGCCGCCACGGGCCGCGGAGAGGATTTCTGCCGCACGCTGCCACGCGAAGCTGTCGCCGCCAGCCTGTTCATGACGGTCCTTCAGCTCTCTCGCTGTCATGACGCCCAAGTGGGCGAGGATTTGCTCCATGCGGGCGATGCGCTGCCGTGTAGCGCGGGCGTGCCGACGAGCTTGGCGGGCCTGACGCCGCTTTATCGCCAGGCAGTCGTCGGCGCCGAAGATCACTACGCCGGTGCCAAGCACCTCAGGCATTGTCTTCGTCGGTGCGGCACAACGCAGTACCGCCCAGCCAATTGAGCTGTGGCCGACATCAAAAGAAAGATGGAGATCTCCTTGAGCCACCTGGCCTGATTTTGGGTTTGCATTCATGCGCCATCTATTATACCAAAAACCCGGAACCAAGACAAAGTGAGTGATGCAGGCGCGGCTCCTGAAGCAACAGGTTCACTGCTCGCAAGTCGGGCACGCCCGTTAACGAGTCGAAAGACCAACAGCATCCTCCAGATTCTGCCGGCTCGGGTCGCTCCCGGGCCGGTCATTTTTTCAGGCTGCAGTGCTTGTGATTTGCCGGATCCTCCTGAGCCAGTTAGATTATGCGATCATGCACGCAGGTTTCCGGCTCACAGGCCCTGCCGCCATCCTCGTGCGGGGACCCTGCTGGTGTGAATCTCCAGGCCGAATGTCCCAAAACTTCCCCGCCTCCTCCTTGGTGACCAGCTCCCGGTAATGGCGGAACAGCACGCCCACGGAATTCCCCAATTCCAGCGCCACCTTGGCCGCGTCCTGGCATTCCGCGAGCCAATAGCTTGCCGCCGAATGACGCAGCACGTCTTTGGGCCAGATCTTGAAGCCCAGATGATCCCGCAACCGGCGCAGGAACCGCCGCCGGGTTGATTGCGACAATGGCAACCGCGACTTGGACTTCAGCGCGAGTTTCATCCATTCGCCCGCCGACGGCATCAAATGAACGATCCGCCGCTGGCGCACCTTGGACGCCGCCGCGTCCACCGTCACCGTTCCGGTGTCGAGGTTGATGTCGGACCATTGGATCCGCTCTGCCTCCTCGGGCCGGAGCCCCGCCAGCAGCGCCAGGACCAGCCAGCCGAGAAACTTCTTTTCCTGGCGCCAGGCGAAATCCAATGCCTCCGCCACCTGGGCCACCGTCAAGATGGTTGGCGGCTGATGGTCCACGTTGACACGCTCCAGACGCGAGCATGGATTCTCCGTCACGTAGCCGCGCTTCTGGGCGAAGGAAAACAGGGTCGAGATCCTGGATATCGCGCTGGCGCGCATGGACGGCTTGTATTTTCGGGCCTCCATCCACTGATCGACATCGGATGGGCGAAATTCGTCGATGAACCTGGTTTCGCGTCCACGGGCGAACATCCCCAGGAAATAACGGAGATGATTCACGTAATTGGATCGGCGCCCGGCGGCCGACTTAGCCGCAACCAGTTGGTCAATAACGTCTTGAATGCTTTTCCGCTCCAACGGCTTTGCAAGCCGCTTGTATTGCTCCCAAACGTCACGCAATCGCAACCCGCTGGCTGAGATCTCAGAAAAGACCGAGACCAATTCGTTGCGTTCGCCGGCATCGAGGGCCAGCCAAATGTCGCCCGCCTTGCGCTGTTGGATCCGGACCGATTCTGCCTCGGCCTCCGCCCCGGCTTTGGTCTGGAAAAACCGCCGCTTTCTGGCGCCATCTTTTGGCTTCCAACTGACCATCCAGTGGGGTTGCCCCCGGAGACGCATCTTTGTGATGGAAACTTTCATGACGCTTGTGTTGCCACTTGTTGCCACTATTTTCAAACGGAATCCGACATTTACCCGACATCTGCCCGACATGAACTCGGCGGGATTGAAGGCATCAAATCATCGAAAAAAGGGCGAAATATGGGGCATTTTGAAGGATTTTCAGGGGGAAAAAGATGGTGCGCGATGCAGGACTTGAACCTGCGACCCCTACCGTGTCAAGGTAGTGCTCTTCCTCTGAGCTAACCGCGCACGCGGTCGACCGCAAGATAGGATTGCAGGAGGCGGGGTGGTTGGCAAGCGCGGAATTGCGATTTGCCGATTGACGGCCGGGATGCGCCTGCAAGAATCGGGTTATGGCAAAGATACAGCGCGCATTGCTTTCCGTTTCGGACAAGACCGGGCTGGCCGCTTTGGCGCAGGTGCTGGCAGGGGCGGGGATCGAACTGCTGTCGACGGGGGGGACCGCCCGGCATTTGCGGGAGCAGGGCCTGACGGTGAAGGACATCAGCGACCTCACCGGATTTCCGGAAATCCTCGATGGGCGGCTCAAGACGCTTCACCCGAAGGTGCACGGCGGGCTGCTGTATCGGCGGGACTTGCCGGCGCATGAATCGGCCGTTGGCGAGCACGGCATCGTGCCGATCGACCTGGTGGTGGTGAACCTGTATCCGTTCGAATACACCGTGTCGCGGCCTGGGGTGGCGCTCGAGGAGGCGATCGAGAACATCGACATCGGGGGGCCGGCGATGCTGCGGAGCGCGGCCAAGAACCATGAGAGCGTCACCGTAGTGACCGATCCGGCCGATTATGCGGAGGTGGCGGCCCAGATCCAGGCGGCGGGCGGCACGACCCTCGAGCTGCGCCGGCGGCTGGCCGCGAAGGTGTTCTGCCGCACGGGATCCTACGACGCCGCCATCGCGGCGCATCTGAGCAAGGAGTTCGGGCGGCTGGCCGAGGAAAAAGGGCCGCCGGAGATCCTGGCTGTCCGGGCCTGTCATGCGCAGGGTCTGCGCCACGGGGAGAACCCGCATCAGCGGGCGGCGCTGTATGGCCGGTTCCGCGAGTACTACCGGCAGCTGCACGGCAAGGAGCTGTCGTATAACAACATCCTGGATCTGACGTCGGCGGCGCACCTGATTCTCGAGTTCCCGGCCGATCGGCCGACGCTGGCCATCCTCAAGCACATGAACCCGTGCGGCGTGGGGCGCGGGGGCACGCTGAAGGAGGCGTGGGAGAAGGCGTTGGCCACGGATCGGCAGGCGCCGTTCGGCGGCATTATCGCGGCCAACCAGCCGCTCGATCTGCCGTGCGCGGAGGCGATCGCCGAGATTTTCAGCGAGGTCGTCGTGGCGCCCGATTTCGCCCCCGACGCGCTGGCCCTCCTGCAGAAGAAGAAGAACTTGCGCCTGATCCGGATACTGAAGGATCCGCGGCAAGCCGATGGCTGGGAGGTGCGGAGCGCGGGGGCGGGATCGTATCTGTGGGAGGAGCGGGATTCACGGATGATCGCCGCCGGGGAGCTGAAAGTGGTGACGCGGCGGGCGCCGACCGAGTCCGAGCTCGAGGCCCTGCTGTTCGGCTGGCGCGTGGTCAAGCACGTCAAGTCGAACGCGATCGTGTATGTGGCGGCGGACCGCACACTGGGGATTGGAGCGGGGCAGATGAGCCGGGTGGATTCGAGCCGGATCGCGGTCTGGAAAGCCGGCGAGGCGGGGCTGCCGCTCGAGGGGAGCGCGATTTGCAGCGACGCATTTTTTCCGTTCCCGGACGGTCTGGTGGCGGCGTCGGAAGCGGGGGCGACGGCGGCCATCGAGCCGGGCGGATCGATCCGGGACGCCGATGTCATCGCCGCGGCGGACGAGCGGAACATGGCGATGGTGTTCACCGGCGTCCGGCATTTCCGGCATTGATTGGGATGACGAATGGCTGGCGGATTGGGCGGGCTGCCTGGGTTGCGGGCCTTGGGATGGGGTGTTTGCTGGCGCTGCAGCTCGGCGCGCGGGAGAGCCTCGTTCTGAGCGGCGCCTGGCAGTACCAGGAGGTGGCGCAGCTTCAATACCCGCCGCCCGGCTCGTGGGAGAGCATCACCGTGCCGGGCTACCTGCAGGGATACAACCGCGAACGCGCGTGGTTTCGGAAAGTGTTTCTGCTGCCGGCTTCGTTTGCGGGGCAGCGGATCAGGCTCGAGTTCGGGGGCGTGAAATTCGACTCGAGGGTGTGGGTCAACGGGCAGGCGGTGGGGGGGCGGCTGAACGGCTACGATGCGTTCGGGCTGGACATCACGGGGGCCGCGCTTCCCGGGCAGGCCAATGAACTGCTGGTGGCGGTGAGCGACTGGACGGCGCTGTTCTCGACGGCGGTCTCGTTCGACGGGCTCGAGCCGGGTGTCAGCCCAAGGAACCACGTGCGCGATGCGGTTCTGGCCCCGATCGGCGGCCGGTATGATCTGTATGGCATTTGGCAGCCGGTCCGGATCGAGGCGGCGTCCGCGGTCTCGGTGGCGGATGTGTTTGCCATGCCATCGGTGCGCCAGGGCAAGCTCGGGATTCGGATCGAGGTGCGGAACGAGACCGAGGCTGCGCAACCGGTCGTGCTGAGCAATGCGGTTCGGGATGGGGATGCGGTGGCGCTGGCGCTGCCGGATCAGGCGCTGGTATTGGGCCCGATGACGACCAATCGGATCGATGTCGAGAAACCGTGGCCGGGGGCGCGGCGATGGAGCCCGGCTGATCCGCATTTGTACGAGATCGAGACCCGGATTGGGATTGGCGATGCGGCGGCGGACACGGTTCGGACGCGGTTCGGCTTTCGCGAGCTCTGGGCCGAAGGCGAGCATCTGGTATTGAACGGGACGCGGATCCATCTGCTGGCGACGTCGTGCTGGCCTCCGGCGAGGCCATTCGAGGAGGGGGCGATTCGGCGGATCCTGCTGGATGTGAAGGCGGGGAACAACCAGGCGTTCCGGCTCCACACGCAGCCTTGGGACAAGGCCTGGTATCGCGTGGCGGACGAGGTGGGGCTGCTGATCGTCGAGGAGGCGGCGGTGTGGTGCGATCCGAGGGCGTACCGGCTGGGGGATCCGGTCTTCTGGAAGAACTACGCCGACCACCTCGATGCGGCGGTCCGGCGGGATCGCAATCATCCATCGATCATCATGTGGAGCCTCGAGAACGAGATCCTGCACTGCGGGGGTGGCTCGATTGCGGCGGGCACGGCAGGCGAGCTTGCCCGGCTGGGCGGGCAGGTGAAGGAGCTGGATCCGACTCGCCTGATCACCTACGAGGCGGATCTGGATCCGGGAGGCATGGCCGACGTGATCGGGCTTCATTACCCGCACGAGTATCCGGAGAACCATCTGTGGCCGGACACGGCCTGGTGGATGGATCAGCCGATTCCCAGGGATTTCGCCCCAGGCGGTCAATGGAGATGGCAGCGGGACAAACCGCTGTATGTGGGCGAGTTTCTCTATGTGCCGGGGACGGCGGCGGCGGGTTTCACCATCTTGTTCGGGGACGCTGCGTATGGCGACGTGTCGCGCTGCCGGGATCTGGCCAAGGAGATGACCTGGCGGATGCAGATCGAGGCATTCCGGGACTATGGTGTGAGCGCGATGTGCCCGTGGACGATGTTCGAGGATCCGGCTGCGAGCTCGAGCGACCTGGATCTGCGCACGAATCTCAACCGGCTCTATCAGGCGCAGCGAGCGGCGTATCACCCGAACGCGGTGTTCGTGCGCGAGCGGGACACCCGGTTTTTCCCTGGCGAGCCGGTGGCGCGCACGCTGATCGTGCTGAACGACACGCCGGAGCCGGGCCTGTTCACGCTGGAATGGCGGTGCGGAGATCAGACGGGGGCGCGGTCGTTCGCGATGGAGGC
Organism: Verrucomicrobiota bacterium; assembly: GCA_022711435.1. Taxonomy (GTDB): domain Bacteria; phylum Verrucomicrobiota; class Verrucomicrobiia; order Limisphaerales; family UBA1319; genus JAGMXM01. The sequence continues at coordinate 9,799 of JAKLFB010000035.1, forward strand.
GGCAGGCCGCCGATCCGAGGCCGTGGTGTTTCATGCGCCGGCGGGAATGGGCGCCTTCGACTGGAGCTTCGAGCTCAAGAGAGACGATGCGACCGTGTTCAGCGATGCTCAGAGCTGCGCGGTCCGGCCGCGGGCGGCGCTGGCGATCCCGGCGGGCATTCGGCTGGGCCTGTTCGATCCGGCTGGCGAGACTGCGGCGCTGTTTCGCCGGCTGGGCCTGGCGTTCGAGGCGGCGACGAATCTTGCGTCCTACGGATCGAACGACGTGCTGGTGATCGGCCGCAATGCGCTGGCCCAAGACGGGGTGCTCGAAGTGGGGCGGTCGAGCGCGGCCGGCCGGTGGGAGCAGTTCATGGACGCAGGCGGGTGGATCGTGGTGCTCGAGCAGAGGGCGTATCCGGACTGGATGCCGCTGGAGCTGTCGCTGGAGGAATCGGCCTCGCACTTTGCGTTTCCGGTCCAGAGCCATCCGCTGGTCGAGGGGCTGGGGGAAAGCGATCTGCGGTGGTGGCGGGGTGACCACCGGGTGGCGGACCGGGTTCTGAGGATTCCATCGCGGGGCAACTTCCGCGTGGCGGCGCATGTGGGCTCGAGGAGGGGGCTCGAATACGCGGCATTGATCGAGGGGGGGATCGGCCGCGGGGGCTTGATTGCCTCGCAATTCCGGCTGGTCGAGCGATTCGATCAAGAGCCGGCGGCGAGCGCGCTTCTGCAGAGGATACTGAGCTGCGCGTGCGAGCGGCGGCTGACGTGGGCCAGCCGTCCGCTGGGGATTGCGGTCGAGGGCGGATCATCGGCGGAGCGCGCGCTGGCCGAGCTGGGCGTGCTGGGCGAACCGGTGGCCGGCGGATTGGGGCAGATCGATCCCATGCGCCATCCGGTGGTTTGGATCGGGGGCGGTGACACGGTCTGGTCGGAAGCGGCAGAGGCAATGCCGGGGCTGGCCCGCTACGTCGAGCGGGGCGGATGGCTGGTGCTGCATCGGCCGTCCGAGGCCTTTCTTGGGGTGGGCGCATCGAGTCTGCTGAGAGGCCTGGAATGGGCTCCGGAGACGGCGGGCTGGGTATTGCGCCGGGCCGTCGAGGGTGACGGATCGCATCTGACCAGCCACGACCTGTATTGGGTGGTGGAGGAGGGGAACTGGGATCGGGCGGAGATATTGTCCACCAACGTGGCCCGGCGGGCCTATCGGAAATCGTTCAATGCGCCGGTCCTGGGGACGATTGAGGCGGAGGCGATGCCGGTGAAGAGCACGGGGGCGGCGGTTTCGGGCGGCTGGGCGCTCTATTCCAACGGGCATCTGGCGCAGACGGTCCAGTTCCCGGCGGCGGGCGCCTACCTGTTCGCGGTGGTTGCGCGGGGGACGACGGCGTTGGGGATGGGCCCGCGGCTGGCGCTGCGGATCGACGGAGCGGTTGTGGATGCCGTCAGCGTGGCGAGCGGCTCGTGGCAGACCTACTCGATGATGGCGGACGTGACGGCCGGCTGGCATGAGCTGGCATTGGTCTTCGACAACGACGAATACCGCCCGCCCGAGGATCGGAATTTGTATCTGGACCAGATCCGTTATGGCCTGGATCCGAATCCGGGGGGCGTGCGGCTGCTGACCCGGCCGGGGTGTGTGGCGAGCCTGGCGCGCGGGGCAGGCGGGATTTTGCTCGACGAGATATGCTGGGAGGACGAGGAGATGAACCGGGTCAAGGCGCAGCGTGCGGCGTCGACCATTCTGAGCGATCTGGGAGTGGGATTGCGGGCGCCGATCCGGCTGCGGATCGAGGCGGAATCGATGCGGCCGGTCGATATGGCGGCTCTGGCCACGAATGCCGGCGTGGTTTACTGCAACAGCAACGGCCATCTCGAAACGCGCGCGGTTTTCACCGACACTGCGAATTACACATTCGAGCTGCTGGCTCGGGGCACGCCGGCGGCGGGACTGGATCCGCTCGTCGAGTTGAGAGTGGACGGCGTGAACCGCAAGACGTTCGCGGTGGCGGCGGGATCGTTCCGAACGTATGCCGTCGAGCTGCGGATCGGGCGAGGTGCGCACAAGGTGGCGATCGCATTTGTGAACGATTATTATGCGCCGCCCGAGGATCGGAATGTGGCAATCGACCGATTGACCATCACTCCGGAGGCGCCCCCGCGGATGCGGAGGATCGGAATCGAGCCGGAAGGGGGGGAGGTCCAGATTGGATGGGAGACACCGGCGGCAAAGGCTAGCGAGGTTCTGGTGCAGGGCGATTCGGCCGGAACGGCATGGCAGGCCGTCGAGCGGCTCGAGGCAGGGGCGTCGTGGCGGACTTGGGTGGATGACGGGACGCAGACGGGCGGGCTGCCTGGGGCGTCCGGCCGGAGGTATTATCGGGTGCGGACCGCGGCGCCTTGAGGCAGGGTGCGCGGGTCAGCTTCGGTTTGGCTTTGACCTGCGGGCTCTGAAATGAAAGCGCCGCTCAAAGCGAGCGGCGCAATCGGTCTGAAATGGAAGGCGAGGGACTAGCGCGACCGGCGGCGCAAACCCCACATGCCCAGCGTGCCCAAGCCGATCAGCAGCCCGGTACCGGGTTCGGGGATGACGGCGATCGAGCCGAGCAACTGGACTTCAGCGAATTGGACGCTATTGGCGCCGCCGGTATTCTGAAGATCGGTGACCAGGAGGCGATAGGTGTTGAAATACTGCTCGTTATCAAACGTTTGAATCGCGCCCAGCCCATAGCGGACAATGTCGGTCGGGAGGCCGCTGGATCCGGTGTAGAGAGTGGTCCATGTTGTGGCGGCGGTGGCGGCGGACATGGCGCTGGCCGCATTGGCGCCTTCGAGGCTGACAACGATCGGATCGCGCTCAGGGGCATCATTGGCCGAGATGAACTGGATACCGGTCACGTTGGCGAGCGAGCGGTCCTCGGGCAATGTGACAATAAAACCAACATTCACCTTCGTGAAATTGAGATACTTGGTCGCCACGCTGCCATCGATGGCATATTGAGGCGCTTCGCCTCCCGGATAATCGGTCGATATCGTGCTGACTTGGTCGCCCAGCAGAGCGGCAACGCCAATGATATCGTCTCCGGGCCGCGTCACGTCCACCTGCGCCTGAAGGGAAGCTGCGGCAACCAGCAATGCAGTTCCCAAAACACATGAAAACTTCATGAACATTTTCATAATCGAACTCCTGCAAATTAAGCCACCCGATCTTCGCACCCAAAGAAAGCTAGATCTTGATCGAATACTACAGATCGAAGGGCGGATGTCAAGCCGTATTACGGCACGACGGCGGTTTTTCCTTGCGGATTTTGCGGGGAAGGCGGAAGGCAAGGGAGCGGTCGGGGCGAAGGCCGTTCTGGCCGGGATAAAATATGGACATGATACGGGCAGCGGTGGTGGGCGCGTCGGGCTACTCCGGCGAGGAGCTGGTGCGGTTGTTACTGGGGCACCATCAGGTGGAGCTGGCAGCGGCGACGTCGCGTCAATACTCGGGGCAGACAGTGGCGCAAGTGTTTCCGCGATTTGGGGGGTGTGAGGGGGCGCAGCGTCTGCGATTTTGCGAGCCGAATCCGGAGCTGATTGCGCGGCAGGCGCAGGTGGCGTTTCTGGCGCTGCCGCACGGGGTGGCGGCGGAGCTGGCGGTGCCGCTGCTGGAGCTGGGGTGCCGGGTGATCGATTTGAGCGCGGATTTCCGTCTGCGGAGCGCGGCGGTGTATCGGGAGTATTACGGGCACGAGCATCCGGCGCCGGAGCTGCTGGCGCGTGCGGTGTATGGGCTGCCGGAATGGTATGGGGAAGCGATCGGGCGCGCGTCGCTGGTGGCGGCGCCGGGGTGTTATCCGACGAGCATCCTGCTGCCGCTGATCCCGCTGCTGCGGAGCGGGCTGATCAAGCCGGAGGGGATCATCGCGGATTCGCTGAGCGGGGTGAGCGGGGCGGGGCGCAAGGCGGAGCTGGACTACCTGTTTGTGGAGTGCAACGAGAGCCTGCGGCCCTATGGGCTGCCCAAGCATCGGCACCTGTCCGAGATCGAGCAGGAGCTGTCGCTGGCGGCGGGCGCCCCGGTGGTGATCCAATTCACGCCGCACCTGGTTCCCGTGAGCCGGGGGATATTGACGACCCTGTATGCGGCGCCGGGGCGGCGGTGGGATGGAGAGGCGGGGATGGGGCGGTTTGGAGAGGAGGTGGCGGCCTGCTACCAGGCAGCCTATGGGGGGTGGGCGGGCATTCGGCTGCTGAGCGGCAAGGCGCTGCCGGACACGAAGAACGTCGTGGGCACCAACTCGGTCGAGATCGGGTGGCGGCTGGATCCGCGGACGGGGAGGCTGCTGGTCATGAGCGCGATCGACAATCTGGCCAAGGGCGCGGGCGGGCAGGCGATCCAGTGCGCCAACCTGATGTTCGGGCTCGAGGCGAACGCGGGGCTGCCCCTCTGATTTTGCTGTTGCGCGGCCCGCCATTTTGTCAAGATCCGGGCCTGATATGAAGAACCTACTGGATCTGAACGGGGAGGTGGCGGTGGTGATTGGCGCAGCGGGCGTGCTGGCGGGAGCGATTGCCGAGGCGTTTGCCGAGGCGGGGGCCCGGGTGGCCGTGCTCGATCTGAACGCCGAGAAGGGCGAGGAGAGGGCCCAGAAGATCAACCAGGGCGGAGGCCGCGCCCGGTTCTTTTTCTGCAACGTGCTCGAGCGCGAGACGCTGCGGAAGGCCAATGAAGAGGTGGAGTCGGCGCTGGGCGCGCCCACGATCCTGCTCAATGGCGCGGGTGGGAACGATCCCAAGACAACCGTCAGCGACGACAATCCGTTCGAGAACATCCCGCTCGAGAACTGGCGCCGGAACTTCGATCTGAACCTGGTGGGAGGGGCGCTGCTGCCCTGCCAGGTGTTCGGGCCCGGCATGGTGGCGCGGAAGCGGGGCAGCATCATCAACATCGCCAGCGTATCGGCGCACATCCCGCTGTCGAAGGTCGTCTCCTACTCGGCGTCGAAGGCGGCCGTGCTGAGCCTGACGCGGTTTCTGGCGCGGGAGTGGGCGCGGCACGGGGTGCGGGTCAACTCGATCACGCCGGGCTTCTTTCCGGCGGAGCAGAATCGGCGGCTGCTGTTCAACGAGGACGGGACGCCGAACGCGCGGACCCAGGCGGTCTGGAACCACACGCCGATGGGGCGATTTGGGGAGGCGCAGGAGCTGCTGGGGGCGGCCCTTTTCCTGGCCAGCTCGAAGGCGAGCAGCTTCGTGACGGGGGCCGATATCCGGGTGGACGGCGGGTTTCTGGCGCAAACCATCTGAGGGGCTTATGTCCGCAACCGATCTGGCAGCACAACGGACGGCCGCCGGCCGTGTTCCCCTGGGCGCGAACGACGTGGCCGAGGTGGTGGCTCGGGCATGTCCCGAGGCCGGCTATCGCGGCCAAAAGGTCTTGCTCATCATCCCGGACGGGACGCGCACGGCGCCGGTGGGGACGATGTTCAAGGCGCTGCACGCGCGGCTCGGATCGGTGGCCAGGCAGATGGACATCCTGATCGCGCTGGGGACGCACCAGCCGATGAGCGAGGAGGCCATCTGCCAGCGGCTCGAGATCACGCCCGAGGAGCGCCGCGGGATCTACGGCCGCGTGCAGTTCCACAACCACGCGTGGAACGACCCGCGCGCGCTGCAATCGATCGGCGTCCTGCGCGCCGGGGAGATCCGCGAGCTGTCGGGGGGGCTGTTCGAGATGGAGGTGCCGGTCGAGGTGAACCGGCTGGTGTTCGAGTACGATCGGCTGATCATCGTGGGGCCGGTGTATCCGCACGAGGTGGTGGGCTTTTCGGGCGGCAACAAGTACCTGTTCCCGGGCGTGGCGGGCCAGGGGATCCTGGATTTCTTCCATTGGCTGGGCGCGGTGGTGACCAACGCGAAGATTATCGGCCGGAAGCAGACGCCGGTGCGCCGGGTGATCGATCGCGCCGGGGCGATGGTCGATGTGCCGAAGCTCTGTTTTGCGATGGCGATGGACGGGCATGATCTGGCGGGCTTGTTTGCGGGCACGCCGGAGGCGGCCTGGGAGGCGGCCAGCGACCTGTCCGACCGGCTCAACATCGTCTACATGGACCGGCCGTTTCACACGATTCTGTCATGCGCGCCGCCGATGTATGACGAGCTCTGGACGGGCGGCAAGTGCATGTACAAGCTCGAGCCGGTCCTGGCGGACGGCGGCGAGCTGATCATCTACGCACCGCACATATCGGAGATCTGCGTCACGCATGGCCGGGTGATCGAGGAGGTGGGGTATCACTGCCGGGATTTCTTCCTCAAGCAGTGGGATCGCTACAAAGGGTATCCGTGGGGTGTGCTGGCGCACTCGACGCATGTGTATGGGCAGGGGACATTCGAGAATGGCATCGAGAAGGCGCGCGCCCGGGTCACCCTTGCCACGGCGATCCCGCCGGACACATGCCGCCGGATCAACCTGGGCTACCGGGATCCCAAGACGATCCGGCCGTCCGACTTCGCGCAACGCGAGGCCGAAGGCGTCCTGTTGGTTCCGCGGGCGGGGGAGATGCTGTATCGGCTCAAGAACCCGCCGGCGTGGGCGGCGTGAGATGCCGATGGAACCTTTGGCGGACCGCCGGGCCGGGCGACGAGCCATCCTTCTGGCCCTATTCCTTTTATCCGTTGAAGCGGCCTGGGCGGCCGGAGGCGAGGACTTCCGGATCGAAGGGAGGGCGGAGTCGATGCTGACGGGGCAACCGGTGTCGAACGGGAGAATCGAGATTCGCCTTCGCCGGCCGGAGCTGCTGGTTGGGGGGGTATACCGGCTGGGTCGTCTTGCGGAGTGCCCAGCGGTGTGGCGGGGGCGGACGGACGAGGCGGGCCGGTTCGAAGCAGCGGTCGGGCTGGGGGAGGGAGCGGTCTGGCTGGCGGTGGGGATCGAGGCGGATGGCTGGCTGGGGCAGGAGCGGACCCTGATTCCTGCGGTGGCGGGAGGCGCCGAGTCGATCGAGTTTGGGTTGATCCATGCCGAGCTGCTGGCCGGGGAGGCGGAGGGCGTCAGGCAGGCGCATCGCGAGCAGGGCGGCGATGAGGCCGATGATCCGCCGGCGGCGCAGGCATTCGAGCCGGCGGACCTGGATATGCGGCGGGCGGAGGCGGCCGGGGCGCCGGCGTTTGCCGTGCCTGAGGAGGTCTATGTAAGCAGCCTGGCAGGCACGGGATACACGGGTTTCATGGATTTGGACGAGCTGATCGCGGGCACCGTGACCGCTGAGATGAACGATGGTTTCCCGTTTGAAGCGCTGAAGGCGCAGGCGGTCGCGGCCCGCAGCTTCGCCCTGGATCGGCTCCGGCGGCGCGGCTATGCGAATGGCGGGCAGGCTTACACCTCGCAGGTCGGTGCCAAGAGCCGCAACGCCACAGCAAACACGTCGCGCCGAGTAGCGCTCCACGAGGGGCAGGTGATCACAGCCTATTTTTCAGCGCGGTGCAACGGGGATTACACCCTGAACAGCGAGGAGGGCCCGACCTTGTCGAACTGCCGGGTGGGCGGGCTCGGGGCGGGCTATGTGCCATGGGCGCGATCGCGTCCGTGCAGCGGGCACGTCAACTGCTCGAGCACGACCGAGAAGTGCTGCACGATCGTGGCGGGGGGGAGGATGCAGCACATATACGGGCACGGGGTGGGGATGTGCCAGCGGGGGGCGCAGCAGTTTGCGGGGCGGGACGGCTGGGGATGGCGCCGGATCCTGACCCACTATTACACCGGGATCGAGATCGCGAACGTGCCGGAGGTGGGTGCCGATTCGCCCGTGGCTGCGTCGGCGGCAGTGAACGTGCGGTCGGCGCCGTGCGGAGGCGTCGTGCTGACAAGCATCCCGGCGGGCCAGCGGGGATTCATCGTCGGCGGTCCGGAGCGTCCGGCCTGCGGTCTTGCCTCCCCGTACGAGCGCATGACGTGGTGGGAGGTGTGGTGGGCGGGCAACGTGCGCGGCTGGGTGGCGGAGGATTACTTGCAGGCGACCGGCGAATCGGCGCCCGCCTCATTGGATCTGGAGGCGGCGCCCACGGCTGGCGGGGTTCGGCTGACGTGGCCGATCCAGTTCCCGTCGGCGATCGTCGAGGCAGCCGAATCGCTGTCGCCGACGGCGTCGTGGGTGGCCCTGGCGAACCGGCCGGGATATCAGATGGACCGGTGGCGGATGGAGCTGCCGACGGATCAGCGGCAGACGTTTTACCGGATCCGGCGTCCTGTGCTGGACGGCGACGTGCCGTAGGGGGGGGGCACGCGGCTGCCGAGGACGGACGACCGAGCGGCGCGTCAGGCGCCACGGAGGCGCCCCATGCAGTTCGCGGCACTCTCCTTCATGGCCATTGGAGGGCCTGGGGAGGAGGCCAGAGGAACGGGTCTTGAATTCTGCCCGGGACTCGCGATGATGCGGGGCATGATAGCGACACGATTCCACCGAAAAGCCGGTTTCGGCTCTCGCCTCCTGGCGGTGGGGATGCTCTCGGCATGGATCCTCGGTCTGCCGTGGAGCGGGCAGGGACAGCAGCGTATCCGGACGGAGCTGACCTTTCCCAATCTGCCCGATTATCTGACCCTGAAGTGCGATTTCCACATGCACACCGTCTTTTCGGACGGGAACGTATGGCCGACGGTGCGTGCGGACGAGGCCTGGCGGGACGGGCTGGATGTCTTGGCGATCACTGATCATATCGAGTATGTGCCGCATCGGGACGACATCGCAGTGAAGCACGGCCGTGCGTATGAGCTGGCGAAGCCCATGGCGGAGGGGTTGGATCTGATCCTGATCCAAGGCGCGGAGATCACGCGCGGCGAGCCGCCGGGGCACCTGAACGCGATCTTTTTACGGGATGTTCCGGCGCTGCAGACCGAGAAAGTGGAGGATGCGGTCCAGGCGGCGGTGAGCCAGGGGGCGTTCGTGTTCTGGAACCATCCGGGCTGGAAACAGCCGCAGCAGAAATCGGTATGGTACGATCAGCAGGATCATTTCTATCGCAACGGCTGGCTGCAGGGGATCGAGGTGGTCAATGGGGACGATTACGACCCGATCGCGCACCAGTGGTGCCTGGACAAGCAGCTGACGATGATGGGCGACTCGGATGTCCATGATCCGATCTGGATGAACTACGATGCGTCGCGCGGGCAGCATCGGCCGGTGACGCTGGTGTTCGCGCGGGAGCGCACGGTCGAGGGGGTGCGGGAGGCGCTGTTTGGCCGGCGGACGGCCGTCTACTGGCAGGATCGGCTGATCGGCGAGGCGGCGTATCTGAGGCCGCTGTTCGAGGCGTCGCTCGAGTACAAGAGCCGGCGGGTGAATCTGGCGGGCCGGACGCGAGCGGTGTTGCAGATCCACAATCGCGCGCCGATCGATTTCGTGCTCGAGGCGGACGGGAGGGCGTCGGAAGCGACCGCGACGGCCTCGGTGACCCTGGCGGCGGGCAAGACATCGATGATCGAGGTGCGTCCGGCGGCCGGGAACCGGTCGGGCGTGCGCGAGGTGCGATTCCCCTACCGGGCTCGGAACCTCTGGATTGCGCCCAACGAAGGTTTGCCGGTCGAGCTGGCGGTGAGCATCGACTTCGGCGTGCCGAAGAAGGCACCCTAACCCTGGACCTGGAGAGACAATATGCGAAACAGCTCAGCAACCCGGTTGGCGGCCTCCAGCCCATGCCGGGCGTGGTTCGGCCGGATGGCATGGTGGATCGGGCTCCTTGCGGCTGTCGGAGCCAGGCCGATAGCCGGCGCCGCGCCGTCGGAAACCCTGCTGCTGCGATTTCCGGCGATTCACGGTAGCCAGATCGTGTTTGGCCATGCGGGCGATCTGTATGCCGTGTCCGCGGCCGGCGGGGTGGCGCGGCGGCTGACCAGCGATGCGGGCTACGAGATGTTCCCGCGGTTCTCGCCAGACGGCCGCTGGCTGGCCTTCACGGCCCAGTATGACGGCAACACGGAGGTCTATGTGATGCCGGCCGGCGGGGGCGAGCCGCGCCGGCTGACCTACACGGCGACGCTGGACCGGGACGACGTCTCGGACCGGATGGGGCCGAACAACATTGTCCTGGGCTGGAAGGACGCGCGGACCATAGTCTACCGATCGCGGGAGCACGAGTGGAACGATTTCAAGGGGCAGCTTTGTCTGGTGTCGGTCGAGGGGGGGCTGCCCGAGGTCCTGCCGCTGCCGCGGGGCGGCTGGTGCGCCTACTCGCCGGACGGACGGCAGCTGGCCTACAACCGGGGCTTCCGCGAGTTCCGGACCTGGAAGCGCTACCGGGGCGGGCAGGCGGACGACCTCTGGCTCTACGATTTCTCGACGCGCAAGACCACCCATCTGACCGATCATTCGGCCCAGGACATCTTTCCGATGTGGAAGGGCGGGCGCCTCTATTTCGTATCCGACCGCGACGATCGGAAGCGGATGAACCTTTATGTCATGGACATGACCAACCGGGCGCCGAGGCAGCTGACGCATTTCAAGGATTATGACATCAAGTTTCCAAGCCTGGGGCCGGACGCCATCGTCTTCGAGAACGGCGGCGCGCTCTATCGGTTCGATCTGAAGACGGAGCAGGCGCACCGACTGCGAATCCAGGTCCGCGAGGATTTCGCCATCGGCCGGGGTGGATTGTGGGACGTCAGCGACGAGATTCGCGAAGCCGACGTGGCGCCCGACGGCAGCCGGGCGGTGTTCGGGGCGCGGGGGGAAGTGTTCACGGTGCCGGCGGCCCATGGGCCGACGCGGAACCTGACGGAGACATCGGGGGTTCACGAACGGAACGCGCGCTGGTCGCCGGACGGGCGGTGGATCGCGTATGTGAGCGACGCGACGGGCGAGGATGAGATCTGGGTGGCGCCCCAGGACGGGCGGCAGGGGGCGGCCCGGCAGGTGACTCGGGACGGCGACACTTACAAGTACGCTCCGGTGTGGTCGCCCGACAGCCGCAAGCTGCTCTGGGCGGACAAGAAGCTGCGTCTGCAATGGGTGGATGTCGACACGCTCGAAGTGGTGCTGGTGGACCAGGCGACGGCGTGGGAGATCGCGGATTACACCTGGTCGCCTGACAGCCAATGGGTGGCGTGGACGCGCCCGGAGGAGCGCCAGTTCCCCCGCGTCTACCTCTACTCGGTGACGCACCGGGAGGGGCGGGCGGTCACGGACGGATGGTTTGCCTCGACCGAGCCGGCCTTCAGCAGCGACGGCAAATACCTGTTTTTCGTCTCGAACCGGAGCTTTGCGCCGCGCTACAGCCAGACCGAGTGGAACCATGCGTATTTTGATATGGCTCGGATCTTCCTGGTGACGCTGGCGGCGGACACGCCGTCGCCGCTCGCGCCCAAGAGCGACGAGGTGAAGACCGGGGCGGGCCCGGACCCGGCGGGCCGGGCGGCGGGCTCGGAGCCCAAGGTGTCATCGGCCCCGGGCGAGGCCAAGCCCGAATCCGGCGCGGCGGCCTCGCGGTCTCCAGCGGCCGTCCGGGTGGATTATGATGGGTTGCCGGATCGGATCGCGGTCCTGCCGATCGCGGCCTCGAGCTATCGCGATCTGGCATCGGCGGGCGACAAGCTCTTCTACACCCGGCAGGGGCTCAGGGACGAGAGACGGCGGCTGCTGATGTTCGACCTGGGCAAGGAGAAGGAGACCGACCTGGGCGAGATCCAGGAATACCGGCTGGCGGCCCATCGCCAGAAGATGCTGGTTCGGATGGACAACGCGTATGCGATTGTCGATCTGCCCGCCGCGCGGATCGAGGTGAAAGAGCGCCTCAAGCTGGGCGGGCTCCAGGTGCAGCTCGATCGCCCGGCCGAGTGGCGCCAGATCTTCGTCGAGTGCTGGCGGCAGATGCGCGATTTCGTTTTCGACCCGCATCTTCACGCCGTGGACTGGACCGCCATGCGGGCCCGATACGAGCCGCTGCTCGAGCATGTGCATCACCGGATGGATCTGACCTACCTCATTGGCGAGATGATCGGCGAGATCAATCTGGGGCACTGCTACGTGGGAGGAGGCGATTACCCGAAGGCGGAGCGGATCGCGCTGGGGCTGCTGGGGGCCGACTGGGAGCGGGACGCCGTGTCGGGCTACTGGCGGATTGCGCGGATCCTGCCGGGGCAGAACTGGGACTCATCGCTTCGGTCGCCGCTGACGGAGATCGGAGTGGGGGTGAAGGCGGGGGATTATGTGATCGAGATCGATGGCCGGCGGACCGACCGGCTGGCGAATCCAAACACCGCCCTGGTGAACACGGCGGGCCGTCCCGTGGTGCTGCGGGTCCACAGCGAGCCTCGGCTGGAGGGCAGTCGGACCTGCACCGTGATCCCGATCGCCGACGATCGGCCGCTGCGCTACTTCGGCTGGGTGCAGCGCAATCTGGAGCGGGTATCGAAGGCCACGGACGGTCGGATCGGGTATGTCCATATCCCGAACATGGGGGTCGATGGCTTGAACGAGTTCGTCAAGCTCTACTATCCGCAGACGCACAAGCAGGGCCTGATTGTGGACGTCCGGGGCAATGGAGGCGGCAACGTGTCGCCGCAGATCATCGAGCGTCTGCGGCGCGAGTGGGTCATGGTGACCGTCGCGCGCAACGCGGCGGTGAACATTGATCCGACGGGGATGGTCCTGGGTCCGAAAGTGATGCTGCTGGACGAGTTTTCGGCGTCGGACGGGGACATTGTGGCCTATCGGTTCCGGCATTACGGCCTGGGGCCGATCATCGGGAAGCGGTCCTGGGGCGGCGTCGTGGGGATTCGGGGATCGCTGCCGTTGCTGGACGGCGGCTATCTGAACCGGCCCGAGTACTCGCGCTATGACATTGCCGGGCGGGAATGGATCATGGAGGGCCGGGGCGTCGAGCCGGACATCCGGGTGGACAACGATCCGGCGCGCGAGTTTGCAGGCCAGGACGACCAGCTCGAGCGCGCCATCGCGGTGATCCTCGAGAAGCTCGAGCAGGAGCCGGTTCGGATACCGCCTCCGCCTCCATGGCCGGACAAGAGCCGCTGAAGGATACGCTATCGATTCCCGGGGGTCGAGCGGGATGGACGACATGGCAGCAACCGAAAACAGGCAAGGCGCGGGAGGCGCATCTCGGCGATGATCGCCATCGTGGGGCGGCCCAACGTGGGGAAATCGGCCCTGTTCAACCGGCTGGTGGGGCGCCGGATCGCCATTGTGCATGACGAGCCCGGCGTGACCCGGGATCGGATCATGGCGGAGATGGAGTGGAAAGGGCGATCGCACACCCTGGTGGACACGAGCGGGATTGGGCTGGCGGCGGGGGAGCAGGCGGCGGATGCGCTGGAGCGGGCGGCGCTGGAGCAGGTCGAGCTGGCGGTGGCCTCGGCGCAGGTCATGATCCTGGTGGTGGACATTGTCCAGGGGCTGACGCCGCTGGACGAGATGGTGGCCGATCGGCTTCGCCGCCACGGCAAGCCGGTGGTCGTGGCGGCCAACAAGGCGGACCATGAGGGGCTGGACGGGGATTGCGCGGCGTTCGATCGGATGGGGTTTGCGGGATGCCTGCCGGTCAGCGCGATTCACGGGCGCGGGATGGGGCCGCTGCTTCGCGCGGTTGTCGATCGGCTGCCGAAAGGGGTGAAGGGCGCCGAGCCGGCGGGCGGAGAGGGGCAGCCGCCCATGAAGATCGCCATCGTGGGGCGTCCCAACGTGGGCAAGTCATCCTTGACCAACGCGCTGGTGGGCGATCAACGCGTGGTGGTGACGCCGATCCCCGGGACAACCCGGGACGCCGTGGACGTGCCGTTCGAGCTCGTCCATGGCGGGGTGCGCGAACGCTACGTGCTGATCGACACGGCCGGCCTGCGCAAGCGCCGGCGCGTGGACGACTCGATCGAGTTCTACAGCGTCAAGCGGGCCGAGGAATCGGTCCAGCGATGCGATCTGGTGGTGATGGTGGTGGATGCGGAGTCCGGCGTTCTCGAGCAGGACAAGAAGATTGGCGATCTGATCCAGGAGCATCGAAAGCCGTGCGTGGTGGTGGTGAACAAATGGGATCTGGTGGCACCTCTGGTGGCGGCTGCGCGGAAAAAGGGGGCCGGGAAGGCGCCCCGGCATGGGGCGGCCAAGCCGCCTCCGGCGACGCTGGCCGAGTTCGGACGCTGGGTGCAGGAGCAGCTGTTTTTCCTGGACTATGCGCCGGTCGTTTTCGCGTCGGCAGCGTCGGGGTACCATTTGGATCGGTTGCTGGATGCGATTCGGTTTGTGGGGGCGCAGATGCGCCAGCGAGTGCCGACGGCCTTGCTGAACCGCGCCTTGCGCGAGGCGGTCGAGCGCCGGCAGCCGCCCAGCGCGGCGGGCACACACCTGAAGCTCTTTTACGCGACCCAGGTGGACACGACGCCGCCGACCTTCTGGCTGTTCGTGAGCCGGCGGGAGCTATGGACGCCCGTCTATGGCCGGTTTCTGGCGTCCGAGCTGCGGAAGGCGTTTGGCTTCGAGGGATGTCCACTGGTGCTGGTGCCGCGGCCTCGGCGATCCGGCCACGGAAAGTGAGCGCGGCGCGGAAGCGATCACGACACGTTGCTTGAAGGATCCGAGCGGCATCTCTTGCGACACCACTCCAGCCGGAGCCGAATTTGTGGCGACTGCATTTCCGCGACTTCGCTCAACACGTTTTGGACTGCGTCAACAGTGATCCAACCATGGTGCAGCATGGCCGTCACGAAAGACAGGTCCTTTTCTCGCCCGGCAGCCAACTTGCTTACCGCAAGGTCCACCGGGCTCAGGCAGAGGCCAATCACGCCGCGGGTATTCTCGTTTTGCAGGGGCACCCAGCGGCTTTGCCAGTTGACCGGCAGGACCGCCGCCTCTGGATTCACGCCATGAGCGTAATAGCCAAACGTCTCATGGAAAGGGGACTTCTCGCCGATCGAACCGTCGATCAGGTCCGCCTTTTCCGGCGCATCCAACGGATAAATGTCTGCTTCGGCCGAGACAGCCAGTTCAGCGGGCGGATCGGGAAAACTGCCCAAGATCGCTTGGCTGCCGATCACGACGAGCCTGTCTGCGCCCGCAATGCTGCCTGCAGCGCGGATGATGTGCTCGAGGTCAAGTCGTCTCACGGTAGGATCGATAAATTTCCCATCGTTCCCGCGGCGATAAGATGCCGCAGAAGGGGTCGCTTTGCCGCAGTCGTTGCCCCTGTTCGGACTCGTCCAGCAACAAGGCCCGGATTTCCTCCCACGGCCGCCTGAGGATCTCCATCCATTCGCGCACTGCCGGCAGTGGACGTTGATTCAGCCAGCGCTGGCAGGTCGCCCTGGCCTGAGCCAATCCAGCCCGGGCCGGATCGCGGTCGATTCTGGCCACAATCGCTCGCGCGAGGGCCAGACTGCGCTGGTCGATCTGCTGATGCGTTTTCATTGCGACCTGATGATTCGCATCACCTGCAACTCATCGGTTGTTGGATTCTGTTGTTCCACCGCTTACTTTGATCCGTCTGCCTTTGGCTGTCAAACGGCGCCAAGAGGGCTATCGGGAGATGCAGGATCCCACTGAAACTTATGCCAGACCGGCATACGCTGCCCGGCGCCGCCCCGCCCCTGCGGGCTGGGGGTCTTGGGCGGCCTGGCTGTGTTGCTCCTCGCTCACAGACCGCGCGGGTATGCTCGCTCGTCGCGCCTTGCCAGCCCGCCCAATCCCCTCCAGCAAAATCGGAATTCATTTTTGCACAGACCCTTAACGACCAGCCCGATGCGGTATTTGGAACTGCCGAGCGGGCGAACAAGCCGCTTGCGGGGGGGGCGCTCCAGCGGCTAGTGTGGATCCATAAAGCTGTGCCTATGCAACTGGCTCACGTATCCAGACTCGAGGAATCCGCGATCGCGAGGGGTCGATCGCGCCGGGGGCATTCGTGCCGTGCGCTGGCCGACGGGGGCAGTGGAATCGAGGGTGGCGTTCTGGCGGGGAAGGCATGGCGGTGGCGCCGGGCGATGGGGATGGCGTTGCTGGTGCTGGGGACCAACGTTCTGGCGGTGCAGGTGTTCAACGTGACCATGGAGAGCAGCGACCTGTGTTTGGACGCGGCGTTGAAGGCGGATTTGCAGGCGCCGCCGCCGCCGGTGGTGCGGTCGGTCGCGCCGCCTCCGGGACCAGCAGCCCAGCTCAACCTCATCACGGTCACCTTCAGCGAGGCGGTGGTGAACGTGGCGGCCGCCGATCTGCTGCTGAACGACAACCCGGCGCGGGCGGTCAGCGGCGGCGGGAGCGTCTACACCTTCGAGTTCGATCCGCCTGCGCCCGGCGAGGTGTTCGTGTCGTGGAGCCCGGACCAGCGGATTGCGGGGCTGGCGACGCCCCCGAATGCATTCCGAGGGGAGGCAGCGGAGAACCAGTGGAGCTACCAACTGGCGGGCGTCAAGGCCCCTGTGGTGGCCGATGTCCATCCCCCTGCGGGCATGGTGCTGCGCCAGATGGCTGAGGTCCAGATCCGTTTTGCCGAGCCGGTCACGGGGCTGGATCCGGCCGATCTCCGGCTGAACGGCGAGCCGGCGCTGGCGGTGAGCGGGATCTCGGCGGGGCCGTATCGGTTTGTATTTGCGGCGGCGGCCGTGGGGGTGGCGCGCATGAGCTGGGCGGAGGGCCACGGGATCGTGAGCGGCCTGGGGCCGAGCGAGCCGCTGGCGGGCGTTGATTGGGAGTATCGGATCGACCCGTCAGCCACGGCGGGCGACGTGGTCATCCATGAGGTCATGGCGGAGAATGCCGGGGGGATGAAGGACGAGGATGGCGAGACGGAGGATTGGATCGAGCTGCACAACCGAGGGAGGACGCCGGTGAACCTGCACGGGTGGTCGCTGACGGATGATGCGGATGAGCCGCGGCAGTGGGTGTTTCCCCCGGTGCAGATCGCCGGCGGCCAGTACCTGGTGGTGTTTGCGTCGGGCAAGGACCGCCGAGTTGTGTCCGGATCGGTGCGGCTGCACACGAACTTCAAACTGAACCTGTTCGGGGAGTATCTGGGGCTGTATCCGCCGGACTCGCCGCCGCGGGCGGCGAGCGAGCTGGCGCCCGAGTTTCCCGAGCAGCGGCACGATGTCGCCTACGGCCGGGACGGAGCGGGCCAGTGGCGCTATTTCTCGGCGGGCACGCCCTGGGCCACGAACAATGCGGCCGCGCTCGGAGGAATTGTCGAGCCGGTCCATTTCAGCGTGCAGCGCGGATACCTCCGGCTGCCGTTCCGGCTGTTTCTGCATTCGCCGACGCCGGGCTCGGCGATCCGGTTCTCGATGGACGGGACGACGCCGACGTCGACCAACGGCCTGCTCTACACGACGAACGGGATCTGGATCACGTCGACGCGGGCCGTGCGAGCGGTGGCATGGAAGGCGGGCTGGCTGCCGTCTCGCGTCGACACGCACACCTACCTGCTGAATCAGCTGTCGAGCCGGCTGACGCTCCCGGCGCTTTCGCTGACGACCGACAACCGCAATCTGTATGGGACGACCGGCATCATGGAGGTCGAGCCGCGCAACACCATCTATCACGGGATTGCGTGGGAGCGGCCGGTGTCGGCCGAGCTGATCCGGCCCGGGGACAACGGGGGGTTCCAGGTCGACTGCGGGATCCGGATCCAGGGCGGCGCATACATTCGCGAGCGCTACGACTACCGGAGCTCGAGCCTGCCAGCCAACAAATACTCCTTCCGTCTCTACTTCCGGGGCGATTATGGCCCCACGCGGCTCGAGTACCCCCTCTTCCCGGACTGCGGGATGGACAAGTTCGACCATGTCGTGCTGCGGGCGGGGATGAACGATCACTCGAATCCGTTTCTGCGGGACGAGCTGGCGCGGCGCCTGTTTGCCGACACGGGCCAGGTCTCGAGCCATGGCGGTTTTGTGCATCTGTTTTTGAATGGGGCGTACAAGGGCTACTACAATCCGACCGAGCGGATCGACGCGGATTTTCTGCAGTCGTGGCACGGGGGAGGCAAGGAGTGGGACCTGGTGGCGCAGCGGAGCGAGGTGGTGGAAGGGGATCTGACGGCGTGGAATGCGCTGCGGAATTACGTGAACACGATGAGCCCGGCGACGCCGGCCTACTACCGCGAGATCGAGCGGCGGTTCGACCTCGAGAACTTCGTGGACTACCTGCTGGTCAACATCTACGGCGCCACGGCCGATTGGCCGCACAACAACTGGCGGGCAGGTCGCGAGCGATCCGCGTCGGGCCGGTTCCGGTATTACATCTGGGACGCGGAGATGAGCTATGGGTATCGGAATGCGGTCAGCTGGAACACCCTGAGCAACGAGCTGGCGGGCACGACGGAGGTGGCGAAGTTCTATCAGCGGCTTCGGCTCAGCCCGGAGTTCCGGCTGCTGTTTGCGGATCGCGCGCATCGGCATCTCTACAATGGAGGGGCGCTGGCCGATGAGCGGATCCAGGCGCGCTACGAGCAGCTTCGAGCAATGGTCCAGCCCTCCATCTCCGGCTTCAACAACACGATCGGGACCAGCTGGATCCCGTCGCGGCGGCGGCACATGCTCGAGCATCTGGCGGCGGCGGGTTTGCTGGCGTCGTCGAATGCGCCGGTGCTGTCGCCGTTTGGCGGGCGGGTGCGTCCGGGAACGGCGTGGAGCCTGAGAGGCGGTGCGGGCTCGGTCTACTACACCCTGGACGGGACGGATCCGCGCGTGGCGTTCACCGGGGCCGTGGCGCCCTCTGCCCGGGTGTTCGCCCCGGGCCAATCGTTGGTTCTGACGCAATCGGTGGAAGTCAGCGCGCGCACGCTGCAAGGCGCCAACTGGAGCGCGCTGACCCGCGCGCGCTTTCAGGTGGCCGAGGTGGGCTGCCCGTTGCGGATCAGCGAGATCATGTACCGGCCGCCGGACGGCGAGGCGGGCGAGTTCATCGAGCTCGAAAACACCGGTGTCCTGCCGCTGGACCTGAGCGGATTCCAGTTCGAGGGGATCGAGTTCCGGTTTCCCGAAGGGACGCCGCCGTTGCCGCCGGGAGGCCGGCTGGTGTTGATCCCGGCGACAAACCCGGTCCTGTTTCAGCAGCGGTACCCCGGGGTCAGCTATGCGGGCACGTATCGGGGGGCGCTGTCCAATTCGGGCGAGCGAGTGGCGATCTTGGATCGAGCGGGGCGCACGGTGGCCTCCGTCGAGTATGGCGTCGGGAACGGCTGGCCGGCATCGGCCAACGGCGGCGGGCACTCGATCGAGTGGCTGGGGGGGACCGCCGATCCCGACGATCCGGCCAACTGGAGCGCCAGCGGGCAGAGCGGCGGTTCGCCGGGCGCGTCGAATAGAGCCGTTCTTCCGCAGTCCATCTGGATCAACGAAGTCCGCGCCGACGGCAGCGGATCTGCGGCGGGGGCCGAGGGGATGGATTGGATCGAGCTCTACAATCCGGGCATCGAGGCGGTCGATCTGACCCAATGGAGCCTGAGCGACGGCGATGATCCCCGGCAGTTTGTGTTTCCTGCCTCGACCGTTCTGGAGCGAGGCGCCTACCTGGTGGTGGGCTGCCGGGGCGGATCAGGCGCCGGGAGCATCGAGGCCGGCTTCGGGTTGGATGCCGAAGGCGACCGGGTATTCCTGTATGACGCCCAGACCAACCGGGTGGATGCCGTGGCCTTTGGCCCGCTGCCAACGGGATACGGATTCGGGCGCGGCGCCGGCGGCGGCGGGTGGGTGCTGACCGAGCCGACGCCGGGAGATCGGAACGAGCCGGCGGCGCTGGCGCCGGTGACGAAGGTCGTCGTGAACGAGTTTCAGGCCAACCCGCCGCCCGGCGATGGCGACTGGCTCGAGCTCCGAAATTTGGATCCGGACCGGCCGGCGGCCTTGCAGGGGGCTTTTCTGGCCACGAGCAATGCGCTGTTCGAAATCACCGCGCCGGTGTTTGTCGATGCGGGCGGCCATGTCCGGCTCTGGGCGGACGAGGAACCGGGAGCCGATCATGTGGATTTCAAGCTGTCGGCTGCGGGCGGCGCGATCGCCTTGTGGGACTCGGTGGGGATCGAGTGGACCCGGATCAATTACGGGGCGCAGCGGGAGGGAACGGTCCAGGGGCGGTGGCCGGATGGGACCGGCGCCTGGGTGGCGGGACAGCTTGTGCCGACCCCTGGCGCTTCGAATTTCGTCGCCGGCGCATCCACTGTCCGATTCAACGAGATCATGGCCGTCAATCGGCAGGCTGTTCTGGCGGCCACAGGCCGGTATTCGGACTGGTTCGAGATCCGGAATCTGAGCGGCACCGAGGTCGATCTCGAGGGCGTGATCGTGCGGCTGGAATCGGCGGATCCCTACGAATGGGCGATTCCGGCAGGCGTTCGTTTGGGGGCAGGGGAGCCTCTTCTGGTATGGGCGGACGGTCGGCGGCCGGCCTCGACATCGAACGAGGACGACTTGAATTTCGGCCGGAACCTGCCGGGCGAAGGAGCGGCTCTGTGGCTGGTCAGCCCGGCGGGCGGACTTTGGGATCGGATCGAATTCGGCTTTCAGATCCCGGATCGATCCATCGGCCTGGTGGGCGGGGCAGGCCCGTGGCGGCTGCTGGCCGAGCCGACGCCCGGCCTGGAGAACTCCGCGGCCATGTTGCTCGGGGCGCTGACTCAGGTCCGCCTCAACGAGTGGCTGGCGAGCGGGGAGGAGGACGGCGATTGGATCGAGCTGCACAACACGGCCGATCAGCCGGTCCAGATCAGCGGGCTGATCCTCACCGACGATCCGACCTTGGCCGGCCAGACCAACCACATCGTGGGCCCCCTCAGCTTCATCGACCGGAAAGGCCACGTGGTATGGCGCGCCGACGGACAGACCGATCGCGGGCCGGACCATGTCCGGTTCAGCCTCGATCAACAGGGCGAGACGCTGCGGATTTACCACACCAACCTGACCGCCATCGACAGCGTGGATTTCGGGCCGCAAGCGCCAGGGATCTCGTCGGGCCGGCTGCCCGAGGGTTCAAGCGTGGCGTGGAGCTTTGCGGCCGGAGCCACTCCCGGCGCCAGCAACTACGAGCCGCTGACCAACGTGGTGGTCAGCGAGGTGATGGGATGGGGAATGCCCCCGCTCGAGGGCGCGATCGAGCTGTTCAACCCCACGATGCAGCCGGTCGCGATCGGCGGCTGGTTCCTCAGCGATCAGACGGCTGAGCTGCGCAAGTATCGACTGCCCGCCGGGCTGGTTCTCCCGCCGCTCGGGTACCGGGTCTTCTACCAGGCGGATTTCGGCGAGCCGGCGGGGGCAACCAACCGCCTCAGCCTCGATCCGCTCCGTGCCGGCGAGGTCCACTTGTCGCAGGTGGACGCCTACGAAAACCTCACCGGGTGGCGGGCGGTGGCCCGATTCGGCCCTGCTCCGCCGAACGAGTCGTCGGGCCGGATTCTGACCTCGGTGGGTGTGGATTATGCGAGCCTGGAGCGCCCCACCTTTGGAGTGGATCGGCCGCTTTCGATCGAGGATTTCCGGCGGGGATCGGGGGCGGCCAATGCGGCGCCGCGGATGGGTCCCCTGACGATCCAGGAGATTCATTACCATCCGGTGGACGGCGAGACGGGCGATGAATCGCGGACGGACGAATTCATCGAGCTGCTGCATGGGGGGCCGGGAGACCTGATCCTGGGGGATCCCGAGCGGGGAGACGCTCCGTGGCGGCTGTCGGGCGGTGTCGAATTCGATCTGCCGGCGGGGGCCGTTCTCGGGCCTGGCGAAGTGCTCGTCGTGGCCGGATTCGATCCCCAATCCGAGCCCGGGCTGCTATCGGCGTTTTGCGCTCGGTTCAATGTGCCGGCGGGAGCGCGGATCGTCGGCCCATGGAGCGGGCGCCTTGACAACAGCGGCGAGCGAATCGAGATCTGGCGTCCGGGCCAGCCGGCAGGGGCCGGGCAGGAGCGGCAATGGATTCCGGATTACCTGGTCGAGGCGGTCGAATACGACGATCGGCATCCATGGCCGGAAGCGGCGGATGGCGGGGGCGCCTCGCTGCAGCGTTTGAGTGCGCTGGCCTATGGCAACGAGCCGTTGAACTGGGAGGCTCGGCCGCCCACGCCGGGCCGCCTTGGGGCCAACGGCGAGCCCGGGATCGAGCCGCCGGCGATCACGCGGCAGCCGGTGAGCCAGCACCTGGCGCCGGGCGCCACCTTGGTCCTCGAAGTCGGCGCGGAGGGGGCGCCTCCGCTGGAGTATCAGTGGTACTTCAACGGGCTCATCCTGGACGGCATGACCAACCGGGTGCTCGAGCTCCAGGGGATGGAGCCCTTCTGGGCAGGCCGCTATCAGGCGATCGTCCGGAATGCGGCTGGCGCGGCGCCCAGCGAGGCGGCCGACGTTCGGATCGAGCCGTTCTTCCGGTTCGAGCGGCTGGCCCTGCGCAGCGATGGCGCCGTCGAGATCGGGCTGACCATGCCGTTTGGCACCCGCTACGTGGTCCAGGGATCCACGAACATGATCGATTGGGTGGATCTGCTGCGAGGGACATTTTACTCCACCCGGCTGGAGTTTTCCGATCCGGACGCCGCGGAGCGGCCCATGCGGTTTTACCGAGTGCTGGAGGAGCAATAGCCGAGCTGACAAGCCATGCGATCCATCCTACCCAACGCGCAGACGATCAGCAATGGCATCGCCCGTCAGGGGTGCCGAGCAAGGGAGACCCGCCGCGAGTCCTCCTGCGAGGAGAGACCCGATGCCGCGCTCGATTCAGCCGGCGGATGGACGGGATCCGGGGCCATGCGGCGGGCAGGCTGGCTGCGTCGGCTGTTCATGGTCGGGTGGGCATGCGTGGGGCTGGGGCTGGGGGTCCAGGCCTGCCAGGGCCAGGAACCGGGCACCACCCTGATCGCCAGCAACTCGATCTGGCACTACCGAAAGGGAACCAATGAAGCCTCGAGCCCGATCGGGGCATGGCGTTCGGGCGAGTTCGATGTCTCGAACTGGTCCAGGTCCGCAGCGCCCTTCTATTACGGGGGGAGCGGCATCACCGGCGGCACGCTGGTGTCGGACATGCGATACAATTACACGACCCTGTTCCTGCGCCAGTCCTTCGTGCTGACCAACGCGTCCCGGGTCGAGGATCTCCGGTTTCAGGTGTGGATCGACGACGGTTTTATCGTGTGGGTGAACGGGCGCGAGGCGGCCCGCTACAACGTGTATAGCGGCGAGCCCAAGCACACCAACGGCACTCCTCTGGCGATCAATCGGCTGCTGGTCTCCACCAACAATACGACCACCGTGCCTTTTCTCCAGGACGGCACCAACTGGCTGGCCGTCCAGTTGTTCAATCGAAACCTGACCAGCTCGGATCTTTATCTGACCCTCGAGATGACCGCGGGTCTGCGCGACGAAAATCCGCCGAGAATCGCATCGGTCGATCCGGCGCCGGGCCGGCTGGACGCGTTGTCGCGGATCACCGTCACGTTTACGGAGCCAGTCCGGGGCGTGTCGGCGGAGGATCTATGGGTCCAGGGCGCCCCGGCCACCGAGCTCGAGGGGGCGGGAGCGGCCTATACATTCGGTTTTTCCAGGCCGGCGGACGGCCTGGTGGATGTCGCCTGGGATATCGACCACCAGATCGCCGATTTGTCCGGAAATCCTTTCTCCGGCGAGGATCCTGCGCACCGCTGGCAATACGAGCTGGTGGACGCGGTGGCGCCTACGGTCCTTTCGGTGACCCCGGTGGAAGGGAGCACGGTGGGGCGCCTGGAGGAAATCCGGGTCTTGTTCTCGGAGCCGGTCCGGGGGATCGACGCGGGCGATCTGCGTGTCAATGACGAGCCGGCCGCCGGGATCGAGGGCGACGGGGCGGGGCCGTATCGTTTTTTATTGAGCGGGGTGGCGTCCGGACTGGTGCGGTTGCGGTGGGCGGCGGACCACGGGATCACGGACCTGGCGTCCGCGCCCAACGCGTTTGCGGGGGGCGAGTGGACGTGCACACTGGATCCGGACCTGCTTCTCAGCCAGCTGATCATCAACGAATTCATGGCGGCCAATGTCAGCGACACAGGCTGGAAGGACGAGGACGGCGATTTGCATGACTGGATCGAGATCCACAACCGGGGCAGCAATGTGGTCGACCTGCTGGGATGGTCGCTCACCGACGATGCGGACAGCCCGGACGAATGGGTATTCCCTGCGCGGATCCTGGGGCCCGGGGGTCATCTGGTCGTGTTCGCTTCCGGGAAGGACCGCCGGCCGGTGGGGACGCTGCCGCTGCACACCAACTTCAAGCTGAGTGCTGCCGGCGAGCATCTCGCGCTGCTCAGCCCCGAACAGCCGCGGCGGGTGGTGTCCGCGTTCGCGCCCGCCTATCCGGAGCAGCGGGCGGATTACTCGTATGGTCTGACGCCGGCGGGGGCTCTGGGCTACTTCGCCCGGCCGACTCCGGGCGCATCGAACGTGGCTGCAACGCCGCTGGCGGGTGTGGTGGCCCGGCCCAGGGCGAGCGTGGCCAGCGGTTTTTACACGGAGCCGATGCAGGTCTACCTCGCCTGCGAGACGCCGCTGTCCCGGATCTATTACACCCTGGATGGGCGGGAGCCGACCGCGGTCAACGGGATTGCCTACAGCGGGCCGCTGACAGTGGCCGGCACGCCCGAGCGGGCGGTGGTCAACCTCAGGGCGGTGGCTGTGCGGGAGGATTATCTGCCTTCCAAGGTGCTGACACATTCCTACATTTTTCCCGAGCATGTGCTGGCCCAGCCATCCAATCCGGCTGGATTTCCGTCCGCATGGGTGACGCAGAGCGGCACGGCCATCCCGGCCGATTACGGCATGGACCCGCGGGTGACCGGCGACCCGGCCTACCGCGACCTGGCCCTCCAGGCGCTGACCGATGTGCCCACGCTGTCGCTGGTGATGGACACGGCCGATCTCTTCGACCGGCAGAGGGGGCTATACTCGAACCCCGGGGGGGCGGGCATCGCCTGGGAGCGGCCCGTCTCGGCGGAGTTCCTGTTTGTCGACGGAAGCGGGCCGGTCCAGATCGACGCGGGCCTGCGCCTGCAGGGGGGCACGAGCCGGGAGCCCAACAAGGTTCACAAGCATTCCCTGCGCCTCCTGTTCCGGGGCGATTACGGCGCGAGCAAGCTCGAGCACCGGCTGTTTCCCGACTCGCCGGTCGAGCGGTTCGACACCCTGGTGCTCGATGCCCGCCTGAACAACGTGTGGCACTATCGGAACACCGAGGAGCAGCGCACGCGGGCCGATTACGTTCGGGACCAGTATGCGGCGGACATGCAGGCTGCGACCGGGTGGCCGTCGCCGTACGGGCGCTTGTTCCAGGTTTACCTCAACGGGCTGTACTGGGGAACGATGTGGGTGCACGAGCGGCCGGACGCATCGTTCGCAGCCTCGTATTTCGGCGGGGAGAAGGAGCAGTATGACTCGCTGAAGAACACCACCGGGTTCGAGGTGCT
Source organism: Verrucomicrobiota bacterium (assembly GCA_022711435.1). Lineage (GTDB taxonomy): Bacteria > Verrucomicrobiota > Verrucomicrobiia > Limisphaerales > UBA1319 > JAGMXM01. The sequence goes on from JAKLFB010000035.1 coordinate 35,164, forward strand.
CGATGGCGACCGGGCGGCCTGGGATCAGGCATTGGCGCTGGCCAACAGCGGCCTGGCCGAGAACAGCCAGTACGAGGCGCTCCAGCGATACGTCGATGTCACCAACCTCGCCGATTACATGCTGACCCATCTCTATCTGGCGAACACCGACTGGCCGCACCACAACTGGTATGTCGCCCGCAAGCGGGAGACGAACGCCCAGTTCAAGTTCTTCATGTGGGACGGCGAGCACATCATGAAGTCCGAGACCGCGGACCGCACCGGGGTCAACAACAGCGGTACGCCCGCCCAGTTCTACGATCAGCTCAGGCGCAACAACGCCGAGTTCCGCCTCCTGTTTGCGGACCGCGCGCACCGGCATTTTTTCAACGGAGGCGCCTTCTACTCCGATCCAGCCCGCCCGCAATGGGATCCGGCACATCCGGAGCGGAACCGGCCGGCGGCGGCGTTTGCGCGGCGGATCGCGGAGATGGATCCGTCGATCGTGCTCGAGTCCGCGCGGTGGGGGGACAACGCGCGGCCCGATCACGTCTACACGCGGAACGTGGAGTGGCTGGCCGAGGTCAACTGGATGATCGGAACATTCCTGAGCAAGCGGTCCGCGATCATGATCGGCCAGCTCAAGTCGGCCGGGCTCTATCCCGCCAACAGCGTGGCGCCGGTGTTCGATCCGCACGGCGGCCGCGTCCCCGCCGGATTCAAGCTCTCCATGCAGGCGCCGGCCGGCATCGTCTATTACACAACCGACGGGACCGACCCGCGCGTTTACGGCGCGGGATCGGTATCGCCGTCCGCCCAGCGATATAGCGCGCCCGTGCCGCTGCAGGGCTGGGTGCGGGTCAAGGCGCGGACCCTGAACGGATCGGAGTGGAGCGCGCTGAACGAGGCGGATTTCCAGGTGGGGCTGGCGGGGTCGCCGCTGCGGTTCACCGAGGTCATGTACCACCCGGCGGGAGGCGATCCTTACGAGTTCGTCGAGCTAATGAATGCAGGGGCGCATCGGTTGAGCCTGGGGGGCATGGTTTTCGATTCGGTTCAGTTCGCGTTTCCGGCGGACCAGTGGCTGGAGCCGGGCGGGATCCTGGTTCTGGCGGCCAACGCCGCCAGTTTTTCCAGCCGCTATCCGGGCGTGGCGCCTGCCGGCTATTTCGGGGGCAATCTTGCCAATAGCGGCGAGCGGATCGTTTTGCGAGATGCGGCCGGTGCCATCGTGGCGGCGGTCGCTTACGACGACCAATATGGCTGGCCTCAAGAGGCCGATGGAGGCGGGCGATCGCTCGAGATTCGCGATCTGTTGGGCGACCCCGACGATCCGGCCAACTGGCAATCGAGCTCGGCCATCGGCGGCTCCCCGGGATTCCTGGCGCCGCCTCGCCCGGCCGGCTCCGTTCGAATCAGCGAGATCATGGCCCACAACGTGTCCGCCATCGCCCAGGGCGGATCGTATCCCGATTGGATCGAGCTGCACAACGCCGGTCCAGACCGGTTGAACCTGGCCGGCTGGAGCCTCACGGACAACGACGACCCGCGCCGGTTCGTGTTTCCGGATCCGACGATCCTGGAAGGGGGAGCGTTCCTGGTGGTCTGGTGCGGCCTGGGAGCGGACGCCGGTCCGTCCAGCGCGAGCTTCAACCTCGACCGGGACGGGGAGAGGATCCTGCTTTACGATGACCGGACCAACTGTGTCGATGTGGCAACCTATGGCCCTCAGGTGGCCGATTTCAGCCTGGGCCGAGCAGGGGATGTCTGGCAGCTGGCATTGCCCACGCCGGGAGACACCAACCAGGCCGCTGCGCTGGCCGACACCTCCAATCTGCTATTGAACGAATGGCTGGCCAACGCCCGGCCCGGCGAGCCGGACTGGCTCGAGATCCGGAACGGCGATCCATCGCTGCCCGCCTCGATCGCGGGGGTATATCTGGTGAGCGGATTGATCACTCAACAGCTGCGGGCGCCGGTCTTCGTTGCGCCGGGAGGCCACGTGCGTCTGTGGGCGGATGAAGTCGCGTTTCCGGGCCACCTCGCTTTCAAGCTGCCGGCCTCGGGGGCTCGAATCATGCTGCTGGACGATCAGGCCGGCCTCGTCGATTCGATCGAATACGGCCCCCAGACCGAGGCGGTCTCGGAAGGGCGGTTCCCGGATGGCGGCGCAGCGATCGTGGCGTTCCCGTCCAGCTCGAGCCCGGGCGCCCCGAACTTCCTGCCGGAATGGACCGGCCCGGTCCTGAACGAGTTCATGGCGCGCAACCATGGACGGGTGAGGGATCCGGCGGGCCGAACAGCGGATTGGATCGAGCTATGGAATCCAGGGGCTGCTGGCTTCGACCTGTCCGGAATGAGCCTGGCGCTTCCGGATTCCGGGGGCTGGACCTGGCGATTTCCGGCGGGCGCGGTCGTGGCGGGTGGGGGGTGGCTGGTGGTCTGGTTCGACGACAACCGGCCTGCGTCCGCGATGCTCGAGGAGGCAATGAACAGCGGCCATGCGCTGGCGGGCGAATCGGGAGCGATCGAGCTGCGGGACGCCGCAGGCCGCACCGTTTCAGCGGTTCGTTACGGCTGGCAGGCGCCGGACTACTCGGTGGGCCAGGCCGATGGAGCCTGGCGGCTTCTGGCCGAACCAACGCCCGGAGGGGAGAACTCGAGCGCCGCCGCGCTCAGCCCGGCGACGGCCGTCCGTTTCAACGAATGGATGGCCCTTCCTGTCGATGGATGCGACTGGTTCGAGCTCTATCATCCGGGGGACGGCCCGGTGGATCTGAGCGGCTTGTGGCTCGCAGATGATCCGTCGGTGCTGGCTGTGGACCGCCATGTCATTCCTCCTCTGAGCTTTATCGGGCCGCACGGCTGGATTCAATTCCTGGCTGACGGGCAGCCGGGCCAGGGGGCCCATCACGTCGGATTCGCCCTGGACGGATGGGGCGAGAGCCTCCAGCTCTATGATGCCGACGGCTGGCTCCTGGATCGCGTCGATTTCGGCCCCCAATCCGTGGGCGTTTCGGAGGGATTATGGCCCGATGGCGCCGGCAACCGCGTCTTCTTCCGCCGGATGCCATCCCCTGCCGGGGCGAATGTGGCCGATCCCGATGCGCCGGCAGACCGCGACGGCGACGGAATGCCCGACGCGTGGGAATCGGGCTACGGCCTGAATCCGGACGACTCGGCTGATGGATCGGAGGACCGGGATGGAGACGGTTTGTCCAACGGTGAGGAATACCTGGCGGGAACCAGGCCGGATGATCCGTCGAGCGTTCTGGACCTTTGGATCGAGACGGAGCCGCTCGGCGGCGTGGTCCTTCGATTTGCGGCGCAGGCGGGCCGGAGTTACCGGATCGAGACCGCCGATGGCCTCGGGACAGGATGGGAGACGCTTCGGGCGTTCGAAGCCAAGCCGTTCGGGCAGGAGATGGCGCTCGGCGATCCGGCCGGGCAAGGCATCGAGCAACGGCTTTATCGGCTGGTCATCGCGGGGGTGGAGGATCGATGAAAGTCCTTCTGGCAGCGGTGTCAGCTGGAGCCGGCCACCTGCAGGCCGCGGCGGCGCTCGAGGAGGCATGGCGCGAGCGGCAGCCGGCCGACGATATCGAGCGGCTCGATGTGCTCGATCTGGCCCCGCGGTTCTTTCGCAAGGCCTATGCGGATGCCTACGTGCGGCTGGTGACTCGAGCGCCGGAGCTGTGGGGATTGATGTTCGACAGGACCGACCGGCCGGCTCTGCTGCAGCGGCTGACCCGATGGCGGCGGCTGGCGGCCCGGCATGTCCATGCCCGGCTCGTGAGGCATCTGCGCAGCTGGCGGCCTGACGCCGTGCTCTGCACCCATTTTCTCCCCCTCGAGGTGCTCGGCTATCTCAAGCAGCGGAGCCGATCCGGATGGCGGCCGTGGACAGCTTGCGTGATCACGGATTTCGAGGCGCATGCGCTTTGGATCGAATCGGGGGTGGACCTCTACTGTGTGGCGGCGGAGGAGACGCGCTGGCGGCTGCTGGCCCGCGGCGTGCCTCCCGAGTCGATCGCGGTGACCGGCATCCCGATCTCGGCCTCGTTTGCTCGGCACATCCCGACAGGCAGGGCGCGGCGGGATCTGGGTTTGCCGGCGGGTCTGCCCCTGGTCCTCGTGCTCGGCGGTGGACTGGGCATGGGCCCGGTCGGCGCGGTGATGCGGGAGCTGGGGCGCGCCGGCCAGCCGTTCCAGGCCGCTGTGGTTTGCGGGAGGAACGACCGCCTCCGCCGGCAGCTTGAGGCCGAGGCCTATCCTTATCCGGTCCGCGTGCTGGGATTTGTAGGGAACATGCACGAATGGATGAGCGCAGCCAGGCTGATCGTGACCAAGCCGGGCGGGCTGACATCATCGGAGGCCCTGGCGGTGGGGCGGCCGATGCTGTTGCTCGAGCCCATTCCCGGGCAGGAGGCCGCCAACAGCGATTTCCTCCTCGAGCACGGCGCCGCCGTCAAAGTCAACCGCGTCGAGGATCTCTCCTTCCGGATCGAGCCGCTTTTGGGAAGCGCGCGGCTGGCAGCGATGGCGCGCGCGGCTCGGCGGATCGGCCGCCCCCGAGCGGCCCTGGCGGTCTGCGAGGCCGCCTCGCAGAGGCTGGAATACCGTTGACTTGGTGAAGGGGCATTACCTAGATTTGGCGGCTCGATTGCATGAATATTCATGAGTACCAGGCCAAGCAATTGCTTGCGAGATACGGCGTGCCATCGCCTCCCGGGGAAGTCGCCGCAGCGCCCGAGGAGGCGGGGGCGATCGCGGATCGCCTGATTGCGGCGGGGGAGAAGCGCCTGGTGGTCAAGGCGCAGATTCATGCCGGCGGCCGGGGCCGCGGCCGCTTCAAGAACGGCAGCCAGGGCGGAGTCAGATTGTGCAGCACGGCATCGGAGGCGGCAGCGCACGCGCGGGCGATGCTGGGCGAGGTGCTGGTCACCCGGCAGACGGGGCCGGAGGGCAGGCGGGTCAACCGCGTGCTTGTCGAGAGTGCGTCGGACATCACCCGGGAGTTCTACCTGGCCGTGATCCTGGACCGGGCGATCGCGCGGCCTGTGGTCGTGCTGAGCACCGAGGGGGGCATGGATGTCGAGGAGATCGCCGAGAAGCACCCCGAGAAGATCGTTCGCGAGCCAGTCGATCCCGCGGCTGGATTCATGCCGTATCAGGCGCGGAAGCTGGCGGCCCGGCTCGGCTTCACCGGGGACATGCTCGTGTCCGCCTCGAGCCTCATTGTGGGGGTGTTCCGGACCTGGTGGGAGACGGACGCCACGCTGGTGGAGATCAATCCCCTGTGCGTGGTCCAGCAGGCCGACGGGCACGCCAGCCTCGTGGTCGATGCCAAGATGTCCTTCGATGACAACGCCCTGTTCCGCCATCCGGAGATCCGCGAGATGCGCGACCTGGGGGAGGAATCGCCGCTGGAGATCGAGGCCAGCGAGCATAACCTGAGCTATATCAAGCTGGCGGGCAACATCGGATGCCTGGTCAACGGGGCCGGCCTGGCCATGGCGACCATGGACATCGTCCAGAGCGTCGGGGGCGAGCCCGCGAATTTCCTCGATGTGGGAGGAAGCGCGAACAAGGAGCAGGTCAAGGCCGCCCTCAAGATCATCCTCAAGGATCCAGGCGTGCAAGGGATCTGGATCAACATCTTTGGCGGGATCATGCAATGCGACATCATCGCGCAGGGCGTGGTGGATGCGGCGCGCGAGATCGGGCCGCTCGAGGTTCCCCTGGTCGTGCGCCTGGCGGGCAACAACTCCGATCTGGGCAACCAGATCTTGCGGGAGTCGGGCCTGCCGATCCTCAGCGCCGATGGCATGGAGGAAGCCGCCCGGAAAGTGGTCGAGGCGGTGACATGCTGCCGATGAGCGCGGGCGCAAATCCGACATCGTTCTATGTCCATCCTGGTTACTCCTGAAACTCGAGTGCTGGTCCAAGGCATCACTGGCACCTTTGGCGCGCGGCACACCCGGCTGAGCCTCGATTACGGCACGCGGATCGTCGCCGGCGTCACGCCGGGCAAGGGCGGACAGCGATTTGACGGCCGGGTGCCGATCTTCAACACCGTGGTGGAGGCCGCGCGCGAGACGGGCGCGACCGCCTCGGTCATCTTCGTTCCACCGCCGTTTGCCGCGGATGCCATACTCGAGGCGGTGGATGCGGCGCTGGAGGTGGTGGTGTGCATCACCGAAGGCGTGCCGGTCGCGGACATGATCCGCGTGAAGCGGGCGATGGAAGGCCGGCCCACGCGGCTGCTGGGTCCCAATTGCCCCGGAATCGTCACCCCGGGAGACGGCCCAGGCAGGCAGAGCGGATGCCGGATGGGGATCATCCCCAGCCACATCCTCCGGAGGGGCCACATCGGCGTGGTCTCGCGCAGCGGCACGCTGACCTACGAGGCGATCTGGCAGCTCACCCAGCGGGGGCTGGGCCAGTCCACCTGCGCCGGCATCGGCGGAGATCCAGTGTTCGGCACCTCGCATGTGGACATTCTAAAAATGATGAACGAGGATCCGGACACGCACGGGATCATCCTGATCGGCGAGATCGGAGGGACATCGGAGGAGGACGCGGCGGCATGGCTCCGGGAGCACGGCCGCAAGCCCGTGGCGTGTTTCGTGGCGGGAGCGTCCGCGCCGGAGGGGCGCCGGATGGGCCACGCCGGGGCCATCGTCAGCAGCGGCAAGGGAACGGCGCAGGCCAAGATCGACGCCCTGCGCGCCGCGGGCGCATCGGTGGCGCGGCTGCCTTCGGAGATCGCGGAGGCCCTCATCCGGATCATGTGAGCCCGCCGGGTGCGCGGTCGATTGGAACAGGAAGGCGCGGTCGTGGCGCCAGAAAGGGGCCCGGACAATGGCGATGGATTTTGTCGATGGTCTCCTGAACGTATGCGGCCTGCTGCTCTGGGTGCACGGCCGTGCGTCGCGCTCGGAGGAGGTTGCCCGGGCGGCAGGGATCAGCCTGCTGGCCACGCTGAAGCGGCCGGCGGGTGAGCGGCAGGTCGGCTGGCCCTCGATTCTCGCGCTGATCCTGCTGCTGGCGGGCCGATCGGTGGTCTACTGGCAGGCAGGCGTCGCCCTGGGCTGGACGCCCCGTCTCCGGCTGGGCGCGGTGGTGCTGCCGTTTCGGACGGATGTCTGGTGGCACGCGCTGGTCTATTCGGGGCTGAGCTTCGGCTGGTGGTTCCTGGGTTTCTATCTCTGGCTGCTGCTGCTGTCCTGCCTCAAAGGCAACGGCGTCGAGCGGGACATCGTCAGCCGGCTGGTGCGGTTCCATCTCGGGCCCGTGGATCGTTGGCCGGCCCCGGTCAAGCTCCTGCTCCCTCCCGTGCTGGGATTCGTGCTGTGGCTGGCGGTCGGCAGCCTGCTGATCCGCGGCGGGTGGTTTCCCGCGCCGCGCTCATGGGGGCACTGGATCCAGCAGGCGGTCGTTCTGGGCGCCGGGACCTATCTGACCTGGAAATACCTGCTGGCGGGATTGCTGCTGCTGCACCTGCTCAACAGCCATATCTTTCTGGGCAATCATCCGGCATGGATCTGGGTGAACCAAGCGGCCCGCCTTCTGCTCTGGCCCGTGCGGTGGATCCCCCTGAGGCTGGGCAAGCTCGATCTGGTCCCCGTGGCCGGAATCGCCCTTTGGTTTCTGGTTGCCGAGCTGGCCGAAGGCGGGCTGATCCGCGTCTACCAGCAGCTGCCGCTGGGCTGACCCCTCTGCATCCGCCTCGCGCGTCGATTCATGCGAGCTTGTGCCGGTTCGGCCAGAGGTCGCGCGGCCGGAACACGCCCCGAGGCGTGAGGATGCCGGTGATCAGGTCGGGCGGCGTCACATCGAAGCCCGGATTGCGCGCGCTGCTGCCGGGATTGGCGATGCGCACATAGGTTGCGGGGCCGCTCCGGGGGCGTCCCCAGGCGCCCAGCACCTCGTCGGCCGACCGTTCCTCGATGGGGATGTCCTTTCCGGATCGGGTGCTCCAATCGAGCGTCGAGAGCGGGATCGCCACGTAGAACGGGATCCCGTGATGGCGGGCGAGAACAGCCTTGGTGTAGGTCCCGATCTTGTTGGCGACCTCGCCGGTCCGGCCCAAAACGCGGTCGCTTCCCACCAGCACGAGGTCGATCTCGCCCTGGCGCATCAGGTGGCCGGCGGCATTGTCAACGATCACCGTGTGCGGGATGCCGTGCTGGAAAAGCTCCCAGGCCGTGAGGGCCGCCCCCTGGCAGCGCGGGCGCGTCTCGTCGCAGTAGACATGGAAGCGGAGCCCGGCGCCCCAGGCCGCATACATGGGCGCAGTCGCCGATCCGATGTCCACAAACGCCAGCGCTCCCGCGTTGCAGTGGGTGAGGATCCGGGCGCCCTCGCGGACCAGCCGGATGCCATGCCGACCTATGGCCTCGCACTCGGCGACCTGATCGGATGCGAACCGCTCGGCCGCGGCGCAGGCGAGCGCTTTTCGGGAGGGAACGTCCGGTCCCGATCCCATGGCCTGTCGAACTCGATCCATCGCATGCAGGGGATCGACGGCGGTGGGGCGCGCCGATGCCAGGGCGCGATAGACGCGCTCGACATGCCGCTCGAACGAGGAGGGCCGCGCGCCGTCGAACGCGGCAGCCCCCTGGGCCAGGCCGTAAGCCGCCGCCGCTGCGATGGCGCCCGCCCCCCGAACCGCCATGTCGCGAATCGCCCGGGCAGTCTCTCGGTAATCCCGCAAAGCGATGGCTCGAAATTCGTGAGGCAGGAGGCGCTGGTCGATGAGAACGACCGCGTTGCGCCGACGGTCGTAGGCGACCGTTCGGAACGGCTTGACCCGATGGCGAATCCGGACATGCATGGCAATATCAAAGCGGGGCAGGGGCGTGCTGCACGGGTTGCAGGCTCAGCTCCACAGCGGACACCGAAGCGGCCGGAAACGTCCACGCCATTGTGTCATCGAGCGCCTTTTCCCGGGGCGCCGCGTGCTCCGGCCGGTGCTCGATGATCTCGAACTCCGGCTCGAGGCTGAACCAAAAGACGCGTCCGGCGGCCGCCGTTCGGCCTTGAACACGGAAGCGCGCCCTGGCGGGGCGCGTGCGGCTGGTGTTGACGACGTGCAGGAAGAGGCGGTCGCCGGAGCGGCTGGCTGTCACATCGAGGTGCTCGGCGGACCGGAGGACCGTGACAGCCTCCTGGCCCACATGGTGGCGATAGAGGCTCATCACGATGCCGACGGGCATGAGAAAGGGGCGCCCGCCAGGCACGGGGATCATGACGGCGTTGTTCTGCCAGCGGGTGCCGCAAAAGTCGGCCAGGGTGGCGATCTTCAACACGTCGCCGTGGCGCTCATGCACGTTCAGAAGGCGCGCGTTGGCCACGCCAGCCGCCCACGAGGACAAAAGCTCGCAGCGATTGCGCCCCGGCAACGCGAAATGACATTCCGTCAGCGCCAGGGGAATCCTCGAGCGAGCGGCCTGCCGCCGCATGTCCTGGATCTTGAGCTCCTGCGCTTGGCAGGCGCGCATCAGGTGATCCCAGGTGCGCGCCGGATCCTCGCGATACTCCGTTCCCCGCAAGGGCGAGTCGGCGCCGCCGGGGCCGAGGTGGTGGTGGAAGGCCAGGTACTGAAGCTCCTCGCCGGCGACTTCGGCCATGCGCTCGGCCCAGCCGCTGTCGGCCCAGCCGATGATGGCGATCTTCGGGTCGGCCCGGCGCATCGCCCGGGCGAATTCAAGCGTCTTTTTCGCCGCCGTTTCGAGGTCGAACCCGTTCCGGTCGTACGACGTCTCGTTGCCGATCTGCCACATCTTGATGCCGTACGGCTCCCGAACCCCGTGCTGGCGGCGCTGGGTGTTCGATGGGTTGTTGCAGTAGTCCACCCACTCAGCGGCCTCGAGGGCATCGCCGGAGCGGATGGCGCCTTTCGGATCGGCGGCCCACTGCCGGCGGCCATCGGACTCGAAGTTCACCACCATCAGTGGGTCGGCTCCAATGCGTCGGCAGAAGTCTGCAAACTCGTGCGTGCCGACCTGGTTGGCGTAGAGGCCGCCCCAGAGCTGGTTGAGCATCGGCTTGCGCTGGTCTCGGGGCCCGACACCTTCCTTCCAGCGGTAGTACGAGCAGAAGCAGCCGCCCCAGCGCAGGAGCGGCGGCGCCAGCTCCCGGGAGATCCTGACCACGTCCTCCCGCCAGCGATCCGCGCCGAAATCCCAGGCGGCATCGACCGAGCTGTCCGTCACGCCCAGCGGTTCCATGAACTGCATGTATAGATAGGGCGAGAGCGCAAACCGCGGCGCGGGATCAATCACGATCTCGAGGGGCCCGGCGATCTCTTGGGCGGCTGCGGCCGCTGCCGGGCTCAGTCCCATGGCGGGCGCTGCAGCGCCCAGAACCTCGATGAAACTCCGGCGGCTGAGGGTGCGCTTCTTCATCGGCGGGGCGGATGAAAGCTCGGCGCCTGGCTGATTCATGGCCCGATGATCTCCGATTCGGCCGCCGCTGCCAACCAATTCCTGCCGGACGGCTCGAGGGCGGCTTGCTTTGCCGCCGGAGCGCGGCCGACACTTGGGGATGATCCCGCGCGATTTGCCAAGGATTCAGGCGCATTGGAGAGCCAGGTTTGCAGAGCTGACAACCTTGCAGAGCCATGCGATCCTCCCCTCGTCATGCAAGCAACACTCGAGAAGAAGAGCTGCAAGCCGAAACTGCCCTTCCATGAACGGGCAGTGGTGGATCAATGCTCCGCGGTCATCCGCAAGCGTCAGGAAAACGGAATGAGACCTGGCATGAAATCGATCCTGTCTGCTTTCACCGCGCTGCTTCTCGGGCTGCTGCCGCTGGCGCCCGCGCTGCGCGCCGATGGGCCGAACGGCAACCCGCGCATCGCCGGCACGGTCAAGGCCGCCGTCTCGACGGATCTCGCGCCGCTCTTCGCACGGCAGATGAAGCGGATCGAGGAGCGGCGGGCTTCGTGGCTGGCGAAAGCTGCGGCGGCCGCGCCCGCGCTCTTCCGAGCGCCCGTGAGGCCGGTGGCGGCAGTCAAGGTCGAGAGAGACGCCGCCAGCTTCCAGGGCTGGAAAACGGTGGCCGTCGGCAAGCCGGAGTCCGTCTATGACAGGCCGCTGCCGCCGGGCGGCAGCTTCATCCTGGATTTCGGCGAGCACCTCGTCGGGCATCTCGTCTTGTCCGTGCGCGCGTTCGACGTCCCCGTGGACGCCCCGGTGCGGCTGTCGCTGATTTTCGGCGAGGTGCCAGCGGAGGTGGCCGAGCCATTCGATCCGTATCCGGGCACGCTCACCCGCTCGTGGCTGCAGGACGAGGTGGTGAACATCGACGACGTGCCCCAGACGATCCGCCTGCCGCGGCGCTATGCCTTCCGCTACCTCAAGGTCACGGTGGTTTCGTGCAGCACACACGGCAAGTTCGGCTTCTCCGGCATCCGCGCCGAAGCGGTCACCTCAGCCGACGAGCAGCGCCTGCGGCCCTTCACGCCCGCCAGCGACGCCGAGGCCGCCCTGGACCGGGTCAGCGTGCGGACCTTGCGAGATTGCATGCAGACAGTCTTCGAGGATGGCCCGAAGCGCGACCGGCGGCTGTGGCTCGGCGACCTGCGGCTCCAGGCGCAGGCGAACTACGCCACCTACTGCAACTACGACCTCGTCAAGCGCTCGCTCTACATCCTCGCCGGCACGGCGACGCCGCAAGGTCTCGTCGGCACCTGCTCGTTCGAGCGGCCCGAGCCGGTGCGCGGCGGGAACAGCATCCTCGATTACACCGCGCTGTTTGCGCCGACGGTGCTCGAGTACCTCGAAGCCAGCGGCGACCGTGCCACGGCGGAAGATCTCTGGCCGCTGGTGCTCAAGCAGCTCGACTTCACGCTCGAGCCCGTCAGCGCCGAGGGCCTGCTCGTGCCGCCGAAAGGCTGGTGGCTCTTTGTGGACTGGCACCGGACGCTCGACAAGCAGGCGCCGGAGCACGCCATCGTGTTGTCGGGTCTGAAGGCGACGCTGAAGCTGGCCGAGAAGATCGGCAAGGCCGATGAGGTCACGTTCATCGGGGAGATCATCCCCCGCATGGAAAGCGCCGCGCGCCGGGATCTCTGGGACGATTCGCTCGGCCTCTTCATCAGCGGTCCGAAGCGCGAGATCTCGTGGGCTTCGCAGGCCTGGATGGTCCTGGCCGGGGTGCCGTCGCCCATCCAGGCGCGCCGGGCCCTGTCGGGCGTCTTGCGCCACGCGAACGCGGAGAAGCCGGTGACGCCCTACATGCATCACTACGTGGTCGAGGCGCTGCTCGAGGCGGGCCTGCGCGACGAGGGCATGGCTCACCTGCATGCCTACTGGGGCGGGATGTTGAAGAAGGGCGCGGACACGTTCTGGGAGGTCTATGTCCCCGGGGACGATTTCCTCTCGCCGTACAACAGCCATCTCATGAACAGCTACTGCCACGCCTGGAGCTGCACGCCGGCCTATTTCCTGCGCCGCAGGATGCCATGATTCTCAGAACTCAAGGGTTGAGGCGCCAGAGGGTGAAGTTGAGCGCGCCAGCAAACGTGACCCACGACAGATACGGCACAAGCAGCACCCCGGCCAGCGGGCGAGATCTCCAGAACGCCGCGGCCGTGGCCAGCAGGGCCAGCCAGAGCAAGAGGATGTCCACAAAGGCCAAGGCCGGATTCTGCATTCCGAAGAACAGCGGGGACCACAGGGCATTGAGCCCAAGCTGCACCAGGAAGATCGTGAGCGCCATTCGCTGGCGGGCCCATCCGCCGCGCTTCCATACGAGCCAGGCTGCGACTGCCATCGTCGTATAGAGCGCGGTCCAAACGGGGCCGAAAATCCATTTCGGCGGATTCCACGACGGTTTCTGCAGGCCAGCGTACCACTCGCCGGGCATGAAGAGGCTGCCGATCGCCGCTACGCAAAACGAAAGCGCCAGCCAGCCGAGCAGCATGAGCGCGGATCGGGCAGGGCGGGGCGGATGGACTGGCTCGGTTGCTTCCGTCATGGGTGCTACGTTGGACACAGCTGGCCGGGAAGCGGAAGAACTTTTCATTTCGCTGGCGAGGAAGCCGAACATCGGTATAGGATGCTCGCATGAAAGCAACGGGAATCCTGCTCGTCTGCGGCCTGGTAGGGCTTTGGACAGCCGTGCCGGCTGGCGCGGCCGACATCGCTGGGCAGCGGCGCGCCCAGCTCAACGCCCAGGATCCGGATGACCTGCCGGCGTTCGACGATCCCCCCGCCGACATCGCCGCCCAACGGGAGGGTATCTCGCGCGGCAAGCTGGAGATGATTGAATACGACTCGAGAACGGTCGGCGCCCGGCGCAAGATGCTCGTCTATACACCGCCGGATTACTCGACGGACAGACGGTATCCGGTGCTCTACCTGCTCCACGGCATCGGAGGCGACGAAACGGAGTGGCAGCGGTTTGCGACGCCGGGCATCCTGATCGACAACCTGATCGCCGACGGCAAGGCTGTCCCCATGATCATCGCGATGCCCAACGGCCGCGCCCAGAAAGACGACCGCGCAGCGGGCAATGTGTTCGCCTCGGTGTCTGCGTTCGCGAAGTTCGAGCGCGACCTGCTGGATGACGTCATCCCCGCGATCCAGGCGCGCTACAGCACGCGCACCAACCGGGAAAGCCGCGCGCTGGCCGGCCTATCGATGGGCGGCGGGCAGGCGCTGAACTTTGGCCTGGCGCATCTCGACACCTTCGCATGGGTGGGCGGTTTCTCGTCCGCGCCGAACACCAGGCAGCCGGCGGAGCTGCTGCCCGACCCTGCAGCGGCGAAGCAGCAGCTCAAGCTGTTGTGGCTGTCGTGCGGCAACAAGGACGGGCTCATCGGCATCGGCCAGAGGATGCACGCCTACCTCAAGGAGAACGGGGTGCCGCACGTATGGCGCGTGGATGGCAACGGCCACGACGCGACGCACTGGAGAAACAACCTGTGGCTGTTCGCGCAGCGGCTCTTCCAGCCGCCGGCCGCCGAGACGCCCGCGCTGAAGGATGCTTTCCAAGGCCGCTTCATGGTTGGCACGGCCATCAACCGCAACATCGCGTCGGGCGTCGGCTTCCGCCGTAGTCCGGAGCAGGTCAAACAGGACATCGCCCTGGTCAAGGCCCAGTTCAACCAGCTCGTTGCGGAGAACGAAATGAAGTGGGCCTCCCTCCACCCGCGGCCCGGCGCGGACGGCTATGACTGGAGGGCTGCTGACGCCTTTGTGAGCTTTGGCATGAGCAATCACATGGTTCTGGCCGGCCACACGCTCGTCTGGCACTCCCAGACGCCCCAGTGGGTGTTCGCCGGCACGAATCCGCCCCCGAACCTCGCCCAGGCAGGGCCCGGTCCCTTCGCCAGCACGAATCCGCCCGGGGCGGCCCAGTTCGGGCGCGGGCGATTTGGGCCCGGATTCGGGGGCGGCCCCTTCGGCCGCTACACCGGGCCGCGCGCCTCCCGCGCGGAGTTGCTCGAGCGGATGCGCGAGCATATTCACACCGTCGTCGGCCGCTACAAGGGCAAGATCAAGGTCTGGGACGTCGTCAATGAAGCGCTCGCTGACAATGGCACCAACATCCTGCGGAATTCGCTCTGGCTCGAGATCGTCGGCCCCGACTTCATCGCCAAGGCGTTCGAGTTCGCCCACGAGGCGGACCCGGAGGCGGTTCTCCGCTACAACGACTACGGGCTGGAGAACCCGGCGAAGCGGCGCAGACTCATCGCGCTCATCCAGTCGCTGCAGGCGCAGAAGGCGCCCGTTCACGCCATCGGCTCGCAGGCCCACGTCAATGTTTCCACGACCTTCGAGATCATGGACGAATCGCTGTCGGAAATCGCGTCGCTGGGCCTTCCCATCCACATCACGGAGCTCGATGTCAACAGCGCGCAAGGCGGGCAGCGCGGTTTCGGTGCGGACATCGCCGGCAATGCCGCGGCCACCCAAGGCGGCTTGGTCAGCGATGCCGACCGCAAATTGGCCGACGCGTATGCGGGCCTCTTTCGAGCCTTCCTGAAGCATGACAAATCGGTGGAGATGGTCACGTTCTGGGGCCCGAACGACGCCAACTCCTGGCGAGCCAATGGCAAGCCGCTGCTCTTCGATGGAGACTGCCAGCCCAAACCGGCCTTCCACGCCGTCATCGCAGAGGCGAGGAAAGCCGCGACAATTGCCCGACCCAACTCACGTTAAACCCCGTATCGAATCCCCAGTTTATGAGCACCCCCATCACGCGCCTCGCACTGGCTATCATTGTCACGGGCCAGCTTGGCCTGGCCCAAACCGAACCTCCGCCAGTCGAGGATTTCAAGCCATCCTCGCTGAACCAGCCCGGCCGGCAGCATCCGCAGGTGAATTCGGAAAGACGTGTCCGCGCCCGCGTTGTCGCGCCGCAGGCATCGAGCGTCGCGCTCCAGTTCCTGGGGGGCGCAACCTACCCCCTGGCCAAGGGCGACGACGGCTCGTGGATGGGCGTCACACGTCCCCAGGACGAAGGCTTCCACTACTACCAGCTCGTGATTGATGGAGCCGGAGTCCCGGATCCCGGCACCCTGTATTTCTACGGTGGCAGCCGATGGGGCAGCGGCGTCGAAGTGCCGGCCCAGGACCAGGACTTCTACGCCGTCAAGAACGTGCCGCATGGGCAGTTGCGGCAGACGCTCTACTATTCCCAAAACGCAAGCGCGGTTCTCCGCTGCTTCGTTTACACACCGCCGGATTACGAGAAGGATCCAGCCAGGCGCTATCCGGTGCTTTACCTGCAGCACGGCGGGGGCGAGGATGACACCGGCTGGGGCAGCCAGGGCCGCGCCAATCTGATCATGGACAACCTGATTGCCGAGGGCAAAGCCAAGCCCTTCATCATCGTGATGGCCAACAGCTACGTCCCCAACGCCGCTGCAACGGGCAGCCGGGGCCCCGGCGCACGCATGTTCGACTTCAGCGCGTTCAGGCGGGTTCTTATTGAAGACTTGATCCCTTTCATTGATGCCAATTTTCGTACGATCGCCGGCCAGCCCGCTCGGGCGATGGCCGGCCTTTCCATGGGCGGCATGCAGACCCGGCAGATCACTCTGGCCAACCTCGACAAGTTCTCCCACATCGGCATCTTCAGCGGCGGCAGCATCTCGACGAACGACATCCAGGATATCGAGGGCTTCAAGCAGAATATCAAGGTGGTGTTTGTCAGCTACGGCAGCCGTGAGCTCGGCGGCAATCGCGGAGGCGGCCGCGGAGGGTTCGGCGGCGATCCCAGGGCGAACACGGAAGCGCTCGAAGCAGCGGGCGTCAACAGCTACTTCTATGTGTCTCCCGATACGGGGCACGAGTGGCAGTCCTGGCGGCGCAGCCTGTATCAGTTCGCGCCGCTGCTGTTCCAGGACCGTCCCGTTCAAATGGCTGCTGCCCAGGTTGCAGCTTCCACTTCTGCAGTGACACCGGCGCCTGTCGCCGCCGCGCCGGCCGCCAGGCCCGCCGCAGCCGATGCCGCCGGCACTTGGATCCGGATCAAGGCCGGCAGGTCCGAGCCGGTGAAAGACACGGATGGCAATGTGTGGCTGGCCGATCAGGGTTTCGAGGGCGGCCAAACCATCGAGCGGCCCGATATCCAGATCGCCAACACCAGGAGCCCCGATCTCTACCGCGCGGAGCGCTACAGCATGGACTCCTTTTCGTGGCCCGTGCCGAACGGGAAGTATGTGGTGAGGCTGCACTTCGCCGAGACGTTCGAGGGCATTACCGGGCCGGGCGAGCGCGTGTTCTCGTTCAACGTCCAGGGGAAGGAGTTCAAGGACTTCGATCCGTGGGTCAAGGCCGGCGGTTTTTTGAAGGCCTACATCGAGACGGTCCCTGTCGAGGTCACCGACGGCAAGATCAAGGTGACCTTCACCCCGAAAGTCGAGAACCCGCAGATCTGCGCGATTGAAATCATCCCGGAAGGCGCCGCCGCTTCCATCCCTGCGCCTTCCGCGCCTGCCACGACCGTGCCTTCGGCGCCTGCCGAAACGACGCCCGCTCCCGCCGCGCCCACCGGGCCCGCGCTCCTGCAAATCGACGCCGCCAAGGTCACCGGCAAGGTCAGCCCCATGCTCTATGGGCTGATGACTGAGGAAATCAATTTCGCTTACGAGGGCGGCATTTACGGCGAGCTGATTCGCAACCGCTCGTTCAAGGCGGATGCGGTCGTCCCGCCCGTCACGCCCGAGACCTACGAGGCAGGGAAATATCTTTCGGTTGCGTTCCGGCCCAACACCCAGCCCCGATACTGGACTGCGGTCGGCGGCGCCTCGATCGCGCTCGACACGAATGTTCCCCTGAATGAATTCCTGAACGTCAGCCTCAAGCTCGACGCTTTATCCGCCTCGAAGGCCTCTCCGGCGGGGATTGCCAACGGCGGATACTGGGGCATCCCTGTCAGGCCGCAGACCGCCTATCGCGTGTCATTCTTCGCGAAGGCTGCCCCCGGCTTCACCGGTCCAGTGACCGTCAGCATTGAAAGCGCCGATGGCACAACCGCGTTCGCCAGCGCCGAAATCTCCGGCCTGACGCGCGAGTGGAAAAGGTTCGAGTCAACGCTGAAGACCGGGAATGTCCCTCCCTCCAAGGACACTGTCTTTACGCTTACGACCACGATGCCGGGAATGCTGTGGCTGCAAAACGTCTCTCTCTTCCCGCCCACGTACAAGAACCGTCCGAACGGCAACCGCATCGACATCATGGAACTGCTGGCTGCGATGAAGCCGAAATTCCTGCGGTTCCCCGGCGGCAATTATCTCGAGGGCAACGCCTTCAACCAGCGTTTCAACTGGAAGGAGACGATCGGCCCGGTCGAGCGGCGTCCGGGCCATCCCAGCCCCTGGGGCTACTGGTCCACGGACGGTCTCGGGCTGCTTGAATTCGCCCAGTGGTGCGAGGACCTCGACATGGAGCCTTTGCTCGGCGTCTTTGCCGGCTATTGCCTCGGCCGCGGCGGCGTCATCCCGGCAGGCCCGAAACTCGAACCCTACGTCCAGGAGGCGCTCGAGGAGATCGAGTATCTCATCGGCGACGCCAGCCGCACGAAGTGGGGCGAACAGCGCGCGAAAGACGGGCACCCCAGGCCGTTCCCGCTGACCTATGTGGAGGTCGGAAACGAGGACTGGTTCGACCGCAGCGGGAGCTACGACGGCCGCTTCGCCCAATTCTACGACGCCATCAAAGTGAAGTATCCGCATCTCAAAGTCATTTCCTCGTGGGGGTATGAACAACCGCAGATCGGGGCGGTGAAAAGCCGCACGCCGGATCTCGTGGACGAGCACTTCTATCGCAACATGGAAGAAATGATGGCGCAGGCGTTCCGGTACGACACGTATTCGCGGACGAATCCAACGAAGATCTTCTGCGGCGAATGGGCCACGCGCGTCGGTTCGCCGACGCCGAACATGGCGGGCGCTCTGGGCGACGGCGCGTGGATGACCTGCATGGAACGGAACTCGGACATCGTTCTGCTCTCCTGCTACGCGCCGCTGTTCGTCAACGTCAGCCGGCTCGAGGGACAGGGCCGCTCGATGCAGTGGAGCTCGGACCTGATCGGCTATGACGCCCTGGCGAGCTATGGCTCGCCCTCGTATTATGCCCAGCAAATGTTCAGCACGATGGTCGGCGATGAGATCCTCGCGACCGATTCGCAAAACATCCCGACCCGGACATGGCAGCGGCGCGGCCGCGGCGGCGCTCCCGGGCCCGCCCAACCGATTCGCGAGCTTTTCTTCTGCGCCACTCGGGACAGCCAGAGCGGCGTGATTTACCTGAAGGTCGTGAACGCGTCCGGGTCGGCCAGGCCCATCGAAATTCAAATTGCCGGCGCGGCGAAGGTTGAGCCCGAAGGCGAAGCAGTGTCGCTGGCGGGCGACAGCCTGAACGACACCAACTCGATCCAAGACCCGCGAAAGGTTGTCCCCCGCACGGAGATCGTGTCCGGCCTGGGCGCCAGTTTCACGCGCGAATTTCCGGCCTATTCCGTCACGGTGTTGAAGTTGAAGACCCGTTCGCAATGAGCCGGTTCGTTCTCGCGATCCTGCTTGCCGGCAGCGCCGCGCTGGGGCTCGCAGCTTCATCGGTTTCCCATGGGCTGCCTCTCGCCGCGACCATGCACTGGACCGCGGACAACGGCAACGGCACTTACTCGAATCCCTTGTTCTATGAGGAGTTCGAGGATCCCGACGTCATCCGGGTGGGCGAAGACTACTACCTGGCAGGCACCACGATGCACATGAACCCGGCGGTGCAGATCATGCATTCGAGGGACCTGGTGAACTGGGAGCTGGCCGGCTACTGCATGGACCGGCTCGATCTCGGCCCCGCGTTCCGGCTCGAAGGCGGCAACATTTACGGCCGCGGCATCTGGGCGCCCTGCATCCGCCATCACAAGGGCACGTTCTACGTCTTCTCCAATGTCAACGGCGTGGGCCTCCAGGTATTCCGTTCCAAGTCCATCCAAGGCCCCTGGGAGCGCAACCAACTGCCCGGCCGGCACGATCTGTCGGTGCTCTTCGATGACGATGGCAGGATCTACATCATCTCCGGGAACGGCAGTCCGTATCCGATCGAGGAGCTGGCGCCCGACCTGAGATCCTTCAGGACTGACGCCCCGAAACGCGCGCTTGTCGGCCGCATGGGCGAGGGCCACCACCTCTACAAGATCAACGGCAAGTATGTGGACGTGTCGGCGATTCCCGGCGGCGCCGTGGACCAGATGGTGGCCGTTGCTGACTCGATCGACGGTCCATGGAAGATCGAGCGCATGGTCCAGGGCGAGTCGCTCGGTGTGACCGCCGCGGCGCCGCTTCGCGCCCAGCCCAACGACCGCGGGCTCTGGCTCCACCAGGGCGGCATCGTGGACACTCCGTCCGGGGAATGGTGGAGCATCATCATGTCCGACCACGGCAGCGCCGGGCGCATGGTCGCTCTGGTTCCGGTCACGTGGGACAACGGCTTTCCACTGATCGGGTTGCCGGGCAACTTGCGCAAGGCGCCCAACACCTGGATCAAGCCCGACACTGGCCATGCGCAGGAGCCCAAGCCGGCGTTCATCCACGACGACAGCTTCGCTGGCCCCCAGCTCAACCCGCATGCGCAATGGAATCATGTTCCCGATGACACCAAGTGGTCGCTCACCGAGATGCCGGGCGTGCTGCGGCTTCATTCCCTCCCTGCCACGGATTTCTACTCGGCCCGGAACAGCTTCTGCCACCGGCCGCCCGGGCCTGAATCCGTCATAACGGTTGAGCTGGAGACGTCCGGTCTCGCTGTGGGCGACACCGCCGGCCTTGCTTTGTTGAGCTGGCCCTATGCGTGGATCGGCGTGGTAAAAACCGCCGAAGGCAATGTGCTGCAAATGCTCACCGGCGGCGGCGGCAGACGCCGCGGACCCGGCCCCGCAGCCCCTGCGCCCACCAATGCCCCCGCCATCAGCCCGGCCGCGCCCCCCTCGCATCTCTGGCTGCGCGTTCACTGCCACTTCGACACCGACGAAGCCATCTTCAGCTGGAGCGCCGACGGCAAGGCTTTCACCTCTTTGGGCAAGCCATTCACCATGACGTTCCAGCTGACGACCTTCCAGGGTGTGCGGCCTGCGTTGTTCAACTTCAACACCGCGGGCGAGTCGGGCGGCTATGCCGATTTCGACAACTACACTTGTGTCGAGCCGCGCGCGCGCGGCATCGAGCGCGAGATCCCCATCGGCAAGACCGTCACGCTGGCCAGCGGGGCCGACGGCAGCTTCCTGGCTGCCGACACGCAGAACGAGGTGCTGGTGAACGTCGCTGCCGGGGCAGCGGGCGCCGCCCCCCGAAACGCGAAATTCCTGGTGCTGGATTTGGGCAAAGGCCGCGTCGCGCTGAAGGCTGCCAACGGCCGGTTCGTTTCCGTCGATGGACAAGCCGCCGTGTTGAAAGACCTCGGTCGAAAGCCGCCGGGCAAGGCCGAGTCATTTCAGTGGGTCAACCTGATGCGCGGCGACACCATGCTCATGTCGCTCACGAACCATCGCTACCTGGCAACCCGGCCTGGCGAACCCGGCCTGGTCACCGTTACCGCCACCGGCCCGAGCCCGGCTCGAAAGGGCGGCGAGTGTTTCAAATGGAAGATCGTTGAATAGCCTCGATGCCGCCATGTACTGGCTCGACGAGCGCAAAGCAGCGCTGGTGTAGTCCTCTTGCTCTGCGCCTTCTGCGCCACTCGTTCGCGACCCGCATGCTGCGTGGCGGCGATTCGCTCACCCAAATCAGTCAAATTCTACGCACCAGCAAACTCGGAGATGTGACATTCTGTCTGACGGTTCATCAGTCGGCGTGCGAGCACGGCATCCATCGGCCACGCGCCCGCACCCACGATGAGCAGGAAATACAAAGCGAGATACGGCACCAGCAATGCACTTGCTGCCTTCCTCATCCACCCCCGCAGCCGCAGCCGCTCGTCGGCGAGCCGCCGGCCTGGAATGTCGGGCCGGTGCCTGTCGCCAGGCTCCGGGCAAACTGTTCCAGCCGCGCGATGGTTTCAGAGCCGATGGCTCGGTCCACTTCGGCAAATTTCTTGCAGAGCTCTGTCTGGTCGGCCGCGGTCAGGACTTTGTCGGCCATCGGGAAGACCATTGCGTCTTCTTTCCAGATGTGGTTTTCATACAGGTCCTGAATTCCACGAAGCGTTTCAAGCAAAACTTCCTTCGCGCCGGGTTTGCCCTGGGCATACACGGATGCCTGCTCTGCCAGCGCCTGGACCAGTGCGCGGCCTTTCTCGTGTTCGTGGTTCAGCCCGCCAATCGGGCAGCCTTGGGGCGGAACGCCGCGCTTGACCAGCATGGGGAAGAACAGCTTCTCTTCCTTGCCGTGATGGAGTTGGTCGGCATAGACGCGCAGGAACTCAACCGCCGTTGCCATGCGGGCGACGGCGGGGCGCTCGCCCAGCTCGACGGCGGCGGCGACTCCGCCCAGTGCCTTGACCACGGTTTCGATGAGCCGGTGCTCGGCCTCCATGATTTGTGTTGGTGTCATATCGGTTCCTTGGTTCACGTAGTGTTTGTGTTGCGGGGCGCGCTCCGTGAGGCTGCGTCCGGGCAAGTGATCGTAGCGCCGCGGACTTTGGCAAAGAACGTGAGCGAATGCACCTGGCGGCGAGTTGGACTCATGATGTGCTCGATGCGGATTCCGCGAACCAGCAAGGCATCGGCGATGAGCGAACGATGACCTCGCCCACGGCGCCGCCGTCGAGCGGCTTGCGCAGCTCGAACGGCGGAATATACGATTTCCCCTCGTTCATGCGACCGCGCATGTAGGGGTCCACCGACATAAAGAGGTTACGAACCAGCACCTGCTGGTCAGGAAGCGGCTCCGGCATGACTCGTGCCAACGAAAAGTTGGCGGCACTGGGAAGTCCGTTGGGGCGGGAGGCCAGCCGGATCTCCCGGCTCATCACAGGTATCATAATTGTCCTTTCATCATTGACCTGTCTTTCGCGATCATAGCATTGTGCCCCACCTGAACCAGGCAGTCGCGTCTCTGCAGCCGCGGGCCTCTGACCTGCCATCCTGGAAAGAGTCTTCTCGTCCCGCTGGGCAAAATATGCGCCAAAATCTTCCGGCCGCTATGGGGTGCTCACCCTATTGGAGAGTTTGTGTAGTCACAGTTTGAGGGGCGCGGCTTTCGCGATTCTTCAGCCCATCCATTCCCCCGCGCCTTCAGAACCATTTTGAGCAGTCCCAGGATGACGGCGACATGGTCAAGAAAGATGGGTGCAGCCCTGAGTTCGCGCGAAGTGGATATGCGTCCACGGATTGTGGGAAGCGATGCCAACAAACACGTTGCAGCGAAAAGGGCCTTCATCGCCAATACGGTTGAAAAGCACCGCAGCGGCTCATGTAGCAGCTCAACATCCTACGGCCGAGTCATGCGCTCCGGGACGACTGCCTGGTCGAACTCCGCCCCCGAGAGCAAACCGAGCTTGAGCGTGGCTTCGCGCAAGGTCGTACCCTCCTTGAGCGCGGTCTTGGCGATCCTCGCCGCGTTGTCGTAGCCAACCTTCGGGTTCAGCGCCGTCACCAGCATCAGGCAATTCTCCACGTAATCCTCGATGCGCTCGCGGTTCGCTTCCAGGCCGGCCACGCAATGCACGTTGAACGACCGACAGGCGTCGGCCAACAGCCGGACGGAATTGAGGAAGTTGAAAATCATGATCGGCTTGAAGACGTTCAGTTCGAAATTGCCCTGCGAGCCGGCGAAGCCAACGGCGGCGTCGTTGCCCATCACCTGCACGCAAACCATCGTGAGCGCTTCGCACTGCGTCGGGTTCACCTTGCCCGGCATGATGGAGGAACCGGGTTCGTTCTCTGGCAGCGTCAGTTCGCCCAAGCCGCAGCGCGGACCGGAGCCAAGCCATCGGATGTCATTGGCAATTTTCATGAGTGAGGCGGCCAGGGTCTTGAGCGCGCCGCTGGCCATCACCAGTTCGTCGTGCGCAGACAGCGCGGCAAATTTGTTCGGATGCGAGGTGAACGGCTGGCTCGTCAATTCGGCGATCTTCCTCGCAGCGCGTTCCGCAAATTCCGGGTGCGTGTTCAATCCCGTGCCGACCGCGGTGCCACCAATGGCCAGCGCGCGCAGGCCGGGCAGCACGCAGCGCAGTCGAGCCAGGCCCGCGTCGAGCAACGAGACGTAGCCGGAGAATTCCTGTCCAAGCGTGAGGGGCGTGGCGTCCTGCAAGTGGGTGCGGCCGATCTTCACGATGTCGGCAAACTGGACGCGCTTGGCTTCGAGAGCATCGCGCAGACGTTGAACCTGCGGGAGGAGCGTCTGCTCTAGTTCCGTCGCCGCCGCGATAGACATGGCGGTGGGGAACGTGTCGTTCGACGACTGCGACATGTTCACGTGATCGTTGGGATGGACGGGTTGCTTGGTGCCCATCTGGCCACCAGCGATCTCGATGGCGCGATTGGAGATCACCTCGTTGGCGTTCATGTTCGTCTGTGTGCCGCTGCCCGTCTGCCAGATGCGGAGCGGGAAATGCTCGTCGAGTGTCCCGGAAATGACTTCATCGCTGGCCTGCACGATCAGTTGGCACCTCTCCTCAGAGAGCTTGCCGAGATCCCGGTTTACGAGCGCGGCAGTCTTCTTGAGGATGCCGAACGCGCGGATGAGTTCGCGCGGCATCACGTCGCGACCAATGTCGAAATGGATCAGCGAACGGGCTGTCTGCGCGCCGTAGTAGCGGTCAACGGGCACCTCGATGGCGCCCAGGCTGTCGGTTTCAGTGCGAGTGTTCATTTTGGCACAGTCCGGAATTCAAACGGTGGAGGCCGCCCTTCATCGTTTGGTGCCGTTCGCGAGGCCCGAGATGATTTTCATTACAGCTCTGTTGGGGGTGGTCTCTTGGCAGCGAATGCGGTAATCGCAAAATCGAAACTGCCCGCACTGCCTCCATCCCGGGTGGGCGTTGACGCAAACCATACAGATGGTCAATCACATCACTGTCACGCTGGACCGGCTCAAAGTCGCTGAGATGACCGGGCATAAGCTTCGCCAAGGCGGTGAAGATTGTCGAGCATAATGCTGAGATTTCCAGCACTCTTCAGCCGGATCGAGGATCCCAGCAAACCGATCAACGCTGCCAGTGATGCAACAACGTTGATCTGCGTTCTCGTCGCATCAGCCTGCAAGACATCGCTGCCCAATTCGCGTCCGCGCCGGCGTTCATACCGCGCCGCGAAAAGGGTGATGGGCAAGGCGAGCAGGATTCGAGCGAGCGACAGGGGTGTCACAGTGGGAAACGGGCTGCCGGTCAAGCGCTCGAATACATCCTGCAATACTCCCCAACCGGCAGTAGCCTCA
Source organism: Verrucomicrobiota bacterium (assembly GCA_022711435.1). Lineage (GTDB taxonomy): Bacteria > Verrucomicrobiota > Verrucomicrobiia > Limisphaerales > UBA1319 > JAGMXM01. The sequence goes on from JAKLFB010000035.1 coordinate 59,984, forward strand.
AGCCGCTGATGTCCAGCGTCGCGATCGTCTCGTATTTGCGATGACCGTAGGGATAATCGGGATCGGGCGGCTCGGATGTGGCGCGTGCGCCGAACAGGCCGAGGGCGAATGGCCGGCTCGTGCGTACCGACAAAGGCGTACGACCAAAGTGCCACAGCCGGGGGACAAGAGGCACGATAGAATATGGTGTTGAACTCGCAGGCATCAGGCGAGTTGGCAGAATCTGAGTCGGCGGTTGGAAGTGTCACGCATCGAATGTCTGGATCCACAACGAAATTGAATACTCAAAATGAAGCCGCATACCCATTACATTCTCATGGGTCTTTGCCTAGCCGCGTTGTCCGGGCCGCTGAGCGGCCAAGCGGCCACCGTCTGGACCGGCCCGCGCATCGTCAAAAGCGATGCGAATGATCCCGATCATCTGACGGCCCGCGTCGCGTTGACTCGCGGCAGTTCTGCGGGGCTCTTCAACAGTCAGCAGGAGACTGGGTTCACTCATTTCCTGAGCCCCATCGACACAGAGTGGGCGAACGGAACCACCGCCAATTATGCGGCCCTCTCCTACAAGGATTGGAACACCTGGGCCAAGAGCGTCAATGGGGGGCCTCCCAACACGGTGGGAAAAGACGCCGTCGTCCATCTCAAGACCGACAATATTTACATCGACATTAAGTTCCTGTCCTGGGCAGTTGGTGGGCACTACTCCTACGAACGCTCGACGCCGGCGACGGCGAACGCGCCGCCCAGCGTGGCCATCACTAACCCTCCTGACAACTCGGTCTTCGGCAACACCGACACCATGACCATCGAGGCCTCCGCCAACGATACGGATGGCAGCGTGACGAACGTCCAGCTCTTCGACGGGGTGGTGTCGCTGGGCGACGCTGCCGCCAGCCCGTACCGTGTCTCGACCCGCCTCGCGCTTGGGCCGCATACGCTGACCGCGGTGGCCTCAGACAACCTCGGCGCCACGACGACGTCAGCCCCCGTACACGTGACCGTGGCCAGGTACCTGCTAGCGATTCCGAACGGGAACATCGCCATCCTGTTGCAGCCCATCGCCACCGGACTGGCCGCGCCCGACTACGCCATCAGCCCGCCCGGCGACACCAGCCGGCTATTCGTGGTGGAGCAGAACGGGTTGTTGCGCATCATTCAGAACGGGATCTTGCTGCCCGGGTCGGCGCTCGACATCCAGAGCCGCGTGCAGCCGCCGCTGGTCCCGACCAATCCCAACGACGAGCGCGGCTTTCTTGGACTGGCCTTTCATCCCGGCTTCAACAACCCGGCCAGCCCCGGTTTTCGCACGCTCTATACCTATAACAGCGAGCCCATCCCGGCAGAGACGACGCCTACCTATCCTGTGCCGACCACCGCCACGAACAACTACCAGAACGTCGTCAACGAGTGGAAGATCTCGGCCACGGACGCCAATCTCGTTGATCCCGCCTCGCGCCGGGAGGTCATCTCGTTCGGCAAAAACGCCGGCAATCACAACGGCGGCACGATCGCCTTCGGACCGGACGGCTACCTGTATCTCGCTTTGGGCGACGGCGGCAACGCCAACGATGTCGGACCGAGCCACATCGAGCCGGGCGGCAACGCCCAAAACCTGGGCACCCCACTGGGCAAAATGTTGCGGTTTGACCCGCTCAATCCAGCCTTGAACCCGACCAGCCCCGATCCGGTCAGCGCCAACGGCCAGTACCGCATCCCGACGACCAACCCGTTCCAGGGGCCGGGCCAAGCGCCCGAGATCTATGCCTACGGGCTGCGCAACCCCTATCGCTTCTCCTTCGACCGTGCCAATGGTGACCTGATCCTGGCCGACGTCGGCCAGAACAACATCGAGGAGATCGACCGCATTGTCCTCGGCGGCAACTACGGCTGGGCGATCAAAGAGGGGGACTTCCTTTTCAACCGTACCGACGGTCCGTCCGGGCCCGCCGGCACCATCGGGGCGCCCCCCGGGAATCGCAGCCCGGGAAGTCCGGTGGGGCTGATTGACCCGATTACTGGTATCTTGGGGACACTGGAATACGACCACAACGAAGGCATCTCCATCACCGGCGGCTTCGTCTATCGCGGCACAGCGATCCCGGAGCTGTTCGGGAAGTATATCTTCGGTGACTTGGCCCTGCATCGAGTGCCCGTGCGGGCGGACGGCCGTATGTTCTACGCCGATCTTCAGACCGGCCAGATCCAGGCGTTTTCACTGCCCCAGTTTGGCACGGGGATCTTGCCGAACGGCCTTACCGTGCATGGATTCGGAGAGGACGCGGATGGAGAACTCTACGCCCTGGTGACCAACACCTCGGCCAATGGGACCGGCGGGGTCGTTTACAGGCTCTTCTCTATGCGCCTGACGGTCCAGTTGTCCGGCAGCATGCTGGACATCTCCTGGCCCGTTGCAGGTGGGCGCCTGGAAGCGCAGGCCAACGGCCCGGGTATTGGCATTGGCACGAACTGGGTCACGGTGCCGAGCTCAACGGCTACCAATCATGTCGTCGTTCCCATTGACCCGGCCAATGGCAGCGCTTTCTACCGACTGGCCCTTCCGTGACGGATGCGGCGGTATGGCGAGTCATCACGCTGGAACCTTCCTTGAGGGGCTTCGCTGCCACTATCTTCTCCGAAGCAAAGCCGCACAAATAAAGGCCAGCGAATTCCCTGGATGCGCAATCGGCGGCCAATTGCTCCAACACGCGAAGGCTCGATCAGGACGCCGGAGCATGGCCGGCGGAGGGGAGTCTCGGCGACGCTGGCGCGGCAGCATAGCCGTGGGCTTTGGCCGGCCACGCGAGGGCGAACAAGACCGTGCCCAGGGCGGCCATGCCTGTCATGCCCGCCAGCGCGGCATTCCAGCCGTGATGCTGAACCAGAGCGCCCAGGCCCCAGCCCGAAAGCAGCGTGCTGGCATAGGAAAAGATGCTGGTGAATCCGATCGCCGTCGCTGCCAGCCGTTTCGTGGCCAGATTGGCGACCACGATGCCGACCAGCGCCTGGGGGCCATAGATGAAGAACCCCGCCAGGCAGAGCAGCATCGTGTTGAGCCAGAGGGACTGGCTGGCCAGTTTCCAGAAGAGCAGGATGGCCACCCCGGCCAGAACCATGAAGATCACACAGAGCCGCGCGCCCCGCCCGCCAAACACGCGATCGGTCAGCCAGCCAGAAATCAACATACCAGCCACACCCGCCAATTCGAAGCCTGCCACCATCCAGCCCGAATGGCTCAGCCGGATCTGCTTCATCTCGGTCAAGCACGTGGGCCCCCAGTCGAGAACGGCGTAGCGGAGGCTGTAGACGCAGAAGCTGCCCAGCGCCAGCAGCCAGATGTACGGATTGCCGAACACTTGCTGGAGCAGGGCGGACGAGAACCCGCCGGCGTTGGCTCCCTGCTCCGTCCCTTCGACTTCCGGCAGCCCCAGCGACGGCGGCGTGTCGCGCAAGGAGACAAGCAGAAAGACCGATCCGAGAATCGCCAGGCCAGCGGGCCCCAAGAAACAAAGCCGCCAGTGGTATTCCGCCAAATACCCGCAAAGCACTACGACGAGACCTGCGCCGATCGAATGGGAGGTGTTCCAGATGCAGAAGTTCGTGGCCAGTTTCTTCGGGGGAAACCAATGGGTCATCAGCCGGGCGCAGGGGGGAAAGCCCATGCCTTGCACCCACCCATTGAGCATCCACCATAGGCCCAGCGTGAGAACGGCCGAGCTCAGCCCGAAGCAGACGTTGACCAGCGCCGAGAGAAGCAGGCCGGCGGCCATGAAGGTGCGCGCGTTGGCGTGGTCGCCCAGCACGCCGTTGGCAAACTTGGAGACGCCGTAGAGCAATCCGTGCAACGTGAGAAAGAGTCCCAGATCCGCCTTGCCGATGCCCAGGTCCTGGCCCAATCCCGGCATCGCGAGGCTGAGATTCTTGCGCACGAAATAGAACATTGCGTAGCCGACGATCGTGGAAAACAAAATCCGGCGCTGCCAGTAACGATACAGCGCTTTCACCGCGGCCGGCTCCCGCTCGATGACCTCGACGGCCGGCGCCGGCGCAAAGACCCTCAACATCGCCAGCCAGCGCGAAGGGCGGCGTCCAGGCGAGGGAGACGGGGCTGACATGAGTGTGGAAGAGGAGCGCTTGGCCTGCTGGCGATCGCCTCACTTGCGTCCGTAGTATTCGCGGATCGCGCGCATCGCTGCGTCGGGATAGTCGGTCGCGAAGCTGGCGCAACCGAGGTCCAGCAGACGATGGAACGTCCGTGAATCCCTCTCGGTGCGCGTGAACGTCTGGAACAGGATGCCCCACGTCCGTAGTTCATTCCCGACTTCACGCAGAAATTCCTCGCTCGGGGAGAAGGCGCCGTCCTGGCCGGTGCTGACGTGAATCTGGAGCTGGTCAATCCCGGCGAAGCTCGCCTCGCGCAGGGCCGCCAGACGCTGCGCCAGCTGCTCCTGTGTCCCGCCCATCCAGTGGAGGGTTCTG
>JAKLFB010000036.1 GCA_022711435.1 Verrucomicrobiota bacterium
TCGGGATCGGTTTGGGCCGAGGCGGCGGAGCGGGGCGCGGCCGATGCGGGGAGTGGAGGCGCTGGGGGATCTGGCGACGATGAGGGATCTGCGGGTGGATGCCGTGGGGTGAGGTGCGGCGAATGGATCAAGACGGGCAGGTGATCGGTCGGGAAGCGGACAAGAGCCGAAAAAGTGGAGTCAATGGCCAGACTGAGAGTGGAGATGCTGTTTGATTTCCGGGATCGATTCATCGGGGAAATGATGGGCCAGCTCCGCCAGAAACACTTGCCTGCTGCGATTCACTGGCCTTGGTCTTTCGGCCCCTGCGAGGGGCTTCGGACTTGTCTTTCCGAGGACGTTCCGCCAGCATCTTAAGCGTGAAAGCCCTCTTCCATGACGATCAAAACCAGCGCGCGCCCGCATCACCCCACCCCTGATTCCGAGCCCTCGCTCTTCACGCGGGATCCTCATAATCCCGTGGTTGTGCCGGGCGGTCCCGCGTGGCGGCGTGCCGTCACGTTCAATCCGGCCGTCTTTCATGATGGCCGGCAATACTGGATGCTGGAACGTACCGCCGGCTCGTTGCGCCCGTTCATCTGCCAGCTGGGACTTCAGCGCAGCGACGATGGGGTACGCTGGGAGCTGGCTGATCCGGAGCCGGTCTTCACGCCGGCCGTCTGTGGCAGCCCCATTGGCAGCGTGCAGGATCCGCGCGTGACGCGCCTCGAGGGTCGCTGGTGGATGACGTTTGCCTTCCGGCCCTATGCCTGGTCATCCCATCCGACCGGCATTGGCGTTCCGGACTCTTACGAGACGGCCTTCCCCGGCCTTCCGCCCGCGCCGCCCTCCGCGGCCGCTGGCTCGACGAACATTGCCGGCGGCCGTTCGGACAACCTGACGCGCTCGGGGCTGGGGGTTTCCGACGACGGCCGATCCTGGCTGTTTCACTCGTGGATAACGCCCGCCGGCATGGACGACCGCAATGCGATCCTGTTTCCGGAGAAGATCCGCGGCCGGTATGCCGTGCTGCGTCGCCCCCTGGAAGCCGGGCGATCCTGCATCTGGATCAGCTACTCCGACGATCTGGCTTGCTGGTCCGAGCCCGAGCTGCTCGCCCGTGCCGCCTATCCCTGGGAGAACAACCGCATCGGCGGGGCCTGCCCTCCCATCCTCACCGAGCACGGCTGGCTGGTCTTCTATCACGGGGTCGAGACGACCGATGCTCTGGCGCGGGCCGTGACGTATCGGATGGGTGCGATGCTCTTGGATCCGGACGATCCACGCCGCATTCTCGCCCGCAGCCCTGAGCCTCTTTTGGCGCCGGAGGCTTACTACGAGAGGGTGGGGCTTTACATCCCGAACGTGGTGTTTCCGACGGCGTGCGTGGCACGTGAAGACGAGTTGCTTCTCTATTATGGCGCGTGCGACACGTGCATTGGCATGGCCCGGGGCAGCTTGCGCGCCGTGCTCGGTCACCTGCTGCGCCATCCTGTCCGCGACGCCTGAACCACATCCGATCACCCATCATGCATCCGATCGATCTGGCCATCGTCACGGTCTATTTGCTGCTCATGGTCGCCGTGGGCTGGTGGGTGGCGAAGAGGGCTGCGGGCAGCTCGGAGAGCTATTTTCTCGCGGGCAAGAGCCTGCCCTGGTGGATGATCGGCATTGCGCACGGCTCCAGCGGCATCGATATCTCGGGCACGATGTGGTTTACGGCCATGCTGTGCATCTATGGTGCCAAGGGCCTTTGGCTGCTGTGGATCTGGCCGTTGTTCAACGTCATCTTCCGAATGGTCTACCTGGGCCAGTGGGTGCGCCGGTCCAACGTGCTTACGGGCGCGGAGTGGATGCGCACCCGGTTCGGCCGCGGCGCCGGGGCGGAACTGGCCTATGCGAGCGTGGTGCTGTATGCGCTGGTGAGCGTCGTGGGTTTTTTGACGATGGCGTTCCAGGGCATCGGGAAGTTTGCGGAGCCGTTCTTTCGGCTCGGCTGGAGCCCGAACACCTACGGGCTGGTCATCATGCTTGTCTCGGGAGTGTATTGCATTTTTGGGGGCATGTTTTCGGTGGTTCTGAACGATCTGATCCAGTTCGGCTTGATTGTCGCGGCCGCGCTGATCATCGCGGCGGTGGTGATCGCTCAGACCACGCCGGAGCAAATCGCGGGCGCCGTGCCTGCCGGCTGGGACGAGATGTTCTTTGGCTGGCGGCTCGATCTGGACTGGTCCCAGACCATGCCCGCCCTCCAGGAGCGCATCTACGGCCCGGAGGGCGATGGCTATGCCTTGTTCGGCTTTTTCATGCTCATGCTGTTTCTCAAAGGCGTGCTCGTCAGCATGGCGGGGCCGACGCCCAACTATGCAATCCAGCACGTGCTCTCGACGCGAAGCCCCCGCGAGGCCGCCCTCGAGAACTGGATGATGGCGGTTGCCTCGATCGCCCCGCGCTTCCTCCTGATCGCGGGCATCGCCGTGCTGGGCATCGTCTTTCACGGGTCCGAGCTCCGCTCGATGGGCGCGAAGGTGGATTTCGAGAAGATCCTCCCGGCGGTGGTGTCGCAACACCTGCCCATCGGCTGCAAGGGGCTCATCCTTGCCGGTCTGCTGGCGGCCTTCATGAGCACCTTCGTCTCGACCGTGAACTCGGGCGTCGCCTACATTGTCAACGACATCTACCGGCGGTATTTCCGCCCTCGAGAGGAGCCCCGCCACTACGTGCGCTGGGGCTATTTCTGGTCCCTGGTGGTCATCGTGATGGGGATCGCCTTCGGGTATGCCGCGGTCAATGTGCACTCGGTCACGCGCTGGATCGTCAGCGCGCTGGTCCCGGCCTTTGTCCTGCCGAACGTCTTCAAGTGGCACTGGTGGCGTTTCAACGGCCATGGCTTCTGGGCCGGGATGGCGGGCGGCACAATCGCCGCCCTTGCCATTCCCTCTCTGTATCCGGATCTGCGCGACGTGGCGCTGTTCCTCTGGGTGCTGGCGATCAGCGCGGCTGCGTCCATCGTCGCATGCCTGGCCACCCGGCCGGAGCCCGACGGCGTCCTGATGGAGTTCTACCGCACGGTGCGGCCGTGGGGCTTCTGGCGTCCGATCCTGGAGAAATGCAGGGCCGAGACGCCCCATCTGGCCCCCAACCGGGACGCCCTCCGCGATGGCGTCAATGTCTTGCTCGGCATTGCCTGGCAGATCGCCATGGTGGCCGCTCCGATCTACCTTGTCCTGCAGCAATGGGGCCGATGCGCGGCGTGGGCTGCGGGCTTCGCGCTGCTGTCCTGGGTGTTAAAGGCGACATGGTACGATCGGTTGGGGACGGGCGATGGGTATCTGGCGCGCGACTGCTGAGAGCAAGGTTTTTGATCGGGGCCATGATTTCCGGGCTGGCATTGGCGCCCGCGAAGCGGCACGATGCACGGCCTGATGAGCAAGAGAATTGTGGTTGTGACCGGCGGGAGCAGCGGCGTGGGCCAGGCGACCGCCCTGCTTCTCGCCCGAGAAGGCTGGCACGTGGCCATCGTCGGCCGCCGTGAGGCCGCCCTCCAGCAAACAATCCAGCGTGCCGGTCCCCTCGCCAGCCAGATCCTGGCATGCCCGGCGGACATCACCAACCCCGAAGCCGTCGAGCACCTCCAGCGCAAAGTCATCGGTCTGTTCGAAACGGTCCATGTCCTGGTCAATTCGGCCGGAACCAACACCCCCCGGCGCAGCCTGGCTGAAGTCAGCTATGGCAATTACCAGCACATGCTCGAGACGAACCTCACCGGCGCGTACCTCTGCGTCCAGGCATTCCTCCCCGGAATGCGCAAGCAGCGGGCCGGCACGATCGTCAATGTGGTTTCGGACGCCGCCAAACAGGCCAGCGCCAAGGCTGGCCCGGCCTATGTCGTCTCGAAGTTCGGCCTGGCTGGGCTGACGCAGTCCATCAACGCCGAGGAACGCGCCAACGGGATCCGAGCCTGCTCGGTGTTTCCCGGCGACATCGACACTCCTCTGCTGAATCTTCGGCCGCAGCCGCCATCACCCGAGGCCCGGCAGTTGATGCTCCAGCCCGAAGACGTCGCCGAGTGCATCGCGCTGGCCATCCGTCTGCCGCCGCGCGCCGTGGTCGAGGAGATCCTGGTTCGGCCGCGCTGATGGGGCGCTGCTCGCGGGCCGGCGGCCTCGGCCGGAGCCGTTGGGCGATGGGCGATGGGCCCGCTCAGGATGCCGCCCCCGTCATTTCTTCCAGCCAGGCCAGGATCCGCGCGGCGGCTCGAGGGATCGCGGCTTCGACCATCGGCGTGAGCCCGTGGCCCACCGTCCATGGATCGGCGACCTCGATGCCGAGGATCCGCACCTCGCCTGGCATCGCCATGCCCAGGGCTCTGCCCAATCGCAGCACCTCGCCCACTCCCAGAAAATGGGGGGAGAACTCCGGCACCGACGCCAGATCCCGATCCGTTTGCTCCCAGAGCTTGCCCACGCCCTGCCGCCGGGTGCAGACAGCATCCACCAGGATCACCGCGCGGTAGCCGGCCATCACATCGAGCAACGACAGTCCCATCTCTTCCGTTTCGGAGACGATCACCGACGGCAGGCGCCGGCAGGCCGGACGAACCCGGCGTGCAGCCTCGAGGCCGGCCGCATCATCGCTCATGAGGCTGTTGCCGAGTCCGAGGACGAGGATCTGCCGGGCCGCCTCGGGGCCCGGCACTGGCGGATCCGGGCAGCGGGGATCGATGTCGGCGGAGGGATTTGGCCGGGCGAGCGCGGATGGTGGATCCCCTGGCGGCGTCATGTTTCAGGGCTGAGCCGAGTGGGCCCGCTTGGATTGGCCGCAAAAGAGGTAGCGGTTGACCGCGTTGAGGTAGGCCCGGGCGCTGGCCTCGATGACATCGGTGCTGGCGCCCTTGCCCGGCACGAGATCGCGATCGGCGAACTTGACCTTGACGGAGACCTCGCCGAGCGCGTCTTTGCCCTGCGAGACGGCGCGCAGCGTGTACTCAAGGAGGCGTCCGCGGGTCTGGGTGAGGCGGTCGATGGCTTTGAGGGCGGCATCGACTGGGCCGTCGCCGATCCCGGCTTCCTGGAGCAGCTCCGGCGGCTTCTTTCCCTGGAGCCGCTTCAGCCGCACCGTTGCGGTGGGCACGGTCTGGTTGCCCGACGTCACATGCAGGTAATCCAGCGACCAGGTCTCCGGCACCTCGGTGATGTGCCCTCCCACCAGCGCAGTCAGATCGTCGTCGTAGACAAATTTCTTCTTGTCGCCGATCTCCTTGAACCGTTTGAAAATGGCATCCACGTCCGAGTCCGAAAGCCGGAAGCCCAAGTGCTTCAGCCGCGCCGCCAGGGCGGCGTGCCCGCTATGCTTGGTGAGGGGCAGCTGGCTCTTGCCCCAGCCGACGGAGACCGGGTTCATGATCTCGTAACACTCGCGCTTCTTGAGCACCCCGTCCTGATGAATGCCGCTGGCGTGCGCGAACGCGTTCTCCCCGACGACGGCCTTGTTCCGCTGGACCAGGAGGCTGCTCATGCGCGACACGAGGCGGGAGGACTTGACGATCTCGCGGGTATTGATGCCGCAAGCGCAGGCGGCGAAGAAATCCTTCCGGGTTTTCAAGGCCATGGCGATCTCCTCGAGGGCGGCGTTGCCGGCCCGCTCGCCGATCCCGTTGACGGTGCACTCGACCTGGCGCGCCCCGTGCCGGACCGCGGCGAGCGAGTTGGCCACCGCCAGCCCGAGATCGTTGTGGCAATGCACGCTGATCACCGCCGATCCGGACGAGAACTCGGGCACCTCGTCGTGGAGCCGCTGGATCAGCTCGCCAAACTGGTCGGGCATGGCCCATCCCACCGTGTCCGGGATGTTGACCGTTGTCGCGCCCGCCGCCACGACCGCCCGGCAGACTTGCACCAGGAACTCCGGCTCCGTCCTCGAGCCGTCCTCGGGCGAGAACTCGACATCCTCGATGTACGACCGGGCACGGCGAACCCCCTCGACCGCGAGCCGCAGGATCTCGTCCTGCGCCTTGCCGAGCTTGAACTCGCGATGGATCTTGGACGTCGCCAGGAAGACGTGGATGCGCCCCCGCCGGCCGGCGGGCTTGACCGCCGCCGCCGCCGCGTCGATGTCCTTGGCGACACACCGGGCGAGCCCGGCGATCGTCGGCCCCCGGACCTCCCGGGCCACCGCCTGAACCGCCTGGAAATCGCCGTCGCTGATCACCGGGAATCCGGCCTCGATCACATCGACTCGGAGCCGGGCCAGCTGCCGGGCCACCTCCAGCTTCTCCCGCAGGTTCATCGATGCTCCCGGGCATTGCTCGCCGTCGCGGAGCGTGGTGTCGAAGATAATGATTCGTCTCGCTTTCATGGTCTGTTTCCTGTGTCGGGCAATAAAAAACCCCACTGCCGCCGCGGGCAGTGGGGTGAAATTTTCTGGTGCCAGACTACAACCCAACTGCCGCGCCGCGGATTCGCAGCGCGCCTCGCAGGGCCAGTCGCAGCTCAGCACCTATCATCATGCAGCACCTATACTCCACAACCGGAAACCCGTCAAACCCATTCTCTAGCGGGACACTCGAAACCACGGGAACACCACCTCCGCCACCGTAACGATCAGGAACACGGCGCTGATGAGCGCGTGCAGGCGGGAGAACGCCCCGTGCGCCCACTGGATCCTGCGTCGCCACGCCAGCCAGTGCTCGAGCAACAGCGTCGCCAGCATCACGATCATCCCCGCCACATACGCCACACGAAACCGCGAGATCAGCCCGAACGCCGCCAGCCCACCCCACATCAGCATGTGCGCCAGAAAGGCGGCCCGGAGCGCGTTGCGCGGCCCCCAGGCCACCACCAGCGAGCGCAGCCCGTGGCGCCGGTCGAACTCGTAATCCTGCAGCGAATCCATGATGTCAAACCCCACATGCCAAAACACCACCGCCAGAGCCAGCACCACCACGCTGATCCCCAGCGTGCCCCGTACCGCCAGCCACGCCCCCAGCGGCGCCATCGCCATCGCCACGCCCAAAACCAGATGCGTGTAGTCGGTCCATCGCTTGGCCAGCGAGTAGGAACAAATGACCAGCAGCGCCACCGGCGACAGAAAGAAACAGATGCGGTTCAGGAAATAGCTCGCCGCCACCAGACCGATGGCGCCCGCGGCGCACACCCCCCATGCCTCCACGGCAGTCACGCGGCCTGCGGGCAAAGACCGCCCGGCCGTCCGCGGATTCAGCCGGTCATGCTCGCGGTCCACGATCTGGTTGAAGGCGACTGCGCATGTCCGCGCGCTGACCATCGCGATCAGGACCAGCCCGAAGACGCGCAACCCGGGCCAGCCCGCTTGATCGCGCGCCGCCACCACCATCGCGGCCAGCCCGAAAGGCAGCGCCCATGCAGTCTGCGAGAACTGGACGAATCTCCCCCACTCGCGCACGGCCGCCATCAGGTTCATGGTTGGTCCTTCACTGCCTGCACTCCGGCATCGAGGCACTATGGCGGTCGCTGCCCTCGCCCGGCAAGCATCGTTTACACCCCGGCCGCCCCCGGGTGCGGGATGCCCAAGAGACGCAAGCTGGCCCTGACCAGCGGGCGTGCTCGAGCCGGCTCGAGCCGGATCGCTGTTGACAACAGGATGAAGGCGGCCGATCGCCGGGTAACGAATCGACGATGTCGATAACTCGAGCCCCTGGCGCGCCGATTCTTGCTTGTATCCGCCCACGTATTCCCGCCACAATCCCGCGGTTTGCTCGAGAAAAGAGTCATTCTGCTCGCGGTTCTGGCGGCCGTTTGGACCGGGTGCCGGCATGTTGAACATGAGGCCTTTCGGGTGCCGTCCGGCGGCCATGCGGCCGCCCTGTCGCCCCTGCTGCCTCCGCCTGATCGGCCTGCCGAGCCTTCGCCGCTACCGGTCATGGAGCCGGTCATGGAGCCGGCAGTCTCCTCGGCGGCGCCGGTGGCGCCTGCGGCACCGTCCATCGTTCTTCCATCCTCGGTGCCCGGCTGGACCAACCGATTCTCAGAGGTCTGGGTGCCGTTGGATGCCCTTTGCGAGGCGCTGGGCATCGAGATGGCCGCTCCTCCGGCCGCCGGGAACGGGCCAGTCGAGCTGCGGACCCCGCATGGCCCATTGCTCCTCTATCCCGGCCAAGCCGTCGCCCGCTGGAACAAGATCGATCTGTGGCTCGGGTTCGGCCTCCGCCGGCTTCAGGGGCTCTGGCGGCTCCATGTCCTGGATGCCCAAAAGAACCTCGAGCCGCTCCTGCGCCCCGATCCCGTTCCCTGCGTATCCTCGCGCACGATCGTGGTCGATCCCGGGCATGGGGGGGCCGATCCGGGCGCCTCGAACACGGTGACCGGCCAGTGGGAGAAAGACTACACGCTGGATTGGGCCCAACGCCTCGAGCCGCTGCTCGCCGATCAGGGCTGGACTGTCGTCCTCAGCCGCGATGAGGATGTCGATTGCCCCCTGGCCGACCGTGTCAGGCTCAACGGGGATGCGCAGCCGGACTTGTTCCTCAGCCTGCATTTCAACTCGGCCAAAGGGGATCCGCGATCCTCGGGGATCGAGACTTACTGCCTGACTCCCACCGGAATGCCATCGCATGTGGCGCGCGAGAACTCCGACAATCTGGCCGCCGTGTTCCCTAACAACGCATTTGACGCGGACAATCTCCGATACGCCGCGCGGCTGCATGAATGCCTGGTGAGGGCCAGCGGCGCCCCGGATCGAGGGGTGCGCCGCGCCCGTTTCATGGGCGTCCTGCGGGGCCAGGCCCAGCCTGCCGTCCTGATCGAAGGCGGCTACCTGTCGAACCCGGACGAAGCCCGGAAGATCGCCGATCCGGACTACCGCCAGAAGCTGGCAGAGGCCGTTGCGGAGGCTCTGGATCTCCGACCCCCCGCGCAATGAGCTCCTCGCGATTCGTGGTGACGGGCGGCGCCGGGTTCATCGGGTCCCACCTGGTGGAGCGGCTCCTCGCCGATGGCCACTTGGTCTGCGTGATCGACGACCTGTCCACGGGCAGCCTCGCCAACCTCGAGGCTGTCCGGTGCCATCCCGGCCTGGAGATGGTTCAATCGAAGGTCTCGGCCCGCCCCGGCCTGGCCGGCGACCTGCGGGGCGCCCGAGGCGTGTTCCACCTCGCCGCTGCGGTCGGCGTCGAGCTCGTCGTCCGGGAGCCTATCCGGACCATTCGCACCAACCTGGACGAAACCCTGGCCCTGCTCGAAGCCGCGGCGGCGGCGGGAACGCCTGCGCTGCTGGCCTCGACGTCCGAGGTCTACGGCAAGAGTGCCCAGGCGGTCTTTGCCGAGACCGACGATCTGCTGATCGGTCCTCCCCATCTGGGCCGCTGGAGCTATGCCTGCTCGAAGCTGATGGACGAGTTTCTCGCCATGGCTTACGCAGCCGAACGCGGCCTGCCCGTCACGATCGCGCGCCTGTTCAACACAGTTGGCCCCCGCCAGTCCGGCCGTTACGGCATGGTTCTCCCCCGGTTCATCGATGCCGCCCGCCAGGGCCGCCCCTTGATGGTCCACGGCGATGGCAGCCAAACACGCTGCTTCTGCCACGTCGCCGATACGGTCGAGGCCCTCGTCCGCCTCATGGGCTGCCCGGCTGCACGCAGCCAGGTGTTCAATATCGGCGGCGCCGAGGAAATCTCCATCCGCGGCCTGGCCGATCTGGTAAGATCGGTTCTGCGATCGAGCTCGGTTGTCGAGCTGGTGCCCTACGATCAGGCCTACGCCCCCGGGTTCGAGGACATGCGCCGGCGCAAGCCCTGCGTCGAGAAGCTCGAACGCTACACCGGCTTTCGGCCGCGCATTCCCCTGAGGCGCATCATCGAGCTGACGGCCTCTCCGGCCTGATCTCCATCCGCAGGGACTCGATGAGCGGCGCCGGGGTGGCGGCCTGGGCCGCGGGGCGGAATCCTACCGCCGGGCATGCAGGAACTGGGGATGCGCCTGCAGATCCTCCCAGGTGGCGGCCGACACCGGCGCCTGGCGGTACACCGGATCGAGAAGCGGCTCGGCGCTCGTCGATCGCCGGAGCCGGGCCAGCCAGCCCGTATCCAGCGGACGCTCGACCAGCTCCCGACGGTTCGCCGCCACGGTCGTCTCCTCCTTTTCACCCGTTGCACGGCCCCTGCCCACAAAGAAGCCCGCCTGCAGCAGAGTCACCCGCAGGAGCGTGCTCCTGGAGTAGTTGGCCCATGCGCAGGGCCGATCGTTGCTCATGCAACCGTGCAGCCGCCGGAACAGCGGCAATGTCCACATCGCCGGATTCCGGGCCGGGGAGAACGGATCGTAGCAAACCGCATGGGGCGGCGGCAGAACCGCGCTTGCCGGCGATGCCAGCCATGCCGGAAAATCCCCTTGGCAGAGCTCCCATCGAATCCGGCGCCCGGGCTCCTCCCACTCGGAACGGCCTTCGTCGATCAGGGCCTGAATCCGCCCCGCATAGCCAAGCGGATACTCGAGTTGCGCGGCGTGATCCAGGGCGAACCGCAGGGGCTCGATCGTGTGGTCGAAGCTGATCAGCCGAAGGCGGCACCGGACTCGAGCGGCGGCGCGCAGGATCGCGACGGCGTTTCCGGCTGCTCCCAGCCCGACGTCCCAGACCACGAACTCGCCCGGCTCGAGCGCCGCGCGCTCCCCCACCCGGAGCTGTGCGACGTAGAGCGACTCGCCCTCCGCGACCGGCCCGACGACCGGATGAAACGTCTCCCCTTGCGCCACCGAATGAACGCTGCAGTGCCCGTTCGGCAGCCGAACCAGCCGATATGCTTCGCCCGACATCACCCCGCCATGGTCGCATGCCCGGCCGCCCGCCGGGAGTCAAATCCGATGCCGGCCCACCTGGACCGCATGCCCCCGATTTTCTCCGTGCACGGCGCCGCCGCTCCTGCTACATCCAGTGTCTCATGGAACCATTGTTGCAGCTGCTCCGCGAAAACGCCGCCTGGAAGCCCGCTCAGATCGCCGCGATGCTCAACATCGCCGAACCGGAGGTCGTCAGCCGGATCCGGTCCCTCGAGCAGGAGCGGATCATCCTGGGCTATCGGGCCATCGTGAACGAGGAGAAGCTGGGCGTCGACCTTGTCCGGGCCGTGATCGAGGTCCGGATCACGCCCGAGCGCGAGGGGGGGTTCGACCGGCTGGCGGAGCGCATCGCGCGCTATCGGGAGGTCAAATCCTGCTACCTCATGTCGGGCGCCTACGATCTGCTGGTGGTGGTCGAAGGCGCCACCTTGCGCGAGGTCGCCATGTTCGTCTCCGAGAAGCTGGCCACGATCCAGGGAGTGGTGTCGACGGCCACCCATTTCATGCTCAAGCCATACAAGATCGACGGCCTTCCGATGAAACATGAGGGCGGCGAGGAGCGGCTCCCTGTCACGCCCTGATCACATCTGATCGGTCGTCTCGAGACCGAGCGCGTCCAGCCCCTCCCGCAATACCCGCGCTGTCAAGCCGCACAAGGCCACCCGGCTCGCCCGCTGCACCCCCTCCGACTGCAGCACCGGACAGCTCTCGAAAAACCGGTTGAAATGCCCCGCCAGATCGTAAAGGTAGTTGCAGAGGTAGTTCGGACGGCATTCGGCCGCCACCTGCTCGAGGACGAACCCGAAATTCAGCAGATGCCGCGCCAGGCGGCTCTCCTCGGCCGCACCCAGATCGAACCGCAGACCGGCTGCCGCCGCCGCTGCCTCCGGCCCTTCCTCCATCTTCCGGAAAATGCTCCGGATCCGCGTGTAGGCATACAGCAGATACGGCGCCGTGTTGCCCGTCAATGACAGCATTTTGTCCCAGCTGAACACGTAGTCGCTCTGCCGGTTTGGCAGCAGATCCGCATACTTGATGGCGCCGATCCCCACCACCCGCCCAATCTCGCGCTTCGCCGCCTCGCTCAGCCCCGGGTTCTTGTCCGAAACAACGCGATAGGCCCGATCCTCGGCCTCATCCAGCAGATCCGCGAGCTTGATCACCTCGCCCGACCGCGTCTTGAACGGCTTGCCATCTTCGCCGAGGATCGATCCGAACCAGATGTGCCGCAAATCCACCTTCGACTCGGGATGCCAGCGTCGAAAGACGGCGAACAGCTGCCGGAAATGCAGCTGCTGGCGGCCGTCCGTCACGTAGACGATCTCGTCCGGGGCCCATTCCCGCAGCCGATGCTCGATCGTGGCCAGATCCGTCGTGGTGTAGTTGGAGGCCCCGTCGCGCTTGAGGATGATGGCCGGATGCGCCTTCAGCTCGGGATCGTCTTCGAAGAACACCACCATGGCGCCCTCGCTCTCTTGGGCCAGTCCCTGGGCCTGCAGATCGGCCACGATGCCCGCAAGCCGATCGCGGTAAAAGCTCTCGCCCAGCGTCGCATCGAACTCGATCCCCATCCGCCGGTAGATGATCTCGAACTGCTCCATCGAGACGTCCCGCATGTGACGCCACAGGGCCAGGTTCTCCGGATCGCCCTGCTGCAGCTTGACCAGCTCCTGGCGCGCGGCTTCGAGCACTGCGGGATCCGATTCGCAGGCCTGGTTCACCTCTTTGTAGAGCCGCTCCATTTCAGCCAGCCGATCCCCCTGCATCCGCGCCGCCCCACTTCGCTCCTTCCATCCCACCAGCAGCTTGCCGAATTGCGTCCCCCAGTCCCCCACATGATTGTCCTTGATCACCCGATGGCCCAGCCGCCTAAACACCCGCGCCAGGCAATCCCCCAGGATCGTCGAGCGAATATGGCCGACGTGCATCGGCTTGGCTACGTTCGGCGAGCTGAAATCCACGACAATCGTGCGCGGCTTCTCCGCCTTGCGGAAGAACAGATGGCGTCCTGCCTGCGCCTCAGCCAGCTCTCGAGCAACCGCCTCATCCCGCACCTTGAAATTCAGGAAGCCTGCCCCCACGACATCGACGGCCTCGCAGAGGTCGCTGCAATCCATGCGATCCCGCACCCGGGCCGCCAGCTGCCGCGAATCGCACCCCAAGCGCTTCCCCAGACCGATCAGCGAGTTGGTCTGATAATCCCCAAACCGGGCCTCGGCGCAAGGGCGCACAAGGATGTCCAGCACCGGGGCTGCCGGCATCTCAGCCTCGACCGCCCGCCGCAGCCGCCGCTCTAGTTCTTCATACATGGTGTTTTCCCAAAATCGGGCGCAAAACCAGGATGCCCAATCTCCCCGGGGATAGCGGCGATTGGTTTCCCCGCCTGCAAATCACTTGCCGGTGGAGTGCTCCTTGATCGCCAGAAACATGGTCTCCGCATCGGGAGCCTTCTCGAGCGTCTGGCGAAAATCCTTGTTATGAAGCAACTTGGCAATGTTTGCCAGGGTATGGAGGTGCTTTTGGAATTGGCCTTGAGGCACCAGAAACAACATCACCAGCGTCACCTGCTGGTTGTCCAATGAATCGAAATCCACTCCCCTGGACGAACGCCCAAAGGCCCCGACCACCTCCGTGATCAGATCCGTCGACGCGTGCGGGATTCCAATCCCAAACCCGATGCCCGTGCTCATCGATGTCTCCCGCTTCTTGACCACGGCCGCGATGGCATCTCGATGCTCCGCCCTGATTTTGGAGCATCGCACCAGGTTATCAATCAGTTCGTCGATGGCATCCCACCGGTTTGTGGCCTGCAAGTCCGTGACGATTTGCTCCTTGCTTAATATGTCAGACAGCGTCATACCGCGATCCAATAATTCCCGGATACTGGCCCAGATCGAATCCGCATTTCAAGCGCGAATTCCAGCGCGGGGCTGCGATGGAAAAAAAACCTGTTCCTCGATCTCGAGAAACAGGTTGAAAGGACCAAGCGGATCCCCCGAGGCTCAGCGCCTCGCGTCAGGGATTGCTGTAGCGGTTGGGGTCGTATCCAGGGGTTGGAGGGATGACGACCGGCGAGGGGGGCGGAAGCCCGGGAACGGGATTGATGATCACAAACCCGCTGGCGCTCGCCGTGCCAGCGCTTTGCGCCACGGTGCGGGCCCTCGCGGTCACCTGTGCCGCTGCCTTCGGAGCCGCCGCAGCCACTTCCTGTCCAATCTGCTCCGCCTGAGCCGGCGCCGCCTTCATGGCTGCCACAGCCAACACCTCAGCGTGCTGCGCCAGCAATCCCGCCGCCGCACCCGAAATGGCAGGCGCCATGTCCGGAACAGCCGAAGAGACCGAGGAGACCAAAGCGATCGCCACGGCTGGACGCTTGGCTAAGACCGTCTTGGCGACGATCCGAGCCATCTCCTGCCGGTCCGCCGCTGGAGTCTCGGCAACGATCTTTGCCGCTTTGGCAGGCAGCTCGGCCACTGTCGCTTTGTCGAGTGCCTGCTTGGCCAAAACGATCTGATCCACCGTCAGCGCCCCCTGTGCCGATACCACGGCCAGCCCAATTGCCGCTGACGCGAAAATGGTTAAGGATTTCAATTTCATATTTCTACTCGAGTTGTATCCGCGAGTTCACCAGCTAAACACTTGAGCATAAACTACGCCCGTCGCAAACCTAAAGTCAACTGGAAATTTGGCGTTATCCAACAATTCTTACGCTCCCCCCGCCGCGCCTCCGGACCCTTTAGCCGCCTCGATCAAGGCCCAAAACCGCGGATCCTCCTCCAAGACACGGTCCTCGCCCAGAGGCAGGTTGCTGCGATATAGAAAGTCTTTCAACGTGTTCCTGCTCAATATTCTATGCACCACAAGACCCAGCTCATGCCGCTCGAAATAAACCCGGTAATCGCCCAGCCGTAACCGATGCAATACCCTGCCATCCCGCTCCAATCGACCGAACCGATCCGCGGCCGAGCTCATCAGTTCGTGAGGCACCCCCCGGAATTCTCCTAATACGTGCAACTGCAACTCTTTAGGCATCCGCGCAAGCTCGGCGGCGCTGATCGGATTGAAAATGATCTGAAAAAGCCTCATCTCGCACTGGAAACCGCCTGATCCTTGCTGTGCCCGCCCTCGAGTGGCTGCCCATTCCCGGTGATCCCGATCCGATCGCCCTCCGAAGCGATCGGTTGCTTTGCCATTCTTGGGTGGTAGCGCGTACGGGAATCGCACCCGTCTTTCGGCCTTGAGAGGGCCGCGTCCTAACTGATAGACGAACGCGCCATTTCCCACAAGCAGGACCATGCTAATTGGTATTGGCCAATTGTCAACGCACTTTGTTCTGTCATGCGCCTCCGCGCGCCGGGCTCTTTCTCCATTGACAGAGGGATAGGCTTGGGATGGATTAGCGGGCATGAAACGTACCCGATGGCTTTCGATTGTTTGGCTGGCTGGAAGCAGTCTGGCATTGCGGGTGGACGCGGATGTCAAGCTGCCGGCCGTTTTTAGCGATCACATGGTGCTGCAGCAGGGCCGCTCGGCGCCTGTCTGGGGCTGGGCCGACGACGGCGAGTCGATCACGGTCGAGTTTCGCGGCCAGACGGTCAGCACCCGGTGCGAAGGCGGCAAATGGAAGGTGATGCTGCCCCGCCTCCAGGCGGGCGGGCCCGACACGCTGGTGGTCTCGGGCAAAAACCGGCTCCAGATCTGGGATGTCCTTGTCGGCGAGGTCTGGATCTGCAGCGGGCAGTCCAACATGGAGTGGCCCCTGCAACGCAGCTTCGAGGCCTCCAGCGCCATCCCCTCGGCCACCAACCGGCTGATCCGGCTTCTGACCGTGCCGAAGCTCAAAGCGGACCGGCCCGTGCCTGACATCCAATCGGCCTGGCAGGTTTGCGATCCGACGGTGGTCAGCAATTTCTCGGCGGTCGCGTTCTTTTTCGGCCGGGCATTGCAGGAGTCGCGCCAAGTGCCCGTCGGGCTGATCCATACGTCGTGGGGCGGGTCGCCTGCCGAGGTCTGGATGAGCCGCGAGGCCCTGGCATCCAATGCGGATTATCAGCGCGACATTCTGGATCCGTTCCCCGCCCAGCTCGAGCGGTTCCAGGCCGAGGTCGCCCGCTGGGAAAAGGAGAAGGCCGAGCTCGATAAGCAGGGCAAGCCCATGACACGCGCGCGCCCCTGGAACATCTGGACGCCGTCGGAGCTCTACAACGGCATGATCGCCCCGCTGATCCCGTTCGCGATCCGCGGCGCCATCTGGTACCAGGGCGAGTCCAACGCCGGCCGGGCCTGGCAATACCGGACGCTTTTTCCCGACATGATCCGGAACTGGCGCCAGGATTGGGGCCAGGGCGATTTCGCGTTCCTGGCGGTGCAGCTGGCGCCGTGGGACCGGAACAAGAAGCGGACCATCGAGCAGATCGCCGAATCACCGGTCGAGAGCGACTGGGCCGAGCTGCGCGAGGCCCAGGACCTGGCCACACGCATCCTGCCGAAGGTCGGAGTGGCGGTCATCACCGATGTCGGCGACAAGGATGACATCCACCCCACGCGCAAGCAGCCGGTGGGCGAGCGTCTGGCGCTCGCTGCCCGCGGAATCGCCCACAGCGAGAAGATCGTCTGGTCCGGCCCCGTCTTCCAGTCGATGAGCATCGACGGCGACCGCATCACCCTGAGCTTTCGGAACATCGGCAAAGGGCTCGAAGCGCGTGGAGGCCCGCTGACCGGATTTGCCATCTGCGGCCCGGACCGCAAGTTCGTCTGGGCTCAGGCGCGAATCTACAACAACCGGGTGATCGTCCGGAGCCCCGCGGTTCCCCAGCCTGTTGCAGTCCGGTACGGATGGTCGGATTTCCCGGTCGTGAATCTGTGGAACAAAGACGGCCTGCCCGCTTCGCCCTTCCGCACGGACGACTTCCCGCTGACGACCATGCCCAAGAATCGGTGACGCTCCCCGCGATCCGCAGGAGGTTCGGGTTCGGGATGGGGGGCCGATCAAGGCTCTGCAGCCCGGCCTACGGCGCGGCGCAGCCGCCCAGCAGGATCCCAGCCTGCCGATTGCCCTCCGGCACGCAGAGGCGGTATCCGCCGCCGTTGGCGTCGCACCGTACCTCGTACAAGGTCTCGCCTGCAAGGAATTGCATGGAAAAACCGGGGATCGGAATCTGGATGTACATCATTCCATCGCTGCAGCCGAGGGAGGCGTCGTCCCAGACCGCGAATGTGCCGCCCGCAAAAGCGAGCGCATCCTTGCTGCTGCCGAGATAGCCAGCCAGCGCGGCCGCGGCACACTCGATCTTCTGGTCCTGGACCATCGCCGGGGCGGACGTGCCGATGCCTTGGGCGCCATCGAATGCCCGGGCGATGAACTCATGCCGGCCGAACGGCAGGTCGGCCAAGTCCCAAATGAACGGGGCCTGGGTCCGCTCGCCCACCTTGATGCCATTGCGGTAGAGCTCGACTTTGAGGAGATCGTTATCGGGATCGGACGCTTCGACCTGAACCAGGAGATGGGCCGGCAGATCGATCAAGGTCCCGTCAGCCGGGCTCAGGATGCAGGCGGTGGGGGGCTGATGCTCAGCCAGCGATGCCTCCTGGAGACGATAGAACCGCCGGAGATAAAAGGCGGCATCCTGATCGATGAACCGAACCAGGCCATCGACGCATGGCGCGCTGCCGATTGCAGCCCACGACTGCAAATCGCTCGAAGCCTGCACAACATAGTTCACTCCCGCTCGGCCTTCGAAGCTGAGGTTGGCGGCGCCCGCCGGCGGGCGGACGCAGGAGACGACCTCCGGCGTCTCTGAGGGCGTCGCCGGGTAGGCCAGCCGAATCCCGCCGATCGGGACCTGCATGCCGCCCGCCAGCGACTCGAAGGATGCCATGCCCTCGAACCGCACCGGCCCCACGGTCCCCAGCGAGGGAGCCACCTCATACGACACGACTCGAGCTTGCCCGTCCTGGAACAGCCATTTCATCCGCCCAGAGGCGGGATCCCAAGTCCCCCCATCGCTGGCGCGGATCACCGTCCAATCTCGAGGCGGCTGCTCCTCGATCGCATAGGCGACCACGCCGGCCTGCGGCACCACCCCCAGGTATGCGTTGGCCGTCACCCCCGGGGCATAGACCGCTGGCATCGCGCAGATGACCGAGCCGGCAAACCATTCCGGCTCCGTGGAATCAGCCGCCGCAGCCGGCTGAATCCGCGCCGCTGCGCCGCTGATCCAGCAGGCCGGCGGCAGGCCCGCAGAGGCGTCAAACCGGTACGATTCGCCTCCCCGCCACAGCGCCGCAGCCCGTGTCACATAGGCCATCGGGATCGGATTCGGCTCGGTGGGCCAGCTCACCCCGCCTTTCCACGCGGCCGCATAGGCAGTCACCTCGTCCATCGTCAGTCGATAGGAATCGGGCTTGGCGTCCGCAGGATGAGGCATGGGCGACAGCGAGCCGATCCGGTATTCGCCGCCGATCGCGACGGTGGCTCCGCCCAGGGCCGCCCACCCGGCAAACTCCTTCACGCCCGTCTCCCCGGCAGGCGGGGCAACCTCATAGACCAGAGACCGCGCCATATCGTCCATGAATGGCCCATACTTGACCTTGCCCAGCACGCTATCGAATACGCCGTCATGGCTGATCGCACCGACGGTCCACCCGCCCGGCGGTCTGTCCTCAACCGCATAGGCGGCGGTGCCGGCCGGCGGCTTGGCCTGGAGGCGGACCTCGAGCTTCTTGCCCGCGACATAATAGTCGGGGAGCGCCCTCTCGACGAACGATGCCGGAACGCCGGACCGCACGACGACATGGATGGCGGGCGAAACCACATCCCGGCCCTGGCTGGTTCGGGCGCGGGCCGTCAGGGCGTGCTCGCCCGCCGCCGCGTTCTTCCAATCGAACTGATGGGAGATCGGCGATCCTTTAGGCGGCGCCACAAGGAAGAAAATAGTCGAGGAACCGATCTTCTCCTGATTCGCGAAGAAATCGACATGGGGAATGTAGCCCTGGGGATCAATGGCGACAGCCTCGATGTGGATCGTCGCGGGGGCAGTGAAGATGGCATGGTCGGCCGGCTGCAAGAGAGTCACCTCGCTCGCAGCGGTATCGTTATCCAGCAGGATGACCACGGCGTTGCTGGGGGATCCGATGCGATACAGGTCGCCGGCGGCAAGTTCCAGAAGGACGGTCTCGACCGGCTCGGCGCCCGAGCCGTCGTAAGGGCGAACCACGATCTCGGCCTTTGCCGCACCGGCAGCGAGGATGACCTGCCCGTCCAGATTCTCGTAGTCGATCCCGTTCCGCGCGGTACCCTCAAGGCGATAATTTACCGGCAGCAACGCCGCCAGGCTGCCGGTCCGGCTCACTGTAAAAACTGCGGGATCGCGTCCCGCCTCGGCCGCAACAGGATCGGTCGCGCGCACCGTGACCCAGGGCAGATCCGATCCATCCGCCGGATCCGCCGATTGCACCGACCACGCGCAAAGGACGCAGCCCAGGACGGATGTCAGCATCCCGCGCCCTCGAGAAATCGCACGGGTTCTCATGGTTCCTTTTGAATTCGATTGAAGCCGGGCTTTGGAGCCGCGGTCTCAGAATGTCGTTCCTTCGCATAACATAAGCCCGGCCAATCGGAGTTTCAACCGAGATCTTCAGCCCTGGCGTAAAGCGGTTCCCCCGCTGGCGCCGCGGCGTCCTGCGTCCGCGGATGAATCGGGAGATCCTCAGCCGGGGCCGGGCTCAGGCATCCCCCGAAGCGGCGGCGTTCTCGCACTCGACCAGCTTGCGATACAGGGTCGCCATGCTGATGCCGAGGATCTCGGCGGCCTTCTCCTTGTCGCCCCCTGAAACGGCCAGGGCTCTCTGGATGTGCTGGAACTCTTGCTCGCGCAGGAAATGCCTGAGCAAGGGCAAGACCGAGTCCGCCGGCGCGGGCGCCGGGGCCGGCGCCGCTGAAAGGCCGCCGCTGCCGCCGATCGGCGCGGGCTCCTGGCCCGCTGCCGAATCCTCCGGATCGGATCCGATCTCCTCCGGGAGCTGGGCCGCGACCGCTTGCAGGGCAGGGGGCAGATCCGCCACCTGGATCACATTGCTCTCGCCAAGGGTGGCCGCTCGCTCGAGCGCGTTCTCGAGCTCTCGCACATTGCCGGGCCAGTCGTAGGCCAGGAGCGCCGCCATCACCCGGCGGGAGACGCAGAAAGGCTCGCCCTGGCCGGGTCTGATCCGGCTGCGGAAGAAATGCCGGACCAGCAGCGGGATGTCCTCGCGCCGCTCCCGCAAGGGCGGCAGCGGAAGCGCGATCACGTTCAGCCGGTAATAAAGGTCCTCGCGGAATGTGCCGGCCTGGACCTTTCGTTCGAGCGGCTCGTTGGTCGCTGCCACGACGCGGACGTTGACCGGGACAGAAATGTTGTCGCCCACGCGGCGAATCTCGTGTTCCTGAAGCACCCGCAGCAGGCGGCTTTGGAGGGTGGCCGACATCGACGCAACCTCATCCAGGAACACCGTGCCGCCATCCGCCTCCAGGAACAGGCCTTTCTTGTCGTGGATGGCCCCGGTGAAGGCGCCCTTCCGGTGGCCGAACAGCTCCGACTCCAGCAGGGGCTCGGGCATGGCGCTGCAATCCACAACCACAAATGGCGCCGCCTGGCGGCGGCTCTGCCAGTGGAGCGCCCGGGCCACCAGCTCCTTGCCCGTCCCGCTCTCCCCCAGGATCAAGATCGTGGCTTCTGAATCGGCCACTCGCTGGACATGGCGAAACACCCGCTGCATGGCCGCCGACGCGCCGACGATCGGGTGGAGCTTCGACTGGAGCTGGAGCTGGCGCCGCAGGTAATGGTTCTCGGACAGGGTGTCCCGGAGCTGGAGGGCGCGATCGATGCGCAGCGCCAACTCGTCGGGATGGAACGGCTTCTCGAGGTAGTCGAATGCTCCCTGCTTCATCGCCTCCACCGCGGTCCCGATGGTCGCGAAGGCGGTGATCAGGATCACCGGGGCGGGCGGGCTTATCCGCCGAGCCCGCTGCAGCAGATCGAATCCCAGCGGCTGGCTCCGCTCCAGATACAGGTCGGCCACCACCAGATCGGGCGCCATCCCCTCCAGCCGCTCCAGCGCCTCGTCCGCCCGCGAATACCCCGCCGCCTCATGCCCCGCCGCCGCGCACAGGTCGAGAACCATCCGCAGCGCCGCAGCCTCGTCGTCCACCACCATGATCTTGGCCATAACATCACGCCTCCGCCCTCCGGGCCCGCCCGGACTTTCCGGCCGGATCTATCCGGAATTTATAACGTGATATTATCGCCTAAGAATGATATCATTCAAACTTAAAATCGGGAGGAACATGGCGATGACCAAACCCCCGATCAGCAGGCCCAGCCCGAGGATGAGGATGGGCTCGAGCACGGACATCAGGCCGCCCAGGGTCGCCTCGACCTCCTCGTCCCAGAAGTCGGCGATCCGATCCAGCATGAGCTCGAGCCGGCCGGTCTGCTCGCCCGCTGCCAGCATGCGGATGAACATGCCGGGAAAGACCGCGTGCCGGGCGAGGGCGCCCGCGATCCCGTCGCCTCTCTCGATGTCGCGGGCGGCCTGCAGGGCAGCCTGCTCCATCACGGCGTTTCCGCAGGTCCCGGCCACCATGGCCAGCACCTCCAGGATCGGCACGCCGCTGCGGAAGAGCGAGGCGAAGGTGCGGGCGAACCGGGCCAGGGCGACCTTGTGCGTCAGCGGGCCCAGGATCGGCACGCGGATCTTGAGCTGGTCCCAGGCCAGGCGGCCGGAGGGCGTGCGGATCATGGCCGCGATTCCATAGGCGGCGGCGGCCGCGAGCACCGCCAGCATCGGCCCGTCCCGGCGCAGCGCCAGCCCCGTGTCGATCAGCCATTGCGTCGGGCGCGGCAGATGGGTGCCGAACTGGGCGTAAATCTCCTGGAAAACCGGCACCACGAAGGCCAGAAGAAAGGCCGTCACCAGCACCGCTGCAACGGTGACCGCGACGGGATAGGCCATCGCCGCCTTGATCCGGCGCCGCAGCCGGACGGTGCTCTCGAGGTAGGCGGCCAGCCGGGCCAGGATCTCGGCCAGCAACCCCCCCCGCTCTCCGGCCTCGACCATTCGGATGTAGAGCCTCGAGAACAGATGGCTGTGCCGCTGCAGCGATTGCGATAGGCTCTCCCCGCCCTCCACCCTCCGGCAGAGGTCGCGGATGACCGCCTGCAAGGCCGGATTCGAATGCTGCTCGCCCAGCGCTACGAGCGAGGGCACCACCCCCATGCCGCTGTCAAGCATCGTCGCCAGCTGCCGCGTGAAAACCATCAGATCCACCGGCCTGACCCGCGGCGACCACCATCCCCCCGCCTCGCCCGGGCCTTCCGCCGGAGGCGGCGCCGGACGCGGGCGTCCCGGCGCCGCCTCGCGCCGGTGAAGGCCGAGCTGTCCGGCGGCCGGTTGCCGCGCCTTGCCTGGCAGCGTGGGCATGTCGGCACAAAATTAGCCCGCCCACCAGCCATGGCAAGCCCGACGTTTTCAACTGCCCCGGGGGGCGAAGCAGATCCTGGCCTTCCGCTCCATCCGCGCCAGCCGACGCCTCGATTCGAATTTTGCCTTGCGCACCACGGCGCTGCAGGCCGCAACCGGCGATTGACAAGCCGGTCTGTTTCGCTACGGTTGTTGGATTGAAGTAAATTCGAAGCTATATGCCGAATACCAAGTCAGCCGAACGCCGAATGCGCAGCAGCGCCCGGAAACGGGACCGGAACCGCAGCGTGAAATCCCGCCTGAAAACGCTCGAAAAGAGCTACCTCGAAACCGTGAAGTCGGGAAAGAAGGATGATGCCGGGCTGGCCTTGCGGCAGGTCGTTTCCGCTCTCGACAAGGCCGCCAAGACGGGCGTTATTCACTCGGGGCGCGCCACCCGCAAGAAGTCGCGTTTGACCCACCGTCTCAACCAGTTGGCTCCCAAAGCCTAGATCGAGCGAGCCGGCGATCCTCGATGGACGTTCAGGGTCGCATTCGCCAGCGGGGAGCGCCGGCATTGGTGCGCCGGCTCATGAGCTCACGAGAAAGGCAAGCGGGGGCCGTGATCGAGTGGAATGTCCATTCCTGGACGGCGCCCCCCCGTTTCAACTTCGCCCGGGACGTCGTGGACCGGTGGGCGGCGTCTCGTCCGGAAGCGCCCGCTCTTTGGTACGTGCACGGCGTGGCGGGCCACGAGCGGAGGCTGAGCTTTGGCGAGATCGCCGCTGCGAGCCGCCAGGCAGCCCGCGTTTTACGGGAGGCAGGCCTCGGCCCCGGCGATCGCGTGCTGGTCCTGCTGCCGCGGATTCCAGCCTGGTGGGTGGTCATGCTCGGGCTCATTCGCCTGGGCGCCGTGCCCGTCCCGAGCACGCTGTTGCTGACGCCCCGCGACATCGCCTACCGCATCGCCAACGCCCAGACCCGCGCGGTGATCACGACACCGGATGGGATCGAGAAGGCCGGCGGCTTCGATGGCATTCGATTCCTGGTGGGCGGGGAAGGTGGATCGGGTTGGCGCGATTTCGATGCGGCCCTGGGCGAGGCCGGCGAAGGGGACGCCGGCGAGCCAACCGCCAGCAGCGATCCGGGGATCATCTACTTCACCAGCGCCACCACGGGCGAGCCCAAGATGGTCCTCCATACGCAGGCCAGCTATGGCCTTGCCCACCGCCTCACCGGCGACCTCTGGCTCGATCTGTGCCCGGACGATGTCCATTGGAACCTCTCCGATCCAGGCTGGGGCAAGGCGGCCTGGTCGAGTTTCTTCGGGCCCTGGCACCAGGGCGCCTGCGTGTTCATCCTCGATTACCACGGCCGATTCGATCCGGGGCTGGCTCTCAGAGTTCTGGAGGATTTCCCCGTCACTACTTGCTGCCTGCCTCCAACCGCGCTTCGCCTCATGATCCGCGAGCTCTCGGCGTCGCGGCCTTTCCCGCGGCTGCGCCATTGCGTCACTGCGGGCGAACCGCTCAATCCCGAGGTGTTCGATCGCTGGCGGGCGGCCACCGGCCTCACGCTTCACGAGGCCTACGGGCAGACGGAGACGGTGGTGTCGATCGGGCATTTCCGGCGGCTCAACCGGCCGGTCCTGGCCGGCTCGATGGGCCAGGCCGCCCCCGTTTACGAGATCGCCATCGTCGATGAAAACTTCCGCGAAGTCCCGGCCGGCCAGGAAGGCGAGATCGCCATCC
Organism: Verrucomicrobiota bacterium; assembly: GCA_022711435.1. Lineage (GTDB taxonomy): Bacteria > Verrucomicrobiota > Verrucomicrobiia > Limisphaerales > UBA1319 > JAGMXM01. The sequence goes on from JAKLFB010000036.1 coordinate 23,981, forward strand.
GCGTCCAGCCCCGCCGGCCGCTCGGGCTGTTCCAGGAATACTGGCTCAACCCGGAGGAGATGGCCCGGCAGTTTCGCGGCGATTACTATCTTACCGGCGACCGCGCCATGCGGGATGCCGACGGTTATTTCTGGTTCGTCGGCCGCCAGGATGACGTCATCAAGAGCTCCGGCTACCGCATCGGCCCGTCCGAGATCGAAAACGTCCTCCTCGAACACCCGGCCGTCAGCGATGTCGCCATCATCGGCCAGCCCGATCCGGTCCGCGGGCAGATCGTCAAGGCCTTCGTCGTCCTCCAGCCCGGATTCGAGCCTGACGACAAGATGCGCCTCGACCTTCAACAGCACTGCAGGCCTGCGGTCGCTCCCTACAAATACCCGCGCGAGATCGAATTCGTCCGGGAGCTGCCCAAGACGATCAGCGGCAAAACCCGCCGCGCCGAGCTGCGCCGGCAGGAGGCCCTCTGACCCTACTCCCGGGTTCGGGTGTCCATCACGATCGTGACGGGGCCGTCGTTGACCAGCGCCACCTCCATCATCGCGCCGAACTCGCCCCGCGCCACCGGTTTGCCCAGATCAGCCTCGAGCTGCCTCAAGAACGCCTCATAGAGGGGCACTGCCGTCTCCGGCCGGGCCGCCCGGATGAACGACGGCCGGTTCCCTTTCCGCGTGCTGGCGAACAGAGTGAACTGGCTGACCGCCAGAATCCCGCCGCCTGTCTCGAGCACCGACCGGTTCATCAGCCCCTGGTCATCCGGAAAGATCCGCATTCGAACCAGCTTGCCGCTCAGCCACTGTGCGTCTTCGAGCGTGTCGGCCTCCTCGATCCCCACCAGCACCGCCAGCCCGCCCCCAATCGCGCCCCGGACCTCGCCCCCGATCGCGACCGATGCCTCTCGAACCCGCTGGATCACCGCTCTCATAATCTCGCGCGACGATGGCAGGCCCGTCATGGACCGGGTGAGATCCCGTCCGCCATGTCCCTTTGGAGGGCCGCCAGCACCTCGGGATCCCGCACGTCCACCCAGCGACCGGCGATCTCCAGCCCGGCCATCCGGCGCCCCTCCGCCTGCAGCCCCACAATCGCATCGGTCAGCTCATACTCGCCCCGCGGGGACCGCTCCAGCCCGTCGATCCGCTCGAACACCGCAGGCGGCAACAGGTAAATGCCGGCGTTGTACCAGGCGGGATCGCCCGGGCGCAGCAGGCCCTCCTGCCGCAGCGAATCGATCTGCTCGGGCGCCGGCTTCTCGATCAGCCGCTTCAGGCAGAAATCGCAGTCGAAGAGGACGATGGCGCCCTTTGTCACATCCGCTCCGCACGTGACGGCCAGCACACCGTCAAACGCCCCCTCCACCTTGCGATCGAGCATTCGCCGGTAAGTCTCCGGGCGCACCAGGATATCGCCGTAGGTCAGAAGGAACGGGTCGGCGCCGGCGAAATCGCGCGCCAATCCGGCCGCCCGGCCGGTCCCATCCTGAACCGTCTGCCGGACATACTCGATCCGCAGCCCGCGCGACCGGCCGTCCCCGAAGTGCGACTCGATCGATTCGGCGCGGTAGCCGGTGACCAGACAGAACTCGCGGATGCCGGCTGCCGCGATCCCGTCGATGATATGTTCCAGGATCGGCCGGCCCTGCACGCGGAGCATCGGCTTGGGAAGCTCGGCGGTCATCCCGCGCATCCGGGTTCCGCGACCCGCCGCGAGGATGACCGCCCTGGCCACCGGCCCGGTTCCGTGAGCCGCCATGGCGAATCAAGCTCCGAACTTGTCGAGCATCCGCGCGTTGGCCTGGATCAATCGAATCAGGTGCTTGGCCTCGAAAACGCCCAGCGACCCCTGATTGGCCCCGGTCTCGGTGAATCGGTCCAGCTTGTCCCAGCCGGACCATTCCGAGATCAGGAGCACCGGCTGCGGATGCCACGAGTGGCCCTTGATCGGCGCGGGCGTCGAGTGGTCGGCCGTGATGGCCAGCACGTCGGGCATCTGCCGGGTCAGCACCGGCAGCGCCGCGTCGAACTCCTCGATCGCCTTCTTCTTCGCGGCGAAGTTGCCGTCCTCGCCATACATGTCGGGGTACTTGTAATGGATGAAGAAGAAGTCGTAGCTGGCCCGTTCGGCGTGGAACCGCTCGAACTGCTGGGCGATGGTCTGCGGCCCCTCGATCTTGGTCATGCCGACGAGCTGGGCCAGGCCCTTGTACATCGGATACACCGCCAGACAGGCCGCCTTCAGCCCATACCGATCCGCAAAGAGCGGGATCTCCGGCTGATGGGCGATGCCCCGCATCAGGAACCCGTTCGCGGGCGACTTGCCCGCCAGGAGCGGCAGCGCCTGCTGGTAGAAGCCGGCCACCAGCTTCGCCGTCTTCTTCGCCTTGGCCGATTTCGGATCCACCGGCGCCGCGGAAGGGATCGGCAGCCCTTCCCGGTGCGGATCAGCGTCCGTCAGGGGGCCCTGGAGGCCCTTGCCCCGAAACACCACCACGAACCGATGGCCTTTGCCCGCCCGGATGATCACCTCGGCATCGTCGACCTTCTTGATTTTGCGGGCCAGCGTTTCGCACAGCTCCTCGCACACCTCGGTTGCGATCCGGCCCGCCCGGCGGTCCGTCACGATCCGCCGCGCATCCAGCGTGCAGAAATTGGCGCGCGCGGCCACATCCCCAGCCTGGAGATCCAGCCCCAGCCCCAGCGCCTCGATCACCCCCCGCCCCACCTGGTAATCGATGGGATCGTAGCCGAACAGGGCCAGGTGCCCCGGCCCGCTGCCCGGCGTGATCCCCGGCGCCACCGGGATCATCCGGCCTTGCGCCCCCAGCTTCGAGAGGGCATCCAGATGGGGCGTGTGCGCCGCCTCGAGCGGGGTCAAATAGCCGTTCTCCTTCACGGCGATGTCGCCCAGACCGTCCAGCACGACCATCGCGATCTTCGCCGCGGGCTTCAGTGTCAGTTCCGAATACAGTGCATCCAAGTTCATATTCCCATTGCAGGTTCAGGTTGTCCGGGGCGGCAGATCCCGGCTCCTTGCGGCTCCAGCCCCACCACCCGGCGCATATTGAGGACCCCCTCCCCCGCCGTCAACGGCATTATCGCCCCCCCGAATCGCCCCCCCAGTTCGATCTGCGGAAACGATCGCCCGGGCGAACATGCCCTCAAGCACCCGGCCGCCACAGCCGCCGCAGCAGCTCGGCCCGACCCACCCCCGCTAAAATTCAATTGTAAAATATTTAGATGCGACCCCATTGGCCTGCGGCTTGTCGGCAGACATCCGGCTTGACTTCGCGCCCGAGTTCAAGATAAGAATTCCCCATGCTTAATGGGCGGGAACGCGACGGATAGAGCTCTGTCCGATCGCGTCATCTGGATTCGACGGGGGGGATGGATTTCGGCCGCAGCGGGGCGGATCAGGCCGATGGAAGCGCGGTGCTGTCAATGTGACTTATGAAAAGGATTTTCAAGCGCGTCTGGTTGTTCGCGGCTGTCGCGGCGGCGGGCCTATCGGCCCAGGGAGGCATGCAGTTCACGCCGCTGGGATTCTTGCCGGGAGGCACCTACAGCTACGGGGAGGGCGTGTCCGGTGATGGCCAGGTGGCGGTGGGCTGGGGGGATTCGAGCTCCGCGGTTGGTGGATTCAGCGAGGCGTTTCGGTGGACGTCGGGAGGCGGCATGGCGGGCCTGGGCGATCTGGCGGGCGGCGTTTTCGACAGCGCCGCGTATGCGGCGAGCCACGACGGCAGTATCGTGGCGGGGTATGGAAACGATGGGGACGATCCTTGGAGCGGGCCCGCGACGGTCTGGACTTTGCCCGGGCCGATGACCGCCCTGCCCAGCGTGCTCTCGCCGCCCAACGACGCGGCGTATGCGGTCTCCAGCGATGGATCGGTGATTGTGGGCTCGGCTTTCGACAGTCTCTTCCTGCCCACGGCGGTCCGCTGGGATTCGGGGGGCGTGACGAGCCTGGGCTATTATCCTATCGCAGGCACGTTGTCCGAGGCATTGGGTGTGTCCGGCGATGGCCACACGGTGGTGGGTTATGGTGACCATGCGAGCGGGACCGAGGCGTTCCGATGGACGACTGCGAATCCGACGCTGCAGGCGCTGGGGGATCTGACAGGGGGGGATTATTACAGCGAGGCGTGGGGAGTGTCGGGGGATGGCTTGGTGACGGTGGGATATAGCAGTTCGGGATCGGGAGACGAGGCGTTCCGGCACACCGATGGAGGCGGGATGTTCGGTCTGGGCGACCTGCCGGGCGGCGCTTTTGCCAGCTATGCTTATGCGGCATCGGGGGATGGCAGCGTGGTTGTTGGGCAGGGGGCGGTCGAGCCTACGGCGGAGAATCCGGAGGGCTTTGGGGCATTTGTCTGGGATCCCTCCAGCGGGATGCGCGATCTGCTTCAGGTTCTGTTCGATGCCGGCGTGGACATGTCGGCATGGGCGGGCTGGCAGCTGGTGGATGCCCGAGGTGTATCAGCCGACGGTAGCGTGATTGTGGGGACGGCGATGCATCCGGACGGGACGATGGAAGCGTTCCTGGTGAGCGGTTACGCTCCGGTGCCGGAGCCGGCTGGCGCTGCGGTAGGGGCGGGCCTGCTCGCGCTGGCGGCGGCGGGCTGGAGGCGGTATCGGAAGGGCTGACCGGCCGCTGGCACGCCGTGCCCGCCCTGCGCGGTCACGATTTCCCGCCGAGGCGGCGGAGCAGGGATTCGAGCCCGCCTTCGACGGGTTTGATTTCGATGCGCTGAGGGGGGCGATTGGTTGGCGGGGCGGGGGCGGCAGCCGCCGACGCGGGCGCAGCTCCGGCGGGGACAGCCGCGGATGCCGGCGAGGTTTCTTCCTCGGAATTCCCAGGTTCGGGCCCGGTGGGGATGTGCCACTTGGTGCGTTTATCGAGCCAGGCCCGGTATCGGGTGAAGGTCCACATCCCATGCTCGGCCCCGGTCTCGAGGCTCGAGGCGATCTTGAAGAACTCGCGCGAGCGGATGAAGCTTTTGACGGCGGTGGAGGAGACAAGGATTTCGCATTCGGGGACGCGGAGGTTGATGTCCGGGCGGTGGCGGAGGCGCTGGGCGATGACGCCGATGAGGCAGTCGGCGAGTTGGGCGCAGACGCCGGCCTGGATTTCGGGAGGGAACGCAGAGACCATGCGCTGCAGAGCCTCGGCCGCGGTCGAGGAATGGAGCGTCGAGAGGACTAGGTGGCCGGTCTCAGCCGCGTTGAGCGTCAGGCGCATCGTTTCCGGATCGCGCATCTCGCCGACCATGAGGACGTCGGGATCCTCGCGCAGGGCATCCAGGAGGGCTTGCTCGAAGCTGGGCGTGTCGCGGCCGACCTCGCGCTGGCGGATATAGGATCGGACGGGGCGGAAATGATATTCGATGGGGCTTTCGATCGTGACGATGTGGCGTGCGTCGGAGAGGTTGATTTCCTGGACGAAGGCGGCGAGGGTCGAGGATTTGCCGCAGCCGGTGGGGCCGCAGACCAGGATGAGCCCGTGGGAATGGCCGATCCAGCGGCGCAGATCGGGGTGGAGATTGAGCTTCTCGAGCGTGACCTGAAACGAGGAGAGGAGGCGGAGGGCGAGCCCGATCCCGCGGGAGGTCTGGAACACGTTGAACCGGCAGCGATACCCGGCGATGTTGCGGGAGAGATCGCAGGAGCGGCGCTGCTCGAACGCGGCCCATCCGTCGGCGCCGAGGAGGGCGCGGGCGATCTCCACGAGCGACTTGGCGGGCAGGGGGTGGGCGGCGACCTGGAGGACGCCGCGGATGCGGACGGCCGGGGGCAAGCCTGCCTCGAGGTGAAGGTCGCTGGCGCCTTGCCGGGCCGCTACCACAACGAGCGATTCGAGAGTGGGTTCGGGATTATCCATGCGAGGCATCGGGATGCGGGAGGGCCGGCCCGGCAGAAGGCTGGGGCGCGGACCCCAGCGAGTCTCTCCAGGCGATCACAGCGGATTTCATCAGCTCAGCCCCCTCGAGCCGAGCCTGAACGAACCGGGGACGGAACCAGGGGAATGTGCCGATGAGATCGAGCGTGACCAGGATCTGGCCGTCGCAATCGGGGCCGGAGCCAATGCCGATCGTGGGGATGGGAACGGCCCGGGTGATCTCGGCGGCGACGGCCGGCAGGACCAGCTCGAGGACGACCGCGAACGCGCCGGCCTGGGCGAGGGCGAGGGCGTCGGCCAGGAGGCTCTCGTGCTCCTCCGGCTTGCGGCCCTTGATGCGGTAGCCGCCTTCGACCAGGACGCTTTGGGGGAGCATGCCCAGATGGCCGAGGTAGGGGATCCCATCCTCGATGATGGCGCGGATCTGGGGGAGGATGGAGCGGCCGCCTTCGGCCTTGACGGCCTCGGCCCCGGCCTGGACAAGGCGCCGGGCATTGGCGACGGCGTCGGCGGGAGTGTCGAAAGACCGATACGGCAGGTCGGCGGCCAGGAGCGCCCGGGGCTGCGCCCGGGCGGCGGCGCGGACATGATGCTCCATATCGGCCATGGTGACGTGGGTTGTGTCGGGGTAGCCGAGCGTGACCATTCCGAGCGAGTCGCCGACCAGGATGAGCGGGATGCCCGCCTCGTCGAGGAGGCGGGCCAGGGGATAATCGTAGGCGGTGAGCGCAGGGATGCGCTGGCGCCCCTTCATGGATCGAAGTATTTCCGCCGTGATTTTCACAGTGTGCGATGCATGGGCGCCCCCGCGGCGCCGGACTTGCGCGGCGGGAGCCCGCGGCCGAGCTATTCGGCCGGGACGTCGAGGTCGAATTCGAGCTGAGTCCGCGTGTCGGATTGGAGGTTGCGCATTTCGAGCTTCTTGACCTGCCATCGGCCGTGGACCTTCTTGAGGCTGTCGATCGAGAACTCCTTCAGCAATTTCCGGTCGGCCGTGTAGGCCTTGGCGAGGATGATCTGGTCTTGTTCGGCATCGATCCAGGAGAGAACCCGGGAATAGCCCGAGGGCGGCGCGGATGGGTTCTGGCTTTCCAGGACGCGGCACGGCCGGCCGCGGCGCATCTCGGATCGCACAATGCGCTGGAGAGGCCAGGAGAGGAACTCGAGTCCCAGATCGGCGGCCCAGAAATCCGATCCTGCAAAGGGAATCATGGGATCCAGGAGCGGATGGCGGGCGGGCGGTTCGGACGCGGCCTCGGGCTTGGCGGCGAAGTAAGCGCGCGATCCGTCGGCCGCCTGCGAGATCGCCAGATAATCGGCGCGATCGCCGGATGAGGAGAACGCCTCGTAGGACGTCGTGGCAGAATCGGACTGGACCTCGATCCGCATGCGGACGGGGACGGCTCGGATCGCGCCCTCCGGGCTCCGGACCAGGAGCCGTCCGGAGGTGAGGAGGTCCTTGGCTGGCATGAGGGAGCGCAGCTGGGCGGCCAGCGCGCGGCCTTGAGCCTCATCGGCCGGATCGGCCGCAGCGGGCGGAGAGGCGGCGGGAGCCTTGACGGGGCACGCAAGAAGCCAAAGGCCGGCCAGGCAAGACGCCAGCCAATGCGGCATGCCGCGAAGCCATCGAATGGCGAAGGGGGTGATCATGGGATTGGCGCAGGCGTAGCGGCGCGGCGCCGGCGCGGGCGGATGGGATCGGAGACGAGAGCGAAGGGGAAGGCCTGGGCGAGATTGTCGACGAAGTGGACGCCCATCCTCTCCCGGACCTCGGCGGGGACTTCCATCCACTCTTTGCGGTTGGCCTCGGGCAGCAGGAGGCTGCGGATGCCGGATCGCGAGGCGGCCAGGGCCTTCTCCTTGATACCGCCGACCGGCAGGATCCGGCCGCGCAGGCTGATCTCCCCGGTCATGGCCAGGTCGGAGCGGACCCGGCGCTGCAGGAAGAGCGAAGCGAGCGCGACGGCGATGGTGAGGCCCGCGCTGGGGCCGTCCTTGGGCGTGGCGCCGGCAGGGACATGGATGTGGATGTCCTGTTTGTCCGGGGAGCCGGGATCGAGTCGAAGGGCGGCCGCCTGGCTGCGCAGGTAGCTCAGGGCGGTTTGAGCGCTTTCCTTCATCACCTCGCCCAGCGAGCCGGTCAGGATGAGGTTGCCGCGGCCGGGCATGCGGGTTGCTTCGATAAAGAGGATGTCGCCGCCTGCGGGCGTCCATGCCAGGCCGGTCGCGATCCCGCACTCGCGGATGGCGCCGGCCATTTCGTGGCGGAAGCGCGCAGGGCCGAGAAGCTTCGGCAGGGAGGATGGGCTGAGGTCGATGCGGCGGCTGCGGGCTCGATCTTTCCGGGCGATGCGCCGGGCCAGCTTGCGGCTGAGGGCGGCGATTTCGCGTTCGAGCTGGCGGACGCCGGCTTCGCGGGTGTAATCGTGGATCAGGCGGCGGAGGGTGGCGATCGGGAGGCGGATCGAGCCGGGGGCAAGGCCGTGCTCCTCGAACTGGCGGGGGACCAGGTAGCGGCGGGCAATCTGAAGCTTCTCCTCGGCGGTGTAGCTGGGGAGCTCGATGACCTCGAGACGGTCGCGGAGGGCCGGGTGGACCGGATCGAGCCAATTGGCGGTCGTGATGAACAGGACCCGGGAGAGATCGAAAGGGAGATCGAGGTAGTGGTCGGTGAACGTGGCGTTCTGGCGCGGGTCGAGCACTTCGAGCAGGGCCGCGGCCGGATCGCCCCGGAAATCCGATCCCACCTTATCGAGCTCGTCGAGCAGGATCACCGGATTGTTGCTTTCGGCACGCCGCAGGCACTGGATGATCCGGCCGGGGAGCGCGCCGACGTAGGTGCGGCGATGGCCGCGGATCTCGGCCTCGTCTCGCATGCCGCCGAGAGCGATCCGCGTGAACTTCCGGCCCAGGGCGGCGGCGATGCTTTGGCCTAGGGAGGTCTTGCCGACGCCGGGAGGGCCGACCAGGCAGAGGATGGGGCCTTTGATCTGCTGTTTGAGCTGGATGACCGCGATGAACTCGAGAAGGCGCTCCTTGACGCGGTCGAGGCCGTGGTGGTGCTGGTTGAGGACCCGCGAGGCGCGGTCGAGGTCGACCTTGTCGGCCGTGGATCGGTTCCAGGGAAGGCTGACGATCCAGTCGAGGTAGCTGCGGCTGACGGTGTATTCGGCAACGGCGGTGGGGATGTGCTGCAGGCGATCGATCTCCTTGGTGGCGACCTGCCGGACCTCGGCGGGCAGCCCGGCCGCCTCGATCTGCTCCCGGAGACGTTTGAGATCGGCGGTCTGCGTGTCGTCCTCGCCCAGCTCCTGCTGAATGGCGCGGAGCTGTTCGCGCAGGAAAAAGTCGCGCTGGTTTTTCGACATCGTGCTGGCGACCTTCTTCTGGATCTTCGAGCTGAGCGCCAGGACCTCGATCTCGCGGCTCAGAAGGGGCAGAAGACGGTTGAGCCGCTCCTTGACATCCGCCGATTCGAGCAGCTCCTGCCGCTCGGCCAGCGTCAGATTGAGATTGGCCGCCACCAGGTCGGACAGCCGGCTCGGATCCTCCACGTCCTGGGCGGTCCCCTTGATCTGTTCGGAGAGCGTGGGCGAGAGGTTCAGCACCTCTTCGAACTGGCGCTGCACATTGCGGATCAGGGCGCTGATCTCGATCGACTCCTCCCACTCGTCCTTGACGAGCTCGATCCGGGCCCGGAGATACGGAGCGGGCGGGTCATAGTCGACGAGCCGGATACGCCGCAACCCCTCGACCAGCACACGGACCGTATTATCGGGAAACTGCGCCATCTTGAGGACCCGGGCGGCGCAGCCGAAGGGGTAGAGATCCTCAGGCAGCGGGTTCTCGATCTCCGGGCGGCGCTGCAGCACAACCCCAAGGTAGCGGTCCCCCGCGACTACATCGTCGATCAACCGAATGCTCTCGGCTGACTCGATCAGCAGGGGAGCCGACATGCCGGGGAAAATCACTATGTCCGCCAAACCCAAGATGGGCAGGGCGGCAGGCAGAGGCTGCGGGGTCGTACGGGGCGCGGATTGGGTGGATTCGGCCCCTTGGCGGTCCGCGATGGCAATGGGCTCCAACTCCGGCATACTCGTTTTGTAAAGCGCTGGTCCGCAGTCAGCCGCACCTCGAAAGCTCAATCCGTCCTGTCGAGGATCGGGACCGTGATTCGACGGGGGATCGGTTCGGCCGCGGCGGGGACCTCGATGCGTAGAAAGCCGTTTTGGTACAGGGCGCGCGCCTGCGTGAGGTCATAGCCTTCCGGGATGTCAATGATCCGCTCGAAGGCGCCATAATTGATTTCCATCACGCGGAACTTGCATTTATGGGGGCGGGATCCGTCGGGCCGGCGGCCGCAAACAACCAGGCGGCTGCCCTCAGCGGTCAGCTCGAGCTCCTCACGGTGGATCCCCGCGAGCTCGATCTTGATGCAGAGGCCGCGTTCGGTGATGTAGACGTCGGTGTTGGGGATCCAGTAGGCCCCGGAGGCAGTCTCGGGGCCGGGTCTGGAGACAGGCCGGCCTTCGAAGGCCAGCGATCCTTTGGCTTTACAGGTCGCCATAACAAGACGAGAAATAATTCCCAAGAACCTAATATGGGCTGTCCGGGAATCCTTGAAAAGCCATTTTCACGCCGGAGTCGCCTTCTGCGGGGCGCCTCCGGGCGCCTGCCAGCGATTGCGGGGCTGGCTCGCGGCCGCAGTGGGGGCCGCGGCGTCCGCGGTCGGGTCAGGGCTTCCTCCCGAGCCGGCCGCCCGGCGAGGCGGCCCGGACATGGGATATCCGCAACCGCGGCAACCCCAGCCGGCAGGGCCGGATCGGCGCCGATTGAGCATCCGCGCCAGCGCGGCCGCCCCGGCCGCTACCAGCGCGAGCGCAGCCCATTGTTGCCAGTCCATCCACCCAGCATACGACCGCTCCGCCGCGGATCAAGGCCGATCGAGATCCCCGCTCGCCAGGAGCGGCGGCTCGTGCAGGAGAGCCCGTTTCGCCATCCCCGGGGGCGAGGGCCGCGCGGGCCCGGCGCCGACTGGCCTGCGATGGAGAGGGATCGAACGGGAGGCGCCCGCGGGCAGGACGCAGGCGCCGGGCAGATGGTAATGAATTATATATATTGACATAAATGAATTCAATTCTAGTAAGCCGATCACAAGCTGCTCGAGGATTGGCGGTTGAAGCCGCGAGGCGCGGGCGCCTGCTGTGGGTGACTGGGATCGATACGGGAGTGGGAAAGACCCTGCTGGCTAGGCTATTGGTGGCGTGGGGCCGGGGCTCGGGCCGGGATGTGCGCGCGGTGAAGCCGTTTTGTGCGGGATCGATGGATGACATAAAAGAAATTGACAAAGTGCAGAGTGATATTGTAGGCAAATGGGAGGTGTGCCGGTGCTATGTGCGGCGGCCGCTGGCGCCCTGGGTGGCGGCGAGGCAGTCGGGCCTGGCCCTGCCCGCGCGGGGGGAGGTGATCGAATGGATCGGGGATCGAGCGGCGGCGTGCGATGGGCTGGTGGTCGAGGGTGCAGGAGGGCTGGCCACGCCGCTGGGCCAGGGGTACTCGGCTCTGGAGCTGATCGAGGCGTCCGGAGGGGGTGTCGTGGTTGTGGGGACCAATCGGCTTGGGGTGATCAGCCAGACAAGACTGGCGGTGATCGCCTTGCAAAACGTTGGTGTACAATCGATTGGAGTTGTTTTGATGGATCGGAGCCGCGCAGATGCTGCGATGCGCAGCAATGCGTGGGCATTGCGGGAGTTGCTGGGGGGCGCAAAGGTTTGGAGGCTGCCTTGGTATGGTAATAATTCATTGGGGTTGAATAGGATACAGACTATTTCAAAAAATATTCAAAAAACTCTTGCACAGATTTTCAGGACGAGTAGATTGTGCACGCTTCACCGAGCATAGGTGAGAGCAAGTCCGGCAGGAAAAGAGTCGGCTGTAAGACGAGCTGAGCAGCTGGATGAGAACAGCGCTCGGGTTTTTTATCCCCTGATGGGGGCGATTTTTGGTGGGAAACCACCGCTGCTCTTTGAAAATTGAATCGTGCGATTTTTGAGCCCTCGAAGTGACTCCGTCGCAAGACGGAGGCTTTGAGTAAGAATCTTGAATCGGGGCTACGGAGTCTCGATAGCAGTTCAAACTTTTCAACGGAGAGTTTGATTCTGGCTCAGAACGAACGCTGGCGGCGTGGATAAGACATGCAAGTCGAACGCTCACTCGAGAGTAGCAATATTCTGGGGTGGGAGTGGCGTAAGGGTGAGTAACACGTGGGTAATTTGCCGTGAAGACCGGGATAACTTGCTGAAAGGCAAGCTAATACCGGATGTGGTTGCTGGGGGGCATCCTCTGGCAACTAAAGTTGGGGACCGCAAGGCCTGACGCTTCATGATGAGCCCGCGGCCTATCAGCTAGTTGGCGGGGTAACGGCCCACCAAGGCTAAGACGGGTAGCTGGTCTGAGAGGACGACCAGCCACACTGGAACTGAGACACGGTCCAGACACCTACGGGTGGCAGCAGTCGAGAATTTTTCTCAATGGGCGAAAGCCTGAAGGAGCGACGCCGCGTGGGGGACGAAGGGCTTCGGCTCGTAAACCCTTGTCATTCGCGAGCAAACCTTTCCGTCGAACAGACGGAAAGCTGATAGTAGCGAAAGAGGAAGGGACGGCTAACTCTGTGCCAGCAGCCGCGGTAATACAGAGGTCCCAAGCGTTGTTCGGATTCACTGGGCGTAAAGGGTGCGTAGGTGGTCGGTCAAGTTCGATGTGAAATCTCCGGGCTCAACTCGGAAATGGCATTGAATACTGCCCGGCTGGAGGGTCGAAGGGGAGACTGGAATTCTCGGTGTAGCAGTGGAATGCGTAGATATCGAGAGGAACACCAGTGGCGAAGGCGAGTCTCTGGACGACTCCTGACACTGAGGCACGAAAGCTAGGGGAGCAAACAGGATTAGATACCCTGGTAGTCCTAGCCCTAAACGGTGCACATTTGCCGTGAGAGGATTCGACCCCTTTCGTGGCGAAGCTAACGCGTTAAATGTGCCGCCTGGGAAATACGGCCGCAAGGTTAAAACTCAAAGAAATTGACGGGGGCCTGCACAAGCGGTGGAGTATGTGGCTTAATTCGATGCAACGCGAAGAACCTTACCTGGCCTTGACATGCAGGTGGTAGAAGCCCGAAAGGGTGACGACTCCGCAAGGAGAGCTTGCACAGGTGCTGCATGGCTGTCGTCAGCTCGTGTCGTGAGATGTTGGGTTAAGTCCCGCAACGAGCGCAACCCCTGTGTCCTGTTGCCACTTCCGCGAGAGCGGAAAGCACTCTGGACAGACTGCCTCGCTTCAACGAGGAGGAAGGTGGGGATGACGTCAAGTCAGGATGGCCCTTACGGCCAGGGCTGCACACGTACTACAATGCCCGGCACAATGGGATGCAAAGCCGCAAGGTCGAGCAAATCCAGAAAAACCGGGCTCAGTTCAGATTGTCGGCTGCAATTCGCCGACATGAAGCTGGAATCGCTAGTAATGGCGCATCAGCTACGGCGCCGTGAATACGTTCCCAGGCCTTGTACACACCGCCCGTCACATCATGAAAGCCGTTTGTACCCGAAGTCAGCATGCCAACCGCAAGGGGGTAGTTGCCGAAGGTATGAATGGTGATTGGGATGAAGTCGTAACAAGGTAGCCGTAGGGGAACCTGCGGCTGGATCACCTCCTTTCTAAGGAGAACCAAGTGAGCGGCCTACCGGCCGTCTCACCAGGTCGACGCATCTCGCCGGGATCGCTCCCGGAGAGGTCCGCAAGGCTCGAGAATCGCACGATTCAGTTTTCAGAGAGCAGAGGTTCTTTGAGCGCGGGCTGGTCTCAAGCCTCGTTGCGGCCGCCACCGGCGGCTGCGGTTGGGGGCTGTAGCTCAGCGGTAGAGCGTCTGCTTTGCAAGCAGAATGTCGGGAGTTCGATCCTCCTCAGCTCCACCCGCTCGGAGGGCTCGGCCAGCGTCGGTGGCTTTGCGCGGCGGGCCTGTAGCTCAGTTGGTTAGAGCATGCGCTTGATAAGCGCAGGGTCACTGGTTCGAGCCCAGTCAGGCCCACCACCCATCCGATTTTCCGGAGCGATCCGGTCGGTTCTTTGAAAACTATACATAGTTAGTATCGGGCAAATACAGTGAGTCGAGTGTAGCCTGCCCTCGTAGGAGGGCGGGCATGAGAGATTAGATCAAGCTACTAAGGGCTTACGGTGAATGCCTTGGTGCCAAGAGGCGATGAAGGACGCAGCAAGCTGCGATAAGCCACGGGGAGCCGCAAGCAGACGTTGATCCGTGGATTTCCGAATGGGACAACCCAGTTCCGGTAACTCGGGACTATTGCCGGATGAATTCATAGTCCGGCAAGGCAACACGGGGTGAAGTGAAACATCTCAGTAACCCCAGGAAAAGAAAACGAAGTGATTCCGTCAGTAGTGGCGAGCGAACGCGGAAGAGCCCAAACCGGGGAAACTTGTTTCCCCGGGGTTGAGGGACCTCGATGTGGGAGGCGGCGGGCGAGCTTAACGATTTGGAAAAATCGACCATAGACCGTGACAGTCGGGTGAGCGAAGCCTTAAACCCCCTAGGGGTATCCCAAGTAACGCGGTGCACGTGAAACCCCGCGTGAATCGGTCCGGACCACCGGATAAGGCTAAATACTCCTTGGCGACCGATAGTGAACCAGTACCGTGAGGGAAAGGTGAAAAGAACCCCTGCTAGGGGAGTGAAATAGTACCTGCAACCGTAAGCTTACAAGGTGTGGGAGTTCCGCTTCGGCGGAATGACCGCCTGCCTTTTGCATAATGAGTCTGCGAGTTATTGTCTGTGGCGAGCTTAAGTCCTGATGGGATGGAGGCGAAGCGAAAGCGAGTACGAAATGTGCGACCAGTCGCAGGCAATAGACCCGAAGCGGAGGTGATCTATTCTTGGGCAGGCTGAAACTGGAGTAACACCCAGTGGAGGGCCGAACTCGTGAATGTTGAAAAATTCTGAGATGACCTGAGAATAGGAGCGAAAGACTAAACAAACCCCGTGATAGCTGGTTCTCTCCGAAATCGCTTGAGGGCGAGTGTTGTGGAAGTACTCCGTGGAGGTAGAGCACTGGATGGCTTAGGGACCCCACCAGGTTACCAAAACCAATCAAACTCCGAATTCCACGGATCTCAGTATCACAGCAATCAGGCTGTGGGGGCTAAGCTTCATAGCCGAGAGGGTAACAGCCCAGATCGCCAGCTAAGGTGCCCCAATACGGTTAAGTGGAAAGGATGTGACGTTGCTTGGACAGTGAGGATGTTGGCTTAGAGGCAGCCATCATTTAAACAGTGCGTAATAGCTGACTCATCGAGCGATGTCGCGCCGACGATGATTGGCGATGAAACCGTATACCGAAGCTGTGGATTCCCGGAGGGTTCGCCCCCCGGGAGTGGTAGGAGAGCGTCGCGGCTGCGGCGAAGCCTGACCGTAAGGGACGGTGGAGCGGCCGCGAGTGAGAATGCAGACACGAGTAGCGATAAACCGGATGAGAATTCCGGTCGCCGTAAACCTAAGGTTTCCTGGGCAAGGTTCGTCCTCCTAGGGTTAGCCGGGAGCTAAGGCGAGGCCGTAAGGCGTAGTCGATGCACAGCAGGTTAATATTCCTGCGCTCGCTAGGGGGTAGTGGTAGGATGACGCAGAGAGAAAAGTGGCTAAGTCATTGAAAGACAGAGCTGAGACTTCGGTCAAAGCGCACCACCGGACAATCTGCCGAGAAAAGTCCTGCCATGTTTCCCTGGCGACCCGTACCGTAAACCGACACAGGTGGGTGAGTGTAAGCGCACTCAGGCGCGCGAGAGAAACCTCTCTAAGGAACTCGGCAAAATAGCCCCGTAACTTCGGGAAAAGGGGTGCTTGCTTGCGTTGCAGTCATGTGACGCGGAGCAAGCCACAGTAAATTGGGTTTAGCGACTGTTTAACAAAAACACAGCACTCTGCGAAGTTGTGAAAACAACGTATAGGGTGTGACACGTGACCAATGCGGAAAGATTAAGTCGACTTGTTAGCCGCAAGGCGAAGCTCGTCGTCTAAGTCCCCGTGAATGTCGGCCGTAACTATAACGGTCCTAAGGTAGCGAAATTCCTTGTCGGGTAAGTTCCGACCTGCACGAATCGTGTAACGACTGAACCGCTGTCTCGGAGAGGTTCTCGGCGAAACTGTAACGGCGGTGAAGATGCCGCCTGCCCGCAGTAGGACGGCAAGACCCTATGCACCTTTACTGTAAGCTGGTATTGGGTTCTGGTTAATAATGCGTAGCGTAGGTGGGAGACTTTGAAGCGCCGGCCTCGGTCGGCGTGGAGTCGCAATGTGAAACACCACTCTTCGTTAATTAGGATTCTAACCCCGGCCTGTCATCCAGGCGGGGGACATTGCCTGCGGGTCAGTTTGACTGGGGCGGTTTCCTCCCAAATCGTAACGGAGGAGCGCTAAGCTTGGCTCAGCACGGTTGGCAACCGTGTGTCGAGCGTATGGGTAGAAGCCAGGTTAACTGCGAGACCCACAAGTCGAGCAGGTGCGAAAGCAGGCCCAAATGATCCGATAGTTTAATGTGGAATTGCTATCGCTCATCGGACAAAAGGTACGCTAGGGATAACAGGCTGATCGACTCCAAGAGTTCATATCGACGAGTCGGTTTGGCACCTCGATGTCGGCTCATCGCATCCTGGGGCTGGAGAAGGTCCCAAGGGTCCGGCTGTTCGCCGGTTAAAGCGGTACGCGAGCTGGGTTCAGAACGTCGTGAGACAGTTCGGTCCTTATCCACTGTGGGCGCAGGAAACTTGAGGGATTCCTTCTCTAGTACGAGAGGACCGAGAAGGACGCACTTCTGGTGTGGCAGTTGTTCCGTCAGGGGCAACGCTGCGTAGCCATGTGCGGAAGAGATAAGCGCTGAAAGCATCTAAGCGCCAAGCTCCTCCCAAGATATGGTTTCCCGGCCGCAAGGCCCTGAAGACCCCCGGTAGACTACCGGGTCGATAGGTTAGGCGTGTAAGCGCTGCGAGGCGCTCAGCGGACTAATACTAATCGGTCGTGCGGCTTGATCGTAATGACTCCTTGTCCGGGCTGGCTGTGTATAGTTTTCAGGGAACCGAGCGATCTTTGCGATTTTGTGGTGACCTTGAAGCGGTGGACCGACCCGATCCCATCCCGAATTCGGCCGTCAAACGCCGCGTTGCCGATGGTAGTGCATGTATAGCTTGTGCGAGAGTAGGTAGTCGCCACATTTAATAGTCTCAGCGGCCGGCGCGCACTGTTGCGCCGGCCGCTGATTTTTTGGGGGGAGGGGGCGAGTGCGCCCTCGAGTGAGGGCGCCCGAACGCAAGCCGCCCCCAGAGAATCCCCGCCGGCGGAGATCAGCCGCCGAAGGAGAAGACGAGGATCGAGAGCGGGGGGAGGGCGAACCGGCCGGACTGCGGCCGGCCATGGCCGGGGATTGGCTCGGTGTGGATTCCGCCCTGGTTGCCGAGATTGGAGCCGCCGTAGATGGACGCGTCGCTGTTGAGCCGCTCGATCCAGAGCCCGGGCTGGGGCAGGCCGATGCGGTAGCCCTCGCGGTGGACGGGGGTGAGATTGAAGATGGCCAGCAGGGGTTTTTGGCCGTCGGGTTGCTGCCGGATAAAGGAGAGGATGGACTGGTCGTGGTCGGAGCAGTCGACCCAGTAGAATCCGCCGGAGTCGTAATCCGGCTCCCAGAGGGCCGGTTCGGACCGGTAGAGCCGGTTCAGGTCGGCGACGAACCGCTGGAGCCCGCGGTGGTAGGGGCCCATGTCGAGGAGGCGCCAGTCGACATCCTGGTCCGGGTTCCATTCCGAGCGCTGGCCGATCTCGCCGCCCATGAAAAGGAGCTTCTTGCCGGGGAACAGCCACTGGTAGCCGAGCAGGGCGCGCAGGTTGGCGAACTGCCGCCAGTCGTCGCCAGGCATTCGGCCGATGAGCGAGCCTTTGCCGTGAACGACCTCGTCGTGCGAGAGCGGGAGGATGAAGTTCTCGTGGTGGTGATAGAGCATGGCGAAGGTGAGGTCGTTCTGGTGGTGCCGCCGGTGGATGGGATCGCGCTGGAAGTAGCGGAGAGTGTCGTGCATCCACCCCATGTTCCATTTGAAAGAAAAGCCGAGCCCGCCCAGGTAAGGCGGGCGGGTGACCAGCGGCCACGCGGTCGATTCCTCGGCGATGGTCATGACGCCGGGATGGCGGGTGTGGACGAGGTGGTTGAACTCGCGGAGGAACTCGATGGCCTCGAGGTTCTCGCGCCCTCCGTATCGGTTGGGGATCCAGTCGCCCTCCTTGCGGGAGTAATCGAGGTAGAGCATCGAGGCGACGGCATCGACCCGGAGGCCGTCGATGTGGAAGCGGTCGCACCAGAAAAGCGCGTTGGCGGTGAGGAAATTGCGGACCTCATGCCGTCCGAAGTTAAAGATGAGGGTGCCCCAGTCCCGGTGATGTCCCTGGCGGGGGTCTTCGTGCTCGTAGAGCGCGGTCCCATCGAACCGCGCCAAGGCCCACTCGTCGGACGGGAAGTGGGCCGGAACCCAGTCGACAATGACGCCGATGCCGGCCTCGTGGAGGGTGTTGACCAGGAACTGGAAATCGCCCGGGGTCCCGTATCGGGAGGTGGTGGCGTAGAACCCGGTCACCTGGTAGCCCCAGGAGGGGTAATAGGCGTGTTCGGCGACCGGGAGGAACTCGACATGGGTGAACCCCTCCCGGCGGAGGTAATCGACCAGGGGGCCCGCCAGCTCGCGGTAGCCGGGCGAATCCCCGGACGGCTTCTTTCGCCATGAGCCGAGGTGGATCTCGTAGATGCTGGCCGGCCCGCGCATGGGATTCACCGCCTGGCGCCGCTGGATCCAGGCATCGTCCGACCACGGCTCCGCGGGCGGATCCCACACCACGGCGGCGTTTCGAGGCGGGATTTCGAACAGGAATCCGTATGGATCGGTTTTGAGGACGAGCCCGCCATGGGCGCTGAGGATCTCGAACTTGTAGAGGGCGCCGTTGGACACGCCGGGGATGAAGATCTCCCAGACGCCGGAGGCGCCGAGGTTGCGCATGGGGTGCTGGCGTCCATCCCAGCCGTTGAAGCTGCCGACGACGCTGACGCGGCGGGCATTGGGGGCCCACACGGCGAAGCTGGCGCCCGACACGCCGTCGATCTGGCGGAGATGGGCGCCGAGCTTCTCGTGGATCCGGCGCTCGTTGCCTTGGGCAAAGAGGAACAGATCGGTCGGGCCCAAAGTGGGAAGGAAGGAATAGGGATCGCGGGTGCGCCAGGATCGGCCCTGGGGATCGGTCACCACGAGGTCGTAGGCATAGACGCGCCGGGCCTGGCGGGAGACCCCCTCGAAGAGGTCCGAATCGCCGATGCGCTTGAGGGCGAACCGGGGCATTTGCGATTCGTGGGCGGGCTCGATGTGGACGCGGGCGGCCTGGGGCAGGCAGGCGCGGACGACGATGCCGGAGCCGTCGCCCAGGGGGTGCATGCCGAGCAGATCGTGGGGCGAACGGTGTTCGATCCGGGTCAGGCTGGCGAGCTCATGCGGAGTCAGGATCATGGGAGGCCGGTTTTCGGGGGTGGATGCATCGTCCGCGGCGATCGCGGCGAAGGCAAGAGGCGGTGAGCTGCAATCGCAGGTGGCTCATTCGAAAGCCGCGCTGGAGAGCGGTCTGGCTGGCCAGGCGCACGATCGACTGGTTCTCGAACTCGAAGATGCGGCCGCAATCCTGGCAGATGATGTGGCTGTGGTCGGGGTGCTGATGGTAGTTCGGATCGTAGAACTTGCGGTTCCTGCCGAGGTCCATCTCGCGGAGAATGCCTTGCCGGGCCAGGAGGGCCAGTGCTCGATAGACCGTGGCCCGGGAGACGGTGGGGTCTTTCCGCCGCGACCAGGCCAGCAGCTCCTCCGCAGTGAAATGCTGCCGGGTCTCCATGATCGCCGCCATGATCGCGCGCCGCTGCGGGGTGAGGCGAACGCGGCATTGAGCGAAGTGCGCCCGCCAATGCTCTCGAACCCGCTCTTGGGAGGCGGTCCGCATGGGCAGGATTATAGCCTCGATACACCCGGAGTCAACGAAACGGAGCCCGCCAAGAAAGCGAGCATCGCGTGCTCGGCCGTGCACAGGGGCCCGGGCGGGGCCATCGGGAAGGCTTGACCGGGCGATCCCAGCAATTATTTTCCAGGGATACTTGGATCGATTGCAGATTGAAATCGTCAACACGGGATCGGAGCTGATGCTGGGGCGGGTGCTGAACACTCACCAGCAATGGCTTTGCCGCCAGTTGTCCGACGCCGGATACGAGGTGGTCCGGCAGGTGGCCGTTCCGGACGCGGCCGAGGCGATCGGCGAGGCCGTCGAGGAGGCATTGCAGCGCGCGGACCTGGTGTTGACGACGGGCGGTCTGGGGCCGACCTCGGACGATCTGACGCGGGCGGAGATCAGCCGGCGGCTCGGATTGGAGACGCATGTGGACCGGGGCGTGCTCGAAGTGATCGAGGAGTTCTTCCGGCGGCGGGGACGCGAGGTGCTCGAATCGGTGAAGGTGCAGGCACTGGTGCCGGAGGGCGCGGTCGTGCTGCCCAACGCGCACGGGACGGCGCCAGGGCTGCGGATCGAGGTGCCATCCCGGGCGAGGGGCGGCGGCCGGGCCGCCCATGTGGTGTTGCTGCCGGGGCCGCCCCGGGAATTGCGTCCAATGTTTGCCGAGCAGGTGCTGCCGTGGCTGCTGCGGGCCTTCCCGCCGAGCGCGGAGCGGGCGGCCCGGGTGCTTCGCGCGGCTGGCTGGGGAGAATCGGCGATCGAGGAGACCATTGGCCCTGCGCTGGCCGGTCTGGTGGCGGAGGGATTGGTGCTCGGGTATTGCGCGCGGCCCGGCGATGTCGAGGTCCGGCTCGAGTCCCGAGGCGAAGGGGCCGCGGGGCGGGTGGCGGCCGCGGAGTCGGTGGTCCGCCATCGGCTGGGAGGCGCGATCTATGGGGCGGGCGAGGAGACGATGGAGGGGGTGACGGTGGGGATGCTGCGGGAGCGGGGTCGGACGCTGGCGGTGGCCGAGTCGTGCACGGGAGGGCTGGTGGCGCATCGCGTCACGAACGTGCCGGGGGCGTCGGAGGTCTTCCTGGCGGGCTGGGTGACCTACAGCAACGCGGCCAAGACGCGCTGGCTGGGCGTCCCGGCCCAGCTCTTGGCCGAGGAGGGGGCGGTGAGCGCGGCGGTGGCGCGGGCGATGGCCGAGGGCGTCCGGAAGGAGAGCGGAGCGGATTACGGGCTGGCGCTGACGGGGATTGCGGGGCCGGGTGGCGGGTCGCCGGCGAAGCCGGTGGGGACGGTCTTCATGGCTCTGGCGGAGGCGTGCGGGACGCGCGTGGAGCATCACCTCAACGCCATGGATCGCGAGACGTTCAAGTGGATCGCATCGCAGCAGGCCCTGGACATGGCGCGCAGAGAGCTGATCGAGAGCGATGGCTGAAAAAAAGCGCAGGCAACAGCGCCTGCGCGAGCACGGGCCGAGGAGGGAACAATGGCTATTCGCCGTCGTCTCCGATCGCCTCGACGGGGCAGCCTTCCTTGGCTTCCTTGCACTGGGTCTCTTCCTCGGGGGTGGAAGGCTGTTTGGAGAGGTAGGAGTAGCCGCCCTCGTTGTTCCGGGTGAAATTCTGGGGCGCCGTTTCGCGGCAGAGATCGCAGTCGATGCACTGGTTGTCGACGTAGTACTTGCCAGCGGCGTTGTCCGGGTATTTATTCGCTTTGTCAGCCATAACTCAAGAATTCAATTTGCGAGGCAATATATGAAGTCGGCCGTGGAAAATAGCAAGAGCCATTTATGAACGGGCAGCGGCCGGCTTTCACATTTCGGGCCAAGCTGATCCTGGTGATGCTGGCGATCGTGGTGGGGGTTGCGGGTGCGACGCTGTATGTGGCGCAGAACAAATTCCAGGAGGCGCACCAGCAGGTGTTCGAGACCCAATTCGCGACGCAGATCGAGTTCTTCTCCGAGCTGCAGCAGCAGCGATATGGGTGGGTGTCGGCGCGATGCGAGGAGCTGGCGCGGGACGATCGGCTGGCCGATGCGCTGCGCCGGGGCGATGTGGGCGGCGTGGGGCCGCTGGTGATGGGGCAACTGTTCGAGCTGGGATCGCTGGCCCGAGGCCGGAATCGTCCGGCGAAGGAGGGCGGGCCGCCGGGATCGGGAGGCATGCCCGGCGATGGGCGGGGGCCCGCGCGATTCGGCCAGGGGCCGCTGGAGGCGACCGGGCCGGGAGGCGCGCCGGGGCAGGGCCCGGGCCGTCCCGCCGGTCCGCAGGGCACCCGGCCCGAGGCGCCGCCGTTCATCCGACTGGTGGATGCGAAAGGGCGCGTGCTGGCGTCGCGCGAGCCGCGCACGGGCGAGTATCGGTTTTTCCCGCCGGATCCAGCGGTTCCGGCGGAGGTGTTGTCGTGGTTCGAGGAGCTGCCGGCCGGGGAGATGCTGAAAGCGCAGACGGTGGGGTACCTGAGCGTGTCGATGCCGCAGAGTCCGCGGCCTCAGGTGCGCGAGGTGTTCATCACGCCGGTGCGGGATGCGGGCAGCGGGGAGAGCCTGGGGGCGTTGGTGCTGGGGCTGCCGCTGCCGGACCTGGGAGAGCAGATCATCTTCGAGCTGAGCCGGCGGGGGCAGGGGGGCGAGATCCTGAGCGGCCTGTGGCTCGAGGGGCATCTCTTTTCGGGGACGGTGCCGGAGGATCATCTGGATGCGGTGGCCGGGGCGGTCACGGACCAGCTGCGGCGATCGTCGGACCCCCGCGGGCAATTCGTCCACGTCGTCAACGGGGTTCGCCACCGGGTGCTGTATCGGGTCCTGAATCCGGACTCGAAATTGCCGAAGGCCTGCCAGGTGAACCTGTATTCGCTGGCGGCGATGGAACGGGGAATGTCGGACCTCCGCTGGAAGATTGCGGTGTCGACGGGCGTGGCGATGCTCGGGGCGGTGGCGCTGGTCCTGCTGATCTCCTACGGGCTGTCGGCGCCCATCCGCGATCTGGTGGCGGGCATCGAGCGGATTCACCGGGGCGATTTCAATGTTCGCCTGAAGATTCGCAGCCGGGACGAGTTCGGCTGGCTCACGGGCGCGTTCAACAGCATGGCCCAGGGGCTGGCGCTGAACGAGCGGTATCTGAACCTCCTGAACCGGCTGGTCGACCGGGGCGTCACGGAGCAGCTGGTGGCGACGGGGGCCGAGCTGGGCGGGGAGGTGAGGGAGGCCACCGTGCTGTTCTGCGACATTCGGAATTTCACCCTGCTGACCCAGAAACGGGCGCCTGGGGAGGTCCTCCAGCTGCTGAACGAGCACATGACGGCCCTCACCGCCGCGGTCTTCGAGCACGGAGGCGTGGTCGACAAGTTCATGGGGGATCAGATCATGGCGCTGTTCGGAGCCCCGAAGCGGCGGGGGGGCGAGCCCGAGCAAGCGGTGCGGTGCGCCTGGCGAATGCTCGAAGAGCGGCGCCGGCTCAACGACGGAGTGCACGCCCCGTGGGAGGTCGGCATCGGCATCGCGACAGGAGCCGTGCTGGCAGGCTGCGTGGGGTCGATCGACCGCTTGAACTACACGGTGCTGGGGGACCGGGTGAATCTGGCGGCGCGATTGTGCGATGCGGCCCAGCCGGGGGAGATCCTCGTGGATGCGGCCACGCGCGATCAGGCGGGCCCGGCGATCCAATACGAGCTGCGGACCGGTCTGCGTCTGAAGGGCATGCCGGACACCGTGTCGGCGTATCGGGTGGCGGGGTGCGGCCCGGGAGGGCCTTCGGGCGCCCTGCCGGAGAGCGCCTGAGCCGGACCCGGCGGGGCGGCGGGATCAGACGGGCTGGGGATTGCGCCAGGCGCGCCCTTGGCGCGCGAGGAGCTCCTCGGCGGCGCGGGGTCCCCAGGCGCCCGCCGGATAAAACTCGGCATCGGCCAGAGGGATGCCGTTCCAGGCGGCGCGGATGGGATCGACGATCGCCCATGCCGCTTCGACCTCGTCGCGCCGGATGAACAGCGTGGCATCGCCGGCGAGGGCATCGAGCAGGAGGCGCTCATAGGCCTCCGGCGTGTAGGCCTGGAACTCGGTGTGATAGCTGAAGTGCATCCGGACCGGGCGGAGGCGGAGGGCGGTTCCAGGGATTTTGCCGTTGAATCGCAGCGAGATGCCCTCGTCGGGCTGGAGGCGCAGCGTGAAGGCGTTGGCGTCGAGGAGCGGGCCGCATTGGGCGGCGAACAGGACGCGCGGAGGGGCGCGAAACTGGATCCGGACCTCGCTGGCATTGAGGGGCAGGTTCTTGCCCGTGCGGAGGTAGAATGGGACGTCCGCCCAGCGCCAGGTATCGATGAACAACTCGATGGCGACGTAGGTCTCGACCGAGGAATCGGGGGCGACCCTGGGCTCCTGGCGGTAGGCGGGCCGGGCCTGGCCGTCGATGGCGCCCGCCGCGTATTGCCCGCGGACAACCTGGCGGGCAACGGCGGCGGGGGGGATCCGGCGGATGCTTCGGAGGAGCTTGGTTTTCTCGTCGCGGATGGCTTCGGCATCGAGCGACACGGGAGGCTCCATGGCGATCAGCGCCAGGACTTGGAGAAGATGGTTTTGAACCATGTCGCGGAGTGCGCCCGCTTCCTCGTAGTAGCCGCCGCGGGGGCCGACGCCGGCCTTTTCCGAGACGGTGATCTGGACATGATCGATGGACTCGCGAGACCAGATCTGCTCGAAGATCGCGTTCGAGAACCGGAACATGAGGATGTTCTGGACGGTTTCCTTGCCCAGGTAATGGTCGATGCGGAAGATCTGGGTCTCGTCGATGAATCGGAGGAGCTCCGCGTTGAGCGTGGCGGCCGACGGACGGTCGTGGCCGAACGGTTTTTCGACGACAACGCGCTGCCAGGCTTCCGGGGATCGGCCCCGCTCCAGGAGCCCGGCGCGGCAGAGGTTCTCGACGATGGGGCTGAACTGGCTGGGGGATGTGGCCAGGTAGAACAGGATCCGGCGGGCCCATGGCATCTGCGCGCGCTCGCGGATGTGGCTGGCGAGCCGGCCGAATGCGGCGGGGTCCGTCAGGTCCCCCGTGCAGTAGCTGAGCCGGGCGGCGAACGAATCCCATGAAGCCGCCGGCAGGGACGAATGGGCGGGGAGGGCCGCGACGGTTTCGCGCAGCTCGGCCCGCCATGCCTCGTCCGATTTGGTGCGCCGGGCCATTCCGACGATCTGGAACGGGGCCGGGAGAGCGCCGCGGTCATGCAGGCGGCTGAGCGCGGGAATCAATTTGCGGGCTGTCAGGTCGCCGCTTGCCCCCAGGATGACCAGCACGCACGGCTCGGCCGCCGTCCGGCCGTCATCGAGCTGGCAGACCAGCGACTCGTCTGCGGAAGCCATCGTTGTCATGCGGGCTCGATGATGGCTGAAACGGGCTGGAACGTCGAGAGTTTCGGGCGCGCAGCCGGATTGACGCCGCTGGCGGGATGCCGCACAATGGAGCATTATGCAACGATGCCGCGTCGCGTTTGCGAGAAGCCTCTCCGTCGGTCTGCTGGGCTGCTGGAGCGCCATGGCGGCGGTGCCGCCTCCCGGGATCGACCCTGCTCCGGCCCCGCTCGCTGCGCCGGCTGCGCCCGCCGCTATCCAGCCGCCGGCCGCCGGCGCCCGCGCCCTCTCGCTCCAGGAATGCCTCGAGCTGGCCCTGCAACACAACCTCGACGTCCGGATCGAGCGGGTGAACCCCGAGATCGAACGCTACAACCTGAGCCTGGTCTACGCCGGCTATGACCCGGCTTTTTCGTTCCAGTACACCCACCGGGATTCGACCGATCCAAGCACGTACGACGCCAGCATTCGCCAGACTATCCCCGGATCGGAATCGGAGAGCGACACATTCGTCGCGGGCCTCCGCGGCGTCCTGCCGACGGGCGCCGATTACAACATCGGCCTCACCTCGCTGACGGACAGCTACGGCACCCGATTTCCCACCGCGTTCCCCGTGCCTTTCGAGAGCTCGCAGGGCAGCGCCCGGTTCGGGCTCACCCAGCCGCTGCTGAAGAACCTCTGGATCGATCGCACCCGGATGAACGTGTGGGTTGGCCGCAAGAGCATCCAGATCTCCGAGCTGGCCCTGGCCGACCGGATCATGAGGATCGCCGCCCAGGTCGAGCAGGCCTATTATGATCTGATCTACGCCCGCGAGAATGTGGGCGTCCAGGAGCAGGCCCTCCAGCTCGCCGAGCGTCTCCTGGCCGAGAACAAGCAGCGGGTCAAAGTCGGCGCCATGGCGCCGCTCGACGAAAAGCAGGCCGAGTCCCAGGTCGCCGCCCGGCGCGCGGATCTCATCGCCAGCCAGCGCACCCTGGCCACGCGGCAGAACACGCTCAAGAACCTGCTGAGCGACGATTACGCCGGCTGGGGCGCGCAGACCATCGTGCCCAGCGAGCGGCTCGAGGCCCTCCGGCAGCTCCTCGACCTCCAGGATAGCTGGTCCAAAGGCCTCGCCCAGCGCCCCGATCTGCGCGAGCTCCAGGTCCAGCTCGAACAGCAGGACATCGTCCTCCGGTTCAACCGCAACCAGCTCCTCCCCCAGCTCGATCTCACCGGCAGCTACGGGCTCACCGGCGTCGGCGACGAGTTCAGCGACGCCCTCGGCGGCATCAGCAGGGCCGACGCCCCCAACTGGTCCGTCGGCGCCATCTTCAGCTTCCCCTTGAGCAACCGTGCCGCCCGCGAAACCTACCGGCGCAGCCAGGCCGACCAGCGAAAGCTCCTCCTCAGCTACAAAAAAGCCGAGCAGGGCATCATGCTCGAAATCGACAACGCCCTCAAGCTCGCCCAGTCCAATTTCGAACGGATCGACGCCACCCAAAAGGCCCGCGAGTTCGCTGAGGCCGCCCTCGATGCCGAGCAGAAAAAGCTCGAGAACGGCAAGAGCACCAGCTTCGTCGTCCTCCAGCTCCAGCGCGACCTGACCGTCGCCCGCCTCGAGGAGATCAGCGCCCTCGCCGAATACAACAAGTCCCTCTCCCAGCTCGCGCTGGCCGAGGGCTCGATCCTTGAACGCCATCGCATCGGTATCCAGCCCCGCTGATCCGCGCCCGGCCGATGGGGTTCGGCCGTGGATGGATGATCGGCATGACAGACGATCATGCGCCATTATTGGACGCGTTCATGCCGAGGATGGAGCGGGTCATGGGGCGCCCGCCCGGTGGAAGCCTTGAAGGCCGCCCGCTGCCATGAAGCTCTCTCTCCTTTGCCATCGCGTTGCTGGCTGTCTTGTGCTGGGCGCCGTTGCGCTGCTCGCGGGCGAACCGGCTGCGCCCCATTGGGCCCTCCAGCCGCGCCGGATGATTCAGACCAACCTGCGCGAGATCGACGCCCGGATGGACCTCGATGCCTACGTTGCCGCCCTCGAAGAGGCCAAGGCCAACGTCGTCCTGTTCAACATGGGCGGGATTGTGGCCAACTACCCGAGCGATCTGCCCTATCACTACCGCAATCCGTTCATGGAGGGCGACTACGCCGGCGAGGTCCTCGAGCGCCTGCATGCCCGGGGGATCCGGATGCTGGCGCGCTTCGATTTCAGCAAGGTCAACGAGTCCATTGCCGCCCGGGATCCCGGCTGGCTTTCGCGGGATCGCCAAGGCCGCCCCTTTCCCGCCTATAACGGCCAGGTCCCCGTCTGCCTGAATGGATGGTACCAACAGGAAGGGATGCTCCAGATCCTCCGCGAGGTTCTCGATCGCTATCCCATCGACGGCGTGTTCTTCAACATGATCGGCTATCCCCGCTCCGACTACAGCGGACGGCCGCTCGACCTTTGCCAGTGCGATGGATGCAAAACCCGCTTCCGCGCCATGTTCGATCTCGAGCTGCCGCGCCAGGACAGCGATGACGACATCGGACGCGCCTATCGCCAGTTCCAGCAACGGACCGTCTCGGAGCAATTCCTCCGTGTCCAGCAGTTGGTCAGGAGCAGGAATCCCGCCCTGTTCGTCTGCACCTATACCAGTGCGGGCGTGGACGTCATCCGGTCCGAATCCAACACCCCCTTCCACCGGTGGGCTTACGAGGATAGCGAGAAAGCACGGCTGGCCCTGCTGGATCACCCGGACCGACAGCTGGCCAATGCCGCCGTTCATTTCCCGCACTATGCCCACCGATTGACATCCGTGTCGCCGAATCTGACCCGCCGCCGGCTGCTCCAGTGCATGTTGAATGGCGCCTGGCTCGATTTTTACTGCATCGGCCCCTTCCACGCCCAGGAAGACCGGCTCGGCTTGGACCAGGTCCGCGACGTGTTCCGCTTTCATGCCGAGAATGAGCGGTGGTTCCTCGATACCGCCGAACAGGCGGGCGTTGGGCTGATCGTTGACCTGGCGCGCCAAACCGATGAGCAGCGCGGCCTGCTCCGAATCCTCACCGAATCCCATCGCATTTTCGATCTGGTGTCCCTGGCAAGATCGGATCTTTCGAGATACCCGGCGCTGATCCTGCCTATCGTGGCGCCGCTCAGCGAGTCGGCCGCAGCCGCGCTCGACCGATACGTCGCCCAGGGGGGGCGCTTGTTGCTCACGGGAGGGCCAGCCAGTCCCGACCTCCGCTGCGCCGGCATCCGAAGCCTCTCCCCGCCGATCCGCCAGGCCCAAGGCACCTATGTCCGCATCCGCCCAGAAGACCGGCTCCGCCTCCGGTCGCCCGTCCTCGATCGGCTGGATCTGGTCATGCTCGAAGGAGACCTCTGGCCCGCCAAGACGGATCCGGATGTCGCGGGCCTCCTGCGGTTCATCCCCCCCGCCATGTTCGGCCCCCCCGAAAAATGTTACTATACCAACGTCTCCGATGTGCCGTGCCTCCATTTCCGGCAGTCGGGCGTGGGCCGAGTCGCCTGGTTTCCCTGGCGCATCGGCGCTCATTACCAAAAGCACGGGCATGCCGGTTACGCAGCGCTCCTCGCCGGCGCTCTGGACCAGTTGCTGGCCGCGCCTCGCCGGCTGATCGTCCAGACCCCCGCGCTGGTCGAGGTCAATCACCGTGCCGGACGCACCGGCCAGTTCGAATGGGTGAGCCTCCTCAACCACACGGGCGAGATGGACTCCGTCCTGCTCGATCCTGTTCCCATCCGCGACGTGCGGATCCGTCTTCAGCCGCGTTCCCCGATCCAGTCGGTTCGCCTCCTCAAGGCGGGCCGCGATTTGCCGTGGAAACCAGTCGAGGGCGGGTGGATCGAATGCGTTCTGCCCGATCTGCCGGCCTACGAAATCATCCTGTTCCAATACTGACCCCATCCCCATGAAAACCACGATCCAGATCTGCATTGGCCTTTTGCTGGCCGGGCTGGCGGCTTCCGCTGCCGAAGCCCCCCTCGCCACTCCGTCCGGCCTCGCCTGGCAATCCGGCAAAGACATGCTCGAGCTCCGCCAGAACGGCCAGACCCTCTGGTGTTACCGGTTCGGGCCCGACCAATCGAAGCCCTGCTTCCATCCGGTCGCTCTTCCGGGTGGGCCTGCTCTGACGTCGTATCGTCCGAATGACCATCGCTGGCACCGGGCCCTCTGGTTTTCATGGAAGTTCATCAACGGCATCAATTATTGGGAGGAGGACGCCGCCACCGGCCAATCCGCAGGTCGAACCGAGCTTTCCAACACTCAAATCGAGACCTGGCCGGACTTCTCCGCCCGCATCACCCAGGCATTGCGCTACCGCCCATCCCAGGGCGATCCGGTCCTCACCGAGCATCGCGTCCTCCACATCCAGCCGCCCGATGCATCCGGCGAGTATTCCATGGATTGGACCATGACCTTCACGGCGGTCACGAATGTTCTTCTGGATCGCACCCCCTTGCCTGACGAGCCCAACGGCAAGCCCTACGGCGGCTACGCCGGCCTCTCGGTCCGGTTCGCAAACGAGCTGGATTCCGCCCAGGCCGCCACCACTGCCGGCCCCGTGGCGTTCACCGCCGGCCGATACCGGGGCAAGGCCGCGGCCATGGACTATTCGGGCACCTTGAACGGACGCGAGGTTGGCATTGCCATCCTCGATCATCCATCGAACCTCAATGCGCCGTCCCCCTGGTACGCAATCCACAGCGATCCCATGCGCTTTTTCAGCCCGGCGGTCATCAGCCCCGGCCCCTTCACGCTCCGGGCCGGCCAGAGCATGTCCCTGCGCTACCGCGTCGCCGTGCATCCCGGCCGATGGAACGTCGCGCGGCTCGAGTCCGAAACGGCGCGCTTCGCCGGCCTGGCCTCTCCTGCCAAATCCGATCGCCCCGAATCCTCGGCCGCATCCCCCCGGCCCAATATCCTTCTGATTTATGCCGACGATCTGGGGTACGGGGACGTCGGATGCTACGGTGCCACGGCCGTTCGGACACCTCACGTGGACCGGCTGGCTCGAGAGGGTCTCCGCTTCACATCAGCCTATTCCGCCGCCGCCACCTGCACCCCCTCTCGATACGCACTGTTGACCGGCGAATACGCCTTCCGACGCAAAGGCACCGGCGTGCTCCCTGGCGATGCCGCGCTCATCATCGAGCCCGGCCGCTCCACGCTGCCCGCCCTCCTGGCCAAAGCAGGATACGCCACCGCCGCCGTCGGCAAGTGGCACCTCGGCCTCGGGTCCGCCAGGGAGCCCATCGACTGGAACCGCGATGTCCAGCCCGGCCCGCTCGATATCGGCTTCGGCTACTCCTTCATCATGGCCGCCACGGGCGACCGCGTGCCATGCGTCTACCTGGAAAACCGCCGCGTGGTGGGCTTGGACCCTGCCGATTCCATCCAGGTCAGCTATGCCAAACCTTTCCCGGACGAGCCCACAGGCATCACGCATCGCAACCAGCTCAAGCTCGATTGGAGCCACGGCCATAACCAGGCGGTCGTCAACGGGATCGGCCGAATCGGTTTCATGAAAGGCGGCCGCTCCGCCCGCTGGATCGATGAAGACATGGCCGACCTCTTCACTCAAAAGGCTGTCGCGTTCCTCGAATGCCCCTCCACCCGCCCCTTCTTTCTCTACTTCGCCACCCACGACGTCCATGTCCCGCGCGTGCCGCATCCGCGCTTTGCCGGCCAGACCACCATGGGCGCGCGCGGCGATGCCATCGTCCAATTTGACGCCTGCGTGGGCGCGCTGCTCGACACCCTCGACCGCCGCGGGCTGGCAGCCGACACCCTCGTCATTCTGACCAGCGACAACGGGCCCGTCCTCGATGACGGCTACCAGGACCAAGCCAACGAGAAGCGCGGCGACCATCGGCCCTCCGGGCCGTTCCGGGCCGGCAAATACAGCATGTTCGAAGGCGGCACGCGCATCCCATTCCTGATCCGCTGGCCCGGCCGGATCCAGCCAGGCACTTCTGACGCCTTGCTGAGCCAGGTCGACCTCGTCGCCAGCCTCGCCGCCTTGACCGGCCAATCACCGGATCCCCAAACCTCACCTGACAGCCGCAACCTGCTCCCGGCGCTCCTGGGCGACTCCCCGGCCGGACGCGATCACGTCCTCGAGCACGCCGGCAACGTCGCACTCCGCCAGGGCCCATGGAAATTCATCCCTCCCGGCCAGACCCGTGACGGCCTCGGCCCCTGGAACACCGCCAAGATCGCCGCCCCCGGCGCCCTCTACAACCTGGCCGATGACCCCGGCGAAACCAACAACCTCGCCTCGCGCGAACCCGATCGCGTCCGGACCATGCGGCAAACCCTCGAACAACACCGGCAGGATTCCCGCCCGTGATGCTGCAATGGGGTAAGGGTCTGTGCAAAAATTACTTCCGATTTTGGCGGGAGCGCCGCCGGGCCCGATGCGAGGCGCAAGGGAGGGAGTGTATCCCCCTGCGATCCTCGACCGACCGGGCAACGAAGCCGATGGCCCGGCGCCGCCCCGTCCCTGCGGGCTGGGGGCCTTGGGCGCGCTGGCTGTGTTGCTCCTCGCGCACAGACCGCGCGGGTATGCTCGCTCGTCGCGCCTTGCCAGCCCGCCCAATCCCCTCCAGCAAAATCGGAAGTAATTTTTGCACAGACCCTTACGGCCCCCACCGCAGCACTTCCCGGTCCACAAACGCCCGCGCCCCAGCCACGTCCACCTCCCGGCCGCTCGCTTCGCAATCGGCCAAAAACCGGCCGACAATCTCCCGCGACCACGCCCACTGCTCCACCGGCAGCGGCGCCGCCGCCAAAGCCGCCTCCCACCCGGGAAACCAGTCGGCGGCCGTACCAGGCATCGACGCTGTCATGGCAGTAGAATCACAAACTCGATTTGTTCTTATCCGAACA
>JAKLFB010000037.1 GCA_022711435.1 Verrucomicrobiota bacterium
ATCGAGGGAATCAACAACAAAATCAAGACGATGTTACGCAAGACGTATGGACTCCGAGACGAGGTCTTTTTGAAACTCAAGCTCTACAGCCTCCATCATTCCAGACTAGAACTTCTCGGATGAACCCAAAAGGGTATCGAACGCAGCCGCAACCCGGAGGTCAAAGCCTACGCGGATTATCGCGACCTGCTGGCTGACCGGAACGTGGACGCGGTGGTCATCGCCACGCCGGATCATTGGCATTGCCAGATGGTGCTCGACGCGGTGAAGGCAGGCAAAGATATCTACTGTGAGAAGGGCTTCTCCCGCACATTGGCGGAGGCGAAGCTCATGCGCGACAAGCTCAAGCAGAGCGAGGTCGTCTTCCAACTCGGGCATCAGGCTCGGCAGGCAACGTGTGCCTTGCAGGCCAAGGAACTGATTGCGCGCGGTGTTCTCGGACCCATCACCCTGGCGCGCACCGGCCGGTTCAAGTCGTTGGAGCCGGAGCATCCAAACTGGCGCTGGTACGGCTACTACGACCAATGGAACCGGCCCGACCCGGCGCAGGTTCGGAAGGACTTGAATTGGGATCTCTGGCTTGGGCCGGCGCCGAGGATTCCCTGGAACGAACGTCACTTCTGGCACTGGCGCTGTTACTATGCCTACGGCACCGGCTACGCGGGCGACCTGCTTTCGCACGAAATGGACTTCGTTCAGTACCTGCTGGGTCACGGCATTCCGGACAACTGCAGCTGCTCAGGGCTTCTGGCGCTGCTGCGCGACGATCGCGAGGTGCCCGACACCTGGGTGGCCACCTACCAGTTCGAGAAGCTGGGCCGGACGGTGACCTTCGAAGGGAGCATGAACACCAACGACAGCCAGCCGGTGACCATTTGCGGGCGCGATGCCACTCTGCGCTTCGACGCCATTGCCCATGACGTCAGCACGTTCGAAATCATCCCCGCCGGCCACAATCGGAAAGCCGATTGGCCCAAAGGCTACGAACGGGGCAAAACCCCGCCGCAGCCCAACCACATTGTGGATTGGTTGAACTGTGTCCGCACTCGCGGCACTCCGAAATGCCCAGCCGACGAAGCGTTTGTTGAAACGGCCACCTTCCTCATGTCGCTGAAGTCCCAGCAGGAGCATCGCATGGTGCGTTGGGACGCGGCGCGCGAGGAGATCGTCTAGGCGCACGACCGACTAAGGGTCTGTGCAAAAATTAATTCCGATTTTGCTGGAGGGGATTGGGCGGGCTGGCAAGGCGCGACGAGCGAGCATACCCGTGCGGTCTGTGAGCGAGGAGCAACAAAGCCAGCGCGCCCAAGGCCCCCAGCCCTGCGGGGCGGGGCGGCGCCGGGCCATCTGCTTCGTTGCTCGGTCGGTCGAGTATCGCGGGGGGATACACTCCCTCCCTTGCGCCTCGCATCTGGCCCGGCGGCGCTCCCGCCAAAATCGGAAGTAATTTTTGCACAGACCCTAAACGGAAGCCACGATGAAAATCCTCTCTCCGCCAATCCTCAGCATCGCGCTTTTATCCGCGGCTTGTATCGCGCAAGACAACCCGGCGAAAAGCGGCGTTGGGCTGGTCACGCCGCATTCCCAAGGATTGCACGGCTATATCGGCTTCGGCCATGAGAAGCTTCCTCCGGAAGGCGGCTACAGTGCGGGCATGGGCTTCTATGCCGCCGTCTGGCCTCTCGTGGATCAGCCGCTAGCCGATTTTCAGATCGGCCTGCCCAGCGCATGGATCCAGCCGGACAACTCCGACAACAAGGACAAGCCGCTCGCGCCGGAAGGCACGCTGGCCCGAACATGGAAGCCGCGCGGCCCCACGTGGAGCAGCGTCTTCCAAACCATTGAGGGCGGGTTGGGCTATTGGGCAGGCAACCACTTCCGCTATGGCCCGCCCAAGTTCAGCATGAACGCCACGCCCCAATGTTATGACTACGAGATCGGCTCGCCCGGCTGGTCCTTCTTTTACAGCAACGAGGCGCTGCCGGACCATCGCCTCGGCATTGCGCAGTTGAGCAACCGTCTGCTGATTCCTCCCGATGCCCTGCCGTTCCGGGGAGAACCCAATGGCGAGTTTCTCGGCTACACCTGGATGGCTCTTCCGTTTACGGATCCTAGCCCCGGCGATCCGCCGACGGGCGACCAGAGCTGGACCTGCTTCCTGAGCGCCGCCAACTTCCAAGGCCCGATCGCTTACTACATCCCGGAGACGTGGAGCAAGATCGGCAGGCTGTTCAACGAGCCCTTTCTGCACGGCCGCGGCCTGGACTCCCGCCCCGGCATCATGGGCGGCGGCGCGATGGAGATTAACACCGTCCCGCGCTTTGACGCCAAGGACGCTCAGGGGACTACGTACTCGAAGCTGCCGAAATTGCAGTTTCCGGTGGACGCTCAGGGACGCGCCTTCCTGGTGCAAGATGTCACCTACTACTCGAAGGCAGCCCTCTACGATGCCTTCAAGGCGTGGCGGGATGGCGGTCCGGCTTGCTCCGGGCGATTGGACGCGAAAGGCGCGTTCAAGCCCAAGCTGAACACCCGCACAACCCGCTACGACCAGGCGGGCAAGAAGATCGTCGGCGTGGAGCGCGCCTTCGACACGCGCATCTTCGAGGGCAACGTCTGGGGCCTGCAGTGGGTCCCCAACAACATCAGCCCAAACGGTCTGTTCCCACAATACTTTCAGCAGGTCGGTGAGGAGCGCGTTGCCGTGCCGGCGGCCGACGTGCCCGCGGAAACCAGGCTGCACGCTCAGCAATTCAAGCGCGCCCCGACGGGCATGCCCTACACCTCGCCGAGTGCCGGCGCCTGGGCGAAGCCCGGTCCGAGACTCGGCCCTTTCAACGCCAGCCTCGTTGATGGCTCGGTGGTGACCTACTCCTGGTATCGCTTCGTCGATCAGCCATCCTTCCAGCAATACCGCTGGAGCGAAGAGAAGAAGGCGAAATTGCAGGCTTTTGTGGAAAAGTTGCATGCAAGCTGGCCAACGGACCGTGACTACATGGCACCTCCCACGCACGGCAGACTCGTGGCTTTGGACGAGGCGTTGATCGTGACTCCACCGCCGGGTCTGGAGGTGGGATATGTTCCCGTCATCACCCGACAAACGGCGAGAGAATAGCGGTTCAAGGCGGTGGTGACGCTCAGGGTCTGTGCAAGCGCTCTTGCCCATCAGGCCTTGAACGATCTTGCTGTGCAGATGGAGTGGCATGAATTACCCTGTCAACGAAAGCAACCAGCTATGTCAGAAAACACGAGGCCAACCGAGCTGAAGCTGTATCCGAACCGGCGCTACGCAGTTTTGACAGGCGATGTGGTGGGCTCGTCGAAACTGGATCCGATGTCGCGCCGAGCTTTGCCAGACGCGCTGAAGAAGGCGTCGGCGGCGGCTCGGTCGGTCTTCAAGCGAACGATTCCGCTGGAGGCCGACATTTTTCGCGGCGACAGCTGGCAAGTGGTGGTTGCGGATTCGCATCTCGGCCTGCGCGTGGCGTTGTTTTTCCGCGCGTATCTGCGCGGCCATTGGCTGGACGCAGGGTTGGACACCCGCATCGCGATCGGCATCGGGGCGATCAGCTTTTTGCCGAAACAGCGCGTGTCGCAAGGAGACGGACCGGCCTTCCGCGCATCCGGAGAATTGTTGGAGTCCATGCCCAAGGCCCGGCGTCTGAGGCTCTCCATCGAAGATCGCGAGCGGCTGGCCGGGGTGGACGCCGTGGTGGCGCTGGTTGACGCCTTGATGAACCGATGGACGCAGAGGCAGGCGCTGGCGGTGGTGGGCGCTTTGAAGGGGCAAAAACAGGAGGAGATCGCGAAGTCCTGGGCTCCGCCCGTGAAACAGCAGGTCATTGCGCGGCACCTGCAGCAGGCCAATTGGGAAGTCATTGCATCGGAGGGGCTGAGCTATGTGGAAAACATGCTCAGGGAACTGTAGGCGACCAACACAGCTAAATAAGGCTGTAAACATCAATTACAGCCTTAATAAGCTGTATTTGCGTGGAGGCGCGCATGAGCTTTGATTTGACGCTGCTGCTGGCCTTGACGACGGCACATCTGCTGGCGGATTTCGTCTTCCAGTCGGACAAGGACGTGGAAGGGAAGAGGCGAACAACGGTGCAGTGCAAGCACGCCCTGGTCGTGGCTGCGCTGAGCTGCGTGCTGGCGGGCGATTGGCGGGCTTGGTCCATTCCCGTGGTGATCGGCTTGGCGCATTTCCTGGTCGACCGGGCCAAGCTGGCGCTCAGCAAGAATGGTCTTGTGGTGTTTGCGGGCGATCAGGTGGCGCACCTGATCGTCATTGCGGCGGTGTCGTGGCAATCCCCGCAGGTATATCCAGCGCACAGCGTCTGGGCGGGCACGTGGGGTGTGGCCTTTGATAAAGCGCTTTTGCTCGCCGCAGGGCTCATCCTGACCGTCCGGGTGGGTGGTGTGGTGGTGGGGATGTTGGTGAAGCCGTATTTGGATGACCTCACCCATGGGCAGAAGGACGAGCCGTTGATTGCCAAAGGCAAAGAATCCCAGCGAGGCTTGGCGAAGGGGGGCAGGGTGATCGGCGAACTGGAGCGCGGTTTGATTTTCTTTCTGGTGATGATTGGCAAGCCGGAGGCGGTTGCTTTCTTGGTCGCAGCGAAGTCGATCTTCCGCTTTGGCGAGCTGAAGGACCGGGAAAACCGGGTCGAAGCGGAATACATTACCATCGGCACGATGATGAGCTTCATGTGGGGATTGGCCTGTGCGTGGGTGACGTGGGCGGTGTATGGGAAGATGTGAGCCAAGGCCGCCCATTCCTGTGCGATGGGCGTGGGCCATCACTACAATTAGCGCCGGGCATTGTAGTGGCGCAGAGCCGCTGGGGGGGGGTAGGGTCTGCACATAGCATATCGGTCCAGGTGCGATTGGAATCTGGAAAGCTTGGGGTGATCATGAGCGCTGCAAAGAATGGGCTTTTTCTGCATGAGGAGATCCTGCTGCTGGTGCTGCGGGAGCGGGAAGGCACGACGGCGGGGTTCAGCCAATACCCCTACGCGCTGGGAGGCGCATTTCTGGCGGAGCTGATGGAACATGGGCGGATCCGGCTGGATCGGCAGGGGCGCGGGACGCGGGTGGAGGTGATCGATGGCCGGCCCGTGGGCGAACCGGTATTGGACGAGTGTCTGGAGCGGTTGAGCCGGGCGCGATCGCAGGCGAGGATCGAGACGTGGGTAGCTCGGTTTGCGGGCTTGAAAGGGCTGAAGCACCGGGTGGCCGAGGGTCTGTGCCAGCGTGATATCCTGCGGGCGGACGAGCGCCAAGTGCTGCTGTTCTTCCGCCGGCGGATCTATCCCGAAGTCGATCCCCGGCCGGAGCGGGAGATTCTCGAGCGTTTGCGCCGGGCGGTGTTCGGGATTGAATCGGGAGGCAGGCGGACGTGGCTGCTGGTATCGCTGGCGCATCAGGCCGGGCTGTTGCGGATCGTGTTCGACCGGCGGACGTTGCGGCAATGCCGGGATCGAATCCGGCAGCGGATTGGGGAGGAGCCGGTGGGCCGGGCCGTGCACGCGACGGTGCAGGCAGCGGCAGCGGCGGCTGTCGCCTGCGGGTAGGATGCCCGCCTGACAAAGGCATACGTTCCACGTTGCCGCTTCCCGGCTCCGTATCATTGCATAACGATGAGATGTGCTGACCCGAATGTCACAATATGGGCATCGGCATCAACGCCCTCCTGGCCAGAAAGCTGTTCGACGCGAATCCCGGCCGCGAGTTCTACATCGAGGAGAGCTTCCCGCTCGATTGGATGTACCCGCACCTGTCGCCTCACGGGCTGATCATGAAGATCCATCGGCAACCGCTGCCCCCATCCCCTCCGAGGCGATTGACAAGGATCGCCAGTTCTGGAAATTTTCGTACACTGCCGCCATGAAAGACAACGCCTCGGTCCGTTCCCCGCGAATCCAATCGGCAATCCTCCTGGCAGCGCTTGTCGCCGCAGCGGGCTCGATCCGCGCGGCGGAGGCGCCGCCTCCCCCGGTCTTTCCCGGGATCAAGCCGGTCTGCCCGTGCGAGAGCCTGTCCCGCGTCTCGATCCCCAACACGACGATCGACTCGGCGACACTGGATCCCTCCACCGGCCAGTGCCGCGTCACCGCCACCGTCACGCACCCGCCCTCCGGCGATCGGGTTCGAGTCTTCATCGGCCTGCCCGTGACCAACTGGAATGGCCGGTTCCGCGGCAACGGCGGCGGCGGGTTTTCCGGAGGAAGCGCTGCCAGCCTGGCCGGGCCCGAGGCTCAGGGTTACGCCGCCGGCGCGACCGACACCGGTCATGAGGGCGGTAGCGGCCGCTTCGCGCTCGACGCGAACGGCCGGCTCAATTGGCAGGCAATCCAGGACAATGCCTATCTCGGGATTCACGACATGACGGTGGTGGGCAAGGCCCTGACGCGGGCGTTCTACGGCAAGGCGCCGCGCTATTCCTATTTCGTGGGCGGCTCGACCGGCGGACGCCAGGGGTTGATGGAAGCGCAGCGGTTCCCGGGCGATTACGATGGAATCGTGTCCGCATGTCCCGCGATCAACTGGCATCGCTTCATCCCCGCCGATCTTTGGCCTCAGGTCGTGATGGCCGCCGCCAGCAATTTCGTCTCGAAATCCAAGCTCGCGGCGGCCAGGGCCGCCGCCGTGGCCGCCTGCGACGCCTCCGATGGAGTGGCGGACGGCGTCATCGACGACCCCGAGCGATGCGACTACGACCCGAAAGCGCTCGTGGGCGCCAGGATCGGCGAGGAGATATTCACCGAATGCGATGCCGACGTGATCCGCAAGATCTGGGAAGGCCCGCGCGGCCAGGACGGAACGTTTCTCTGGCATGGTCTGACCCGGGGCACGGACCTCTTCGCCCTGGCCGGGACCGGCGGCACGCCCTTGACCGGAAAGCCGTTCAGCATCCCGTTGGAATGGTGCCAGTATTTCCTGCTCCAGAATCCCCAATGGAATTGGATGACCTTGACTCCGGCGGGATTCGAATCGCTCTGGCGACAGTCCGTCGAGCAATACGGGGACGTGATCGGAACGGACGATCCCAATCTCCGGCGGTTCCGCGATCGCGGCGGCAAGATCATCGTCTGCCACGGCTTGGACGACCAGCTCGTCCCGGCCCATGGCACCATCGATTATTTCAAACGGCTCCAGCGGCGAATGGGCGGGCCCGAGCGGACGTCGCAGTTCGCGCGGTTGTTCCTGGCGCCCGGCGTCGATCACGGCTTCCGCGGCCCGGGGCTGACGCCGACCGGGCAGATGGAGGCGATCATCCGCTGGGTCGAACACGGCCAGGCGCCGGACCGGCTCCTCGCCGAACGCCGCGATGCCAGCGGACGAGTCGTTCGCACCCGCCCGCTATTCCCCTATCCGCAAGTCGCCCGGTACAAAGGCACGGGCAGCACCGACGACGCCGCGAATTACGAGAGCCGACCGCCCGCGCCTTGATGGGGGGCGGTTGCCCGGAGGTTTGAGCGGCTCGGGATCGCATCGAATGATGAGAGGACCCCTATCCGTTTCTCCCTTTCCTGCGGAGCGTTCACCACACGCGGGCCCGATTCCTGGAGCGCCGCCCACCCCTCCTACGGTCCCTGCTTGAGCCGATAGAAATTCGCCGCGCCTTCCACCGCGTTGGTCACCAACAGCCGGCTGCCGCTACGTGCCGGGCTGTTTGTCACCGCTGCCCACAACCCCATGCCGGGCAGGGAGGGCGAAGACTCGAGCAAAAACTCGGCCGGACTGGCAGGCCACGAAATCAGCACGTGCGCCGGCGGCAGCCTCTCGATGTTCAACGCGAGAGCTTCATACTCGATGTCGTCAGCGGCTATCTGGAAATTGGCGAAGGTGACCCCAATGGCGTCACGCGTGCCGTTGTTCTGAAGCGACAGCCAGAAAGTGGCGCTGTTCGTGTTGTAGTCCCCCTCGTGAATCAGGATGTCATTCAGGTATGCCTGAACGCGAAAGCCGTTGCGGACGATTCGCATCGT
Source organism: Verrucomicrobiota bacterium (assembly GCA_022711435.1). GTDB lineage: Bacteria > Verrucomicrobiota > Verrucomicrobiia > Limisphaerales > UBA1319 > JAGMXM01. Next base: position 7,995 of record JAKLFB010000037.1, read on the forward strand.
GCCGCTCGTGTTTGTCATGGCGCGCACGCCGAATGCCGCGGCCGGGGGATCGGTCCAGACATGGAAATTCTGCCCCCACGCTGCTTCGTCGCTGCGGACCACACCGAAATACTGCCCGCCCAACCGGGCGTTCAGTTGAACCTGGTTTCCCGGATGGCCGTCGACGCGCGTGATGCTGGCGTTGGTAAAGTCAGCACGCGCGTCAAAGTTGCCTTGGGCCACCGCTCTCAGCTGAAGCGCCACGTACTGAAAGGCGTAGCTTCCGCCCGCTGGCTTGCTGAACCGCACCCCCTCGGTTGTCGACGTCACCGCGTAGAGAGGCTGATTGCTATCGATCATCCAGGGGATCGGATCGATCCCGTGGCGCAGATCGTCGTTGAACAGCTCAGCGCCGGCGGCCGGGAGCAGGGCCAGCGTCGCCAGCAAGACAGCACCGAGGGAAAGCTCCAGCGCCTCCTGGCGCTTGCTATGATGAATAGTCTTCATGGCTCTGGCTGGTTCCATACTCCATTATGAAAACGCAGCGAGCAGTGCAAGGTTGAATTCACCCGTCAGACATCGGCCAGCTTCAGGTTTGCACTCTGCCTGCCCGCACCACGGAGCATCGCTGCCAGCAGCCGGTTTCAGAGCCGGGATGTCAGCTCAATTGTCAAATATTTAGATGCGACCCCATTGCCCCATCTACGGGCCCGGGAGCGGCGATTTTCCGACGCAGAAGAGCCGCTGGTTGGTCCGGATGAACAGCTGGCCGCGCGCGACGGAGATGGTCGAGCGGATCATGTCGTCGCCGGGATCGCCCATCGGGATCACATGGAGCACGGCGCCTCGATCCGCGTCCACGACGACGACCGTCCCATCGAAGCTCATCAGGAAGATCCGCCGGTCGGCGCCCGTGGGCGAGGCCTCGTATTTGGCGCGGCCGGGGGTTTCGATGCTCCATTTCACGCGCCCTGTCGCGGGATCGATTCGGGACAGGGCCTTGCGGACGTCGCTCAGGACGAAGAAATCGCCCTGGTAAAAGAGCGGCGTGGGGACGTCCGAGGATACGGCGCGCTGCTGGTCGCTTTTCCAGGCGACGGCGGCATCGTCGAGCCTGCCGCGGCCGCCCGCCTTGATCGCATAGACGGGGCTGCCCTTGGGCGCGCAGGCGAGCACGAGGCCGGCGCCGGCGACCGGCGACGGCACCAGGCGCCAATGGCTGATCCGGCTGGGATTCCACGTGCCCCACCGCCATCGCTCCTGGCCGGTCGCCGGATCGTGGCCGGTCAGGCAGTCGCCGCCCGCCACAAGGATTTCGGGCGCACCGCCGTGGACCGACGGGATCGGAGTGGTGAAGGCCTCGCGGGACTCGGCGACCGCATCGGAAGGCCGGATCTGGCGCCACAGCGTCTTTCCCGTGCCGGGATCGAGCGCCATCAGATACGACTCGTTGGGGCCGTCGGTCCGGCCGCGGCCGCTGACGGGCACGTCTCGCTGGCACACCTGGACATAGAGCCGGCCGTCGAAGAGGGCCGGCGTGCTGGAAAAGGTCCAGAGAAAGGCGAACGGCCCATAGTCGGCCTGGATGTTGCGCCCCCAGAGCTTCCGCCCCTCCATGTCGAAGGCGGCCAGGTCGCCAGTGCTGGAAAAGAAGAAGGCGCGCTGCCCGTCCGTGACGGGGGAGGAGGAGGCGAACGTGCTTCGGTTATCGCGGCGGATGCCCTCGGCGATGCGCTGCTGCCATCGCACTTGGCCGGTCCGCCGATCCAGGCACATCGCCAAGATGCCCTGACTGGCGAGATCAGTCGATGACACCAGCACATGGTCGCCCCACACAATGGGCGTGGCGGCGCCGGGGCCGGGCATGGGCACGCTCCATGCCAGCCCCTCCGTCTTGGACCACACGGCCGGCAGGCCGGTCTCCGGGGAGGATCCGTTGAAGTCCGGTCCCCGCCACTGCGGCCAGTCCGCCGCGGGCAATTCCGCCGAAACAGCCCATCCGATCAGGGCCGTCAACATCCATGGCATTCGCATGCTCCGAATTTGGCCTCCGGCGGCGATTTTGCAATCGCGGCTTGCGGTTTTTTTTCGTGGATCATGGAAAATTCATTGAATCGGGCCGGGGCCTGCGGCTAGATACCTGCATCCCGAGTCGGGATTCCGGCCGGTTGCTGAGCTGACAATGCCGAACTTATCGTCCATTTCTCGATCGAGCAGCAAGCGGGCATGGATTGCCTGCGGGCAATGGATCGCGCTGGCGGGGTGGATCGCGCTGGCGGGCACCGGCTGCGGATCGAAGTCCGCGGCCAGCGGGGTGGGCGGTCGTGGCGCCCGAGCCAACGCGGCTGCCCGGGTTGTGCGGATGGCCCCGGCGGAGGCGCGGACGATCGATCGGAGCATCCCGGCGCTGGGCTCGCTGGCGGCATGGGATTGGGCCACGCTGAGCACGAAAGTGGCGGGCCGTCTCGAGGCGGTCGAGGTGGATCGGGGCACGCCGGTCGCTCGGGGCCAGGTCCTGGCCCGGATCGAGCCGCGCGATTACGAGCTGCGGCTCGACCAAGCCAAGGCAGCCCTCCAGCAGGCCGAAGCCCGCCTCGGATTGACCGCCGGCGCGCCCACGGACCAGTTCGATCCCAACCAGGTCAGCAGCGTCAAGCAGGCGTCTGCGGTCCTCGAAGAATCCGCGGCCAACCATGCCCGCGTGACCCAGCTCGCTTCGCAGGGGATCATCTCCTTGGCGGATGTGGACTCGGCCGCCGCCGCGCTGAAGGTGGCCCAGAACCGCTATCAGACTGCGGTCGAGGACGTTCGCGATCGGCTGGCCGTTTTGGCTCAGCGCCGGGTCGAGTGCGAGATCGCCCGGCAGCAGCTGGCGGACACGGTGATCGCCGCCCCCTTTGACGGGACGATCCAGGAGCGCCTGATCAGCCCGGGGGAGTACCTCCCTGCCGGCGCCGCGGTGGTGACCCTGGTGCGCCTGGATCCCCTTCGGCTTCGCCTCGAGGTGTCCGAGCGCGAGGCGCCTCGGATCGCGCTTGGCCAGACGGTCCGCCTCATGGTCGAGGGGGACACCAACCGCCCGACCGGCCGTCTCACGCGGGCCAGCCCCGCCCTGCTCGAAGACACGCGGATGCTGGTCGTCGAGGCCGATGTGCCCAACCCGGCCGGCCGGCTCCATCCCGGCATGTTCGTGCGCGGCGAGATCGTGGTCCAGACCGAGCTTCCGGTTGTAACCGTTCCCGACCTTGCAGTCGCCACGTTCGCCGGGCTGGAGAAGGTCTTTGGCATCGGCGAAGGCCGCGCTGTCGAGAAGCGCGTGGTCACCGGGGACCGCGGGGACGGGTGGGTGGAGATCCGGGAGGGCTTGGCGGCCGGGGAGATGGTCGTCTTGAGCCCTGGCAACCTTCTGGACGGGCAGCTGCTGGAGGTCGAGCCATGAACGGGGCAGCGAGCCGGCTGCGCCCGCGGCCGCCGAGCGAGGGCAGCCGCCGCAGGAGCAGCGGGGCGTCGGCGGCGGGCTCGCCATCTTCCGCCGCCTTGCGTCGGCGTCGGCGGTGTGGGGGCTGGGCGGAAGGCAGCCGCGCGCGCCGTTGAGCCATGCAAGCCCTCGCCGCCATCTGCATTCGCCGGCCGGTGTTCGCCTCGATGCTGATCCTGACCCTGGTGGTGATCGGCGCGACGGGCTACCTGAAGCTGGGTGTGGATCGCTTTCCCTCGGTGGATCTGCCGACGGTTCGAGTGCTCACCCGCCTGCCGGGCGCTGCGCCGACCGAGGCCGAGTCCCAGGTTTCCCAGCCGATCGAGGAGGCGGTCAACACGGTCGAGGGCATCCAGGAGCTCCGATCGATCAGCGGCGCTGGATCCTCCTTTGTCATGGTGACGTTCGACCTGGACCGCGACGTGGACGCGGCGGCTCAGGACGTTCGGGACCGCGTTTCGAGCGCGCTGAACGACCTGCCCCGAGAGGCCGACCCCCCGATCGTGGCCAAGGCGAACAACGATCTCTCGCCCGTGCTCACCCTGACGCTGGCTGGGAACCGGCCGTTGCGGGAGCTGACGGAGCTGGCCGACAAGATTGTCAAGGTCCAGCTCGAGCGGTCGAGCGGGGTGGCGGAAGTGGAGGTTGTGGGGGGCCTCGAGCGGGCGATCAACATCTGGATCGACGCCGATCGCCTGGCGGCCTACCAGCTGTCGATCAACGCCGTTCAGGAAGCCATCGGGCGCCAGAACGCCGACGTGCCCGGGGGAAACCTGACCGGCCCGATCCGCGAATATGCGGTCCGGACCCCGGGCCGGCTGACCGATCCGGCGGCGTTCAACGACCTGGTGGTGGCGACCCGCAAGGGGCGGCCCATCCGGATCCGCGACCTGGGCTGGGCCGAAGACGGCACCAAAGAGCAGCGGTCGATCGCCCGGCTCGACGGCGTGCCGACGGTGTCCCTGGATGTCCGACGCCAATCGGACGCGAACACCGTGGCGGTGATCGAGGGGATCAAGGCCAAGCTGGCGGATGTGCGCGCGCTGCTGCCGGCGGATGTCCGGATCGAGGTGATAGCGGACCAGTCCCGCTACATCTACGAGGCGCTGCATGAGATCCACCGGCACCTGGTTCTGGGCAGCATCCTGGCCTGCTGCGTCGTGCTGCTGTTCATGCGCAACTGGCGCGCCATGGTGATCGCGGGCATCGCCATCCCCGTGTCCGTGATCTCGACGTTCGGGATGATGTGGGCCCTCCAGTTCACGCTCAACAGCGTGACCATGCTCGCCTTGGTCCTCATGGTGGGCATTGTCATCGACGACGCCATCGTCGTCCTCGAGAACACGTTCCGATTCGTCGAGGAGAAGCGCCTGCCGCCCATGGTGGCCGCGCGGGAGGCCACGGCCGAGATCGCGCTGGCCGTCATGGCCACCACCTTCAGCCTGGTCGTCATCTTCGTGCCGGTCTCGTTCATGTCGAGCGTGTCGGGCCGGTTTCTTTTTCAGTTTGGCCTGACGGCGGCGGTGGCGGTCCTGGTGAGCCTGCTGGTGTCGTTCACGCTGACGCCGATGATGAGCGCCCGGCTGCTGCGATCGCCGGCGTCGCCATCGGGGGGGGCGGATGCGCCCCGGTCCCGGCAGGGATTTTACGCCCGGATCGATCGGTTCTACCACCGTCTGCTCGAGCGCGCCCTGCGGCATCGATTCCTGGTTGTTGCAGGGGCCGCCGCCATCCTCCTGACCTCCATCCCCCTCTACCACCAGGTCCGGCAGGAATACATCCCCAGCAACACCGACGAGGGCGAGTTCGATCTGCGCGTCACCGCGCCCGAGGGCAGCAGCCTGGCCGCCATGATCCCCGTCATGGAGCAGATCGAGTCCGATCTCCGAACCGTCCGCGGCGTTCGGATGGTCCTGTCCAGCGCGGGCAGCGGCGGCATGATGGGCGGCGTGAACAGCGCCCGGTTTTACATCCGGCTGGCGCCCCATTCCGAGAGGGTCTTCTCCTGGCGGCGCCTGGCGCAATGGCCGCCCTGGAAAGCCTGGCAGGGCAACTACTCTCAGCGGGACGTCATGCAGGACATCCGGCGGAGCCTGGCCAAATACCCTCACCTTCGCCCCTCGCTGCGGAACCTGCAGACCTTCTACATCGGGGGCCCGAATTCGGACATCGATTTCGCCCTGCTGGGGCCGGATCTCGAGGCGCTGGGCGCGTATGCGGAGCAGCTGCGCCTGCGTGCGCCGGAGCTGGGCCTGCTCGATGCCGACACCACGCTCAAGCTCGACAAGCCCGAGCTCCGGATCGAGATTGACCGGGAGCGGGCCGCCCGGCTGGGGGTGGACACCTCGCACATCGCCAGCGCCCTGCGCCTCATGGTGGGCGGCGACCAGGAGGTGTCGCGCTTCCGCGACGAATCGGTCAACGACGATTACGACGTGCAGCTGCGGCTGGCGGAGGCCGACCGGAGCGATCCGGCAACCCTGGCCCGGCTCTACGTGCCCCGGCGGGACGGCGGGCTGGCCCGGCTCGACAACCTCGTCCAAGTGCGGCCCACGCAGACCGCCTCGCGCATCGACCGGCTCGACCGGCAGCGGCAGGTCAGCCTGCGCGCCGCGATCGCCCCCGGCTACGCCCTGGCCGACCGCCTCGCCGCCCTTCGCAAGACCGTCGAGGAGATGCGCCTGCCGCTCGGCTACAGCACGCGCGTCTCCGGCCGGGCCCGCGAAATGGAGAGCACGTTCCGCGAGTTCCTGGGCGCGTTCCTGCTCTCGGTGATCCTGATGTACATCATCCTGGCGTCGCAGTTCGAAAGCCTGTCCCATCCGTTCACCATCCTCCTCTCGCTGCCCCTGTCGCTGCCGTTCGCCCTGCTGACGCTCTGGCTTGCGGGGCAGACCGTCAATCTCTACTCCGCCCTTGGCATTCTCGTCCTGTTTGGCGTCGTCAAGAAGAACGCGATCCTCCAGGTCGATCACACCAGCAAGCTGCGAGCCGGGGGGCTGGATCGGCACACGGCCATCCTCCGGGCCAACCGGGATCGGCTCCGGCCGATCCTGATGACCACGATGACGCTGGTGGCGGGGATGCTGCCCCTGGCGCTGGGCACGGGCCCTGGCGCCGAGGAGCGCCGCGCCACCGCCCTGGTCGTCATCGGCGGCCAATCCCTCTGCCTGCTGCTGACCCTGATTGTGACGCCCGTGGCCTACACGTGCGTCGACGACATCGGCGGGTGGATCCACCGGCATTTCCGGAGGGGCCTCGGCCATCCCGAGCCGATCGAGGCCGGGCCTGCGCCGCAGCCCGCGGCGCCCTCGGCCGGTCAGTGAGGGTTCCGGAGGAGGTGGTTCTCCTCGGCGAACAGGGCGGAGAGAGCGGCCTCGAACGCCCGCTTCAGCTCGTCGATCGGATACCGTTGGATGGCCTCCGGGCCTGCGGCCAGGGCGCCCATGAACTGGCGCAGGTTCTTCTTGAGATCGATCACGGCATTGAAGGCTGTCTCCGCATGAAACAGGAGCGGCTGGCGCAGGTTCAGATCCAGGTCATCGTACAAACCTTGATGGAGCTGGGCGTGGATCGATCGCGCGGTTTCCAGGTCCGTGCGGTTCTCGACCACAACGCCCCGGAGGGCGATCTTGCAGGCGCGGATGATGCCCCCGACGCGGATCAGGTGGCGGAGGCAGTCCAGCCGGAAGGTGGCGAAGGAATCGACGGACGGCTCGGGCGAGGAGAGCGTGGCGCGCCCCCCGGTCAGGTAGAGGACCTGGCGGACGTCCTCGCGTCGGAGCGGCCGGCCGCCGTACTCGCGCCACAGGAGGTTCAGGGTGCCATCGAGCTCGCGGACATTGCCGGGCCAGCTGTGAAGCCGAAGCTCCTCGAGGACGTCGTCCGGCAGCTCCGGCGCCACGTTCGAGGTCCGCCGCTTCCAGAGCTCTCGCGCCACCAGCGGGATGTCCTCCTTGTGATCCCGAAGCGCTGGCGTCAGGATAAACACGCAGTCCTGCCGCAGCCGCTCATAGAGATCCCGGCGGAACAGGTTCCGTTCCACCATCCGGTCCAGGTTCTGGTTCGATGCGGCGATGATCCGGCCTCGGAACTCGATCTCCTCGGTCGCGCCGACCGGGCGGATGCGCTTCTCCTCGATCAGCCGCCGCAGCTTGCCTTGCCCTTCCCATGTCAGGTCCTGGATCTCGTTCAGCAGCAGCGTCCCCCCGTGCGCGGTCTGGAACAGGCCCGGCTTGCTCGAATCCGCCCCGCTGAACGAGCCCTTCAAATGCCCGAACAGCTCCGACTCGAACAGGTTGGGCGGCACGGTGTGCACGTCCACCTTGACGAAGGGCGGGCGCCGGGGCTGTGCGCCCTGGGCCGCCGGCGGCAGGCGGGTGTAGTCGTGGATGGCGCGCGCAGCCAGGTCCTTGCCTGTCCCGGTGGGCCCGACGATCAGGACCGTGATCTCCGGCATGCTGGCGGCCCGCATGATGAGCTGTCGAACCCGCTGGACATCCGGGGCATGCCCGAGGAACAGCCGCTCCAGCTCCGGGGGCACGAGGACCTGCTCGGCGGGCTCCCACCCCGCCGCGCGCGCGGCAGGGATCGAGGCCGCCGGCGCCTCCGGCGCCACGCCCGCCCCCTGTGCCAGTCGCTCGAACACCCGCGCGGGCACCGCCACCAGGAATGTCGATCGAGCCTCGCTGGCCACCAGGTTGCGCAGCAGCGCCGTCAGGCTCTTCCGCGCGGATCGCTCGGACGCGTAGGGCGCCACGACTCCGAACACCTCGGCCCCGCGCGCCGCCCGCCCGATGAGCACCTGGGACAATGACCGCCGGGGATGCTTGCAGGTCTCCAGCCACCGCACCTGGGGGAACCGCTGCCGGATCTCGTCCACCAGCGCGTCCGGCACCGCCAAAACCGAGGATGCCGCGCCGGGCGGCAGCGCGGACGGCTGCCCGCACGCGCACTCGAGGTCGGTCTGCCAACCCATCAGCCGATTGTTGCGCAGCTCATGTCTCACCACCTTCATGGCCGGATCATTCAACATATACATTGAATGACCCATGCGAATCAACTGGAACGGTTCTTGCCTCCGATGGGAACCGCGGCGAGTGCCGCGCCCGGACCAAGGATGGTTCGGGCGCGATCGCACGAACCGATCGAAAGGCGATGATTGCGATGAAAACGATTCTCAAGACCGAATTCCTGACTCTGGCGCGCGGGCTGCTCGAACAGCGGGATGTGGCGGCGGCACTCGATTGCGCAACCAAAGCGGTGCGGCTCGAGCCCGGAGCCGAGGATGTGGCCGCCTTCCTTCGGGAGGCGGTCCGGAAGCCGCCGGGAATGCCGCTGGATCCCGCTCAGCACGCGCATCTGACATCCCGGAAGCGGCAGGTCGAGGCCTTGCTGGCGGCTGATCCGTGCTGGCGCATGCGCCTGGGCCTGGACGAGCCCCTGCTGCCTCCGGCGGCCCCCAATGCCAGCCTCCCCACCGCCTCCCAGGAGCTCATACTCCGCACTCGACTCGACCGTTTGAAACAGCGATTAACGCGGCATCGGAACTCGATCAAGGCCGAATTGAGCCAGCGCCTGCAGGCCCTCCTCGAACGGCTCGCCCGTGAGGATGCCCCCGCTTCCGGAAAACCCGGCCCTGCCGCTGCCGGGCCGCCCCCGGACGACAGCGTGTATGACGATCTCTCCCTCGAACATCAGTTCCACAACATCGGCAACGACTTCTACAAGATCCTCCGGTTTGACGACGCGATCGCGTGCTACAGCCTGGCGCTGGAGCTGAGGCCCGACCTCCTGGAAACCTACTTCAACCGCGCGCTGGCCCAGACGCGCCTCGGCCGCTATTCGGCTGCTGCCGACGACCTGCACAAGGTCATCGAGCTCAATCCGAACCTGGCCGAGGCCTTTTACACCCTCGGGCTGGTCGAGGAATACCGGCTCGAATTCGATGCGGCGATCCAGAACCACGAAAAAGCGATCGCTATCGACCCGAACTACACCCGCGCCCGCACCCAGATCGGCGTCGTCCGGCGCAAGCAGAAGGAGTCCGAAGAATCGGGCTCGGCCCGCGCGGGCGGTTCGGCGGCATCCCTGTCGGCCGCCACGGACAAGGAAGGCCGGATTCTGGATTACTCGAACTATCGTGTCCGGCCTGACGTCCGATTCGCCGATGTCTGCAATCGGCAGGCGCGCCAGCTCCTCGAGCTTGTGGCCGGGTTCCTGCGGGGAGAGAAGGCGTTCGGCGAGTGGGGCGCGGACCCGCCCCGTGGGATCATCATGTTCGGCCCGCCGGGCACGGGCAAGACTCTCCTGGCGCAGGCTCTGGCGGGCGAGGTCGGCTGCCCGTTCTACTGCATTCCGGCCACGGTGTTCATGAATATGTGGTTTGGATCGACGGAGCAGAATTTGCGCCGCTGCTGGGAGCAGGTCTCCTCCCACTCCGAAGGCTCCGTTCTCTTCCTGGACGAGTTCCAGACCGTGGGCAGCCGCCGCAGCGATCCGGATCAATCCGAGGGCGGCCGCTGCTACGACGCCATGGTGGGATGCCTGCTCGATCTGATGGGCGGTTTCCGCGAGAACCCCAACCGCCTGGTGGTTCTGGCAGCGACCAACGCGCTCTCGAGCGTCGATCCCGCCCTGCTGCGCTCCGGCCGGTTCGACTACAAGCTCGAGGTCGCCGCGCCGACCTTGGCCGAAACCGCGCAGATCCTGAAGATCCACCTTCGCAAGGCGGAAGCCCGAGCGCATCGGATCGATTTCCTCGATTCATCCCTGCGGGCGTGGGTTCGCCGCCCCCCGCTCGATCCCGACGAGCTCGACGGGGGAGAGATCGACGCGCCGGAGTCCTTGCGGCCGTTCCTGCGGCAGGCGCACCGGCACGGGTTTGTGGGCGCCGATCTGCGGGAGGTGGTCCGCCGCACCGTGTTCGAGCGCGCCGCGCACCAGGTGCGGCGCCAGCCCGATGCGGGGCCGATTTGCGCCACCGACCTGCGCCGGCACATCGAGGCCCTGACGGCTGAGAAACGGCCTGCGAAGGCCGGCGCAACCCGCCGGCCCGCCGGCCGGTTGACGGCCCTGAATTAGGGTCTGTGCAAAAATTAGTTCCGATTTTGCTGGAGGGCATTGGGCGGGCTGGCAAGGCGCGACGAGCGAGCATACCCGTGCGGTCTGCGAGCGAGGAGCAACACAGCCAGCGCGCCCAAGGCCCCCAGCCCGCATGGGCGGGGCGGCGCCGGGCCATCTGCTTCGTGGCTCGGTCGGTCGAGTATCGCAGGGGGATACACTCCCTCCCTTGCGCCTCGCATCTGGCCCGGCGGCGCTCCCGCCAAAATCGGAAGTAATTTTTGCACAGACCCTTAGGCGGGGCCAAGGGGCTTGACAGCGCGGGGCCCTCCTGAAAAGCTGCCGCCCGATCGAATCGTCGACATGGACGCACCGGCATATCAGGCCATCCAGGAGCAGCTCCGCCAGCATCCGCAGGCATGGCTGGTCACCGGCGCTGCGGGATTCATCGGGTCGAACCTCGTCGAGATTCTGCTCGGGCTCGATCAGCGGGTGCGCGGGCTGGACAATTTCGCAACGGGGCACCGGCGCAACCTCGACGAGGTGGCCCGGCGGGTGTCGGCCGGCCAATGGGCCCGGTTCGATTTCCAGGAAGGAGACATTGCCGACATCGATGCCTGCCGCCGCGCATGCGGCGGGATCCAGCTCGTGCTGCACCAGGCCGCCCTCGGATCCGTTCCCCGTTCGATTGCCGATCCCCTGGCTACGCATGCAGCCAATGTGACCGGGTTCGTGCACATGCTGGCGGCGGCCCGTGAGGCTGGCATCCGCCGGTTCGTCTACGCTTCGACCAGCGCCATCTACGGCGACCACCCCGCACTCCCGAAAGTCGAGGACACGATCGGGCACGCGCTCTCGCCCTACGCCGTCTCGAAGCACGCCAACGAGCTCTACGCACAAGTGTTTGCCGACTGCTACGGCATGGAGACCGTCGGGCTCCGCTATTTCAACGTGTTCGGCCCCCGGCAAGATCCCGAGGGGCCCTACGCGGCCGTGATTCCCAAGTGGATCGCCGCCCTGATCCAGCGCGAGCCGGTGCAGATCAACGGCGACGGCGAAACCAGCCGCGATTTCTGTTACGTGGCCAATGTCGTCCAGGCCAATCTGCTGGCGGCGCTGACGCCTCGGGCCGATGCAATCAACCAGGTCTACAACGTTGCCCTGAACGAACGCACCTCGTTGAACCGGCTCTTTGAGCTGCTCCGGGACCTGCTCGCGCCGCGGTTCCCCCACCTGCGCGATGCCCGGCCCGTCCATGCCGGCTTTCGGCCCGGGGACGTCCGCCATTCGGAGGCGGACATCTCGAAGGCGCGCGCCCGACTCGGCTACGACCCCACCCATCGCCTGGCCGAAGGCCTGGCGGAAGCCCTGGACTGGTACGTGAGCGATCTGGGCTCGACCCCGTCTCAAACTCCGGGCGGGAGCCAATCGCGGCCGAAGGATGCGCCGGCCGGCCACCCGAAATCCAACCGGTCATGATCCTGGTCCTCTACTGTCTTGCGATCGTGCTGTTCTCCCTGCTGGGAGGTTATCTGCCGCTGTCGCGCAAGCTGACGCATCTGCCGCTCCAAGTCTACCTGAGCCTTTCGGCCGGGGCGATGTTGGGGGCGGCGTTCTTTCACATGCTGCCCGAGAGCGCCGAGCTGGCACCCGGCCAGTTCGGGCTCTGGATGGCGATGGGCGTGATCGGCCTCTACATGGTCGAGCGGTTTCTGAGCCCGCACAGCCATGACACGGCCGACCTCGATCGAGGCGGCGGCGGCGATGCGGATTGCCATCCGGCGTGCGGCCACGCGCATCGGGACGCTCGCGGCCATGTGCATGCGGCACCCAAGATTGCTGGGTGGTCGGCGGTGGCCGGCCTTTCGGTCCACACGATCCTGGGCGGCATGGCGCTGGGCAGTGCGGTCCTGGCCCAGGGGGCCGCCGAGGGCCTGGGGCTGGCCGTCTTCCTGGCCACCGTGCTCCACAAGCCCGCCGATGCGCTGACCATTTCCACGCTCCTGGTCAAGGCTGGCACATCGAGGTGTCGAGCCTGGGGCGTGCAGGTCTTCTTCGCCCTGCTGATTCCTCTGGGGGTTCTCCTCTTTTACGCCAGCCAATATTTATGGAGTGGCCAGCTCGATTCCGAATTCACGGGCTGTGTGCTCGCCTTCAGCGCCGGCACGTTCGTCTGTATCGCCATGGCGGATCTCCTGCCGGAGGTCCAGTTCCATTCCCATGACCGCGTTCGGCTCTTTCTGGCGGTTCTGGCCGGAGTGGGGTTGATGGCGGCCACCTCGCTGTTCGAACCAAGCCATGCGCACGGCCATGACCAAGATCACGAGGGCGCGGCCCCGGCCGGCGCGGCGGCCGCCGAAATCACCACCGGATCGTAAAGAAAGACAGGCCGATCGTCCTTCCGGTGATCTCGTCGCGGACGAGGTTTTGCTCGCCTTGGCCCAGAGCGGCGGGCGCAGCCGGGCTGAGGAGGATCCACGGCTGCGGGACGACCGATGCCTGCACGATGATGCCGCTGTAGATCGCCCTTCGGCCGGCGATCTCCCCGCGCTCGGCCGCCAGGGATCGGCTCAGGCCGGATCGCGCCGCCGCGGGCTTCTCAGCGGGCGGGGTTCGGATTTCGGCTTGCATGGCGGGGCCGGTGTCCGCGCCCCAAGCGGCCCACGCGCCGCAGCCCAGGGCCAGCATTGCCCAGAGTGCGGCTCGCGCCTTGCATCCTCGGGCCGCAGCAGAGAAAGCGGCCAAGGGCCGCAGGAACGAGAGGTTGCTGGAGCGGATCCATCCCCAGGAACGCGATCGCCGATCGATGCTCGATTTCATAAAATCCGTATCGTTTTCCCACTTGCCGGTTCGACCGTCAAGGGGCGTGCCGGGCGCGGGTCATGGGCACAAAGCGCACGGGCAGGACGGCCTGTTGGTGAATGGTCCCGCCGCGCTTTTCAAGCCGCACCAGGGACTGTTCATGGAGCGGGCCCACGGGGATGATCATCCGGCCCCCATCCCTGAGCTGGTCGATCAGCGGCTGGGGCACATGATCGGGCGCGCAGGTGACGATGACGGCATCGAAAGGGGCGCGCTCGGGCCAGCCCTGGTAGCCGTCTCCGAACCGGACGTGGACGTTCGTGCAGCGGAGCCGTTGGAGGGTGGCTTCGGCCTGCCGCGCCAGCGGCTCGACGATCTCGATCGTGTAGACCTCGGCAACCAAGGGGGAGAGGACAGCCGCCTGGTAGCCCGATCCCGTTCCCACTTCGAGCACGCGATCCTTGGGCTGCGGATCCAGCTGCTCGGTCATGAACGCCACGATGTAAGGCTGCGAAATCGTCTGCTGATGCCCGATCGGAAGCGGGAAATCCCCGTAGGCATCGTGCCGTTCGGTTTCGGGGACGAATTCATGGCGGGGCACAGCGGCCATGGCCTTGAGCACTCGCGGATTCCGGATGTCGCGTCCGGGCGCCTCGAGCTGATCGGCGACCATCCGCTGGCGCTGCGCCGCGTACTCCGAATCGGCGGGCACGGCATCGCCCCCCCCCGGAGCAAGGCTGCACCCCCCGAGCAGCAGGATGCCAATGCCCAAACCCATCCACAGCCAGACCATACCGGCAAGATAATCCCGATCGCGCCATTGACAATCCCGAACAACAGTGCATTTCAATGCGCGTGGGAATGATGCGGAAACCGTTATCCGACTGCCGGCTGTATGCGTTTATCGACCTGGGCTTTCCGCGGGCGGGCGCCCCGGAGCTGCTGCTGCGCCAGCTGGCCGATGGCGGGGCGGATCTCGTCCAGCTCCGGGCCAAAACGGCCCTGGCCGGCGAGGTCCGCTCGCTGGCGGATCGGCTGCTGCCGCTGGCCGAGCAGGCGGGGATCGGTCTTGTCCTCAACGACCACTGGCGCATCGCTTGCGAGCTCGGGGTCCCCTTCGCGCACCTGGGCGAGGAGGACTTCTTCGGCGCAGGCCTCAAGCGGGCCAGCCAGATCCTGCCGCCCGATGGGCCGACTCGGCTGGGATTGACCGCGTGCGGGCCGGACGCCGCCCGGCGCAGCGAGGAGGCCGGCGCGGCGTACCTCGGGATCGGGCCCGTCTTCGCCACCGCGACCAAGCCGGAGGCGCAGCCCGCCAGCCTCGATTTCGTGCGATGGGCGGCAGGTCATGTGCAGCGGCCATGGTTTGCGATCGGCGGGATCACCCTCGAAACCCTCGACAGGGTTCTCGAGGCGGGGGCGCGCCGGATCTGTGTGATCTCGGCCATTCTGAACGCGCCGGACGTGGCGCGGGCTTGCCAGGCATTTCGGCGGCGGCTAGACTCGGCAGGGCTTGTCATATGAGCGTTCTTGTTGTTGGATCGGTCGCGTTGGATTCCATCAAGACCCCGCGCGCGGATCGGCCGCGCCTGCTGGGCGGGTCCGCCAGCCATGCGGGAGTCGCGGCCAGCTTCTTCGCGCCGGTCCGCCTGGTGGGGGTGGTGGGGGACGATTTCCCGGCACGGTATTGGTCGCTGTTTCGGAGGCATGGGCTCGACCTTGGGGGGCTGCGGCAGGCCGAGGGCCGGACCTTTCACTGGTCGGGCGAGTACGAAGCGAACCTGAACCGGCGCCGGACCCTGGCGACCGAGCTGGGTGTGTTTGAGCGATTCTCGCCGGATCTGCCGGCGGCCTGGCGGCAGACGCCGTATGTGCTGCTGGCCAACATCGCCCCTTCGCTCCAGATCCATGTGCTCGATCAGATGCGGCGGCCGCGGTTCGTGGCGGCCGACACGATGGACCTCTGGCTGAACACGGCCATGAGCGATCTGCGGCGGCTGTTGAGGCGCGTGGACGCCCTGGTCCTTAACGACACCGAGGCGCAGCAGTTGAGCGGATCCGACCACCTGGTGGCCGCCCTGGGCCGAATCCATCGCATGGGCCCCCGCTACGTCATTCTCAAGAAGGGCGAGCATGGTGCGATCCTGTCGGGTCCCGCCGGCCTGTTTCTGGCGCCGGCCTATCCATTGCCCCGGGTCGCGGACCCGACGGGGGCTGGCGACTCGTTCCTGGGAGGCATGATGGGGTACCTGGCGGGCGGCGATGGCCCCATCGAGCCCCGCCTCCGCCGCGCGATCGTCCACGGCGCCGTCGTCGCGTCCTTCTGCTGCGAGGGATTCGGCCTGCGCCGGACCGATGGGATCCGCATGGCCGACATTCGCCAGCGCGTGCGCGCCCTCGAGAAAATGGTCCGGTTCTAGGCCCCCCTGCGGATGCGGCGCACCGACTTATGCTGACTGATAACGTTCTGGATCTCATCGGTCGCACGCCATTGATCCGGCTGGGAAAGGAACGGATTTTTGCCAAGGCCGAGTTTCTGAATCCGGGCGGCAGCATCAAGGACCGCGTTGCGCTGGCCATGATCGAGGGGGCTGAGCGCGACGGCCGGCTGCGTCCGGACTCGATCATTGTCGAGCCGACCTCGGGCAACACCGGGATCGGCATCGCCCTGGTCGGGCGACTCAAGGGGCACCGGGTCCGCATCGTCATGCCTGAAAACATGAGCGAGGAGCGGAAGAAGCTGATCCGCGGCCTGGGGGCCGACCTGGTGCTCACGCCGGCCGACCAGAGCCTCCCCGGCGCGGTGGCGCGGGTGCGGCAAATGCAGGCGGAGGACCCGCGGGTGTTCGTGCCGCAGCAGTTTGAAAATCCGGACAATCCGCGGGTGCACTACGAGGAGACCGCGCACGAGCTCTGGCGGCAGATGAACGGCGATATCGCCGCGTTCGTGGCCGGGGTGGGCAGCGGCGGCACGCTCCAGGGGATCGGCCAGTTCCTCCGCGAGCACAAGCCCGGCGTCCGGATCGTGGCGGTCGAGCCCAAGAATGTGTCCGCGCTCCTGGGACACGAGCCCGGCCTGCATCAGATCCAAGGCATCGGCGACGGGTTCGTTCCCGCCATTCTCGACGTGAAGCTGGTGGACGAAGTGATCGAGGTGACCGATGAGGAGGCGATCCAGACGACGCGGAAGCTCGGGACCGACCGCGGGCTGCTCGTCGGAATCTCGTCCGGGGCGAACGTCTGGGCCGCGCGGCAGCTGGCCCGGAAGATCCACGGCAACATCGCCACCGTGCTCCCGGACCGGGCGGAGCGGTATTTCAGCACGGCGCTGATGTGAGCCGTGGCCGGCCTGCCGGTGCGGCCGGGGCATTGCGGGCCCGGGAAGGGAACTACTTCCTCTTCAGCTTCGGGCCGGCAGGGGTGTCCTCGATGAGCCAGCCCTGGTCTTTGAGCGCGGTGCGGAGGGCGTCGGCCCGGGTGAAATCGCGATTTTTGCGGGCGGCCTGGCGCTCGGCCAGAAGCGCCTGGATTTCCGGGGGCGCCTCGGCGGCCGCCCGGGCCCCGATCCCCAGGACGCTGTCGATCCGATCCCAGGCGGCCAAGCCGGCTGCGGCTTCGACAGGCGAGATCGATTCCTCGCTCAGGCGCCGGTTCTGGCGGCGGATCCATTCGAACACGGCCGCCCAGCCGGCCGACGCGTTGAGGTCGCCGTCGAGGGCGCGGGTGAACTCGTCGATCAAGGCCGGATCGGGCTCGGCGTTCTGGCTCGCGGCGCGGTCGCGGAGCTTGCCGATGCACTCGTCGATGCGGGCGAGGGCGGCGCGGGCGCCCTGCAGGCCCTCGAAAGTGAAGTTGAAGGGCTCGCGGTAATGGGCGGCGAGGAGCAGGTAGCGGATCTCGCGTCCGGAATAGCCGCGGGCGACCAGATCGCGCAGCGTGAAGAAATTGCCGAGCGACTTGGCCATCTTTTGGCCTTCGACAAGGAGATGCGCGCCGTGGAGCCAGTATTGGACGAACCGGCGGGGTGCGGCGGGATCCATGGCGCCTTCGCTCTGGGCGATCTCGTCCTCGTGATGGGGGAAGGCGAGGTCCTCGCCGCCGAGGTGGAGGTCGAAGGTTTCGCCGAGCAGCTGGCGGCTCATGGCGCTGCATTCGATGTGCCAGCCGGGCCGGCCCTCGCCCCATGGGCTGGGCCAGAAGACATCGCCATCCTCCGGCGCCCGCGATTTCCATAGCGCGAAATCGGCGGCGGTCTCCTTGGCATATTCGTCGCTGCGAATGCGTTCGCCGGCGCGGAGATCCTCGAGGCGGATCCGGACGAGCTGCCCGTAGCGGTGGCCCCGGGCGATGTATTGCTGGATGCTGAAGTAGACGGAGCCATCGGCGGACTGGTAGGCCAGGCCGTGGGCGATGAGGCGCCGGATCAGATCGAGCATGGGCTCGATGTGCTCGGTGGCGCGCGGCAGATGGTGGGGGCGCCGGCATCCCAGGACATCGAGGTCCTCGAGAAACGCGGCCTCGTGCCGCCGCGTGAACTCGGCCAGCGACACGCCGGCAGCCCGGACTCGAGCGATGATCTTGTCATCGACGTCGGTGACGTTCATCACGTGCCGGACGGCGTAGCCGCGGAACTCGAGGTAGCGGCGGACCAGGTCGGCGAAGATGAATGTCCTGAAATTGCCGATGTGCGCCAGGTCGTAGACCGTCGGCCCGCAGCAGTACATGCCGACAGCCCGCCCGGCCGGATCCAGCGGCACAAACTCCTCGATCGTTCGCGTGAGGGTGTTGAACAGCTTCAGCGCCATATCCAATGGCGGCCACCCTATCGCGGACGCAACCCGGATCGCAACGAGAATTCCGAACTCAAATCAGGTGTTGTCAGGTCATGCGGCGGAGCCAGTAGCCGGGGCGACGACTCAGATGAGCAACTGCCACGATCCAGATCCGGTCGGGCTGCGCCGTGTAGAATAGCCGGTACGGGAACCGCGCGATTCGCCAGCTCGATGCGCGGTGCGGTTCGCGGCGCCCAGCTTCAGGGTGTGCGCGCAGATCGAGCGTGGCGGATTCGACTGCGTCAAGGAACTCGTCGCCGAGGCCCGGACATCGCCGCTCGTAATATTTAGCGGACGCGACAAGTTCGCGAGCGGCGAGCCGATGGTAGGCGACGTGCTGCATCGAGACGCTGGCGGGCTTCGGCTATCGCTTCCTCTGCCGGCACGGCTTCGGCCCGTCCTGTGTGGATTTCGGCCATGCGCCTGCCGATCTCCGTCTTCCAGGCGTTGGCGAGGCTTGGTGAGGCGAATCTCTCCACGCTGATCATGAGTTTTTCGGCCAGGCTCAAGCGCCGAGCAGCGGGCCACTTCATGACTTGCGCCTCGATCGTCGCGGATGCCGTCTGCATGGAATGAACATTGGGCAAAAGAGACTTCTTGGCAAGCTCTCGATCGGTGTCGATTCGCCGCATCGATCCGGTCACTCGAGGATCCAATCGACGGCAGCGGCTTCGATTTGCGCGTCCGGGCCGTCGAAGAACTGGACGGGGCCGCCCTCAGCGGACTGGCGCAGCGGCCGCCATTCGGGGGCGGCAGCCGGCTCTCCCGCCAGCCAGAGCCGGGGCCGGGCGTTGTCCGCCGGCGCGCGCTGGATGCCCAGGGCGAGCCAGCATGAGGGGCCGGCCCTGGGTCTGGTGCGCCGCCTCTATTCCTTCTCGAACCCCTGGCTGTTGAACTTTAGGGTGCGGCAGTTCTCAGTCACCGTCCGCACGACGTTTTCCGGCACCCCAGTCGAAATCTCAGCCTCGATTTCAAGCGTCACCGTCACTTTGGCGCCGAGCAAGCCCGCCACGTGCGCAATGACCTCATCGGCAATTCGGCCCGCGTCCCGGCCCACCCGGGCTGGGTCCAGTGTCGCGGTCCCATGGAAGCGCTTCGGCGCTACGGGCGGCGCCAGTTTCTTCTCGTCCGGTATGATGCCTGGCCCTGATTGCGCAATCCCGCCGCCGCCCGTTGACGGCTGAGTTGTGCTGCCCGTGGTGGCCGGTGCCTCGGCCGTCAGCTGGCACTGGGCCGCTTCCGGCTTCACCAGCAAGCCCATCGGATTCTCTTGATCCAGCCCTGCGTGCCGCCCGCCTTGCAGACCCCGGTAACGCGCGGCAGCCTCGTCGTAACTCTCCGCGTAAGCGAATGAATCCTGGAACCAGGTCAGAAGCCCCAGCCCGCTGCAGATGGCCTCGACCAGCACGCCCGTGTCCCGCAGCCTCGGCAGATACAGGTAGCGGGCGAAGTCCTCCGTGAGCTGCTGGATCGAGACGTGGCCGCCTCGCCAGAGAGGGATCTGATCCAGTTCGAGGCGCAACCGGCTGGCCGCCAGACCGGAGATCAGGAGTTCGTCGTTGCGCAGCTTCTTGCTGGCCCTTAGCGCCAGCGCGTCCTGGCCGGTCAGCCGGAACGCTTGCCACTCGATGTCCGCCTGGGGGGAACATTGCGTCGGCACAATCAGCCATTGGTACGTTTCCGGCAGCCGCGCCGCCACCGCACTGCTGGCGTTCTCCTTCTGCGTGATCGCCTGCTTCCGCTGGTGCGGATCCAGGTTCAGCGTCTCCGCTTCCTCCACGATGGAACTCCAGGCCAGGCACCGCCGCACCGCTTCATCCAAATCCTGTAATCGGGTCTTGTCCGCCGCCAGGAACACCAGCGTATTCCGGTAAATGCGCGGGGCCGTCCCCCGGTTTTGCAGCAACTCTTGCGCCGCTGCCACCGCCGGGCTGGTTGCGTCCTTGGTATGCGGATACTCGATCCCGAACACGACCAGTCGTGCGTCTTTGTCATCCGGCACATCGCTCGAGGAGCGCGGTAGCGGATGCACCCGGCTGAAGTCCCCCGTCTTCCGCAGGTCATTCCGCAGCCACTTGCCCACCTCTTCCGCCACGGCATCCGGGTTGCCCTTCAACTGTTCGGCCCGGTCATCTGCCAGTTTCGTCACCGTCGGCTGGGTGGAATACCAATAGCGCACCGAATCCTGGTACAGGAACGTCGCCGCGCTGCTCAGCCGCCGCAGCGCATCGCCAAAGATCGCCGGGGACTCGCCCGGCAGCACGCACCCCAGCTTGATCCGCCGGTCTTCCAATCCCTTATTGGCCGCCTTGGCCGTCGGTGCGGACCCCAGATACACCGTCCGGGCCACCCGCCGGCACGCCGAATACTTGCCCAGGTTGGGCGTGTCCGAATCGATCCGCAGCGGCGCCGAGTTGGGGCCGTCCACGTCCTTCTCGATCACTGGCACCCAGTTGTCCGAGAGATACCGCGTCAGTTCAAATTGCACCCGCGGATCGTCAATCGGCACGTTCGACGGCAGGATGAGCGGCCCCCGGTCGCCCGTCTTCCACAGGCTGTGGATTACCGCCGCCATCAGCCGCAGCACGCCGCGTGTCCGCTGGAACTTCACCAGCGTGGACCAGTCGCTATAGAGCCGGTCGAACACTTCGGGATGAATCGGGTAGGCCGCCTTCAGCCGCTTCTCGTAATCGCTGTCGCGGCACTCGAGCGGGAACTCCTGCTGTTGCGTCCGGTAAAGGTCGAAGAACGCCCGTGCCACGGTGTCCCGTGCCAGGAATTGCTCCTGCTCGACCAGCGGCTCGAACAGACGCCGCCGCACAATCTCGAAGCCCTCTTCGGCGCTCGCCGGGCGCCACGACGCCTCGACCCGGCCGATGGCGTTGCGTAGGCGGTCCAGGGCCGCCCGGCCCCGCTCGCCGCCGACCTCGATGTCATCCGTTTGCGTGTGCGGCGATCCCGTGCTGTCGGATGCCGGCAAGCTCACCACCAGCAGGCAGTGCTTGGCCAGCTTGGCGGACTCGGTCAGTGCTTGGGCAAAGGTGAAATGCGTCTCGAAACTGCCCCCCGGCAGGTCCCCCTGGTCATGCAGCTGGCGGGCGTAGGCCACCCACTCGTCCACCAGTATCATGCACGGCGCGTGTTCGTTGAACAAATCCCGCATCCGGTCGCCCGGACTCGTGGCCCGCTCGTCATCCGCCCTAATCTTGGCGTAAGCCGACTTGCCCCCCAGTTGCCAGGCCATCTCACCCCACAGCGTATGCACCACCGTGCCGTCGGGCTTCACCACTGGGTTGCCCGGCGAGAGCTTGTTGCCCACCAGCACCACCCGTTTCACTTTGCCGGGAATGCTCGTTTCATCCGCCAGCTTTAGGACTTCATCCACTCCCAGCAGTTCGCCCGCTGGCGTGCCGGAGAACAGGTGGTAAAGGGCCAGCATCGAGTGCGTCTTGCCCCCGCCGAAGTTCGTCTGGAGCTGCACCACCGGATCGCCCCCGCTGCCGCCCAGCCGTTGAATCGCCCCGGCCAGCAGTCCCTTCAGGCTCTCGGTCAGAAACGTCCGCCGGAAGAACTCGACCGGCCTCCGGTATTCATCCGATCCTTCCCCGAGGTGGACCTGCCAAAGATCCGCTGCAAACTCGGCCTGCTGGTATTTCCCGCTCGCCACGTCCTTGTGCGGATTCACCACTTCCCGCCATGCCTTCAGCCCGGTCTGGACATGGATTTCCACTGTGCTGCCCGCTGCCTTGCGTTTCTCGCTCCGCACCTGCTCGTCGAAACGCACCCGGAGCAGCTCCATCTTCATCTTCTCGACATCGTCCGCTTGCGCTGCCGACACCGCCGCCAGCAGCCGCGCTGCGCTGTCCAGCGCCCGGTAGGCATCATCCGTGCTGAACGGCCGCTGGTGCGCCCACCGGTTCCGCACCTCGCGCAATTCGCTCACCAGTGTTCGCTCTGCGTGCCCGAGCGTCTTGCGGAACAGGTCATTCCACTGGTTCCACATCGTGACCAGGATGGCGGCGGCATCCCACTGCGGTTTGTCCGGCGTGCCCATGAGCTGCAATTGCACGTCCGCCAAGCTCTTACGCGTCTCCGCAAACCAGTCCTGTGCATCGGTCGCTTTCAATTCACGCTCCACGAACGGGCACAATCCCGCCGTCAGGAGTTCGAGCATCTTGCCGACCCGTTCATGATTGGTGATGGCCATAGGTTACTCCGTTTCTGCGCTTAGACGGGACAGACCGCTGCAGAATACCCGGAAGCTCTTGGATCGGTTGGCCGCCGAACTCGTGGGCATGCTTCGTCCCATGCGCCTTGCGCCCTCTATCTTGCGGAAGTCCGGCACCAAGCGGCCGAGCTCTTGGGCGGCGTTCGTCAGGCGGTCAGGGTCGGCAAACTTGGGTTTGGCAGCGCGCTTGACCAGAGCAGGAAACTGAAACGCCTCCGCCAACGCCGCGGGTGCGCCAAGATGCCAAGATTCCAATTCTTGGCAGACAATCCGCACCAGCGAATCCTCGCGCTTCCCTTCCTGGCAGAGGGCAGTCAAACGATTCTTCACGACCCTGCAGTCCGCCCCGTGGTTATCTCGCAGGACGACAAACCGGACGCCGGGTTCACGCCACGCCCTGAGCTTGCGTGGGATGCTAGCCTCCAAGTCCTTGGTTCCTTCATGTCTCACGCACAAGAATGGGAGCTTGGGGAAGGCCCTTGGCAAGTACTCCTCGAGGAAAGCCTTCATGGAGAGTTCCTCAAGAAGAAATATTACGCGGCCCATATTACCACGCCCCTTTGAAGATGCCTTGCCGCCAAAGCGCGCCGGGGAGATCGCCCTCGGCGACAAGCCCCTTCAGGATCTCTGAATCGGCGGCACGATGGATCTTCGTATACCCGTCCTTCTTGGCGAGCCAGTATACCTCATCCAGATTGAGACCATTGAGGAATTCCGGGGAGTGCGTGGAAACAAAAACCTGTCCACCGCGAGCCGCATAGTCGCGGAACTCCTCGACCAGTTCCCGCAACAACTCCGGATAGAGTTGATTTTCTGGCTCCTCGACCGCGAGCAGCGGGAAGGGCTTCGGATCGTGTAACAACACCAGATAGGCGAACATCTTGATCGTTCCGTCCGAAACATACCGGGCGATAAAAGGGTCTTTGAACGCGCCGTCTTGGAAGCGAAGCACCAGACGGCCGTCAACGGTCGGTTCTGCCGCGACCTTTGAGACACCAGGGACCCGTCGTTTCATGGCCTCCAAGATCGCACTGAATCGGTCCGAGTGGTGGTCGTGAAGAAACTGTGCAACCTGTGCGACATTATCACCACGCGTCGAAAGGTGCTCCGCGTAACCCTCTTCCGCACTTGGGCGCGCATCGGCGATGTGAAAATCGGATATGTGCCAGTTCTCGATCAGACCGCGGAATTCCGCCACAACGCGAAACTCCTTGAACTGACCCAACCCCTTGATTGCAAGGACGGTCGGCTCGTCCAGCACATGTTCCTTGCGTTGCTCCACGGCGCCCGGTTCGCCGTACACCGATTCGTTGGTGATGGCGGTGCCTCGGCCTCGCGAAAAGTCCACGAAGTGCCATGGCTGACCCCGCTGGCCGCGCCGGAACTTCAGGATCTCCCTGTCCACGACAGCCGTTCCACCTTCCTGGGTCACCGACAACTCATAGGTGGCCAAACGCCCGCCGGTTTCGCGGAACTTGATCGCGATGGAGATCGGCCCATCCGAGTCGCGACTGACCAACTCCTTGAAACCACCGCGTTTGCTGACCGCTTTTGCGACATTCTGAGCAAGCGCATCTTTAAGAAACGTGAATACATCGAAAAGCGTGGATTTGCCGGAGCCGTTCTCGCCGACCAATACGGCGAGGCGGAGAATCCTGGGCACTACCGCATGTTTGAAGACCCGGTAATTCCGGATCTCGATGCTCTCGATTTGCATCCTCTGCACATCCATAGGTTTCATAAGCTATTCCATTTTGGATTTGCGGTTTTGGATTTTGGATTCGGCGCCGTCCGCTTCGGCAATCCAAAATCCAAAATCAAATCAGCCCCTGCTGTTCCAATCTCTTCCCCTGTGCCTCTTCGATGGCCAGCCGCGTAATCTCCGGCCAGCTCTGAACCAGCCCGTTGTAAGCCAGTGCTTCCGCCGCCCGCTTCTTGCGCTCGCAGATCGTGTAGAGGCGGTAGGCCAATTCCCGGGCTGTCTCGGCCTTCGATCCGAGCTTCCTGACCAACTCAGCCGCCGCGCTTTCGCCACCGCTGGCCAGCAATCGAATGAAGTGTTGCACAGTTTCCCAGCTCGTCAGGCGGGCATCGGTCGCGGGGTCCCAGTCCGCTGGCAATTCCTCGGGCTTGAGCAGCCGGACCTTGCCCCGGCTCGAGATGAGGATGCCGGCCTCAGCAAGACCGCTCACGCTCGTGTTCTTCGCCTTACTCAGCGTCTCGGCCACGCCGAACTCACCCTCGGCAAAGCCGTGCTGCTCGAACCACGCCAGCGCCCAGCGGCTGTCCGGGTCGAAATCACCTTCCTGCTCTGCCAGCGCGGTGTCGAGTGTCTCATTGATAAGCGCCAGCGCCTCACGCACGGTGAGCGTGTTGCCCTGCGCGTCAAGCACCTTGGCGTAACGGGTGAAGACGGCCATGCCGGGGCCAATGGCGGCCTGTGCGAGGTCCACCGGGGCTATGTTGCCCGCCTGCAAATGCCGCAACGCCTCCGGCAGCTCCCGCTGGAGCGCGGCCACGAACTCCCGCCGCGTAGCCATCGGCGCATCCGCCGCTTGCGGCCGGCAGACGAGGACGATGCTCGAGGCAAGGGCGTTAGTGTCTATGCTAATTGAACGCGACTCACGCTCCGTGCGGATCGGCCAAGTGCCGCTGATTTCGAAGCCGGCAAGGATGACTGCGGCGAGGAAAGTCTCCCAACCGGTGCTTGAAGTGCCAGAATCGCTTTCCGTCTCAGCCTGCTTGAAAGCATAATAAATCGTGACTGGAAACGAAGGATGAGACTGGTCGGCAAGCCTGTGCATTGCTCTTGTCATGCCTTCGAGGAAAAACAACTCAGCCTTCTTCTCGCTGCCATGGCGATAGGTGCTTGCTACCAGTTCCTGAGCTTTCGGCACGGCCATAGTGCCAAACAAATCAGGGAATATCGGACGCAATGCAGGCCTTAGCCAAACGTAAAAATAATCGGAGAGGTCGGCGTAAGCGATGTTGTTATAGTAGGGAGGGTCGGTCGAAATAGTCTTACCGATAGAGATGCTTTGTGTGGCCGCATCGTCTTGAAACGCTCTTCCGCCCTGTGGCGGATCGACGGCGCTCAGCACTATGTTCATGCCTTCAATTGAGACGTTGATGTCGCCCGCTGCCCCTGCGAAGGGATTGATTTCGCCAAAATCCCACACCATCGCCAACGCCTGCCGAGAAAATGTGCTCTTGGCTTGATCGCGGGTCGGGCTCCACACAACCAGCGATGAATTGTAGTCGGCCATCTTACTGACAGCTAACCCGCAGTATAGGGCCACAGCTTCGGCGTATGCTACGCTTCCGATGCCGCCATCTCGAATGGCCGCAGTGTCATTCGCAAAACCAGTTACCGACGTGTCCCTGCGGACTCTTTCCCTCACATCTCTCGCTAGGTCGGAGAATGTGGTTAGTGTCATAAGTTGGCGCTGCGTAAAAAGGTCCGCCCAAAGGAAGAAGCCGTATCCTCGTCCGCTGACGAGATCGCGAGTATCTCTGTTCATTTGCTCCTCGGGCTTCCACTCAGGCTTCGCCGTTCTCGCCGTCGCCTCGTGTTCCGGCGTAGGCGGTAGATATACGCGTCCGCGTGTGCCTTCGGCCACGATGGCCATAAGCCGCGTGCCAATTCGGCCGGCCATGCTTTCAGCTTTAACATAGTCGCCTGCAATGGGCGTGCCGGACATCACGCAGCGAAAGTTCGCGCCGCGCGCAAGCTTGGTACCGGCCTTCGCCACCTCCGAGTCCTTCGGCTTGCCTACGCGCACTGTGAAGCGGTAGGCACCGTACTCGATAACCGGCTCAACATAGGCTTCCTTGCCCGGCTTGGTTGAGAGCATGAAGGTAGATGCGAGCGGCACGTCCACGTGCCGAAACGCCGGGTTCGGGCTTTTCACCGTCCGCGCCCAGAGCCACGCGATGACGGTGAGCTTCCGGCCGATGAGCGGTTTCAGGTCGGGCCGCTCCTGCGCCATTGCAGCGGTGATCTCGATCTTCGGGTAGAGGTGGCCGATGCGCTTCTCCGCCTGATCACGCATCCACTGGCCGTAGTAGCGCACGTCCTCGGCCAGACCCTGCGCGCCGCGCCAGGTCTTCGTGCCGAGTTGGCCTTGGCGAGACTCGGGGTTGACCGGCGGGCGGCCGGCGAACTTCGGCGGAATCTCGATCATCGCCTTGTTGATGAGCACGGCGACAGGATTCAAATCGCTCGCGTAAGCCTCCAGTCCGAGGCGCTGCGCCTCCAGCGGCAGCGCCCCGCCACCGGCGAAGGGATCGTGAAAGGCGGGCAGCTTGTTGCGGTCGAACAGTGCCTTGGCCCGGGGATGGCCGACGTTCTGCGCGCACGCCCGCCGCCAGCTCTGCCAGATTTCATCACGCGCCCGCTGAAGGACCGTCTCGTTGGTCGTGTTCTCCCACTGCACCAGGTCTTCGATGATCCTAAACAGCCGCTGCCGCTCCTTCGCTTGAGCTTTCTCGGTGGGGAAGAGGTCGGGGTTGGCCGAGGGATCATCGACCATCTGCGCAAAGATGACCGCCCGTGCCGCCGCCAACGGACGACGCGCCCACCACAAATGTAGCGTGCTCGGATGCCCGTGCCGAATCGACTTCTCCCGCGCCGAAGCCACATTGATCGCCTCCAGCGGCAGGGCCACTTCAATCAGTTTCTTACGCGGAGTAGTGCTTGAGAAAGCCATGCCATTCACCGTTTCATAAGTGTTTTTAGCTCTTCCAGGGAGTAAATGCCACCGTTAGGCCTCGATTCCAGCATGCGGTGGCAATTTGGGCAGAGGGGGGCAAGATTGGCGAGGGCTTGTGCGAGTGTGAGCCAACGTCCATTCCGAGGGTAATCTGCCAGCCGTTTGAGGTGGTGAATCTCAACAATCTCACGGCGAGTCGGCACCCGTGGGCACCAACGGCAAACCGAGCAATGAAGCTTGCCGTCTTTGGCGAGGCTACGAAAATACTCGCGCGCTTCGCCCAGCAATCGCTGGCAACGGGCTCGTCGCGCCGTGGCAATCTTCAATTCGCGACCTTCCTGGAATGAAATCAATTCGTTCAGATCGGCAGCTTCGAAGCCATCATTTATCAACTGCGTTCCTGGAGCGAAGGGGAGTTGGGCGACGGGCCAGCCACCTTTAAACTCCTCAATGACCGCAAGGGTTATGAGATAGCGGCGCAGAATTACGTATGGAATATCCGAGCCCAGCTGGATATGTCGACCGTCCCACCTGGGGAACGAAGGGCCGGGCAGGCGGTTTGCGACACCATTCTTCTCATGGTCGTCCAAGTTCGGACGCAGCCAGAAACCGACATCATCCACGTGGTTACTGTTGAAAGTCGCGCGCTGGGTGTTAGGGGTGGCGAACTCCAAGCCTTTGACTCGCCGTCCGAATATGATGACACGTTCGCAGGAAGCTTGCTTTCCCTTGCGCTCAAGTCGAATTTGCAGATGGAAAACTGCCGAACCAGAGAATACCAAGCGGAGTTTTTGCTCACGCTTGGCTTCCCACTCCTGGTCCCAATCGGCTTCACGGTCGTATCTATGGTGAATGCCAAAATCATCGTTGCTATGCCAATCGAACAATTTGGCAGAGGCTACGAGATCGCGATAGAGTCCTCGAAGTGCCATGAGTTCAGTGGTTTTCTTGCGAAACGAGCGGCCTGTACGGTCGCGCTGTTGGACGATGACGGGTCTCTTCATGTTGGCGCCTCTCCCCGAGCCAGCAGTTCCGCGAAACTATAGTTCACGCTCGTCACCCCGAAATCCGGCTCCCGCTGGAATGGCCGCCGCACGTAATGCACCCGGTGGCTATCCCCGTCGAATTCGACAATGCCGAGGATGAAGTCATCCGGCTTGTTGAGCGAGTACAGGATTTCGTTCTTGGTCACCGTGATGGTCGTCGCACCGCTCACCCGGCCCTTGACTTCGATAAACCGCAGCTTGCCGGTGCCCGGCACCCGGCTCTCGATGTCATAGCCAAGCTTCTGCGTCTCACGGTCGGTGGGCTCAAAGCCCAGGTCCCGCTCGACCTCCATGATAATGGCGCGGGCCTTGGCTGCGCTGGCCTGAGTGTCAGTGGGCTGCTCAGGCGTTCCCACCACGTCCGCACCCTTCATCAGTCGCAGCAGCCCGGCGGGGACCACCAGCACGCCACCCATCACCACCGGCGGCAGTGGAGCGATCTGCTTTTCCAGCTTCAGTTCTTCCATCCGCTTCTGAAGTCGGGCCTGCAATCCGTCGGCGCGCTTCCGCGCTTCATCCGAATTCAGCCGTGCATTTGGTTTCCCGGCCTGCTCCTGCAGCTTGAGCTGCTCCGCCCGGTGATCCCAGTAATTGATCTCTTTCATCAGCCGGTCTTGGACCGCTGCTTCTGTCTTGGTGATCAAATCCACTCTTCGTGCGCGCACTTCTGCCAGGTGCTCCGGCACCACCGCCGCCACCGCGTAGGCTTGCGCCTTCTGCTCGAGGCTCCGTTCCACCCACCGGCATTCGGGGCGGGCCAGGATGTCCTCGACCGGTGGTTCGCCGTCCGCCAACGGACGGTAGTCCAGGTATGGCGCATAGTCGAAATGCCGGGTGTTGCCCTCGCCGTCCAGTTCCACATACAGCATCCGCTTGGAAATCACCCGACGCTCGCCTGTTCGTGTCAGGCTCGCGTCTTGGATGGCGTGTTCCAGGTAGAACAGCATCCGCGGCGCAGTCCCCGCGTCCCGCTCATCCACCAAAACCGCCCCCCGCCGAAGCAGGTCCCGATGCCGTTCCAGCGTCAGGTCAATCGTGGCATCCAACAGCGGATGCCCAGGGCATAGGAATGCCGCCAGCGGTTGTCCCGGCGGCGCCACCAGGTCTTTCTCGAAAGCCACGCGCTCATAACGAGGCAGCACCGGTTCGCCCGCACCAATCAGCCGGTCCCGATTGCGCACCGGCGCCGGCACGTGCGTAATTTGATACCGACGCGGTTCCCGCTGCTTGGTCGAGCCACCCAGTTGTTGAAAAGCCTCCAGGAAGAACGACTCGATGTAATGCGGTTGGAGCCGCCGCGCTTCCGCCCTCTCCATTTCTTCGCGGATGCGATATACCCGTGTCGCGTCCATGGCGTCATGCGCCAGTGCCCGTTCCTCGACCAGTTCCCGCAAGTGCGTCTTGTCGAGCGCGGAAGTCACCACTCGCGTCAGCCGAGCCCGCACCTCGGGCCGGTCGCCATAGCGAATCGCCTCAATCAGCAGGTCACGCAGCGGCTTGCCCTCGAATTGCAGCTTGCCCAACACATCGAAGACCTGGCCGCCAAGCGCCTTTCGCGCCTGTTCCAGCTTGTCCAGCAGGGTCAGGTACACGTCGCCTTCGCGGGTTTCTTCCGCCACCAGGTTCCACAGGTGGCACACTTCCGTCTGGCCGATGCGGTGGATGCGTCCGAACCGTTGCTCGATCCGATTGGGATTCCAGGGCAGGTCGTAATTCACCATCAGGTGGGCCCGCTGGAGGTTGATCCCTTCTCCAGCCGCATCCGTTGCCACCAGCACCTGCACTTCTGGGTCGTGCTTGAATGCCTCTTGTGCCTTGGTCCGCTCTTCCCGACCCATGCCGCCGTGAATCACCACCACTGCCTCCTTCCGACCCAGCAGAGTCGTGATCCGGCTTTCCAGGTAGGTCAGCGTGTCGCGGTGTTCCGTGAACAGCACCAGCTTCTGGTGGGGGGATGGTACTGGCGGATCAATCGGCCCGGTGCGATAGGGCGGCGGCGTCTCCGCCAGCTGGTCTACTTGTGGCGCCCGGGCAGACAGGTTCCCGCTTCCGCCGGGGGTGAAAACCTCGTTTAGCAGGCGGCTCAGCTCGCACCATTTCCGGTCTTCGCCGCTCCGCCTGAGCGCCAGCGCCAGCTCCTCCAGGTGTTTCAGTATGCCAATCTCGGCGCTGAGTTCCGCGATCGTCCGCGCTGCCGTGGATTGATCCAGAATCTCTTCCTCGGCGGCCTCCACCTCATTGTCGGGGGCCTCTTCCAAATCCTCCACGTCATCTTCGTCCAGGGTCGGCACCGTGCTCGCGATGGCCGTCGCCACTTCGGCGCCCCGCTGCAGCAATTCCAGCTCTCGCAGCTTCTTTTCCAACCGCTCCCGCCGCCGGCGCAGCGACTGGTAAATCGCCTCAGGGGATGACGCCAGCCGGCGCTGCAGAATCGTCAGGGCGAACCCCACCGTGCCCGCCCGTTTCTCGTTCTGAAGCGCCTCAGCCCGGTTAAACTCATCCCGGACGTAATCCGTCACCTCCTTGTAGAGCTGCGCTTCGGGGTCCGAAAGCTTGTACGCCACTGTGTAGGCAATCCGCTCCGGGAACAACGGCGTGGCGTCGAATTTCAGCAGGTTCTCTTTCACCATCCGCCGCATCAGGTCGGAAACATCCGTCGAGTGGACCCCGTCACGGAACCGCCCTTCGAACCGATCACCGTCCAGCAGCGCCATGAACAACTGGAAGTCCTCTTCCTTCCCGTTGTGCGGCGTGGCCGTCATCAGCAGGAAATGACGCGTCAGTGTGGAAAGCAACTGCCCCAGCCGATACCGTTTGGTATACTTGATTTCGCTGCCGAACAGGCTGGCGGACATCTTGTGCGCTTCATCGCAGACGATC
Organism: Verrucomicrobiota bacterium; assembly: GCA_022711435.1. Lineage (GTDB taxonomy): Bacteria > Verrucomicrobiota > Verrucomicrobiia > Limisphaerales > UBA1319 > JAGMXM01. The sequence continues at coordinate 39,014 of JAKLFB010000037.1, forward strand.
AGGTCCCAGCGGCAATCCGGCGCTTTGAGCTTCTCCCGGACATCCTCATTGCGCGAGAGCTTGTCGAGCCGGGCGATGGCCAGGTTCGTTTCCAGGAACCAATTCCCGGTCCGCGCCGCTTCCAGCTTGTCATTAGTCAGGATTTCGAACGGCATATGGAAGCGCCGGTAAAGCTCATCCTGCCACTGTTCCGCCAGGCTGCCTGGGCACACCACCAGGCAACGGTGCAGGTCGCCGCGCGCCAGCAACTCCTTCATCAGCAGCCCCGCCATAATCGTCTTGCCCGCGCCGGGATCATCCGCGAGGAGGAACCGCAGCGGCTGCCGGGGCAGCATCACTTCGTAGACCGCCGTGATTTGGTGCGGCAGGGGTTCCACCACCGACGTGTGCACCGCCAGCACCGGATCAAACAGATGCGCCAGCCGGATGCGGTGGGCCTCGGACACGAGCCGGAACTCGCGTCCGTCACCGTCGAAGCTCCAGGGCCGTCCCTGTGTCACAACCTCCAGCCGGGGTTCGTCGTGCCGGTAAAGCAGTTCATTCGCCACCTTCCCTGCCGCCGTTTTGTAGGTGAGCTCGAGCGCCTCGGAACCGAACCACTGAACAGAAACGACGGTGGCGAGGCCATCCGGCAGGATGCCCCTCACCGCCGCGTTCGGTTTCAATTCTTCGAGTTTGCTCATCTCACACCCTTTCAATCATCGACCGCCGCTCTTCAGATTGCCCAACCGGCTGGTCGGCCGATGCGGAGGCACAGACGCCGCGGCCGGGGTTGGCGCTTGGCTACCGGTCACTCGAGGATCCAATCCACGGCGACGGCTTCGATTTGCGCGTCCGGGCCATCGAAGAACTGGACGGGGCCGCCCCCGGCGGATTGGCGCAGCGGCCGCCATTCGGGGGCGGCAGCGGGCTCGCCCGCCAGCCAGAGCCGGGGCCGGGCGGCATCCGCCGGTGCGCGCTGGATGCCCAGGGCGAGCCAGCCGGGGAGATCGCCGTATTTGGCGCCGCCGGGCAGGAGATCGACATCGTCGATGCTCTGGATCTTCTGAAACCGGAATCCGCGGGTGTCCAGCGCCGCCCGGGCGATCTGCGGGCCGGCCTGGGCGAAGGCGGCGGCCGCCCATCGGCTCGATTCATCCAGGGCTACGATCATGACCGGGCGCTCCTGGAGCTGGCGGACCGCCTGGAGCACCGACAGGACATCGTGGGTTCGGCGGGCGAACAGGCTGGGGTTGTAGCCGTGGGTGTAGGCGGCGGCGGCACGCGGGTTCTTGACCTTTGGCGCCCTTTCCAGCGGAACGCCGTTGGTGAGGAACTCGCCCTGGTAAAGGAGATCGACGCCGACCACGGCGCACCCGGATGCGAGCAGCCTGCGGATGGGCGCCGGCCATCGGGCGGCCGCCGACGGGCTTTCGGCGTCGGCATAGAGACCGGCTTTGCCCTTCTGGCTGAGCCAGAGGACCGTGCGCGAGGCGCCGGATTCGGGTTCGAGGCGGATTCCGGGAAGCGCTTCCTCATGCGTACGGTTGTGGAGAAGCCCCGTTTCCTCGAGGATCTGCAGCGAGCCTCCGCCCGAAGATTCGAGCGTCCATTCCGACGATTGAACCGGCTGCCACTCGATGCGGCCGGCGCTTTCCAAGGTCCGGCCGAAGACGACGTCCGCAGCGGGAGCGATCCACTGGCCGGCAGCTGCCGGGTCCCGGCGGGCGGGGTCGAGCTGTCGGGCTGCGTCATCGGCCAGCCACCGCAAGAGCTGGCGCTCGAACTCCGGCCCGCCCTTCGGCGCGGGATGCGCGGCGTCCCAAACCGTCAGCTCCTCGCGGTTCAAGCGCGGGTAATCCTCCTCGACGATGGGCTCCGGCCGATTCAGGCCGAGGTGGCGGTTAAACCACGAATACATGGCGGCGCGGCTGACGTAATTGTAATTGTGGCCGAAGTGGAGCAGCGGGGTGAGCTTCACCCGGTCGGGGGCTCCGAGCATTTTGTAGAGCTGCTGGAGCTCGATGAAACCCTTGGCGGGCATCTCCCGGGTCCAGTCGTTGGCAGCAGTCATGCCGAGCGGTTTGGGGGCGAACAGGGCGGCGAACTCGACGTTGCCGGTATCGATGCGCAGCAGGCTGCAATTCTCGCAGGTGCATCCGCCCTGCATGGCGGTGGAGACCATGACCGCCGGGAAGATCGCCTGGGGGCGGGGATCGATCGCGCCCAGGATGAACGTCTGCGTGCCCCCCCCGCTGGCGCCGGTCACGCCGATCCGCCGGGGATCGACCTCGGGCAGCTCGAGAAGGAAATCGAGGGCGCGGATCGAGTTCCAGGTCTGGAGGCCCATCACGCTCTGGAGATGGGATTCGGCCTGGGGGCTGAAGAGGCCCCAGCGATCGATGCCGATCATTTCGGGCCGCTGCTCCTTGAATCCGTGGGCGATGGCCTGCGAGATTTGAACGCTGTCGGCGTAGCCGATCATGTCGTAGTGGAAGACGATGCAGCCCATGCGGGCGAGCTGGACGCAGCGGGACTGGAGGGGGCTGCGCCCGCCCTCCTCGAACCGCTCGGCGCCCTGGACGATCTCGCGGCGGACCGCATCGCGGCCGCTGTCGAGGAAGCGCCCGTTGGTCCAGTGGCCGTGGGGCGACAGGACGGCCGGGAACGGGCCGGCCGGGCCGCGGGGGCGATAGAGGCTGCCGGTGACATAGAATCCCGGGACGCTCTCGAAATAGACCTTCTCGACCGAGTAATCGGGGCGGTCGATGCGGCCGTGAACCACCGCGTGGAGAGGCGTGCGGCTGGGCCAGGGCCAGAGGCCCAAAGCCACGCGCATCTGGAGACGGACCTGCTCCGCCCGCCGGCTCCATTCCCCGATGCTGGCGGGAGGCGAGAACGGGAAGTACCCGTCGAGGTCTTTCAGGGGCTCGAGCCGGCGGTCGGGCGGCGCCTGGCCGGGCGGGAGGGCGCGCGGAGCGGCTGCCCCGGGCGATGGCGGCAGGATCGCCAGGGCGAGCCAAGCCAGGCCGATGGCAACGGATCGGGACGCCCCGGCGGGCAGGGGGCGAACCATAACAGGAGCGGCTGGGTCGAGATTCATGGGGCAATCATAGCCCGCGAAAAGCCGCCTGTGAATCGGATTCCGTGCTTGGCAAAATCGAGGCAAACGGCTATGGTTGCGGCCGTGATCGGCCTCATGCGCTTCATCGGCATCGCCAATGCCGCGGTGTGGTTCGGGGCGGCAGTGTTTTTCACCGTGGCGGTCGGTCCGGCCTTTTTCTCGACGCAGATGCTGACGCTGTTCGGGGGATCGGCGGCGGATCCCAACGCCCGGTATTACGGGGGTGCGGCGGCGCAGGTGGTCATGGAGCGGTATTACCTGCTGCAGCACTGGTGCGGCGCGATCGCGCTGCTGCATCTGGCATGGGAGGGTTGGTATTTCGGCCGGTCGATCCGGCGTCTGCCCTTGGCGGTGGTGCTGGTGTTGTTCGCGCTCGGCCTGGCGGGCGGCTACGGCATCCAGCCGCGGCTGCAGCGGCTCCACAAGACCATGTACAACGTCGGAGGCGACCAGACGGCCGCTCAGATGGAGGTCGCTCGGCGGTCGTTCGGGGTGTGGCATGGGCTCTCCCAGGCCGCCAACCTGGTGGTCCTGATCGGCTTGGGCATCTATCTCTGGCGCGTGCAGATTGTCCCGGACCAGACCCGGTTCATCGGCCCGGCCCGGTTCCACCTCGAGTGACCCGCGCGAAATCCACGTTTGACAAACCCGCGCAGGTACCGAAGAAGTGATGTAGTGACTGGGGCGTGTGAGACGCGATGTGGAGTTGAGTATGATTTCAAACGAGAGGCCATCACCCTACGGGCAGCGGCCCGATCCATCCCCGTCCCCCAAATCCGCGGTTCCCGAGGAAAGCATCAAGACGGACAAGATCCAGATCGAGCGCAAGACGTTCGTGTTCACCCTCAAGGAAAATCCGCGCGGCCGGTTCTTGCGGATCACCGAGGATGTCAATGGCCGCCGGGACGCCATCATCGTGCCGGCGACGGGGCTCGGCGAATTCAGGCGGATCCTGGACGAGATCATCCGCTTCTCGGAGGAGAATCCGCCGACGGCGGCGGCCTGAGGCGGCCCGGGGCCGGGCGGCGCTAGGCGGGAGCGGGCGGTGGGGAGGCGGCTCGGTTGCGGGGCGGCGAGCGCCGCAGCCGCACGCGAGGCGCGTCGTTCCAGAGGTGCTCCAGATCGTAGCGGGCGCGCACTTCGTCGCGCATGATGTGGACCACCACATCCTGGAAATCCAGCACCACCCAGGGCGTCCGTTTACTGCCGTCAATCGCGCGCGGCCGGAGGCCGCACTCGATCCGGGCCTTCTCGGTGATGTGATCGATGATGGCGCGCAGATGGGGCTCGCTCGACCCGGAAGCGATGATGAAATAATCCGTGATGCTGCTGAGCCGGCGGACGTCCAGAACCACCAGCCGTTCGGCCTTCTTCTCGTCGGCGGATTCCCAGCACAGCCGAGCCAGTTTTCGTGAATCCATCGCTTTTACTCTGCGGCAGCCGCGGTTAAAGATAAAGCCGTTTGTTGCGGATGGCTTCCGCCACCGCCGGGGGAACCAGAGGCTCGAGCGGCTGGCCGGACCGGACTCGATCGCGGATCAGGGAGGACGAGATCCCCAGCGGAAACCCCCGGAGCCAGCGCCCGCGGAACGGAGGCGGGAAAGGGCGCGCCGAGTCGCCCGGCCGCGGGATGACGGCCCACTCGGCCGCCCGGGCCAGGGACTCCGCCTCCCTCCATTGCGGCAGCTGCGCCACATGATCCGCCCCGATCAGGCAGACCAATCCCGCATCGGGAAACCGCCGGGCGTAGTCGCGGACGGTGTCGATCGTGTAGGACATGCCCCCGCGCCGGATCTCCTGGTCGTCGATCTCGAATTCGGGATGCCCGGCCAAAGCCAGCCGCAGCAGGCAGAGCCGGTCCGCTCCCGGCGCGGGCGCCGATTCCGGCTTGAACGGGGATTGGGCTGCGGGGATCCAGTAGAGCCGGTCGATCGCCAGCTCCTCGATCGCCGCCCGAGCTACCAGCAGATGGCCCGTGTGCACCGGGTTGAACGAGCCCCCAAACAAGCCCAGGCGCCGGCCAGCCAGGGTCTCAGCCATGGCGCGCCTCGCTCACTCTCGAGCCGCCGCCGGCCGCGTCGTCCCCCAAACCATTGTCTTCATCGGCCTCAACCGTTACCCGAAACACCAAAAGCCGGCACGCAAAAAAACAGCCGCCTTTTCCAGCGCGGCCGCTGCTGGATTCGGAGGCTTCTTTCGGGCGCCGCGCCGGCGGGGTCATGGATAGGGCGCCGAGCTCCCCTTGGCCGCCCGCCACAGGATCCGGTTCAGGACGTCCTCGGGGCACGCGTCCACGCGCCGGAAGTTCAGTCGAGCCGACGCGATGGCATCGCGGCGGAGGGCCGGATCCCTCAGCGCCCGGGGCGCCGGGTTCATCTGGTCCAGCGGCACCTGGTTGGGGACCGCGGTGTAGGGACGGTAATCGGGCGTGTCGGTGAAGCAATCGAACATCGGCGCGGCCGTGGCGTCGAACTGGTTCATGGGCGGCAGGCCCAGGATCTGCTCGATCGTTCGGATGATGCTGAGGGTGTTGTACGAGGTTCGGACGACGGCGCCGCGGCGGGTGTAAGGGCTGATGCAATAGGCGGTGGTGCGATAGCCGCTGATGTGATCCCAGCCGTTCTGGGGGTCATCCTCGATGGCGAAGATGACGGTTTGGGGCCAGAACCGGCTCTGGCTGATGGCCTGGACGATCTGGCCGAACGCCAGGTCGTTGTCGGCCACGCAGGCGGCGGGCGTGGGCGATCCGGCCCGGGTGCCGCTCGTGTGGTCGTTCGGCAGGCAGATCAGGATCAGCGACGGGAGCTCGCCGCGGGCCTCGAACTGCGCCAGCTCATTCGTGAAGAAGCGGGCGCGCCACACATCGGGCACCTCCATGATCCAGCCGACCGTGTTGGTCGGGGTGAAGGGCCGCAGGCTCTCGACGCTGGGCTCGCTGGCGATGATCACCTCCCCGCGCACCTCGCTGAACTCGCGCCAGTAATCCATCCACGCCGGCTCTCCCGCGCGCTTCGGGTCCGCCCATCGGCAGGCCGGCATCGCGAACTCGCCGTAGTTGCGCAGCGACATCCCGTGCCCGGCGGCGTTGTCCCAGAGAAAGCCGGTGGGGGGATAGGCCAGCGCGTCGTTCTCGTCCTCGCCCATGCCGTCGGGGTAGCTTCGAGGCCAGCCGGCAAACGATTTCTCGAGGTAATCCGTCCCGAACGCGGCGGCGCTCCACTGATGGCCGTCGGCGCTGAGGATCCCGGCGCAATAGGTGTTGTCGAGGAGGACGAACTGCCGGGCGATCCGGTGCTGGTTGGGCGTGACCCGCTCGCCGAAGATGCAGAGCGCCGGATCCCCCCGGCCTTCGGCCATGTCGCCCAGCACCTGATCGTAGGTGCGATTCTCCTTGATGATGTAAACCACGTGCCGGAACACGCTCGGCTCGCCGATCCGCTCCGGGACCGGCCGCGGCGGCTGATCGGGCCGCGCCGGACGCCGCGCCTCCGCCATCCGCTCCGCCCTGTAATTCTCGCACACCCGGGCCGTCAGAGCCGGGAGATCCCGCGCCGCGGGCGCCGAGATCAACGAGATCGAGCCGTGGTACTGATGCGAGTTGAATCCCTCCCCCCCGCTCGATGGATCCCGGCCTTTGGCTGCGCCAATCCCCTTGATGTTGGCGACATGGATCCTCTCCCGCAGCCCGTCATACGCCAGGGCGCCCGGAAACCATCCGGCCGGGATGAGCCCCTCGAGCCGCGAGCCCGCGCCCGGGCGGAATCCGATGACCGCCACGGCGTTCTGCGTGCCGTTGGCGACATACAGCTTCCGGCCCCGGGGATCGAACGCCAGCGCATTGGGCGACGCTCCGAAAAGATCGCCCGGCTGCGCCTTGGTCCAGATGGTCTCGACGACCCGGTCAGCGCGGGTGTCAATGACGCTGAGGGTGTCGCTGGCGGCGTTGGCGCAGACCACGTGGCGGCGGTCTGGCGAGACAGCCAGCGCCGACGAATGCAGCTGGACCTGGATCTCCTTCACCACGCGGCCCGACTCGAGATCGATCACGCTGACCGATCCTTCGCAGGCGATGTGCCGAACGGGATCGACCCGCACCGTCGTGCCCCGGCCAGCCGGACCTGTCAGATCCCCGGGGCCGGGCCGCCGGCCGCCCCAGTTGCTCACATACGCCTTCGATCCCGCCTGCACGACGTCGTACGGCGCCACGCCCACATCGAACTGGCGCAGCACCTCCCCCGTCTCAGCGTCCAGTTCCAGAAGCCGGTTGGACAGGTTGCCGCAGACATACAGGCGCCGGCCGCCCGGCCCCAGCGCAAGGCCTGCAGGGATCTCCTCCGCGCGCCGCGGCGCTCCGGCTCGAGGCAGGCCGATCGACCGCAACGGCTTCACACCGCCCGCCGCGTCCACCGCAAACACCTTGATGCTGCCATGGACATTTGACAGGTAGATCCGGCGGCCGTCCGGCGAAAACACCAGGCCTGTGAAGCTGACCTGCCCCTGCGTGTCGGGCCGCAAGATGTTCTCCGATGCCGCGGCCGGCTGGGCCGCGCGCGACGGCTCGGCGGGCAGGGCGACCCGCTGCCGAATCGCACCGGTGTCCGGATCCACAATGACCAGCTCGCTCGTCTTGCCCGACACGGCCAGCAGGCGGCCGTCCGGGGACAGCGCCAGCGCCTGAGGCCGCATCCCTGGCAGCTCCACCACCGCGCCGGCCGACGCCACGATCTGGTGAACCGGCGTCACCACCCGGTTCGAGGCATGGCGTCCCACGGTCTCAACGGCGGCTCGATCCATCGGGAGGGCTTCCGCGGAAGCCGCCCACGCCCATGGAGCGGACAGAATCAACAACAAGGCGATCATTGGATTCAATGCGGGCGGGATGGTACATGCGCGCCGCAGGGTTGTCCAGGCATCCGCGCTTTTGTTCTTGGCCGGCGAGGCGGGATTGCCGCATATTCGATGCGCCGGATGAGCGCGACCAAACACGGGGAAGACAAAGATCTCAGCCTGCGGCAGGAGATGGTTGTCATGAACAAGCTGGGCATTCACGCCCGGCCTGCCGCCATGTTTGTCAAGACCGCCAACCGCTTCCGGTGCGAAGTGCTGGTCGAGAAGGATGGCCAGCTCGTCAACGGCAAGAGCATCATGGGCCTGCTGATGCTGGCTGCGGGTCCCGGCAGCCGAATCGACGTCAAGGCCGAAGGCGCCGATGCCGCCCAGGCGCTCCACGATCTCTCCGCCCTCCTGCAGCGCAAGTTCGACGAGGATTGAGGCGGCCGCTGCGACCCCGCCAGGCTGCCCCGAGCTCATTTCACCCTTGCAGTTCACTCGGGAAACCCGACACTGAGGGCATGGCAGCGGCGGACCTGGACATTCAATACGTGGCGCACCTGGCGCGCCTGGATCTCACGCCCGATGAAGAGGCGCGATTCAGCGCCCAGCTCGGCCGGATTCTCGATTATATCGCCCAGCTTCGGGAGCTGTCCGTGGATGGGATCGAGCCGACCGCGCACGCGGTGCCCCTGGTGAATGTCACCCGCCCGGACGAGGTGCGGCCCTCGATGCCCACTCGAGCCGCCCTCCGCAACGCTCCGGCTCAGGCCAACGACCTTTTCCTCGTCCCCAAAATCGTCGAATGATCCCCCCCTCGCGTCCGACCATGTGGAACACCCTCACCATATCGGACCTGGCCGCGCGCCTGGGACGGCGCGAAGTGTCTGCCCGCGAAGCCCTGCAGGCGTGCCTGGACCGAATCGACCAGGTGGACGGCCGGCTCCACGCGTTTCTGAGCCTGGACCGCGCCGATGCGCTCGCCCAGGCGGACGAGGCGGACGCGCGGCGCGCCCGAGGCGAATCCGCCGATCAGCCCCTGCTGGGCATCCCCATCGCCCTCAAAGATATCCTGGCCGTCCGCGGCCAGCCCCTCGGCTGCGCATCGAAGATCCTCCATGGATTCATCTCCCCCTACGACGCCACCGTGGTCGAGAAGCTCAAAGCCGCCGGCGCCGTGGTGTTCGGACGCGTCAACATGGACGAGTTCGCCATGGGCAGCTCGACCGAGAACTCGGCGTTCGGCAGGACCGGCAACCCGTGGGATCTGGATCGGATCCCGGGCGGATCCTCGGGAGGATCGGCGGCTGCCGTGGCGGCGGACGAATGCCTGGCGGCGCTGGGATCGGACACCGGCGGCTCGATTCGGCAGCCCGCCGCCCTGTGCGGATGCGTCGGGCTCAAGCCCACCTACGGGCTGGTGTCCCGCTACGGCCTGGTGGCGTTCGCCTCCTCGCTCGATCAGATCGGCCCGTTCACCCGAAGCGTCCGCGACGCCGCCCTCGTGCTGCACGCGATCAGCGGCCATGACCCCCGCGACTCGACCAGCCTGCCCGAGCCGGCGATCGATTGCGCCGCAGCCATCCACGGCGACCTCCGGGGGATCAAGCTCGGATTGCCCCGCGAATACCGGATCGAGGGCATCGACCCGGAGGTCAAGTCGGCCGTCGATGCCGCCGTGCGGCAGCTCGAATCCCTCGGAGCCGAAATCCTCGAGGTGTCGCTCCCGCACACGCAGTACGCTGTCGCCACCTACTACATCATCGCCACCGCTGAAGCCAGCGCCAACCTCGCCCGCTACGACGGCGTCCGCTACGGCCTGCGGATCGATGGCGACGACCCCATCGAGATGTACGCCCGCACCCGCGGTGCCGGATTCGGCCCCGAGGTCAAACGGCGGATCATCTTGGGCACTTACGTCCTGAGCAGCGGCTACTACGACGCCTATTACCTGCGCGCCCAAAAGGTCCGCACGCTGATCCGACAGGATTTTCTGCGCGCGTTCGAGCAGGTGGACGCCCTGGTGACGCCGACCACGCCGACCGCCGCGTTTCGGGCAGGCGAGAAGGTGGATAATCCCCTCCAGATGTACCTCTGCGACATCTTCACCATCCCGTGCAACCTGGCTGGGATTTGCGGATTAAGCCTGCCTTGCGGGTTCACTCGAGAGCCGCGCCTGCCGATCGGGCTCCAGATTCTGGGGCCGCCCATGGGCGAGCGAACCCTGTTCAAGGTCGCCCACGCTTACGAGCAGGCCACCAGCTGGCATCGCCAGAAGCCTCCGATCCAGTGATCCAACACCCGGCGTCTTGAACGCCTCGCAAGCCGGGGCCGGTCCCGCCTTTCCCGTCGTCCCGATGGATCGGTTGGACGAAAGCCCCCCGTCGCATCCGGATCCCCCTCGATCGACCGATCGCCCCGCGGCTGATTATTTCCTTGGCAGTCCGGCCGGCCGGATTCAGGATGTGCCCGGTTCTTTCTGTGAGGAGGCTTGGCCTCCCATCATGGCCGCTCGGCGCTTGGGAACCCCGTGCGAATCGGGGGCGGTTGCGCCACTGTAACGGGCTACGAACCTTCGGATCCACTGGCCGCTCACACCGGCTGGGAAGGCGAAGGCGAGGCTGGATGCCCGAAGCCAGGATACCGGTCGCGCGGCGCTCGTCAGGATCATCCTCCGCGGGATGGTCGGCTTCTCCGTCCAAGAGAAGGATGAGATTCATCGGCGGTTGCAGCCGGCTGCCGTCCGATCGCTTTCCCTTCATTCTCCGCACGACGGAGGGTGAAGGTTTTTTTGTCTGCAAAGCGGGCGCTCTGGAGCGGCGCCCGGCCTGCGGGATCGGGAACGAAAGATATGCCATGCAAAGAACACGACTGCAGCGGGCGTTGACATCCGTGTTGGCCTGCCTGGGATTCGCCCCGGCGGCTTGCCTGGCCGGCCAGGACGCCTCGGGAGTGATTCTACCTTCATTCGATTCCGCCGCCCAGGTTATCGCCGCCCAGGCCGGCGCTCGAGAATCGAAGATCTGGGATACGGACTTCACCATCAACCCGGCCGAGCTTGGCTGGCGGACACATGGAGATTCGACGCTGTTCAATTGGAATCCAACAGCATCTCAGCTCGAAGTTGCCTGGGACTCGAGCCGTCCCAACAGCTACTTCTTTCGGCCCCTGGGCGATATTCTGACTCGCCACGAGGATTTTTCTGTCCGGTTCGACCTGCGTCTGGACCAAGTCGAGGCCGGGATCAATCCGGACAAGCCATTCGCGTTCGAGCTGGCGCTGGGCTGGCTCAACATGGCCCAGGCCACAGCCGACACCTTCCGGCGCGGCAGCGGAACCGAAACTTACAATGTCGTCGAGTTCGCCTATTTCCCCGATACCGGTTTCGGCGCCACTCTCTGGCCCACGGCGATCAGCTCCAACGGGATGTTCAACTACAACGGGCCGTCCGACTACGCCGTCCGCGAGCTGGTTCCCGGAACGCCATATCATGTTGAAATGGCCTATTCGGCTCTGAGCCAAACCATCGAGCTTCGCGTCCGCGAAAGCGATGGGACATTGATCGCCAGCCTTTCCACGGCCCTGCATCCGAGCTTCACCGATTTTCGCGTCGACGCGTTCGCGATCGCCAGCTACAGCGACGCCGGCGCCCAAGGATCGCTTGTGGCCCATGGGATTATCGATCGGCTCCAGATCGAGCTGCCGGCGCCGCCGGTGCGCGGCCTGCAAGGCGCATTCCGCGATGAGCGCTGGGAGGTCCGCTTCAACGGGCGCGCCGGCTGGACCTACACGCTCGAGAAATGCGTCTCCTGGGATCAGTGGGAGGCTGCGCCTTCCGATCAGCAGCGGGAAGGTGACCTGGTGGTTCTGCGCGAGGCCGCCTCGGCATCCCCTGCGGCTTTCTACCGGATTCGGGCCGAACATCCATGAGTTTCTGCCGCCGAGGATTCACCTTGATCGAGCTGCTGGTTGTGGCGGCCGTGGTGGGGCTTCTCGCCGGGATTCTGCTGCCCGTGCTCGCGCGGAGCCGGGTTTCCGCGCGCCAGATCCAATGCATGGGCAACCTGCGCCAGCTCGGCCTGGCTCTGCAGATGTATTGGGACGACAACGACAGCCAAGCCTTCCGCTACCGCCGGTTTTCGACCAACCAGGGCGACGTCTACTGGTTCGGCTGGCTGGCTCATGGGGCCGAGGGCCGGCGCCAGTTCGATCCCGCCTGGGGGGCGCTCCACCCCTACCTGCAAGGGCGCGGAGTCGAGACCTGCCCCGCTCTGCCCTACGCCCTCGCCCGGTTCAAGCTCAAAGCCTCCGGCGCCGCCTATGGCTATGGATATAACTTGCTCCTGTCCGCCCCGCCCAACCGCCCCCCCGTCCGCCTCGCCTCCATCCGTTCCCTGACCCAGATCGTCATCCTGGCCGATGCCGCCCAAATCAACACATTCCAGCCCCCGGCCTCCCCCGACCACCCCATGCTCGAAGAGTTCTATTATTTGAGCACCAACGAAGCCACTGTTCATTTTCGCCATTCGGCCAAGGCAAACACGCTGGGCGGGGACGGACATGTCTCCCGCGCGGATCCCGCGCCCGGCACCCTCGATCCTCGATTGCCAGGCCAGATCGTTGGCCGATTGCCTGTCGAACAGTTGATGCCGTGAGGATCCGCAGTCCGCCGGTGAATCCGTATGCCCGCCTGCCGCCGTCGACCGCATATCTTGATCGATAAAGCCGATGGATCTCCTTCTGCTCCAATTTAATACCACACGCCCGATCCAGAGACACCCCCGGCCAGTTCAGAGCTCAGAAAAAGCTTGCATCTCGAAGATGCATCGTTATAGTGAAGCGCGAATCACAGCGACTTTTTAAGCAAATCAGTCTAACAATCACGATAAGTCATCATCTCATATGAAAATGACCCATCGAGAAGAGCGGGCAGGATATGTCATTGCGGCGCTGTTGCTGGGAGCGGCGATGACCATCTCCGTGTCTGCCAGCCTCATCGGCAACGTCGTCGAGACCGGCGGCGATAACGAAGCCACGGACACCATCACGGCCAAGTGGACGGGGCAGACATGGACCATCAGCGTTGCCAACGAACCCTTCCCGGGCGCGGTTATCGGGGAATCATTTACCGTGCCGGCGTTCGGCAGCGGGGCGCCTGCGTTCGTGGACCGCACACATCGCTATTTCGATGACACGGCAAACAATCTGCCGGTTCCGGGGTACCTCGTCGGGGCCGATTATATCATGTCCGGCAACGACAACCGTGACAATGCCGAATACAAGCTGGACATCACCCTGACCTCGCCCGCGACGGTGTACATGCTGATCGATAACCGCCTGTCGGATGGCGACAATTCGACTCCGCCAACGTTCGATGCGACCCACATGCAGTGGATCCTCGATCAGGGCTGGGCGGCGACCGCCAACGGCCTCAACCGGTCCGCCAACCCCGCGGTCCCCGATGAAGTCGGCTTTGACGAAGCTACCGATAACGACATTGATCAATGGTATTCCGTTTACCAGAAGACCTTCGATGCCGGCACCATGACAATCCTCCAAGCGGACAATGGGGGCCGGAACATGTACGGCGTTGTGGTCGGCGCCGTTCCCGAGCCGGGAACGATCGCCCTTCTGGGCCTGGGCGGCGCCGCTCTCCTGTGGCGCCTGCGTCGCAAGGATTGATTTCCCAGCGCATTGCTGGTTAGGCTCTGCGGCGGGCTTTCGAGCCCGCCCTTTTTTTTGATCATGAACATCGCTTTCATCGGGCCGACGTGTGCCGGGAAGACAACCACTGCCGAGCGGTTGCGGGAGCGGTTCGGCGTGCGCCATCTCTCGACCGGCCAGGTGCTGCGTGAGAATCGCTCTCAGGAGACTGTCCTTGGGATTCTCACCCGCAAGCACGTCGAGCGCGGCCAGTTGGTCCCGGACGAGATCGTCAATGCGATGATCGAGGAGGCGGTCCGGAAGCTGCCGGCAGCCGAGGGATTGCTGCTGGATGGATTTCCCAGCACCCTGTACCAGGCCCGGTTCCTCGAGGAACTCCTCCGCGCCGCCGGCCGCCGCCTCGATGCGGTCCTGTTCCTCGATGCGCCCGAGCCGGTCGTTCTCGCCCGGGCCGCCCGCCGCACCCCGCCCCGTCCCGACGACCGCCCCGAGATCATCCACCACCGGCTTCAGGTGTTCCGCCGCACCACCGGACCCGTGATCGCCCATTTCCACGGACAGCGCCAGCTCGTTTATGTTGACGCCGCCGGCTCGATCGGATCCGTGAGCGCGGCGATGGCCCAAGTCCTCGAAGACGTCCGGGACGTGCGGCCCTTGCCGGCGCTGACCGAGGCGCAAGAGGGCCGAGTCGCCGAGCTGATCGAGGTGCCGTGGCCCGAGAGGCCCGGACCGCGGCCGCCCAGCCTGGATATCGTGCTGATGGGTGCGCCCGGGAGCGGCAAGGGCACGCAGGCCGCCCTCCTGGCCACGCATCTGGGAATTCCTCACATAGCGACTGGGGAGCTGTTTCGCGAGAACCGCGACGACAAGACCATCCTGGGGCGGATTGCCGACGGCTACGTGCAGCGGGGCGAGCTGGTGCCGGACGACGTGGTCGAGGCCATGGTGCGCGAGCGCCTCGGGCGCGCCGACGCCGCCGACGGCTACGTGCTCGAGGGATTCCCGCGAACGCTCAGCCAAGCCCAGGCGCTCGAGGAGATCATGGCCAGCCTCGGCCGCCGCCTCGATCAGGTCTTCTTTCTGCGCGTGTCGGATCCGGTCATCGTGCAGCGGCTTTCCGGACGCCGGCTCTGCTCGGTCTGCCAGACGCCCTACCATGTCTCGTTCCACCCGCCCCGCGCCGAGGGCCGTTGCGACCGCGATGGCGCCTCCCTCTACCAGCGCGATGACGACGATCCCGCCACGATCCAGGCCCGGCTCGAATCGTTCCGGGCCCAGACACTGCCGGTGATCGATTTCTATCGCCAGCGGGATCTGCTCGTCGAAGTCCCCGGCGACGAATCCGTCGAGCAGGTCAGCCAGGGGCTCGCCGCCGCGGCGCGGGCCATCGATCGCCGCTGACGCCCGCTGCGTCGTGCGCCAAAGTTGACTGTTACCCGGGAGCCGGATTCTCGTCGATTTCCACTCGCCTTCTTGAGCCTGTTTCTGACACAATACCGTCTGGATCGCATTCGCTCAGTTCCGCCGCTGTTCCGCTGGCGGCCCGAGCCACAAAGCCTATGCAAGAACGATGGTCTTCCATTGCCGAGAGCACAGACCACTTGGATATAAGCCTGGATGAGGAATACAAGTGACTTGGCCACTAAGAGTCGTGAGCACACAAGGTCATGCGCCTCAGATCCCTGCGCGCCTTCCGCGACTTCCTCAAAGACGCGCGGCGTCCTGGCCACCTGAGCGCTGATTTGCTGGTGGTCGGGGTGGACGCAAACTGTAAAGGGTTCAGCGTCCGGCGCGATCTCGTAATGACCTAAATCCGGCGTCAAAACTTAGCCACAGCGGTGGTTTAAGCCTTTGTTGACAGGCTTTTCAAGCAGTTTTACGGTACTGAGCCTCACTTCACTTTTGGTGTGGTGAGGCTCGGAATGCGCCGATCACCGAAGAACGTCAGAATCGCCCTTAACCACGGGGGTTTGACGCACTATGGCGGGCTCTTCTTCTTTCACGAATTTACCCGGGTGCTGCAATTGAGGGATTTCCTCTCCCGGCACCTCAGCTATGGCCGACCTCGCTACGACTACAGTCTGTCGCAGATGCTCCTGGCGCTAGCGTATCCCATCCTCCTGGGTTTGGACCGATTGGAGACCGCGTCGTTCTTGAGAAACAACGGGACGTTTCAATATCTGACCGGCTTACCCGGCTACCGGATCCGCAGAGTTTGCGGCGTTTTCTTTTGCAGGCGCCCCCCGAATTTTGCGAGCAACTCCACCGGCTCAACGACCGACTGCTGCAACGCTTCATTCACGAACCCGAACACCGATCACGGTTGATCCTGGATGTCGACAGTACGGTCGTGACGGTCTTCGGCTATCAAGAAGGCGCGGCGGTCGGCTACAATCCGCGCTATCGAGGCAAACGCTCCTATGATCCGCTGCTGTGCCTGGAGGCCAACTCGGGGTTCCTGTGGGACACCGAGTTGCGCGCCGGCAATGCTGGCACTTGGGCAGGCAGCGTCGAACTGTTGGCCAGTTGTTTCGTGAGTGTGCCGGCTGACATTCGGGAATTGCGGGTCCGGGCCGACGCCGGGTTCGGCTACGATCCGGTATTGACGGTATTGGAGCAACAGGCCGCGGAATATGCAGTGGCAGCCCGGATGACGCCCTCGCTCAAGCGCGTCCTGGGGGCGTTGCGTTACCAGCGGCTCAACGCGCGTTGGGAGATCGCCGAGTGCGAACACTGCCCCAGCGACTGGCAGCAGGCTCGCCGGAGCGTTGTCGCCCGGCGCCGCATCGAGGAGACGGATACGCAACGGACGCTCTTTACACTGGAGCGTTACCTCTATCGAGCCTGGGTCTGTAACTCGCCTCTGAGTGCGGCGGGAGTATGGCACTTCTATGACGGGCGAGCAGGCATGGAACGTCGGACCGAGAAGATCCTATATCAAGTCCGCCGGCAAAAACCGCTCGCCCAGTGAGGTTATCACTACCCAAAATTAACCCGCTGCTTCAAAAGTGCGGCTCACGCAACTGCGTTTTCGGCCCATTTTCACGAAACGTCAAAGATTTGACGCCGGATTTAAGTCATACGAACGCCTTCTTGAACATAGCCGCGCCACTGCAGGTACGGAAGTTCAAGGTCTGGAAACGCTGAATAGGGACGCGTGGACAGACTATCCAGAATGGCCGAGGGGAAAGAGTGCGGGTATCGATCCGTCCACTGGCCGCTGCCGCCCACCGACAGGCCCAGCACCGCCGCGATCAGCAGCCACCGCCCGTGCCACCTGCGAATCCTTTTCATGCCCGCCTCGATCCCCTTGCGCTTGCCGGCTATCCACCATACCGGATCTGACGCGGTTTCGCATCCTCGAG
>JAKLFB010000038.1 GCA_022711435.1 Verrucomicrobiota bacterium
TTCAAGAAAAGGCCGCAGGAAAGACGCTCCCGGCTCGATTTCTAATCCATCCATCGGAAAATTTACACTGGCCCGAGGCCGCTCACACAGGTTGGCCGAAAACCCGGCTTTTGGGACAAGCTCTACCTACACCGCATGGGACATCCTTCGTCCACTCGACGTGCCGCCGGGGTATGCCTACTTCAAACACTTCGGCGATTTCTGGCGCGCGACGGAGTACTGGAAACTCGAACCGTCCGACAATCGGGTGAACCACGGCTGGTGTCTGGCGCAGCCGGGTCGCGAATACGTCGTGTTTCAAAATCAAGCGCGGCCGTTCACGCTGGACATCGCCGATGCGAAATCCCCGCTCAAAGCCGAGTGGTTCAATCCGCACACCGGCAAGCGGGCGGACGCCGGCTCACTCGCCAGTGGAACAGCGAGCCTCACGCCGCCTGCCGGCTGGGGAGCCGCGCCCCTCGTGCTGCATCTTCAGGCGCATTGATCCACCGGCGGGCGCCGTTCGAGCCGCCAGCCGGGAGCGCCGGCAGCCACCCGCGATTTGCCGGATTCAACCGCTCAGCCTCCGGCAAACACGGGCCGGAAGCCCGCCTCTCCAAGGGATATTGGGAATCGTTGCCGCATTCTGCCAGGCACATCCAGCCGCATCAACATCCACGTCGGCTGCTCCGATTTCCTGATTCTGTCCTGAGCGGCAGGGCGAGCGCCCAAAAAGCTTTGACAGACCGTTGGGGTATTCTATGGTCAGACAATGAACCTCGCTGCGGATAAGGCGGCTGCCCGTGAGCTGGAGCGCCACCGTCAGCTCCTCACGCAATGGAAGATAACGACGGAGGAAGACCAATACTCCATCCCAACTGACCCGCCGGCGAAGCGCAAGAAAGCGGAACAATCAGCATGCGAGGCGGCGGCCGATGACTCCACTGCAATACCCCTGGCAATCGACCCCTCACGAAATGAAAACAACAATGATCCCGTCTGACCCCCGCCGGGCGAAGGCTCCGGGAAAAGATCCGCGCGCAGTTGAATCGGCCTTCGCCAGGCTGGCGCAAGCGGCTCCGCGCATGCGACTGCGCTCGTTGGCCGGCGTGCTGGCAGTGCTGTCGATTTCCTTCCTGGGTCAGGCGGCCACGCTGACCTACGATTTCGACGGCGGCACGCTGCAGGGCTGGCACAACCGGGTTTGGGATCTGAACGCGAACTGGGGCACGGGCGGGTGGGTGGATCTGTCCCCGAACGCCACGGCGCTCCCGACATCCGTCAATGGCGGCGTCGTCCAGCCCCCCTCGAGCAACAACAACCTGTTTGGCAACTCCGGCATGCAGGTCTACCCGATCGGCGGCAGCACCGATAATCACCAGAACACTCTCTGGCTTCGGTCGCCCGAGTTCGCCCTCGACGGGTCGGGCAATCTGACCGTTCAGCTGGGGAGAGGCAAGGCCGACGGGGCAGCCCCGCCCGACGAGTTCTCGATCGCATACGCCGCGGTCGCCTCGAGCTGGAAGGGCGTGGCCCTGCGCCGCGTCAGCGACGGCGTCTTTCTTCTGGCCAAAGCCAGGACATCGAACTCCGCCACCTTTGTCACGGTGACTTTCAGCGCGGACGAACTGGCGCCCTTTGTGGGCACAACTTGTACCCTCGATCTGATCAATCCCGACAATGGCAGCTGGGGCTGGATCACCATGGACAATGTTTCGATCCCCGGCTACCTCATGCAGTCGACACTGACGCTGCCCGCGCCATCGATCGTGGTGGGCAGCGACGTCGCGGCGACGCTCGCCATCCCCAGCGCGTTGAACGCGAGCGCCGAGGTCACCGTGGTGGTGACGAACAGCAATCCAGGCGCGGTCGCAATCAACGGGATCGCCGCCGCGGAAGTCCCCGTCACTTTTGCCGCAGGCGCCCCCGCCAGCAAGACGGTGACGCTGTCGGGCGTCGGATTGGGATTTGCGCGGCTGACGGTTGGCGGCGGGGGCGCCGCCCCGAGCCTCAACGTCGATCTCATGGTCCTGCCTCCTTCCGGCTTGATCGGCCGTTGGCTCAGCGGCGCCGAGGATTTGCTGGACAAGTCCGGCTTCAGTCCGGCGGGCACGCACGATGGAATGATGCCCCAGGGATTGACGGCCGTCTTTTCATCGGCGGAACTGCCTCCGGGCGTCGCGACCGGCTTTTCGCTGGATGTCACCAACTCGGGTTCGGGCGTCCTGATCGCCAACACGGGGATCACCGATGCGGGCTACCGGCCGACCTTTGACGAAGGTATCAGCCAGCAATTCAGCGTCGTTTTCTGGGCCAAGGGCCTGCCGGGTAGCTGGAATCCGTTCGTCTCGAAATACGGAGAGGGCTCATCGGGATGGCAGGTGCGCCGGCGCACCACCCATCCGGCCGCCACGTTCACCATCCGCGGCACGGGCGCCGACGATAATCCGTACTCCGGCGCCGTGCGCATTGACGACGGCGCATGGCATCATTATGCGGCGACCTGGGACGGGATTGCCGGGGTGCGCAGGCTTTACGTGGATGGCAAGCTGAACATCGATCTTGCCAACGACGCAGGGCCGATGGGGTTGGCGGACGCCAATTATCTCACGCTGGGCGGGCGGGCCGGCATCGGCTCGTCGATTCCGGGCAACACCCTTGACGGCTTTCTGTACGATGTCCAGATCTATGGGATCGCCCTCGAAGGCAGCGCCGTGCAGAGCCTCTACCGCATGAACACCTCCGCCATTGTCGCGCATGCCGACACTCAGGTCATCGATCAGGGCAAGACAGGGGTTGTGAGCGTGACGATTCCGGCGGCTGCCAACGCCACTGCTGCTGTCACAGTGCATGTCACCAACACCACCCCGGCGGTCGTCAGTGTCGCCGGCGCCGTTGGCGGCGTGGCGATCCTGACCTTCCCCGCCGGCGGGCCGGCCACGCAGACGTTAACCCTCACGGGCTTCAGCGACGGCCAGGCGCAGCTCGTTTTCGCTGCCGACGGGCTCACGGGATCGTCTGTCACCGTGCCTGTGTATGGCCCGCAATTGATCGGGCACTGGCTGACGGGTGTCGAGAGTTTCGCCAACAGCGCGGACTTTGCGCCGGCTGGCGCGCATGATGGCGTCGAGGTGGGCACCGCCGGCAGCATCACGTTCTCCAGCGATACGCCTCCGTCCAAGCCGGGCAAGGCCGCCCAGTTTGCAGGGACGAGCGGTTTGCAGATCGGCAACAGCGGCCTGCTCGATGCCGGCTACGCGCCGACGTTCGACAATGTCATCGCCCACCAATTCAGCGTGGCGTTCTGGGCCAAGGGCCTGCCGGGAAATTGGAATCCGTTCGTGTCCAAGCGCGGGGACACCGATAAAGGCTGGCAGGTGCGGCGTCAGAGCAGCTACCCCAACGCATGCTTCACTATCCGCGGCAGTCCCGCCGCCGATGATCCGCAAGGGGCCATCCGGATCGACGATGGCATCTGGCACCACTTCACCGCCGTGTGGGATGGCTACGCGGGCGCCCGCAAGTTGTATGTGGATGGAGTTCTGGATCCGAACGTCAACCTGACCGGCGATTTCGCTCCCATGACGCTGGCGCCGTATCATGCGTTGATGCTGGGCGCGCGGAAGGTGGACGACATCTTCGCCGCCGCTCCGGGAATCGATGGCCAGTTCACCGGCCTGTTGTATGACGTGCGAATCTACAACTATCCGCTGAGCGTGGACGAGGCGAAAGACCTTGCGTTTGTGGCGGCGCTCCAACTGACGCCCGCCCAGCGGTCGGTCCAGGCGCCCTTGACCATGGCGGTGGACGTCGTTCTGCCCGCGGGCGCCCTCGAAGGCCGGCAGGTGGTCGTCGAGGTGACCAACCATACGCCGGCTCTGATCTTGCTGGTGGGCGGAGTGGACAACAAGGTCACGCTGACCTACCCGGTGGGCGGCTCGCTGACCCAGCAGGTCACCGTCGTCGGCATCGCCGATGGCAAGGCCATGCTGTCGGCCGCCGGCGGCGGGTTCACTGCCGGGACCACCGCATTCAATGTCTGGAGCGATCCGGGCTCGCGGCTCATCGGCCGCTGGATCTCCGGTGAGACGAACCTGGCGGACACCTCGGGCTTCCGGCCGGCCGGCAAGCACGACGGCGTGGCTATTGGCGCCAACGCCGCCCTGCTGGCTTTCTCGACCGATGTGCCCGCCATCGCGCCCGAAGGCGCGCAATCGCTCGACCTGCGCGCGGGCAGCGCGGGGGTGATGATCGCGAACACGGCGGTGACCGATCCCGATTATGTGGAGACGTTCGACAACCAGGTGGCCAACAAGCTGAGCATCGCTTTCTGGGCCAAAGGACCGGCGCCAGCCACCGAAGACTGGAATGCCTGGGTTTCCAAGCGCGGAGAGAACGACATGGGCTACCAGGTCCGGCGCAGCGGCACCACTGATCCGGTCCGGCCCGTGTTCACCCTCCGCGGCACGCCCGCCAGCGATGATCCGGGCGCCAACATGACGGTTGATGGCGAGAGCTGGCATCACTACGCCGCCACTTGGGACGGCGCCACGGGGATCCGGACGCTCTACGTCGATGGCGTATCGGGCATCTCGCTCGGGGACGACTACGGCCCGTTTGCGCTGGCCACCAGCGATCATCTCGTGCTGGGCGGGCTCGACACCGGCGGTTTCCGGAGATTCTTCCCTTGCCTGCTCTACGACGTCCGCATCTACAGCTATGCATTGAGCGAGACGGAAGTGGCCGAATTGGTCAATCCGCCGACACCGCCGCAGGTGTTCGCGATTATCCTGGCGCACCAGAACCTCCCCCTGGGCGCGACGGCGCAGATCGTGATCACCTTGCCTCCCGACGCCACTGCCACCGCTCCGCTTACGGTCTACCTGACCAATGGCAGCCCGGGCGTGGTCGCCCTGGACACCACCGCGGTCATCTTTCCGATGGGATCGGCGGTTCAAACCGTCAGCCTGCAGACCGTTGGCCTGGGACAAATTCACATCACGGCCGGGGCCGCCGAGGTCGGATCTGCGGAGCTGACGACAACGAACAGCGTGGTGGCGCCGAAGCTCATTGGCCAGTGGTTCAGCGGCGCCGCCGACCTGGCGGACAAGTCGGGGCACACGCCAGCAGGAACGCATGACGCCGTGGTCGTGGGCGCCAATCCGGCTGCCCTGACGTATTCCGCGGATGTGCCGCTCGGATTTTCCGGACAGTCGCTCGATCTGACCGCCAACACCAACACCGCCATCACGGTGGGCGTTATCGTCAACAACAGCGGCATCTGGGATGCCGGCTACCTGCCGACGTTCGACGATCCGATCGCCTCGGCCTTCAGCGTCGCCTTCTGGGCCAAGGGGATCCCCGCCATTTGGAATCCGTTCGTCACAAAAGGAGGCGAGGGCATCCCGGGCGTGGGCTGGCAGGTGCGCCGCGGCGGCGGCAACACCGAGGCCTTCACCATTCGCGGCACGGCTTCCGGCAACCCCGACGGCGTGGGGTCGGTCGTGATCACCGATAGCGAGTGGCATCATTTCGCGGCGGTCTGGGACGGCATTGCCGGGACGCGCACATGTTACGTGGATGGCGCCCTCGATCCGAGCCTCATCCAGATGGGCGACTTCGGGCCGATGAGCCTGGCCCCCGACCATCACGTGGGGATTGGCGTGCGCGAGCAGGACTGGGTGGGCAGCTACGAAGGCTGGTTTGGCGGCAAGCTCTACGATGTGCGCATCTACAACTATGCCATCTCGTCCGCCGAAGTGGCTTCGCTGATCGCTTTCGCGCCGGAGCTCACCATCCAGCGCTGGACCGGCACCCAGGTGCGCATCTCCTGGCCAGCCTCCTATGCCGGCTTCAGCCTCGAGCAATCGTCCGCCGTGGCCAGCGGCTGGGTTGCCGCGGGCCTGACCGCCACCATCGAGGGGTCGGAACAAGTTGTCTACGCGCCGACTGCCTCGAGCCCGCGGTTTTTCCGGCTCAAGAAATGAACCTGTCGAACTGCAAATACGTCCGGTTCCGGAATCTGGGGATCAAAAGACTGTGACCGTTTTGGCCGGCGACTCTTAGAAGTCTCGCCGCGCGAGGGGAGGGGGGGACGGTCAAGCATCCAATTATGAAATCCATCCTGATTGCCTTTGCTTTTGTTGCCTCAACCGCCGCCGCCGCCGAGATCGAGCCCGGTTTCACCTCGATGTTCAACGGCAAGGACCTGACCGGATGGGAAGGCAAGCCCGGCTGGTGGCGGGTCGAGGACGGCTGCATCACCGCGGAGAGCACGCCCCAGAAACCCTGTCCCGCCGCCCACTATTTGATGTGGCGCGGCGGGCAGCCGGCTGACTTCGAGCTGCGGCTCGAGTACCGCCTCGTGGGAGGAAACTCGGGCGTCCAATTCCGTAGCAAGGAACTGCCCGGGTGGGACACATCCGGCTATCAGGCCGACATGGAGGCGGGCGACCAGTGGAGCGGCTGTCTATTCGAACACACCCGCGGCGGCGTCTCCATGCGCGGGGAGAAAGTTGTTATTGAGCCGGATGGAACCCGCCACGTCACGGCGATCGGCGATTCGAAGGAGCTGTTATCCGGGATGAGCGGTGCGCTCCTGGCAGCCCAGACGGCGGCTCCAATCGTGTTGGTCAAGGACGGCCGCCCGGTGATCAGCATCGTCGCCGGCAGCATTCCGGAGCCGGTAACCGAGCTGCGGCATTACCTGAAAGAAATCTCCGGCGCCGAGCTGACCGTAGTTGCGCCGCGGCCGGGCGTCTCCGGCATTCACGTGGGCACGCTGGCCGATTTTCCCTGGCTGCCACGGATTCAACTCGAGGCGCAAGACCTCGGCCAGGAAGGCTTCTTCATCCGGAGCGACGGGACGAATCTGTTCCTGCTGGGCGCTCAGGCTGCCGGAGTGCCGCATGCGGTCGCCAGCTTCCTTGATGCTCTGGGATGCCGCTGGTTTTTTCCCGGAAAGACATGGGAGTGCATTCCGCGGCAGCCGACGATTGCGGGCAGCTGGGATCAGGTCAGCCGGCCGAGCTTCGCAGTCCAGCGGAAGATCTGGTACGGCTTCGGCACCTACAAGCCCTGTGAAGCCGATTACGCGGCATGGCTGCGACACAACCGCCTGGGCGGGGCTGTCGGGATCACGATCGGCCACACCTGGCACGGATTGGATCCGCAAAAGGATTTCGCCGCACATCCGGAGTGGTTTGCTCTGGCGGGCGGCCAACGCAAGGCCAGCAAGCCTTGTTACAGCCATCCGGAGGTGTCGCGACGAGCTGTCGAGCATGCGCTGGCCCAGGCCGAGC
This sequence comes from Verrucomicrobiota bacterium, assembly GCA_022711435.1. GTDB lineage: Bacteria > Verrucomicrobiota > Verrucomicrobiia > Limisphaerales > UBA1319 > JAGMXM01. Next base: position 7,281 of record JAKLFB010000038.1, read on the forward strand.
GCAGCGCGGGCATGATCAGCATGAGCCCGCCCGACGGGCTCGGCTATTGCGAGTGCGAACGGTGCTTCGCCGTTTTCGGGGGCGGTGCACCCGAGGCCAGGCACGGGACCTGGTTCGCCCGGCGGCCCGATGGCGTGGTCGTGAGCGCCGCCTCGGAAACGCTGTTCCGGTTCATCAACCAGGTCGCCGCGGCTGTGGCGGAGAAACATCCCGACACGCTGATCGGCGCATACGCTTACAGTGCTTACTCGCATCCGCCGTCCTTCCAGCTGCATCCGAATGTCTTCGTGCAAACCACGACGGCCTTTCGCCGCACAGATCTGTCGCTGGAACAGCAGCTCGATGCGCTGAAAGCCCAAGCCAGCCAGATCGGCATCCGCGATTACTACAGCGTCTACCAATGGGACTGGGATTATCCATCCGCCGGCAAGCTCGAACCTGTCCGGCTCCAAAACGAGCTGCGGTTTTTCCATCAAAAGGGCGTCACGTCGATCAATGCCGAGGCCTCGAACAACTGGGGCGCGCGCGGGTTGGGCTACTACCTGGCAGCCCGATTGTTGTGGGACGTGAACGCCGATGTGCCCGCCCTGCTCCGGGATTTCTACAGCAAGGCATTTGGGCCCGCCGCCGACGCCATCGAACGGCATTATGCGCGGTGGTATGGCCCCTCGGCGTCGACGTCGCTGGGCTCGGCGCGGGCAGCCTCTTCAGCCGAGGCGGGCGCCGTCGGCATTCCGAGCGGCGAACACGACGACTCGGAACCAACGGAGTTCAATGTCGCCTCGCTCAAGGCCTCCTTCCGGGATTTGGACGAAGCGGCCGCCAGCGTCCGGGACATGCCGAGCCATCTGGCCCGGGTGAACGAGCTGCGGCTTTACCTGCATTATCTGGCGTTGCGAGTGCGGCTGGATCGAGCGGCCGAGCGAGGCGATCCGCAAGCGACGCTCGATGCCATTCAGGCTGAAACCGTCTTTGGCGGGCGCTTGACCTACACCCATATGATCCATACGCGTCCTTTGTTGGGGAAGGCGTTCCTGCGCCGGTTCAAGCCGTTCGAGGCATTGCTGGCCCATGTGCCTGCCGCCCAGAAGGAAGGCGCCGGCTGGCGGCAAGTGGGCGCGCCGCCTGCCCCCGAGGAATTGGAGCGGCTCTGGGCCGAGGATCAGCGGTATCTCGGGCTGTAACCGGAATACCTGTTAGGGTCTGTGCAAAAATTAATTCCGATTTTGCTGGAGGGGATTGGGCGGGCTGGCAAGGCGCGACGAGCGAGCATACCCGCGCGGTCTGTGAGCGAGGAGCAACACAGCCAGCGCGCCCAAGGCACCCAGCCCGCAGGGGCGGGGCGGCGCCGGGCCATCGGCTTCGTGGCTCGGTCGGTCGAGTATCGCAGGGGGATACACTCCCTCCCTTGCGCCTCGCATCGGGCCCGGCGGCGCTCCCGCCAAAATCGGAAGTAATTTTTGCACAGACCCTTAGTCAAAGGGATCGATCGGCTGCGGTCTCTGCCCCGCCACGCATCGGTCCCAGTCGGCCAGCAATTCTTGCTGGTGTCGCGATGCCCAGGCGATGACCATTTCGCGAACCCAGCCGGGAGCTTCACCCTGGATGATTCCCAACGGGCAGATGCTGACCAGCAGCTCGCTGTCTTCATAAAAGGCATGAAAATGCGCCCCCAAAAGCCTCGCGCACAACATCCGAATCACAATCCCGTAAAACTTCGATATCACAGGCATATTCTTGCAGTGCTCCCGATTGTTGAGGACGACGTGTTATAGGTGGCAAGGGCGGGCCTGAAGCGACAAGGTGGACCCGCCCATCGAGTACGGGGTAGTTGTAGCCCCCATCTGGATTGATGTGATCATTGGTCGGACCATCCATCGCAAAAGGCGTTTGCGCCATTATAAATGCGGGTCTCTTTTGCAATGGCGCCGAGACCGCCTCTCCGGGCTTTGCCGGCAAAAAAGGACCGAAAAAGGATGCAGAGGTAATCCGTTCGTAACAATCGTTGTGCAGGATCTCCTTCGAAATGAAAACCGGGCTGGCAACTGCACCGGGAAAGATCCGACGGAACACGCCCGAATCAGCCCCCTATCCGGAGGAGTGCCTATGAACGATGGGATGATCGATGAGCGATTTGCTTACGACCTGTTGTCGAGGTGGTTCGAATTCGTCGCGCGATGCGGTTTCGTGACTGTGGTGTGCCTCTACGTTCTGGCGGTCGCCCTGCTGGTGGGAGGCTGCTGGCAGACGATCTGCGAATCCCGCAGGGACGAGCCGAGACATCGCCGCCGTCGGCGCCGGGCCGCAATGATTCCATGCAACCCCCCCTCGCCGTCACGTTGGATCTCAGGTATGCCGCTCGAACCAAATAAGGATTCCGTGTAGAGTTGAAACACGCCGCCCGCAAACGAAGGAAACCGCTATGAACAAGTTCATGCGTTGGATCGCCCTCGCCGTGATGATGGGCGCGCTGGCCGCGCCCGCCGCCCCCGGGGCCGAATCGCCATCCGTCCTCCTGCAGAAAGGCATATTCGCCGAGGAGACGGAAGGCGACCTCGATACCGCCATCAAGATCTACGAGCAGATTGCCGCCGAGGCCACGGCCAACCGCGGCGTTGTCGCCCAAGCCCAATATCGGCTCGCGGTCTGCCACCAGAAGAAAGGCAACAAGGATCGCGCCGTTGCGTTGCTGAACGATCTGCTGAGGCAATTCCCGTCCGAAACCGTCCTGAGCCAGAAAGCCCGGGAACTCCTGGGCCAGTTGGGCCAGGCGCCGTCCAGCAGCATCACCATCCGCCAGCTTCCGTTGACGGCGCGCGAAGTCTACTCATTCTCACCGGATGGGCGTTACGTAGCGTATCAGCCGGAGGATCGTTCCGACATCGCCATCTGCGAAACGGCGACGGGCAAAACGTGGACCGTCGTCCAACGAGCCCCGGAGGACGGCAGCGTGGTCTTTGCGCCGGACGGACGCCGGATCGCCTACGTGCTTTCCAGTGGGATTCAGATCGCCAATATCGACGGATCGGAAGCCAAGCAGGTCTTTCCGTTCAAGAACGACTCAGGCCTTTGGATCTATGAGTGGTCGCGAAAAGGCGAACGATTGATCGTTCTCGCCTGGGAGACCAAAGGCGTGGCGGTCGGCGTCTTGGACATCGAGGCCGGAACGATCAAGCAACTTAAAAGCTGGACGCCGCCCTCGTTGTTTTGGGGCCTGGGAAGGATCTGTCTCGCTTCCGATGGGCGTTATCTGGCCTATCGGATGGGAGCGGGCGCCGAGAATCGACGAAAGGTTTGCGTCATCGACCTGGAATCGGGGATGGAAACCTCGTTGATCGAAAAGGAGGTCGGCGATGTCGTCGGCTGGAGCACCGGCGACACGAAACTGCTGTTCACAAGCAATCGGACGGGCGTCCCGGGCCTATGGGCGATCCCGGTTCGCGAAGGCAAGCCTGCTGGCGAGCCCGAGCTCGTCAAAGCCAATATCGGAGACATTTCCCCGCTGGGCCTCGCTCGAGACGGCAGCTTCTGTTACACGGAACCCAAAGGCGGCATGGATGTATATGTGGCGGCGGTTGATTTCCAGACAGGGAAAGTCTCGGACCCGCCCCGCCGCGTGACGGATCGGTTCCGCGGAAAGCAATCGCTCCCGGTCTGGTCGAAGGACGGCCAGAAACTGATGCTGGCCGCCCAGTGGCAACGCCAGTTCGTGGCGGTATCCATAGCATCGGGCGAGCCTCAGGATTATCCGGTGGGGGACACCTTCTCGGGCTGGCTTCAGCAGTTTGCCTGGTCGCGCGACGGCTCATTCCTCCTCATCCAAACCCTGCGAACCGGCGTTGCCCATGGAATCCATCGTTATGACCTGGCCACGGGGGCGACCGAGACGCTGGTCACGACGATGAACACGGCCATCCCAGGCCATTGGCTCTGCCACCCGCGGCTTTCGCCCGACGGAGAATCCTTCTATTACATGCGTCGGAATTTTCTCAAGGGCGAGGGTGAAAAGACGGAATACAAAGACAGCATCCTGCGCCGCTCGTTGCACTCGGGTGACGAGGAGATCGTCTATGCCTCGCCGGGAATGCTGTACACCTGGTGGCCCTACGAGCTATCGCCGGACGGCGAGCGCCTGGCCGTCGTGACAACCGATCAAGTCACCACGAAAGACTTTGCCGTCGCCCTCAAAGTCCGGGGCGTGCGGGGCGGGGAAACCCGCGAAGTGATCCGGCTCGAGCCGCGGGTGGGCGTGAATTCGCTGGCCTGGACGCCGGACGGCAAGCGCCTCGTCTACACGATTGGCACCCCGAGCCGGGATCAGGGCGCCAGCCAACCGGGCGGGATTTGGTCCGTTGCACTGGACTCAGGTCAAGCCGTAGAATTGAATCTATCCGAGCCCGATATTCGCGATATTGCCACTCACCCGGACGGCCGCCAGATTGCGTTCCGAGCCGGATTGAAGAGCCTCACGCACGTGTGGGTGATGGAAGGAGTGATACCGGAAACCGCCGCACCAACAACCTCAACTCCCTGATCCTATGCAACCTCTCATGCGTTGTATCGCGCTTGCCGCGATGATCGGCGTTCTCGCCGCGCCCGCTGTTGGAGGGGCGGAATCGCCTTCGGTCCTTCTCCAAAAAGGGATTTATGCCGAGGAGACGGAGGGGAACCTGGATGCGGCGATCCAGATCCTGGCTTATGTGGATTGGGAAACCGGCGACGTCGCGATCCGCGACTTGAACACCGGCCTCAACCGAAGACTGACGAACAAGGGATCATGGGCATCGGCTGAGTTCGGCTTGTTTCCGCTTATTTCACCGGACGGAAAGGAGGTTGCCTATTGCTGGTGGAATCGAGACGCGGCCTTTGATCTGCGGTGGATGTCCGTCGAGGAAGCCAAACCGCGAGTCCTGAATGACCGGCGCCTCGCCTGGTGCCAACCCGATGATTGGTCGGCCGACGGCAGACAGTTGGTGGCGCAGATTGTCGATGAGCAAACGGCGGGAACCGCTCTCGTCGTGCTGACGCCGGAACAGGGCGGCATGCGGACCGTGAAAGTGTTGCCCGTCTCGGAATATTCCACCGTGCGCTCTTCTCCTGATGGGCGTTTCCTGGTATATGCGCGCCCCAGCATGGAGGAACCGGATAAGGACCTCTTTCTTCTCAACGTGGCCGATGGCACGGAACGACCGCTGATTCAACACCCGGCGGATGAGGCCGTTCTGGGATGGACACGCGACGGCGGCATCTTGCTTTTCAGCAGCGACCGTCGAGGAAGCACGGACGCCTGGGCCGTCCAGGTTCACAATGGAAAAACCAATGGCGAACCTTATCTCGTAAAGACTGACCTCGGCGAGGTCTATCCGATCGGATTTACCCGCGACCGACGCTTCTTTTACGGGATTTCCCGAAGAGGCGGCGGCATTGCCCGCGCCCGGATCGATTGGGAGACCGGAAAAGTGATCGCGCCACCGGTCCGTCTCCCGCTCCGGTCTGGACAGGCGGTCGGGAACTTCTCGGTATCGCCCGACAGCCGTGGCGTTGTGTTTCTGGCGGGCTCGCCACCGCGGTGGTCCTTGCGGTGTTTCAACCTGGAAACTCGCCGCGAACGCGAACTGGCGAGCCTGGCTGGGTATCAAACCATCGAGCGACCGCAATGGTTGAGCGATGGCCGGACCATCACGCTCTGGGGCCATCGGCTCAATGGCAGCCTGGATTTTTCATTGCTGGACACCATCACTGGCCAGATGACAGCCATCATTCGGGGCGACCCGGATCGGGCCGCCCAATGGTGGCATCGCGCGGGCATCGAATCGGGCAGGGTCACTTACGTTCGCTGGGACGCCGGCCAATCCAGCTTCTTCGTTATTCAGAGAGATCTGCCGAGCGGAACCGAACAGAGACGACTGCTCAGGAAAGAAGCGGATCCGTATGCTCGTTACTCCTTCTTCGTCAATGCCAAGGAGAAAACCGTGGATTTTGTCCGCCTCCCGCCGAGTCCTTCGGAAGGCGATCCTGGCCTCTACGCGCGCTTCGTTCTCAAGACCGGTAAAACAGCAGAGTTGTTGAAGTTGCCGTGCTCTTTCCAACGCCGTGCGTATTTCAACGATCCGTCCGCGCTCGCTCTCGGCGATCCGACCCGGATCGCTGTCGTGGCTTCCGAAAGAAAAAGCACGACGGTGAAACTGCTGGACTTCACCGAGGGACAGGCGTCCGTGCGCTGGACCGTTCCACTGCCGAACCATGCCACCGTTGGAGACTGGGTTTCGGGCGGGCGCGATCTGTGGATCGTGAGGCCGGGTCCGGCGGCCAAAAGCCCTCCCGAGCTGTGGCTGCTTTCGGCGCAGTCGGGCGAGTTGCGGAAGACCGAACTCGAGATGCCCGGTGTCCAGCGGGGGGATCCCGGCAGCGCTGCATGTGCGTCGAACGGCGAGCTGTTTTTCCGGGTGGAGGAACGTGGGATTCAAGAGGTTTGGGTGATGGAGAATGCCGGTCGCGTCGCGACGGCCCAGTGACTCGCGATGCTGGCCCACTGGCCATCTGCAATCGGTCTTGCCTCTCGAGGCCGATCCAAAGCAGTATCAAGGCAGCCTGGATTTCTCGGTCCTATCATCGATTCCCGTTGCGAGGAATCCCGGCCAGGCAAGTGAAGACGCCGATTCCGATGCCGGGATGGCTGGATTGGCGGAGCGGCACGACGCTGATCGCCCTGGGATTGGCAGCGCTGGTGCCGGCGCTCTGCGTGCTGTGGTTCATGACCATCGCGCTGCGCAACGAGCGGCTGGCCGTCCAGCAGCGGCTCACGGAGGTTCATCAAAACCACCTGGAGACCGTCCAGCGTCAAATCACGGCTCACTGGAGAGACCGCCGCACTGCGATCGAATCCAGTGCCAGCGGCTCGCCCGCCGAGCAATTCCAGGCGATCGTCCGCGCCAACCTGGCGGACAGCGCAATCGTTTATGATCCGACGGGGAAGGTGCTGTATCCGGCCCCTCAGGTTTGGGCCAGCGAGAGCACTGCCAGCGAGCCGGCGGAATGGGCCGCCGCGCGCCAATTGGAGTTTCAAAGCGCCCATTATCCCGAGGCCGCCGAGGCCTACGGGCAGATTGCGCGGACGAGCCCCCACCTCACGCTCAAGGCCAAAGCGCTGCAATCCCAGGCCGGATGCCTGATCAAGGCCGGACAGCCCGATCCGGCAGTTGCGATCTTGAGCCAGCTGATCCAGGACCCGCGGTCGGCATCCGTGGCAACCGACCACGGCGCGCTGATCGTCCCCAATGCGCAACTGCTGCTGCTCAAGCTTCTGCGCGATCCCAACCACACGTTGTTTCAAGACACCGCGGGCGCTCTGGCCGAACGTCTCGCCAATTACCGTGACCCGGCGCTGTCCTCAAGCCAGCGCCGATTCCTGATGGAAGAGATGGTCGAGGTGGCGCCTGCCGTGGCGCATTTTCCCACGTTGGCGGCGGAGCGGCTGGCGGCGGATTACCTCGAGCACAACCCAAGCTGGCCGCTCGAGCCGGGCCTGCAGCCCGTCGGGAGAATTGGTCTTTGGCGGATGGCCAGCTCGAATCGAACGGTGGCGGCTCTCTTCCATGACGATCGCCTCCGAGCCGAGACGAAGGCGGTCAGTTCGACGCTGGCGGACGCGGCGGTGATGCTCCTGGCGCCGGGAGAAACGGCCGCCGTCACCCGGTTCGTCCCTCCCATCGAGGCGGGCGAAATGCTGCCGGGCTGCCGTCTGGCGCTGACCTTTAGCGGGCCGAATCCGATCGAGGCGGCGTCGGCGCGAGAGATCCGGCTTCATTTGTGGGGCGGTGTATTGGGCGTGCTCTTCATCGCGTTGGCGGCGCTGGCCGCCGGGCGCTACATCGCCGCGCAGATGCGCCTGGCCCGAATCAAGAACGACCTGGTGTCCACCGTGAGCCACGAACTCAAGACGCCGCTGGCCTCGATGCGGGTGCTGGTCGACACCCTGCTGGCGGAACGATATCGCGATCCACAGCAATTGCGGGCATATCTGAACCTGCTCACCCATGAGAATCAGCGCCTGAGCCGCCTCATCGAGAATTTTCTCTCGTTCACCCGACTGGAGCAACACCGTCAGCGTTTTCAGTTCGGGCCGGTGAAGATCGAATCCCTGGTGGAGAACTCCGTGGCCGCTCTCGTGGATCGCTATCCGCCGGCCAAGGACAGTCTGCGCGTTGAAATCGATCCGGATTTGCCGGCCGCGTGGGGCGACGCCGAGGCCCTGACGACCGTTCTCGTCAACCTGCTGGACAACGCCTGGAAATACACCGAAACCGCAAAGCAAATCGTGGTGCGCGTGGGCCGAAAGGACAGGTGGATCGTGCTGGCGGTGGCCGACAATGGCATCGGCTTGACCCAGCAGCAGGTCAAGAGAATCTTCGACCGATTCTACCAGGCGGATCAGAGCCTCTCCCGGCGGGTCGGCGGTTGCGGCTTGGGCCTGAGCATTGTGCAATCCATCGTCAAGTCCCACGGCGGCTCGATCGCGGTTGACAGCGACTTGGGCAAAGGCAGCACATTTCGCGTGAAGATTCCCGTCGCCGAACCGGCTGCGCCGGCGGACAAGAACGCCGCTCGATGAGGACCCCATGAGCCACGAAAGAATCCTGATCGTGGAAGACGATCCGACGATGCTGCGGGTGTTGAAGGACAATTTCGAATTCAGCGGCTACGGCGTGCGCACCGCGTCCGACGGCCGCAAAGGACTCGAAGCCGCCCTCGACTCGAAACCCGACTTGATCCTCCTGGACATCATGCTGCCGGAAATCAACGGTTTCGATCTCTGCCGGCGCCTCCGCAAGGAGGGCATCGAGACTCCCATCATCATGCTCACCGCCAAAAACCAGGAATCCGACATTGTCCTGGGGCTCAACCTCGGCGCCGATGACTACGTCACCAAGCCTTTCAGCATCGACGTCCTGATGGCGCGCGCCAATGCCTGCCTGCGCCGCCACCGGGAGCCGCCCGCGAAAACCTTCGAGTTCGGCCATTGCCAGTTCGACCCGCAGTCGCACCGGCTCACCCGCAAAGGCGCCGAGGTGGCGCTCACGCCCAAGGAATTCCGGGTCCTGGAATACTTCGTGCGGAACGCCGGCCGCGCCCTGACCCGCCAGAAAATCCTCGATGGTGTTTGGGGCGAGGATCTGATCGTGACCGAGCGCAGCGTCGACCGCTGCATCAATACGCTGCGCAACAAGATCGAATCGGACCCGCCTCGTCCCCGATTCATCAAAACGATTCGGGATGTGGGATACCGCTTTGAGCTGCCTTAGGATCTGTGTAGAAATTGACTCCGATTTTGCTGGAGGGGATTGGGCGGGCTGGCAAGGCGCGACGAACGAGCATACCCGCGCGGTCTGTGAACGAGGAGTAACACAGCCAGCTTCTCGCCGGTTGCCGAGTGCCTGTTGGCAGGGTCGTGGCCGGCCGTTTCAACCCTCGACCGGCGCCGCGAGCCTGGCCTTGACCGTCCGGCGGTCGAGGTCCAGACGCCGCGCCGTTTCCTCGAGATTCCGGGTTTGCGCATACACGATCGAACAATAGCGCCGCAGGACTTGCTCCGCCGTCAGCCGCCCCGTCGCCAACTCCGCCGCGAGCGCCGCTGCCGGACAGCGGGGCGGAAGAGGCATTGGTTCATATCGGCGGCGTACCAGCACGTTGCGCACGCACTGCTCCAATTCGCGAAAGTTCCCCGGCCAGGTATAGTCGGGACTCAGTTGCTTCTCCACCACATCGAGGACTTCCGTCGCCAGTTCCTCACCTTGCGCGTCCCCGACCAGCCGGCGGGCAATGAACCTCACCAACCGCGGCAATTCCTGGGGAGAATCGGCCAACTGCTCGCGCAAGGACGGAGTGACGATGACATCGGAGCAGAGCCGGTAGTAGAAATCCCGGCGGAACCGCCCGGCCTCCATCTCTTCCGCCAGATTGCGGTTGGTCGCCGAGATGATCTTGCCGGAGAATGACCTCGGCCTGCTTTCACCCAGCCGGTGGAACGTCCGCGTCTGCAGGACGCGCAGCAGCTTGACCTGGAGCGACACGTCGATCTCGCCGATCTCATCCAGGAAGACCGCCCCGCCTTCGGGGCATACCTCCAGCCAGCCCGCGCGATCCTGCAAGGCCCCCGTGAAGGCGCCGCGCTTGTGGCCGAACAGCTCCGCTTCGACCAGGTGGACAGACAGGGCCGATACACTGAGCGGACGGAACAGCTCCGCCGGGTTTTGGGCGAACTGTTGCGCGATCGGATCAAACGAGATGAAGCCCGAACGGGCGATCGCCTGCGCCACCAGCTCCTTGCCCGTCCCGGAAGGGCCAGAGATGAGCGTCGTGATCTCGCGCATCCGCTGGAACAAACCTCTTCGATATCGATTGAAATTGCAGGTGAAGATCGACTCCCAGACGGCGGCCCGCAGGCGAGCCACAGGCGCTGAGCTGCCGACGATGTTGCTGAAGATGTTGATGAACGCCCGTTCCACTTGCCAAAGACCGGCGAACGCGTGCGCCACCTCCGGGCCCGACAGCGGCTCCTGCCGGGCGGGTTCAAGGTATTCGCGCAGGTCTCTCGCAAAGGCCTGGAAGCACCGAGCGGGGCCGGAGGACGCTGCCCCCGCCGCCATCATCGCCTGGAAATCACTCCGATAGAGCTGGTAAAGGTAATAATAGACCAGGCTCTCGTATCCCTCGCGTTCGTCCGCTGCCAGGCGGCTTCCGCCTTTCAGCAGGGGGTGAAGACGGCCCAGGATCGCGCCGGTTCGCTCGGTCAGCCGCAGAATGTTCGGATTCCTGGCCCCGGAGTCGGTGTTCAGGTTCCAGGCCGCAGAGGGATCGTCTACGAAGGCCGCCCCCAACGCCTCCCGCTCGAGCGCGATGCGTTCGGGGAGAAAGTGGTTGCACGTTACCAACCGGGTCAAAACCCGGGCAAAGGCGCGCTCAGATGGCTTCGTCAGCGGTTTCAAGGGCAACTAGCAATTCTTGTATAGCGCCTGGCATAGGATGTCAATCCTCCGTTCTCCCGGTATGGCCTGCCCTGCCGAATTCCTCGGAAATACGGCTCATTTCGGACGGAACCGCACTTGGCATGGCTCATGCATAAGTTAAACCCATGACAAAGCTCCTTCCACTTCGGCATCCGAAAACAGCTGGCGCCACACTCGCCGTGATTTCGATGGGCGCAGGCGCGGCCGCTCTGCTCGCCGCCGATTTCGGCGGCGCGCCCCGGGTGTTTGCGCCGTTGTTGTTCTGGCTGCTTACGTTGGGCCTGCCGACGACCACGGCGGTCCTTTTCACGGCCTCCGTGTGGGGATTGCTGCCCCCGTTCTATGGCCTATTCCCATTCGCCATCGCGGCGGCAACGCTTGCCTGCCTGGCTCAGATTGCCGCGGTTTATGCGGTCAACCTTTTCACCAGCCCGCTCTTCTCACGAGGTCGCAGGACGTATCCATCGGACGCGCCCGGTCCAGTCGATCTCCCGGAGCCATCGGATAAAGCGGGCTGCGGCAAAACCGCCCTGTCCGACTTCCATCCGGTCTGAAGTGGGCCTCGCCTGGAGAATCTCATGAACATCAGCCGACGCCAATTCATCGCCGGCCTCGGGGCGGCCGGAGCGGCGGGCATGACCGCGCCTCTGTGGCGCCCCGCGGACTACCCGAAGCTCGAATCCAGCCGTCCCGTCGTGGACATGCACGTTCATCTATTTGGTGTGCTGGAGAAGAACGGCTGCTGGATCTCGCCCGCCCAGCGGGCGCATTGGAGCCACGCATACCTCCTGCGCCTGCTGGATCTCGACCACGCCGATGATCTGGATGAAGCCTACGTGCAGCGCCTCGCGGGCGCGGTCCGGCGCTCGTCCCTGCACCGGGTGGTGCTCCAGGCTTGGGACGGCCGGATCAACGCTCAGGGGGCGGTCGACCGGAACCGAACCACATCATTGCTGGTATCGAACGACTACCTGTTCAAGGTGGTGCGACGATTCCCGGACCTGTTCATCCCCTGCGTTTCGATCAATCCGTATCGCAGCGATGCCATGGAAGAGCTCGCCCGCTGCGCCGACCTGGGCGCCCGCATGGTGAAAATTCATCCGCCCACCATGGATGCGGATCCCAACAAGCCCTGCCTGAAATCGTTCTATCGCCTTTGCTGCGAGCGCCGCGTGATCCTGATGGTCCATACGGGGAACGAGCACGCCGCGGAAAGTGTCGGTCTTCACAACGCCGATCCGATCAAGCTCGAGCTGGCCCTCGAGGAAGGATGCACGGTCATCGCCGCGCATGCCGGCACCGGGCAGTTCTATGATCGGGAGCGGTTCTTTCGGAACTTCCGCCAATTGATCCAGCGGCATGCCAACCTCTATTGCGACAATTCGGTGATGGCGAGCATGCTGCGTTGGCGCAACCTGCCCGAGATGCTGAGGGATGCCGGCGTGCTGGACCGGATGGTGCACGGCAGCGACTACCCGTTTCCAGCGAACGGCCTGGTGTTCTGGAACCGCCTCCGGCCCCGGATGGCCGCGAGGCTGATGGAAGAGAAGAACCTGCTGGAACGCGATCTGCAACTGAAGCGCGCCCTGGGCATTTCGCAGGCGGTCTTGGAACGGGGTGCGGCACTGCTTCATCTGCTATGAAAAAATCACTGATTGCTATCATCACGATCGTCCTGTTGGGACAGGGCCAGACGCCCGGAGTTGCTCAGAACCCTCCCGCCACCGGGCCTCAACGCGAAGCCGTCCAGGCGCGCGGGGAAGAGCCGGATGGTCCCTCGGAGACCGCGCCCGATCTTCTCCACAAGGCCGCCCGCGACGGAGATCCGGTCCAACTCCGGCGGCAGCTCGAGCGGAGCACGAATGTCAACGCCAGGGACGCGCTTGGTTTTGCGCCTCTGCATTGGGCGGTCATGGGCGGCCACACCATTATGGCCGAGTTCCTCATCACCCATGGGGCGGATGTCAACGCGCCCTCCTCGGAGGGCACGCCGCTGCACGTGGCGGCGAAACACCGGCACCAGGAGGTCGCGCTGTTGCTGGTTTCCCAAGGTGCGGATGTCCATGCCAAAGAGGAGAAGGGCTGGACGCCGCTCCATCGGGCAGCCTACTACGAATTGCCGCGCCTCGCAGCCCAGTTGATCGAGAAAGGCGCGGATGTGAACGCTCGACAGGATTTCGGTTGGACGCCCCTTCACGAAGCCGCCCGCGCGCAGAAGGGAGTTGCAGTCGCCGAGGTGCTGATTTCCAGCGGGGCGGATGTCGACGCGCGAAGGAATGACGGCGGCACTCCGCTGCATACGGCGGCTGCCGAGGGACACCCGCCTGTGGCCGAACTGCTGATCGCCAAAGGAGCGAGCGTGAATGCCGCCAACGCCGCCGGCGAGACGCCACTGCATGTTGCCATCATCGACGGGCGGGCTCGCATGGCGAGATTCCTCTTGGCGAAGGGCGCAGAGATCAATGGCGTCGACAAAGACGGTCAAACGCCTCTGGCGCTTGCCGCATCCGGCGGCCATGACCGCCTGGCGGAACTCCTGATCGCGCGCAATGCAAAGATCCAAACCGAGGACAAAAAAGGCCGGACCCCTTTGCATCAAGCAGCATCCGCGGGCAGCACCCGAGTGGCCGAACTCCTGATTGGCAAGGGCGCAACGGTCAACGCCTGCGACCGGGCAGGCCGCACCCCTCTCCATTGTCGGGCGAACGGCGAGGTCGCCAAGTTGCTGATTGCGGCCGGCGCCAAGGTCAACGCCCGGGATTCCGAGGGCAAAACCCCGCTGCATTGGGCTGCCCGGTGGAGGCAGAAAGACGTCGTGATGGTTTTACTCGAGAAAGGCGCCGACGTTACCATCCAGGATTCCGCGGGACTGACTCCGCTGGCGTGGGCAGAGGGCACTCCAGGTAACCCGCCTCCGATACAGGCAAAATAGACCAAGCCAATGATAACGATCAGCATCCGCAAGCGTTTGCAGGTGCTTCCGGCGCGCGACGGCAAGGTGTTATTCATGGCGAACGCTTTGCCTGGCTACCGATCCGGCAAGGACGATGATTCGGCTGGAGGAGTGCCGCCGGCCTCCTCCAAGCTGGAGGGTTGCAGCTCCAGCTCCCGGAACTTCAGCCAGAGCCGGGCCACGCTGGTGGCGATTCCAAAGGGATACCAGAAAAGGAAAAACAGCGGGGCCCACAAGATGTAGCACGAGGCTTGCGCTGCTTTCAACGAATCGTGCACGAAGGCAGCCCGCCCTAGAAAGGCGGTGCCCAAGGCGCAGACCGCCAGTGCGGCAATGAAGATCGCCCGCCGCTCGCCTAGAGTGTGCCCCGCCCGGCAGGCCGATGGCAGGAGGCGGCCGATCAACCCCTCCACGTGCCAGAGGAAAAACACCAGGAACCAGAGCAGGAGATGCATCGAACCAGCCCCCCACCAAACGGCTGCGGCGGCATCCCGAGCGCGACCCGCCTGCAAGAAGAACCAGAAGGCAAGGACGAAAATCCCAATATAAACGGTCCCCACCAGCCCCTTTTGGATTTGCAGCCGCCGGCGGATTTTAGTGAACAGGATTTCCTGGTGCGCCAGTGCGCGAGCCGGTGAAGGCGAATCCTGCGCCAGCAAGGCGTCGCGCAGCTTGCTAAGTCGATCTTCATCTTTCATAGCCAACCTCCTTCAGGGCCGCCGCCAGGTCTTTCCGGGCGTTATGCAGCCGTGATTTAATGGTGCCTTCCGGCAAACCAACGATTTCGGCAATCTGCCGCGATGTGAAACCCTCCAGGTAGAACAGCGTCAAAACCTCTCGGCAGTGTGGCGACAATCTCTGCAGCGCCTGGTGCATGAGCACGCCATCGTCGGTGGGAGCCAAAACCCAGTCCTCGTGGTTCACCATCGGCTCGATTTGCTCATTCGGTTGGTACCAGTATCGTTTTTCTTTTTGCAGCCAGGTCACGGCTTGGTCATGCGCAATTCGATAGACCCAACTGCGGAACTTGGGCACGTCCTCCAGCCTTGACACATGCCGGAACACAGCCAGCCATGTGTTTTGCAGGACATCCCATACGGCCGATTCGTCTTCGAGGAGCCGCCGCAGGTAGTAGTAGAGCCGAGGCTCCCAACGACGCACGAGCTCGCGAAAGGCGTCCTCGTCGCGCGCCTGGCACCGGACCACGAGCCAATCGTCCGGGCACTGCTCCGGCGAGATCGGAACTGATGTTTGCACTGATCCTACGCTTTGAGCCGCATTCATTTTCGTTGTGAACATCGGAGACCGTGCCGGTTCGGTTCGTTCACGCCGAGCCGCTGGCTGCCAGGCCGGCGAACAGTCCGGGGCCAGGTCTCATTGGCTGCCTTTTCGATTTCGCCTGGCGCATGGCGAATCCATCTTCATGCCTATATGTCAGTGGCAGGGGCCAAAAGGTTCACATCCTTATGCCACAAAATGCGCGCTATGGGCAAAACGGAATAGGATCTCCGCCATGGGGAACCAACGGGGGTGCCCGAACAGGCCGATGATCGGGCTCGCATCCTGCACCGCAGGAATTTGTCTCGCGCACTCGCTGAAATCGTTTGCCAAGCGATGGGGAAAAGGCTAGGATCAGATCAGACTAATCAGCCCGATTGCAGCGATCCCTTGCCTGTGGTGCTGTACTGGTGGCGCAGAGGGGATTCTCGTCGAGCATCGGCGGCATCGAATAACCGTCAACCAGCCTGCGGAGACCGCATATGAGACTTCAAAAAACCTTGTGGATGTTCGCGTTGGTCGTTGGCCTGGGGACCGTCACGTCGGAGGGAGGGGCGCTGCGCCGCGCGTTTTTCAACAACAACGGGCTCGGAATAGCCGGCAACACGATCGCCGACCTGATCGCCGCAACGGATTTCGCGCGGAACGGCGGGGCATCGTCTGAACTGCTGACAGAATCGTTCTGGAACGTGCAGGGAGGCGTCAACAGCGACGATGGACTGAACAATTTTGGGAGTCTGACGCGCGGTTACGTCGAGGCGCCGCTGACGGGGACCTACACGATCTTCTTGGGCTCGGACGACAACGCCGAGCTGTATTGGGGGGCCGATCACCAGGTGTTCGCGTTTCGGGATCCGGCCCGGCTGATCGCCTTCGAGTCGGGATACACGAGCGGGGACATCTACACGGCCGCGCGGATCGAGGAGCGGAGCGGTCCGGTGACCCTCGAGGCGGGGAAGAAATACTTCGTCGAGCTGCTGCACAAGGAGGGCTCGGGCGGATCGTTTATCCAAGTGGCCTGGGAACGGCCGGATGGGGTGCGCGAGACGATTCCGGGCTATGTGTTGGCGCCCTATGGCAGCTCGTTCGATTTGAGCCAGGAGGCATCGACCATCGAAGTGACGGTGCCGCCGCCCAATTTTTACGTGATGGAAGGCGCGCCGATCGTGTTTCAAGTCGTGGCGTATGCAAAACAACCGACAGCGTATCAGTGGCTTGAGGGGGCGACGCCGATCGCGGGCGCGACCAATGCATGGTATGCGACGAAGGCTCGGCTGGTCGACAATGGCAAGGCGTATTCGCTGCGGATCACGGACGGGAACGGCGCAACGGTGACGTCCCCGCCAGGCGGGCTGACGGTCGAGGCGGACGTGGTGGCGCCCAGCCTGGTGCGGGCTCGAGGTTCCGCCTCGCCCCATGGGATCATTGTCACCTATTCGGAAGCTGTGGATCCAGGCTCGGCCACTAATGCCGCCCACTACCAGTTGACGGGCCAGACCCTGGCAGTCCAGACGATCCGCATGCTTTCCGATCGCGAGGTCCTGTTCGATGTGGGAGAATTCACGAGCGCGCCGCTGACGCTCACGGTGAGCAATGTGAAGGATCCCAGTGCAGCCGGCAACACGATCGCACCGGACAGCCAGGCGCTCGTGCGGTTCCAGAACACGCTGGATGCCTACTGGGATTTCAACGATGCAACCGGAACCACCGTCAAGGACCTGGTGGCCAAGCAGGACGGCGAGATTTACGGAGGGGCCTTCTTCACCACCGACAAGCCGGCCCTCGGTGCGCGGGCCAATCCCTATGCGATGGCGTTCAATGGAATGGATTCGTATGTGCTGACGACCTGTCCGGGCGTCGAAGGGAAGCTCGCGCGCACGGTGTCGTTTTGGGTGAAGACCATGGACACGAACAATCACCGAATCGTGTGCTGGGGAGACTCGAGGGTGGATGGGCACAAGTACCATGTGCGGATCGAGCCGGCGACGGGGACGCTGCGGACGGAGGTCCAGGGCGGCAACGGGCTGGGGACCCAGCCGATCACCAACAATGTCTGGCGCCATGTCGTGTCGCTGCTGCCCGAGCTGGACGCGCCGAACGCCCGCGACATCCTGCACTATGTGGACGGCGTGCTCGATCCGCAATCGGGAGCGACGGCCCAGGCCATCGACACCGATGTCGCCGGTCCGAATGCTCGTCCGGTGTGGGTTGGCGCGGGCCTGCAGGGCACCTCGGCCACGCCGCTGTTCTTCAATGGGCTGGTGGACGACCTGGCCATCTACCGCACGGCGTTGACCGCCGCGCAAATCGCCCAGCTGGCGGCAGGGGCGGACCCGCGCGACTTCGCCGCGGCGATGACGGGGGCGCTGACCATTTCGCAGCAGCCGGCCAGCGCGGTGGCCGACGAGCTGAGCAGCGTCACGTTTGGCATCGCGGTGACGGGATCCTACCGTTCGGCGGTGGGGTATCAGTGGTATCGAGACGGCCAGCCGATCCCAGGGGCAACGGCGGCAAGCTATACAATCCAGGCGCATATTGCGGATCACGGAGCGGCGTTCAAGGCCGAGACGTTCAACCTCGACGGGACCTATGCGCGGCTGACGAGCGACACCGTCACGCTGAGCGTGGTCACGGACGTCGCTCCGCCGCAAGTCGTGGAAATCCGGGGAATCAGCGGCGGGATCAACCAGGTCCATCTCCAGTTCAACGAAGGCCTCGAAGCGGCTTCGGCAACGAACCTGGCGGCCTACCAGATCACAGGCACGGCAGGGATCGTGCCGGTGATCTCGGCGGCGCTCTCGGGAGGAGGCACCAACGTGATCTTGCGGACGGGCGTGTTGGAGGATGGCGATTACACCCTCGCGATCAACGGGCTCAAAGATCTCGCAGCCGCGGGGAACACGCTGACCACCAACGCCGCCTTTGCGGCGAGCGTGACCTATCCGGAGCAGGTGCTGGCCGATCAACCCGTCCGTTATTGGCGGTTGGGGGAAACGGGCGGAACCGTGGCTTACAGCGAGGTCGCGGGAGTGGACACGGACATTCACGGCACTTACACGGGAGGCGTGACCTTGGGGCAGACGACCCTGGTGCCGAGCGCGACCAACAACACGGCGGCCGGATTCAGCTCGAGCGCGAGCCAGGTCATCACCGTGCCGAATGGCGACGACATCAATATCAACGCGGGGCCGTGGGCGAAGAAGACGATCGAGCTGTGGTTTCGAGCCTCGGCCGCGCCGCCCCTCGGGGCGACAGGGCGCGCGGCAGCCACGAAGGGACTGTTCGAGCAGGGCGGTGGCACGCGCGGATTGAGCCTCTACATCTGGCAGGATCCAACCAACACCGATCCGCTCGTGGGCACGTTGGTTTTCGGCGGCCACAACAACGCCAGCGATGGAGCCGGAGCGCCGTGGGGTGTGGCGGCCAATTTGCCTGACTTGGCAAAGTACGTGGCTCATCCGGTCCAGGTCGGAAAGCTGTATCATGTGGTGGGAGTGATGGACGGCGACAACACAGGGCTGAACGGCCAATTGATCCTTTATGTGAATGGAGTGGAAGTGGGACGCACCAACGGGATCGGCCAGCTGTACAACCACACCGACGATGTCCAGATCGGCCGGGGGACCGTTCGGATTCATACGGCGCAGACGGGCACGCTCGGGTATTTCGACGGGGTGATCGACGATGTCGCCTACTACAACACGGCGCTGAGCGCCGAGCGGATATCCCGGCATTATCAGACGGCACTCGCGGGGGGGGCGCTCGACGCCGAAGCGCCGAAGGTGCTGTCTGTGCGGGGTGTGGCCGGCGCCGTGAACCAGATCACGATCCGGTTCGACGAGAAGATCGATGCGGTGTCGGCCGGGAATCCGAACAATTACAGGGTCAACGGCGCTGCGGCCTTGGGGGCGATCTTGAGCCTGGACGGCATGACCGTGCGGTTGACCGTGGCGCCCTTGGCCGCCGGAACGAGCTACACTCTGAACATCAATGGGGTGAAGGATGTGTCCATCATGGGGAATCCATTGACGGCCAACGTGAGTTTCCAGGCGGAGGCGCCGACTTACGCCGATCATGTGCTCCTGGACAATCCGGTGCGGTATTGGCGGTTCGGGGAGCTGGCGGGCACCGCGGCGCTCAGCGAAGCGACGGGATCGGATTCCGACACCGCCGGGACCTATCTGAATGGGGTTGGGCTGGGCGCGCTGAGCCTGGTGGCCAACACACCGGATAACGCAGCTTCCAGCTTCCGCTCGGCATCGAGCCAGTCGATCAGTTTCCCGGATGGATCGGATCTGAACGCAAAGGCCGGCCCGTGGAGCAAGAAATCGATCGAGCTGTGGTTCCGAGCGGCCTCGTTCCCGGAGACGAATGCGACGGGATTGAACGCGGCGACGGGATTGTATGAGGAGGGCGGCGGCAACCGGGCGTTGAGCCTCTATCTCTACCGGGCGCCGACCAATGCGAATCCGAACGAGGCGCTGCTCGTGTTCGACGCGCACAACAACATCGATACCGATGGCAGCGGCGTGGGCGTGCCCTGGGGCGTCAGCAGCACCGCGCCCGAGAACGCGCTCTATGTGGCGTATCCCGTCCAGGCCGGCCCAGTCTATCACGTCGTGGCCGTGATGGACGGCGACGAGTTCCGGACGGGCAATTTGGTCCTGTATGTGAATGGGCAGGAAGCCGGCCGGATCGGGGGCGTGGGGTTGCTGTACAACCACACGGGCGACATCCAGATCGGGCGCGGCAACGTGATGATCCATACGGGCGTCTCGGGAAACCTGGCCTATTTCGATGGCGTGATGGATGATGTGTCGCTGTACAATGCAGCGCTGACGCCCGCCCAGGTGACGGCTCATTACCAGGCTGGACTGGTCCTGTCGGCAAAGCCGCGGGTTGTGAGCGTCGATCCTGAACCAGGGGCCGTCAACGTGGTGTCGGGCGCCCCCGTGACGATCACGCTGGCCAACGGGCAGACCGCTGTGGACACGCAATCCATCGTCCTGCGCGTGGATGGGACGGCCGTCGCGCCGCAGATCACGCCCCAAGGCAATCAGACCCTGGTCGCGTTCTCTCTCGGGACGCTGGCAAGCGCAGAAATGCAGACCGTGCATTTGGAATGGAACGGGCTGCCGTCGCCATACGAATGGTCGTTCCGCTCCATGGTGATTCTCCCGGAGGCATGGGCGGCGCCGCTGGGCTCAGGGACGAATGCCGGGTTCCGGGTGCGCACGGAGCAGGCCGACGCCGCGGCAGGGTTGACCAATGGCACCGAGCGCGCCGAGGCCCAGCTCAGCTCTCCCCCGCAGCCGCCATCGGTCTTTTCGGGGTCGGGAGTGTTCCCCGTCATCAACTTCAATATCGATGAAAACGGGAATGCAGGCGTGTTCCGCGCCGACACGGGATTCCCCGACCAAGGGCTGGTATCGGCGGGGCTGATATCGAGCCTGACGCACACCACGATGGTGTCGATGGAGATCGTCGTTTACCTCGAATTCACCGAGGCGGGGATCTATCGGATGGGGGTAAACAGCGATGACGGCTTCCGGCTGACGGCCGGGCGGCTGGCAGCGGATCAGACGCTCGAGTTGGGAGTGCATGATGGCGGCCGCGGGGCAACCACGGCGGACCCGCAATCGCCATTCGAGTTCCAGGTGGCCAAGCCGGGCGTCTATGCGTTCCGGATGATCTGGTATCAGGGAACGGGCGGTGGAAGCGTCGAGTGGACCGTCAAGGATGCGGCGGGCGTGTCCCGCTTGCTCAACGGCGGGGGCAGCCCCGTCAAGGCTTACACGGCGCGCACTCAGGATCCGCCGCCCGAGACCGTCGAGGTAACGCTCCAGATCCAGATGGCCGGCAACGACGTGATCATCAGTTGGGATCCCGTCGCGGGGACGCTGCAGTCCGCGCCGGCGGTGGATGGGCCATGGACGAATGTCACCTCGACGAGCCCGCACCAGACGACGGCTGCCGGAACGCAGTTCTTCCGGGTGAAGTAAGGCCAGCGAAACCAGTTGTCGAGCCCCGGCGCCCACCGCAGCCGCCCCTGGCTGCGGGCTCGGGCGGTGTCCGGGCGAGCCTCAAGCACATGGATGGCCCCCTCCCTGCCCTCTCCCCCGCGGCCGCGGGGGAGAGGGCAGGGAGGGGGCCTCCGAGACGCTTTGCGCGCGACCTGGGCGGATCCGAACCGGCGTCAGCCTCGTGGAGTGCACGAGCCCTCTGGCGCTTTCCCGGAAACCTTCATCCAAGAGCAGAGAGGACTGCCGCACTCCAAGACGCTCCGCGGGTGGCCTGGACATGCTTGACAGGGAGCCTCGGTTCTACCCAATCTCAGCCATGACCACGAATCGAGCTTCCGAAATCACGGATGGCGTTTCCCTTTGCGGATGCTGCCCGTTGAGCCGGCGATCGTTTCTTGCGAAGAGCAGCGCGGCATGCGCGGCGGCGCTGGGCGCATGGAGCGCGCCGCGGGTGTTTGGCGCCTCCGCTCCCGAGGCTCGACCCCGCATTCGCGTCGTGTATGTCCTGTTCGGCGCGAAGCAGCCGCGGCCCACCTGGCCGCATATCGGGCACGATTTCGTGCCGGTCATGAACGGCCTCGAGGCGGAGCTGGCCCGGCAGTGCCCGACCTTCCAGTTCCTCACATCGATGGCCAGCACGCCCGAGGAAGCCGAGAAGATACTCCAGGGAGATCAGGCGGCGGGTGTGGACGGGTATCTCGTCTATCAGATGAACAATTGGCCGGCCGTGGTGCAGACCATTGCGGCCTCGGGCAAGCCGGTGCTCTATGCGGATTTCACGTATGCAGGCACAGGCGGTTTTCTGCGATACAACGCCGCCCTGCTCCGGAGCCGGTCGCCGAACACGGGTTTTGTCTCGTCGTCGGAATTGCAGGACCTGATCGAGGCGGTGAAATGCTTCGAGCTGATCGGCCAGGGCCGGCCGGTTTCGGAATTCGTTGAGGCCACGGCGCGCCTGCGGCGGCGGTGCACGCCGCCGCCTGGCCGCATGGCCTCCGCGGAAGATCCTGTCCGGTGCCTTTCCATTCCGGATTGCATGAGCCGGCTCAAGGAATCGAAGATCCTGGCCATTCGAGACCAGAAGCCGGGGCCGGCCCTCGAGATCATGGGCATCCCGATCGTCTATCTGCCGTTCGCCGAGCTGAACGATCTGGCCCTGAAGGCGGACCCGGATGAGGTCCGCGCATGGGCGGACCGGTGGGAGAAAGGGGCGCGGCGAATCGAGGGGGTCACGCGCGAGACGATCGAGAAATCGGCTGCCATGTACCTGGGCCAGAAGGCGCTGATGCAGAAGCACGGGGCCAACGGCATCACGATCAACTGCCTGGGCGGATTCTATGGCAAGCACATCGGCGCCTACCCGTGCCTGGGGTTCTGCCAGTTGGTGGACGACGGCCTGGTGGGCGCTTGCGAGTGCGATATCCGGTCCGCCGCAACCATGGTCGCCATCTCCGCCCTGAGCCAAGGGCGGCCCGGCTACATTTCCGATCCGGTCATGGACACCGCGAAACGCGAGATCATTTACGCCCACTGTGTCGCGCCGACCAAAGTGTTCGGGCCATCGGGCGGGGCCAATCCGTACGAGATCCTGACCCATTCCGAAGATCGGCAAGGGGCGTCGCTGCGGTCGATCCTGCCGGTGGGCTATCTGACCACCACGCTCGAATTCGAGCCGAAACGAAAGGAGATCCTGCTCCACCAAGGCAGGGCGGTCGGGAACGATTCCAACGATCGCGCCTGCCGGACCAAGCTTCGCGTGCAACCGCTGGGCGACTTCGAGAAGCTGTTTGCCATGTGGGATGTCTGGGGCTGGCATCGGGTCACCTTCTACGGCGACCTCAAGGACGCGGTCCTGGCGCTCGCCGATGCGGCGGGGTGGAAGGTCGTTCTCGAGGCGTAGATCGCAGGGCCGCCTCCCCTCGCCCCGCAAGGCACGACGCCAATCATTGACAACCGATAGCAGACGCGACCCGAGGGACGATCCCTATCTGGCCGCCGCCCTTGGGTGTCGGGCCGAGGCGATCGTGAGCTGCGACCGTGATCCGCTCGCGCTCGAAAAGCCATTCGGCGTGGCTGTCCTTTCTCCAGCGCAATTCCTGAAGCGACTCCACGAGCCAATTTGACGCCCGCGAAGTGCAATGCGGTTTAGGCGGCCCGCGCTATCGTTCGATCATGGCGCGGATTTCCCAGGTTTCCAATCCAGGACCTGCCGGTCTGCCAGAAGGCGGGCGCGAAGCTGCGGGTAGCCGAGCCGCTGGACCGGCACGCCCTCGTCGAGGGCGAGGCTCGCTGCGGTGGCGGCGGACTGGCCGAGAACCATGAACACGGGCTCCATCCGGATCGAGCCGTAAGCGATGTGTGAGGCGGAGAGGCAGACCGGCACGAGCAGGTTCTCGCATTCAGCCGCGGCGGGCACGATGGCCCGGTACGAGACGGGATATGGGGACGCCACGCCCACCTCGACATCGCCCTCGTTGATGGCGGCGCCGTCCTTGACGTAGCGCTGCACGTTGTGAGAGTCCATGCCATAGGCACCCAGGCCGACTGAGTCCGGCGCCACCTGTTTCCCGCGGCAATGATGCTCGGTCATGACGTAATCGGATATCATGCGGCGGGCTTCGCGGACGTAGAGCTGATGCGGCCATCCACCGGTCTCGCGGAACTCGTCTCGACAGAGCGCCCATCGGCCGGCGGCGTCCCTGACCTCTTTCGGGAGCCGGGGGTCGTTCTGCAGGAACCACCACATCCCCGCCAGATAATCGCGGTGCTGCTGGAAGATCCGGTCCCGCACCGCATGGTCGCTGTCCGGGTAGTCGTAATTGGCGCCGATGAAGTCGCTCGAGAACGCGCCGTAGTTGTTGATGTCGGTCTTGCGATTGGGCATGGGTGTGTTGAGCTTGAGCGCGTCGAAGACGCCGGCTGCGATGTAGCGGCGAAGAAGCTCGTACTGTTGCGGATCATATCCTGCCGGCCGGAGAATGGGGCGCTGGTTTTCCGGGGCATCGGTGAGGCAGAGCCGGAAGTTGTAGGCCTGGACGCGGCGGTCGCCCGAGCCCTCCTCGCCCGGCGGGCCGCCGTGGATGCCCGGCAGCAAGCCGCTCGACGGATCGCTGGGCACGACATACGGATCCACCCGCCGGGTGAACTGGTGATACACGGCATGCCGGGTCTGGACCCCGTTGAGCGTCTCCCCGTAAACGGAGTTGGCCTCGCGTCCGACGTGGTAGCGGACGCCGGCCTTGGCCATCAGATCGCCCTCGTAGGTGGCGTCGATGAACATCCGGCCGGCGAAGCGCTTGCCGCTCTCCATCCGGATCGCCGTGATCCGCCCCCCCTCCTTCTCGACACCGCGGCCGAGGTCCAGGCGCTCGCCGAACACGACCGATATGCCGGCCTGGCGGAGGAGCTCGTGGAAGACCTGCTCGGCCACATGCGGCTCGAAGGTCCACTGCGCCTGGATGCCCCGGGCAGCAGCGATGGGATCAGGGGACAGATTTCGCCGTTCCGTGCCGAGGTAATCGGCGCGCGTCTGCTGCCGCCAGGCGCCATCCGTCGCATAATGCCGGGCGATCCGTTCGTAGAATTCGCGCGCGATGCCGCCGATCGCCCCCTTGTTGCCAATGTCGGTCGCCCCCAGCCCGCCTGCGGTCAATCCGCCCGCGCGGTGGCCAGGCTCGATCAGGACCGCGCGCCGGCCCATCCGCGCGGCCTGGATCGCCGCGGCGATGCCGCCGGAGGTGGCGCCATAGACAACGACGTCGCAGGAGGAGGGCTCCTGGGCCTTCGAGCCCGCCTCGCCAGCGCCGCACACCGCCGCCGCCGCAAGCCATCCAACCGCAACGAGCTTCTTGCCCATCAGAAATGAGGCTCCGCTGCGGCGTAAATCGGTCTGTTTCACCCCGGCAGTATGGAACGAATCGCCGGGAGCGAAAAGTGTTTGTTTCGCCCCCGCTTCAGGCTTGCCAGCGCATGCCGGAAAGCCGACTCTTGCCCATCCGTTCCAGGAAATGGGCAGCAGCAAGAAGCCGAAACAATCGCACAGGCCATGACGACAAACCATGAAGTGAAGGCGGACGCCGAATTGGCGGAGAAGCTGGGGCTCACCCGCGAGGAATTCGCCTCGATCCAGAGGCTGCTCGGGCGCGATCCCAATGCCACCGAGCTCGGCCTGTTTTCCGCGATGTGGTCCGAACACTGCAGCTACAAGAACTCGCGGAAGCTGTTCAAGCTGTTCCCCACCCAAGGAGCGCAGGTTCTGGTGGGCGCCGGCGAAGAAAACACCGGCGTGGTGGACATCGGGGAGGGGAAGGGCGTGGCGTTCAAGATCGAGTCCCACAACCATCCTTCCGCGGTCGAGCCGTTCGAGGCGTCGGCGACGGGGATTGGGGGATGTCTGCGGGACATCTTCACCATGGGCGCCCGGCCGGTGGCGGTCTTGGGCGCGCTTCGGTTCGGGAGCCTCGACAACGAGCGGGTCCAGCATCTATTCCGGGAGGTGATTCGCGGGCTTGCGCATTACGCCAACAAGGCGGAGGTCAACGCGGTGGGGGGCGAGACCTATTTCGACGAGAGCTACGAGGGCAATCCCCTGGTGAATGCGTTTGTGGTGGGGATCATCGATCACAAGAACATTGTGCGGGGGACCACGGCGGGGGAGGGCAAAGCGGTCTACTACATCGGGGGCGACACGGGACGGGACGGTGTGGGCGGGGCCAGCTTCGCTTCCCAGGAGATCACGGAGGAATCCTCCTCGTCCAGCAGCGCGGTGGCGATCGGCAATCCGGAGCTGGGGCGGCGTCTGCGCGAGGCCTGCCTGGAGCTGATTGAAAAAGGGCTCGTAGCCGGGATGCAGGACATGGGGGCCGCGGGGCTGATCTGCTCGACCTGCGAGACGGCCTCTCGCGGGAACACCGGGATCGAGTTCGATGTGGCTCGGATCCCCCAGCGCGAGCCGAACATGACGCCCGACGAGATTCTTCTCTCCGAATCGCAGGAGCGGATGCTGGCGATCCTCAAGGAAGGCAAGGAGAACGAAGCCATCGAGGTCTTGAACAAGTGGAAGGTTCCCGTCGCCAAGATCGGATCCGTCACCGCCGACGGCATGGTCCGCGTCAAGGCAAACGGCACGGTTGTGGCCGAGGTCCCGGCGAAGGCGCTGACCGAGAACGCGCCGCTCTACGATCGTCCGAGCCAGGAGCCAGTCTATCTCCGCGAAGCTCAGCACCTGGCTGTCGAGCAGGTTCCGCAGCCCCGCGACTGGAACGCCGTGCTGCTCGCGCTGCTGGATTCGCCGACGATCGCCAGCAAGGAGGCCGCCTATCGGAGCTTCACCAGCCCGGACAAGGAGACGGTGTTGGTGGGGCCGGGGTCGGACGCCGCGGTCGTTCGGGTCCCGGGCACGCGCAAGGCGCTGGCCATGAGCGTGGACTGCAACGGCCGCTACTGCTACCTCAATCCCTACCAGGGCGCCATGCTTGCCGTGGCCGAGGCCGCCCGCAATATCGTCTGCTCCGGCGGACGGCCGCTGGCCATCACCGACGGCCTCAATTTCGGCAACCCCATGAAGCCCGAAAACTACTGGCAGTTCCAGAAATGCATCGAAGGCATCGCCGCTGCCTGCCGCGCCCTCGGAACGCCCGTCATCAGCGGCAATGTGAGCTTCTACAACGAGAATCCCAAGGGCGCTGTGGATCCGACCCCGATGGTCGGGATGGTGGGATTGATCGAGGACGCCGCGAAGTGCGTCACGCAGGATTTCAAGAAGGCGGGACACACGATCGCGTTGCTGGGGCGTCCGGCGGGCAGCCTGGCGGGCAGCGAGTATCTGAGCCTGGTGCACGGGCAAAAGAGGGGCAACCCGACCATCGACATCGAGTTCGAGAAACAGGTGCAGGCGGCCTGCCTCGAAGCAATCGAGGCGGGATTGGTGAGAAGCGCGCATGACGCTTCCGAAGGCGGCCTTGGGGTGTGCGTGGCGGAGTCCTGCATCGGCAATCCCAAGGGAATGCGCGGGGCGACGATCGATCTCGATGGCATCGCCGGCCAGGGCGGGCGGATCGACGAGATCCTGTTCGGGGAGGCGCCTTCCCGGATCGTGGTTGCTGTCGATCCCGAGGATTTCGTTCGCCTCGAGCAGATCGCCGCCAGGCATTCCGTGCCGTGCTGCAGGCTCGGCGCCGTCGCCGGCGATCGGCTCATCATCCGGAGCCAAGGCGCCAGCCTGATCGAGCTTCCCGTCCAGACATTGAGCCATGCATGGCGCGGCTCGATTGCTGTGAAGGCTGGCATGGCGGCGCCCGCCGCCCCCGAGGGCAAAGAGGAAATGCGGAAGCTCTACGACGACATCCAGGATTATATCGACAAGAACTGGGATTAGGCCCCCCCCGGCGGCGAGCGGGCGCCTCGTTGACCGCGAGATCGCCGTCCCGTCGATTGCCGCCGTGCACTCCATGCGAGCCGCAGCGAATCCGCGGCGTCCGCCGCCGGAAAATGGCGCTATACTTGGCCGGATGCACCGCGTAATCTGTGCAGCGTGAACCCGTCCGAATTCTCCGGAAGCGGATCAAGCATCTGTTCTTCCGCGGGCGGTCCCGAAATGCTCTCGGAAAGGCACATCGCATGATTATCACACGTCGAGACTTCATGAAATGGACGTTGGGGGGCATCGCGCTGGCAGAGTCCGGATCCTGGCCGGCCCGGGGCGCCGACAGCCGTCCCTCCTCCCTGGTGAGCCCCGGCTGCCGGGGGACCAAAGTCAAAGTCGCCCGGCTCTACGTTGGCGTCCCCCAGGCCCATTACCCCAATCCCGACATCGATTTCCAGGCGGAGATCCGCGCCTATGAAGACCGGTTCCGCGCCATGAGCAAGGAGTTGGCCGACATCGATTGGAGCGTCCATGCCACGCTGTCGAAAGCGGAAGACATCGCCGCCTGCAAAGACCGGCTCCTCGAGGCGGATGGCATCCTCCTGGTCCACGTGACCTTGCATACCATGGGGATCATCCGGGGGATCCTCGAGCTGAAGCGGCCGACGATGATCTTCTCCCCGCCCTACGCAGGGCACGAGTGGTATGAGCTGGCTCAGATCCGGCGCCAGCCTTTGGGCGCCCAGATGGACTGCATCCTGTCGACGGATTATCAGGGGCTGGCAGCGGCGGTCCGCCCCTTCCGCGCCATGCATCATCTGCGCGAAGCCCGGATTCTCAACCTGACGACCCGGGGCTTCGAGGCTTACGCCAAGCAGGTGAAGGCAAGGTTCGGCGCCGAGATCCGAAAGGTCCCGCTCGAACGCGTCCTTGCGCTGTACGAATCCATCCGCGACGCCGATGCCCGGGCCGAGACCGACTGGTGGATTGAGAACGCCGAGAAGGTGGTCGAGCCGAAGCGCGACGAGATCGCCGCCTCCTGCCGGCTGGCCTTGGCATTCGAGAAGCTGCTCGACGAGGAGGATGCGACCGCATTGACCGTGGACTGCTACGGGACCATGTGGCGCAAGATCCCCGCCTATCCGTGCATCGGTTTCACCCGGCTCAACGACATGGGATTGGGGGGCATCTGCCAGAGCGACTTGCCGTGCGCCATCATGCACGTCCTCTACCAGGGATTATCCGGACGCCCCGGCTTCGTCTGCAACCCGACGTTCGATTTCGCGTCGAACACGGCCATTTTGATCCACTGTCTGGGCACGCGGAAGATGGACGGCCCGGCGGGGCCGGCGCACCCTTACGAGCTGCGCAGCGTGATGGAGCGGCGCGAAGGCGTGGTCCCGCAGGTGCGGATGAGCGCGGGGCGCCGAGTCACGGCGGGCATCCTGGACGACGCCTCGATCACGCTCCGGTATTTCACGGGCCTGATCGCCGATGCGCCTCATACGGAACGGGGATGCCGCAGCCAGATCGCCGTCCGCCTCGACGGCAGGGCCGAGAAGCTCTGGCGCAACTGGGCGTCCGGCATCCACCGGGTGGCCTGCTACGAGGATGTGACGAGGGAGCTCGAATGGTTCTGCCGCTTCAAGGGGATCGAGCTGCTGAACGAGGCGGTGTAGCGGCCGGTTTGGGCGCGGGCGGTTCGCTGCCGGAGGGCGCCCCGGGGCCATAGCTGCCGGGATCGCTCAGCCGGCGCGGCTCGGCAAACACGCGGAGGTTGTCGCCCTGGTCCCGGATCCAGCCATCGAGCTCGCGCCGGAGCGTCTTCAGCCGCTCGGCGTGGCGGGGATCGGATGCCAGATTGACCTGCTCGTCCGGGTCGCTCTCGAGGTCGAAGAGCTCCTCGGCCGGCCGCGCGTGGTAGCGATGGACAATCGCCGCCGCTCGATCGTTCGTCCGGGCCGCCGCTTCCCAGGAGGCGAAGTAGGCTCGCTGGCCGAGATTGCCCGGCAAGTCGATGTGCGTCGTGAACGCGAACTCGGGGTGGAGATTGCGGATGTATTTCCACGGGCCAGCCCGAACGGCGCGCATGGGATAGACATTCCAGCGGCCATCCCCGCTGTGGGCGCTGAAGATGCGGTCGCGGTGGTCGGATCGGCGGCCTTCGAGCACCTGGAGGAACGATCGCCCATCGAGGCTGGCGGGCGGCTTGCCGCCGGCGGCCTCGATGAGCGTGGGCAGAAAATCGACCCAGCTGACCATCGCGCCCGTGCGCGCGCCCGGCTTCACGACGCCCGGCCAGGCGACGATCAGCGGCACGCGCACGCCTGCCTCGTAGCAGTTCCACTTGGCGAAGGGCCACTGCGCGCCGTGATCGCTCGAGAAGAGAAACAGCGTGTTGGCGGCCAGGCATGCTCGAGCAGCGTCCATGATCTGCCCGAGGTCGTCGTCGGCTTTGGTCACCGCAGCCGCATATCGGGCGCGCCAGGACCGCGTCTCGGGCGTGTCGATGCTGCCGGCAGGCAGCGGCAGCGCATCCGGGTCGTACCCCAGGTCCGATTCCGGCCATGGCACGTGCGGCCAATTGCTGCCGACCATCAGGCACAAGGGCTTTCCTGGCGACCGACGGCACCTCAGGAATGCCACCGCAGCCGGGATCGCGGCGTGATCGTGGAATGTGTCGTGGGCAAACGAGTCGAATCCGTAATCGGCCGTGTGGCGGTAATGCGACACCTTGCCGAAGGCGACGACTTCGTAGCCCAGCTCCTGAAAATATGCCGGCCATTTCTTCAGCTCGGGCCGGGGCTTGCTGTGGTTGGCTTCCGCCCCATTGCGCGCCGGCATCAGCCCGGTGAGCAGCGCCGCCCGGCTCGGCGCGCAGCTCGGGGACGCCACGTAGGCATCCGTGAACGTCAGCCCGGCATCGGCCAGCCGCTGCATGTTGGAGGTTCGCAAGGCCCGGCTGCCATATGGGGTCAGATCGGCTTGGCTTTGGTCGTCCGTTAAAAAGACAACCAGGTCCGGCCGGGAATTCGATGCGGCCCCCCACGCCCCGGCAGCGCTGCCCAGCGCCACCAGCAAGCAAGCGATTTGCCAGTTCATGGAGCTCAGACTAGCACGGCATGGCTCCTCGAGGGAACGCTCGAATCATTGCCAGCCAGCCGATCTTCCTGCAGACTCTGCGGACGAAGAAAGCGCGATGAACATGTCCCTCCCATTCCGCATGATGCTGGCGCTGGTCCTGGCCGCGGCGCTGGGGTGCGCCGCGGCTGCCCGGGCGGCGGACCGCCCCAACGTGCTCCTGATCTGTGTCGACGACCTCAAGCCTGTTCTCGGCTGCTACGGCGATCCTCGGGCGCGCACCCCGCACATCGATCGCCTGGCCGCCCGGGGCATGCGTTTCGATGCGGCCTACTGCAACCAGGCGGTCTGCGCTCCCTCCCGGAACAACCTGATGGTCGGCAGCCGCTCGACCACGCTGGGCGTTTACAGCCTCGACACCCATTTCCGAAAGGCGGCCCCGGACGCCGTCACCCTGCTGCAGTATTTCCTGCGCTACGGGTGGCGGACCGAAGGCGTCGGCAAGGTGTTTCATATCGGGCACGGCAACCGCGATGATCCCGCGTCCTGGAGCGTTCCTTTCCAGCCCGACAAGGTTGTCGAGTACCTCGATCCGGAGAACTCGGCCCGGGGCCAGCTCACCCGCGAGGAAGCCTACTTCAGCAACCAGCAGCTCGGCCGCATCCGCGACCTCCCCCGCGGCGCAGCCTGGGAAGTCGCCGATGTCCCCGACAACGCATACGCCGATGGGCGGATTGCCGACGAAGGCATCCGTCGCCTCCGCGCGGCGCGAGAAAACCCGGGGCAGCCGTTCTTTCTCGTGCTGGGTTTCGTGAAGCCCCACCTCCCGTTCTGCGCACCCAAGAAGTACTGGGATCTTCACGATCGCAGCTCGTTTCCGCTGGCGAAGCGGGCGGCGCCGCCCGAGGGCGCGCCCCCCTATGCCGGCAAAACATTGCTTGAACTGAACCAATACACGCCCGTGCCCGAGAAGCCGCCCTTGGCTGAAGACCTCCAGCGCGCGCTCATTCATGGGTACTATGCGGCCACGAGCTTCATGGACGCCCAGGTGGGCCGGGTGCTGGACGAGCTGGACCGCCTCGAGCTGGGCCGGAACACGATCGTCGTCCTGTGGGGCGACAACGGCTGGCATTTCGGCGACAACGGCGCTTGGACCAAGCACACCAATTACGAGCAGGCCAACCGCATTCCGCTGGTGATCGTCGCCCCGGGCGTTGCCGCGGGCGGGTCGAGCACCCGGCAGCTGGCGGAGACGGTCGATCTCTATCCGACGCTGGTCGAGCTGGCGGGCTTGCCCCGGCCCCAGGTACCGCAGCGGCTGGATGGGGTCAGCCTCGTCCCCGTGCTCCGCGATCCGCAGGCCCGCGTCCGCGACCATGCGTGCCACGCGTTCCCCCGCCAGCGCGCCGGCCAGCCCGTGATCGGCCGCGCCATCCGGACCGAACGCTTCCGCCTGGTCGAATGGAAAACGCCGGGCGCGCCCGCCTCGACCGCGGATTACGAGCTCTACGATTACGAGGACGACCCTGGGGAGACGAGGAACCTCGCCGCCGCCCGTCCGGGGACCGTCGCGCGCCTCGCCCGAATCCTGGCGGGCCATCCTGAAGCCAAACAACCGGTCCGCTGATCCGCTGATGATTTGCTTGCCAAGAAAGAAGGGCGGGGCGTAAACTGTTGGCCAACGAACAGCGGAGCAGCCTTAACTGGATTGCATATGTCTTCAACTGACGTGGGCGGGAGCCGGCGGCGTTGTCGGGATGGGATCGAGCGCAATCCCGGTGCAGACGGCTGCCGGCGCCGCGGCTTCACCTTGATCGAGCTGCTGGTGGTCATCGCGATCATCGCCATCCTGGCGAGCATGCTGCTGCCGGTCCTGACCCGGGCGCGGGAGCGGTCCAAGCGGGTCTCCTGCAACAACGCGATCAAGCAGTTGACCCTGGCGGGCATTCTGTATGCCGATGACAACCAGGATCGGCTGGCACGCGACGGCGACCTCGATCCGCACTGGGTCAAGATCAAGTTCCGCGACATCATCCACGAGCAATACAAGGTCAAACGCGACCAGTTTTACTGCCCTTCGAATCCCTCCTGGAACCGGGATGATTTCTGGAAATGGCCCTCCGAGGACAGCGCCGTTCTGGGCTATGTGTATTACGTGGGCGAGACCAATTACGAGAACCAGTCCTACCACACCGTGACCATCCCAACCCGGCCCATCTTCGCCCAGAAAACCACCGACCGGCCCTACTACATTCTCATGTGGTCGGACATCAACCGCAAATACAACAACTCCTGGCTGCGGCCGGGCGACCCGAACCCCCTGACGCGCGGCGTCAACCATTACGACAAGGCGGCGCAGAATCCGGAGGGGTCCAACGAGGGCTACCTGGACGGCCACGTCTCCTGGGTCCCGGGCCGGAAGTTTATCCAGCGCGCCAAGATGAGCCTCAGCTCGGGCGGGATGTTGGTCTATTTCCACGGCCGCCTCGAGTGAGCAGCCAAACCGCAGCGAATATCATCCTCTCACTGTTCATGACGCCTTGGGCGGCGCAGGCCGCCGCCTGTTGAATGACCATCAAACCAACATCGATTATGACTACCATCCATTCCACCCGATCCACCCGCCGTCCGGGTGGATCAGCGCACCTGGGGCTGGGCGGGTTGATCCTCCTGGCCGCGGTGATGGCCGGCCCTCGCGCGGATGCCCAGGACATCTCGCAGGGGCTGGTCCTTCGGTGGTCCATGGACGAAACCATGGGCCTGGTCGCCAATGACGCCACCGGCCAGGGCCGCCATGGCACGCTGGTCAACTTCTGGGACGAATACAGCCATTGGATCGCCGGCAAGACAGGCAACGCCATTGCCTTCACACCTGCGCTCACCAACTACGTCGCGGTGGCCGGCCTGCCCGAGCTCGCATCGACCACCTGGTCCGCCTGGGTGCTCCTCAACAGCAATCCGAGCTACAGCGCCGTGGTCTCGTCGGCATTCGTCGGCGTCCCTGCCGGCCAGGCGGGACACAGCATGGGGTTTGGGACCGGCGGCCAGGCGCTCCAGCCGCGTGTTCTCTGGAATCATAACCAGGGGCTCGTCACTCTGTTGTCGCCCATGCCCTTGACGTTGCAGGAGTGGCATCACTTAGCCGTCACGGTGGACGCCGCCAGCTCGAACATCGTGCTCTACGTCAACGGCGAGCGGGCCGCGTCCGCCACCAACGCCGTCGCGCGTCCCTTTACCACCGTCAACCTGGCTCGGCGGGAGGCCACCGCTGCCAATTACCTCGACGGCGCCATCGACGAGGTCCGGATCTACAACCGGGCGCTCAGCCAGATCGAGGTGCAGGAGCTGGCCGGCTGGGTCGTGACCGGCCCGCCCGTCATCGTCCAACAGCCCGCCGGTGGATCTTTGTATGCAGGGAGGGATTTCACTCTGAGTGTGAAGAACCAGGGCCTGCCGCCGTTCACCTATCAGTGGTTCCGCGCCGGGACCGCAATCGAAGGCGCGACCAACTCGACGCTGGTCCTGACCAACCTGCAGCCCAGCCAGGGCGGCAATTACACCGTCACCATCTCGAACTCGGCAGGCAACACCCCCAGCCAGGCCGCCACCGTCACGGTCATCGCCATCACCGATATCAGCGTCGGCCTCCAGGCTTGGTGGAAGTTTGACGAGAAGACTGGCCTGACCGCCGCGGATTCCTCCGGCAAGAACAACCACGGCACTCTGTTCAACTATCTGGGCGACGACACCCAATGGGTCACCGGCCAAGTCAATGGCGCCTTGGCGTTCGACGGCATCCTCCATTACGTCGAGGTGCCGGATGCGCCCTCGATCGGCGCGAACCTGACGCAGGGTTTCACGGTCTCCACCTGGTTCAATTCCGCCGTTGCGCTGTCCGTCGGCGGCAACACCTACCGGATGTTCGAAAAAGGCGACTGCATCTTCCTGCTCCAGGGCAACAACAACACGAACAGCCTCGATGTGGGCGGCATGAACGTGAACGTGAAACGGGGCGGCAATAATTATGCCGCCGGCATCAAGCAGGCTCTCGCGGCCAACCGATGGTACCACCTGGCGGGCACGTTCGATGGCCAGGTCGTGCGTGCTTACCTCGATGGCGAGTTAACCGGTACCAAAACTGTGGGGGGCTCCATCGACGATGACAAGCTGCCGCTGCGCATCGGGTCGGACGACGCGACCAGCCACTTCAACGGCCTAATGGACGATGTCCGGATCTGGGACCGCGCCTTGAGCGATCGCGAGATCCGCAACCTCGTCGGGCGCGACCTGCCCAATCCGCCCAGCTTCATCCTCCAGCCGCAAGGCGCCGACAAGTATGCCGGCACATCTGTCTCCTTCAGCGTGGTCACCCGCGGCCAGGAGCCGTTCACCTACACCTGGTACAAGGACGGCGTCGCCATCACCGATGCGACCAACGCCACCTTGAGCCTCGCCCGGCTGCAGCCGTCCGATGCCGGTTCCTACCGCGTGAAAGCCAAGAACGATCTCGGCGAGACCGAGAGCGAGGCCGCTCTATTGACCGTGATCCCCATCACCAGCGTCGAGACCGGCCTCCAAGCCATGTGGAAATTCGATGAGACCTCCGATTTCATCGCACACGACAGCACGACCAACCACAACGACGGCCAGCTGACTGACTTCTGGGATCCAACCCAGGCCTGGGTCGCCGGCCGGGTGGGCGGCGCGCTCAAGTTCGACGGGTTCGGCTCCCGGGTCATCGTCCCCCACAGCGATTCGCTCGCTCTCGGCTCCGACGCCAGCTTCGCGTTCTGGATCAATCCGGAAACCTACGGCACGGTGCTCACCGATCCGAACTTCCTTTACCAACAGGGATTCATCGTCCGCAAACCCGGTCAATACGAGGCGTTCGTGACGGACAATCCCGGCAACGTGCGCGCGACCGTCGTGGCGGGAGGCGGCAATGCGCCGCAGAACTCCCTGACGACTAACCAATGGCAACATTTCGTTGCCGTGCGCCAGGCCGGCACGGTCCAGTTCTACACGAACGGATTCCCGGCAGGGTTGCCGTTGAATGCCGGCATCGGCACCGCCACTACGAACAATCTTATCATCGGCAACTACACCGAAGACCTGACTGCTCCCCGGCTTTACCAGGGGCTCATCGATGAGCTCGGTCTTTGGGCCCGTCCCCTGACCGAAGGCGAAGTGCTGGCTCTCGCTGGCAAAGACGCCTCCGGGCCGCCCGCGGTCGAATTGGCGCCCGAGCCGGCGGTCCGCCTCGAAGGCGGCTCGGCCGAGCTCGTCGTGCTGGCGACCGGCAAGCGGCCGGTCACCTACGAGTGGTATCACGACGGCGTGCCGATTCCTGATTCCGCCACCAACCGGCTGGTTCTGGCCAACCTCACCGTTGCCCAGGCGGGCAGCTACACCGTGAAGATCAAAAACGAAATGGGCGAAACCTCCAGCACGCCCGTCATCGTCGAGGTCCAGCCCATCCTGGGCACCGAAACCGGCTTGATCGCTTATTGGCCCTTCGATGAAACCTCGGGCACGACTTTCAACGACGCCACCGGCCACGGCCACCATGGCGCGCTCCAGAACGGCACGATCGTCCCCGGCATCACCGGCATGGTCGCCGGCGCCTATGACTTCGACGGCGTGGACGACTTCGCCATCGTGCCGCACAGCGACGAATTCAGCGTCACCGACCAGCTCACTATCTCGGCCTGGATCAACCCGCGCACGCTGTCGGTCATGGGCGGGCTCAGCCGCATCGTGAGGAAAGACATCAATTGGGATCTGAGCATCAACAACGGCGCCGCTCTCTTGTTCTACGGCCTGAACAAGGCCTCCTATGCGTCGCCCGCGGTGATCACCTCGAATGAATGGCAGCATGTGGCCGTGGTGGTGAAGAACAACACCATCGAGTTCTTCCGCAACGGCGCCAGCCTGGCCGCTCCGGTCACCGCGTATCTCGGCCCCCCCAACTCCGTGCCGGTCATCATCGGCAACTTCCAGTCTGACCTGGACATCAACCGGATCATGAACGGGCCCATGGATGACCTGGGCGTCTGGCATCGGGCCCTCCGCGCGCAGGAGATCGAGGGCATCTATGTGAACGGCCTCGCCGGCAAGCCGCTCACCGCCAAGTACAAGCCGCTGACGATCGAGTCGCTCGAACCCGTCGGCGACGACAGCTGGCGCCTGACTGTTTACACGCCCTATGTCCAGAAGACCTATGCCGTCGAGCAGACGGAGAGCCTGGCGGACCCGGCCGTCTGGACGCAGATGCCCGATATCCAGTGGACCGACAAGGGCCAAGGCATCATCGAAACGTCCCTCATCGGCAGGAGTGGCCAGGCCCGCTTCCTCCGGGTCGTGGTGCTCGAGTAGCCGATTGCATCGGCTTGGCATTTCAGGGCCGGGGCGGCGCCGCCCCGGCCCTTTCTCTATCCAGCCCCACGCCGGGAAGCCCGCGCTCCCTTTGACCCTCGACCGTAGCCGCAATGACGCGGATTCCGAAAAGCCAGGCCTCCGCTGCTATTTCTTATCAGCAGCGTTCGGCCCTGCGGGTGCCGGCACATTCCCCTCGACCGTCGGGCCGGGGGGAGCGCCTTGGCTGGCGGGTTGGATCCGCCGGGCTGGATCGCGGATGGCCTCCGCCAAAGTGCGCGGGGAGACTGGCACCGGGCCTCGGACCAGCTCCGGCACGTTGAAGGTCTGCAGACACGAATCATAATACGCCGGATCTTCCTGAGGCAGGACGAACGGTCTGTGGGCCCGCCCTTGAGCGTCCACGTAGCTGAAGTGCGGCCGGGCGAACAAGCCGTCCCGGCGCTTGCTGCTGAAGACGATCCACCGGCCATTGCTGGACCAGGCGTGCCAGGAATCAGCCTGATCGCTGTTGATGTCCAGTCGCCGCCACTGCCGGGTTTGGAGATCGAGCAGGCAGAGATCGCTGTCGGCATGGTAGATGGGGAAGTGGCCGTGTCCGAATCGAACGAACAGCACCCATCGGCCATCGGGCGATATTCGAGGCTGGCCCAGGCTGCCTCCGGCGGCCGCCGCCGCCAGCAGCGTTTCCGGCTGACCCCATGCGTTCTGGCCGGGCTGATACGAGACCCGCAGCAGGTCGTATTGGATTTGACGGAACTCCTGGATGGGCCGGGGCGTTGCCCGGCAAAAATAGAGCCAGGCGCCATCGGGGGACCATGCCGGCCACGTCTCGAGCCAATCCGGCCGGGCGATGGGATCCGGCATGCTGACCGTTCGGGTTTCGAGATCGTACAGCCCGATGTCGGATCGTCCATCGTAGACGTCGCGAGGTTCTCCGATGGTGTGGCAGAAGAGGGAGAGCTGGTTCACGGAGAACGCCAGGCGCCCGCCCGATGGGTGCCACGCCAGGTAGCCGAACGTCTGGTCTACGCACTCGATCCGTCCCTCGCGGGCAATGACCAGGGGGCGGCCATGGCGGGCGGTCCGGAGGTTCAAGGCCATGCGGTCGGCGCTCTGGGCCGGAAAGGAATGGCAGTTCAGACAGCCCCGGTCGAGCCCGCGGCCATGGAGGATCTCGGTCTCGCGGAAGCTCTCGATGTCGCGCTGGTAGATGCCGATATCGGCGTAATAATTGAACAGCGGGCGGAGGCGGCGATAGACAAGGTGGCTGTCGATCGCTTCGGCGGCGATCCAATTGGTGACCGTCGCGAACGCTTGCCATCGGCCGTCGGGATCGCGGACGCGGACATCGAGCTGGAGAGAATCGCCTGCGTTCGCAGCCAGCAGGTTCCGCCAGGGGGTCCCGGGGATGACCATCGCCCCATCACGGCTCGAGACCTCGATGGGCGGGCCGGAACGGGATCGCAGCCGCATCCAATACCGCGTGCCAGGCTCTCGGATCGCGAGATTCATCGGCGAGATATTGGGCGGCAGCACAACATCCGAGTAGTCCGGATCCAGGCGCGGGATCCGGCCAGCCATCCGGTCGGCGGCGGGTTCGGCGGTGCAGGCGGCGATCAGCCCAGCCACGCACACCATCATCGCGTGGATTTGGATGAGCCAGTATTTTTTCATGAGCGTTTTTCGGAGGCGGCCAATCCGGCCGTGGTTCCGAACAGGTGATAGTACCAATACGTGGCTCCGAACCCGGGCGCCAGCGCCCGCCGGCAGGCATCGATGTCGTTCTGATAACGCTCGAATAGCTGGTCGAACCGGGTGAACCGCTGCCGGGTTTCCGGACGGATGTCCATGCCTTCGGGCGGCCGGGGCGGAGTCCGCTGCAGCCGGTGATGGATGAGGAGCGCCTCCTCGTAATGGATCGGGATTCGGGAATATCCGAGGGATTTAAGCCGATCGAGCTGGCGCACCGCGTCTTCGAGCCGGCCTGAGGCCAGCCAATGGGCCATTTGATACTCGAATGCCATCCGATTGTCCGGATGGTCGTGAAGGAGGTGCCCCAGGATTTGCTCGGTGTCGAGGTAGCTGCCTGGGAAATCCGTTGTGGGCACGGCTCTGCTTGGCAGCTGGGTGTCGGGTCCTTGGCTGGCGGCTGCGGCTTCGGATCCGGAAGCCAGCTGCGAACGGGCCCAACCGCGGTAGCGCGGATGCTGGCTCAGACGGCCGAGGTAGATCCGGGCGGCGTTCTCGTTGCCCTTGATCCGGCAGGCTGCCGCCAGACGCTGGAGGATCCGCGGTTGATCGCCCGAGATTTCATGGCCCTCGTGCAGCCATCGCAACGCGTAGTTCACTTCCCCCAACGCCAGGAGCGTGTCCGCCAACGGCAATATCCATTCCCCGCGGACCTGCTCGAATTCGGGCAGGAACGGGATCTTCCGGTGATGTGGCAGATGGAACTGCACATCGCCCAGCCGGCCGGTATGGAACAGCGCGTGGCAGGCGTCCAACCGTGCCCCAGTATCCGAAAGGCCAACGGCGGCCATCCGCTCGAGCACTTGGTCCCAGCGGTGTTCGCGCGCCGCCCGATCCAGCTCGAGGCGGGCTTGCCGCCCCCGATCATGCCCGATCCGCCATAATCCCATGCCCATCGCCAGCACCAACCCCATCTCCAACCACTGAGCAGCCTGCCCCCGGCCCCCATGCGGCATGAAAATGCGCCGATACCATGGCCGGGGCCTTTCGATCCATGCAGCTGGCAACCATGCGCGCACGGCCGCTGCCGTCAAACAGCTTAAGTAGAATACGAGCAAACCCGGCAGCCACGGCCATCCCTGGACCAGGGATGCCGGGCCCAACGACAGGAGGTCGGGGTATGGATGCATCCTCGCGTAGCCGGTGGTGGCAAGAAAAGCAGCGGCAAGGACGCCGGCTGCCAGGGGCCAGCGACGCCTGTCGATTCGCAACTCGCTGCTCGCGATCAGCAGCGCCAGCCACCATACCCAGGCCCCCGCCAGCCAGAACAACACCGCCAATCCCGCCCCTTCGGCCCAGAACCGGTGGAACCAGGACCATTCTTGAACCCTCTGAGCAAGCGCCAGGCACCCCAGCGTCAGCAGCAATCCCAATACTGGCGTGAACGGCGGGCGCGAAAAATCCGACAGCCAACCCATCCACCACGCCAGCGGGACGGCGGACAGCACGAATGCCGGGTGCCCCCACCAGCGGGCGAGGATGATCCGGTTCAACGCCAGAAGGCCGAGTGCAATGGCGCCCAGGACGATTGCGCCCAACGCGTCAGGGCGGCAGAGTTGGATCAGCGCAGCCCCGAGCGACTCGATGGCGGCGCCGGGCTGCTCGCATGTCCGTGCCCAGAAGCCCGCGTCGAGAAAGAACACCTCGCCTTGCTCATGCAGATGCAGCGATGGCCGGATGCAATGGCCGCTGAATACCGCAAACACCAGGAGCGCCAGGAGCGCCGGCCCCCAGCCGGCTCGAGCTCCGTTCCTCGGATCGCCTCCTGGGGAGGCCGGCCGGCGCCGGGCGGTGTCGCGTGAGCCCGTGGGCTTCATCTCGATCGGGCGTGGGAGGGATACTGGGGCTCGGTGCGGACGGCGGTGGCGAGGCTGCGTCCGCCGATGCGGCCGCCCAGAGGTCCAGCCGCGTTGAACTCGACCCGCCAGCGTCTGCCGATCTCGACGCCCGCGGGCGGCACGAGCTGCACGCTGGCGGGCTCCCGATCCGTCTCATCGGCGATCTCGAATACGTGCAAGAACAACGTGCGGGTTCCGGGGTTGGGGTCGCCCACCTCGATTCGCCAAGGGCAGATGGGCGGCCGTTCGCGGCCCGGAGTCATGTGGTTGTATTGGGCGGCGGGCTCGAGCGGATGCCCCCAGGCCTCCTGGCCGAGACCGCCTCGGATCACCGTCTGCGCATTGGCGGGCAGAACCGTCGTCAGAAACATACGCGAGCGCCCCTCCGACAGCACGGCTTTGTCGCCGTCGGCTTCGGACAGGCTGAGCCAATCCAAACGATTCGATTCCCGGACCGGCTCGGTCGGAACGTGAAGGAAGAAATGGCGCCGGTACTCGGGCTGTGCCGCCTCGACGCGATCCAGGACCACGAAAAACTCGCGCTCGCCGCGGAGGTAGAGGAACTGCCGGGTGACCTCGCGCGCCTTGTTCGGGTGATAGCCGGCGGTGATGTCGGCCGCCGCATAGGTGAACTCGGGCGCATTCTCGAAGGCGACGATCCGCCCTCGCTCGCGCGGCAGAGCGCTGCTCTCGTAAACGTGGCGCAGCAGCCCGCCGTCGTTTTCGTTGCCCTGAGTCCGCCGGAACTTCTCCTCCGGATCGAACACGGTCACAATGTTGAAGATGATCGAGCCGCCTGCGTAATGATCGCTGTCGTTGTGGCCTTGTCCGCCCTGGCGCGAAACCAGCGCGCCGCGCTTGCAGATGAGGAAATGGCCTTCGTCGTCGCGGGCATGGCCGGCGTATTGAGGGCCGCAGCCGAAGAACGCCCACGTCGCGTTGGGATTGTTCCAGGCGCTGCGCATATAGACGTGGCCCGCGCCGGGAAAAAGGTGCGCCAGCGGGAGCGTGTCGGGCGGAGTGGCGGGGATGGAGGGATCAAGGCAGGCGATGCGCTGCCAGCGTTCCCCGAGCCATTCGCGGCCGCGGTCGGAGAACCACTGGGAGAGGCCATCGCGGAGCATCGGCGCTGCACGGGCAAAGGCGGCGGGCTTGGATCCATCGCCGTCGTCGATCCAGGCAGTGCGATCGTTGTGCGGCATCATCGTGTAGGCAACCCAGCGGGGCGCCTCGACCGGGTAACCCCATGGTTTCAATTGCTGGAAGTAATCGATGCCGGTGGCGGTGCGCCAGGCGTGAAAAGCGTAAGGGATCACCGTGACCGGGCCGTAGGCGCCATGACCATACGATTCGGACCACACGCCGCCCATCCGGTCGAACGCGGGCAGGCACTCGGCGGGAACGCGCCGATGCCACGAGTCGAGGAACGATGCGGCGTCGGCCTCGAACCGCGTCCCGGAGCCGCGGATCGCCAGCGCGATGAAGATCTTCTGCGTCAGGGCGTCCCTCGAGTTCATGATGTTGAGGTGGATGGGCCCCCAAGTCTGGTTGTATTCCCAATGGCCGTGCCGGAGCATGACCTCGGGCTTGTCGGTGTAAAACCTCAGCCAGGAGCCGAGCGCGTCTCCGTACAGCAGGCGCTGTTCGGTCGTGAGGGCGTCGTGGATCCAGTCGTAGGCCAGTGCGTGATATCCGAAATGGCTGCCTTCGCGGCGGGAGATGATCCGGCCATCGCCCCACTGCCGGATGATCACATCCGCATACCGGCGGCTTTCGCGGCCGAGTTGACGTTCCACCAGATAGGCCAGACCGCAGTTCATCAGGTCTTCGGGAATGGCCCACCCATTGGCAATGAATC
Organism: Verrucomicrobiota bacterium; assembly: GCA_022711435.1. Classification (GTDB taxonomy): domain Bacteria; phylum Verrucomicrobiota; class Verrucomicrobiia; order Limisphaerales; family UBA1319; genus JAGMXM01. The sequence continues at coordinate 49,809 of JAKLFB010000038.1, forward strand.
CGATGCTGCCCCGCTGCACGGCGGCGTCCGCACGTTCCTTGATGATGCGGTAATCTTCCGCCAGAGGGCCGGCGCAGCGCCGGGCCATCGCCGCAACATCCTCGATCAGCAGCCGAGGGTGGCGGGGCTTCAGACGATATCCGGCATCGGCCGCTTGCGTTCCGACGGCGGCGCCGACAGCGGCGAACAAGAGGAGGAATGTCCTGCGCATCTGGGATGGATTATGGTTCGACCGGGGAGGGCGGGATCGGCCGCCAGGCCGTCCGGTGCGATGCCGGGCCGCACGTCGCGATCCCTGCCAGCCGCGGATCACCCGGCGTCCCAACGATCGGCCGTCCGTTTTCGTTCATGTTCCGTGCTCCGGGTGTTCAGGTTGCGGCCGCACCATATCTGGAAATCGCCGATTCGTGCAAGCCGCAGGAACGGAGGGGCGCGGCACTGGCAGGCGGCATGAGCGCAACCGGAATCCGATCCAGGATGGGGCAAACTATGAACCTGTCACCCTATTGGCGCTCCGGCAGGGATGGTGCGGTTCTCGTCCGGAGGCACGCGATTAAACACAAGGTCTTATTGAACAAATCCTTGGGTGTGGGGATGGGGCAGCACCCCAATCGGTTTGGTAGCGTCCTGGCCGGGCCACAATCTGTGGTGTTTTCGAGCCGGAGCTTCCCGAAAAATGGATTGTGTTCCGACCGCTTTTTCCATAGGATGACCCGGACGTGGACAGGGTAGAAAATATGACTGGTGTGATCGATCCTTCCAGCAAATACGATGCCTCGAAAATCGACAAGCTGGAGGGTTTGGAGGCGGTGCGGAAGCGGCCGGGGATGTATATCGGCGACCCGGATGAACGCGGACTGCACCATTGCGTGTTCGAGGTGCTGGACAATTCGATCGACGAGCATCTGGCGGGGTACTGCCGCAACGTCGAGGTGACCGTTCACGTCGACGGGTCGTGCTCGGTCAAGGACGACGGGCGCGGCATCCCCGTGGACATGCATCCGAAATTTCAGATGCCGGCGGTCGAGCTGGTGCTGACCAATCTCCACGCCGGCGGCAAGTTCGGCCAGGGAGCCTACAAATACTCGGGCGGCCTCCACGGTGTCGGGGCCAAATGCGTCAACGCCCTCTCCGATTGGTTCAAGGTCGAGGTTTACCGGGACGGCAAGGTGTATTCGATGGAGTTCGCCAAGGGGATCACCACCCAGAAGCTCGCCGTGATCGGCAAATCGCGGCAGACAGGCACGCTGATCACGTTCAAACCCGATGCGACGATTTTCACGCTGACGACGGAGTTCAAGTTCGAGCTGCTGGCCAACCGGCTGCGGGAGCTGGCGTTTTTGAATCCGGGCCTTGTCATCACGCTCACCGATGAGCGGGTCGAGAACAAGACCGAGAAGTTTTTTTACCGGGATGGGATCGAGGAGTTCGTCCGCCAAATGGGCAAGAGCAAACAGGTGCTCCATCCCAAGCCCATCGCCCTGAGCGCGGAAAAGGATGAGGTGTTCGTCGATTGCGTGCTTCAGTACAACGACGGCTACAACGACCAGATCCTCTGCTTTGCCAACTCGATTCAGAACACCGATGGGGGCACGCACCTGACCGGCTTTCGCACCGCCCTGACGCGAGCGATCAACCAATACTCGCGCGCGAACGGCTTGCTCAAGGAGAAGGATCCCCCCATTTCCGGCGACGACGTGCGGGAGGGGCTGGTGTGCGTCCTGAGTGTCAAGCTCCCCAACCCGCGGTTCGAGTCCCAGACCAAGGTCAAGCTCGTCAACACCGAGATCGAGGGGCTGGTCTCGTCGGTGGTCTACGAGGGGCTGATGACGTATTTCGACGCCAATCCGAGCGTGGCCAAGCGGGTGGTGGACAAGGCGCTGATGGCGGCGCGCGCCCGGGAGGCGGCGCGCAAGGCCCGCGAGACGGTTCGGAAAAGCGCCCTGACGGGCGGGGGATTGCCGGGCAAGCTTGCCGACTGCTCGGATCGCGATCCGGCCAACACCGAGCTGTTCATCGTCGAGGGCGATTCCGCCGGCGGCTCCGCCAAGCAGGGGCGGGACCGGAAGTTCCAGGCCATCCTTCCCATTCGGGGCAAGCTCCTCAACGTCGAAAAGGCGCGTCTGGACAAGGTGCTCCAAAACCAGGAGATCCGGACCATGATCACCGCCATCGGGACCGGCATCGGCATCGGCGACGGCGAGGGCACATTTCAGATCGACAAGCTGCGCTACCACAAAGTCGTCATCATGACCGATGCGGACGTCGACGGCTCCCACATCCGGACCCTTCTGCTGACGTTCTTCTATCGGCAGATGCCGGAGCTGGTGAAACGCGGATTTGTCTATATCGCCCAGCCGCCCCTGTATCAGATCACCCGCAAGAAGCGGGTGGAATACGTCGAGGACGATCCCCAGATGAACCGGATCCTGATCCAGCTCGGCATCGAGGATGTGCGGCTGCGGCATCGGGCCGACGACCGTGAATTCTCCGCCAAGCAGCTCGAGGAGATCATCGAGCTGCTGGTGGCGCTGGACAAATACGCGGTGGCGCTGCGCCGGCACGGGGGCGATTTTGCCGAATACGTCGAGCGGATCGATCCCTCGACCCGCGAGTTCCCGCGCCACCTGGTCAAGGTCCGCGACGGCAACGACGAGATGGTGCACTATTTCCACACGGAGGAGGATCTGGCCCGGTTCAGCGAGGCGAATCCCGATCTGGGGCTGTTCGGCGAAGCCGAGGCGGAGCCGGCCGACAAACCCCGCAACGGCAACACGCGCCGGGCCCGGCACGTCGAGCTGCACGAGAGCAAGACCGTCCGCGACCTCCTCGAGCGGCTCGCCCGCAAAGGCTTCAGCCTCGAGCATTACGCCGCCCAGGACCAGCCGCTCTTCGAGCTGATCGAGGGCGAGGGAGAGCGCGCCGCGGTCAAACCGCTGTTCTCGATCCCCGAGATTCTGACGGCGGTCAAGGAGGCCGGGCGCCGCGGGCTCCAGATCAAACGATTCAAAGGCCTGGGCGAGATGAACGCCAAGGAGCTGTTCGAAACCACGATGAATCCCGTCCGGCGCAAGCTGCTCCGGATCGACCTGACCGACGCGGTCGAGGCCGAGGAGATGTTCGCCAAGCTCATGGGCGAGGAGGTCGAACCGCGCCGCCAGTTCATCGAAGACAACGCCCTCAACGTCCGCAATCTCGACGCCTGATTCGCGGGGCCGACCGGACCCGACCTGACATGCCTGACCCGAAAGAACCCAATCCGCTGGCCGGCACGCCGCTCTACGCCGCGCACGAGAAGATCGCCAAGATCAACGTCGCCGAGGAGATCAAGAACTCGTTCCTGGACTACTCGATGTCCGTCATCGTGTCGCGGGCGCTGCCGGATGTGCGGGACGGGCTCAAGCCGTCGCAGCGGCGCATCCTCTACGCGATGCATGACCTGTCGCTCTTCCCGAACCGCGGCCACCGCAAATGCGCCAAGATCTGCGGGGACACCAGCGGCAACTATCATCCGCACGGCGAGATGGTGATCTACCCGACGCTAGTCCACATGGCCCAGGCATGGTCGATGCGGGAGCTCCTCGTGGACGGCCAGGGCAACTTCGGCTCCGTCGAGGGTGATCCGCCCGCCGCTATGCGGTATACCGAGGCCCGCCTCGCCCCCCTGGGCGCCGTCCTCATGCAGGACATGGACAGGGACACCGTGGATTTCGTCCCGAACTACGACGAGACCCGGACCGAGCCCAAGGTGTTTCCGGCGGCCTTTCCGAACCTGCTGGTCAACGGCTGCACGGGCATTGCCGTCGGCATGGCCACGAGCATCCCGCCCCACAACCTGGGCGAGATCATCGACGGCCTGGTCGCCCTCATCGACCGGCCCCACCTCACCGTGGCCGAGCTGATGCGGCACGTCAAGGGCCCCGATTTCCCCACCGGCTGCATGGTCTGCGGCACCGAGTCGATCCGCCAGTATTTCGAGACCGGCCGGGGCAGCCTCAAGGTGCGCGGCCAGGTGGGCGTCGAGGAGCTCAAGGGCGGCCGGACCCAGATCGTCGTCACGGAGATCCCCTACGGCGTGAACCGCGCCCAGCTGGTCGAGCGGATCGCCGAGCTGGTCAACGAGAAGACCCTCCCCGATATCACCGCCATCCGCGACGAGTCCGACGAGAACACCCGGGTGGTGATCGAGATCAAGCGCGACGCCATCCCGAAGGTCGTCATCAATAACCTCTATAAATTCACCCAGCTCGAGGCCAGCTTCAACGTCATCATGCTGGCCATCGACCACGGCCGGCCCAAGACGCTGAACTTGCGGGAGCTCATGGAGTGCTACCTCGAGCACCGCCGCGAGGTGATCCTCCGCCGCACCCGTTTCGACCTGCGCCAGGCCGAGGATCGCGCCGAGACCCTCGAGGGCTATCTCATCGCTCTGGCCAACCTCGACGAATTCATCCGGATCATCCGGACCTCGGCCAACCGCGAGGAGGCTCGGATCAAGCTGCTGGCGTTCGAGTTCTCCCGGGCGGTGGCCGAGCAGCTGGGCGTTCGCATCCGCAGCGAGGCCCGCCTGGTCAACGGACGATATGCGTTCAGCGAGGCCCAGGCCAACGCGATCCTCGAGCTTCGTCTCTATCAGCTCACCGGGATGGAGCGCGAGAAGATCCGCGCCGAATACCAGCAGGTGCTCGCCCGGATCGACGATCTCCGCGACATCCTCGCGCGCGAAAGCCGCCTCCTGGACATCATTCGAACCGAGCTCCGCGACATCCAGACCCGCTACGCCACGCCGCGCCGGACCGCTCTGGTTCCCGACGAAGGCGAGATTGCGATCGAGGATCTCATTGCCAACGAGGGCGTGATCATTACGATCACCCACAACAGCCTGATCAAGCGCACAGCCGTGAGCTCCTATCGCGCCCAGCGGCGCGGCGGCAAGGGTGTGATCGGCATGGCCACGCGCGAAACATCCGTCGTCGAGGGCGAGGCGGCCGATTTCATCGAGCACCTGTTCACGGCGAGCACGCACGATTACCTGATGTTCATCACCGATACCGGCCGGGTGTATGTCGAGCGCGTGCATGAGATTCCGGACATGGGACGGGCCTCGAAGGGGCGGAGCATCGCCAATCTCCTCGAGCTCAAGCCCGACGAGAAGATCGCCGCGCTGATCCGGATCCCCGCGCAGGTTGGGCCGAACAAGGAGGATCTCACCTGGCAATCGCCCGGCCAGCTCTTCTTCGCCACCCGCCGGGGCACGGTGAAAAAGACGGCGCTCGAAGACTTTGCCAACGTGCGCAAGGGCGGCATCATCGCGATCGGCATCGAGCCCGAAGACGTGCTGATCGACGTCAAGCTGACGACGGGGGCGCAGGAAGTTGTGCTCATCACCAAGGAAGGCATGAGCATCCGCTTCTCGGAGGAGGATGTCCGGTCGATGGGCCGGCCCGCCACGGGCGTTAAAGGGATCGCGCTCGAGCCGGGCGATGCGGTGGTCGCTCTGGCCGTAGTCGAGCCGGGCGCCACCCTGTTGGTGGCCGGGGCGAATGGGATCGGCAAGCGCACCGACTTCGATGCCTACCGGATCCAGTCCCGCGGCGGCAAGGGCATCATCACCATGAAGACCACCGGCAAGACCGGCCAGGTGGTTGGGGCCCTCACGGTCCATGATCCCGATGAAGTCATGCTCATCACCGCAGGCGGACAGATGGTGCGCATCGCCGTGAAAGATGTCCGCGAAACCGGGCGCAACGCCCAAGGCGTCAAGCTCATCGACCTCGACGAAGGCGACGTGCTCCAGGCCATCGCGCCCGTCATCAGCGAGGAGGGCGAAGACGAATTGCCGGAGGCGCCCGCCCCGCCCCCCGAGCCGACCGCGCCGAATGCGGCTTCTAGCTAGAAATTTCCGAGGCGGCAGCACTGGAAATCCTGATCCGGCGTTTCAAAGACGTGCCGACGTCGCCGGCGGATGCGTGTCTGATACGTAAGCGTCAAGGGGAGTGCACCCTATGCAGTGGAGCAGCGGCGCGTAAGATGGGGGTGTGAAAAATGATCGCCATCAGCACGCCCTTCAGAGCTGCCGAGATATTCCGGCACTGATTGC
>JAKLFB010000039.1 GCA_022711435.1 Verrucomicrobiota bacterium
GGCGATGCTGAGGATTCCATGTGGCACTACCGTCGCAACTGTCAAGCCCACCGCTGAAACAGGTTATAACTGTTTGATTAACAAGGAGGGCACGTGGCGGAATTGGCAGACGCGTGGGACTTAGGATCCCATGGAGCAATCCTTGCAGGTTCGACCCCTGTCGTGCCCACCAGCGCCAACCTCAATCACTGTCTGAACTATGATACGCCCCACTCATCAACCCAGGACCGTTGAAGACATGTCAAGAGCCCGGTTGCGAGAACGGGCCAACCCGGCAGTGCTCGCTCGAGATGGAGGCCGAGCGCCAGGCGCCGGGACCCAAGGCGCTGTAGGCGGAAGGCTGGGCGCGCTGTCGTACGTTGGCGCGCTTTTCGCGGCCGCGATCCTGCTGGCGACGCTGCCGGCTGCCAGCGAGGCGGAAGCGCTCCGTCCGAACATCGTGTTCATCATGGCGGACGATGTCGGCTGGGGCGATTTCCAGTGCTACAATCCGCAAGGCAAGATCCCGTCGCCGAACATCGACCGGCTGGCGCGGGAGGGGATGCGCTTCACGGATGCGCACACGCCAGCGGCGCTGTGCGCGCCGACGCGGTATTCGGTCGCGACCGGGAACTACACATGGCGGGGGCGGACGCCGGGGGGCACGTGGGGGTGGAATCAGGCGCCGCCATTTCTCGACGGCCAAAAGACGGTAGGCCAACTGCTGAAGGCGGCGGGCTATCGGACCGGATTGTTCGGCAAGCTGCATTTTGGCGGGCAGTTCGAGACCGGGGCGGACGGCAAGCCGGATTTCACGAAGCCGATGACGGTGGGGCCTCGCCAGTGGGGATTCGATACCTCGTTCGTCCTGCTGGGCGGGCATCAGGCGCCGCCCTACATGTTTTTCGAGAACAATCGCGTGGCGGGCGATCCGACGAAGGTCGTGCAGCTCGAGGCCGGCCCGCTCAATGGCGGCCAAGTCCCTTCGCCGGGGCCGGGCTTGCCCGGCTGGGATAGCCGGCAAGTCGGGCAGGCGCTGGTCGAGAAGGCGATCGCGTTCATCGACAAGGGCGGGCCGTTCTACATCCATCTTTCGACGGATGGCGCGCACGGCCCTTACACGCCTCCGGACACATTGCTGGGAACGGCGGTCAAGGGCGTGTCGAAGATGACGCCGAAAACGGACATGGTGATGGAGGTGGATGTCGTGGCGGGCAAGCTGGTCGAGGCGCTGGAGAGGCGCGGTCTGCTCGAAAAGACCTTGGTGATCGTGACCAGCGACAACGGCGGGATCCCCACTCCGCAGGATCGCGGGTTTGGCCACGATGCGGTCGGCGGATTGCGGGGATCGAAGTCGTTCATATGGGAGGGCGGGCACCGGGTGCCGTTCGTGGCATATTGGAAGGGGCGAGTGCCGGCGGGCACGGTTCGGCATCAGCTGATCGGGACGCACGACATTGTGCCGACGTTCGTCGAGCTGGCGGGCGGCGCGTTCGAGGCGGATCAGATGCTGGACAGTGTGAGCCTGGCCTCGGTCCTGCTTGGCGATCGGGGGGACGATCGGCCGGTGCGGCAGACGCTGCTGATCCAGAGCAGCCCGGGGCGGGATGCATTCACCGAGAGATCGCCCGATCTGCCCCGTGTCCAGGCGGTTGTCGCGCGCAAGCGGGCGCAGAACCGGCAGACAGCGATGAACCAGGCGTGGAACGTAGCCGCGAAGAGGGGTGCGTCGTCTGGCAGCGATGGCATGGCGCATGCGCTTCGCGAGGGCCCATGGAAACTGGTGTTCGACATCGAGAACGACAAGCCGGTCGCCCTGTATGACTTGTCGGACGATCTGACCGAGCAAAAGAACCGGATTGCCGAGGGGGCGCTGGCGGACCGGGTGCAGCGGATGGAGAAGATTTACCGTGAGATCCGCGCCTCGAAACGCAGCACGAGCTTCGTGCGATAGAGAATCTGCCCTTCGGTCATCCTTTCTGATCAACTGAGAAGGCACGTTGTGCCAACAGCTCGATTATCGATGGATGGGGCACTCACTCGCCGCCGGTTTATGCAGGCCGCTGGGGGAGGGGCTGCGGGGTTGTGGCTGGCCTCGGGGCAGGGGGAAAAAGCAGTTGGGCGGCTGGCGCACTTCTGCTAGGTTCCCGGCGATGAACGATCGGATGCTGCTCGACGGGCTGGTGAATTACTGCTGCCTGCTGCTCATCGTGACCTTCCATGAATTCGCGCACGCGTGGGCGGCGTGGAAATGCGGGGACGACACGGCGCGCCTGCAGGGGCGGCTGACGTTGAATCCGCTGGCGCACATGGATCCGCTGGGGACGGTGGTCCTGCCGCTGGTGGCGGTCTTTCTGATGGCGGCGGACTCGAGGATGGCGGGGTTCATCATCGGGTGGGGCAAGCCTGTGCCGGTGAATCCGTATCTGTTTCGGCGCCGGGGTCGGGACGACGTGCTGGTGTCGCTGGCGGGGCCATGGATGAACCTGGTGCTGGCGATCGGGGCGCTGGCGGTGGCGAGGATTGGGGAGGTGGCGGGGGTGGGGATGGCCCAGGAGACGGGGTATCGGCTGGCGCTCCTGAGCCTGTATCTGGCCTTCTTCAATCTGCTGCCGATCCCGCCGCTGGACGGCTCGAGCGTGCTGAAGTTCGCGACGCGGATGAGCGACGAGACGTATCATCGGCTGTCGCAATTCGGCTTTCTGCTGGTGATCCTGGCGATCCAGATCCCGGCGGTCCGATGGATCTTGTCCTGGGCCACCCTGAACAGCCTCGAGGGGCTCCGATGGCTGGTGTGGCTGTGAAAAAGAGTTGTGAATCCGGAGGACGGTTCTAGGATGGCGGGGACGATGCGAAAGCGATTTTCCGAACTGAATTTTCCCGGCCGGCTGATTGCGGTGGAGGGTTTGGACGGATCGGGGAAATCGACGCAGATCCGCCTGCTGCAGCGGTGGCTGGAGCTGCAGGGATTGAAGGTGTTCTTCAGCGAGTGGAACTCGTCGGAGCTGGTCAAGAGCGCGACGAGCAAGGCCAAAAAGATGGAGCTGCTGACGCCGACGACGTTCAGCCTGATCCACGCGACGGATTTTGCGGACCGGTATGAGCGGCAGCTGGTGCCGCTGCTGCGGGCCGGCTACATCGTGCTGTGCGACCGCTACATCTTCACCGCGTTCGCGCGGGACGTGGTGCGCGGGTGCGCCGCCGAGTGGGTGCGCGGCCTGTACGGTTTTGCGGCGCTGCCGGACCTGACGTTCTTCTTCAAGGCGCGCCTGGAGGTGTCGCTGCAGCGGATCCTGGATCATCGGCAGCAGCTGAAGTATTTCGAGGCGGGGATGGACATGAAGCTGTCGCCGGACATCCACGAGAGCTTTCGGATCTTTCAGGGCAAGATACTGGACCAATACCTGGCGATGATTGACGAGTATGGGTTTCTGGTGGTGGACGCCAACCAGCCGATCGAGACGCAGCAGTCGGTGGTGCGGGAGATGGTGGCGGCGCGGCTGAATCTCGACGCCTTCGCCCTGCCGAGAACTTGAGAAGGGACAACCGCCGATGAATCGCATGCCGACCCCATCGCCTTCGGAGAGCGGGCACATCCGTTTCAAGCGCCGGGAGCGGCGGCACGTGACGACGCCGGTGCCGACGCCGAAGCGGTTTTACGGGCATGGTTTGCCGGGGGTGGAGCTGCACCGGCTGGTGGGCAAGCTGGTGGTGGTGGAGGGTGCGGACTGCTCGGGGCGGTCGACGCAGATCGCGCGGCTGGTCGAGTGGCTCGAGGGGTGCGGCCACGCAACCGCCCAGGTCGGCCTGAAGCTCTCGAGCCTGGTCAGCCACGAGCTCGAGCGGGCCAAGCAGGGCAACATCCTGAGCCGGATCACGCTGAGCCTGTTCTATGCGACCGATTTCGCCGATCAGCTCGAGAACACGATCCTGCCGGCGCTCAAGGCGGGGGCGATCGTGCTGGCAGACCGCTACATCTACACCCTGATGGCCCGGGACATGGTGCGGGGGATGGACGAGCCCTGGCTGCGAAACCTTTACGGGATCGCGCTCGAGCCGGATGCGGTCTTTTATCTGAATGTCTCTCCCGAGCAGCTGGCGCAGCGGAACTTCACCAAGAACCGCACGCTGGATTATTGGGAGAGCGGCATGGATTTGGGGCTGGCGCGCGAGTGGTTCGACAGCTTCCTGGTTTACCAGCGGCGAATCTACGAGCAATTCCAGCGGCTGCAGCAGCATTACGGCTTCGAGATCGTGAACGGCAACCGGCCGATCGAGGAGGTCAACGCCGAGCTGAGGCGCAAGATCGAGGCCGTGGTGGTGCGGAAACGATAGGCGGCGACGGGCGGGGGCGGCCGGCGGGCAGGCCGGGCGGTTTTGTCCTTTCGCGGCGGGAGAAGGCGGTTGCATATGGCAGAGGCGCAAGACAGGAAAGAGTATCTGGTGGGCGTGGATCTGGGAGGCACCAAGATCCTGGCAGGAGTGTTCCGATCCCCGCAGAACTGCGTGGGACGGACCAAGATGAGCACCAAATCGCAGCGGGGCGTCAAGGCGATCATCGATCGCGTGGCGCGCTGCGTGCAGGATGCGGTCGACGAGTGCGATTTAAGCCTGAAGCAGGTCCGGGCCGTGGGGGTGGGCGCGCCGGGGGCGGTGGATCCGGAGTCGGGGCGTGTGATCCTGGCGCCCAACCTGGGGTGGGAGAATGTCCCGCTGCAGCGCGAGCTGGAGGATCATCTGGAGCTGCCGGTGGTGATCGAGAACGACTGCAACGCGGCCACGATGGGGATCTACGCGACCGAGCTCGAAGCGAAGCCGCGGAGCATGGTCGGCATCTACCTGGGCACGGGCGTGGGGGGTGGGCTGATCCTGGACAAGAAGCTGTATTCGGGGTTCAACCGGACGGCGGGTGAGATTGGGCACATGGTGCTGGAGGTGGAGGGGCCCAAGTGCAATTGCGGCAATCGGGGATGCCTGGAGGCGCTGGCCAGCCGCACCGCCATCTTCCGGCGGGTGCAGACCGCGGTCAAGGAGGGGCAAAAGACGGTGCTGACGAGCATGCTGGGCGACGATCTGGCCGACATGCGGAGCGGGGATTTGCGGAAGGCCATCCGCCAGGGGGACCGGTTTGTGGAGCGGGTGATCGAGGAGGCCGCCGAATACACCGGGATCGCCGTGGCGAATCTGATCAACCTGTTGAATCCGGAAGTGATCGTGCTCGGGGGAGGGGTGATCGCGGCGCTCGAGGACGAAATGATGTCGATCATCGTCGAGACCGCCCGCGACTACGCCTTTGCGGGATCGGCGAAGGGGGTCGAGATCGTGGCATCGAAGCTGGGAGACGACGCGGGCATCGTGGGCGGGGCGGTGCTGGCCCGGGACCGGACGCGCTGATTGTCAAGGGGGCATGAACGCCTGGATCGAGATCGTAGGGGGAGACAGAATACCGGTGGGATCGACGCTGACCATCGGGCGGTCGGGCGAGAACATTTTGGTCTTGAGCGGCAACCGGGTATCCCGGCGCCATGCGTTGGTCCATGCCCAGAGCAACGGGGAGCACTGGCTGGTGGACCTGGGGAGCACCAACGGGACCTATCTGGACGGGAGGCGGGTGCGCCAGCCGGTGCCGCTGGCGGATCGGAACGAGATCGAGATCGCCGATTACGCGCTGGTGTTTCACCGGGCGGGCGTGGATCCCGAGGTGATCACTCAAATGCCGACCACGGTCCTGCCCAGGCCCAAGGATCGGCGGTCGTCCCCCCTCTGGCTCCTGGTGGCGGACATCGTGGGATCGACGGTCCTGCTGCAGACGCTCCCGCCCGAGGAGTTTGCCGGGCTGGTGGGCCGGTGGTTCCTCGCCTGCAAGGAGATCCTCGAGCCGGCCGAGGGCGTCATCAACACGTTCCTGGGAGATGGCTGGTTTGCCTACTGGAAACCGTCGCCAACCGCCGATGCGCAAGTGACGGAGACGCTCAAGGGGCTGATGACCTTGCAGGCTGCGGGCATGCCAACCTTTCGATGGGCCATCCATCACGGAGCGGCCGTTTTAGACACGGGGATCGGCGATGGCGAGGAGAACGTGTTGGGGGCGGAGGTGCATTTCGCATTTCGGATGGAGAAACTGGCGGCGATGTTGCGGCTCCACACGCTGGCGAGCGAGGCGGCGGCCAGCCGACTAGATCGCGCCCTGCCGCTCGCCGACCAGGGCCGACATGGCCTGTCGGGTTTCGAGGGCGATCACCGGTTCTATTCGGTGGGCGGCTGAGGCCTCCCGGCCGCGCCGACGCGGAATCCCAGGAGCGGATCCAGCGCCGGCTTGGCCCGCCGCGCAGTCATCCGCCCCGGGGCCGGCTCCTTCCAGGATCGCATCAGAGCCTTTGGAGGAGCTTGACTCCGAGCGGCACATCGGGTTTGTATTACGCGATTTCGTCAACTAAAGTCCGCATGAACCTGGTCGATGCATTTGCCTCCGCCGCCTCGCGCAACGCTCAAAAAACGGCCTTGTTCTGGGGCCATGCCGAGTATTCCTACGAGCAGTTATGGAGGCAATCCTTGTGGGTGCAGGGCCGGCTGGGTGAGGAGCAGGGGGTGCGGCGGGGAGATCGGATCGGGCTATTGCTGCGGAACCGCCCGGAGTTCGTGGCAGCGTTGTTCGGGAGCCTGGCGACCGGGGCGTCGGTCGTGCCGATCAACAATTTCCTGAAGCCGGAGGAAGTGGAGTTCGTCGTGCGGGACGCGGGGATCCGGGTGCTGATCAGCCAAGAGGACCTGCGTCCGGTGACAGAAGAGGTCCAATCGCACATCGAGGGGCTTCGGGTGCTGATGGCCGATGGGATTCCAGCCGAGGGTTGCGGCGGGGATGGCAGGGGGTGCGGACTGGGGGTGGGCGAGGCGGATCTGGCGGTCATCATCTACACGTCGGGCACGACCGGCCGGCCCAAGGGGGCTATGCTGACCCACGGGAACCTGCTGCATAACGTCGAGAGCTGCCGGCAGGTGCTCGCCGCGGTGGATCATGACCGGTTCGTGCTGCTGCTGCCGATGTTCCACAGCTTCATGCTCTGCGTCTGCGTGTTTCTGCCCCTGATCGTGGGCGGGTCCATCGTGCTGGTGCGCTCGCTTCATCCGCCCAAGAACGTGCTGTTCGAGATCGCGCACCGGCAGGCGACGATCCTGCCGGCGATCCCCCAGTTCTTCCGGGCGCTGCTCGATCCATCGGTCCCCACCGATCTGCCTCTGAGGCTGTGCATCAGCGGAGCCGCGCCTCTGCCGGTCCAGACTCTGACGGATTTCAACCGGAAATTTCCGTTCCCGCTACTGGAGGGGTACGGGTTGAGCGAGGCGAGCCCGGTGGTTTCGTTCACTCCGATCTCGGGCCCCTGGAAGGCAGGATCGATCGGCCTGCCGATCGCCAACGTCGAGGTGACAGTGCAGGACGATTCGGGCCGGGTGCTTCCGCCGGGAGAGGTGGGTGAGATTTGCGTGCGGGGTGGGAACGTGATGACCGGATACTGGAATCAGCCGGAAGAGACCGCGAAAGCCCTGCGCAACGGCTGGCTTCTGACAGGCGACGTGGGATATCAGGATGCGGACGGCTTCAGCTACATCACCGATCGCAAGAAGGACATGCTGCTGGTGCATGGGATGAACGTGTATCCGCGCGAGATCGAGGAGGTGCTTTACCGGCATCCGGGAGTCCGGGAGGCGGCGGTGATCGGCCAGTCCGACGCCCACAGGGGTGAGCATGCGGTGGCGTTCGTGGCCCTCAACGATCATCAGGCGATCGATGAGAAAGAGCTGCTCGCATTCATGCGGGCGCATCTTGCGGATTACAAGGTCCCGCGGAAGATGCACTTTCTGGATGCATTGCCGCGCAATGCCGCCGGCAAGGTGCTGAAGACGGAATTGCGGCGCCAGTATGGCAAGTGACCGGGGGCTTGGAAGGGGTAAACCGGGGGGGCTAGGAGGTGAGCATAGGGGGGTGGCTGAGGAGGCTGATGGCGGTTTGATTATTGCTAACATACTGGTGGCGAATCATATACGCAAAACCACCCGGCCCCGGAGATGTTCCTTTTGCCATTGACGCCGTTGGCAGGGGGTCCGTAAGCTGATTCCATAACTGCGGCGATGCATGATGCGTTGCAGGCAGGAACCGCTTATGCCAGAAGGTTATTGTGTCAAGTGCAAGGCCCGGAAGGAGATTGTGGATGCCATGGAGGAGACCATGAAAAATGGTCGCAAGGCCATCAAGGGCAAGTGCCCGACCTGCGGCGCGGTGATGTTCAAGATCATCGGCGGCAAGGTGGCGGCTGAATCGGGAGCGCCGTCCACAGAGCCGACATCTCCAGCATAATTCCGAGGCGACTATGGCTCACGAACTTGGCTACGCGATCCTCACTCCGTATTCGCTTTCGAAGTCGCGCACCGGGGGGATCCTGGCGCGGCTGATCAGCCGGACGGGTTTGGAGCTGGTGGGGGCGCGGATGTTTGCGCCGGGGATCGAGCTGGTCCGGCAGTATGCGGAGATGCTGGTGACGGCCAACGATCCGCAGGACCGGCGGATTCAGGAGCTGATCCGGGGCTACATCTTGAAGAATTTTGTGCCGGACTCGAGGACCGGCCGGCGGCGGCGGGTGATGCTGCTGGTCTTTCGGGGCGAGGACGCGGTGCGGCGAGTCCGGTCGGTGGTGGGCAACTTCAGCCTCGACCGGATGGGGGGCGAAACCATCCGGGACACCTATGGGGATCTGGTGTTTGACGATCACAACCAGGTGATCTACTTCGAGCCTGCTGTGCTGGCGGCGCCAGACGCGACGGAAGCGCAACAGAAGCTCAAGCTGTGGGCGCGCTACTCGGACACCGATGGGGGGCTGTTGCAGGGGGTGATCCCATACCCGGAAGGGGCGCAGGTTCAGAGGACGCTGGTCCTGATCAAGCCGGACAATTTCCGGTTTCCGACTGGCCGGCCCGGCAACGTGATCGATTTCTTCTCGCGAACCGGCCTGTTCATCATTGGCATCAAGGTGCATCGGATGAGCGTGGCGGAGGCGGAAGAGTTTTACGCGCCGGTGCGGGAGGTCTTGAGGACGCGGCTGACCGACGTGGTGGCGACCCGGGCGAAGGCGGCATTGGAGCCGGAGCTTCAGTTCGAGATCCCGCCGGCAGAAACCCGGCGTTTGGGGGAGATCCTGAGCCCGCTGCACGCCGATTGGCAGTTCGAGAACATCGTGAAGTTCATGTCCGGGCATTCGCCGCACACCTGTGCCGACGAGGATCGCACCAAGCCCGGCACCGAGAAGTGCATCGCCCTGGTTTACGAGGGGCCTGACGCGGTGAGGAAGATCCGGGAAGTGCTTGGGCCCACGGATCCATCGAAGGCGCCGCCGGGATCGATCCGGCGCGAGTTTGGCCAGACCGTGATGGTGAACGCGGCGCACGCCAGCGATTCGGAGGAGAACGCGCGTCGAGAGCTGAAGATTATCGGCTTTGACCATAACCACTTCCGGGAAGACATCGAGGCGCACTTCGGCGGCCTGTGACGGCGCGCCGGGTGGTAAGCTTACGGCCATCAATCCGGCGTCCACGAAGTGGCCGCCCTACCTTTCGGCTATCGGCTTGCCAGGTCGCGCTCCGGGCGGCGGAGGATCCTGCCACCAATCGAGGTGGCGCGCGAGGTCCTCGACCAGAACGGCATCAGCGGGAGGAAAGTCGTACTGGCTGAGCTGCGGGGGGTGGATCCATGCAAGCTCTGCGCAGCCAATGGGCTTGGGCTCACCGCTGCGGACGCCGCAGCGAAAGAAACGGATACGGACGACTTTTTCGGGGTAGGCGTGTTTGACCTCGCGGAGGAGTCTGCCGACATCGATTTCGAAAGCGAGCTCTTCGCGCAGTTCGCGGGCAAGGCAGGATTCCCAGGATTCACCCCGCTCGCGTTTCCCGCCCGGGAATTCCCAGAGGCCGCCCAAGTGCTCGTGAGGAAGCCGCCGGGTGATCAGAAGCCGGCCTTGGCGGAAGACCAAAGCGGCGGAGACCTCGATGGGGATCATCGACCGATGCTTTTATAGATGAAGCCGAGATGTTCCATTTCGTTTTTGTCGAACAGGTTGCGTCCGTCGAACAGGATCGGGCACGTCATGACGCGGCAGGCTTTGGCCAGGTCGAGCTGCTTGAACTGGGACCATTCGGTGGCCAGGACGAGCGCATCGCAACCTTCGGCGACGTCATCCTGGTGGGCGACATAGGTGACATCGGGGAGCAAGGCGCGGGCCTTGTCCATGGCTTTGGGATCGTGGACACGGAGGCGGGCGCCTTCGGCCTGGAGCCGGCGGCAAAGCTCGATGGCGGGCGACATGCGGACGTCATCGGTGTTTTCCTTGAAGGCGAGCCCGAGGATGCCGATCTGCTTGTCCTTGATGACCCAGAGAGTATCGACGATCTTGCGGAAGAACCGGTCCAGCTGCTGGGCGTTGATCCGCTGGACTTCGCGCAGGAGGGCAAAGTCGTAGCCCAGCTGCTCGGCGATCTTGATGAAAGCGCTGAGGTCTTTGGGGAAGCAGCTGCCGCCGAAGCCCAGCGAGGCATCCAAGAACTGCCGGCCGATGCGCCGGTCCATTCCGATGCCATTGGCGACATCCTGGACATCGGCATGGGATGCCTCGCAGATGACGGACAGGGCGTTGATATAGGAGATCTTGAGGGCGAGGAATGAGTTGGCGGCGTGTTTGATGAGCTCGGCGGATTGGATATCGGTGACGACGATGGGGGCGTCGAAAGGCGCGTAGACCTGTCTCATGGCGGAGACAGGCCGGGGAGAGCTCACCCCGACCACGATCCGGTCCGGACGAAGGAAATCCTCGACAGCGGAGCCTTCGCGAAGGAACTCGGGGTTGCTGACGACGTCGAATTCAACCGGAGTCCGGCAGTAGCGCTTGATGGTCTCGGCGACCTTTTGGCCGGTGCGGACGGGGACGGTGCTTTTATCGACCACGATCCGGTAGCCGGTGAGGTTGGCGGCCACTTCGCGCGCGACCCGCTCGATGAAGCTGAGATCGACGGATCCATCGGGCAAGGGTGGCGTGGGCACCGCGATGAAAACGATCTGCGAGGCGTGGACGGCCTCAGGCGTCGATGTCGTGAACCGCAGCCGGCCGGCGTCTCGGTTTCCGCGGACCAGCTCCTCGAGCCCGGGCTCGTAGATCGGCATGCCGCCGGCTTCGAGCATGGCGATCTTCTCGGCATCGCAGTCGACGCAAACCACCTCGTGTCCGGCCTCGGCCAGGCAAGTGCCGGTGACGAGCCCGACATAGCCGGTGCCAATGATCGCAATTTTCATGGCTTATTTGAAACCTTTCAGGTTGCTCGCGCGATTCACACGAGGTGGCCTCCGATCCGCCATGCAATCCAGCCCGCCTGTCGCCGCTCCCGGCCATGCCCCTCTCCGACGGATCCATGGATCTTCCGACGGCTCCCGCAGGACCGGCCAGCGGCCGGCTAGGGCGCGGGTGGGGCGTTCGTCCCGGGTGCGGGCGTGGCGGCGGATGGAGGCGCGTTGCTTGGCGCCGGCGGATTGGCGGCCGGGGCGGAGTCAGCCGCCGAGGATGCAGCTCGGACCTGGGTGGTACCCTGGATTAGGTTGGTGACAGTGGCGCCGAGGACGGGGGCGTTGGTCTTGGCCAGCTCGGGGTGGGCGGCCAGGAGCCGCTCGCGTCGCTCGCGGGCTTCGGCGGCCCAGTAGCCGCGGTCGGGCTGGGCGAGAAGATCGTCGTAGAGCTGCACGGCCTTGGCGTGCTGCTGCTTGGCCTCGCAGATGCGGGCGATGGCGAGGCGGGCCTGCTGGGCGGCGGGCTGGTTGGCGTAGGTATCGACCGCTTTTTCGTAGACGGGAAGGGCTTCGTCGGCGCGGTTGAGCGATTCGAGGGTGGCGGCGACGCCCAAGTCGGCGACATGGATCATGGAGCTGCGCGGGTGGCGCTGGCGGAACCGTTCGAACTCGGCGAGGGCCTCGGCATACTGGCCGCTCGAGAAATGGGCGCCGGCTGCCAGGAGCTGCGCGCGAGCGGCCGCGGGTGTCCCGGCATAATCGGAGGCCACGCGCAGGAGATCGGCGGGGGAGGGGCGGGCGTTGGGGCCTTCGGCGCTGGCAGCCATGGTGACCTGGAGCAGGGCTTCGGACGCTGCCAGCTGGCGCTGCGCGCGGTGCCAGAAGAAATAAGACACTGCCAATGCCACCACGGCGCCGATGGCGACGCCAGCCAGAATCCGCTTCTTATGGATCTCGAGCCATGCCAGCACTTCGTAGAGACCGGCTGACGGGGTCGCTTCAGAACTCATCGGGGTAATTCATCAGACAAGCGTCCACCAAGGCAAGTCTGAAATGGAGTGGAAACTTCCGCTGGCATTCGGGGCGGGCAATGGGCTAGGCTGGGAAATCTTGGGCGCGGTTTGGCGTTGGCCGGCCGGCCAGCCGAACCCTCGAGGGGCGCTAACGACCTGCCAGGGGGGCGGGCTGGCGCCGGCGGACGCCTGCCAGCCTCGATGATATGAGCGATTCCAATCTGCCAACCAGCGCGCGGATCCGTCAGGATTTCCTCGATTTTTTCCGGGGATGCCAGCACACGATCGTCCCCTCCTCGAGCCTGATGCCGGATTCGCCCAACCTGCTGTTCACGAACGCGGGGATGAACCAGTTCGTTCCGATCTTTTTGGGGCAGCAGCCCTGTCCCTACCGGCCCGCGCGGGCGGCGGACACGCAGAAGTGCATCCGGGCGGGGGGGAAGCACAACGACCTCGAGGACGTGGGATTGGACACGTACCACCACACGTTTTTCGAGATGCTGGGGAACTGGTCGTTCGGAGACTATTTCAAGAGGGAGGCGATCGCGTGGGCATGGGAGTTGGTGACGGGCGTGTGGCGGTTTCCGAAGCACCGGCTCTATGCAACGGTCTACTCGCCCGATCCCGCCCGGGGCGATCCCAGCCAGTTTGACCAGGAGGCCTACGACTGCTGGGCCGAGCATTTCGTCCGGGCCGGGCTGGATCCGCGGCTCCATATCCGCAACGGGGGCAAGAAAGACAATTTCTGGATGATGGGGGACACGGGGCCTTGCGGGCCATGCTCGGAGCTGCACGTGGATCTCACCCCGGCCGGAGACAGCCGGGGCGAGCTGGTCAACGCGGGCAGCCCGAAGTGCATGGAGATCTGGAACCTGGTGTTCATGCAATACAACGCGAACGCCGATGGCGGCTTTTCGCCCCTCCCAGCCCGCAGCGTGGACACCGGCCTTGGATTCGAGCGAGTGGCGGGCATCATCCAGTGCACGCGGCAGTTCAACGACTTCTCCGGCGTCATCTCGAACTACGAAACCGACGTGTTCCGCCCGATCTTCTCCCGGATCGAGCAGCTGAGCGGGCGGCGGTACGGATCGACTCTGCCCCGAGCGGGATCGACAGGCGACACGGCACAGGAGAAGACCGACGTGGCATTTCGGGTCATCGCCGACCATATCCGGACGCTGGGCTTCGCGATCGCAGACGGCATTGCGCCGGGCAACACCGACCGGCATTACGTGCTGCGGCGGATCCTGCGCCGGGCGGTGCGCTACGGGCGGACGCTCGGATTCCACGAGCCGTTTTTCCATCGGCTGGTGGTGGTGCTGGCCGAGACGATGGGCCATGTGTTCCCGGAGATTCGAAAGAAGCAGAAGCTGGTGGAGGAGACGATCCGGACCGAGGAGGAGTCTTTCAACAAGACGCTGGACCGCGGGATCGAGCTGTTCGACGAAGCGGCTGCCGCGGTCGGCGCCAGCCGGTCGTTTCCGGCGGCGGAGGCCTTCCGGCTCTACGACACCTACGGTTTCCCGCTCGATCTGACGGAGCTGATGGCGCGGGAGCGGGGGATGACCGTCGAGAAGGACGAATTCCACCGCCTTATGGACGAGCAGCGGACCAAGGCGCGCGCGGCGCGAAAGAAGGAAGTGATCGAGCTTTCCCAGGTGGGGACCCAGGATCCGACTCGGTTTGTCGGGTATGACCGGCTCGAGACACCGAGCCGCGTCCTCGAGGCCATCGGGTTCAAGGGCCAGACGGCCGTGATTCTCGAGGAGTCCGCCTGCTATGCGGAGATGGGAGGGCAGGTGGGCGACACGGGCGAGCTTGTTGCGGGGGAGGAGCTCGGGTCCGCCGGCCCGGGTGCGCGGCCGCGGTCGATCCCGATCCTCAACACCCGGAGAAACGGCGATACCTGGCTGCATATGGCGCCGGCCGAGGCGAACCTCGAGCCGGGAGAGCCCGTCCTGGTCCGGGTCGATCGCGCACGCCGGGCGGCCATCCAGCGGCATCATACCGTCACGCATCTGCTGCATTGGGCGATCCACGAGGTGGTCAGCCGGGATGCCACCCAGAAGGGATCCTACGTCGGCCCCGAGAAGCTGACCTTCGATTTCAACAGCGCGGCGCTGACGCCGGCGCAGGTGGCCGATATCGAGCGGCTGGTCAACGAGCGGATCGTCGAGAACGCCCCGGTCTCGTGGGCCGAGGTTCCCTACCAGGACCTCGAGAAGCGGCCCGACATCATGCAGATCTTCGGGGAGAAATACGGCTCGAGCGTCCGGGTCATCCAGATCGGAGGGCAGCCCTTGGAGCTCAACGGCTACTCGATGGAGCTGTGCGGCGGCACCCACTGCCGGGCGACCGGCGAGATCGGATTGTTCCGGATCGTAAGCGAAGGCGCCATCGCGGCGGGCATCCGGCGCATCGAGGCTCTGGCCGGGCTTGAGGCCTACCGCCGGGCCGGGCAGGAGCTCGCCCTTCTCCGGACCCTCTCCGCCATGGTGAACTCGCCCGTGGCCGAGCTGGAGAAGAAGATCGAGGCCATTGTCGCCCAGCAGAAGGAGCTGGAACGGCAGCTCCGGGAATCGCGGCAGAAACAGGCGGCGGACACCGCCGCCTCGATCGAGGCCCAGGCGCAGGACATGGGCGCCACCCGCGCGATTGTCGCCAACTTGGGCCGCGCCGACGCCGAGTTTCTGCAGGCCGTCATCGACACCCTGAAAGGGCGGTTCGAGGGTGTCGTGGTATTGGGCGCAACGGACGGAGGAGCCGTTTCGCTGGCTGCCAGCGTGGCGCCCGGATTCACGCGCAAGATCCAGGCCGGCAAGATCATCCAGACCATTGCCCCCCTGGTGGGCGGAAAGGGCGGCGGGCGGCCCGATTTCGCCCGGGGCGGCGGCAAGGATCCCGCCGGACTCGAGAAGGCGCTCCAGCAAGCGCGGCAGGTGCTGTCCGGACTTTGACATGAATGCATGGCGGCTCGGACGGCGTCCAATGGAACAAATGGCCTGTCAAGGGGACGGCTGTTTCTTACGGAGCCAGAGATGGTTTCCTGATTCGATTTTATGAGCGAGAACGAAAAAGCGCGCCGAAGCCGGGGCAGGCCTGAGCCGGCCCCCGTCGAGGTGCGCGAGATGAAATTGAACGACTTGCCGGTGGTGTTTGCCTTGGGGCAGGAGCTGTTCACCGCCGAAAAGCTGCCCACGCTCTATCGTTCGTGGGATGAGCATGAGGTCGTCACGCTGTTCGGCACCGACGACGAGACCTGCCTCGTGGCCGAGGCGCGCGGCGAGATCATCGGATTCGCCCTGGGCCGCATCATGGAAAAGCCCCGGAACGCCTGGCGATATGGCTGGGTGGAATGGCTCGGAGTCCGGCCCGGCTGGAAACGAAGCGGCATCGCCTCGCGCCTCCTGGGCAGGCTGACAGAGCTCTTCCTCGAACGCGAGGCGCGCATGATGCTGGTGGACACCGACGAGGAGAACACCGACGCCTTGGCGTTTTTCGAGAAGCACGGGTTCGGTCACTCAATCCGGCACGTCTATCTGTCGTGCAACCTCGACGATCATCCCCGGCCGCGCCACCGGCGTTCGAGCGCCCGATAGGACCGGTCCCAGGCCCCACTCATTTGACAAGATCATTCGAATGGCTTACTATCTGCGTGAAATTAACTTAAAATAGAAAGTGAGATGAACATGAAAAAGACGTTGTTGGTGGTGGCGGTGGCGGTGTGGGCCGGGCTCCAGATCGGCCAGGCCGGCGGCGAAGCCGGGTCCAAGGCTGGCAAGGGATGTTGCGCGGCTCCATGCCCGACGGCGGTTACAGCCGCCACGGCGGTGTCGGGCGGCGCGTGTGCAGCTCCGGCGGTATGTGCCGAAGCATGCCCCGCGAAATGCCCGTGTCCGGCAGGGCCCTGTGAAGGCTGCCCCGTTGCGGCTCAATCGGGCCAGATCGCCTGCGGGGCGCGGCCGGCGGCCTGCGCGGCGGTCCCGGAGGGCTGTCCGAAGGCAGCCGTCCAGACGGCGGTTTGTCCGGCTGGGAAGGCCGGCGTCGCGGCCGGGACATGCCCTGCCATCAACAAGGCGGGGGCGGCAGGCCAGTGTCCGGCAGGGGTGCGGTCGGCCCGCGAAGTGAAGAGGTCGCAACCGCCGGTCAAGGGCGCCGTCCTGCTGACGAACCGCTCGGCAGGCCGCTGAGATCTTCCGATTGCATCGCATCCCGGCCGGCGCGTGCGGCCGGGATTTTTTGTTTGCAGGGGGGCGGTGATGTTCACCAGAATGGCGATTTGCCGCAAGGAGAGGTGCGGCGGAGTCAGGTGGCAGGAAAGATTGTATGAGACGGCCGTTCGATTCGATGGAGTCGGTCATCGCTGATTTGCGGCGTGGCCGAATGGTCATTTTGGTGGACGACGCCGACCGGGAGAACGAAGGGGACCTGGTGATGGCGGCGGAGCACGTCACGCCCGAGGCGGTGAATTTCATGGCCAAGTGCGGCCGCGGGTTGATCTGCGTGCCGACGACCTCCGAGCGCCTCAAGCAGCTGGGGATCGAGCAGATGGTGGTGCAGAACCGGGAGGCGCACCGGACGGATTTCCAGGTGAGTGTGGATGCCGCGTCGGGGATCGCCACAGGGATCAGCGCGGCGGACCGTGCGCGGACGATCCGGGTGCTGGCGGATCCGGCGGCCGGCCCGAGCGATCTGGTCCAGCCCGGGCATGTCTTTCCGCTGCGCGCGAAGCCCGGCGGGGTTCTGCAGCGGGCCGGGCACACCGAGGCGGCGGTGGATCTCATCAAGCAGGCCGGATGCCTCCCCGTGGGAGTGATCTGCGAGATCATGAGCGAGGATGGCTCGATGGCGCGGATGCCCGAGCTGCTTCGGTTTGCGCGGAGGCATCGGCTCAAGATCGGGGCGATCGAGGACCTGATTCAGTACCGGCGCGCCCGCGAGAACCTGGTCGAGCGGGAGGAGATGGTGCGGATGCCGACCGATCTGGGCGATTTTGACCTGTATCTGTATTCGGCGAGGACCGATGGCGGCCAGCATTTGGCGCTGGTGATGGGCTCGGTGGCGGGATCCAAACCGGTTCTGGTTCGAGTCCACAGCGAGTGTTTGACCGGGGATGTGTTCGGGTCGCGGCGGTGCGACTGCGGGATCCAGCTGCGGCAGGCCTTGCGCCAGATCGCCGACGAAGGCCGCGGGGTCCTGATCTACATGCGCCAGGAGGGACGAGGGATCGGACTGGGCGCGAAGATCCGCGCCTACAAGCTCCAGGAGAAAGGACTGGACACCGTCGAGGCCAACCTCAAGCTGGGCTATCCGATGGATCTGCGCGAATACGGTCTGGGCGCGATGATCCTGGCAGATCTGGGCGTGCGGCGAATTCGATTGCTGACCAACAATCCCCGCAAGATCGTGGGCCTCCAGGGTCACGGGCTCGAAATCGTGGAGCAGGTGCCGATCCGGGTGCCGCCGAACCCTCACAACGCGAAATACCTGGCCACCAAGCGGCTCAAGATGGGGCACCTTCTTTGATGGGGCAGCCGCTGGATTGCTGTCAGCACCAGCTTTCGGCCGCCCTCACACCCTCATGCCTCGCGGGGCGAGGTGATGATGGCGGGGACGCGTGCAAAAGAGCGCCGACCTTTTTGCCGGCCCGACCGCCCTACCCTGTCAGCCGGTCGCCGGATGGAAGGGCTCCGGGCGCCAGCGATTGCGCCAGATCGGCCGCAAAATCATCCACGTCCTGCTCGGTGGTGTCCCAGGAGCACATGAAGCGGCAGCCGCCCTGGCCGATGAACGTGTAGAACAGCCAGCCGCGGGCGTGCATGGACTCGATGGCGGCGGGGGGAAGTTGAACGAACACCGAGTTGGCCTGCCGGGGGAACAGCACCTGAAGGCCGGGGAGGGCGCGGATTTTTTCGTGGAGCCGGGCGGCCATGCGGTTGGCGTGGCCGGCATGGCGGAGCCACGCGCCGTTTTCGAGCATGCCGATCCAGGGGGCGGCGAGGAAGCGCATCTTGGAGGCGAGCTGGCCGGCCTGTTTGCAGCGGTAATCGAACTCGGCGGCCATCTCGGGATTAAAGAAGACCACGGCTTCTCCCAGGGGCATGCCGTTCTTGGTGCCGCCGAGGCAGAGGACGTCGATGCCGGCCTGCCAGGAGATTGTCTTCGGGGCGACACCCAGCTCGGCGACGGCGTTGGTGAAGCGGGCGCCGTCCATGTGGACCCGGAGGCCGAGGGCGCGGGCGCGATCCCCGATGGCGCGGAGCTCGTCGACGGAGTAAACGGTGCCCAGTTCGGTGGCCTGGGTGATGCTGACGACCTTGGGTTTCGGATAATGGATGTCCGAACGGCGGCGGACCATGCGCTCGAGAGCGGCGAGCTCGAGCTTGCCATCGGGGCCGGGCACCAGGAGCACCTTCGTGCCGTTGGAGAAGAACTCGGGGGCGCCGCACTCGTCGGTTTCGACGTGGGCGATATCGTGGCAGAGGATGCTGTGGTAGGAGTGGCAGAGGGAAGCCAGGGCGAGCGAGTTGGCGGCGGTGCCGTTGAAGACGAAGAAGACCTCGCACTGGGTCTCGAAGAGGTCGCGGATCCGATCCGAGGCCTGCTCGGTCCAGGGGTCGTCTCCGTAGCTGCGGGCGTGGCTGCGGTTGGCGGCGGCGAGAGCCTCCCAGGCTTCGGGGCAGATCCCGGCATAGTTGTCGCTGGCGAACTGGCGTCGGACCTTGATATCGGGGTTCATGATTTGCATCGAGGGCCGGCGCGCGCGGGGCAGGCCCATGGCGGCTTTTGTATACGCCGCCGGGAAATAATGCAACTGGAAGGCATGGGGTGCGATTGATCGTGCCATTCCGGCTGGCCGGGGATAGAGTGCGCGCCATGAATGTGCTGGTCACGGGCGGAGCGGGGTATATCGGGTCGGTGTGCGTCGAGGTTCTGCTCGATGCGGGCCATGAGGTTGCCGTGTTTGACAATCTGACCGAGGGTCATCGGTCGGCAGTCGATCCGCGCGCGCGGTTCATCGTGGGCTGTCTGAGCGACCGGGAGGAGGCGGCGGCGGCGCTCCGGGCGAGCCGGGCGGAAGCCGTCATCCATTTTGCCGCCTCGGCCCTGGTGGGGGAATCGATGAAGAACCCGGGCAAGTACTTCCGCAACAATGTTGCCCATGGGCTGAACCTGCTCGACGCCATGGTCAAGGCGGGGGCGCGGAAGGTGGTGTTCAGCTCGACCTGTGCGACCTATGGGATGCCGGATCGCGTGCCGATTGGCGAGGACACCCCCCAGCGGCCGATCAATCCCTACGGGGAATCGAAGCGGATGTTCGAGCGCGTGCTCGAGTGGTACCGCCAGGTTCACGGGCTCGAGTTTGTGGCGTTCCGGTATTTCAACGCGGCAGGCGCGACCGCGCGGTGCGGGGAGCATCATCGCCAAGAGACCCATCTGATCCCCCGGATTCTGGGGGTGGCGCTGGGGCAGGCATCGGCTGCGGAGGTTTACGGGGTGGATTATCCCACGCCGGACCGCACGTGCGTGCGGGATTATATCCACGTGGTGGATCTTGCGGATGCGCACGTCCGGGCGATGGGGCCGGGGCCGATCGGATTTTACAATCTGGGCAACGGGGACGGGTACTCGGTGCGGGAGGTGATTCGGGCATGCGAGAGAGTGACGGGGCGTGCGATCCCGGTGGTGGAGAAGCCGCGCCGGCCCGGGGATCCGCCCGTGCTGGTGGCTGCCGCCGAGAAGGCCAGGATCGAGCTGGGCTGGCGGCCCAGGCACGCGAGCCTGGATGAGATCGTGGCCTCGGCGTGGCGCTGGCACCGGGATCACCCGCAGGGCTACGAAGATTAGGCGGTTGGCGGCGAATCGCGCCGCAGGAACGTATGGCGGAGGCGATGCGAGGCGAGCCAGCCGCTCGCCAGGGCGACGCCGCCGCAGACGAGATAGGGGAGGGCCGGATGCCATTCGAACAGCCCGCCGGCGAACAGCGGTCCCAGGATCCGAGCCAGGCTGCCGGCGCTCTGGGCAACCCCCAGGTTGGCCCCCTGCTCGCGCTCCGGGGTGGCCATCGAGATGAGGCCGAAGATGGGAGGGCGATTGATGCCCGAACCCAAGGCCAGCAGCGCCAGCGCGCCCAGCAGCGCAGGCAGCGAGCGCGCGAAGGGCAAGCCGATCAGGCTCGCTCCGATGACCGCGAAGCTGACGGCGATGAGGCGCGATTCGCCCAGCCGGCGGACCAGGCGGCGAATCAGGCCGCCCTGGATCAGGGCGGAGAGAACCCCGCTGAAGGCAAACAGGTAGCTGACATGGACCTCGTCGAAATGGAAGGTGTGCTTGACGAGAAGGGCGAGTGTGGTCTCATAGCACGCAAAACAAAATGTGGCCAGAAAAAATAGCCCGATTAAAAGGCCCACGCTCGGCTGGGCCAGGGTGTGGGTCCATTGGCTGACCCGGGGGCGCGCGGGGACGTGGTCCGAGGATGGGCGGCGGCTCTCCGGCAGGACGAGGCAGGCGAGGAGGAAGTTGGCGGTGCACAGGGCGACGGCGACCCAGCCCGGAGCCGCCAGGCCGTAGGGCCGGCTCAATCCTCCGAGCAAGGGGCCGAAGATGAAGCCCAGTCCGAATGCCATGCCGACCAGGCCCATTCGCGCGGAGCGCTGTTCGGGCGGGGTGATGTCGGCGATGTAGGCCTGGACGACGTTGATGTTGCCGCCGCAGGCGCCGGCGAAGCTGCGGGAGACCAGGAGCAGCCAGAGCCCGTGCCGGCCGCCGAGCGCCGAAGCCCATGTGAAGATGCCGTAGGCGATGGCGCCGCCGGCCAGGCTGATGAGCAGGACGGGCCGGCGCCCGATCCGGTCGGACAATCGTCCCCAGCAGGGCGCGAAGAGAAACTGCATGACGGAGAACGAGGCGATGATCAGGCCGATCGTCACTCCGGAAGCGCCGAACCGCTGGCTGTAGAGCGGGAGCAGAGGCATCACGATCCCGAAGCCGATCAGGTCAATGAACACCGTCAGGAAAATGACCAGCAGCGAAGGCCTTTTCATGCGGTGTGGAGATCGAGCCCGGCGCCGATGGCCGCGGCGGGGGGGATCGGTCCCTGCGTGCCAGCGCTGAGGCCAGCGCGCAAGCCCGGCCGGCGGGCGCGATGGCGGGGTGCGGGGGCGGCGGGCGGGGGCGAAGGGGTGGGGACCAATTTCACGGTTGAGCCGGCTCGACAAACGCGTGGCCGATGGCGCGTTCGAGCCGGGCGCGGGCGACGGCGTAATCGCGAAGGGCCTGGAAGCGGGTGGTGCGCGCTTCGGTCAACGAGGTTTCGGCGTCGAGCAGATCGAGCTGGGTGCCCGTGCCGGCTTCGTTGCGGGCCTGGGCCAGCCGCAGGGCTTCCTCGGCCAGGAGCGTCACGTTCTGCTGCGCCTCGAGGACTTCGCGGGACTCGATGAAATTGGAGTAGGCGGTGCGCACCTCGATCTCGATGCGCCGGGCGGCATCCTCCAGATCGACCTGGGCCTTGCGTTCGAGGGCCTTGGCCTCGTCGACCTTGCCCTTGGTGTAGAGCCCGTCAAAAAGGTCCCAGGACCCTTCGACGCCGATAGCCCAGCCGTGGACCGATGCCGACAGATCGGAAGCGAAGCTCGAGTTGCGCCCCGAGTATCCGGCGAAACCCTGGATGCGCGGGAGGTAGCCGGCTCGGGCGGAGCGGACCGCCTCGGTGCGGATCTGCTCGAGCTTTTGGAGGGCGGCGAGCTCGGGGCGGCGCTGGAGGGCCTGGGCGATGGCCTCGGGCAGCTGGATCGGATAGGGGAGATATTCGAGCTGGCCCGAGAGCTGGAGAGGAAGGTCTTCGAGGACCTCGCGGGGCAGGTTGTAGCCGAGGGCGTTCGACAGGTTGTTTTTCGCGATGCGATAGGCGTTGCGGGCGCGGATGAGCCGGGGCATCGCGTTGGTCAGCTCGACGCCGGCGCGGAGGAAATTGAAGCGGGGAACGGTGCCGGCCTCGTAGCGGCTGCGGGTGTCGGTGAGCTCCTTGCGCAGGAGCTCGATGGAGGCCTCCTGGACCTGGATCTGGTTGGTGGCGGACAGGACGTCGAAAAAGGCGGTGCGCACCTCGAGGATGGTGTCAGCGACGATGGCCTGGTGGCGGAGGATGGCCTGCTCGCGCGTCAGACGTGCGGTGCGGATGGCAGCGGCCATCCGGCCGCCTTCGAAAACCGACTGCACCACCTGGACGCCGCCGTTCCAGGATTCGGTCGGGGCGCGGAAGGCGCCGCTCATCGAGGACCCGCCGGGGATGCCGGAGAGATCCGGGACTTCGATCAGTCCGTCGTCGATCGTCTGGAACTTGCCGGCGGCGACGACTTTGGGGATGGCGATGGCGCGGGTCTGGATGGCGACGCCGTAAGCGGCCTGGAGATCGCTCTGGGAGCGCAGGATGGCGCTGTTCCGGTCCAGGGCGATATCGAGGCAATCCTGCAGCGACAGCGGGCGGGAGAGCCAGTTCGAGGAGAGATTCGATGGTTCGAGTGTGGCGGCGGTCTCGGCGGCGCGGCTGCGGGATCCATCCCAGGAGCCTGCCAGAATCCCCCCCGCAACCGCCACGATAAGGACCGATCCGATCGAGCGCATGAGACCGATCCTAACGACAACCCAATCGCCAGGCAACAAGTGTGTGGAGCCGACCGCAGCCGGGATGCCGATCCGTTATCCGCCGCGTCGTCCTAATCCGGGCCGTCTGGCCCGAAAATCCTTTTTCCGAGGGCGTCGATCCCTTAACCTGCGCCCGGCACGGATCGGTCCGAGCCGCGATTGTCCGCCGGGGGCGCGGGAGCGGGGGCGGCCTCGGTTCCGATGCCGGTCGCAGGACCGATGAGAGCATGAAAACGAGCAAGCGTTCGCCAGAGGGCTCGCCGCGCGGGCTGCCGCTGGCAAGCCTATGAGGCTGGCGTTCCTGACCCACGAGCCGTTCTATCCGCCGTCGGGGGGCGGATCCGCCGAGGCCATCTACCTGGCGGAAGAGTGGGTGCGCCGGGGACACCAGGTGCACGTGTTCTGCCCGGCCGTCATGGATCCCCACGGCGTGCGGGATCGGTTCGGCGTGGCGCTGCACCAGTTCACCGCATGGCCGATGGGGCGAGCCACCCCCTGGCGGAACATCAAGTACCTGCTCTACCCGTTCGCTCTGCAGCGAATGGTCCAGGAGGCGGCGATGGCGGTGCCGTTCGACCTGGTGTTTGCCCAGCACTCGATCGCGGCGGTGGCGGCCGGGCGGTTGAGACGGCGGCTGGGGTTGCCGGTGGCGATGAATTTTCTGGATTACCTGACCGCGTTTTTGGAGACGTGGCCGCCGTACCTGGCGCCGCGCTGGCTGGTCCGCCGGCTCGAGCGGTTCGAGATCCGGCTGCCGAGCCGGCAGGATGCCGATGGCATTCTGACCGTTTCGGACGAGCTGGCCGACCATTTCGTCCGCGAGGGGTATCCCCGGGAGCGAGTCCGCCCGATCTATTTCGGGTTTGATCGCCGATGGTTTTCGCGGCGCAAGCCGGCGCAGGAGACGCCGGCGGGGCAGGGGCCCTTGGTGGCGATGCATGGCTCCCTGGATTGGCATCATCTGGGCCGCATCGCGGCCGACACGGTCGCGGCTGTGGCGCGGCGGCGGCCGGACGCGCGGTTTCGGTTCATCGGGCCGCCGACGGCTGCGCGGCAGCGATTTGAGCGGGAGGTCTTGCGCCAGGTTCCAGGCGCCAGGATCGAGACGATCGATTTCGTGCCCTACGCGCAGGTGGCGGAGCATTTGGCGGAGGCGGCGGTGGGGCTGGTGCCATATGAAGAATCGACGGGCGTGCACTGCGCGTTTGTGGCCAAGGCGGTCGAGTATCTGGCGCTGGGGATCCCGACGGCGTGCACGGCGCTTCGAGGGCTGCAGCGGTATTTTGCCGACGAGCCATTGATCCGGTTCGCGGAGTTCAGCGGCCAGGCGCTCGGGGCCGAGGTGATCCGCTGGCTCGACGAGCCGGCGGCGAACCGGGCGGCATGGGGCGAGGCGGCGGCAGCACGGGTGGCGCGCGAGCTCGATTGGGGTCCGATCGCGCGGCGGGCCGCCGATTTCGTCGAGGCGATCCTGGCGCAAGCGCCCTCCCCACGGCGCGCCGGCCCGGCAGCGGCAGCCGAGGCGGGCCGATCGGAGGCGGGGGGCTCATGAGCGTCTCGAGCGGCATGGCCTCGTTCTTCCGCCAGGGCAGCTGGATGGTCGTGGCGACGGTCGGCAGCGGCGTCTTCATGTCGGCCGTGCACGTGGTGGCCGCCTCGATGGCGAAGGCCGAATACGGCGTGTTTTTCACCCTGCTGCGAGTCTTTCTGCTGATGGGGATCCCCGCCCTGGGGCTGCAGACGGTCTTCGCGCAACAGGCGGCGGCGGCGCACACCGAGACGCAGGATCGCGAGCTGGCGCAGACCACCCGGTCGGTGTTGCGGGTCACGTTTCTGGTCTGGCTGGGGATGGCGGCGGCCGCGGCGGCATCGAGCCAGGTCTTGCTGCGGCAGCTCAAGATCGGCAATCCGATAGCGTTGTGGCTGACGGTCGGGTTGGGCCTGTCCGCGCTTTGGCTGCCGGTGCTCAAAGGGCTTCTCCAGGGGCGCCAGGCCTTCACCGGTCTGGGCGGGGTGATGATCCTCGACGGCGTGGGCCGGTTCCTGGCAGTGGCGGTGATCGTGCTGGGGTTGGGCGGCCAGGCGGCGGGGGGATTGCTGGGAGCGCTCGTGGGCCAGTGGCTGGCGATCCTGGTGGCGGCCTGGCTCACCCGGCATTGGTGGCGAGGGGCGGGCGCGCCATTCCTGTGGCGGCCATGGCTGCGGAGAGTCGTGCCGCTGACCCTGGGGCCGGGCGCGGTGCTGGTGATGTGCAACGCGGATATTCTCATGGTCCAGGCCGTGTTTCCGGAGCAGCAGACACCCTATTACATGGCCGGCGCCATGGTGGGCTTCGCGCTGGTTCAATTCGCCACCCCTCTGGCGGCGGTGATGTTTCCCAAGCTGGTGCGCAGCCGGGCCCGGGCCGAGCGCAGCGACGCCATGCAGTGGACGCTGATCTCGACCTTCGCCATGGGCGCCCTGGCCGCCATCGGCAGCACGCTCCTCCCCGAGCTGCCGCTGCGCGTGCTCTATTTCCGAAATCCGGACTTTGTGCAGGCGGCGCCCCTGGTGCCGTGGTTCGCCTGGGCGATGCTGATGGTGACGCTGGCCAATGTGCTGATCAACAATCTCCTGGCGGCGGGGCGCTATCGGGTGGTTCCTTGGCTGGCGCTATTGGCGGGCGCCTACGTCGCGGCGCTGCTCGGGTGCCGGGGCTATCTCGCGCAGCTCGAGACGGCGGCCGCCTTTGGGGCCGTGGTCCGGATCCTGACGGGATTCAGCGCGCTGCTCTTCGCGATGGTGGCATGGTTCACGTGGGGCTGCCCGAGGGCCGCGTCCGATCACCGATCCGACGAGCTGCCCGCGCTGCCTCGGGGCTGAAAGATCCGGCCGAGAAGATCCGGAAATTCAGGGACACGCTCGAGGCAGGGGTATCGAGGGCCGCCCGAGCTGTCGAGGCGGCGGGTGAGAAAGGAGTCTCCATTTTCGACGAGCAGCTCGATGGGAAGGCGCCGCCGGCTGGCCGAGAGGAGGGCGTCCGAGAGACGAGTTTTGGACCAGCGGCGCCCATCGATGCCGAGGATCGCCATGCCGGGCGCGAGGCCGGCCTGGTCGGCCGGCGATTCGGGGATGACATCTCTGACCTGCCCGCCAGGATCGAGCAGGAGACCGATGGAAAAAGTGGCGTTCACTTCGGATTCGGCGGTCTCGAGCGCGGTGAAGATCTCGGGAGGTGAAGGGGTGAAGGTGAGCATCCAGCCGGCGGTTCGGAGCTCGTCCAGCGGCAGATGCGGCTGGGGTGACTCGATGCGGTCCCGGAAGAACCCGCGCCAATCCGAGGGGGCGAGATCCTCGAGAAGCCGGATCACGTCCTCGAGGGTGTATGGGAGCGCGGGGGGCGAGCTCGGCGCTCGGCCGAAGAAGCGGCGGCAGAAATCATCGAGGGACCGCTGGTGATGGGTCAGTTGCCGGAGGCGGACATCGACGGCGAGCCAGGTCAGAGCGCCCTCCTGGTAGAAATCGACGCTGCGGCGGCGGGCGGCCCACGCCTGGCCGGCGCGGAAGAGGATCGGAGCGGCGGCGGCGGTGTCTTCGAGCGTGCGCCAAGCTCGGCCGCGGCGGTGTTCGAGCGTGGCGGCCGCGAGGGCGAGCCGGTCGCGGGCGGTTTCGGGCGGCCAGAGGCCGGAGCGCGCCGCGAGAACGTAGGTCAGGTAGCTGGTCAGGCCTTCGTAGATCCAGAGGAGCCGGGTATCGATCGGCGCGTTGTAGCTGTCGCGGAGCATGCCTGCAGGCAGACGGTATTTGCCGTTCCAGGCATGGATCATCTCGTGGGGGAGCAAGCTGATCTGCGCCCGGCGAAGCGACGGATCCACCAGGGAGCGCTCGGGCATCCGGATATCGGTCGATTCCCGGTGCTCGAGCCCGGACATCTGGCTGAACTGATCGCTGAGGGCGAGCAGGAAATGGTAATGGCGATAGGGCCTGGAGCCGAACAGGGATCCGGTCTCATCGATCAGGCGGCGAAGAGCCTCGACATCCTCGAGGCGGATTTCGAGAGCGGCTTTGCTGTCGGCCGCCAGGTGGAGAAGATGAGGGATCTTGGCAGCAGGGGCGAGGTCGATGGTGCGAAAGCCGGCGCCAGCCAGAACCGGCGAGTCGATCAGGATCGTCAGCGGGACGGGATCGAACTCAACGCGGTCCGGCATTTGATCGCGGACCGTCAGGGCCGTTCCGAAGCGCCATCCGGGAGGAAGCCTGAGCGCGGGCGCGAACGAGATGGAATCGGCTGGCAGTTGGGCGGGGTACAGAAGCATCAGATTCCAGTTCAGCATGGCCAGGTTCGGCGAAGTCGAAGGGCCTGCCGTGAA
The DNA here is from genome assembly GCA_022711435.1 of Verrucomicrobiota bacterium. Classification (GTDB taxonomy): domain Bacteria; phylum Verrucomicrobiota; class Verrucomicrobiia; order Limisphaerales; family UBA1319; genus JAGMXM01. The sequence continues at coordinate 27,306 of JAKLFB010000039.1, forward strand.
GCCGGGCCGGCCGGGGAGCACGACCTCGAAATCCAGATCCACCGACTCGGCACCCGGGGGGACGAGAATCCGGATTCGGAAGGGATCGAGCGGATCGCGTTTCCAATCGAGGAGCTGGCTCCGGCTCGAAGGTCGGAAGGATACCAGGTCGGCCGCGGGTCCATTGGGCGCGTGCTCGCCGGGGATCCATTGCGGGTAGAGAAGATCGAGCGGCCCGGGCTGGGCAGGGCAGGTCTGACGGACCCGGACAATACGCTGGGGTGCATGCCGGGCATCGACTTCGATCCGATGCGGGGAGGCGGATGACGATGGAGGGAGCGCGCCCAGGAGGGGGATGCATCCGGCCAGGAACCACGCGGCGCGCAGGACCCGCGCGGATCGGATGATGGCGATCAACCGGCGGTGTCCAGGTTGGCGGATTCGGGGATGGCTGCAGGGATCATCCCGCCGGTCGTTGGTTGGGCGCATATGGAAAGGAGGAGGCTCATGGGGTTGCGAAGAGGAAATCGCCGCTCATGCCGGGAGGAAGCGGAGGCAGCTTTTCGACGAGCTCGCGCCAGAGCTGGCGTTCCTCCGGGGACATGGTCTTCCAGCGTTCGGCGTTTTGGAGGAAGCGCTCGCGTTCGGGCGGGGAGAGGGCGACGAACTTCTCGAACGCGACGACATATTGGCGGCGCTGGTCGGGGGGCAGCCGGGGCAGGGCTTCGAGGACGGGCTGGACCCGGGCCAGCTCGGTTTCGGAGAGCGACTCGAGGACTTTTTGGCGGGCATCGGGGCCGAGCTGGAAGAAGCGGTCGATGCCGCTGGCGCGGAGCTGGCGCTGCTCCGGGGAAAGGGATTGCCAGCGGCGAAAGCCCTCCTCGAGCTGGTCGCGGCGATCGGGAGGCAGGCGGGCGAACCAGGCCCTTTGCTGGGCGGGAGAGATCATGTCCAGCTGGACGAAGTAGTGGCGGGTGGACTCGTTCTCGAGCGCCTCCTTTTGCAGGTCGGGCGGGAGCAGATCCCACTCGACGAGCCGCTGGTCTACAAGATCGCGATACTCGGGCGGGACCCGGCTTAAGCCAGGGGCGCGCTGTTCCCGGGGCATCCGCATCAAAGGCAGGAGATGATAGCGGAGCTCGAGCGTTCGCAGCCGAAGCTCGCGCTCGTCGGGGGGCAGCCCGTCATATTCGGCGAGCTTGGATCGCAGGGCCTGAACTCGTCCCGGCCAGCGCTGCTCGAGAATCCGCTCGCGCTCGGCGGGGTTGGCGCGCAGGAGATGGCGGAATTCGTCGACAGGCGAGCGATAGGCGCCGGAGGAGGGCGAGGGGGCTGATGGTGCGGCCGGGGTTGCGTTCGAGACGGATGCGGGCAGCGGAGGAACGGGTTGGGACGCGAGCGGAGTGGCGGCGATGGATCCCGTCAGACCGGCCAGGATCGAACAAAGGCGCCGGCGGCAAGCCGCCGCGCGCGCAGCGCGGGCCGACAATGCGCCGCCTGGATCGGGCGATCTCTTGAGCGGTTCCAGCGGCATGGCGCAGTGCAATCCTGGATCTACTGGAGGGCGGCGAGAAGCTCCTCATCCACGGGAACCGCCGCGGGATCGAGGCGGCGGATGACGTCGAAGTCCGACAGGAGATCCAGGGAGAGGGGGAAGTCCGATATTTGGGCGACGCTGCGGGCGATCTCGACTCGAGTTTGCGATTGGTGGTGGCGATAGCCGATGAAGGCGGCAGAGGCCAGCAGGATGGCCGCCGCCGCCGAGGCGGCAGCCCAGCGGAGCGGAGGCAGCCAGAGCCGCCAAAAGCTCAACAGGTCCAATCGGCGCGAGCCAGCCGCCGAGGGCCGATCAAGGGCGGCCATGATCTTCGGGACGAAACCAGGCGATACAGGTGGATCCGGAAGCTCGCGAAGCCATTGGCCGACCTGAAGGTCGGATTCCCATTGGGCCCGCTGCTCGGGATGCCCCGCCAGCCAGGACTCGAGCCGGCGGATTTCCTCCGCCGACGGCGCCCGCCGAAGGCTGTCGTCCCGCAATGCCTCGAGATGGCCGGGCATGGAATTCATGACGGTCTGTTAGGATGAAAACCGGGTCGGGATCAAAGTTGCGGGTTTGTCGAATCCGGCAGGCGGATCGGGCGAGGCCAATCTCCCGAGCGCAGGTAGGGTTTCAACTGCTGTTTGAGCGTCTCCCGGGCGCGGTGGATGAGAGACTTGGTGGCGGGCACGGTTGTATCGAGGATTTGGGCGATGTCTTCGTAGGGCAGTTGCCGGTCCCGCAGGAGCAGGAGAGCCGATCGCTGGATTTCCGGGAGGCCGGCCAGGGCCAGCTCGATGGCGGCGTCGAGCTCGCGCCGGAGCAGGGCCTGGGGTGCGAGCAGGGCATGAGGATCGGGATTTTGGACTTCAGGACGGCCAGTGTCGCCGGGCGCAGCGGAATCGAGTGGATCGGCCGGGTGGCGGGCGCGACGCCGAAGCTCGTTGAGGCAGAGGTTGCGGGCGATGGTGTAGAGCCAGGTGGCGAATCGGGCGGTCGGCCGATATCGCCCGGCCGATTTAAATGCCTGGAGAAAGACGTTTTGGGCGATGTCCTCGGCCTCGTCGGGATCGCGAAGTGTTCGGCGGACCAGGCTGACGATCGGCTGCTGGTATTTCTCGACCAGAAGGGTGAATGCGGCTCGGTCGCCGCGCTTGGCGCGCAGCATCAATTCCGCGTCTGGATCAGGGACGGAGCCCATGGTAGCTAGGCCGACACCCGCGAGGCGCTGGCGCATCGATCCCTCCGCGAGCCGGGGGGCGGCGGTCGCGAGGCCGACCGCAGCGGCGCGGGCCGGTCAGGCGCAAGCCGGACGATACTACAAACACCGGGGGACCGGCAAGGGTTGCCGCCAATTCGTCGTTTGCTTTTTCGCGGAGTTGGGACTTAAGCTCGCGCGTGCAGCGGATCCTGGAAAAGATCGAGGCGAGCGCGACGGCGCGGCTGGTGCTGCCGCCGGGCCGTTCGCCCGCGGCGGAGCTGGCCAGGTATCGCGCCTATCTCAAGGTGCAGAACCAGCGCCTGAAGATCCTGCATCGGAGCGGATTGAGCGGGCGGAGGGTCTGCGAGGCCCGGGCGGTGGTCATCGACAGGCTGCTCGGGCACCTGCTGGAGGCGCTGGCGGGATGCCAGCCTGCGGAGATGCCGATGCCGCCGCTGGCGATCGTGGCTGTAGGCGGCTACGGGCGCCGGGAGCTCAATCCGCACAGCGACATCGACGTGATGTTCCTTCATGATGGCGAGGTTGCCCCGGGAGGGCGGCATCGGGAGGCGATGACGCGGCTCACCGAGGCGATGCTCGTGCTCCTGTTCGATCTGGGATTCAAGGTCGGACATTCGGTCCGGACGGTCGAGGACTGCGTCCATGTAGCCAATCAGGACATGCAATCGAAGACCTCGCTGATCGAGGCGCGCTGGGTGGCCGGGCAGGCCGATCTGTTCGAGCGCATGGAGCGGGCCGTGCTGGCCCGCTGCGTGCGCAAGCACGAGGCCGAATACGTCGCCGCGCGGCTGAAAGACCAGGCGGCGCGCCGCGCCAAGTACGGGGATTCGGCGACGATGCAGGAGCCGAATGTCAAGAATGGCTGCGGGGGGCTGCGCGATCTGCAAAATCTGCTGTGGATGGCCTTCTTCAAGCACCGGGTGCGGACGCTGTCGGACCTCGAAGCGCGGGGTTGGATCAATCCCGGCGAGCGGAGGCAGCTCGAAAATGCCTACGATTTCCTGCTCCGGATCCGGACCGAGCTGCATTATCAGACGAACCGTGCGGTGGACGTCCTGATGAAATCGCTGCAGCCGCCGATCGCGCTGAGCCTGGGGTTCGCGGACCGGTCGCCGATGAAGCGCGTGGAGCGTTTCATGCGGCCGGTCTACACGCACATGCGCCGGATCTACCTGCTGACCCGCACGCTCGAGCAGCGGCTCGCGCTGGAGATGGAGGGGAAGCCGGCCTCTCCGTGGCGGCGGCTCTTTCCAGGCAGGCGGCCGGCCCCGCCGCGAGATGGATTCCAGTGGGCGGGCGGAGAAATCCGCGCAGTGTCGAGCGATGTGTTCCGAGAAGAGCCGGCTCGTCTGATGCGGGTTTTTCTCCAGCTGCAGCAGCGCGGGCTCCGGCTCCACCCGGACATGGCGCAGCTCATCCGCCATGAGCTGCCGCGGGTCGACCGCGGCTTCCGAAAGGACGCCCATGTCCGCGACACGTTCCTCGAGATCCTGAGCCAGAGGGGACGGGTGGCACCAGTGCTGCGGGCGATGCACGAGGTCGATCTGCTCGGACGCTACCTGCCCGAGTTCGGCAAGCTGACCTGCCTGGTGCAGCACGAGTTCTTTCATCGCTACACGGCGGATGAGCACACCCTGGTCGCGATCGAGATGCTCGATCAGGTGTGGACGGCGACGCGGCCGCCTTTCGAGCATTTCCGGGAGATCTTTCGCAAGATCGAGCATCCGCATTTGCTCTACCTGGCGCTGCTGCTGCACGATGCCGGGAAAGCGACGGCATCGCGCCGGCATGCGGCCGACAGCGCGAAGCTGGCCCTGCGCGTCGCCCGCCGGCTCGAGCTGGAGGCGGACGCCGCCGCCGCCCTGGTCCGCCTCGTCGAGCATCACCTGGCCATGATCCAGATGTCCCAGCGGCACGACCTGGACGATCCGGGCGTCGCTCGCAAGCTGGCGCGCGAGGCGGCGACGCTCGAAAACCTCAACTTGCTGCTGCTGCTGACCTTCGCGGATTCTTTGGGGACCAGCGCCGCTCACTGGAACGATTTCAAGGAGACGCTGCTCTGGACCCTGTACCAGCGAGCAGCCGACGTGTTGGCCGGGGTCGAAACGGCAAGGACGGATGCGCGCCGCCGCGAGGAGCTCGCCGCTGAGGTCCGCCGGCTCGCCGCCGGATCCGTGCCGGAGGAGGAGATCGCTGCGCATTTCGCCGGCCTCCCTCCCCGCTATTTCCGGATCCGATCGGCGGCCGAGATCGCCGCCGATGCAGGGCTGGCGCACCGCTTCTTCGTCCTGCTGCAGACCCACGGCCGCCACGCTCTCGAGCCGCAGGTGGCATGGCAGGACGAGCCCGATCGCGGCTATGCCGTGCTCAAGGTCTGCACGTGGGATCGGGCCGGGCTGTTCAGCCGGATCGCCGGTTCCCTGACCGCGGCGGGCTTGAACATCCTCAGCGCCCAGATCTTCTCCCGGTCGGACGGCGTGATCCTGGACCTGTTTTACGTGTGCGACGCCCGGACCGGCGCGCTGCCCCGGGCCGCGGCGCGGGCTCGAGTCGAGGAGGTGCTCCGAGGCGCGCTGCTGGGCGACGTCGACGTCGGTGCGCTGGTGAGCCGGGCCAAGCGCGAGGCCCCGCTCCTGCCATACCTCGAGGGCGAGCGGCTTCCCGCCCGGGTGCGTTTCGATGCAACCACCCCCGATGTGCGGACGGCGATCGAGGTGCAGAGCGAGGACCGGGTCGGGCTGCTCTATTCGCTGGTCCGGACGTTGAGCGATCTGGGTCTGGACATATCGACAGCCAAGATTTGCACCGAGAACGGCGCGGCCATCGACACCTTTTACGTGAGCGATGCCAAGGGGGGTAAGGTGGCCGATCCGGCCCGGTGGGCGCAGATCGAGCGCGGCCTGATCGAGGCCATCCGTTCGCTGGATGGCGCGAACCCATCGTCCGCATGAAAACGCTCCAGGGATATCTGATCCGCCAGGTGGTCGTGGCCTTGGCCATGTCGGTGGGCGTGTTCACCTTGATCCTGCTCCTGGGCAACGTCCTGAAGGAGGTGTTGGCGATGCTGGTCAACCGGCAGGCCACCCTGGTGGTGGTGGCGCAGGCGGTCGGATTGCTCGTGCCATTCGTCCTGGTGTACGCGCTGCCGATGGGCATGTTGACGGCCACGCTGCTGGTGTTCGGCCGGTTCAGCGCGGATCAGGAGCTGACGGCGGTCCGCGCCAACGGGGTGAGCCTCACGGCCCTGATCACGCCGGTGCTCCTTTTGTCGGTGGCGCTGAGCCTTGTTTGCGCGGCCATCAACCTCGAGCTGGCCCAGCGCTGCCGCCACGCTTACAAGGAGCTCGTCAACCGGTTTCGGACCCAGGTCGACGCCCTCGCGCTGGCCGAAGGACGATTTCTGACCGATCAGAAGAGGTTCTATCTCTACATCGGCAGAATCCGCGGCACCAATCTCGAGAACATCCTCCTGTCCCAGCTCGACCAGGGCCGGGTGGTCCAGCGGGTTCGAGCCTCGGGCGGCTCCTATGGATGGGGCGATGCAGGGGATGCCCAGCCGCAGCTCGAGCTGCTGCTGACCAACGTCTGGGGCCTCCATTACTCGACCAACGCCGCCGGCGAGGGCGGCCAGTGGAATCCGGTGATCATGGAGGAGTGGCCTCTTACGGTGCCCTTCGGCGCATCCGGCAGCCAGCGGCGCGCGCCGCGGTATTCGGAGATGACTTTTCGGCAGCTCTGGATGGAGAAGCGCGAGCTCGATCGGCAGGGCGTGGACGCCACGCCGGTCGAGGTTCAGCTGCACCGGCAGGCCGCCTTCTCGTTTGCGTGCATCGGATTCACCCTCCTGGGGATACCGCTGGGCATCCGGACGCATCGACGGGAGACGAGCGTGGGCGTTGCCCTGGCCATCGTGCTGGTGCTGGTCTATTACAGCTTCATGGTGCTGGGCCAATCGCTCCAGACCCGCGCCGAATGGGCGCCGCAACTGATCCTTTGGCTGCCCAACTTCATTTTTCAGGCGGTGGGCGTGGTCCTGCTTTGGCGGGCCAACCGCGGTGTGTAAGGCAGTGGGGCGGCCACCTTGACCCAGTTCAAAGACCGAATTGGCCCGATCTTGGCAGGTCTCGATCCTGCTGCGTTGTCCGCCGGAATGGCAACACCTTGCGCTCGCCAATTGTCAAATATTTAGATGCGACCCCATTGTTCGGATCACTGGCCCGCATAAATTGCTGGCCAGAAAGGCGTCCATCAGTCCAAATTCATCTCCGTTTGGATCGACACTATTGGAATCTGACCATGCGCCAATCTCGACATGTTGGTAAAACCTTGCGGGAAGTCCCCAAGGACACCCAGACCGCCGCCCATGCGCTGATGCTGCGCGCGGGCTATATCCGCCAGCTTTCCGCGGGCGTTTACACCTACCTGCCCCTGCTCCATCGCACGCTGAACAAGATCTCGCAGATCGTGCGCGAGGAAATGGCCGCGGCCGGGTCCGAGGAGTTGCTCATGCCCGCCCTCCAGAGCCAGGAGCTATGGGTCGAGTCCGGCCGCTGGGAGCGATACACCGCTGTCGACGGCATCATGTTCGCCTTCAAGGATCGCCGCGGGAGCACCGCATGCCTCGGCCCCACCCACGAGGAGGTCGTCACCGACATCCTTCGCCAGGAGATTAAATCCTACAAGGATCTGCCCCGGAATGTGTTCCAGATCCAGACGAAGTTTCGCGACGAGATACGGCCCCGGTTCGGCCTGATGCGCGCGCGCGAGTTCATCATGAAGGACGCCTACAGCTTCGATCCGGACGAGGCAGGCCTCGAGGCGGCTTACGAGGCGATGCGCCTGGCCTACCACCGGATCTGTCGGAGGATCGGGTTCCAGTACCGCGCGGTCGAGGCGGATTCAGGCGCCATTGGGGGCAGCGGCAGCCAGGAGTTCATGGTCCTGGCCGACACGGGCGAGGACGTGATCCTGTTCTGCGACCGTTGCGATTTCGCCGCCAACCAGGAACAGGCATCCTCTCGCCTCGAGGAATTTCCTCAGGACGCGGAGATGCGTCCCATGGAAGCGGCATTGGGCGAGGGTTTGATCGGCGTCGAGCCGCTGGCCAAGTTCCTCGAGATCCCAGTCTGGAAAACGACCAAGACCCTGTTGTATGACTCGGGCGGGCAGATGGTGGCCGTGATGGTCCGGGGCGATTGCGACGTCAACGAGGTCAAGGTCGCCAACCATCTCGGCGGCGCGCCCCTGCGGCTGGCCGCGCCGGAGCGCATTCGGGAGATGACCGGAGCGGAGGTGGGGTACGCGGGGCCGATCGGACTGCCCGCGGGCGTCCGAATCCTGGCGGATCGATACGTCGACGGCCGGGTCAACTTCGAGTGCGGCGCCAATCGAACGAACTACCATAATATCAACGTCAATTTCGGCCGTGACCTGCCCCGGCCGGAGTTCGGCGATTTCAAGCTGGCACGCCAAGGCGACCAATGCCCGCGTTGCGCCGGGCGGCTGCAGGCGGCCCGAGGGATCGAAGTCGGCCACATCTTCAAGCTCGGCACCAAGTACTCCGAAGCGATGAGCTGCCGCTACCTCGACGCCCAGGGCCAATCGCGTCCAGTCATCATGGGCTGTTACGGGATTGGGGTCAGCCGGATGGCCGCTGCCTGCATCGAGCAGAACCACGACGACAGAGGGATCATCTGGCCGCCTCAGATCGCGCCCTACCACGTTCACCTGATCGGGCTCAACCTCGAGGATCCGGTGGTTCGCGAGGGGGCCGAATCGATCTACCAACGGCTTCAGCAGGAGAGGATCGAGGTCCTGTTCGATGACCGCCCGCTGCGCGCCGGCGAGAAGTTCAGCGATGCCGACCTGATCGGCCTGCCGGCGCGGATCACGGTCAGCAAACGGACGCTCGAGAAGGGCCAGGTCGAGTTCAAGCGGCGCGCCGAGGGCCAGGCTGTCCAGGTGGGCCTCGACGAGGCCATCGAGAGGATCCGCCAGATGTGCGCGGCCTCCACGGATTCATGATGGCGCCACACGGGGGCACCCTTGCGTTTCGAGCGGGCCAGGCAGCCAGGACCGGAAAGGCTGCCATCTCCGCGCCCTGTGGCAGAGCCTGTCCGAATGGTGGGAAGCGCCGATTCGGATAGTGCCCTGTGTCAAGAGGCGGATTGAAATCCGCACACCCCAGAAAAGATTTGCCGCTGTACGTGCAGGAGGCCAATCTGGCAGCACGAATGAGCCGATTCTCGAGTCATCGCTGGCGTTGGCTCATGACGGCTTCGGCTGGCATCGGGATCCGGCTATGCGCGGCCGCGGCTTTGCTGGGGGGGGCGGCATTTCCTGCCTATGCCCAGCGGCCGGCGCACTGGCGCGTTTATCGCGCGGTGGACGGCTTGGCGCGGTCCTGGTGCACGGCTGTCACCGTCAGCCCCCAGGGCCGCGTCTGGGTTCGCCATGGCGATCAGGATCCGGTCAGCTGGCTCGATGGATTCGATATTCGCCAGATTCCGGCCCCGCCCAACTCGAACTTTCCCATCCTCGAAAGCGCCGACAGCCGGATCTGGTCGATCGACGACTTCGGGCTGATCGAGTTCCGCAAAGACCGGTGGATCCGCCATGAGTCGGCGGGGATCCAGCTCGAGATCCAAACCAATCTATCGAGGCGCATTCATCCGCTGCCGCTGTTGACGGCGCGGGATCGCTCGGTGCTCTATCTGTTATCGGATCGCCTGGTTCAATTCGACAGCCTAAGCGGGCGGGAGCGCGACCTGGTTCGTGCGGCCGATACCGGTCTCGAACGGTTTCTGGACATGGCGGACGCGGGCGATGGCAGCGTGTGGATTTCAGGCGAGTCGGGCCTTGGCCTGACCTCGATCCCGTCTCCCGATGCAAGCTCCGGGGGCGGCTGGCGGGAGTACCTGCCCCCCGCCGGATCGAATCTGGTCCACTTCCAATATCCCGCACTGGACGACCGCGGCGGAGTGACTTGTGTGGCTGAGTCTCGGGGCTCGGGGCGGCGTCTGCTGGCTCGCTGGAGCGGTCAGGAATGGGAGGCCTGGCCTATGCTGCAAGGCAAGGTTCGCCAGGGCTGGTATGATCCGGTGCATGGCTGCTGGGCATTCTCCTTCAACTCGCTGGTTCGCGTCGATCGGGCCGGGGCCGAGCATCCGGTCACGGAAGGGCTCCCGGCAGCGCAATATTACGATGTGGCCCGGGAACCGAAGGGGGTGTTCTGGCTGGCCACGTCCGAAGGTCTGGCCCGGTTCATGCCTTTGCCCTGGCGGGAATTCCCGGATCAGCCGGGTGCCGGGACTCCCATTCTCGCCGGCCAGATGGATGGCGAAGGGCAGTTGTGGTGGCTGAGCTCGACGAACCTGATCCTCTGGCAGGGGGGGGCTGGAACCGCCTTGCCGCTGCCGGCCGGTTCGGATGTCGAGTCGGAGTCCCCGGAATCGATCGAGCTGCTGGCGGACGGGCGTCTGCTGCTGGGATGGGCGGATCGGATTCTGGCCTGGGATCCACTGCAGGGGATTGCGGAGCCTGTGCATCATCCCGAAGGGCTACGCCTGCGGCTCCTGGGTTCCCTCGGGCCCGGCGAGCAGGCGGTTCAGGTTCTGCCGGCCGGCCAGGCAGGCGAGCTGCGCCTGGAGCGATATACCCTGCAGGGTTTCCAGCCGTTGCTGCGAACCCCGGCCGATCCGCGTTTCGTCGATCGGCTCGAGTTTTGCCGGCGGACGGCTTCGGGTGATCTCTGGGTGGGGGGCGCCGCGGGGATTGCGGTCCTGCGCGATCGCCAGCTCCAGGTGTTCGGCCGGGCGGACGGCGCCGCCCCTGATCAGGCGTTCTGCTTCCTGGAGATCGACGCCTCCCGCTATTGGTGCGGGGGGCGGGATGGCATTCACGAATTCGACGGCAAGACCTGGACCAGGATTCGCTCGGGCCTGGACCAGGTCCATGCAATGATCCGGGCTCGCGACCGAAGCATTTGGGCCGCCTCCCGGGACGGCATCCATCATTTCGTCGATGGCGTCTGGCTCGACAACGATGCGCATGAGGGGCTTTCCAGTCCCGTCGCCTATTGCGTTCTGGAAGATCGTCACGGGGGCGTCTGGGTGGGGACGGGCCGCGGGTTGGTCCGTCATGAGCCCGGCGCGGATATCGATCCGCCCCGCGTCTCGATCTCGAGCGCCAATGGCACCCGCGAATTCCTGCTGGATGAACCCGTCCGTTTCGAGCTCCGCGGCCAGGACAAATGGAAAATCACCTCTCCCGAACGCCTGCTCTATTCCTGGCGGCTGGACAATCTCCAGTGGACACCCTTCGCCGCCGTCTCGTCCGTCGACATCCGGGAGCTGACGCCTGGACGCCATTATTTCCAGGCTCGCGCAATGGACCGCAACGGCAACGTGGATCGCCAGCACTACGCGGTATTCGATTTCACGGTTGCTCTTCCGTGGTATCTGGAGACTCGGCTGCTGGCGGTTCTGGCGGGGGCGGTGCTGGTCGCGGTTGGCCTGGCCTGGCTGGCGGTCAACCGCCATCTGCGGCTCAAGCGCAGCTACGCGCAAGTCGAAGGGATCGTCGCCCAGCGGACGCAGGAGCTCCAGGCGGCTAACCAGGCGCTCTGGCACAGCCAGAAAATGCAGGCGCTGGGCACGCTGGCCGCCGGCATCGCCCACGATTTCAATAACATCCTCTCCATCATCAAAGGCTCTGCTCAGCTCATCGAAACCCAGATCGCCGATCCCGAGAAAATCCAGGTCCGCACCCGCCGCATCCTGACCGTTGTGGATCAGGCGGCCGTGGTCGTCAGGGCGCTGCTCGGCTTCAGCCGCGCGCCCCACGCCGGGCTGGTCTCGGAGGACCTCAACTCGATCGTTCAGGAAACCCTCCGTCTGTTCGGCGATCGCCTGCTGCCCAACGTGACCTTTCGCTGCGACCTGGCGCCAGCCCTGCCGCCCGTGCCGTGCGCGCGCGATCTGATGCAGCAGCTGCTGTTGAATCTGATTCTCAATGCCTCGGACGCTCTGGGCGGGGCAGGGGAGGTGTCGGTCGTTTCGCGCCTGGCGGAGGCTCTGCCCGCCAATCCCGTCCTCGCGCCCAATCTGGCCTCCCGCTACGTTCTGCTCGAGGTTCGAGATCGGGGCGTCGGGATCTCGCCCGAGAACCTGCCTCGCCTGTTCGAGCCCTTTTTCACGACCAAATCCTTCTCGAGCAAGCGCGGCACCGGCCTGGGTCTCTCGATGGTGTACGAGTTCGCCAAGACCCAGGGCTACGGGCTCCATGTCGAGTCCGAGCTCCACCGCGGCTCGACCTTCACCGTCATCGTGCCTGTGCCCGACGCGAGCTTGAATCCAACCGCCCCTCGGGAGTAGATTCCATCCGCAGCTACACAGCCACCATGGACAAACCGGTTATACTGATCATCGAGGACGACCCGCTGCAGCGGGAGATCTACGATGAGGCGCTGTCCGACTACGATCTCGACCATGCAGGCTCGGTCACCGAGGCTCTCGATCGGATCCGGCGCCGCCCTCCCCAGCTCATCATTTTGGATCACATCCTGGAAAAAGGGGAACGGGGCCTGGATTACCTGCCTTCCTTCAAGGATCTGCTGCCGTTTGTGCCGATCCTTGTCGTGTCGGGCGCCCTGGAAGTCCACCAGCAGATCCAGGCGCTCCAGGGACCGCGGCGCGCCCACTACTGCATCCCCAAGCCCCTGGACCTTCACCAGTTGCAGCGCACCGTGCGCATCGCGCTGAGCGAATGCGGCGAGGCGGAGGTCGTTCGCCGTTTCGAGGCGCTGGAACGGGCCAAACGCATCGACGCGGACGCCCTCTTGAGCCGGTCGGCCGACCGGCTCAGCCGCCAGAACGAGATGCTCGCCCTGCTCCAGCACAGCCAGGGCCGCCCGAATGTCTCCGCCCTCTCCCGCCACTTCCGCGTCGCCCGCCGCACCATCATCCGAGACCTTCGCGAGCTGATCCGCCGCGGCCAGATCCCCCCTGAGGTTTTCCCGGACTGGGACGGGCTTGATAATGATGCATCCGACGATCCCGGTTCGCCGCCGGATTGAGACGCCCCACGTTTCCCTGATCCGCCGCCGAGCAACCGATGCCTGCAAGCGCCATGAAAATCCTCTACATCCACGCCCATTATGACGATTACGAGTTTACTGCATCGGGCACGTTCGAGCTCTGGCGCCGCCGCCTGGGCCAGGCCCTGACCGTGCGCGTGCTGGTGTGCACGGACGGCGCCGGCGGACACCAGTTTCGGACTCGAGCGGAGACGGCCCGCCTGCGCCGCGAAGAGCAGCTCGCCTCGGCCAGGATCGGCGGCTACGAGTTCGCCCTTCTGGAGCTGCCCGATGGGCGCGTGCCGCGCGAGACCTTTCTGGCGCGGGAGCCGCTTCTGCTGGCTGCCTTATGGAAGGCGATCCGCGATTTCGAGCCGGACTACCTGTTTTGTCCGCCGATGCCGGCCGACCCCCTGGCCGGCGTTCATGTCGATCACCTGGACGTTGCGAACGCGGTCCGCGAGGTCGCCTACCTGATCAACGTGCCGCACGCGTTCACGCCCGAGTACCCGGCGGACGAGACCCGCTCGGCGCCCTGCCGCGTCCCGGTGATTCTCAACGTGCAGGACAGCTACCAGGCGGGCGCCGTGCCGTTCGATCTGGCGATCGATGTCGAGGACGCTTTCGAGCAGATCTGCCGGATGTCCTACTGCCACCAGTCGCAGATCGTCGAGTGGCTGCCCTGGGTGGGGCGCCACCACATGGAGCCTCCGCGCTCGATTGCCGGCTGGCAGGCGGAATGCCGCAAGCGGTTCCATCGGCGAAATCGCGCTCTCGGTCTCGATGTCGCTCGCGCCTTGGAGGTCTTCACCGTCACCGCCTGGGGATCCATTCCCACCCTCGAGCAACTGCGGAAGGATTTCCCTCCCATTTTCGAGGAAGCGTCCCCGCTGGACCGCCTCGAGCAGCGCTTGGATGCCTGGCGACACGTCGGTTGACAGGGCCGCATTCGGGCTTAGGGTGATTCAACCGACGAGGTCGATATGCCAAACGACACGATACCCAACCCTCCCAAGCGCAAACAGACGTTCTCCTTCAACGCCCCAGCCGCCTTGAGCGTGCAACTGGTGGCCGATTTCACCCGCTGGCAGGAGGCGCCTGTCAGCTTGCGCAAACATTCCGACGGCATCTGGCGCGCCACCGTCGAACTCGAACCCGGCACCTACCATTATCGGTTCCTGGTCGATGGCGATTGGCGTGACGACCCTGAGTGCACGCTCCGCGTCCCGAATCCGTTCGGGACCGAAGACGCGGTGCGCAAGGTGGAATGAGCGAGGGTCCGGCGAGGCTCGGGGAGCCTATCGCCGAATCTTCTACCGGGAGAACGGGGGCCGCGGGAACGCCCCGGGGGGGCCCCATTGCGGCGCAAACGGCCACCCCGAGCGACCCGGCATCCCCGGAGCCGGGCGCCCCGGCTGGTTCCTGAAATGCGGCGCCATCGGCCGATCCATCATGCCGGGGGCCATCGGTCTCTGCCATCGTGGAGCCAAGATGCCTGGTGTCCGCCCTGCAGGAGCGCCGCCCGGACGTTGAGGAACTTCCCAGCCTGGCCCCTGCCGCCAATCCTTCATACGCTGACGGAGCCGGTCGATTTGATCGGGGGAAAACCGTTGCTTGAGCTTGGCTTCAGCCCGCGCGCGCAACAGGGCCAGCTCCGCTTCGAGCTTGCCCAGGCGTGCCGCCAGATCGCCCAGCCGCTCTTCGGTCGCTTCGGGTTCGCGCGCAACAGCATGCAGCTTCATCCGAGTCTCCTGGATCTGGCGCATAAGATCCGCTGCGCGATCGCGCGTTTCTTTAACAGCCTGGCGGGTTTCGGGCCCCCATTTCGGCTGGTCTTTGCGGGGCGCGGGCGCCATACCCGGTTTCAGATCTTGCTTCTTGAGGTTGGGCTGGTCTTTGCGGGGCGCGGGAGCCGGCTCCGGCTTCGGATCCTTCTTTTTCAGTGGACGATCGGGAGCCACAGCCGGCCTGTCCATCTGGGGCCGATCCATATCGCGCTGTTTTTCAGGTCGCGCTTTGGGCCGATCTGCAGGCCGATCGCCTCCAGCGGGAGGAGGGCGTTGAATAATCTGGACCTCGCGCCGGATTTCCGTCCGCCCTTCCGGCCGGGTTTCGACGCGCACCTCGGCGCGCCCTTCGGATCGAGCCTCAGCTCTGGCTTGGGGCCGTTCTTCCGAACGGGCCTGGGCCCGGGCTTCCGCACGCGCATCGGGTCTGCGTTCGGGCTGGATGCCGCCCTCGGGGCGGGGGGTTGGCGGACGCATTGGGCGCACCATGGGGGCCGGGCCGATCCGGTCCTGGAGCTGGGCCAGCTTCTCTCGTTCCTCGGGCGCCAAGTCGTTTCCAGCCATCCTCTTCTTCTGGAGCTGGATCATGGCCTTCATGTCTCGAAGCCGCTTGAGCTGCTGCTCATCGGCATCGGTCAGCGGGGAGCCCGCAGCCTTCTTCTCGATGGCCTCGATCCCCAACTCCAGCCGCCTCATCATCGTGTCGAAGCGCGCCTGGCGTTGTTCGGGATTGAGGTCTTCGAACATGGGCGGACCGGCCGGCGGCTGCGGCCGGGGCGGTTGGCCCTCTGCGGCCTGGAGAGACAGTCCCAAGCCAAAAAGAATTGCGAGGATCGGCGTCGTTTTCATCGTAATAAGAGACGGCAGCCAGGATGCGATAGTTACAAAAACATGAAAGGGGCTCCTGGCGTGCCAGAAGCCCCTCGGAAGAAGGCGGAGAGCGGCTCTCAGGCCGATTCCAGACGCCGCCGCAAATCGTCCAGCTGCTGCTTCAGCGCGGGCGGGAGATGGTGGTTGAGCTTCGCGTAATTGCGGTCGATGTCTTCGACCTCGTTTTTCCAGCCGGGCACGTCGACGGCCAGCAGCTGCCGGAGGTCTTCCGGGTTCATGGACATCCCGCTCAGGTCGAGCGCATCCGGCGCCGGCAGGTTGCCGATCGGGGTGGCCGTGGCCCGGCCGGAACCGTCGATCCGCTCGCAGATCCACTTCAGCACGCGGCTGTTCTCGCCGTAGCCGGGCCAGAGCCATTTGCCGTCCTTGTTTTTCCGGAACCAGTTGACGAAGAAGATTCGAGGCAGCTTCGAGCGGTCGGTGCGCTGGGCCATGGAGATCCAGTGAGCGAAATAATCCCCCATCTGGTATCCGCAGAACGGGAGCATCGCGAAGGGATCCCGCCGCAGCACCCCCGCCTTGCCCAAGGCGGCCGAGGTAGTCTCCGATCCTGCTGCCGATCCCAGAAACACGCCATGCTCCCAGCTAAATGCTTCGTTGACGAGCGGGATGGTGCTGGGACGGCGTCCGCCGAACAAGAAGGCCGAGATCGGCACGCCTTCGGGCTTTTCCCAATCGGGATCGATGACGGGGCACTGGGCGGCGGGGGCGGTGAACCGCGCGTTGGGGTGCGCTGCGGGACGGCCGCACCCGGGCGTCCATTCGTTTCCTTCCCAGTCGATCATCTGCGGCGGTGGCGGCTTGCCGATATCCTCCCACCACACGTCTCCTTCGGGCGTGAGCGCCACGTTGGTGAAGATGCTGTTTCGGGTGATGGTGGCCATCGCATGGGGGTTGGACTTGTCGGACGTCCCGGGTGCCACTCCGAAAAATCCATATTCGGGATTCACGGCGTAGAGGTGCCCATCGGCACCGATCCGGATCCAGGCGATGTCATCCCCCAGACACCGGACCGTCCAGCCCGGCAAGGTGGGCTGCATCATGGCGAGGTTCGTCTTGCCGCAAGCGCTCGGAAAGGCGGCTGCGATATAGTACTTCTTTCCCTTCGGCGAGGTGAGGGCCAGGATCAGCATGTGCTCGGCCATCCAGCCCTCCCGCCGGGCCAGCACCGAGGCGATTCGCAGGGCCAGGCATTTCTTGCCCAGCAGCGCGTTCCCGCCATAGCCGGATCCATAGGACCAAATGGACGGTTCCTCCGGAAAATGAACGATGTATTTCTTGTCTTTATCGGGCTCGCAGGGCCAGTAGTCGTCCGGTTGGCCGGGCTCGAGCGGCGCACCCACCGAGTGGAGGCATGGGATGAAGGAGCCGCTGTCCAGCGCATCGAGCACGGGCTTGCCCATCCGGGTCATGATGCCCATGTTGACCACCACGTACGGCGAGTCGGTGATCTCGATCCCGATCTTCGCAACGGGAGATCCCAGCGGCCCCATCGAGAACGGGATCACATAGAGCGTCCGCCCCCGCATGGATCCCTGAAAGAGCCCTTTCAACCGGGCTCGCATCTCGTCCGGATCCGCCCAGTTGTTGGTCGCCCCCGCATCCTCCGGACGCTTGGAGCAGATGAATGTCCGATCCTCGACTCGGGCCACATCGCTTGCGTGCGATCGGGCCAGGAAACACCCCGGCCGCAGCTGGGGATTGAGCCTGGTGAAGGCGCCATGCGACACCATCTCCTCGCACAGGCGATCGTGCTCCGCCCTCGAGCCGTCGCACCAATGGACGCGCGCGGGCTGGCACATCCGGGTGACCTCCTCCACCCACGCCTTTAGTGCCTGATTGGTCGTATTGCTGTAACCGGTGATTGTCATGGTCATGATTCAGTTCGCGTTCGCTCCGTCGGATGCCGGATTCGCCTCGGGCCCGCCCTCCCGTCGGCCGTGGTCTTCTCCCTCTCGGCCCAGGCCTCGCCCCCGCCGTCGGGCTAATTGGGCGCGGAAATTACCAATTACCTCTCCTCCGGGCAAGCCCCATTTTCAGCGCGCGCGCGAATCCGGTCGATTGGATTCCTCCGCCAGGACCAGGACCAGATGGGCGCGGTATTCGGTCGGAGATTGCCCCACCATTCTCCGAAACACCCGGTTGAAATGGGTCAGGGACTGGAATCCCACCTCGTAGGCGATCTCGCTGACGCGCAGGTTGGGGTTGATCAGCAGGTTCTTGGCTTTCTCGACCCGCACGCGCGACAGGTAATCGGTGAACTTCAAGCCGGTGGCTTTCTTGAACATCTTGCAGAAGTAAAAGGTGCTCGTGTTCACCGCGCGCGCCACGTCGGTCAGGGTCAAATCGTTGGCTTGATGCTCCTGGATGAACTGTTTGGCCCGGACGATGTTCGGCGGCTCCGCATGGGTCTGCTGCACCAGGACCTGATTGCTGACCGCTCCCAGGTGCTCGGCGAATATGGACAGCAGGCGCAGGACGGCGTCGAATCGCTCGGCCGTCAGCACCAGGGTGCGAAAGAACGCATCCTCCACCCGGCTCAGATGGACATCGAATCCCCAGCCGATCAGGATCTTGCTGAGCCGATGGAAATCCGCGGCGGTGGGCCTTCTCAGATGCACGCCTCCGGTCTGCAGGAACCCCACCGTTTCATTGCCTGCCCGCACCGGCACGGCCGCCTCGGACAGGCCGGCAAAGCAGACGGTCCGCCGCAGGCCGTTGCCCTCCTGCTGGCTCATCTCCCGCTGGGCCTGCAGACAAGCCGCGCAAGACTCGCTGCTCTGCCCCATCAGGGCGCAGAAAGGGCTTTGGTCAGTCTTGCCCTGATGCGCCAGCTGCGAGACCTCAACCGGCCGGATGGCCAGCGATAGCCCCGTCGTCTGGGTGAAGGCCTTCTCGTAATCACAGTAGATCTGCGAACGCGAGAGCTTCTCCACCAGCGCCCTTTTGCCGTCAACGATCACACTGATTGACGATAATCACAAATCCATGAAGCGCAAGTGGCCGCGGTTTTTCAGGAGGGGTTCAGCGAGCCCGCCGTGACGGTCCAGCGCACCAGGTCCGTTCCCAGATCGCGCGGCCAGTTCTCCTCGGTGCAGGTCATGAACACCTGGCCCCGGGCCTGCCGGACCTGTTCGAGCAGCGGGATGAAACCGCCGCGCCGCTGCCGGTCCAGCTCCCCCATGACATCGTCGATGAGCAGCACAGGCGGCGCGCCATGGTGGAGGGTCAGATACTCGGCCTGCGCGGCCTTCAGCGCCAATGCCACCGTTCGTTTTTGCCCCTCGCTGCCGTATTGAGCGGCCGGACGTCCATCCAGTGCCAGCTGCAGCTCATCGCGGTGAGGGCCGGCCATGGTCTGCCGGTACGCCTGGTCGCGCGCCCGGCTCTGGGCCAGCGCCACCGCCAGGTCGCCCCGGACATTCGGCTCATAGGTCGCCGCGAGCGATTCCCCGCCTCCTCCGGCCATCCGTTCGTAGGCGCTCCTGGCCACCTCCGCCAGACGGGGCGTCAGCGATGCCCGGGCCTCCATCA
Organism: Verrucomicrobiota bacterium; assembly: GCA_022711435.1. Lineage (GTDB taxonomy): Bacteria > Verrucomicrobiota > Verrucomicrobiia > Limisphaerales > UBA1319 > JAGMXM01. The sequence goes on from JAKLFB010000039.1 coordinate 46,331, forward strand.
GAGGCTGGCCCGCGCGAACCAGCTCGGCGCTGAATCCCGCCAGGGCGTCCGGATCGATCTCCCGGCCTTTGAGGATCGCATTGCGCGCCCGCAGCGCCGCGTGATAGCGCTGCAGCCAAGCCAGATAATCCGGCCGCGTCTGGGTCAAGATCAGATCCAGAAAGCGTCGGCGGATGCGGCCGGATCCTTTGACCAACTGGCTGTCCTCGGAACAGAAAACCACCGCACGCAGCACGCCGAGGTAATCGGCAATCCGCCGGACCGGATGCCGATCCAGGGTCAACTCCCGCCGGGAAACCGACCAGTAGATCCGGGCATCGTGCTGCTCGACGCCGACGATGCGCGCGCCCACAAAGTAGCCGGCCTGCCCCTGCTGGATCATCTGGGCGCCGCCGATGCCGCGAAAGGACCGCAGCGTGGCCAGCAGATAGATGGCCTCCAGGAGGTTGGTCTTCCCTTGCGCATTGGCGCCCGCGAGAACGTGAAATCCCGGGCTCCAATCCGCATCCAGCCGGGTATAGTTCCGGAAATTGCGCAGTCTGAGATGGGCTAAGTGCACGGCGGCTGTTCGGCCCTTTGTCGGTTTTCAGCGCCCGCTGCGGCGCACCGGCGGCGCAGCCAGCATCCGATGACTCCATTGTAGGCGGCCCGCTGCCGGCGACTCAACGCAATTCCGGTCCGCTCATGGGCGGGTCGAGAGCGATCAGGCGATAGAACCGGGCGGCGGACCCGGGAGCGGCTGGATCCAGGACTTCGATCCATCGGGATTCAGTGCCGGCGTCGATCCGGATCAGGTCGGTCCAGCCATCGTCGGCGAGGCCTTCGTTGGCTTGGACGGCGTAGGCCTGGCCTGGGGCCGCCTCGAAAAGGAAATGGAATCCCATGCTCCTCCAGCCCGCCTGTTCGAGCCGCATGGGGCCAGCCGGGATCCGGTTGGCGGCGCCGGGGCTCGATGCCCCCGGGAACGGCAGGAAGCGGTTCTGGCCGTCGGGCCAGCGCCCCTCCGATACCCCCTCGATTTGCGGGCCGAAATGGAGGCCATCGATTGGGGAACCGTCCGGCAGGAACACGCCGATCGATTCGCCCTGGGAATCGAGCCGGAAGCCGACATGGTGCGCGCCCTGGCCCGGATCATTGTCGGCCTCGAACTGGCGCCAGGCATCCGCTCCCGCGCCCAGGAACGACAGCGGCGGCAGCGGATGGTTGAGCGGGCGAGCCAGATCGTCGGTGACCCACCATCCGCTGACCTCGACCGGATCGCTCCCGCTGTTGAACAGCTCGAACCAGTCATTGCCGCCGGCCGGATGCGCCATCCACTCGTTGATTCGGATCCGAGATGGATCGCCCAGGAAAGCGGTGCGATTGGCTGTCCCGGGCGTGGGATCGGTGAGCGCCCAGAGCCCGCTTTCAGGCGAAATCCCGATCGACTGATTGGGGATCTGGAGCCCGAACCGCACGGCGTCGAGCAGGGCGCCCCCCAGCGCCGGCGAGCCGAAAAGAAAAATGGCGTCGCCATGCGCATCGAGGCCGAAGCCCGTGTTGGCGTCCGACGGGGGCTGGCTCGAATCGCACCGCACGATCCGGTATCCGTCCGGCCCGATGATCGAGGGGGATGGAAACACCCACGGGCTCGAATCGCCAGCATGATCCGTGAGGCGCAACCCGCCCAAGTCGACGCTCTCCGAGGTGGGATTGTGGATCTCGATCCAATCCGAATCCGGCCCTGGAGTGCCGGCATCGGCCCGATGGCCGGCCAGGATCTCGTGGAGGCGGACCCGGGCGGCGGGAGGGGCGGTGACATTGGTGGTGGTGAGGATCATGTCGCTCGTCATGGAGAAGACGACATCGGCGCTGGAGCTGCTGTATTGGTGGACCTCGACCGCGAGCACATTCGTGCCGGCCTCGATCGGCGTGCTGGCGAGGATGGATTCCTCCCAGGCGGCGTCGTCGACGGACGGGGAGGCGCGCGTGGCGCTCGTGTAGGGAGGGCCGGGCATCCGCACTCGGTGGAGATGGCTGCCGTTGAGATAGAACGCAGCGCCGTCGTCGATCAACATGCGGATACGCAGCTTCGCGGCGGGAGGCAAGGGCGAAGGCGCGATGAAGGCAGCCCGGAAATAGAAGGTGATGATCTTGCTGCCGTTGGAGGCCGTGAGACTCAGGGGGGTGAGGATGGGGGCGGGGAGGGGATCGGCATCGAAGGCGAAGGCGGGGAGCCCGGCGGGCCAGAGCAGATCGTCGAACTCCGTGCTGGACCAGGCGGGATCGGGCTCGAGACCTGTGGCTTCGTATCGCCAGAGCGTATTGGTGGTGATCAGGGGGATCGTGGTGGTGACCACGTTGGTGATGACGATTCCCGGATTCGGCGCGCCGGGAGAGGGATGAACGAACCGGGCGAAGCTTGCGCCCCCGCTGGGGAGGCGGCCTTCGGCGATATCGAGGGTTTGGGGCCCATAGATGACGTGGTCGATCACGATGCCGGCATCGTCCGACAACGCGATGCTGCCTTGCTCGGATGCCAGCTTGAAATCGAGATGGTCATCGCCTCGTTCGGGACGGCCATCCGCCAGGAACACCGCGTGGCCAAAACCATCGAGGAACCCAAGCGGCGGGAGAATGTGCCGGTTCGGGATGGCCACCGGTTCGTCCGTGAGGGAGAAGCCGCCCATGCCGACGGGCAGCGGGTCCGAGTTGTAGATTTCGATGTAGTCCGAGGGGGACCAAGTCCGAGGTTCGGCCAGCCACTCGTTGATCCGGAGGCCGCGCGAGTCGCCGATGGGATGGATCCGGTTGGGGGCGGCGGGGGTGGGGGATGTCAGCGTCCATTGCCCGTCCGGTCCGCGGCCGATCGCCAGTCCGACAACCTGCATGCCGAAGCGGATATGGTCGAGAAGGGGGCCGCCCTGGCTGGCGGGCCCGGCGAGCCGAACGCTCCCTCCGGACGGCGGGAGAGAGGCGCCCGTGTGCCAGCCCGGAGCGGCCTGATCGGCGTCCGCCAGCACCAGCAGAAACGCTCCCGGATCGAGCCGCACGCCGGCTGGAAACACGAATCGCCACAATCCGTGCTGGCCGTCCTCGAGAGTGACGCCTTCGAGGTCGGCGGCCGCGGCCCCTTCGTTGTGCAGCTCGATCCAGCCGGCCCCTGGGCCGTCGGCTCCGTTCGTCGAGGAGTCGCGAACGAGGATCTCGTTGAGGACCACCCTCGGCTCGGCGGGGCCGATTGTCCAGGATCTCGACCGGGTTGGCTGGCTCTGCCAGGCCCCCGCCGAGTTTTGGCCCAGGACTTCGACGCGATGCGCGCCATTGGCCAAATCCAGGAGCTCGAGCGGCGTGTCGATGGGGCTGGGCTCGCCGAAGGGATCGTCGTTGAGGCGGTAACGGTATGCGACGATGCCCGGGCCCGCCACGCGGAGCGTGACGCGATTCGCCGGCCATGGGGAGAAGGGCTCGCCCGAGATCGATGCGCCGGATGGCACCAGGGCTCCGCGGTCGAGGCCGTTGGGCCCGGTGGCAATGGCGGGCGAACCCGGCCGCAGGCGAAATGCATTCGTGAGCTCCGGCCAGCCCGCGGGCTCGAGGCTGACCAGGTGGGGATCGATCCGCTGATTGTCTGGCCCTTGGCTCAGGCGATCCTCGGCGGCGAAGATGTTGAACGCCGCGGTCAGCTCGGCCACATGGTTGGAGGAAGCCGCGTTTTCGAAGTTCACGCCTTCCCAGCCAAGCGGGTTCCAGTAGACATTGCCTTCGACGATCGCGCCGCGGCCCGGGCTGTCCGCACGGCCGGGCTCGTCCAGATTCAGGAAGCTGTTGCAAACCCCAATCACCGTGTTGTTCGCGATCGTCACGAACCCGCCTTCCTTGCAGAGGACGAAATGCTCGACATCCCAGGCCAGGTTGCGGACCACCACGACGTGAGGGCTGTAGCCGTTGTATTGGCCGAAGGAGACCGCGCTGGCGGTGTTGTCTTCGCCTGTGGCGTCGCTATGGCGGCCGTGGACGAAGAGGTTGCCCTCGATATGGGCGTCGGCGCCATCGAGGTCGACCATGTCGTCGCTCGATCCGGTGAACACGTTGCGCAGCACCTGCAGGATCGGCCCCGGCCGGCGCGCGTTGCTGAAATCAATGATGTCGTTGTAGCCGGTGGTGGTTCCGAACACGTTTTCTTCGAAGACCAGGCAGCCCCCCGCCAGGATGCCAACGCCATGGACCAGCTCGTTTTCGACGATCGACGGGAGCACGCAGCCGCGGACAGTCAGGGACGAGTTCTCCATCTCGATCAGCGTTCGCGTGGTGCCGCTCCAGGTGCAGCGGTCGATCTCGGCCGCCGAATCGATCGCCCGGAATGAGAAGCCGCCGCTGCCGGCAAAGGCGAAGTCGACGCAAGCCAGCCGGTTGCTCCGCGCCGAATGATCGAGGTCCAGCCCGGCCCACCGGTCCGTGGGATCCCCTGCGAGCCCGGGCAGCCGCGTGAATCGAATCCGGGCATCGGGGAGGCCTGCCGCGTCAATCCGCCCTTGAACAAGAAGGCCGGCGCCGTCGGCGAAATACACCGTTGCGCCCGGCTCGATGGCGAGCGTCACGCCGGCGGGCACGGTCAGAAGGCCGTCGATCCGGTAAGGGCTGTCGGCGGCCCTCCAGACCGTGTCGGCGCCGACAGCAGCCACGGTCCGGCCTGCGCCTTCGAGATCGTAACGGACATCCACCCCGATCCGATCGAAGACCTGCCCCGTCGGATCCGCCGCCTCGACGAGGATGTGGTTGAATCCGGGCGTCAAAGGCACGGCGGGGCTAACCCAGCGGCACCGCCAGCCTTCCCATTGTGCAGGTTGCCCGCCGACCAGGATCGATCGGGTCCGAACCGCATGTGCGGCGCCGGCCAGGCTGAACGCGGCGTTGGTCGTCACGTAGGCGCCCGCCTCGATCGGCAGGCTGTTGCTCGCTGTCAGATGGAGAGGGATCTGGGCGCGAATGAATGCGCCGCGGTCGGCGATGAAGGATTGTATGGCGGCGATGTTGGAGGCGGGGGCCAGCTCGCCCAGGACTTGATCGATGAGGGGATTGAACTGGGCAGGCGATCCGATGCCATCGAGCAATTCCAGCAGCGCTTCGTAATAGAGAGGGGCGAAGTCGGGCCATTGGAGAAGCCGGGCGATCCGGGGGTTGGCGGCCATCCGGAACAGCCCGTCGCTGACGATCCCGCCGACGTTGCCCTGGCCCATGATCGTGTCGAGGTCGTAGGGAAGGACGCGGAACCGCGGATCCTGCACGCCCGCATACAGAAAGTAATCGTCGCCGTCCCCGGTGCCGTTGTTGCCGTTTGCCAGGTTGGTTTCCCGGTTGTCCACCAGCGTTTCCAGGGCGAAATAGAGCATCCACTCCTCCACATCGAGCACCCGGCGGACCTCCTCCGCATATCGGGCATCCGGGGTGTCGTCCAGCACGCCCGCCAGACCGATCAGATCGGCCCAGTCATCCTCGCTGACGTTGGATTGCTTGAAGTAATTGACCCGGTATCGGTCCGGATCCTCTCCGAGGTAGCTCAGGTTCGCCCCCGGGCTCTGGATGCGGATGCCGCGGTAGATGTTGCCCGACGAATCGAACGGGAACTGGCGTTCAGCGAACTGGCTGTCGATGACCTCGTTCGCAACGTGGAAGCCGAACGAGGGAGAGCCCGGCGTGGCTTGCGGAACGCCGTTGACCCGGACCTGAAGGGCCCGGGCCTGCTGGACCGGAAATCCAGCGCGTTGATAGAATGCGCTGCCCGCCAATTGCGCGTGCGGGTGCTGCGCGTTCAGGTTCAGCGCCGCGACTTCCTTCCAATGCTCGTCGGAGCGGAAGTTCACCCGATAGCTGGCGGGAAGCAGGTAGCGGCTGCCGTTGCCCCGGTTGCGGACGCCTGCCAGGTAGCGCACCGCAGCGCCGCTCGCGTCGCTGCCGATGAACGTGCCGTTGAATTGCGCATGGCTGCGTGTCTGATCCGAGGTCGAGTAGGGCGCAGCGGGAGTGTTGCGGTTGATCTGCCGCAGCTCGGCCTGGTCGGCTGCGGTCAGGATCAGCCGGTAGAGCGGGAGTCGGCCGCGATAGATCTCGTCATCGACCTGGCAGAGGGCGTTGGCGCGCTGAACCCCCTGGCCGTCCACGTTGACAGGGGCGGGCCAGGTCCGGATCAGGCCCGTCGCGTCGGCCGCCTCGACGAAGAAATCGACGATCGTTCCGTGAGGCTGGGCGGTCAAGAGGGCTCCCCACCGATGGTCTCCGGCCGACCCGTCGCCGTGATGCCCATCATCGAGCATCTCCATCGAGCTGAAGTCCGGGCTGCCATCCCGTCGATAGTGAAGGCGGACCGTGACCGGATCGGCGGACTCGTCGATCACGAGCGCAGTGATGGAAATGGTCTGCGTCGATTTCGGCACCGCGGGGAAATGGCGCACCTCCTGGATGAAAGGGGGTGTGTTGGTGGAATGGACGGAGTTGACCCGGCCCGGAGTTCCCCCAAGGATGGCGCTGGCCAGCCAGTTCTGGCCCCAGGAATTGTCGATCGCGGGATTGACCAACTCGATGGACGCCCCCCCGCCATCGGCCGGGCTGCTCCAGACCAGCCCGCGGTGTCCGTAATCGATCGGCCCCGGCTCGCGCACCGCCCAGTCGCCCTCGTCGGCATAACGGATGCTCTGAACCACTTGTCCCTGGGCATCGGTCAGCTCGAGGGTCTCACCGCTGTTGCTCAGGCGCCCCTCCCACCCCCCAACCACAAGGGCGGCTTCGGGATGCATCGAGGCGAATACCGCGGGATCGGCCGCCACGACCAGATAGCCGTGGCCGGGCAGGTCCACCTCGGGAAACGTGAGCTGGATGCCCCGGGTGAATCGCCAGCCGCCCAGCGACACCGCGGCGGGATCGGGATTGTGCAGCTCGATGTATTCCTCCCGCACATCCTCGGAAGCCGGATGATACATCAGCTCGCTGATCCGCACGCCGGCCCGAATGCGGCCCGCGGGCGCGCTTGCCATCGCGCCAATCAGCAGCACGCAAAGAAGACCACGTCGCCAGGCGCATTTCCTCATAGCAGCCATTTGGGAATGTAATCGCCCCGACGGGCCATTTCGAGCACTTTCCCAGCCACGGGGGCGGCAGGGGATCGCGGCAGAGAACCCTTTTCATCGCACCCCGCCCTTGCCTTGGTTGCGGGTTCCTGGATAAATGAGCCCGGTGTCCGGCTTGCCCTCCATTCCGGTCTCGGCGACAACGCGTTATTGCGGGGTTCTGGGCTTTCCGGTTCGTCATTCCGCTTCGCCGGCCTTCCAGAATGCCGGAATAGCGGCGCTGGGGCTCGATTGGCTTTACCTGGCCTTCGAGGTGCCGCCGGAGGATCTGGCCGGCGCCTTGTCGGGCGCTCGGGCCCTCCGGTTCATCGGCCTTAACCTGACCGTTCCTCACAAGCTGCTTGCCCTCGAATGGGTGGATCTCCTGGACGAAAGCGCCCGCGCCTGGGGCGCCGTCAACACGATCGCGTTCGAGGGCCGGCGCGCCGATGGCACATGGCTTCCCGTCGGCCAGTGGCCCCCGGAGCCCATCCTCGAAATCCGCTCGCGCGGCTTCAACACCGATGCCGACGCCATCGCCCATGCGCTCGAGGAGGACCTCGGATTCCACCCCGCCGGCGCGCGCGTCCTGCAGCTCGGCGCTGGCGGCGCCGGCCGTGTGGCCGCCCTCCGGCTCGCTGCCGATGGCGTCCGCGAGCTCTGGCTCGTCAATCGAAACCGCGACAAGGCCGCGGCTGTGGCCGGCGACATCCGCCGCCGCTATCCCGAGGTCCGTGTCCACCTCGATTATCCGGACGCCACGGTCGACCTCGTCCTCAACGCCACCTCGCTCGGCCTTCGCGCCTCCGATCCCGTTCCGCTGGACGAATCCCGATTCGCTCTGGGCCGCGCCAGCGCGGTCTATGACATGATCTACCGCCCGGCTCGCACGCCCCTGCTCGAACGCGCCGAGGCCGCCGGCTGCCGCACCGCCAACGGCATCGGCATGCTCCTCCACCAAGGCGCCCGCGCCCTCGAAATCTGGTCGGGACAGCCCGCTCCCGTCGAGACCATGCGCCGCGCTCTGGTCCGCCATCTGCGGCAGGCATGAATCCACCGGTCATGTCCGCCATGCCTTTCCATTTCTGGTCCGTCTGCTTCCTCATCTTCGGCGCCGTTGTAGGGAGCTTCCTGAACGTCTGCATCTACCGGATGCCCCGGGGCGAAAGCCTGGTGTATCCGCCCTCGCACTGCCCCCGCTGCAACCAGCGGATCCGATGGTATCACAATCTGCCCCTGATCACCTGGATCAGCCTGCGGGGGCGCTGCGCCTATTGCGGAGCGGCAATCTCACCCCGCTATCTCGCGGTCGAGCTGTTGACCGGCCTGGCGTTCCTGGCCTGCTGGCTCCGCTTCGGGCTGTCGTCCCCGGCCCTGGCGGCGGTCTTCGCCCTCCTGCTGGCTGGGTTCATCGTGGCCGCATTCATCGACCTCGAACACTACTTCATCCCGGACGAAATCACGATCGGAGGCGCCGTCGCCGGCTTCCTGATCTCTTTTGGGGTCCCGCTGCTCCACGACACCAGCCAGGCCGCGGTGGCATTGCGGCGCAGCATCGTCGGCATCGCCGCAGGGGCGCTCGTCATCCTCGGCGTGCTGCAGATGGCCAAATGGCTCTTCGGCCGCCAGGTCTTCCGACTGCCGCCCAACTCGCGCGTCGTCTTTCACGAGAACCACCTCCAGCTCCCCGATCGGTCCATCCCTTACGAGGACATTTTCTTCCGGAAATCCGATGTCCTGCGCATGCAGGCCCGGCAGGTCCGCGGGCTGCGCAGGCGATTCGCTCTCCAGGTCCGCCGACGCGGCCCTCGGATCCGCCTCCGCGCCCGCTTCCTCGCCCCCGAGCGGTTCGGATCCGAGGACGCCCTCCTCAGCCTGTCCCGCGACCGCCTCTCCATCGGCCCGCTCCATTACGATCCCGCTGACATCCAGCAACTCGAAGCTGTTGCCGAAGTGGTCGTCGTGCCCCGCGAGGGGATGGGGCTGGGGGACGTCAAGTTCATGGCGGCTGTGGGCGCGTTCCTGGGCTGGCCCGGCGTCGCCTTCACGCTGATGGCCAGCTCGGTCCTGGGCACCATCCTGGGCGGGCTCACCGTGCTCATTCGCCGCGACCGATCGAGCCGCATCCCCTACGTTCCCTATCTCGCCATGGCCGCCACCATCTGGATCTTCTTCCGGCCCGATATCATGCGCTTGATCCGTTGGTGGCTTGGCGGCTGATCGGCCGCTTGCGAGCAGGTGTTGGCGGCGGCGTAAACATGGGGTGAAAATGGCGGTTTGAAAATGCAGGTAGTGGGGAGGGGGGTACAACAAACGGGCGGCAGGTTGCGAGTCTGCCGCCGAGCGGAGAGGTGAAGGAGATTT
>JAKLFB010000004.1 GCA_022711435.1 Verrucomicrobiota bacterium
AATAGATCGCCCAGACCATCATAGGGGCACGATTTGACTCGATTCGCCCAAAATGGCTCGCTCTGGCGCCGCAACATCTTGGGTCTTACTGAACAATCTGGGGCCTTTCCGCCTTCGGGACAGGCTCCAGCTAGGAGGAATAGCTCTGTCAGACCAATCCCACCCAAGCCCTCGCGGTCCCGCGATTGCCCGGTCCCTTGCCCGGCAGCATGAACGTGGCGTTGACGGTGGATGCTGTGATCATTGTCGTTGAATCAACGGGCGCCAATCAACCGACAACACTGGATAGACCATGAAGACAAGAAATAGATTTTGCAGTACCGCGGTGACGGCTTGGGCTGTTACATTCACCAACGACACCACGGTCAATGTGGGCGAGACAACCTACGATGGCCAAGATGTCATCGTGAGCAACTGCACGCTCACGGTCAATGGACCGCATGCCTTCGCGTCGCTGTGGCTAACCGGCAACGCGGTGGCGACGCACACTCCTGATCCCTATGGCACCAATTGCTATCGCATGCAGCTTACCCTGGCGGGCGACTGTGTGATCGAAGCGGGGAGCCGGATTGACCTTACCGGATGCGGCTATGCCTACATGATGGGCCCCGGTGCCGGAATCCGGAATGGCGCCGGCCACGGCACCGGAGCGGGACACGGCGGGATCGGCGGCACACCGGCCGGAGGGGGAGCCGGTGGCGGCGCCTATGGCGATATCCTGGCGCCCACCGGGCTCGGCAGCGGCGGGGGGGACGGAGGAGGATCTGGTGGGGGCGCAGTGCAGTTGATCGTTGGCGGCACCCTGCGGCTGGACGGCTTAGTGCTGGCCGACGGCGCCGCGCCGACCGCAGGGGACGATGGCGGCGGGTCTGGTGGCAGCATTTGGATTACGGCGGGCAAATGGGAAGGACACGGGGGGCTCTACGCCCGAGGAGGTCAGTCTGTGAGCGGCGGGGGAGGCGGAGGAGGCCGGATCGCGTTCTACTTTGGCCCGGGAGTTGACGCCCTGGCGGGATGGAGCGCCGCCGGTGGTGCGGGGAACGAACGCGGCGGCGCGGGCACTGGTTACTGGAAGCCCAGCTTCGAACCGTTTGGGGAACTCATCGTGAGCAATGACGACCATCCTGGCCAGTGGACGCCGCTGAGCACTCCCGGTCTGTTTGTACTGACGGTCGGCAACCATGGCCGGGTCTATGCCCCAGTGCCGCTCACAAACACTGTCCTCACCATCAAAACCAACGGTGTGATCTCGTGTGCCAACCTGCAACCGGGCGTTTCGCTTACGGTGCTCGCTGACGCGACGATCGAACCGGGCGGTCAGATTGACCTGGGCGGACGCGGTTTCGCGCCCATGACCGGTCCGGGCGCCGGGGCCCGCAACGGCATCGGCAATGGCACCGGCGCGGGCCACGGCGGCGTTGGGGGCACAACGATCGGCGGCGGTGCGGTGGGAGGCGTTTACGGTTCAATCCTCACTCCCTCGACCCGCGGCAGCGGCGGGGGCGACGGTTACGGCGGCAGCGGGGGCGGCGCCCTGCACTTGGTGGTTGGCGGCACTCTGCGCGTGGACGGCACGGTGTCGGTCAGCGGCGCGCCCGGGCTCAACGAAGATGGCGGAGCGTCGGGTGGCAGTCTCTGGGCGGAGGTCGGCGCGCTCTCAGGCAAGGGCGCCATAACCGCGGCTGGAGGCAGTTCGGTCACGGGCGGCGGCGGCGCGGGCGGACGCATTGCGCTGTATTTCGGGGCCAGTGACTTTGCGGGCGATCTCACCGCTGCTGGAGGAGGCGGGGCCGAATATGGCGGGGCGGGCACCATTTACACCAAGCTCGCGAGCGCAAGTCGCGGGCATCTCTTGCTCGATAATCGGGGCCAGCGGGGGCTGACGCGGTTGAACCAGGCTCTATGGCCCGCCGGCGAGATTTTCGATCTGACACTGACCGGCAAGGCGCACTTGCGTCCCGGTGATCCCCTCACATTCCATCGTCTCGTCCTCACCAACAACGCGCTCATCAGCCATGATCCGGCCCTGACCGGCTTCCACCTCATGCTTCGAGGCGATGCGCACATCTCGGCCGACAGTGCCATCGGCGTGGACGGTTTGGGTTATCCTGTCATGAAAGGGCCAAGCCCGGGTGGTCGCGATGGCTGCGGTTACGGCAGCGGTGCCGGGCACGGCGGCAGGGGTGGTGGTTCAGCCTGCGGCCTCGACGGCGGCGGCATCTACGGCTCTGCTACCGAACCGGCCACCCTCGGAAGCGGCGGCGGGGACGGCTACGGTGGCGCGGGCGGTGGGGCGATCCGGTTGACCGTGGACGGCGCGCTGCAGCTGGACGGCGTGATTTTGGCTAACGGCATGGCGTCCGTCAACGGCGACGATGGCGGCGGGGCCGGGGGCAGCATATGGATTGTCGCGGAAATGCTGGCCGGCAGCGGCCTCGTGTCCGCCAACGGCGGTGCGCCCTGTGCTGGCGGCGGCGGGGGCGGAGGTGGTCACGTTGCGCTCTACACCTTTGATGCCACGGCCTTCGACCTCGATCGCATCACAGCTGCCGGCGGCCTCCCCAACGGGCAACCGGGAAGCCGATTCTTCAGTGTGCCGGCGCCGCGCTTGAATTGCCAAAGGCTGGGATCCGAGCTGCGCCTGTCCTGGCGCACCGGACTGGGCGCGAGTTACCAAGTCCAGTCTGCCGCCAGCCTGCCGGGGACGGAGTGGCGGGACGAAGGCGTGCCGATCCCCGGCACGGGCAGCATGGTCGTCGCCGACGTGCCGCTGGGTACCGAGTCGGCGAAGTTCTTCCGGTTGCGCAGCCCGTAGCACGATGGACGAGCCAGAACCAGACCGTCTCGAATCGAACGCCAGCGCTTGCAGAACAGGATGGCGGGCGCCAGTCTTGCTGTCTGCCGAGAAGGTTGTGGAGGTGCGGCCTGCGGGCCGGCAGCGGTCTACAGAGTGTCAGAAGTCCACAACGCCGGGTCAGGCCTGCCTGCGCCGCCACGGCAGGCAGGGGACCCGGCCAGAATCGTGTAGACCGCGTGCCCGCACGCGGCCTGACTTATGACGTTGTGTATAGCAGAGCACCAGTGAAACCGGGAACGAGGACGCGCCCCAACCGTGAACTGATGTCATGAACACAAGCCCAAAATCAAAGATCCGAATAGGAGGCTTGGTGGGCGCCCTCCTCGCAACCGGATTCGGATTGTTGATGCTGCTGACCCGGCTGGGACAGGGATTCACCAACCTCAGCTACGATCTACCTTTCACGCTTCGCCCCCACCTGGCCGCGGGAGGGGCGGCGATTGTATATATCGACGAAGAGTCGTACCAGGTTCTGGGCCAGCGCTACCATCAATGGGATCGGTCGCTCCATGCCGAACTGGTCCGCGGTCTTGAGCAAGCCGGGGCACGGCTCGTGGTTTTTGATGTCTATTTTGCCGATGACACAACGAACAATACGGCTGCGAATCGGCAAATGGCCCAGGCCTTCCGGGAATCCGGAAAAGTTGTTCTGGCTGCCGAGCATGAAGAGTCGATCCAGGCCGGCGTCTCCATGAAACGGACCATCCCGCCGGCGAGCCTGTTCCGGGACGCGGCGGCCGCCTGGGGGATCGCCCGGGTCTGGCGAGACGCTGATTTCGGTGTGCGCCAGCACTATCCCGGCGCCGCACCCTACCCCAGCCTCGCGTGGAAAGCGGCGGCGCTGGCGGGAGCGGACGTCACCCTCGACGACTCGCAAACGTTCCGTCCGCGATGGCTCAACTATTACGGGCCGCCCGACACCCTGCCGGGGATCAGCTACCATCGGGTGGTTCGCGGAGAGATCCCCGAAGGCTTTGTGCGCGATAAGGTGGTCTTCGTCGGAGCGCGTCCGCTGGCCGGTTATGCGGGCGAGCTCAAGGAGGAATTTCGCAATCCCTACACGTGGAGCAACCACCGGTTTTCAGCCGGAGTCGAGATCCACGCGTTGACCTTCTTGAACCTAATACGCCGCGACTGGCTTGTCGCCGTGCCGTCGGCGGGTGAAATCATCCTGATCGTCCTGTGCGGTATCGCCCTGGGATTCGGATTTGCCGCCCTGCGCCCGATCCCTGCCATTGCCGCTGCGGTCTTGCTTGCCGTGTTGACCGGCATGGCCGCCTGCCTGCTCATGTGGCAGTTCCGGCTCTGGTTTTCCTGGATGATCATCGCGGCCGTCCAAATCCCGGTCGCTTTAGCCTGGACGCTGGGACTCGATACCTTCCGGCTCTACATCGAAAAACGGCTCCTGCAGCATTCTCTCTCCCTTCACCTCGCGCCCGCCCGGGTGAAACAACTGTTGAAACGGGCTGACCTTCGCCGCCCGGGCGGAGACGAACAGATGATCAGCATCCTGTTTAGCGACATCTATCACTTCGCAACCATCACCGCCCGAATGCCTCCCGATGACCTCATTCGACTGCTCAACCGCTATTTCGAGGCCTCGCTCGCCGCAATCCACCGCCATCATGGCACGGTGATCAAACTGGCGGGCGACGGCATTTTCGCGATCTGGAACGCTCCCCTGCCGCAGACCGAGCATCAGAAACTTGCCTGTCTCGCCGCACTCGATTTGCGCGATCAACTCATCCAGTTCGACATTCAGCAAGGCAGTTTGCCCCTGCGAACTCGAGTCGGATTGCACACGGGCATGGCCTGCGTCGGCAATATCGGCAGTCGCACGCGGATCGATTACACCGCCATCGGCAGCAGCGTGAACCTGGCTTCGCGCCTCGAAGGCTTGAACAAGCACCTGGGCACCGATGTGCTCGCGACCCGATCCATTCAGAAAGCCGTTGAGAATATCATCCTCAGCCGCCCGCTGGGCTTCTTCCGGCTGAAAGGCATCGATGAGGTGATTGAGGTATACGAACTGCGGATGAAAGCACCCATCGCCGAAAGCCCGGACGAGGCGCTGGCGGTTTTCAAGCAAGGGCTCAAACATTTTCACCGCCGCGAGTTCCGCGATGCCCAATCCGCGTTCCGCCGCGTTCTCGAAATCGAACCGCGCGACGGGCCGGCGGCGTTCTATCTCGATCAAGCCGCCGAGCTCGACCGCCGCCCGCCTCCGCCCGATTGGATGGGCGAGATCCAGATTCATGAGAAATAACGCCCGAAGAAACAATCCCATTGCCTGGATCCGTGTCCATCCCCAGGGAGGGTGCGTGAACGGGTCGAGGGCGGCCTGGGTGGCGGCGCGCGGCTCCTGAGGTCGCTGGGCGAAGAGAAAACCGGCAAACCAGGCGGATTCATCCGGGAAACCATTGCCAAGGCGAGGTCGGGATCAATCGAGCGTCTTGGCTCTGAAGAAGCGATGCGGCCAGCTCGCCGTCGAGGTGTCTACGAACTCGACCGTGCCCGTGGGATTGGGGAGCATGACAGCTTCAGCCCATTGATCCAAATCGTCCGAAGCCTCGACAATGACGTCTTTGCCAGGTTCACCGGTGGCGATCAGCTTGAAGAAACCCTCCGCATCGAGCATCCCGCTGAGCGTGACAGGACGCACCAGAAAGACGAACGGACCAGGATCGGACGGACCGTCCGCCTGGTAGTGAAGGAACATTTCGTTTTGATGATACGAAGGAAAAGTCTGCAGGACCGGCAGGAACTCGATCGGTCCCAAACCGGTCTGCCGGCCGACATAGTCGATCCGGACGGATATCTCTGTAAAGGCGAAGCCCTTGTCGAACGAAGTCTGATAACTCTGAAATCGCAGGTACCGATTGTCGTCGGCGAGCCAAGAGAAGTCCGAAAAACGGGGCGCCGTTCCCTCCAAACCCTGGAAACTCACGGTCTGACCCAGGGAAGAATTGGTCCCCGCGCTGCCGTTGGTCGGCGTGAACCACAGATCAAATTCCAGGAACACGATCTGGCCCGCAGGCGGGCGCACCACGAACTTCATTCCCTCCGGCGCACGGACGGTGTAAAGACACGCCGTTGGGGTGCTGTGCACAGAGCGCGGCTGAGAATAAACCCAGGAACCTGATCCGGATAATGCCGGCGAAGGAAACGGACTTTGGGCGCGAGGCGCGCATGGGTTCGGTTCCCCTGTTGCTGGCTTCCGGAACAACAGTAAGGAAGACGAACCATGACGCAGCCTCAGATGGAAACGCAGATCACTTCGGCCATCATCCGCCGGTATTTCGCCAAATTGCAGGACCGCCTGGCTCTCGACGTCGCCGTGGCAGGGGCGGGTCCTTAGGGGTTGGTGGCCGCCCACGAGCTGGCGCGCTGAGGCCTGAAGGTTGCGGTTTTCGAGAGCAAGCTGGCGCCGGGCGGGGGCGTCTGGGGCGGCGGCATGCTCAAGAGCGGGCTCAAAATGGCTGAACTCGTCGCGCAGGACTTGCAGACATGAGCAGCCCAGATTCTTCCCGCGGATCAATTGAAACGAGCTGCAAGACGATTGGCGCGGGCATGAGGGGTTCGAAAGCCGCGTCAGCGCATCGGAGTGCGCCAGTCCTCGACCTCGAACGCCAGCGATGGAATCCGGTGCGTGGTGTCGACACCTCCGCGGCGCACGACGATCTCCCATGTCCGCGCGCCGAAGGATCGGATGTCCACGGCATCGGCGGCATCCGGGGCGTCAAGCCGGTAGCTGGCCAGGAACCAGGCCGCGGAACGCCGGCACCGGGCCAGCCGCATGGGCAGCAACTCGGGATCCGGGCTGTCATCCCGCGGGAACCCGCATTGGACCATCTCGACCGGTCCGTCGGCCCGCAGATCGAAGCGCATCGTTTGGCTCTCATGCGAGAATGATTCTCGATACTCGCCAGCCGATGGCGCGCGCCGCGCGTCGCGCAGGTAGGACCAAGGCGCCTGAGCGGGCAGCACAGCGGGCGTCCAGCCAGCCAGCGAGCTCGTTCCCGGCCGTCCATCCACATGAACCATCCAGGCGTAATCGTGAGGTTGATCGGACTGCACCTGGAAGAAATCCAGCACCTCGGTTTCGCGGACGATCAGGGTGCGCATCTGGCGGACGCCAGGGTAGAGATGGCCCTTGCGGTCGGCGATCGTGAGCCGCTTGAGGTTTGGCCGGCTGTCGAACTCGACCAGCTCGAGCCGCTCGGGCGGATGCCTCTGGCTCCGGTCATCGACCAGGAGCGTGTTATGGCAGATCGTCTCGCGGTTGAGCCGGCTTTGGATCGCGGAGGAAAAGGCGTGCGCGGCGGAAGTGGCGGCCTCGCGATCAGGCAGCCAGAGCCGCCCTCCCCCAAACAGCATCACGGAGAGCTTGTCGGCGTGCTGGTGGACAGGCTTCGCGGAGAAGGTCGCGAACGCCGTCCATCCTCCCCCGGACCAATAGCGGTCGCCTTCGACCGGCCGGAGCGCCGCGTATCCCATCCGGGGCCAGACGCGACTGATCTGCGGGGGTGGCGCGCCGGCCGGCAGCTCGGGCAGGCCTGTGAACAATGCCTGGACCGCTCTCGTTTTCTGGTCGCGGATCAACCACGAGTAGGCTGGATCGTCGAATCGGCGCGCCAATATCTCGAGGTCCGGGCTCGATCCGAAATGGGGACGGCGCGCGTAGGCGTCGCCGATCGACGGCAGGGTGCGATCCGGCAGGAGCAGCCCGATCATGGCGTCATAGGTCCGCCGGAGGCCGGGTCCGGCAACCCGTTTCTCTTTCCACCCCCCCTCTCCCGGCCTTCGGCCACCCTCTCCCCCGCTCCACGCGGGCGAGAGGGTGGAGGACGTTCCACGGTTCATGGGCTCAGGGCGCAAACCTTGGCTCGGGGGGTCTTCCCACAAACCCTCGGTGTAACGGCTGCGCTCGAGCATTTCGGCCACGAGCGCCAGCGGCGACAGAGTGGTGAGCTGGTAGGGGATCGAGCCTTCAACCCACAGCCCGTCATCCTGGAAGCCTTCCCTCATGAGATGATCGATGCCCTTGGGCCCGTAAAGCGCCTCTTGAACAAGCTCGGGCCTGCCGTAGAAAAGCCCGATGGCGCATCGCCCCAGCTTATGCCAGGCGTAGTGGTTGTTCAGCTTGCCGCCCGGTTCGTTCTTCACCCAGTAATCGTCATCGCGCACCACGGCTTCGAGAAATCGCTCGAACCACCGGTCCAGCCTCGCTCGCTCTGCGGCCGTAAACGTGTCGAACAGAATATCGTAGGTCTCCAGGGCGGCCATGGCCCAGATCGTGTAGAACATCCCCGTGTCGTAATGCTGCCACTCGAAGGAATAGCCGGCGAGCCGGAGCAGCAGCCGGCGCCCTTTCCCGGCCAGGACCGGGGCATCGTTCACCAGGCTGGCCCGGGCGCAATCGCGCGCCAGAACGGCCCAGCGGACGGGCCGGGCGAGCGTGTGCTCGTAATTCTCCGGATAACAGTCGCGCCACGGTTTGTTGGTCAGAGAATGCCACCAAGCAGGATCGAGCGCGGGCAGATCGGCCACATCCTGCTCCGCGGCCTGTCGCGCCAACTCGCGCGCCATCCGGGCGAATTCCGGATTGGATTCGATTCCCCGGCGGGCCCGCGTGATGTCCTCTGCGGACAAAAAGAGGAAGGGATGGTTGGGAATGACAGGCCACTTGTCCGGCGCCAAGGCTGGCGGATCTTGAGCGGCGAAAACACCCGCCGTCGCAACGACCATCCACAATCCGATCCGAATGCCCACAGACAATCGCATCACTTTTCGGGCATCAGCAAGGGAATGGGCTGGTTGCGATTGCGGCGATAGATGCGGAAGTCGGCATCGAGGGTTAGGACTATGCATTCGCGATGCAATTCGCTCAGACGGACCAGGGTGGCATCGGCAAGCGACATGGGAACACCGCGATACTTGCGCATCAAGGACCGCAATGGACTGCATTCCTGGTTAAACTCAATGCCGATCTCGATCACACCGGCCTCGGCGAGCGCGAACAACTCATCCGCCTCGAAACCATCCCTCGTGAGAAGAAATGCAGCCTCTGTCAGCACCGGTTCACTGGTCAGCAAGGGCCTGGGCAGAGCTCTTGCCTGGTCGCGCATCCACGGGTGTTCTGTGGTATCCGGATCAATCAATGCCACCAGCGGCCCGGTGTCCACGATGACAATCATTTGCCAAAGCCTTCCATGTGTCTCGGATTCGCAGCCAAATCATGCACCCCTCGACCGCGCCGCCCCCAAGCGCGCTTCAAAATGGGAAGCGCATGGTCGTAAACCGACTCACCCGGCTTGAGTACGGGCAGGCTCCCCGAACCATCTCCCTGGGACAGCGAAGTCTCGATGCATTCCCGCATCACCGAAGACTTGGTGGTGCGCCGCGCGAGGCTTTCCTTTTCCAACCGCCTGAGCAGATGCTCCGGAAGCCGAAATGAGATTGTCGTCATATCCTCAGCGTAATACGCTATCTCATCGAGCGCAATACCTCAGCCTGCCTTCATCGGATCAGCACCACCCAATCCTCCTCCGGAGCCGAAGGCGGCGGGCCCAGTGCGATCCGGTTTCCGCCGCGGATCGGCTTGCGGCCGCCCTCGAACCGGCCAGTCCGCGGATTGAACCAGCGCTGCTCGGCATCTCCGGCAAGGCCGCTCAAGTCGAGCGTCCCGCTGGGCGCGCCTTTGGGCAGATAGACGGCATACACCTCGCCTCGTTTGGCGAACACCTGCGGACCGAGCGGGACGGTCTTGCCCTCGCCGATGCCCAGCGGGATGGTAGCGCCGTCCGCGGCCAGCTCGTCTGCAGGGGCCATCTCCCAGAACGGCAGCTCCTCCATGAACTGGCGAGCGATGCGGACGTGGCGCCACAGGGCCGCCCGCTGGGGCGTCTTGAAGCTCTCCGTCTGGAGGAGATCATCCAGGATGAACTCGATCATCCCGCCCGAGAAATACGTGGGCCAGAGCTTCTCCTTCCGGTGTCCATCGGCATCGTCCACGGGCACGTAGGACGCGCTCTGGCCGCGATCCAGGGTGAACTCGTCCAGGCTGATGGGCAGAGGACGGCCGGCTGCCGCCGTGGCGCTGCGGATCGCTTCGGTGATCTCATGGATCGGACGCTGGTTGAGCTGAATGGACGTCATCGAAAATCGGGGGTCCCCATACGTGAATCGCAGCTGCTCGACCGGATTGCCGGCGCTGTGGACGGTGATCGGATGCCCATAGGGATCGATTGCCCGAAGATAGTCGGCGAAGGCGCGGATCCGATCAGGCCCGAAGTTGAACACGATGTCATATTCCTCGCAGAGATTCCATTGGAGCGCCAGGTGATGTCCGAAGCGCGCGACGATTTCGCGGTAATAGAGCTTGCGTTCGGAGCCGAGCTCGCCGTTGTCGAGCTCGCGCTTGTTCGGACCCTCGGCTTCGTTGAACACGAAATGCAGGAACAGCCCTTTCCGCTGGGCGTGGGCGAAGGCGATCTCCCACTGGCGCAGCTTGCCGATGTCGAAGTGGACATTGTCGTTGGTGGGGCTGCCTTTGGGATTGGGCGTGCCGGCCCACGGCCAGACATCTTGGCCGTCGCCGCCGATGTTCATCGTCAGAAAATAGATGCTGTTGGCCCCTGCCCGGCTCAAGTAGTTGAGCGCGCCGATCAGGCTGCGACCCCGGCCCCCGCCCCAGTCCGGATCGCCCGGCTCCCAATCCTCCTCGTGAGCGGCATAGCGATGGCTGGGCGGCGTCCGATTGAATCCGGCGTAGGCCAGGAGGTTTTCCGGCGAATCCGTGCCACCCCGAATCCAATACGGTCCATCCCGGAACTTCAGGTAATGCTTCCCGACATATTCGAGCCGCCCCCATTTCAGATATCCGGGCGCGTTGGGATCCCTCGAGATCACGGCAAGCGTCCCGGACGCGCCATCGGGCGGCAGCGGTTTCCCGGCTGGGGCGTCAAGATTGATCGCCGCGCCTGGTGCGTTGCGAAAAGAAGCCCGGTATCGCCAGATTCCTTCTTCGTCGGCGGCGAATCGCACGCGCCAGACGTTGCCTCGAGGTCCGCCCATGCCATCTCCGTCGAAGAAGCCGGGGACATTGCAGGTCTGGCCCGACGGCCCGGTGAACACGACCTGGAGCCGATAGTCGAGAAACGGATTGGGCGAGCTTTGCGTCTCGTGGGCATGCGGGCCGGGGAAATCGAGCTCGATCGGATGCCATGCAGCCGCGCGCGGAACCGGCGAGATGGGGATCAGGGATCGCTCGGCGATCAGGATGGGCGAGTCATAAACCGGTATGGCCTTGAACGCGGAGCCTGTCGGGGTCCGGATCCGGTTCGCGGCCGGGATGGCACGCACTTGGCCCTGCCGAAGATCCACCCAGACAGGATCGGCAAACGACACCGAATCGAACGTGAAATCCACGGTCGCGATCGCGTTCGTATCCGAGGGAATGGCGCCGCTGAACCAAGCGGTGACGATTGTCTGGCTGCCGCCCGCCTTGCAGTAGCCGAAGACGCGCACAGGTTGATTGGCTGAGGTCTTGTGCGTCAAGTTCGCGATCCGTTCGAGCGTCGAGTCGAATATCGCGGCAAGGTTCTGGACCGCGAAATAGGCCGGCTTGGCATAGGCGACAGACTGGTCCGGATTGGCGCGAAGGAGGCCTTTGGTGTTCCAGGCGGTGGGATACTCGAGGTCGATGATTGTGAACACGCTCGAAGGGATATCATGGCCCAGGTCGCCCAACAGCCGCCGCAAATTCCATTTCGCCTGCGCGGTCTCGGTCCAAGGTTGCCCGCGCAACGCGCCAAACGTCGCGGCGGTCGAAGGGCAGCCGCTCTCGCCCTGGCGCAGCCCGATCGTATCCGAGTATTTCCGGATCGTGCGGCGCAAGCTCTCGTATGCAGCCTGAGCGGTGTCCGGATTTCGCGGGTAGCCGTGTGCGGTGATGGCGGTGACCAGATGCAGCCGCCCGGCCGTCTGAAGACGGCTGAGGAAACCATCCAAATAATTCGTCCCAAGACCGGCCAGCGCCAGCGCGAATATCTTCGAGCCGGCTTGGCGCGACCGAATCGTTTCGGCAGTCCGGACGTAGAACTCTGCGTAGTCCTCAACGTTTACACGGCCGCCATCCGGTTCGTTCCAGACCTCCCATTCGCTCACCCGGTCGCGGTAGCGGTCCACCAGGGCGCCCACCCAATTGTCCCAGGCCGCGAGGGCCGGGATCGAGCTGGGCAAGCCTGCGCCGAGATTCGTGCCTCCGCCGCCGTCGTAGATTGGGTTGCCGTAATTGAGTTCGAGCCACGGCTGAACCCCCTGGGCCAGCGAGCCGTCCACGGCCTCGTCCAGCCATGCCCAGTCGTACGCTCCTGGCATGCGCTCGCATTTTGCCCAGCCGCACTGGAACCGGATCCGCTTGATCCCGAGGGGGCCCAGCCAGTCCCGATAGCTCGCAAAGCGGGCAAAATCGCGATCGAGCGTCTCGCCGCCGACCGACCAGTTCGAGTCGGCGATCTCCCGCGCGTGCCGGGGCTGAACAGTCCCCAGAAGCGGAAAATCCGGCCCTGGCAGGCTCGTGCCGTCGAAATCCGCCGCTGCGGCGGTGCGGCCAATCTCCAGCGCGATCAGCAAGGTCCCCATTGCGATTGTCAATGCCGTCAAAGTGCATCGGATCTGCGAGTGATGCCATGGTCGGTCCGTTGACGCCAGGCGGCGCATATCATGAGATTTCACGCCCTTCATCCTAGCCGCTAGCGTCCCCAGTTCAATGCCTGGAATCCGGCTTGAAGCGCATTGCGGCGCATGCATAACCCAGGGGTGACATCTTGTGCTGCCATTTGCTCTTCTGGTTTTTCGATTCAACCGCATTATACTTCCAGTCATGCAGGAAATCCTGAAACATCACTGGCACCATTTGCCTGCCGCCCAGGTGGCGGAGTTTCTCGACACGCATCCCGAGAAGGGCCTGGATGTCTTCGAGGTCAAACACCGGCGCGCGCGGTTTGGTGCCAACCAGCTCACACCCCGAAAGGGCCGCAGCCCATGGATGCGGTTCCTGCTTCAGTTTCACAATCCGCTGATCTACATCCTGCTGGCGGCCGGAGGGATCAAGCTATGGATGGGCGGCTGGGTGGATGCGGCGGTCATCCTGGGCGTTGTTCTCATCAATGCATGGATCGGCTATTTCCAGGAAGCCAAGGCCGAGCGCGCGATCGAGGCGCTGGCCCAGAGCCTCGTGACGGAGAGCAATGTCATCCGCGCCGGCAAAAACCACCGGGTGCCGTCGGTCGATCTTGTCCCGGGCGACCTGGTGCTGCTGGCCTCCGGGGACAAGGTGCCGGTCGACTTGCGCCTGGTCGCCACGCGCGATCTCCAGCTGGCCGAGGCTGCGCTGACCGGCGAGTCCACTTCGGTCGAGAAAAGCGCCGAACCGCTGCTCGCCCCGGAAACGCTGGTCGCCGACCGGGCCAACATGGCTTATGCCTCGACCCTCGTAACCTACGGCCAGGGACGCGGGATCGTCGTCGCCACCGGCGACCACACCGAGATTGGGCGCATCTCCGAGATGATCTCGGCCGCGCCCAGCCTCGAGACGCCACTGACGCGTAAGATGGCGGTGTTCAGCCAGCGGCTGCTCTTCCTGATCCTGGGATTGGCGGCGATGGTTTTCGTGGTGGGCCTGGCGCGCAGCCAGCCCGTGGCGGAGATCGTCTCCTCGGCCATCGCGCTGGCGGTCGGCGCCATCCCGGAAGGATTGCCGGCCGCGGTCACGGTGACCCTCGCCATCGGCGTGGCCCGCATGGCGCGCCGCCGCGCGATCATCCGCAAGCTGCCGGCCGTCGAGACCCTGGGCAGCACCACCGTGATCTGCTCCGACAAGACCGGCACCCTGACCCAGAACCAGATGATGGTCCGGCAGATCGTTGTCGGCGATCGCACGATCGAGGTCGATGGCAGCGGCTACGAGCCCGACGGCCAGATCAGCCTCGACGGCAAGCAGCTCCAGCCCGGCCAGGCTCCCGGGCTGTCCGAGTGCCTCCTGGCCGGATTGCTCTGCAACGACAGCTCGCTCGTCCGGAACGAAGGCCGCTGGGAGGCCCGCGGCGATCCCACCGAGGTCGCCCTCATCGCCGCCGCCCGCAAGGCCGGCCTCCAGGACGATGATGTCAAGTCGCGCCTGCCGCGCATCGACGCCATCCCGTTCGAATCGCAACACCAGTTCATGGCCACCTTGCATGACGACGCCGGCGCCGGCCGCAAACGGATCTATCTGAAAGGGGCCGTCGAGGTCGTGATCGACCGCTGCAGCGCGGCCATCGACGAGCACGGGCAGCCAATCCCCCTGGACCGCCAGCGTGTTCTCGGCCACGTGTCGAGGCTGGCCGCAAGCGGCTTGCGCGTGCTAGCCTTCGCGCGCGCCGAGGCGGCGTCCGCCACCACGCACATCCGAGCCAGCAGCCTTCCCTCCGAGTTCGCCTTTCTCGGCCTGCAAGGGATGATCGACCCGCCCCGGCCCGAGGCGATCGAGGCTGTGGCGGCGTGCCACCGCGCCGGCATCCGGGTGAAGATGATCACGGGTGACCACGCGGAGACCGCCGTCTCGATCGGGCGGCAGCTGGGTCTGATGGAGAAGGATCCGGCTCCGGACCGCTCGTCTGCGCTGACCGGCAAAGACCTGGCCGCGATCTCGGACGAGGAGCTGATCGAGGCCGCCGAGAAGGTCTCCGTCTTCGCCCGGGTCACTCCGGAGCAGAAGCTCCGCCTGGTCGAGGCCCTCCAGTCCCGCGATCACATCGTCGCCATGACCGGCGACGGCGTCAACGACGGTCCGGCTCTCAAGCAGGCCAACATCGGCATTGCCATGGGCATCACCGGCACCGAGGTCGCCAAGGAGGCGTCCGACATGGTCCTGACCGACGACAACTTCGCCTCGATCCGCGCCGCCGTCGAGGAAGGCCGCAATGTCTTTGACAACCTGACCAAGATCATCACCTGGGCGCTGCCGAGCAACCTGGGCCAGGGATTGGTCATACTGGCTGCCGTCCTGGCCGGCGCCACGCTCCCAATCCTTCCCCTCCAGGTCCTGTGGATCAACATGACCACCGGTGGCGTGCTCGGCCTCTTCCTGGCACTCGAGCCCAAAGAGCGCGATCTCATGGACCGGCCGCCCCGCGCCGCCGGCGCGCCGATCCTCACGGGCCGGATGCTCGCGCAGGTTGCGTTCGTCGGGCTCCTGATTCTGATGGCGGCGTTCGGATTGTTCCGGTGGGAGCTGGCCCGGGGCGCCGGGATCGAGGCAGCGCGCACGGTCGCGCTGAACACCGTCGCCGTCATTCAAGCCTTGTATCTCGTCAACTGCAGGTCCCTTCGCCACTCGATCGTCTCAATTGGCCTGTTCCGCAACGGCTGGCTCTGGCTGGGCATCACCGGCGTTCTTCTCCTCCAGGCGGCCATCACCTACTTGCCCTTGTTGAACAACGTCTTCCAAACCGCTCCCATTGGCTGGGACGAATGGTTGCGGATTCTGGGCGCCGGCCTGGCCACCATGGGGTTGGTCGAAGCACAAAAATGGTGGTTCATCCGTAAGAATCCATAGGGATACGCGCCGATGCCCCTGCCGGGATCCTCCCCCCGCGCGGCCGGCCGCGGCACTGCCCGATGCGGGCAACGCGCTCAATGCCCGGAGATTGAGCCGCACGGATGAGTCAAGCGACCGTCCGGGTTGCGCCCGGCGTGTAGAAGCCGAAGCCGCCGACGGCCTGCATTTCGGCCAGCGTGGTGATGCCCTCGGTGACCTTGCCCAGATCGTCCTCGAGCAACGTGGACATTCCCTGCTTGCGGAGCCTGCGGCGCAGGGTGTGCTCGTCCGCATGCTGGAGGATGAGATCGGCATCCTCCTCGTGCAACCGCCAAACCTCGAAGACGCCCACCCGGCCCCGATAACCGGTCATGCTGCATTCAGGGCAGCCCGCAGCGTGCCATGTTTTCTTGGGAATGGGCTGCTGGAGCGTCTCCAGCCATTTGATTTCCGGCGCCGTAGGCGCCTGCTGCTTGCGGCATTTGAGGCAGAGCCGCCGCACCAGCCGCTGCGCAACGATGAGGTCCACCGCCGCCGCAATCTCGAAATCCTCCAGCCCGTAGTTGCGCAAGGCCGTGATGGTGGCGACCGCGTCGCGGGCATGCAGGCTGCTCAGAAAGACATGCCCGGTGTCCGCGATATCCAGGGCCACGCGCGCCGATGCCGAGTCGCGCATCTCGCCCATGAGGATGACGTCCGGATCCAGCCGCAGCAGCCCCTTGGCGCCTTCGGCAAACGTGAGCCCCTGTCTCGGATTGACCTGAATCTGTGTGATCCCGTCAAGGATGCACTCGACGGGGTCCTCCAATGTGACAATCGCCTTGTTATCGGGGCGCAGCTCGTGGAGGAGCGCGTAGAGGGTGGTTGTCTTGCCGCTGCCGGTCGGGCCGCTGAGCAGGATCATGCCGCGCGCATCTCGCGTGGCCTGCCGCACCAGGTCGAAGTCCGGCTGGCTCAGCCCCAGCTGATCCAGCCGAATCCAATTCCATTCGGTCTCGAGGATCCGCAGGGTGAGCTTCTCGCCAGCGACGGTCGGAGCGGCGCTCACGCGCACGGCCGAGAGCCGGTTCCCGATTTTGACTTCCGCCCGGCCATCCTGCGGGATCCGCGACACGGCCGGCTCGAGCCCGGCCAGGCTCTTGCAGGCGCGTGCGATGCGTCGGCCGTCCCCTTCCTTCAAAGCAATCGTGTCGATGACCACGCCATCGATCCGGAACCGGACCTGGAAACCGCCTCGGTATGGATCGAGATGAATATCCGAGGCGCGCTCGCGCGATGCATCCTCCAGCAGCGCTTGCACCAGCGATATCGTGCGGGTGCTCTCCTCCGTCCCTCCTGGCTCCTCCAGGCACTTTTCAAGCAACCTCGACAGAAGGGGCTGTTCCCCGTGGGGGAGAGCCGGTGAGACATCCGCCGGTTTGCGCGATGAGGCAGTCATATTGAGTATCGAGCGGGCGGCAGTTTGCGTGGGAAGAGCTATTCGATCAAGACGATCCGGTAGAATCGCTGGCTGCCATTCGGCGCGTCATCGACGAACGTCGCCTCCTCGGAGATGGCGAACCATGAGGGTTCCAGCGGCGTCCATGCCGGCGCGCTCAAATCGTCCGTAAACTCGATGCAATAGGTGTGGCCGGGAGACGTAGGAACAGTGAGACGAACCGCGCCATCCGGTCCCTGCTCGAAGCCGCTCACCACGGGCGGCACGATCGCAGGCGGGATGACATTGGGCTGGCCGGGAGTGGGAATGGGCATTGAAAGCCGCAGAATCTGGCCGTCCGGGTAGAGTCCTTCGGACACGTTGGCCGTCTGCGATTCGAACACGATCGCATCGATCGCCGATCCATCAGGGGCAAACAGCCCGATCGCTTCGCCATCCTTGTCGAGCTTGAAGTCGACGTGCAAATCGGGGCCCCCGGCCGAGCTGGCCCCTGGCTCGCCGTCCGCCCAAACCAGCAGGAATCCCCGGGCCGGCATCCGGCAGCCGGCCGGTATCCGATACTGAAACGGATTGCCCAGATCGTCGGTCAAATAATACCCGGCCAGCTCCGCCGGTTCGCCGGCGGGATTGTAAAGCTCGAACCAATCGTCGAACCTTCCTGTTCGCGGGTTCAAGGCGAACGCGGTGTTCTCGGCCATCCACTCGTTGATGCGCACGTCGATCGGCGGCATGGCGTCGCTGTTGACATCTCCCGGAGTGGCCCGATACATCGCGCGGCGGTAGAACGGCTGGCCGTCGGGCACGTCGCCGTAGCTGCTGTTGGCCGCCAGGTTCGTGTAGGTCAGGTAATCAACGATCTGAACCGTGTTGCCGATGAGGCGGGACAGAGCGATCTGGCCGGCGCTGGACGAGAGGCGGAAGCCGGCATGGAACGCGTTGGGGGCAGTTTGATGAGTCTGGCCGTCGCACCACACCACCATAAACGCGCCGGGGTCGAGGAGTGCGTTCGATGGAAAGGCCCATTGGGCGAGGTTGGTGTAGCTGCGGCTCAGGAAGAAGTTTTCCAGGCTGATCCCGTTCGTGCCTGCGTTGTAAAGCTCGATCCACGGCTCCCGCTCGCCTGCGTTATCGGCCGGGCCGGTCAGGTTCTCGGGCTGGGCTTCGTTCAGCCAGATGAGCGGAAACGCGGGCAGCGCGGCGGACACCGAGTTCGGAGAGCCGGGTGTCGCAAGAGCGCTGCCGGAAGGGAGGGCTGCTGATGGATCGAGCGTGGCGTCCACACCATACCCGGATAGCCGGAGCGTCAGGGGGCCGCCCTGGCCGGTCGGCAGATACCAGAAGCTCAACGCGCACGGCTGGCCCGTTACCAGCGAGGGCGAAATGGTTTGATACATCGAGTTGCCGCTGCCGGAGCCGCCCGCGGCGGCGACGAGGCGCAGGCTCGAGCTGCCGGAACGCTTCACGGCTGTGCTCAGCGCCGATTCCGCGAAGTTGGCTGTCAGCGTCCAGGATCCGGAAAGCGCGGACTCGAAACCGCCGTTGGCGAGGATGTTGGGGCCTGTGTCAGGCGTCGATCCTGCGACGAATCGGACATCGTCGATGTAGATGCTCCCGGGATTCTGGAGGTAGATGTAGAAC
This sequence comes from Verrucomicrobiota bacterium, assembly GCA_022711435.1. Classification (GTDB taxonomy): domain Bacteria; phylum Verrucomicrobiota; class Verrucomicrobiia; order Limisphaerales; family UBA1319; genus JAGMXM01. The sequence continues at coordinate 18,517 of JAKLFB010000004.1, forward strand.
CTCGAGCTCGTCGCGGTGCCGTTCGTCCAGAAATAGGCCCAGGCCGGTTCGGCGGGCAGATTGGTGGCGACAATGGACCAGTTGGCGGCGCGGCTGTTGTCCTGGGAGGCATCCCGCAGCTGCAGCGAAGATCCTGGGACCGGCGCGGGCCAGGGCGCCGCGGCCTCATACCGCACACGGTCGATCACACGCTCCGGCCCGGACGCCGCGACCGGTTCGAGCAGGCTCAGCGTCTCGCCGTCCTGCTGGAGATGGCCGTCGTATTGGTCGAACACGGCCATATTCCGTCCGTAAGCCATGTTGAACGCAGTGCGATCCTTGGCGAGGACGAGGAAGGACTGCGGCCCGATGAATGTGCCGCCCGGGAACCGGTAGGCCAGGCCGTTCAGTTCGCATCCGGACAGGTCATGGGCTCGACTGCTCGATCGGTTGTACAGCTCGACGAATTCTGCATCCGGCATCATCGGATCGAACATGATCTCGTGAATGACCACATCGCCGGCCGGGGAGGCGGCCGGGCCGCTGTAAGCCACGGACACGCTCTGGCTGGCGCCGGGGAGCGGCTGGCCCCGCCCGTCTCGGCCCTCGACCAAGAACTCGTTCGTGCCCGGGCGCAGGGGAACCTGGGCGGCCCATCCCGTCACGCTCGGCCATGTGACATTCCACTCGACACCATTGATCCAGATCGTTCGGACGCCGACGGGCGCTGTGCCAGTCATCAGCCCGGCGCCGTTGGACACGGGGACGGACGTGTGGACAGCGAACGGGGCCGCGACCGCCGCCAGCTGGGATTGGAGAAACGCCCGGCGATCGCTGAACCACTGCTTCACCGCCGTGGGAGGGGTCAGCGCCTGCCGGTCGCACCACGCAATCCCGTTGGCGATCAGGGAACGGTATTTGGCGTCCATGAGCGGATTGCAGTTTGCCGCATCGAGCGGGCCATGGACGGCGTCCTCGACCGCGCGCCAGAAGGCCCGCGCAAAGGGCGGAAAGGCGTACATCGCCGAAATGGTGGGATCTTCGGACTCGAAGAGCGGGGCCGAGCTTGCGGCGTAGTCGGCCCGGTGCAGCATGGCGGCCAGCATCAGCCAATCGAGATCGAACATGTAGAGCTGCCATCGGCCTCGATCGGGCCGGTAGGCATACATGTTCTTGCCGATCTTGTGGCCGTAAGCGTCGAAGTTCACGATGATGTGCTCGACCGCAAAGATCCGCATCCACTGCTCGACATCCACCTGTCCAAAAGTGGAGGACGTGTAGGGCTCGGGGGCGGTCGAGTTGAGGGCGTCCACCAGCGCGAACAGGTTCGTGAAGTCGTTCGCGCGATCGGCAGCGCGCGGCAGGAATGTCCAGCGGTAGCGCTCGCGTTTCTTGGCGCCGCCGATGGTGGTGAAGTCCTGGAGCCGGGGCTGCGGGTCGGCGACGAGGCCGCCGCTGTCGTTGAACTCGAACGCGCGATCGATCTTGAACAGCTGGCCGTCCGGATCGCCGGGCGACCACGCATCGACGAATCTCCCGGAGGGCTGGATCACTGCCTCGAATGCGACCTGGCGCGCGTCGTCGGTGACGCCATTCACATGCAGCCGGATCGTGTAGCGGTGGCTGTAGGGAAGGTTCAGCCGGTCGGCGATCCAGTAGCCCATCTGCTCTTGCATGGCGGTGGTCTCGTTGCCATGCCCGCCGGGCCAGTCCAGCACGAGGTCCGTGTCGCCCAGGAACCGGTCGTCTTCCGGAAAGCTGATGCTGTAGCCGCAGCGGCTGCTGGCCGGGCCGCTATAGCCGGGGGCGATATACGGGCTCCCCGCATACAGGGCCTGCGCGTTGTAGATCGCCCGGCTGTTCCCGAGCACAAAGGTGACGTCCAGCGGCGTGTTATCCAGCTTGTGCCGGCTGGTCCATTTGTTGAGGGTGGCCTGCGTCATCCAGAGACGGTAGACAGGCAGGTTGCCCGTGGGCTGGGCCTCGCCAACCTGGACCAGGCACTCGCGAGCCGGCGCATCGGCCGGCAAGACGGCCGTTGCCGGCACGCTGTTGGAGTCCGTCGCCTGCACGCAGAACGCCACGGTCGCGCCCGCTGCCTGCCCCGGGATCGTGGCGGTGTAGATCCCATCCCCCGGGATGGCGTCCCCGCCGGCGCCGGCGTCATTCATCCCGATGGAGGAATACGCGGAGGCGGGATCGACCCGGCATTTCAGGGTGACCGAGGCCAGGCCATCCGGATCCTGGGCGCGCGCCGTCACCAGGATCGGCTGGGCCGCAGCCGGCAAGAGTGGCGAATGCTTCACCTCGGTGATGGCCGGCGGGCCGTTGGCGGCGAAGCGGCTGTTGCGCGCGCCCGGCGTGCCCGGGCCGATGGGCAACACCATCTCGGCAGCGCACTCGAGCCAGTTGCCGCGCAGCCGGAGCAGAATCTCGGGATGTCCCTTGAGCCACCGAACGCTGGCCCGGATCGCGACGTTCGTCGTCCCGGAAGCCAGCGCCGAGGTGAGCGGCGTGCGGACGCGATTGACCTGGTTGTCGCCTCGATCCAGCGCGCGGATGCGATAGGACCGGAGGCTGTTGAAGCCCTCGGCGGTCTCGATGCCCGACATCGACTCGGCGCCCTCGGCCACCCAGCCGCTGGCGCCGGCTTCGAACGTCGAGTTCGCAATCAGATTGGCGCCGGACGGCCCGAGGACCTCGACGTTGTCCACCAGGCATTCCCCGGCGCCCAGGAGCAGGACCTGGAGCTGGTCGGCCGATACGTTGCCGTTGTCGATCCGTCCGGCGGCCGAGATGGACGCCCAGGGCGCCTTGCGCGTCTCGTCGCTATCCGCCCAGTGCGAGGGCGATCGATGATGGGTGCGGGGATCGATCAGCTCGAGGCTGCTGCCCCCGCCATCGGCCCATCGCGGCCAGCGCCCGCCTGTGCCATAGGCGACCTCGTCCACGGCAACCCGAATCCGGTTCGTGACCGTCTCCCCGATGTCGCTGGTCCGGATCAAAAGATCGGCTTTGGACAGCACCAGGCGCTCGCCGCGGCCGGACAGCTTTCCCGTGAAGTCGCCGATCGTGTTGGCTGCGTTGAGCGCCGGGTATTGGGACCGCAATCGAGCCGCGCTCCGGGCGACGACGATGTATGCGCCCGGCTCGATGACGACATGCTCCGGGAATACGAAGCTGACCGCGCCGCTCAATGTCCAGCCGCCCAGGTTCACCGCGTTGGCGCCGCTGTTGAACAGCTCGATATACTGGCCGTCGTCGTCCCCGGAGATCGGATGGTACATGATCTCGTTGATCGCCACGTCATGGACCCGAGGAGGGGCATTCGCGGCGCCCGGCGTCCAAACCGCCAGCCGAAAGAGCTCCTTCGAGCCGTCGGGCGAGCGCCCCGTCGCCACTCCCGATTCCTGGCCATCGAAGCGGACGGCGTCCAGAACCCGCGTCCCGGCGGCATTCTTCAAAACGATTGTCTCCCCGGCCGCATCGAGTGCGAATCCCAGATCGGTCTCAGAGAAGCAAAGAAAACCGCGGGGCGGAATGACTGTGCCGGCCGGGATGACGAACCGGTTCGCGGACGGATCGTCGGTGAGAACGCAGCCGGAGAGATCCACCGCCTGGGCGCCATGATTGTAGAGCTCGATGGAATCCCGATCGGGCGGATCGGTCCGCGCCAGGAACTCGTTGATAAGGACGGTGCGCGCCGGGTCCGGCTCCCAGGGATCGATCCGGCCAGGGGAGCCGCCGATCGAATCGCTCGGCCCCCACGCGAGCGGGTTCCCTTCGCCCAGCGACGGCCGCTTCAGCGCGAGCGAGTGGCCTGCGCCATCCGCCGCGACCGGCCAGGGATCACGATCCGCGTATTCGACCTCGAGGAACAGGCCGCCCGCCTGGTTCCGGAACGTCACGACACCCTCGCTGTTGGGCAGGCTGCCCGTGAACGGTCCCAGCACCGCGTCGATTCCATACGCGCTCCGGAAATCGGCGGGCGATCCCGCCACCACCAGGAACCCCCCGCCCGGTATCGCACTCCCCGGCGGGAACGTGTAGCGGATGCTTCCGCCCAACTCGCAGCCGCTCAAGTCCTCCGGCTCGGCGCGCGAGTTGAAGATCTCGACATACTCGAGCCGGTCGTCGGCCGGATGGTACATGATCTCCGAAATGACCAGGCTGGTGAGGCGGCTGCACTGGCCCAGCGCCTCGATGTCGGGTAGCCCCGCAACCGATCCGTTGGTGACGGCCGAAAAATCGCGGAACGCCGCCGTTGCCGTCCGATTCGAGTCGTGGCTCGAGACCCCGAAGCCGAAATAGACGGTGGGCGGCAGCGCTGCATTGACGGCGCCGAGCAGCACCCACCCCGAGCCGTCGAAGCCTGCGAAACCCGAGAAGGCGTCTCCCTGCCGCCGCAGGCGCAGCCAGGTGTGCGGGTAGTTGGCGGGGAAGGATCCGGACAGCTTGGTCGCGCCATTGGTGGCGACGCGCGCCTGGAAATAGCAGCCGCTGATGCCGGGTGTGGCCATGACGCTGATCGAGCGGGCGCCGGGGGCGAGGCTCTCGCGCGCCGCCAGCCCGGCCTCGGACCATGCGTCCGCCAGGCTCAGCGAGTCCAGTCGAACGCGGAAATCGAAATCGCCTGTCTGCTCCTGATACCAGAACTGCGCCTCGTCTCGATTGCCGCCCAGGTCGGCCCCGCCGCCCGAAAGGTCCATCCCATCGGCAACGATCCGCGCGCTGCCGGGCGGCGACGGGTCCCCGATCGCAGCGGGCGTGTAGATCCAGGCGGTGAACTGCAGGGCGGAGTCGGGAGCAATCACATGGCCGGCTGCCGACAGATCCGCCACGCCGCTGACCGTCAGCGTATAGACCTCCCCGTCGACCAGCCCGGCCACGTCCAGCATCACATGCGCCTGATCGGGCTCGAGCGTTGCGCCCAGGATCGCGACGCTGCCGCTTCGGCCAGCGATTGAATAATGGGCAGGATTCGTGGCGGTTGCCGGCTGCAGCTTCTCCGAAAAGCCAGCCTTCACTCGCGCCAGACCCATCGACTGCGCCTCGATCAGGACCGGCGGAGCTGTATCGGGTATGACCGAAAGGACAGCCGTGCGGCTGGTGACGACGCAGCTCACGCCCTGGGCCGTGTTCGATGCGACCAGAAAGAACTCGCTGCCGTTATCTGCCAGGGCGGCCGAGGCGATCGTGCAGGTCATGCCTGTCGCGCCGGCCAGAATCTGGCCGTTCCGAAACCATTGGATGGCCGGGAACGGGCTGCCGTGGACGCCGGCGACAAAGGCGGCGGGCGCCAGCTCGTTCACCGCCAGATCGTCCGGGTGGCGGGCGATCGCCGCCGGCGCATCAAGCGCGACCTCGCCGCTGACGGCGTAGATCCCCGTCGACTGCGCGGCCGTGGCTTTCGAGAATCGAATGCTTGCCAGCGGCCGGTTCGACTCGCTCATCCGAGCGGCCAGGTCGATCGTTGTCTGGTAAAATCTCGGATTGCTCGGCGCGCCCTGGGTGGCGCCCGTGGTGAGGTTGATCCGCTCGACCCCGGCCAGCGCATAGCCGCTGTTGTTGAACCAGTCGGGCGCGTTGTAGGCGACGGCGATGCTGCTGCCGTCCGTGAACTGCAGCGTGAGGTTCGGCGAGCCGCCGCCGCTGGCCGAGTGGGCGATCACGGCAATCCGGCTGTAGACCGCCGGCGCCGCCAGCGCCAGGGTTCCTTCGCTGACTCCCGTGCCGCTGCTCAGCACCAGCGCGTTGGGGGCGCTGTAGGGCTGGAATTGAAACACCGTCCCATCGCCCATCGCACTGGTGAAAACGCCCGATGCCGGCAAGCCATACGACTTGCCCGGCAGCCCGCTCTGATAGAAGGCAAGGTTCTCCCCCGGATTCAGCTCGGATGCAGCTCCATGAAAGGGCGGCCCGGATGCGTCCTTCTCGATCACGACATCCCAGTTGAAGCCGGTGAGCGCGATCGGCCTCATGTCCGCGGCGCGGATGCCGATCAGCGCGCCCCCCAACAGAGCCGCTGCAGCCGCCCAGCGCCGACCCAATCCAATCGTCATGAAAAGAATCTCGCGTGGATCGCGCGCGCTGGCCAGCCAAGAATCGCTAGAGATCCGGCGCCGTCATCGCCAGGCGGATGAAGTCGGGATCCTTCGCATCCCACGGCAGGCTGTGCAGCGGATTGACCGTCGCCGTCGGGCGCTGGGTGCGGGAATCGTCCGCCGAATACTGGTCGCCCAGCTCCTTCATGCGCGAGCCCCGCCATCGGAACGTCTCCGAATGCCCGTCGAGAAACGACAGATTGCCGCTGTTCCCATGGCGATTCGAGGGCACGTTCCACGTCCCCCCGACGTCGATGCGATTGAACCCGATAGCGCCGTTGTCGATGCTGATGTGGTTCTCCTCCAGAAAGACCGACGTCTTTGCGGGATTCCGGATCGCGGAGTACTTCTGCGCAATCTGGTCGGATGGGGTCAGGTTGCTGCCGAGCCAGACGGACACCGAGTAGCTGCGGTTGTGCTTTACCTGGACGCCGCTCCCCCACCCCGCGCCGCGCACGAACGCGCGGCTCGAAGGGCATCGGTATATGCCCAGCGAGGAGTTGTACGGAAAGAGCACGCCCTGGCGGGGATCGTTCGCATAATCCGCCGTATATTCCTGCACGTTGCCCTTGATCCACGCGCGCGCCCCGGGACTCGAGACGCCGTTGACCGAGTTGTCCATCAGCCGGTTGCCGTTATCCACGGAATACATCTCGTAGGCCACCTGGAGCTGCTTCGTATTGTTGAGACAGCTGATGGTCTGCACGCGAAGCTTCGCCCGGCTCAGCGCCGGCAGCAGCATGCCCGCCAGGATCGCGATGATCGCGATGACCACCAGGAGCTCGATCAAAGTAAACGCGCCAGCGGTGGATTCTCCCCCGCCATTCTGCGCCGGGGGCCTTTCGGGCATGCGACTCCGTACATTCATAAACTCGTGCCATACCCAACCCCAGTCACACTGCATTGGCGAGCCTAAAATCACCCCATCGCTGCATTCGGTCAATGCCAGCTTGCCAACGTCGGTGTCCGATTCAGGGACCGAACCGGGGCCTGCATCGACAAACGGTCGGTCACCGAGACAAAGCAGCGTCTTTGGCTGTTGATACTCAATTGGTTAACGGTGGTTTTCCGCAGCCACAATCGATCCGCGATTTATCTTGCTCCTCGAACACAGATCGGCTAGAAAAAGGCGAACCTTGGCAAAAAATCAATTGCGGCAAGATAGCAAAGAGCCCGGTGTGATGGGCTCAAGCAAAGTCAACATAACCAGATTCAACAGCGAACCACGATGAAACAGATTCTATCTTTCTTGCTGGTCACGGCCCTTTCGGTGGCCGCCGCCCGTGCTGCCGACATCACGTGGGTCACCTTGCATCCGGCGGAGAATACACCTTCCGGGGATGCGGCCGCGGCGGGTTTCACGACCGCGCCCGATATCGGCTACACCCAACTGCTGACGGCCAACGGCCATAATGTCACCCGCTACGTGTCCACGGGCGCTCCCGACACAGCCCTGCTCAATGCCGCCGACCTCGTCATTATCGGCCGGTCGGTCCCCAGCGGAGACTACCAAGACGATCCCGAGACCGCGACGTGGAATGGCATCACCGCCCCGATGATGATCGTCAATGGCTATGTCACGCGCAGCTCTCGATTGGGATTGGCGAGCGGCACCACCCTGCCCGACACGACCGGATCGATCAGCCTGGCGATCAACGATCCCTCCCACCCCGTCTTTTCCGGGATCGCCCTGAACCCGGACAATACGATGGCGAATTCCTACGCCAATATTGTCTCCTTCAATGCGACGACCCAGCGGGGCATCTCGGTAATCAATGACCCGCTCGCGGGCGGCGGGCAGGTTCTCGCGACCGTCGCGACGGCTGGCGACCCAGCCGTGGGCGGCACCATCATTGCCGAGTGGCAGGCCGGGGCGACCTTGGCCACGAGTCCCGCCGACACGCTGGGCGGCCATCGGTTGGCCTTCCTGACCGGCAGCCGAGAGGCTTCCGGCCTGACGTCCCATGGCGCGGGTATCTTCGATCTTACGCCCGATGGCACCCAGCTGTTCCTGAACGCGGTGAGCTACATGGCAATCCCCGAACCGTCGATCGCGTTCCTGTTGCCGCTGGGCGGGCTGGCCCTGCTTTGGCGGCGCCGCCGGGCCTGACGAGGCCTCCTGGATCCATTCTGTCTTCCTCATGGGAGCGGGCGTTGATTCGGCTCGCTCCCTTTTTTTGTCCTGTTATGCTTTGATCCCTGACGGCTTGGCCTGGCTGCCTGCTCGGTGTCTGCGGGGTGCGCGGGCTGGAGTGTAAATGTACGATTCTTTGTTGCCATGACTGAAATTCCAGAGTCCTTTTCGCTCGCAGAAGCCCTCCAAGCCGCCGACCAGACGCGCTGCCTGGAAATCGGCGCGGGCGTCATCGGCGCCGCGCCCCGGGTCTTTCGCCAGCAGTTCGGGCAGCGCCCCGCCATCATCGTCGCCGATCTCAACACCTTTCCCGCAGCCGGGCAGGCCGTTGCGGAGGCGTTCCGAGCGGCGGGGCATCCGATGCTCGAACCGTTCCTCTTTCGCGTGCCGGATCTGCATGCCGAGCACAGCCATGTCGAGGAGCTCGAGTCAGTGCTGCGCCCGCATTCGGCGATCGCGGTTGCGGTGGGATCGGGCACGATCAACGACATGACCAAGCTGGCCTCCCACCGGCTGGAACGTCCGTATCTGTGCGTCGCCACTGCCGCCTCCATGGACGGCTACACCGCCTATGGCGCGTCCATCACTTTCGAGGGCTCCAAGCAGACGTTCTTCTGCCCGGCGCCGGCCGCCGTCGTCGCGGACCTGGATGTGATCCGGGCCGCGCCCGGCCTGATGAACTCCTGGGGCTATGCCGACCTGCTGGCCAAAGTCCCCGCAGGCGCGGATTGGATGCTTGCGGACGCACTGGGGCTGGATCCGATCGACCGGCGGGCCTGGGCGATGGTCCAGAGCCGGCTGCGCGATTTCGTGGCCGACCCCGCCGGGATCCGCGATCGCAGTCCGGCGACAACGAGCCGTTTGATCGAGGGTTTGATGCTCGGCGGCTTCGCCATGCAGGCTTCCAAGTCGACACGAGTCGCCTCGGGCGCCGAGCACTTGTTCAGCCACCTGTGGGACATGCAGCATCACACCCACAACGGGGCCGCACCCTCTCACGGGTTCAAGGTCGGCATCGGAACGCTGGCATCGACGGCCCTGCATGAGCGTCTGCTGGCCTCGCCCCTGGAGCAGCTCGATGTGGAAGCGTGCTGCGCGGCCTGGCCCAGCCTCGATGCGTGGCTTGCGCGGGCCCGCGAGTGGCTCGGCGCCGGCAACCTGCTCGGCGTGGCAACCCGTGAATTCTCCGCCAAGTATCCGACTGCGGCCCAGCTGCGCGAGCAATTGTTGCGGATCAAGGCCCATTGGCCCGATCTGCGCGAGCGGCTCCGGGCCCAGCTGCTGCCCCTGGATGCACTGCGCCGGATGCTGCGCGAGGCCGGCGCCCCCGTCGATCCGGAAGAAATCGGGATCGACCGCAGGCGGCTGCGGCAAGCCTTCTGGCAGGCGTCCCTCATCCGCAACCGCTTCGTCGTGCTCGACCTCGCTGTGCGCACCGGCTCGCTCGACGCCTGCATGGACCACATCTTCGGCCCGGACGGCCTCTGGCCCATCCGGGAATAGCCGCTGCAACCGCCGTCCACTTTCCATCACGCCTCTGCAGCCCATCCCGGGGAAGCGAACCGCCCCACGCGGCGTGCGGTCGATCCGGTCTCTCACCCCGCCGGGGCGGCCACCCTGCAGCAGGAATCCCCTCACAGAGGCGGCGCGAGGTGCAGCGCGATGGCCGCCAGCCCGAGGAAGAAGAAGAAGCCGCCCACATCGGTCACGGTCGTGAGGAAGATGCTCGAGGCGAGGGCCGGATCCACACGGAGCAGCTTGAGGCCGAGCGGGATCACCACGCCGGACAGCGCGGCGGCCAACTGGTTCAGGAGCATGGCGGCTCCCGCCACCAGTCCCAGGAGGGCGCTGCCTTTCCAGGCCCAGCCGATGAGGCCAACGATCAGGCCTATGGCGAGCCCGTTGACTAGGCCCAGCGTGATCTCCTTGAGCAGCGCCTTGCGGCCTTCGCCCGGCGAGATCTCGCCCAGGGCCAGATCGCGAATGATGACGGTCAGAGTCTGCATGCCTGCATTGCCGCCCTGCCCGGCGATGATGGGCAGAAACACGGCGAGCGCCGTCCACCGGGCGATCGTGCCCTCGAACAGGTTGACTACGGCGGCCGCGGCGAATGCGGTCGACAGATTGACGCAAAGCCAAGGCAGCCGCCGGCCGATCGACTTGCGCCACGGCGTGAGGGCGCGCTCTTCGCCGGAGAGCCCGACCATCAACTGCATGTCCTCGGTGGCCTCCTTGCGGGCGATCGCCAGCGCGTCGCTGGCCTTGACCACCCCCACGAGCCGGCCTTCGGCGTCGAGCACCGGAAGCCCCAAGTAGTGGTAGTGCTCGAATTGCCGCGCCAGCTCCTCCTGGTCAATCTCGGCGCGCACGCTCTTCACGTCCCGGTTCATGATCTCGCCCATGCGCCGCTCGGCCCGGCGGAACACCAGGTCGCGCAGGCTGACGATGCCGACCAGGCGCTGGGCCCCATCCGTGACGTACAGGTAGGCCACATCCTCGGTGCGCTCCTGCTCCGCGCGCGAGCGGAGCAACTGGCGCACCTCTTCCACGGTGGTGCCCTCGTGCAGCGCGATGAAGCGATTGGACATGATGCCCCCGGCCGTGTCCTCGGGGTAGCGAAGCAGTGCGCGGATGCTCGAAGCGTGCTCGGGAGGCAGAGCGGCCAGGGTATCGCGGCGCATGGCCGGCGCAAGCTCCTGGACAATGTCGGCCGCCTTGGGCGCGGCCGCGTGCCGCAACAGGCCGGCCAGCGCTCCGGGCGCCAGATCGGAAACCAGCTCCCGCACTTTATCCGGCTCCACCTCGGCGAGCGCCGCGCCGGCCTTCTCCGGCGGGAGCGCCCGGAGCAGCGCGCGAGCCTCCTCGTTCGATAGCCGCTGCAGATGGTCTGCCAGGTCGGCCGCGTGCCAGTTCAGATACTCGTCGTGAGACACGGAGGATTGCATATCGGAGCTCAATGTCATGGTTCTGCTGTGGTCACCAGGTAGGAGGTTGTCATCGGCGGCGCGCGTGCCCGGGGGCATGCTTCGCCCCGGCGGGCAGCTCAAGAGGGAGTGGCCGGCGGCGATGTCTCAGAACCCGGGGGTTGGGACTCGGCCGGCTGGTCGCCCAGCGGCCCTTCATCCGGGCGATCGCCCGGTTCGGAGGAAGGATTGAGGTTGGCCGTGATCTTGAATAAATCGGGCCGGCGATCCAGGCGCGGCGTCACTGTGCCGCCGCTGCGCGCCGCGTGCAGATCGTCGAGGTCCAAGTCGCAGATGAGAACGGTTTCCTCGTTGGAATCGGCCTCCGCATGGATGGCGTCCCGGGCAAACGCGAAATCCGAAGGCGTCAGCACGCAAGCCTGGCCGTATTGGATATCGACGTTGTCGACGTCCGGCAGATTGCCGACGTTTCCGGCCAGGGCGAGGTAGATCTGGTTCTCGATCGCGCGAGCCTGGGCGCAATACCGCACCCGGAGATACCCTTGCCGATTATCGGTGCAGAACGGAACGAAAATGATTTCCGCGCCTTGGTCGGCCAGGTAGCGGGCTGTTTCGGGGAACTCGATGTCGTAGCAGATGAGCACGCCGATCTTGCATGCCGGCGTATCGATCACGTGCAGCGTTTTGCCGCCGGTCAATCCCCACCAGGTGCGTTCGTCAGGGGTGACATGCAGCTTCGGCTGGGGCACCACCAAGCCGTTGGGAAGGCAGACATAGCTCACGTTCAGGAGGCGCTCGTGATCCCGCACGGGGTGGCTGCCGGCGATGACGGTCAACCCCGACCGTTTCGCGAGGCCTTTGACCAGGTCGACGATTTTGCCGGTGTATCCCGCCAGCCGCTGCATGCCCTCTTGTGGCGAGCGAGCGCCCGTTTGCGATAAGAGCTGAAGCGTGAACAGCTCCGGAAACAAAACGAAATCTGAGTCGTAGTCGGCCGCGACATCGACAAAATAGGTGACCTGCCGGGCGAAGTCGGCAAAGGACTTGATCTTGCGCATCTGATATTGAACGCAGCCCACCCGGACCTTTCGGCTGGCCTGATCCGGCCGCCGGTAATCCGGGTTGAGCCACTCGATGAGGCTGGCATAATCGCGGCTCCGGGGATCTCGAAGGTAATGGGGCATCACCCCCCGCAAAATGAAGCCCTCGCGCAGTTGGAAGCTCAGCACCAGATCCTTGAATTCGCCGTCCGCCACCCGATAGGCGTATTCCTCGGGCGACATTTTGTCGGCGTGCTCCGCAAAATTCCAGAGGCGCCCGCCGGCGAGGATTCGCCGTTTGTTGAGGTGGCGGCACAGTTGGCGCCGCGCCGCGTAAAGGGCGGCGCCCACGCCCAGCCCGCGCGAATCCGGATGCACATACACGTCCGCGCCGTAGAGAGTGTCGGCGTTGGGATTGTGGTTGGTGAAATAGCCGCTGTCAGTGATGCCGGCCCACGTGTGGTGCCGCAGAGGATCCGGGCCCAGATCCACAAGCAACGAGGAGGCGGCACCCACAATCTCTCCATTCACCTCTGCCACCAGTTGGCCCTGGGGAAATATCCGCAGATGGCTCCGCAGGTGGGATTCCCCCCAAACCACGTTTTCATTGGCAAGAACAGGATATGCATCGCGGTTCAGCTTCATCAAGGCAGGGATATCCTCCCGCGCTGCCTCTCGCACTTTCACCCCGGCTCGTGTCTTGGTGTTCATGATGCCTTGCAGCCCCTTTCGACGCGATGCACAGATTCGCCTATGGATCGTATCCGACGCGGTAATATCCAGCATCGGCCCGGATGGGGAATGTGCATTCTCTGACCACGACGCTTCCCCGATCCTGAACCTGAACGGTCGTTTCTGGCATGATCGGCGCCCAGACCGCCAGGTCGGTGGAGTGATAGTACCTCCTTCCGAAATCGTCCGCGTTCTTGCGCTCGGTCGAGCGGAGGTTGACGGCGGCGCCATCGACCAGGCCCGCGACCGCCAGCCACGGTTCGACGTCCGCCACCAAAGGATCGGATCCGCAGTGATATTCCATCCAGTTCGATCGCTCATCGCTGTCCGGATCCGCCTCGGGCGCCTCGATCGCGGCATTGGTCGCGCCTCGGCTGACAAGCGTCCATTGCCGCCATTCGTCAAAGGACGCTTTCAGCGGTTCGACAAGGACTTTGTCAAAGGAGACTGCGGCAGGCGAGCGGCTGCTGCCGCTGGCAGCCGCAAGACCGGCATGGACTTCCGCTTTCATCGCAATCCCCGCCGACCCGAACGCGACCCAGGTCTGGCCATCGGTCGAGTAATACCCGCTGAATGAGTTACCGAACCTGGCCAATCGCAGCCACGCGGCGCCGGATGGGGCCGCCGAGCTCCACACGATGGCGTTCCCGGGCTGGACAGACCGAAAACAGAAGCGCGCCACGTTGAGATCCGTTCCCGCCAGGGAAAGGAAGACCTGGCGGTCGCCGGCGCCGAGCCCTTCGCGGATCATCAGGCCTGCCTGGACGCCTGGCTGCCCGAATCGCACCGATCCGACTCGAGCCGTCACCTGAACATCCCCGGCGATCGGCAGGGCCAAGAAGCCGCACTGATCGGCGACGCCCGAGGCATTCGTCCCCGCGGTGCTGAAGCCGAAGATCCCGCCAGCCTCGCTCCCCCAGGCGGGCACGACCGGTTGCCCGATCTCGTGAACAGCCCACGGAGGGGGCAGATCCACCACCCTCAGAAAGCAGGTGAATGGATCTCCCGGGATGCCGCCCCCGGTGCGATCCTGGAATGGCACGACCTGCACGAAGTGGTTCCCGGGCAGAAGCCAATCGCCGGCTGCGAACGCAGGGCCCGTCACGCCGGATCCCATCGGAACGCCGTTTGTAAGAAACTGCGCCGACGAGACCGTTCCCGCGGTTTCAACGCCCAGTGCCAAGCCGCCGAGGCTCCGCAGGTTCAACGTGTCCCCTTCCGATAGCATCCGCGCAAACGCGTTGCTGGCCGGATTCCAAATGCCCAGGGCCGAGACCGCCGGGATGCCCTCGGACAAATGGCCATGGGTCAGCGTCGACCAGGGATTGAAATGGCCGTCGACGCCTCCCGGCCGCCAGTGGTTGATCACCAGGTCCGAATAGTGCGGCAGGCCGGTCGAACCCATGCGCAGAACATAATGATTGAAGGCGATGTCGTAGGCGCCGCTGTGAGATTGGGCGCCGACATAATCGTATTTGGCCAGGAAGGCCGAATCGCAAGGGGGCAGAGCCCGGCCCAGGAACAGCCGGGCAAAGTTCTCGAGGTTGATCGCGAACTGCGGGACTGCGCTGCCGGAAAAGGCCGTCCCGTAGAGGTCGATCCCGTTCTTCCAGGCGATCTCGGCCGCCTGCATCCAGACCTGCAGCGTGTATTGGGGATGGATGGTATCCCGGCAGACCTCGTTGATGAACCCGTTGTTCGAGACGGCGGCATTGACCTTCACCAGGTTATCCCGCCAGGCCTGAATCCCGGCGTCGAACCGGGCCTGGTTTTCCTGGTAGGCGCCGACGGCGATCATGGCGAGCGCCGCGGAGGCGCCCCAGTTGTTGTTGCGGGCAGCCGCCTGGGCAGCCTTGCCATGGAGGTAATCGAGCATGGCATCGAATCGAGCAATGTCGTGCGAGGCCCAGCCTGCGGCGCCTCGATGGAAATACCGGAGGATGTCCGCGGCGGCGACCCAGACGGGGGCATACCAGGCGGCCTCGAGCTGGAGCTGGCTGCTCGAGGTGCCCGAAGCCGGGCTCATGAGGACGAACGTCCCCGCCCAGTCGTTCATGATAGCCAGGGCTTTGTCCCGATGGCGACCATCGCCGGTGATCGCCCACTGGAGGGCGTGGGCCCACGCCGCCTGGCCGTCATTGCGGTATTGCGTTTCGGAGCTGCACGTCCCGCTGCCCACCACCACGACGTTTGAATAAGCAAGGTGCTGGTAGGCCAAAGATGCATAGGACGAAGCCCGCAAGCGGCTCCAGCCGAGCGCGGCGACGGACCCGGGCTCCCAGTAGACGCGATGCCGGATCCGATCCAGCTCCTGCTCCGAGTTCAGGACTGACGGATGCACAAGAGGCCGAGGCGGGACGATCGCGACCGGCGGCGCCTGGGCGAGAACGAAGCCCGGCGCTCCCGCCAAGCCGCCATTCGTGGAACCGCCTTGGCCCCCGGCATCCAGGACGCCAACGACCAAGATCAACAACAGTCCCAGCCCGGGTTTCGGGCCATTCCAACGACCGAGCCGGCAGCGATTGCCAGGTTTGACCTGGGACTTGACCATGTTCCGCATGCGGTTCCCATCGGCGGCTGCGGCGCCAGACTCTTATCGTATCGCGCCCGCGAGGCGCCCGAACGCCGAGCAGGAAAAGATCATGGGGTAAAGCTCCTCGAAATACCAGAGCTTGGCGAAATAAAGCCCGATCGTGGACGACCGAAAATCCGTGCCGTTGCGGGTCTCCCGAAGGAGCCATGCGGATCCTCTCTCGAGCGCATCTGGATCGGGGACGTCTGCGGCGGCGAGGGCATCGAGCGCAAGGGCTGTCTCCTCGATCGTCGCGGGCGCGCCGGGAGCCGCTCCCCAGCCGCCCTCTGGCTGCTGGGTTTGGACCAGCCACGTGAGTGCCCGCGCGAAGGGCTCCTCGGCTCGACGCCGGATGGATGGCGGGAGCCGATCCAGAGCCAGAATCACCCGGGCCGTGCCGTAAAGAGGATTGCTGTGGTCCGGCGTGTGCTGGCTGCCGAACCAGAGTGGGATCCAGGCTCCATCCGGACGCTGCGCCCGGGCCAGATAGCCTAGCGCACGTTGCATGGCTCCCTGCACGCGTCGCCGGAGCCGAGCCGGCATTCTTCCCTCCCAGGCGCTCCAGGCGGCCAATGCGTGCGCTGTGATGTCCGCACAGCTCCTATCAAACGGCAGGTTCAGCCAGCCACGGCAGAAAGTGGGGATGCCCCCGTCGCGATTCTGGACCCCCAGCAGCCAGCTCACACCCGAGATGACAGCGGCATGCGCAGCAGCCGCATGCGGATCCAGGCGGTTCAAGGCCAGCAGCACCCCCGCTGTGTCGTCCGCGTCCGGCACCCCGCCCGGCAGATCGGTCCATGCCCATCCCCCGGGCGCTGCATGTGTGAATGGATGCTCGCGGCGATGCTGCTGCCCCAGGAGCCAAGCGACAATCCCTTCCCGGTCTCGCACATGCGCCCATTCTGAATCGTCAGATCCTGCAGCCAGCGCGCCCACGCTCAAGGTTGTCAGCCATGTGCTCAGATTAACGTCAATCGGCCAGCTCCCATCGGCTCGAACGCTCCCGGCCAGGAACCGCGTGCCGCGCTGCGCCACTGGATGCTCTCGCAAGCCGCTTGCCGCCAGAGCCATGACCACAAATCCGGTCAGAGGCGCTGCCTCGAGGAATCCGCCGCTGTCAGGCTGGCTGTCCCGGAGCACTCGAAGCACGGCCGGCTTGATCCATTCGCGCAAAGCTCGCAGCGGATGAAAGGCCGATCCGCGGAGGTTTTCGTGTCGCGCCAGGCCGACGGCAATGAGAGCGGGAATGGCATAGCTTACCACGGGCAGGCGCAGCCATTGAAAGAGCTGATGCGGCAGCGCAGCGAGCTCGAAAGGCAGTTGCGGGATGCGCCGCCACGCCTGTCCCCCTGGCCCGAGGCAGCCGCACAGGGCGCACAATGTCAGGATCGGCACGGAAAACGTGCGGTCCTTCCCATAGAGATCGAGAATGCGGCTGGCAAGATCCAGGGGATCCAGGGTGCCAATCCGGCAGGTGAGCCATCGCTCGGCGCGCTCGATGGCGGCCCCATGCCCCGCTGCCAGGCTTGCGCAACCGTAGAACGCCGCCCAGCAGAGCAAGGTTGTGCTGGGATTGCTGGGGCTTCCGGGCGTGTCGCCCCAGCCCCCATCCGGCTCCTGATGCCGCGCCAGCCATTCGAGCCCGCCGCGGATCAGATCCGGATCCTGCTTCATCCAGGAGAGCGCGACGGTCGCCACTGCGGTCGAGAGTGCGCTCGATGAAAGTCGTCCGATCCAGCGCCCGCCGCTGAGGCGATCCAGCAAGGCGGCGCGAGCGTTGTCGCTGGCCTCGAGGATGGCCCGGGCCGTTTCAGGGCGGATTCCCATGCGACTGGTTGCGTTCATGGCGTCGATCCCGCCACCAGGCTGCCCAAAGCCAGCAAGCCGTAAAAGGTGTATTCGCAATCCGCACGGCGATCCAATGCATGGCTTCCAAATCCGCCGCTTCCATCCCAGAGCGATCCGACGAACTCGAGGCATTGGTCGGCAGGCACGCGGTGGATCCAGCCCTGCGTTCGCGCCGCGTGCAGGGCCGTTGCGGTCGATAGCAGATCCGGCACAGGGACAAGGGCCGCCGCGCGGAAGCCGCCCCGGGGGCAAAGGCGGCTCAGCATCCACTCCTGGCTGCCTGGCGGCTCCGGACAGCCGAGCTCTGCATGGAGCACCAAGGCGGCTGCGGTCACCGGGATTGTCGGCGTGCCCAGGCCGTTGTCGTTGACAAAACCGCCCGACTTATTTCGGAGCCGGCCCAGGCAGTGGACCGTCTTCCGGCTGTCCGGAAAGGGTTCGGCGAACGCCTCCCACGCGAGCATGCCCAGGAAAGTGTCATAGATGCTGCCCGAAAGCCGGCCCGGCAACCGGTGAAAACCGCCTTCCTTGCATACGTGAGCCGCCAGCTGTTCTTTCCAATGTGCTATCCAGCCTGCCGCATCCAGCCCGGCTCCCCAGCCCAGAATCTCCGCGCAGCGGATCATGCATGTCAGATGGACAAAATCAAGCTCCGCCCCGGCGCATCGCCGCAGAAAACCGGCCACGTCCGGCGCTGGGAGCTGCAGATCCAAAGCCCGCGCGCATTCCAGCCCAAACACCGAGTAGTAAAGATCGCTCTCGAGCGAACGCCCCCGAAACCCGCCGTCCGGGTTGAACTGCCCGAGGACGAAATCGCGGACTGAGCGGGAGGCGTTCGCGTCGAGGCTGGCTGCGCCCCGCTGCAAGGCCCGGCGCAGGCGTTGGCTGGAGGCAGTTCGGATCACCTCGGCTCCGGCGTGGTGGGCCCCAGGACCCTGCTCACCAATCGCCGCAGCAATCCCTTCAGGTGGGAATTGTTGAGGCCGCTGAGCGATCGGATGGATTCGTTCCGGTAATGCTCGAGGAGCTGGCGCGCTTTCTCCTCGATCTGGAGCGACAGGCACACCTCGTGCAGCAAATCGCGCGGCTCGGTTTCGGTGGGGGAGGAATGCCACGCCTGGCGGAGGCGCTGGCGGACAGACCGATCGGCGTGCTCGCAGGCCAGCGAGACCATGATCGATGCGCCGGCGGCATCCGCGGCTTTGGTCGGGGCCGGTGCGAGCCAATCCTCGAGGTCATCTCGAATCTGAAAAGCCACCCCCAGCGCCTCGCTGAAGCGCTTGAGCGATTGCTCGATGGCTTCGTCGGCGCCAGCGCAGATGGCGCCCAGGCGCAGAGCGACCTCGAAGGCCGGAGAGGTTTTCTGGCGGAAGATGCCGAGCACTTGGGTAGTCGTGAGCTCGGCTGGCTGCCGGACATGGCACAGCTCGGCGCCCTGCCCCAGGCAGAGGCTGCGGTGGCCTTCCGTGGCTGCGCGGAACAGGCGCGTCTGGCTGGCCGGAGGCAGGCCGCTCTCGGCCAGCAGACGGTAGCCCTCGCCGATCAGAAAATCGCCGAGGTTCAGCGCGATGGGCATGCCCAGGCGCCGGCCCGGGGTCGGCTGGCCATAGCGATACTCGTCATGATCCTCCAGGTCGTCGTGGAGGAGCGATGCCTTGTGAAAACACTCGGTGGCCACGGCGACCTTGCGCACCGACTCCGGGAGCGGGCTCGCCGGGTCGCCGCCCGCCAGGGTTTGGTAAACGCATGCGGTGAGCAAGGGCCGCCACCGCTTGCCGCCTTGCACCAGCCACGCCAGCGCTTCCGCCTCCGTCACCGTGTCCGCACTGCCCAGCAGATCGCGCAAACGCCCGAGCTGAAACCACGACTCCACCTCCCGCCGCAGCTGGTCGATGTCCACCCGCCCCGGCCAGCGCGCCGGCGCCCGGAGACGCAGGGTTTCCCGAAGCCAATCCTGGTCGAAATCCGTGTCGCGGCAGCCGTCTCGGTACAATGGAAAAGCCAGGCTCGGGATCGCATGGGCCGCTGTGTGCGGAAAAGCCCGCTCGAGCACGTCCATGCAGCTCACACCCACGACCGCATCCACTCGGCCCTGTTCGAGCAGCGTGGTCACGACCGTGGTGCCCTCGGCCACGAGCACGACGTAGCCCAGCGCCTCGGCTTCCCTTTGGAAGCTGCTGATCGCACAGCGCCCGCAGCCCTCGCAGATCAATCCGATCCCGTCCAGAATGCCCTGGCACTCGCGCCGGTTGCGCAGGCACTGGGGCAAGAGCAGGACCCGCCGGTCAAAGGGGACTCCGGCGAATGTCTCGCGCCAGGTCTCGTTGCCCACGAGGACGGTCGTGAAATCGAGAAAATCGGGGCTGGATCCGGCTGCGGCGAGGATCTCCTGGGCGTGGCCGCGCAGCTCTTCGAGCGTCAGGGGGGGGACCAGAGCGAGCCGCTGGACGCGCTGGGAGACCGCCCGGAGCAGGGCGTTGCGGACCATCTTGTCGTCCGGCACCCGCTGCCGCTTCGGCAAAGCCTCCGGGCGCAAGGAGGACGGATTCCGCGGATGCTGGACGATGTCACCCATAGGCGCCAAAGCCGAAAAACCAATGTCTCTTGGCAAACCGATATGCCCAGTGCGTCTCGGGCACCTCCTGGCCGGGCATGTGATGGCTGGGGCGACAGCTCATCCGCTCAATCTCGGCGAGGGCCGTTTCCCGCCCCGAGCTGTCCCTGGCGCCCTGCGCCCGAATAAAGCCCAGCAGCTTGTCCGGACAATCCAGCAGCACGCAGCCCCGGGTGGCGGAGGCGGCAAAGCGCCGAAATCCCGCCAGGAACGCGGACTCCTGCATCAGGCCCTTGAGGTCGGGGCATCCGCGGATGTTCTCGCAGGCGAACTGGACAGGAGGGCATGGTTCGACATCGCCCCACGGGCCAATGTGATGGCTGATCCCGGTCGCGGCCGGGCACAGGGCTCGGCCTTCGTGATCCCAGTAGGCATCGACGATGATCAGCGGCACGCGCGGGCGCAGATTCACCATGAACCGGCGCAGCGCTACAATTTGCTCCCGGGAAAGACAGAGCTCCGGCGCCGGATCGGCTCCCACAGGCCGGTAAAGATAATACCACAGGTAATGCACACCTCGACCGCACAGCGCCCGGGCGAATTCCTCGGTGGCCACCTCGTGGAAGTTCGATTGGCAGACGCTGGTGGCCACTCCGGTGAACAGCTTGTGGCGCCGGCACTGCTCCAGACCCTCGATGCTGCGCGCGAAAACGCCGCGGCCGCCCCGCCGCTCGTCGCTGACCCGATCGAGGCCCTCGATGCTGACCAGAGGCGTCGCGTTCCCCAGCCGCCGCAGTTCCGCCGCCACATCCGCCGTCAGCAGCGTCCCGTTCGTGAACAGCTGGAAATAGCATCCTCGATGGCGGCCCAGCACCTCGAACAGATGCGGGTAGAGCAGCGGCTCGCCCCCGAGCAATCCGAAAAACCGGCAGCCTTCGCGCCGGGCTTGCCGGATGAGATCGTCCACGGCCGCCAGATCCAGATCCTGGGGGGATGCCTGCGTGCTCATCCAGCAGCCCTGGCACCTCAGGTTGCATCGGCTGGTCAACGACAGAAACAAAAACGCCGGAAAACTCATCCCCTGCCTGCGACGCCGCTCGAAAGCGCGGACGCTCCGCAGGCCGCCCACCCCCAGATTCCAGGCACATGTAGCCAGCAGGCGCGGATCGATCTCGCGCACCATTCGGTATATCAGGGAGAGCATCACGGCCGGATGGATGAGGCGGCGGCCGATGGATCGGAGCCCGGCGTTGCCGCGGAGGCTGGCTCGATCCCTTCTTGCGTCGAACCTGGCCGTTCGGGAATCGGTTCGGATGGGTCTCGTGCCAAATCGACCTCGGGCCGGAGCAGCTGGCGTCCCCGGGCCTGCTGACGCCGTTCCGCCAGCCCACGATACACGTCCGATCCCAGCACCTTGGCCCTATCCGACTGAATGCGGTTCTTCTCCTTTTCCTCGTCCGCGATCTCCGCGCCGGCGATCGATCCCCCTTCGTGTTTGGGAAACACGATGGCTGCCTGCGGGCAGATCCGCGCGCAGGCGGGACAATAGGTCTTGCAGGCCATGGGTTGCTGCACGACGACCTTCCCATCGGCCGCGAGCGCGTAGACGCCAAACAGGCAGAATCCCAGGCACTGCTGGCACTGGCTGCAGCGCTGCGAATCGATCACCGGAAACCACGGGATCCATCCGTCGTCCGCCGGCGCCGCCGAAGGATCGTCCTCGAGCCCGTTATCCAGGCAGGCCCGGATACCCAGGCCGGCCAGGACCGCCTCGATCGGCGCCTCCCGCAAATCGACTGGTTGGACGTCCGGGGCCGCCAAGGGAGCGCCGGCAAACTCGAAGAGGGCCCGAATGGCCCGCGGATAGCAGGCGCAGATCCGCGCGCTCGGATCGGAGGCCAACCGCGCCAGCAGCGGATCCTTGCGTGCCGCCATGCCGCACAGATCCGGCACGGCCGCGCAAGCGATCCCAGCGCCCTTGAGGCTCGCCCGCAGGTTGCGCAATTTCTCTCGGGCGATCCGCGCGCCATGAGCGCACTCGCAGATGATCACGTTCCGCATAGCCACTGCAGAACAGAATACCTCGACGACGCCATCTGCACAACCGCGGCGCTATTTCACCCAGATGTAGTCGAGACCAACCAGGCCGGGCTCGATGCATTCCACCGTCATTTCCTTGACGCCGGCCGCGACGTCGATGGGACGGAAATTCAAGTTGAGCACGCGGGTGGCATGGGGCGTCCGCAGGGAGACGGTCTCCCGGCTGTCCCCAAGAACCAGGGGTTTGCCATCGAGCAGGAACCGGACAACCGCGCCCTTCGGCTGATGAACGGCCACGGGGCGAATCGTGATCCGGCCGGTCTTTGGGATTGGCAGCTGCAGGGAGAGCCGGGCGCCCGGCTCCGCCTCCCATTGCACTACCTGGAGCTGGGTGGCCAGGGGGAGCGGGATCGTTTTGACGGCCCCGGCGGTTGCAGCAGCCTTCAGCAGATCCGCCGTGTGAAACGCCGCGCCCGAAGCGCCGCCAGCCGCCTCCGGTTTGCGGAATGGAATCGGCACAATCCGCAGATCCGACGGCGCCAAACCCCGGTGATCGTCGATGGCACCGGGCCGGGCATAGTGATAGGCGATCCGCGCGTAGCTCAGACCGGATACCGGGCGATGCGTCCAAAGCTCGATCATCCCCGCAAATGACCGTTCGAACGGGATCGCATCCATCACCTGGAACCGGTGGTTCGAGACGAATCCGGACGTGTCCGGACCCGAGTCCAGCGGCTGGCCGCAATAGGGGTGATCGAACAGGTCGCAGCGGCTCCACGAGTAATTGAAGTAATCTTCCGAGCCGGTCCCGAACGTGGAGGGCATCAGCTCGCCGTCCACGAGGAACTTCTCGTCGCCTTCGCCCCACCAGTTGCCGCCGGCGGTGGGCACGCCCGAGGGATTCATGATCATGGCCGCGCAACCCACGAACACGCCTTTGCCGATCGCCAGGAGATAAGGCAGATCCATGGCTGCCGGCGCCGCGGCCAGGTCGTGGTTAGCCCGCCATTTGGCTCTGAAGTAGAGTGAGCGCTCGTCCCAGGTCCACGGCCCAAGCCGGACGGATCCATCGAGGCCCACGGGCATCCAGGTGAAATTGGCAACCTCGATCCTGAGCGATTTCTCGAATGGCATCACGAACCGGCAGAGAAACGTGCCATCCGGCTCCACGGTGAAAGGGAGGCTCGAGAACGGATTCACACCGGGACCGGAGGCGAAGAAATCGCCCAGAGGCGATTCCACCTGCGGCCGCTGCGAGCCGTCAAAGGAGATCCGCAGCAGGCACCCGCGCAATGCCCGGTCCAAATCCGCCGCCTGCGCGCGCAATCTCAGCTCGCGGACCGACGAAGGGCCTTTCCCCTCCAACGACCATGTCCAGTTTGTGCCAGGCGGGAGCTGCGCCGCAAACGAGAGCGGAGCCGCTGCGATCCCGCTGGCTGGCCGCGTAAGCCCGGCCGCCGCAGCGCGAAGCTCATTCTCGAATTGCTTCAAGCTTTTGGGATCGAAGCTCTGGACCCGCGTGCCTTCGGGATACAGCCGGACCTGCAGCTGGTAAAAGTGGAGGGCCGCGATCTTCCCCTCCCAGGTGACCCGCAAGCCGCGAGCGAACGGGATCGGAAAATAATCGGCATCCGTCTGGACGAAGGCATCCCCGGCGTCGAGGGCGACTCCGGCTTTGTTTAGGAAATGGGTCGAGCGTCGGGCCAGGAATTCATAGGCAGCATCCTGCCAGATCAGACCCGCAGCGTCGTCGCCCGCCACAGGATCGACGACCACCCGCAGCACCCCGCCCATCCCGGCCGACCAGCCGCGAACGATCGCGCCGGGGCCGGCGACCTCGGCCACCAGATACAAGCCGTCCCGGCCATCCCCGGGCTCGCGCAGCACTTTCAGAAAACCGGGGATGGGCTCGCGGCCAAATCCGTCGGAGTTCGAAAACCAACTCGGCGCCTCGCTGGAGGTCGACCGCCGATCGTAGCTGGAGAACTGGACCGTTCGATAAGCCGGCTCCGGCCATTGCGCGAGCCGGGCCAGATCCCCCATCTCGCTCAGCATTGTCCCCATCGAGATGGCCGGCCCGTCCGATCCAGCGGCCATCGCCGAAACCGCCAGGCCAATCCAGCAGGCGCAAATAAGAAGCACGCGTTTCATGGTATCCACATCCTTGGTAAACCGAGGCCAGGAATCGAGAACAAAACTCAAAACCCGCCCAGCCAATTCGAGATCCGGATGGCGCGCGCCTTTTCCGTTGGCGGAGGTGCTGAAGCAGCGCACGCCTCCCGGCTATTGGAACAACTGCGGCACAAACTCGCGCAGGTAGGCGCGCCAGTTGTCCCACGTATGGGCGCCGTCGGTTTCCCGGTATACAACGCTGAACCGATGTTTCTTGAACATATCGACCGTGGCGCGAGATGTGGCGACCAGGAAATCGTCTTTTCCGGTGGCAAACCAGAACAGCTCCAGCCCATCCTTGAGCTTCGGGTCGTCCAGGATCGCCTTGTGCTTCTCCTCGAAGGCCGGGCCTTGGGGCTGATTGCCGCCCGTTCCGCCTGCAATGCCGAAGATGCCGGAGCTGAAGACGCCCAGGTATCCGAACTTCTCCAGATTCGGGATCCCGATGTTCAGGGTGTGGGCTCCGCCCATCGAAAGGCCGGCCATGGCACGATGTGCGCGGTCCGTGAAAACGCGGTAGCGCTTCTCGATTTGCGGCAGGATGTCGGCTGCGAACTCGGGCTCGAAGCCGCCCGATAGCGGCATGCCGAACCGGAATGGCCCGGTGTGGCCGTGCGGCATGACAACAACCATGGGCTTGGCCTTTTGGTCCGCAATGAGATTGTCGATGATGAACCCGGCACGGCCCACGGTGCTCCAGGAATCGTCCGAATCGAACGCGCCATGCAGCAGGTAGAAGATCGGATACCTGTCCGTTCCCGATTCATAGCCGGGCGGAGTGTAGACATGCAGCCGCCGGAACCGCTTCAGGACCGAAGACCAGTAGGAAATCTCGGCCACCGCTCCATGCGGGACGTCCCTCGTGTCCAGCCAATCCGCTCCCGGCACATCGACGAGGCTCCATGTGTTTTCGTTGGATTCGCTCGTCTTGGGATTCCGCGGATCGACCACGGTCATCCCATCGACGTTGAAGCTGTACCGGTATGCGCCGGGAGGCAGCGGGCCGGCGGTCACTTCCCAAACATCATTGGTTCCCTTGGCCAGCGCCCTGCCCTGGCCGAACCCGCTGCCGGGAATGTCGCCGCTGAGCTGCACCGTTTCGGCCTTGGGAGCGAAGATGCGGAACGTGACGTGGCGATCCGGCGATACGTCGGGCGAAACGACCTGCGGCGCCCGCTGGCCGAACAGCGAAGCGGGTCCCGTCAGTGCGACTGCGAACATCGCCAGGATAGCGGCGATCCCAAGAGAAGAGTGGCGGTCGATTTGCATAGCGGGTTTTGAATTCATCTGGCAGGCAGCGTGAATCGCTGCCTTCAAATGCCCATTATCGTCGTCGTCCAAGGGATCGTCAACGGTCAATAGGCCATGTCCACAGGCCAGCTCGCCCGATATGGATGCGCATACAGACCGATCTCATCCGCGGGAATCGGGCGAAAGCCGATCCGCGCCGAAATCGATGCGCCGGGCCGAAGCCGGAAATCGCCGCGGGCGGGATCGACGAAGCCCGGATCTTCGTCGGCGAGCTCGGCATTGGCAAGCCAATCGAATTTGTCCGCGGAAGACGGGCCCGTGCCAGGGAAAGCGGGACCGCATTTCCAGAAGACATTGCGCCAAACGCTGCTCAGGCCGGGCAGCTCGCGGACATGGCGCAGCTCCGGATACCGCTCGAGATAGAGGTCCGACAGGATAAAAGCCCGGTCGACGCCCAGGCGTTCCCAATGCTTGTTGCGCGGATTGTAGCCGCCCGTGATTCCCTTCGAGCACTCCGCGAAGAGATTGTTGACGATCCAATGGTCCCGGCCGCTGTTGATCTGGATGCCCCCGAACGACTGGGCGGCACGGTGGAATATGTTGCCGTAAACCAGCATCCCGCTGATGGTGTCGTCGAGCCGGATGGCGGCGCGCCCGGCCGGGCCGCCCGCGTACTCGCCGCCGATATCCGAGAAGTGATTGAATCGGAACACGACGCCGCGGTAGGTGGGGTTGCCGAACAGCTCCATCGCCCCCTGATCCTCGCTTTCGAGCACGGCCCGATGAACCCGGTTGTACTCGAGCACGTGGTCGTTGCCCTCGATGCGCACCACGCTCGATGGGCATTCGTAAAACAGATTGTGGGCGACGCGATTGCCGCAGCCTTCCAACTGGACCGCCGGCACATAGGTGTGGTCCAACCGCCCGAATCCGAACATCCGGCAGTTCTCGATGAAATGCCGGCCTGGGGACAACGTCCGGCGGTCGCCCCCGTCAACTTCGGTCGCACGCCGGCCCAGCGAGCAGAGGTCGCAACCGAAGATGCCGTTGTCGCTGCCGCCGCGGATCGTGATGCCGTCGGATGCAAACCGCCTGACGATGCACCCGGCAACCAGGCAATGACTGCAGTCGAAGATCGTCATCCCATTGGCTTGCGAGAGATCGAAAACCAATCCCTCGAGGCGCACGTGGGAGACGCCCGTCATGGCCAGCATCGGAACCTCCAGCAGCCCCGTCTCGACCGCCGCATGCGCCGGATCCGAAGGCGGATAGAGATAGAGCATCCCTCGGGATCGATCCAGATACCACTCGCCGGGCTCATCCAGCTCTTCGAGAAGATTGAACGCGAAATATCGGATCCTGCCCTGGTTAAACCATTGGATCGGCGCCATGCCCTTCCCGCCGAAATCGTAGGGGCCGCATTCGACCTTCCTGGCTTCAGGATCGATGCGGATGACTTTCAGTGCGCGGTCGGCCCAGCCGTGCATGAAGTATCCGTACAGCCATGCGTCGGCGGCATTCGTCCAGCGGGCATGCCGGCCGTCCAAATAGGTGAATGCCGACGGCGTGCGCATCTTTGCCGATCCGGGCTCGAGGATCCGATCCCCGTTCACAAACCCGCGATTGGGCCAGCGGGCAAGCCGCATCGGCGCCCCGTTGAAAAACAGCTCCGATGTGGCTTTCGGGGCAGCCTTTCCATAGCCACGCTCCTGGACGGGAGCGAAATCAATCCCCTGCCCTCGCAAGTCGCACTGGAAAACGCGGCCGCGCGCTTCCGCGGGCAAGCGGCTCAGAACCGCCGGATCGGCAACGAGCTCAAATCCGCTCAATCGAGCGCCGCCATACAGGACGGCTGTCCCTGCCACGTCCGCGCGATAGACGATCGGCGCCTCGGCGCTGCCGGAGTCCGCAGCCGCCAGCTCGAAGGTCGCGTTCCTCGGATGCTGGCCCGGCAGCAGGCGGACGGCGACCGGCCCGGGCAGCCCTTTGGCTTTCAGGGCGCGGACCCTGTCGCGGGCCTTCTCTATCGTCGCAAAAGGCTCCTCTCTCGTCCCTGGATTCGTGTCCCTCCCGCCCGGAGCGACATAGAATTCTGCAGCGTACGGAGCCACGGGCGCCAGCTTCGTCCGCGAGGCCGCCCGATCGCGCGCCGGAAGCCCGCCGCTTGCGCGTTCGAGCTCGTTCAGCAATTCCCGGGCTTCGTCGCGGAACACCTTGGGATAGGAGGATTCCACCTGGATCCGCGCATACTGAGCCTTGGCCGCAGGCATGTCGGTCTCCGCAGCGAAGGTTTGGGCGATGCGCAAATGCGCGTAGCCGCGGAGCTGCGCCGGCGCGCCGGCTGTCGCCAGCACGCTTCGTAACTCGGCTCGGGCCGCTTCAAAGTCTCGATCGGCCCAAGCCTGGGCGGCCGCCACAAGTCGACGGTCCAATGCGGACCGGACCGTTTGGCTGAGATCACCAGCCGCGGTGCTATCCGCGGCACGGCCCGCAGCCAGAAAAGACAGGAAGATGATAGCGAGGAAAGCTCTCATATTTTCACGGCAGCAGCTCGCGCGCATCGAGCACGGCGCCGCCGAGGCTGATGATCTCGGCGCGAGCAGGCCCCCGACGCGGGAAGATCAGCAGGAGCAGGCTGTCCTCGCTTTGAAGAAAGCGGGACTCGGGATCGGGATAGCGGGCGCCCTTGCCGTTGACGGAAATGTTGAAACAAGGCAGCCCATCCGGCTCGGAACGCTCGGCGAAGTGGCCGAAACCGGTCACAGCCGCCGAGCCGCGCCGGATGGCGGACCACCAGGCGCCGCCGGCGAGCCGGCGCACCGCGCGATGCTGTTCGTTATAGAGAGTGATCACATGCGTCTGCCGACTCTCGTGCATGACGCGGCGGTACCAATCGAGCTGATCCGAGCCGGGGCCGAAGTCGTGACAGGTTTGCCATGTGCTCCCGGCGTCGGAGGTGTGGCTCAAATCAACCGCCACGAAACGGACGCAAAAGCCGCGCACATCGAGCGTCCAGCGCCATTCCTCGCCCGGGAACGCGAAGAACGCGCGGAACGCGCGCGCCTCGCAGTCATAGACGGGCCTCTCCGGCGGCGAGGAACCCCGCGGGCAGAGCTGGCGGTCGTGATTCCCGAGCGCAGCCACAAAAGGGATGGCGCGGAACACCTCGGGCGCGGCATCAATGAGGCGGCGGAAAGCGCTCATGTCATCGGGCGTGGTGCTCGCAGCTTCGGATGAAGCCAGCGCCGGCACGATATCGCCGGCAGCCAGCAGGAGAGCTGGGCGCAGGTGCAGCACGGCCGACAGCCATTGCTTCGAGCCAAAGGCCACGTCGGCGATGACTGCCGCTCGGAAGACCTCGGCGTCGGCCCCCGGCACACGGATAACAGAAGAGATATGCGTTCCGGAGCGGACGCGGTAATGCCACGGCCCGCTTGCGGGCGGGGCAATCTCGACGGCGTGGCGGACCGCGGCGGACGCGATCCGCCGGGTTTGCCCGAGTGTGCCATTTGTTCCCCAATCGACCGCCGAATCGGCGGGGGCGGAAGTCTCCCAGCTGACCGTCACGCGCGAGGTGTCGGAGGAGGCGTGCGAAAGCCAGATGCGCTCGATGTCCGCACGGAGACCGACAGTCGACCCGACCATGCTGAGCGTGATGGCCAGCCAGCAAATCAGGCCGCGCATTGCATGTTGCCCTATGTTAGACCTGCCAGGGCTTGCGGTAGTCGCGGGTCAGCCACTGGGGATTCCCGCTGCCTTTGGCGAACTGGAGCCGGTCCGGATTCCAGTCGATTTTCTGGTGGTGCAGGTAGGCGAGGTTCATCAGGTGGCAGCAGATGACGGTGCGTCCGCCGACCTGGGCGCTGGCGATCGGCTGCTGGCGCGACCGCACGCACGCCAGAAAATCGCCGACATGATTCTGGCTGGCATAGAGCTTGATCTTGGCGTCCTTGAGATACTCCTCCTGAGCCTTTCGGACCTGCTGGCTTAAGCTGGTATCCTGATCTTCCTTGCCCTGGTAAGAAGCGATCGTCTTGCCCTTGCGATCGAAGACGAACCTGCCGCGGTTGACCCGCACCCGGCCTTCGGTGCCTTGAAAATCGACCCCGAATCCGCCCCCGTGCTTCACGGAGACGCCGTTGGCGTAAACGAGCGTTGCGCCGTTCCTGGCGCCCTTGGCCGCCGGAGGCAGAACCTCGACCGGACCGCTCGAGTCCATCCCCAGACCCCACTGTGCGATGTCCAGGTGATGCGCGCCCCAGTCCGTCACCATGCCGCCGCCGAACTCGATGTAATTGCGCCAGTTCGGGAAATGGTTGTGGAGCCCGCGCGGGCTCAGGACGGAGTGGTAAGGCCGCATCGGCGCCGGGCCCACCCAGCGGTTCCAGTCCAGGCCAGGCTCGAGCGGTTCCTCGCCCAGATCGCACGGGACAGGCGGCGGGCCAAAGCTGCACTCGACGCTCTGCACCTGTCCGATCGCCCCGTTGCGAACCAGTTCGCAGGCCACGCGAAACTCGCTGCTCGAGCGCTGCATCGAGCCGGTCTGCAGCACCCGGCCCTTTTCGGCGACGGTCTTCATGACCTCGATCGCCTCATGGATGTTGTGCGTGAGCGGCTTCTCGCAATAGACGTCCTTGCCGGCGCGCAACGTCTCGAGCGTGATGATGGCATGCCAGTGATCGGGCGTGGCGATGCAGACGGCGTCGATGTCCGAACGGGCCAGGAGCTCGCGGAAATCGTTGTATCCGGCGCAGCCGCCCGCAGCCGCGGCGGATCCAGCCCTGCGCGCGTAGAAGTCGTTCACCCGCTTTTGGGCATCCTGGCGCCGGGTGGTGTCGACGTCGCAGACCGCGACCACCTGGGTGTTCTGGCCCAGGAAGCCTCCCAGCAGCCCGCGCGACTGGATGCCCATGCCGATGAAACCCACAGTCAGCCGGTCATTGGGCTTGGCTGCGGCAGCCCAGGCATGGGACGGAAACAGGGCCGGAGCCGCCATCGCCCCCGCCCCGCCCAGCAATGTGGTCCTGATAAAAGAGCGTCGAGTCTGGTGTGTCATAATCGTAATCGGAATCGTGATCCTGCCCCTACTCTTTATCGCAGGGCGCAGCCGGCTGCAATCCAGAATCTCGACGTCCTCCTTCCCCGCCCTCTCCTCCATGGGGCATGGCATAGGGAGATCAGATCCGACCCTAATCCGCGCTCATCCTCATGTCCCCCGTCTCGCTCCCGCCGAAGGAGAGGGATTGATCCATCCAATCGTCGATGCGGAGGACGTTTCGGCGCAACTTGGCAGCGGCTCTTTGGGCGTTGCGCTGGGCGGCCGACAGGGCGGCTCGCGCCATCCATTGTGCTCCAGGCAGACAGCTGCTGACCGCCCGGCAGACCTGCTGGTGAAGCGGCCGGGGCAAGAAACGCCGCA
This sequence comes from Verrucomicrobiota bacterium, assembly GCA_022711435.1. Classification (GTDB taxonomy): domain Bacteria; phylum Verrucomicrobiota; class Verrucomicrobiia; order Limisphaerales; family UBA1319; genus JAGMXM01. The sequence goes on from JAKLFB010000004.1 coordinate 49,286, forward strand.
ATATCTCGTCCTGGACGCTCAGGATCGCGACCGCGCTTCCGGGATCGCCTTGGCGCGCGCTGCGTCCGAAGAGCTGGCGGTCAACCCGGCGGGACTCGTGGCGTTCGGTGGCAATCACATGCAAGCCGCCCAGCTGGGCCACCCCATGTCCGAGCCGGATGTCGGTGCCGCGTCCAGCCATGTTGGTGGCGATGGTGATGCGCCCTCTCTCACCCGCCATGGCGACGATCGTGGCCTCCTCCTGATGCCGAACAGCGTTCAACAGCTTGAACTCCAGTCCGCACGCAGCGATCCGCGCCGCCAGGATTTCACTGGCAGCGACGCTGCGTGTTCCCACCAGAACGGGCTGCCCGATGGAGTGGACTCGGACGATTTCGTCCAGCACGGCATCCCATTTGGCCTCGTCAGTCGGATGCATGCGATCGGGATATTGGGTCCGGATGCACGGCCGATGGGGCGGGATGCCGAGAACGGGCAGCCGATAGATGTGCCAGAATTCACCGGCAGCCTCGCGCGCAGTGCCCGTCATGCCGGCCAGGCGATAATAGAGACGAAAATATCGCTGAAAACTGATCCGGGCGATGGTTTCGTTTGGATCCGTGATTTCGAGACCCTCTTTGGCCTCGATGGCCTGGTGCATGCCCTCCCGCCAGGTGCGCTGCGGCATGGGGCGCCCGGTGAACTCATCGACGATCACAACCCGGCCGTCGGCGACGATGTATTGCTTGCCGAGGCGATAGAACTCGCGGGCAACCAGCGCCTGCTTCGCCAGTTCAACGCGCCGGTCCGGCCCGCGCCAGATGCCGGGCAATGGCAAGCAGAGCGATTCGAGTCGTGTCGTGCCTTCGGGCGTGAACTCGACTTCCCGGAAGCGATGGCTGACCGTATAATCGTGCGGAGGCCGCAGCGAATCGGCGATCTCGCGAGCAGCCTGGACAGCCTCGCGCAGGATGTCATTTTTCTGGCGGGCGGAGATAATGAGCGGCGTCACCGCCTCATCGATCAGGATGCTGTCCGCTTCGTCGACGATGGCGCCATGAAGCCCGCGCATGACCAGTGGGCGCTGCGATTCCAGCTCGGGCTGGAGCAGCTTTCGGATCAGGCGCCGCGTCGGGTTGCGCAGGAGCCCGACTTGAAGGCAGTCGCGCAGGAAATCGGCGGCGACCTCCTTGCTGGTGGCGTAAGTGACGTCGCAACCGTAAGCCTTGCGGCGTTCATCGGGCGGCATCGCGCCCGTCACGAAACCGGCGTGGATGCCACAGAACCGGTAGAGCGGTCCGAACCACTCGGCATCGCGCTGGACGAGGTAATCGTTGACGGTGATGATATGACACGGCTTGCGGGTCCATGCCCAGAGGACGGCCACGAGACTGGCGGTTAACGTTTTGCCTTCGCCGGTCGACATCTCGGCGAGGCAGCCGCGTTGGAGGGCCAAAGCGCCCATCAGTTGCACCAGAAACGGGCGCATGCCCACCTGCCGGTCGGCTGCCTCCCGAAGGGCAGCGATTGCGGGAAGAAGGACCGCGTTCATTCGCTCCCGGTTTCCGCGCCGGAAAGCCTCTCGGTATTCGAAGAGGCGCTCCTGCAGATGGCGATCGGAGAGGTGCTGCAGCGCGGGCGCCAGCGCATCGATCTCTTCAGCTTGCTGTTGAATCGCCGCCAGCAAACGCCCACGGCGCCGGCAGATCCCAGCCCATCCGTCCACGATCGCGTCCAGCCCCTTCAAGGCGGGCTTGGGCCGATGGAAATCGACGGATTGGTAGCCGAGCGATGTCACAGCTGATAGCGCTGTTGCAGCAGCTGCCGCAAGCTGCGGATCCAGAGCGGGAGGAGGGGTTCGCCGGGGAGGTCGAACCGGATCTTGCCGGCCCGGCCATGCAGCAAAACGGCGGATGCGGGTTCCAGCACCTTGGCATGCACCTCGAAAAATGGCTCGGCGGCCTCCGTGCCATCCGGATCGTTGGGCGATGTGGCGACCGGCCCGCCCGCCAGCCAGCCAAGGGCGGCCGAGGGCAGGTTCCGGCGATCCCCGGGGATGATCTCCAGTTCGGATACCTGGAGGACCTGCCCGCTTTGGCCATGCAGCCGGACCTCGGCCCCGGGGAATTCCTGGGTGAAGAGCCGATCGACGTCCTCCTGCCTGACGATCGCCTCGAATCGGAAACCGGACGGATTGACCAGCAAGCCCAGAGGAGCGCCTTTTGCCAGCCAGCTCCCGGCGAGCATTTCCAGGTCCCGCCCCACCCAGATGCCCGTTTGCGTTGCGCGGACAGTGAGCCCGGCCTTGTCCGCTTCAAGCTTGCGCAGCGCCTGATCGGCTGCATCGAGCAGGCTCTCGAGCGGTTTGAGGTTGGGGATCGCTTCCTGAAGCGCCTGGCGCTGGCGGGCCCGGATCTCGTCCCGATGGGCGCGGACGCGCATGATCTCGAGATCCAGCTCCCGGTTGGCCATCTCCAGCAGAGGCGCGCCCGCCTCCACAAGCTGGCCAGGTTGCGCCACCAGCCTCGTCACCGTGCCCGCCGTCCAATTATGCACCTGGCCCCATTCGAGACTGCGGAGGATGCCCGGCGCGCGGAAATGATGGGGCAACGGCACGAACTGGAGGAATCCGAGGGTGCCCAACACAAGAATGGCAGTGACAAAACACGCGCGCAGCCGATGCCGTTCCAATTTCGGGCTCGAGGCAAGATAGCCAGCCAGGCGGATGACCGGCCTTGCCACCCAGGCCGCCGCGCAGGCGGCCGCCATCAGGATTCCAATCAGCAGGAAACGATCTGCAACAATCAGGAGAATCCCTCCGAACACGATGATGCGGTAAATGCCGCTGGCGATCCCATACGCCGAAAGCCAGAACGCCTCGGACCACGTCTGCGCCGGCGGCGGCTCTTTCTTCAGGCCGAACAGGCGCCTTTCCGCCGCGTGGCGCAGCTGCGCGTTCGCCCGCTGGCTCAAGTTGGGAATCCCGACCAGATCCGACAGAATATAATAGCCGTCGAATCGGAGCAGAGGATTCAGGTTGAACAGGATCGTCGAGACCGACGCGATGAACATCATGTTGTAGGCGAGGCCGTGCAGCGTGCCCTGGCCCGTGTTCGCCCACACCAGCGCCGCGATCGCCGCGAAAAACAGCTCGACGATCATCCCCGCCGCCCCGACCAGCACTCGTTTCCACCGCTCGCGAAACCCCCAGGCGGACGTCGCGTCCATATACGGTATGGGCGTGAAGACCATCAGCAGGATGCCCATGGCGTGCACCTCGCCCCCAAACCGCCGGCAAAAATAGGCGTGCCCGAACTCGTGGGCCGACTTGAGCAAGACCAACCCGGCGTAGAGCAGGATCAGGTTGCCGGGATCGATGATCCCCTGCGCCTGGTTCCTCAAGGCGGGGAAATGGTCGGCAACCACCTTGAGCCCCGCGCCCACCACGACAAGCCAGATCAAAGCCCCCCAGAGGCTGATCAGCTTGCCCACCCACGGCAGCGTGCGCGCGAGAAACGCGTCCGGATCCAGCAGCGGGAACCGGGCGAACATGATGTTCAGCAGCCGCGATTGGAGCTCGCGCTGGCGCGCTTTCTGGTAGCGGTTGAACAGCTGCGCGGCGTCGGCAGGGAAATCATACTGAAGCAGGTTGGCGTGATAGAGCTGCGCAAGCAACTGGATGACCGCCTCCTGGCCTGGCGTGTCGTCCGGCGACCGGTCGAGACATTCCTTCCAGACTTCCTCGACAGTGCGGTCCGGACGCAGGCGCGCCACGAACTCATAGGCGGCAGGCCGAAGCCTGAAATACTGGTTTCTCAGCGGATTCTGGAGAACGATCCATCGCTCGCCGCGAAAGGTCTGACGCCGCGCCGCCACCGACGATCGCAGGCTGATCCGCAGGTTCGCCACGCGATACCAGGACTCGCTGAAGGTGGCTGAAGCCTCCGCCATATCACCACCAGAAAAGAAGCTGCAGAAAATCCGCCGTCCGATGGGTCAGGATCCAGAACAAGGTCCGTTGATCGACATCGATCTTGCAGACGCCGCTCATGCCCGGACGCCACCACGGCTGGGCTTCCCGCACAAAACCGGCACGGACGATGAAGACATTTTCTTTCTCCTTGGGCACGGCGGCGGGTTCGACACGAGTGACCCGAACCGGGAATCGGAGCTTGGGCTGGGAGACGAACGCAATCTCGCCCTCCGACCGCGACAGGATCTCATGCGCATCGCGCTCGTTGATCTCGGCCTCGACATAGAGCGTGTCGATGCGCGCCAGCTTGAAGAGCGCCTCGCCCTGCCGGACCGGCGCGCCGACCCGCTGGCGCAGATCGCCTTCGATCACAACGCCCTCGAAGGGCGCTCGGATGGCGGATTGGCCGATGCGATAGCGCACGAGCTCGAGGCGGGCCCGCGCCTGGTCGGCCAGCGCCTCCGCAATCCGCATCTCCGCCAAGGCCATGCCCGCCCGAGCCTTCTCCGCCTCGCGCAAATACCGTGTCTGATCGGCAACGGCGGCGGCTTCCTCGAGCTCGAGATGCTCGGTGTGCAGCGTCAAAAGAGCCCGCCCCGCCGGCAGCCGATCGCCCGGCCGCGCCTCGACCTTCTGGATATAACCGTCAAACGGCGCGGTCAGGAGCGAGACCTCGTCGCTTCGCAGGATGAAATTGCCTTCGACGCGGTAGGGATACACGGGCAGGAACAGAGCAATGAGAGCGATGAATCCCAGGAAGGCCAGCACCTTCGACCACGCATGCTCCGGGCCGGCGATCTTCCGGACGGCAGCGTTTGCGGCGTGAAGCCAGCGCGCGCCGAACCAGCGGTCGGACCGGCACAGGTCGTCCAGCCGGCAGACCGCCTGGTCGCACAGCAGACGCAGTTGCTGCCCTTCCTGTTCGGTGAATGGGCTGCCCTGCCGCTCGCAAGTCAGCGCCGCCACCCCTTCGCCCCCGCGGCGCAGCGGCAGCGAGATGACATGCGCCGACTTCTGCTCGACGGCGAACTTCTCATGATCGCGGCAGACCACGCTCGCGCCCGCAGGCGGAGGCCAAAGGATTTCCTCGTTCTGGTCGAGGGCTTCCTCCATCACGACTTCGATGGCGGTCACGGCCGCCATTCGCCGGTCGAAACGCTCCGTGCGGCTGATGGCTTTCAGCCGGACGAAACCGCGTTCGAGCCAGCCCAGACTGACCCGGTCGCAGTGGAGTTGGCCCGCCACGCCGTTGCACAACGCCAGCGCCGCCGAACGGAACCGGCCTTCCGCATTCACCATCGCCAGGATGTCCAGGACCAGAGCCAGCTTCCGCACGTCCTGCTGGGCTTGCAGTGCCGTTCGACCGACCTGGTAGGCCAGCGGGATGTCTGCAGCCATCCGGAGCCGGATCTGCGCCTCCTGGACCCGTGCAGGGGCCGCGTTTTCGAGCAGGACAGCGGCGAGGCACTGCTCCTGGCCGGTGATTGGGAGGCTGATGCCGAGCGCATAAAGCCCGGGGCTGTCGGTTCCGGGGCTGTCGAGCGACACCGCTGCGTGCCCACATTGCGCGGACTGTTCGGCGAGCGAGCTGAGACACGCGTTGAACGCCATATTGGCCCGGCTGGCAGTTCCGTTCCGGGACCATTCGCCCAGCTTCTTGAGCTTCACCGGCTCGACAGGCTCCCGCAGGATCAGCAGCCCCCGGCTGCCGCCCGCCAAGCGGGTCAGCATGGCTATCAACGCCGGCCAGAACTCGACCGGGGGACCGCTGAACCGGCGCAGACGGGCCAGCTCGTCCAGCGCCGAAGCCAGCTCGTCGGAGACCGGTGGAGGTTGAGCGAGCATCGGCGATCACTCGACGAGCATCCGGCCGGCGACACCCGGCCGCAGCTCTGGATCCGGGTTGTCGAACACAGCCTTGATCCGAAGCAATCCGCTGGCGGCGTCCACGATCGGCGAGATATAACGGATCGATCCCGCGATCTTGACATGTGTGGCGCCGGCATCGATCTCCAGGGCCACGGTCTGGCCCAGCTTCAGGCGGCGGCCCAGAGCGGGCTCGATGTTCGCCACGAAATCGCAGCGCCGCACGTCGACGATCCGAACGACCGGCTGCTGCTCCTCGCACTTCTCGCCGACATCCTTGAAAAAGCGCGCGACGTAACCATCGACGGGAGCAACGATCTGCCGGCGGCGAACCACTTCGATGGCCAACTCGTGCTCGACCCGCGCGATCTCGTGCTCGGCCTGTTTCCGGTCGAGCTCCTCCCGGCTCACCGAGATGGCGTTGCGGCTGGCGAGGGATTGCAGCCGCTCGAGCTCGTTCTTGATCAGATCGGCGGCCAGGCGCTTGCGATCGGCATCGAGCTCTTCGAGCCGCTTGTCGAGCACGATAACCACTTGCCCGCGGGTCACGGCGGCGCCTTCTTCGACCGGCCGCGCCCCCACGACGCCGATCGTAGGGAACGCCATCGTGACGTCCTTGATCGGCTCGGTGATTCCAGGAACCCAGGTCGGATCGCCGGATGCGGCCGCGAGCGTCAGCAAGGCGCCTCCAGCAGCCATGCCAGCGCAGTGCATCCAACGAATGGGAAATGCCAGCATGGATGCCATCGGCATCCCGCGGCCGCCTGGGCCTCTGCCCGGGCCTGAGTGGAGACGCTTACGAGCCGGATCGCGTGCCCTGTTCGAGTTCATTTTTGGCCTCGCGCTGAATCGCTTCGATGGCTTCGATGGGGATGCTGGCCCGCCGAATATATTCTTCCGTCCGGTTCTTGAGCATGTCACGGCTGACCTCGATATTGCGTTCCTGCAGGAGGGTGCCGCGGACAAGCTCGAGTTCGAGGAGCCCCTTGCGATGCATCACCAGGCTCTCGACCACCGCCACCTTGGCTTCGAACAGCCTCTCCTCGGTCTCCAAAACGGTGCGGCTGTCAAGGGTGCCGACCGCCAGCCGATCGGTTTGAGCGCGGAGGAGCTTCTCATGGAAATCGACCACGGATTGGTAGCGACCAATGCTGTCCTGGTAGAGCCGGGCCTTTTGCTCGGCCGCATCCAGCCCATTGAAGATCTGCGTCTCGATCTCCTTCAATCCCTCCAGCGCGCGCATCTTGCTCATTTGGGCGGCGCGGTGCTGATTCCGCTCCGCGATTGCGCCCGCGAGCGGGATCCGCATTTCGATGCCAACCGACCAGGCTGGGTAGCTGCCATCGCCCATGTCATCGATCGAGTTGCCGGCGGACGAGCCCAAACCATTGAGTCCGTAGCTTGCCTTCAGATCCAGCTGGGGCCGCCGCTGGTTCTTCGTGTAGGCAACCCGAAGATCCTCCTGCTCCACCTGCCTGCGCCGAATCAGGTAGTCCGGATTCAGCTCGAAGGCAAAGTTGTAGTGCTCGGCCATGGACGCCGGTCTCGGACGCACCTCAGGAGAATCGACGGCTTCAGGAAGCGCGCCCCCTTCCGAAGGAACCGAGGAATAGAGCGTGCACAGCAGGATGCCGCCTTCATACGCTTTCTGTTTGGCTTCGTTCCAGCGCGCCTGGCGAACGGACAATCCCGCTTGAGCCTGGAGCACCTCGAGCTCGGAAGATTTCCCCACATCGAGCCGGGCGCGGTTATCCTCGAGGATCTTGGCGGCCACGGCAATGGATTCGCGGAGGAACCGATCCTGCTCCTGCATCAGGTACAGGCTCCAGTAGCCCGACTCGGCGTTCGCGATCGTGAGCATCAGCTGCCTCCGGTACTCCTGGAAAGCGATTTCGGACGCGAGGGCCGCCAGCCGGATCTTGGCCATCGTGATTCCCGCCCCGAAACCGCGCAGCAGAGGCTGCGCCAGGCTCAGCCCCACGAACGTTTCATACTGCTCGCCCATGAGCTTTCCTTCATCGCCCGTGGGCGCGCCGATGTTGTTGTTCAGCTCCCGCAGCGTGTAGCCCGTCCGGAGCCGCGCCCCGCTCGGCAGCAGAAACTCGAGGCCGGCGTTATAGAGCGTGTTCCGCTCGAGAAAGAACGGCGTGGCGTAGTAGCCCAGCGAAGCCAGTTGCTGCCGGTTGTTCGGCCGGTCAGTGTCGATGTGGTCGATCGAAGCCACGACAGCCGGCTCGAAAATGCCGCGTTCAGCATCCTCGAGCTTCCGGCTCGCGCCCGCTTCGAGAAGCCTCATCAGGATCGCCTCGTTATGCGCGATGACCGACTGCCGAAGATCGTGCAGGGTAAGCGGGGTGAGCGCCCGAGGATCCCCGGGTTCTGCCGCTGCCGCAAGGCCTGCGCACATGGCCACAGGCAAAGCAGCCGCGACCAGCGACTGAACAACAATCGCAATCGTTCTTTTACGATCCGATGCAGAACGCCACAGCCGATGTTCGTATGCGTATCCCATCCAGCAAGATGCACTTTACTTCCCGAGGCTTGATGGATTCAACAACAAAGCCTAATCCTGCTGGGTGTCCGGCGGATTGCCCTGCACCTTCAGGATTCGCCAGGGGTCATATGGATGCGGTAGAATACGCTGGAGGCAGGAGGCGACTCGAGAAAGACGGTCAAGGGAGCGCCGGTTCCCTTCTGCGTCGAAAGGGTGAGCGGATCGCCGGCTGACATGGCATGCAGGACGTCGGTCCAAACGGCCGTCGTCACTGTTTGGGCTTGTTGCACGCTGTATTGCACCCCGGCGGTCGTCTGGAACGTGAGCGCCACTCGCGACGGCGGGTGCAAGGTGATGCCCGCGATGGACGGCTGTGCGGCCACCGTCACGCTTCCATCCATCAGCGTCGGGAAGACATCGCCGCTCAAGCCGAGATACTTGGCCGGTCCGTTGCGCGTCTTCAACGTCAAGGCGAACGTCCCGGAACCGATGCCGGTCGTGTCCAGCGTCACGGTCGCGACCTTCGAAGCCCCCTGCTCGATGGTCACGGTTGTATCCCGGCGCGTCATCGTGCCCCGCTCGTACACCTGCGGCACGATCGATCCGCTGCCGCTGGGTCCGTTGTTATTCGTGGCGAACACGGTGCCGGCAAAAATGTCCACGAACGCGATCGCGGGGCCATTCGTGTGTCCTCCGGCCGCCGTCCCACCATCCGCCACTTGAATGTTAAAACCAATCCCAATGACGGGGAAGGAATCGCCTCCATTTTGAAGCAGAACATCGAATGCCTGGCCGGGCGTGTTCGGCAATACTGTGATTTCGGGCAGATCGATGGAGACCGCCGCCCTCAATCCGCCGGCCATCCAGGCAAGGCACACGATGAAAAACGCAAACCTCATCGCGCACGCCCGGACGTGCCTCCGGCACAATTCGCGATTCGTCCGCTCGGGAGGTCCCGGTTGCCGCATCCCGCAATCCATGATACATATATAAAGCATGGCCGATACGTATACAATTGCGGAAGCGCAGGCTCGCCTTCCTCGTCTTGTCCGCCTTGCGGAACGCAAAGGCTTTGTACCCGTGGCCCGCCGCGGCAAGACGGTCGCCTTCATTGTTTCCGCCGATCGCATCGACGCTCTTATCGAATCGATGGAACTCCTCGCCGACCCCAAGGCCACGGATTCCATCCGTCGACACCGTGCGGGAAACCTGAAGTTCAAGGATGTTTCTTGTCTCGATGAGGACTCGGGTTCGAATCAGTCCTGAGGTCGAGCGCTTCGTAAGGTCCCTCGCCCCCGAGCCTCGTCGTGCTTTGACACAGGCCATCAAGGCACTGGCACACGACGCCGGCGATTGCCGCCATCTCGAGGGCAACTTGGCCGGCTACTACCGGCTCCGCGTGTTGCAGTACCGGGTGGTTTATGCCGAGACCTACACGCGCGGCCAGCGCATCATCGAGTGCGTCTACGCCGCCCGGCGCTCCGTGGTCTACGAATTATTCGCCGAGCTCCTCAAGAACCGTATCGGCTAGCCTGTTTGGTTTCCGGATCTGCGATGGCCCCGGGCGGCTCGAACCCCCGCATACCCTAGCAGCATCATCCCCGTCCCCAGCGCCCATCCCCCAGGCTCCGGCACCACCGTCACGCTCCCTTCAATCAAAATCGGGATCATGTCGTCGGCGTCGGGCATGGTGAATTTGGTTGGGCTGTTGAGCGTGTTCAGTGTCAGCGCATAGGTCCCCGAATCGAATCCCGTCGTGTCCAGCGTCACCCTCGCGATCTTCCATCGCCCCGTTCCGATCACCACCACCGACTCATTTTCACCCGGCGCAGGCCGAACCGTCATTGTCCCCCGCTCGTACACCTGCGGCAGGATCGATCCGGTCCCGCTCACTCCGTTGTTGTTCGATTCAAAGATCGTGCCCGTGATGACATCCACCAGCATGATCGCCGGCCCATCGATCAGGCCCCCTGCCTCCGGCCCCCCGTCGGCCACCTGAATGTTGAACCCGATTCCCGTCACCTCCACCGGCCCCCCCTCATTCTGTATAAACACATCGAACGCCTGGTTCGCCATGTGCGGCTGCAGAAACAGCTCAGGCAGATCGATGATGACCTGCCCCCGCAGCGAAACCGTCAATGCCAACCCAGCGGCCAAGGCCGCCAATCCCGCCAGGCGCCGGAGATGACATCTCGCCACGAACCAGTCTTGGGTGCTCGGTTTCACGATTTCACGTGCAGATGGATTCAGGCTCCAGCCCCGATGGCTTCGCGTCCTGGACCAGCCGCAAACGCCCGGCGTCTCTGCCGTCGAAGCGATTCCATAATGCCGGGCTGTCCAGGATTCCCACACCGCCCGGTCGCCCCGTGCATTCCGCCGGCACAAAGTGCGCCCACTCGGGCAGCCCGCTTCGCACGGACCCTTCGCTCCAGCCCAGATAGAACCCGCCCTCGATTGCCATGGCCGATTGCCCCGCATCCGCGCTCGCGGCCGCGGATTGCACTGCCCCATCACTCTCCAGAACAAAAGCCGGTTTCGCTGCAATCTCCGGCGCGGTGATCAGTTGCAGCGCTGTCAGGAAGTTCGTCGCGTGCCGCCGGGCCAGGTTCTCGTCGGACACGTCCACACGCCCGTCGCGGCTGTAATCATACCAATCATCCACCGGCGCCGGGTTCATGAAGTTCCTCGGATGCAGCCGCGCCCCCGATTCGTCGCTGACATCGACTTGGGCATTGTCCCCCGAATTGCCCGATTCGCCCACGGCATTCCCAAAATAAAACACATCGTCCGCTGCCAGCAGCGTGTTGGCATTCGCCAGGACGCGGATCTGCAGCCATTGGTTTTCGATCGCATGATCGGCCCAAATCACCGTGATCCGGTCCGAGCCGCCCTCCCCTGCCCCGCCCCGAACCGTCACGCTCGATGGCGCCGGCGCCGCAACCCATTCGCTAAGATCGCTGCTGTTGCCCACCTTGAACTCCAAGTCGGCCTGCGTAAACGCGGCCGGCAAATTCGCCACATCGACCATGATCCCATTGATCCCGCGGCTGTAGCTGGTGTAGTTGCCAAAGGCGGCCGTCTGGCCAGGCAGCAAAGCCATCTTGTCGCTCGCGATGGCTGCATCGTCACTGGAGTCAGCCGCCGGATCGTTGCCGTCAAAGGCCGAACGGTTGTAGAAAACTTTGCGGGTCACAATGTACGGCTCATTGTCGTTGGTGGTGACTGACACCGTCTGGTCGGCGAGCGGATCCCAAGCATCGTCCGAACTGGCGTCCACCACCGACACCGTTACCAGGCTCAGTTGAGGCCCGTCGCCGACCGAGTCGTCCACAGCCGTGATCGTCACTGTCTGGGCCGTGTCCCAGTTGTCCGGCGTGAATGTCAGCGTGGCCTTGTCCACTGCCGCTTCCGTTCCATCGCTGGCAGCCAGCGAGAAGACCACGTCGTTGGCGGGCTGCTTGGCAAGCACAACGGTGAAAACAGCCGTCGTGTTTGGCTCCGTCACCGTGGCTGTCGATGGGCTGACAATAAAGCCCGCCACCTCCAAAGACACGTCGTTGCCGTCGCCGCCGGCGTAGCTGATTCGAAGCACAGCGCCGCCAACGACAAAGAACGCGCCTTCCGGCTTCCCGGCAAACGCGCCGGAGACCGACGATGTCGGATCCACCAGCTCGATAATCGTGAATGTGGTTCCGAGCGCCGGCGCGTACGCGGCATCGATCGTCAGGTCAAGGTCGGCGCCCGCCACCGTCACCGACCGGGCCGAGCCGGTCACGCGCAATTGATCGTAGTCCGTTGCTGGGGTTGGACCGTTGATTTCGATTTCGAAGCCTGCAGGGCTTGCGCCCAAAACCACATCGTTGTCCACCGTGAGCCGGCCAGCGCTCCCGCCTGGAGCAAGCTTGCCGCCGGCCTCGACCACCACCTTGCCCCCGATCGCGCCATCGCCCGCCAAGGTGGCGCCAGCCTGCACCAGCACATCGCCCCCAGCCGTCCCGTCCGCCAGCGATCCGTTCACCCAAAGCGTGCCTCCGCTGACCGTTGTGGTCCCAGTGTACGTATGCACCCCCGTGAGAGTCTGCGTCCCTGCGCCGCTCTTGATCACAGCGAGGTTGTTGTTGGCTGAGCCCGTGCCGTCCGCACCAATGACACCCGCATAGGCGGCTGTCTGGCCATCCGGAACGGAAATGATGAGTTTCTGCACTGAGTTCTGGTTGGTCGTCACGAACGTGCCGCTGCCCCCCACGAGCCCCGCAACAGTCTGGCCCAGACCGCCGCTGCTGCGCAGGCAGACTCTGCCGCTCAACAACTCAAGAACCGCCCCCCTTGGCGACACATCGTCCTTCTCGAGCCAGAGCGCGCCCTGGAACCACTCGTTGCCCGCTGGATCGTCCAGATTCACCACAGTCCGGCCCGTATAGGTAAGGCTCCCGGTGTACGAGCCTGCATGAAACGCGTAGTAGCCGTTCTCCTGGCCGCGGAACACGACATCCCCGGCGCCGCTGATGGACTGCGAGGTGAACGATGTATCGTTGGCATTGCGCCAGAAGACCAGGCTTGTTCCGTCTGCCACGTGGAAGCTGCTCAGGCCGACAGACGTCGACGCATCGTTATTGCCGACCTGGAGCGTGCCTTGGCTGATCGTCGTCAGTCCGGTGTACACGTTGTTGCCGGTGAGCGTCAGCGTGCCCGTGCCCGTCTTGATGAGGCTTCCTGCGCCGCGGATCGTGCCGGCGTAGTTTGTGGTGGTGTTGCTGCCGCCAACAACGAGCTGCCCGGAACCCAAAGACACTTTTGTGCCGCCGGCGGCGTCGGAGAGCGAGCCGATGGTCTCGACTTGGCCGTTCAAGTCCCACTCGGCGTCGCCCGCCAGTGTCAAGGCAGTGACATCGGGCAAACGCTCGCCCGCCTGGAGGACGAACCGGTTCCCGCCGCCGGTTCCGGTGAAGGCGATGTTCGGTGTGTTGAACAAGGGGTCGAATCCGGCAAGGATCACAGTGTCGCCGTCGTTTGCGTTGATGGTCAGCGAGTGGCTCGGGCAGGAGAACGAGGTCGCCTCGAAGGTGGGGATCGCGTCGGTGCTGCTGATTCGCCAGCTTCCTTCACCCGTCACGTCCTCGACCAGCGCGTGGTCGGCGCCCGGCGGCAGATTGATCGTGAGGTCCGTGAGGGCGTTCCCCACAAGATCGACCGGCTCGAGCCCTGTGTAGGTGATGGCTGGCCGGTCATCGAGTTGGATGGTTCCCTGCCCGGAGCCGGTGAATGTGTTGATCACATGTGTGAATGTGCCGTTGGCGATCGTGAGCGTGTCGCTGCCGGCGCCGCCGCTGAAGTGAATGCCGCCGGGCGGCAGTGGATCCTCCCCGCTGAAGTCGATGGTCAGGCTCTGATTCTGCGCGTCGCCGATGATCGTGAGGCCTCCGAACAAGGTCGCCAAAGGCCGCTGGAACACGGTTTCCCCATCAACGACAACCCGTATCTCTGCGCCGGCAGCCCCTACCCAGACTGGGGAGCCAGACACGGATACGCTCGCGTCAATTGTCAGTGTGGTCGATGCGAGCTCGCTGGCTGCTCCCAACGCGTCATACACCCGGAGAGTCACTGGGATGGGAGTGTTCAGGTCAAAGCCGGATAGGTCCGACCAGGAGATCGTCGATGTTGGGATCCAATCGTTGAACGTGAAAGCGCCATTGCCAATGTCCCACTCGTAGCCTACGATCCCCACTTGTTCCTCGTCGAAGAAAGGATCGTACCGCCTGCTATTGTCGGGGTCGTGCGAACCGCTGGCATCCAGGTTCAAGTCTTGCCCAAAGGCCAGGAAATACGGCCCGTCTGTCACGGCCACGGGGACAGCGTTAAGGTTTTGGCAGGCGCCTGGGTTCAACCTCCCAGCAGTGACGCGGGCCTCCATTTTGCCGTCCAGAGGCAAGGGCTCCGTCGTGCTGCCGTCCCCATCCAGATCGTCGCGGTCAGTCGCCAGCAGTGAGATATCGCCAATGCCCACCGCCGGGCTGATCGAGGTCAGACGGAACTCCCCGTCCAAGCCTGCGATCAGGGGCTCGTCAGCATCGCCGACAAGGTTTCCGTTGACGCCATCCTGCAACCCGGTCGCGTCTGCTGCGGCGACGCCAATCAGATTGGCTGCACTGCTGGAAGAGAAAGTGCCTATAGCATCTTCGTGGCCGAGCCAATCGTCCCAGTTTTCCGCCAGCACACTGTTGAAGAGCGTGGTGGTGGCATTGGCGTCGGAGTTAACGCCGCCGCCAGACCGATTGCGCGCGATGGTCGAGTTCTGAACCGTCAGCGTGGCTCCGGCGTTGTGCACACCAGCGTAGAGGTTGTAGGCAATAAGGCTGTTGATCATCTCCAGAGTCGCATCGGCTCCGCTCACGTGGAGGCCGCCACCACCCCACCGGCTGGATTCGTTCCCTTGAATGACGACATTGGTCATGCGGGCGGCAATGGGCCCGGCCATTTGGATCCCGCCGCCTTGCTCGCCACCGTAGTTGCCTTCGCCTTCCTCGTGTAAACCGGAGCCGCCGCCAACGCGAACGTTCACCAGCGTTGCAGTGCCTCCGCTCACGTGCATGCCGCCGCCGTAATCCGCCCTGTTGGACACGAAGACCGAGTCGGTGATGATCAGGTCTCCGCCGACATGCTGCAGCCCGCCTCCAGCTTCCCAGGTCCAATTGTCTTCAACCGACACATGGTCAAGCCGCAACGTGCCTCCTGCCTGGTAGATGCCCCCGCCGCCACCGACCGCGGAATTGCCGGTGACGCGCACATTGCGGAGGGTCAGGGTTGATGATTCGGCGTGGAGACCGCCGCCCAACCAACGGTCCAACTGATCGAATGAAGAACCATCCCAGCCATACGAACGCGTGATCGTCAATGTATCCAGGCCCGCATGCTGGACGTTGTTGGCGTACACGACAGTCCAGGCGTTGTTCCACTCATTGACCCCAGCCGCGTGATCGTCGAACTGGAAGTCGCCGCTGAGTATGGTCTCGTAGGCCAATTCGCCGGTATTCTCATCGACTGGCCTTTGGCTGGGCGACGATTCGACACCTTCAAACCCGCCGACGATGGTCACATGGGAGACCAGAAAGAACGTCGTGGACTGCGGCTCGTCGACGTCGAGAGGCCTCGACGGAACGTAGATGCCCCCGCCGCCCCATTCTGTGCCGCCGGCAACCCAGATGGTCGAAATGTCATTGTCTGAAGAGCTGTCCGCGTTCAACTCCACCGCTCGGTCCAAGGCATCCTGGAGAGAGGGATAAGCCCAGGCCCAACTGAGTCCCGCCAACGGGCCATGGGGCGCGCACATCGCCGCGTTGACAGCCAGCGTGTGGGCCGGCAGCAGCGGCGCGACCCGAATCGACACGGTGGTCGTGCCGTCTCCCCAGTCCGACCACTCCTTGTACGACTGCTTCATGCCGTCGGTGGCGGCATAGCCAAAGGAGTCCAGACCGACAAACCCGGCATGGGGGGTGTAAACCCACGAACCGTCGCTGTGGGCGGTCAGCGTGCCGTGCGCGGGCGAGTGCTTGATGAGCACCCCGAGCGCATCGCCGTCGCCGTCGGTATCGTTGGCGGTCAAGTCGGCCGCGGTGATGACGCGGGCCGTACTGGTCACCGTCCCGATCAGATCATCGTTTGCTATTGGTCGCGCATTGGTCGTCGGACTGAGCGTCACAGTGGCAGGCGCGGAGAAAGCCAGCCCGTCGAACGCAGCGTAAGTAAACTGCGTGCCCCACTCCTCCAGGAAGAGTCGCGGCACGTACCGGAACGTGCCGTCGTCGTTCTCGACTATGTCCCCCCACGGAGGCTGGGTCAGGATCACAACCTTCAGCAGATACTCATCGCCGTCAGCGTCGGTGTCGTTGCCCAACAACTGGTCCGGACTAATCGACAGGAACAGGCGGCCTGTCAAATCATCGTCCGCCGCGGCCGGGGCGTTGTTGGCGAAGACGCGGATCGTGACGGTGGCGACGTTGGAGTCCAGGAGCCCGTCGTTGACCCTGTACGTGAAGGTGTCGTCGCCGAGAAAACCGGGCGTCGAGGTATAAGAGAACGAACCGTCGGCCCCCAGTCCCAGCGTTCCGTGACTCACGGAGCTGATCAGCGCAACTGTGGGATGGTCGTTGACGTTCGTGTCGTTGGCCAGCACGTTGCCGGCGAGTTCCCGCTGTTCCCGCGCGGCGTACGCATCCTCGTTGGCGACCGGTCCCACGTTGGTGACCACCAGGTCGAACAGCTTCCGCGTCTGGAACCCAGCAGTGTCCGTGGCGGTGAACGCGATGGTCTGCAAGAGCGGGCCGGCGACGAAGTAATTCCAGGTGTATGGGCCACTGCCAACCAGGCTGCCGTGATCGCTGGTCAGCGTTGCGAGATCAGGGGTGATCCCGTCGCGGACGGATACGGGCTCAGCGAGGTTCGTTCCTTCCGCGCGCGTCATGCTGCCACCCCCAGCCGCCGTCGGCACGGCATAGATCGGCTTGATGCCGTTGACAGTGACTGCGTGCGACGATCCGATGGCCTGCCCGAGCACGACCAGGTCGGCGGTCTCCACTCCGAGCAACTGCACGGATACCGTGATGGCCTGCAGGGAATGGACCGTAATGCTATCGGCCATGCCCGCTGCGGGCGTGATCTGGATCGTGCCGGTGCCCAGATAGCTCACCCCGCCGAACCAGCGGCTGGTGACGAAGCCGCGACGGACGGCTGGGTCGCCGTTCCAGGACACCTCCATGTCGTCGGGACCGTCGTGGACGCCCGCCGCGTGGATTTCGAGGAGGGAATTGCCCCCGGAAAGCACCAGTTGCCCGTGGATGGCCGAGAGCGGAACGTTGAGGTCCGTGCCGACATGGAAATGTTTGAACGCGCCACCCTCGCGTTGCACCAGCAGCTTCTGCGTGCTTGGGCCCGTAGCATCGATGAACACGTCGGTGCCGTCCGTCGATGTGTATGTATTCCCCATGAAGAAATTGACGAGCTCGGCGTCGTACCAGAGCCCCACTTGCATATTCTGCGCCTCATTGTCTGGACTCTCCAGGATGAAGTGGGCCAGCTCATCGCCGTTGGGGGTTGTGGACTTGTGGAGCCGGGCGAGCACATTGCCCGGGACCGTGTGGTTCATCGGCAGGCTGTCGTAACCCTCGCCGCCATAGAAGCAGACGGCGCCTTCGATCCAACCCAGCAGGCGTTGTGTGCTATCCCATGGGGCCACAATCCCCGGCACCAGCGTGTCATCACCGCTGTCACCGTAGAAGTTGAAGAGAGCGCCCGACGGCGATCGGTACAAGTAGGCGGTGTCGTTCCCGTCCCCGCCCCAGAACTCAACGGTGCCCGACGGAAACACACTTTGGGTCCCATCGCCCATCTTGAGCGTGTCGTTGCCTGGACCGCCAAGGACTTGAACGGTCTTTCCGGCTTCCAGATAGAGGGCATTGATCTGGTCATTGCCGCTGCCCGTGTCGATGCGCAGGTCCCAACCGGGGAACGTCATGTTGACAGTATCCGCCCCGGAGCCCAGCCATGCATTGATCTGTTCCACATAACCCAGATCGACGGAGAGCCCCGCCGGGATCAACCCGCTGAGCGTGCTCCCGGAAAACGTCACCGAGCGCGAGCCGGCGTTGTCGGCATCGTGAAAAGCGACGGTGTCGCGTCCGTCCTGGCCGAAGATGATCACGTCTGACCAGATGGCTGAGAGCCGCGATAGAGTGCCTTCTCGGCCCAGCTCGAGCAGGTCGTCGCCGCCGCCCAGGTAGAATTGGACCTCCGCTGCGTAGGCATCGAGCGATCCGACCGCCAGTTCGTCAGAGGCGTCGCCAAGGTAAACATCCATGCCATCGAAGCCTGTGTAGGTCATCGTCGCCTGAATGGCGCCCGACGCGTCGTAGGTTTGGAACTGCGAATTGGTCAGGCTCGCCCGCAACGGATCGGCCGACGCGCGGTCGTCGATGCGGAGCCAGTCGTTGTATTCGGGATCGATCAGGGCGATGGCGCCGTGAATGTCGTTTAGTGCGGTGTGCGGCAATGTCGCAGCCTGGGCTTCGATGTAGAATTCGCTGTCTCCGTACACGCGCACTGAGAGCGTCTTGCACTCAGGGGCGGTTGCCTGGAGGCGCAACACATTGCTTGTGCCGCCCAAGACGACCGTGCCGTGTTCAGCGGCCCAGTAAAGCCCGGCTGCCGTCGGTCCCCAACTGGCCCATGCCATGGCCTCGCCGCCACCTGTCGGTATGGCTTTGGTGAGCATGGAAACGCCGCTACCCGACCCTCCTGAGGCCCCATCGATGTCGAACTGGTCCTCGCCGGCGCCACCTTCGAAGATCACCGGGCCGTCCAGGTAATCCAACCGAGCTGTTTCTCCCACGGTCCGACCCAAGCTCAGTTCGTCGTCGCCAGCCCCGCCGTCAAACAGAACTGAAGCGGTGGATTGCAATTGATAGATAGCCGCCCGGTCGTTACCCGGCCCGCCGTAGAAGCTCAGATCGCCGGCGACCGTGTGGTATTGAGCGGTCCACCCCACTTGGAGGACGTCGGCGCCTTCCCCGCCGTCGAACAGGGCCTGGCCTCCGCCCATGTAGTCCACATACAGAAAGTCCACATCTTCCTCGCCATAGGCTTCGAGCGACCCGCCATCGTCGAGGTCGTAGATGGTGATCTCCTCGTTGCCCGGACCGCCATCGAAGCGGATGGTGGCCCTAATCGTGTCGTGACCGCCGGAGGCGTCGCCGAGGTTAAGTTTGTCGCCGCCGGCTCCCGCGTGGATCACCAACGGCCACTCCGGCCCGGCCGTCATGCTGGCGATGTTGAAGGTATCGATGCTCGCCCCGGATTCGATCGTGACTGGTCGGCCCATTTCCCAGACGGTGACCGTATTTCCGCAGTCATTCAGCCAGGCGTCCAGGGACTCGAAGTCCATCGTCGTAAGCTGAGCGATGCCCAGGTTCTGAACGTTGATGTCGGTGATCAAAACCCCGCTGCGAGCTACGATCGACTCGTGGTCGTCCAGGACCAACGCATCGCGGCCATCGCCGCCCGTGATGCCCAGCGTGAAGCCCGCCAGACGGCCCATGTCCGAACTCCAGAAACCGTCACCGGCGCCGACAGTGAGCGTGTCGTCCCCGCCTCCCATGTTGATGATCACCTCCCAACTGGCCACTTCAGGAAGCGCGGTGACCACGAGATGCTCGTTCGCGTCACCCAGATACACCCCGAGTTGACCCAAGCGGTTGTAGGAGATCTCTTGCTCGATGCCGAGCCCGGTCAGCGTAGTCCGGCCAATGCGCCCATCGACCACTGTGCCGGCGAGACTGCCCGAGTAAATGTTCAGAATGTCATCGACCACCGTGTCGTACTGGCAGACATCGATCAGCCCCTGAATGTCAGACAGATACGTCGTCGTGGATCCGACTCGGATCGTGTCCGCCCCTGCGCCCGTCCGGATGGTCACCTGTTCGGTGGCAGCCGCGGTACCGACCACCTCGACCGTATCCACGTCATCACCGGTGCCGATGACAACCTCTGTGGCGCCGCCCGCCGTGATGGCGAGCTGGACGAAGTCGGCGCCCGCGTTGCTGTTGATGACGAGCTTCTCGGTGGCGAGCGCAGTGGCGGTGACGTAGTAGAAGTCTTGGCCGCTGCCGCCTTCGGCTTGCACCTGCTCGACGTCGTAGATGACACCGGTCGTGGAACTCGGCATCCCGATTCGCGCATCGGTTTCAAGAACGCCCGGCACAGTCAAAGGCGGACCATCAAATGCCCAACTTCGCGCGCCGGTCTGGGCCGCATCATAGATCACAATGTGGTCCATGCCCTCGGCGCCGCGGAAGAAGATGTGGCCAGAAGGGCGCTCTCTGACGAACAGATAATCCGATCCTGGGCCGCCCAGGATTGTTACATCGATCGCGGCTGTGATGTCGGACCAAACCACCGCGTCCACCTGGCCCAGATGCAGTGTGATCTCGTCCAAGCCGCCCGTGACCTCGAGAACACCGGCCCAGGTGATGGTGGTGTTGGTCAAGCCCCAGGTCGAGGCGGCGGTATTGGCGCTGTCCAACAACTCGACCGAGTTACTCCCCGCTCCGCACTCCACAGTCAGACCTCTTGCAAACGCAGTGGCCAGAGGGATGTCGGCTGTCCCAAGCGTCAGGCGATCGTCCCCTGCGCCCAGATGCACCTCGGCGGGAATCGTGAGACTGGTGATCGTCAGGTTCTTGTCCCAGGACCCTAGCGTCAAATCGAGGGACTCGAAGCCCGTGTAGGTCAGGCCCTCGATCCCCTCGCCGACAAAGAAGTCTGGCGTCAGACGCTCATCCGGGTAACTGATGCCGGCAACATAGTTATTCTCGACGATGGTGAGGGTGTCCCAGTCGCCGTCGCTCGTGCCGCCCGTCAGATGCAGTTGGCCATGAATGGCAGACAAGAGTTGCGGTCCGCTGCCCAGGCTGAACTGGTCGCTGCCGGCGCCGCTGTCAATCCACAGGTGCTGGACCTCGGGGCCGGTGGCGTCAATCCCGACGAGATCGCCACCACTGCCCAACTGCAGCCGGAGGGTCTCGACATCTGTGTACCACGCCCCGTGTTGCGCTCCGCCCTGGGTGACGGCCGGTCCCAGAAAGTCGAATGTGTCGGACTTGATCTGCGACACAGCGAACTGGCGTCCGTCGGTGTCCGCGCTGGCATCCAGCAGCAACAAGTCCTGTCCCGCGCCGCCGTCGAACCGGACGGCTCCCCAGATATCAACCGTCGAGCCTCCCACGCCCAGGGTCACGGTGTCGTTGCCCGCGCCGGTGTTGAGGTACAGGGCTTGGTCCGGTCCGATTATCGAAGCCACCGTCAGCAGATCATCATCCGCACCGGTGTTGAGGACGATCTCGAGGGTCGTGGCATAATCGACTTGCGGCTGGAAGTTCGACTCCACGAATGTCCAATCCACGCCGGTCCCGGGGTCGGGATCCGACTCGGCTGTATCCAGATTCAGGAACAACCGGCCAGCCCTGATGAGGGCGGTTGGGTCCAGCACGATGTGGTCGCCGGCCGTAAACGTGGCCCACGAGGCGACGTTCACCGTTGCGCCGTCGCCAAGAACAATGTTGTCATCATCGCGACCGGTGTCGGGCACTTCGATCCTCAAACCGCCAGCGACGCAAAAGGCGTAGGAAACGTTGAGCGGCCCTTCGACTTCGCGGATACCGATGTCCACCTGTGCAAAAACTCTGAGGCTGCCGCCCGTCAGATCAGTCCTGATCGCTATCGCATCGCCCCGCAAGTCGATGTCGTGTGCCTTGACGCGCTGGGCAGGGTTGCCCACAAGGTCCCCGCTGACGTGGACGGTTGCTTTGAGCGCCGCGGTAAGGTCCTGATGCAGATAGACGCCGCCGTCCCAGACATCGAGCGTCACGTTGCCTCCCGCGATGATCGGTTGATAGACCTTGAGCGAGCTGTTGTTGACCGCGCTTTCACCTTGCACGGTCAGATTGAAGTCGCCACCCGCCTGGGCTGCACCGGACATCTGCAGCGTAGTGCCGATCGCCTCCCAAGTGTTAGGAGCGATCAGTCGCGCAGCGCCGATGTAGGTCAGGTTCAAGTCGCCGCCCGCCGTCAAGTCGCCGAGGGCCAACAGTGCGCTCGATGTCGCGGGATCGGAGAATTGACCCGAGACGGCGAGCCAGGAGTTCCCACCTGCGACCGCCTGGAGCATGAAAAAGCTATGGTCGATCGACGTCACCTGAATCGGCCTTGTCTCGCTCCCTATGTTCCCACCGGCGGTCAAGTAGGTGTACCAAGCCTCGATTGCGGTGCCTGCGACGGATGTGTCTAAGATGTCGCCGGCTGTGCGGATATCAACAATTCCGTGCGGCAGAGACAGCAACCAGCTCAACCTCACGTCGCCAACGGAATCAATTGTCAGCCGGGCAACTCCGGTGGAGTCGGAGTCATTTGAAGTGAAGCTGACAGCAGGAGAGGCGATGATATACCAATCGATGGGCTCAATTCCGGAGTCGGCGATGATAAAGCTCGTGCGAAGGGCATAGGTGGACTCGTTGACGATGCTGCAACTCCCGGCCGTGCCAGTCAGAAAGCGACCCGTGCCCGTGATCGTCCCACCAACAGATACCAATATGGCCAGAGGCTGGACCCCGCCCGCGTAGGTGAATCCGTCCACCACGATCTCGTCGCCCTCGAGGTGCGCCTGGATGCCGCCGCTGGAGTCAATGTTGCCTTCGGCATCGATGTGCAGTGACAATACAGGCACATAGATGGCGTCGCCGTAGAACTCGATGGATGCGTTCCGCGTCAGGCCGCCCTCGAGCAGGTCGTAATCCACGTCCGGGAAGGCTCCGGAGGCGTGGATTTCCCCGGCATCCTGACGGTAGTACTGGGACCCGGACACCGGATTACTGGTGATCATGAGGCTGGGTGTCACCAGCTTCGAACCGCCCGTCGTGTGAGCCGTAGTGTTCACGGCGACGTAGTCCCACGCTTTGACCAACACGCGAGGGGCGAGGGAGCCGCAGTCGAGGAACGTAGAGGTGACCGTGTCCAAGTTGGCGGCTTGGGCGAGGACGGTCACTCCGTCCGTGCCAGTGACCTTTGCTTTCCAGTCGATCCAGACCGTGGTAGTGACGATGTACCAAACCATCGTCCATGACGTCACGGCGGCGTCGAGGCCTTTCACGTCGCAGTCGGAGGTCGCGTGACCGCGAATTTGCTCGGCGGACGCCGTGATCGTAACGGTCTTGCCGGACACCGTTGCGCCGTCATCGACCGTAGTGTTGGTGAGCATGATGGTCCCAACCTCGGCTTCGACGGAGGCGCCGGCGGCCACGGCGCCAAGGTCCTGGCTCACAAAAGCCGAGAGACCAATCAATGCCGTGGCGCTCAAATCGACGTCGCCGCCAGCGTTGACCGAGCTCCAGCCGTCCAGCAGGACCTCGGTGTTCATGGTGTTGAAATCGAATTCCGCCCATGCCCCGCCAGCGCCGGCCAAGCCGCCGCCGCCGCCGGTTGCTTCCACATCGACGTCCGTGACCTCGGTCCTGGCTTGGACAGTGGCGTTCCCCTTGGCGACGAGTCGCGCGGTCAGCCCAATCGTGGCCAGCGTTTCCACATCGGCTTGAGCGGTCACCTCGACTTCGCCTTCCGCGATCATCGAGCCGACAGTGCCGTCCGCGGTTGCAAGAACGTCGTCCAGGACGGTCAACGCTTTGACCAACAGGTTGCCTCCCGAGTAAAGGCTGGCCGACTCGCCCACGGTTGCCTTTGTGGCAAGGTCGAGGCCCATGGCCACCTTAGCGGAACCGACACCGACAATGGCCGAGTAATCACCCGTCTGAACGCCGATCGTCAGGGTCGGCCGGGATTGGGCCTCGATCGTGAGGTTGCCGCCAGCGGTCAAAATGGCACTGTCGCCAACCTGAGCCGTGACTGGCGCGGACAAGTCAAGCGCCGCCATCGAACCGCCCACCGCAACAAGGCCGCCGGTGACCTGGCCGCAAACCAACTTCGCCGAGGGCGTGGTCTCCGCCGCTATCCGCACGTGGCCGCCAGCCGTCACGCGCGCCTGGTCGCCGACCGCCGCCCGCACAGAGCCGGTCGTGGCTGGCGTTTTGGTAATCGTGGAGTTGACGCTCAGTGAGTGCTCGGACAAGACCTCTTCGATTCGGTCCGACAGATCGTCGTCAGCCAGGCCGTCGATGCCGCCGCTCAAATCGAGCAAGCCATTGATCGTTCCGCGGGCCTTGTCGGCCTCGTCATAGGCCTCGTCGCCCAATCCGCCCCCAATGCCAACCGCCGAGATGGAGCCTCCAATGCCTGCCAGAAGACCGATGGCATAGCCTTTCGCGTAGGAGTCCACATACTGCGTCGCTTGGGCCTCCACGGTCACGTCGCCGCCGGCGTTGATCGTGACGCCCTGCCCGATCTCCGCCTTCGCCGAATTCCGAATCACCCCCACGTCGATCGATCCGCCCACGCCCGCCACGATCGAACCGGCCACCGAGCCCGCGCGACCGGTGATCTGGGCGTGGTCGAGCGCCTGGATTGTCACGTCCTGGCCCGGGAGTGCAGTCTGATTGAGCTGGGAGACCGCGCCGTCGCCGGTCACGTACGCCTGGGTGAGCGTTTCGATGAGGTGAACGGAGCCCGCACCCACGACCGAGGCGATCCCGCCCGCCCCGGCGGTTCCGCTGCATCCGTTGATGAGCGCGTGGCTGGTGGCGAGGATCGAGGTGTCGGTGGCGACGTCGGTGATGGCATTGGACAAGCAGGCTTCGGTCGTGCCGGCAATGGTCACGTAGTCCACGGACCCGCCCACCCCGGCCAGGAGCGAGATATTGATGGCCCCGGCCTTGGTTCCGACGTCGGCGATTCGGGTCGCCATGACGGTCAAGGCGCCGGTCGTTGTCAGGTTGACGTTTTTGAGGTACGCCCGCGTATTGGAGGT
Source organism: Verrucomicrobiota bacterium (assembly GCA_022711435.1). Taxonomy (GTDB): domain Bacteria; phylum Verrucomicrobiota; class Verrucomicrobiia; order Limisphaerales; family UBA1319; genus JAGMXM01. The sequence goes on from JAKLFB010000004.1 coordinate 74,057, forward strand.
GATTTCGACCGCGCTCACCGCTCCGGCGGCGCCCAGCGCGTTGACGCCCGCGCTGCCCGTCTCCGAGCGAACGATGTTCTGAGACCACGCGGACACTTCCACAGCGCCCCTGCTGGTCACGGTAGTGGGCTCAGTGGCACTGCGCCCAAGGATCGCGGCGGTTGTCTGAGCATCCACGATGGTTGTATCAATGGCGCCAACTACGCCGACAGCGGCTCCTTGGAGGACGCCGCCGAAATTCGTCACGGTGGCGTCGTGGCTGGCACGCACGATCACCGCCGGCGCCTCGACTTCACAAAAACCCCGCGTGGAATCGCCGATCATCGCGGTGGTGACGTCGCCGATCAGGTTGACGCCCTTGTTGACGTTGAGTCCAAATCCGCCCGTGACCCCGACCGTCGCAAAGGCGTTGTCCACGATTTCGCGACTGTCGGCAATCACGGCCACCCCATGAACGGTCTCCGTCGATTTCAGCAACCGGTCGTCCTGCCAGCCGGTTTGGTTGGCCGCTTTACTCCAGCGCGAAACCGCGAGGCCCTTCCCGATGCCGTCGGCGGTGGCCGTCGAGCGGCGAATTTGGGCGGAGACATCGTTGGCCAGCGTATTCAGTACAATCGTACCACCCGCGCCCACGAACCCGCCGATGGAGCCCGTGCCGCCGTCCGCATCGATATCGCCGTCCCAGCGCGCGAGGACGAGGATCGTATCCCTCGCCGAGACGGCGGAGGTGTCAACCAGGGCTTGGATCGTGTTCGAGATCGACTGGATCGCGATGGTCCCCGCAACGCCCGCGGCTATGCCACCCGATCCGCTCGCCGCCACGGCTTCGATCGTCCCGGCGCCGACGGCCTCGATGGAGACGCTGCCGTTTGAAGCGCTGACTGAACTGCCCAGCACGCGAGCCGTCACGGTATCGCCAATCACGTTGTACGCCGCCGCCGCACCCAGACCGCCTCCACCAATCGTCAGCGCGCCAGCAAGGGACTGAATCGTTGCCGCATCCGAGGCCCTGACAGCCGCGCTGCCGGCGGTGGCAATCGAGTTCCGCACGCGTGCTTCCGTCGTGTTCGTCACGGTATTCGCCGCCAGGGTCGCGGCGCCCGCCACGGTCGAGAAAGCGGCCCCGCCAGCGAAGCTGTAGATGGCCGAGTTCGTCTCTGCTCCGACATCGAGCCCGTTCCCGGCCGTTACTGTCGCGCCATCGATTGCGGCGATGACGCTGTTGGCAATGACATTCGCGCCAATGATAACCGTAATGGCCACAGTGCCGGAACCCGCAATGCTCAGGGCCGCGGAACTGATGCGAGACCGATCTGCCGCACTGAGATCAATGCCCCCGGCCGCCTCTACGGACTCGCCCTTTATCGCAGCCGCAATGGTTCCTGTGATCACATTGCCGAAACCAGTGGCGCTGATGGACACGTACTGCGAAGCGCCCACGCCCACGGTCAGCGCGATGATCCCCGAATCGGTCGCGGCATCAAGCGAAACGGACCCGGCACTCGAGGTGACTTCGGAGTCCACGATATCCGCGCGGATGGTGTTGATGATGACATTGCCCGAGAGGACACCGCTGACCACCATAGCGCCGGAGCCGGCGATGCTTGCCAGGATGGCCAGGATGTTGGTGTCCAGATCGAACGGCGAGTCTTCGACCGCGGAGTTGACCTGTTCTCGCTTGTCCTCCGGGAGAATCCACGCGGGGATGGCGCTTGGATCGATGTCGTTAGCCGAGAGGCTCACGTCGCCAACCGCCGTGACCGTGGAATCGCTGATCACGGCGGTGAGCGTATTGGTGATCACATTCCCAAGCCCCGCTACCGCCACCGCCACCGCTCCCGAGGCCGACACACCCACCGAGATGGTCCGAATGACATTGCAGGACTCGGACACCATGGTGAGGCTCGAGTCGGTGGTGAGACTGGAGTCGGTGATGGATGTCTCGGTCGTACTCGTGATGTCGTTGACGACAATCGGGACCTCGACCGCCGCCGCGCCGCTGGCCGCAACGCCCACGACAAAGGCATCAATGGTGGAAGTGTCTTTGGCTGTCAGGGACACGGCTCCTCCGGCATCCACAGTCGAGTTCGTGATGGCCGTCGAGGTGGTATGGACGATCACGTTGGCCGCGATCATCGCCTGGACCGCTGTAACGCCCGAAGCCCCAACCCCGGTTGCGAAGGCATACACCGTCGATTTGGTCTCGGCATAGATGTCGAGCGAGGTCCCGCAGATCACGGTCGAGTCGGCGATGCCTGCCGCGACCTTGCCGGTGATCACATTGGCGCCGATGATGGCAGAAACGGACACGCCACCCGAACCGGCCACACTCACCGCAACAGACCTGATGAAGGATTCGTTGAGGGCGGAAAGAGAAACGGAGGCGGCCGCGGTCACGGTCGAGGTCTTGTCATCGGCTGAAGCCTTGATCATGGCCTCGACCGCATTGGTGATCACATTGCCGAACAAGCTGGCGTTCACAGCCACCGCGCCCGAACCACCCACGCCGACAGTCAGCGCGATGATCCCCGAGTCGGTGGACGCGTCCAGGCCAATGGAGCCGGTGTCCGAGGTGACCGCCGAGTCCACGATGTTCGCCCTGATGGCGTTGATGATCACATTGCCCGAGGCGGTGCCGCTTACCGCTGCGGTGCCTGAGCCCGCGATACTCACCATGATCGCCAGGATATTCGCATCGAGATCGATGGGCGAATCCTCGAGCGCCATGTTGACCTCGGTCTTCTTGTCCTCCGGGAGCATCCATTCGGGGATCGCGCTCGGAGCAATATCGTTCGCGGACAGACTCACGCTGCCCTGGGCCGTGACGGTGGAGCCGGAGATCAGAGAGGTGAGCGTGTTGGTGATCACGTTCCCGAGCCCCGCCACGGTCACGGCAACAGCGCCCGAGGCGGACACGCCCACGGAGAGCGCGCGGATGACGTTGCAGGACTCGGATGCCAAGGCGAGGCTCGATCCGGTTGTCAGGATTGAACTCGCCACCACGGCCTCCGTGGTGTTCGTGATGCAGTTCACCACGACGGGGACCTCGATGGCTGCCGCGCCGCTGGCAGCGACTCCGACGACCAGCGCGTCGATGCTGGAGCTGTTCGTCGAGTGGAGCGATATGGCGCCTCCGGCGTCCACCGTGGCGTTCGTGATGGCGGCCGATGTGGTGTCGGCAATCACATTGGCTGCGATCAGCGCCTGGACCGCGGCAACGCCCGATGCGCCCACCCCCGTGGCTAAGGCATAAACCGTCGATTTTGTCCCGGCGCCGATGTCGAGCGAGGTCCCGCTGGTCACCGCCGAGTCGGCGATGCCCGCTGCGACAACGCCCGTGATGACATTGGCACCGATGATGGCAGACACGGACACGCCGCCCGATCCAGCCACGCTGACTGCCACGGACCGGATCAAGGATTCGTCGAGGGCGGCGATCAGAACAGCCCCCGCCGCCGTTGCGGTCGAGAACTCCTCGATCATGGCCTCGATCGTGTTGGTGATGACGTTGCCAAATCCGCTGGCACTGACCGCGACGGCGCCTGAGCCGCCCACGCCCACGGTCAGCGCGATGATACCGGAATCGGTAGAGGCATCGAGCGAGACGGAACCGCCCGTGGAATGGACCTCGGAATCCACAATGTTCGCCGTGATAACGTTGATGATCACGTTGCCCGTGAGCGTGCCGCTCACAGCGACCGTCCCGGAACCGGACACACTCACCAAGATCGCGAGGATGTTGGTGTCGAGATCAATGGGCGAGTCTTCCAGAGCGGTGTTCAGGTCCTCCTTCTTGTCCTCCGGGAGCATCCATTCGGGGATGTAACTCGGAGCGATGTCGTTCGCGGAAAGGCTCACGCTCCCAACCGCGGTCACCGTGGAACCGGTGACCATCGAGGTCAGCGTGTTGTGAATCACGTTGCCCAAACCCGACGCCGTGACCGCCACGGTGCCTGACGCAGACACCCCCACCGAGACCGCGCGGATGACATTGCAGGACTCCGCCGTCATGGTGAGGCTCGAATCCGTCGTCACGTCCGAGTCGCTGACGATCGTCTCCGTCGTATTGGTGATGTCATTCACCACCAGGGGCACGGTGACAGCGACCGTGCCGCTGGCGGCCACCGCGACCACGAGCGCATCGATGCTCGACGTGTTCCGCGCGGCGAGGGAGAGGGCGCCTCCGGCCTCCACAGTCGAGTTCGCAATGGACGCCGAGGTGGCGTCCACGATCACGTTCGCCGCGATCAACGCCTGGACCGACACCACCCCCGACGCGGCGACGCCCGTGCCCAGGGCGTAAACCGTGGCCTGCGTCTCGGCGTCGATGTCCAGCGTGGTCCCGCTCGTCACCGTGGAATCGGCGATGCCAGCCGAGATGGTGTTGACAATCACGTTGGCGCCGACAATGGCCGAGACCGCCACACTGCCGGAGGCCGCGACGCTGACGGCAATGGAATTGACCGAGGACGAGTCGATGGCCGAAAGAGCGACCAAGCCTGTGGCGTGCACTTCCGAACTGCCGTCGATGGTGGCATGGATACGGTTGGTGATGACATTCCCGAACCCGGTCGCCTGGACCCCAACCGTCCCAGCCGCGCCCACGCCCACGCTGATCGCAATAATGCCCGAATCCGACACCGCAGCGACCACCACATCCCCGCCGGCACTAGCAATGGACCCACTAATCTCGGCAGTGACTGTGTTCGTGATCACGTTCCCCGAGACCGCCGCGCTCACGGCCACGGTGCCCGAACCAGCCACGCTCACCATGATCGCGAGAATGCCCGCATTGAGGTCGATCGGCGTGCCTTCGAGGGCCTCGTCCAGTTCAGCCTCCTTCTCTTCCGAGAGCATCCAGTCGGGAAGAACGCTCGGCGCGTGATCGATTGCGGTGACCGATACGTCTCCACCGGCAGTCACCGTGGAACCGCCGGAGATGCTCGCGGTCACCTGGTTCGCAATGGCGTTGCCGAGGGCGGAAACGGAAACAGCCACGCTGCTGCCGCCCGAGACGCCGATGGCCAGGGCGCGAATGATCGAGGAGGATAGCGAGCTGAGCGTCACCGTCGCGTCGGGATTGCTCACAACCGTCCCGGTCTCATCGACGCCTGCCCGCACGGTCGAATCGGCGATCGCCGTGCGGATCGCATTGGTGATGACGTTGGCCGAGATGGCGCCTCCGCCAGCGCCTCCGCTGGGGGAACCGGCCCCGCCAAATGCCAGGGCGTCGATGGCCGAGGCGTCCGTGGCCGAAAGGGCGACCCCGTCATCAGTCACCACCGTGGAACCATTGATGATGGCGGCTTCGATCGTATTATTGATAATGTTGACCGAGATGCCGATACCGGCGGCAAAGGTGCTGCCGCCTGCCCCGCCGAAGGTCACGTTGACCACCGATGAACTGTTCGTCTCGGGCAGGGTGATCCCGGTGGTGCCAAAGGCAATATCAGACGGGTCTGCGGGGGTATCCGGTTGCGCAATCCCGGCGGAGAGAACGACGCGGCCCGTGGATGAAGTGACGCTCGAACCGTCGATCGTGGCGTGGATATCGTTTTCGATGTAGATCGAGGACGCCGCCACGCCGACAGCCCCGCTCGACAGGGACAACGCAAATCCGCCGGCGACAACCACGGCCGTCGTGTCGTCACTCGCACTGATTGTAATATCACGGGTTGCGTCGACCACGCTGCTGGCGACCTCCGCCGCAACCGTGTTCATGGTGACGTTGATCGACACCGAACCGCCAAGAGCGAACTTCTCGCCTCCCGCGCCGCCCAGGGTGACACTCACGAGAACCTGTTCCGCGGTCGCGTCGACAACGGCCGCCGAGGCCGAGACCTGAGAAGATTCGATCCTCGCGGTAACGGTGTCGAAGATGAGGTTCGCGCCGATGGCGGCGCCCACCGCCGATCCACTCGTCGATATGGCCACGCCACCGGCCAAGGCCCCGCTGATTTCCAGATCATCCGCGCCAAGATAGAAGTCCCGTCCCGCCGTGATGGTGCTGTTCTTGATGTGGGCGTCGATCACGTTGACGAAGACGTTCACCGCCACCGATCCGGCAATGGCGAGTTTCTCCGAGCCTGCGCCCGCGACGGCCAGGGTCACGACCGTGCCCCCCTCGGAAGCGGTCACATAGAAACCACCGCCGGTATGGATCGTCGAATCCTCGACCGCCGCCCGCGTCACGTTGTCGAGCGTGTTCACCGCGATGGCCGCGCCCAGGCCCGCTTTCTTCCCGGCCGCGAAGGCGCCGGCAAAGGAATAAATGGACGTATCGTCAACGGCGCTCACGCGAGCGTCACCGCCGCCGGCTGAACCCGGTTGGATGGTCGTCCCGGCGATCATCGCTTCGGTCGTGTTGTTCACGATGTTGACGGAAACTGTGCCGGCCCCGGCATAGCCGCCGGAACCGCCGGAGCCCGTGGCCACCCCGACCGATCCAGTGGCCGTGATGATCAGATCCTCGGAGGTGGCCAGCACGTCCAGGTTGCCCCCAAGGGTGAAACTCATCAGGTGCGAAACGGTGGAGGTGGTCCTGTTCTGGACATAAGAGAAGCCGACGGCAACACCCACGCCCGCCTTGCCGCCGAAACCGGCCGATCCGCCGATGGCGATGATGTTGGTGTCATCGAGCGCGTTCAGCGTAACATCGCCGCTCACGTCCACCTCGTCATCAGCGTCCATGTTCCGCAGAGCGGCCGTCGTGTCGCATGTAATGACATTTACGCCGAATGAACCGGCGACGGCGTAAGACTTGCTTCCTGCGGCCGCCGCAAGTCCCGCCGCAAGGGAGACCGTCCAGCCGCTGCGCTCGGCGTCGATGGTCAAAGCCTCGGCGACCAGCCTCGCTGCGTCGTCGATAAAGGCCTCTGTTTTGCCGAACTCGACGTTGATGGCGAAGCCTCCGGCAATGCCCACCGAGGACTTCCCCTCGCTGCCCTTGGCGTAAGCGCCGGCGCCGGCGAGCGCACCAACGCTGGTCGTGTTCGCCGCATGGAGGAAAAGGCCGTCCACGGCTCCGTTGGAGCTGTTCGCAACGATCACCGGCCCGCTGTGGAGAATGTAGGCCAGCGTGTCGTCACTAATGACGTTGACAGCGACCGAACCCGATATGCCCACGCCGGACTTGGACTGGGACGTCTGGTTGGCGGAGTCGCCTGTGGAGCCCGTCCAATCGGTCTTGAGTTTGTTACCGGCTTCTTTCAGCAGGTTGGCGAATTTGCCCTTCCAGCTCGCCGTCTTCTCATTGCTCTGCTTGGTCGCATCGGAGTCGGAACTTTGGGTGTCCCCTTTGGCGGGATTCGACGAGGTGCTCGCGTCCGGATTGGATTGGGGGGGATTGCTCGAGGCTTTCGCGCCCGCGATGGCGAGGTTGGCTATGAAACCCCCGTTTTCCGCAGTGACACGAACGTTCCCGCTGGACCGAATCGAACCCGCCGCAGTCGTCGGATCGGCATCGACGAGGTCGCCGATTAAAGCCTGCGTGTTCCGGACGACGACCGTGACTCCCACGCTGGCGCCGACGCCGATGCTCTGCGAAGTGGCAACGCTGCCGTCGAGGCTGATCACGTTAGAGGTGTCATGGGCGGAGACAACAAGAGATCCGTTCCCCTCCGAAACCGAACCCGAACCGATGTCAATCGCCGCTCCATTCTCGATCTGGGCGATGGTCTTGTTGAGGATCACATCGAACGTGACCACGCCATTGACCGCCACATTGCCCGCATCTCCGCCGGAAGCCGCTACCCCCGTGCTGAGCACCCGGGTTTCCGCATCGACCCAGAGACTGTCGGCATGGAGCTGGACACCATCTTCAACGGTCGCCAGGGCGGTATCCATGTCAATGAACCCCATGATCGTGAAGCCGACAGCCCCTTTCTCGGTCTTGGAGTTCATGCCGAATTTCGAATGCCATCCTTTTTCTCCGACCACGCTGGTCTCGATGGCCTTTGCGAACTCCTTCAGACTCCCTGAGTCTGCGCCAACGGAGGGGAAGTTGATGTTCCCGCCGATGTGAGTGGCCATGCCATGGCTGATGGCCTGGACCACCACATCCTGCTCCGTGCTTGTGTGGCTCTCCTGGTTGATCCGGGCGCCGCTCTTGATCCTCGCGTCCGCCGATTCGTTGGCTATCAATAAACCCACCGCGCCTGCAAGGGCGAGCTTCTCCCCGGACGCCGTCGCCTGGGACCCGTCGTTGAGAATAAAGTACCCCACACCGAAATCGCCGGTCAGGTAGTTCGATAGGAGGGTGACAAAATTCCGCGCCTTTCTGGCCGTGGGATTCACCGCCTCCCAGCGGTCTTCGTTGGTAAAGTCCTCGGCGGTCAGATCTACCTCATGAAGGACCGTGGATCCGCTGTACTCGTACCAGGTCCCCACATCGCCCCCGGACGTTCGGTTCGCCCGGAATTCGACCGTGTCCCCGGGGTTGACATCGACGACGGAATTTTCGTCCTCCGTCGTATACGTCGCCTTCTCATGAATTGCATCATACAGGTTCTTGCCCCAGGACCAGCCGACATCGCTCAACGCCTGCGCCTGCACGGTCAGTGCCCCGGCAGCATCCACTACGGCGTTATCGTTGATGCAGGCATCCGCATCATTCTTCAAGACGCCTATGGATATCGCCAGGGCGCCGCTGATCACGCTCGTGTTCTTTTCCGGTTTCGTATCCGAGTTGTTCGAGGCGGACGCATTGGCACTGACAAATGGCGAGGTGGAAACAGTGCTCAGCACATCGATCGAACCGCCGGCTTCAATATGGCCGTTCAATGCATCCCCATCAGCTCCGCCATCCCCTATTCTGGCTTTGGCGCGGTGGGTGTCCACCAGAATGGCCACCCCGCCGGCGAGATCGAACTTGGAGTCGGCATCGGCCGGCGTTGCTTCGGTCTTGCCGGCCGCCGCGGTTTTGGCCTTGGTAACAAACTTCGAGATGGCCGCCTTCAACAGGTCGCCCATGGACGACGTGGCTGCCGCTTGCGCGTCATCGAGGAAATCCCCCTTCGAGGAGCTGCCGACACCGGCGCCCGCGGAAGTGCCGATCCCCTGGGAGGGGAACAAACCAAACAACTTGCCGATCGGCACGTCGATCCCCAACTGGTCCGCTATGACGGAGATATTGCCGGCGACATGCGCTTCGCCATCGAGGAACGCGTTCGTGTCGCCGTCCTCGACGCTGACGCCGATGGCCAGGGCAAGCTTTCCGTCCTTGCCCGCCCCGGAACGGGCCATGGTCCGGTTCCGGTCCACGTCGTCCGCTGTCACATACAGGTCGCGGCCAACATACAGCACGGCGGTGTCCGAAATGACCGTATTGGCATTGGAGACGATGACGCTCACCGCTATCGCGGCGGAAAGGCCCTTTGTTGCGGACGGATCGGCGACGACATTGATCGTATGATCCGTGTGGGTCCTGAACTCGGCATTCCCGGTGGTGGTGATCGTGCCTCCAAAATTCACCTTTGCGTTGGTCACGGCGACCCCGATGGACGGGGCGATCGCAAATGAATAAATGGGGACCGCCTTGACATCGGCATAGACGCTCGCATCGGCTTTGAAGTCACGGGCCGACACCAGCGAGCCGGCTGCGATCTCGATCGACGCATCGCCCTTCACCACGGAGATCGCGCCGCCGATCTGCGTCAGCCCCTCGAAGATGTTCCCGATCATATTGCCAGCCCCCGCCGCGGCCGTGAGGTCGTCCTTTTGCAGAGTCCAGTCATCGGCATAGAGCCGCCGGTTGTCGGCGCTCGCCAGAATGGTGACATCGCGGCCGTGGATCACCGCACCCGCCGAGATGGCCACATCGACATCGGAAACATCGACATCCACCAGGGGCGTCACCAGAGCGTTCTCGTCCACGGCCTGGATGGCGATGTCGCCCGACGTATCCACCGACGAACCTTCGGCGAGGAGCTTCGCCCCCATGCCCAGCGTGATATGGAACCCGTTGAGGCTTATCTTGCCGGCGCTTCCAGAAAAGTCGTCCGTTGAAACCGTGACATTACTGTTGATGGTTATGTTATTGGCGGTGATGTCGAGCTGGTGCCCCGGGAGGATGAGATCGCTGTAAATCGTCACCGAGTCCTCGCCGTCCAGGTTCTTGTTGAGCTTGCCTCCGTTGAAGATCAGGTCGCCATTCAGGGTGCCCATGCCCCTGACGACGCCAAGGGTGTCTTGCCCAACATGGATGTACTCTGTGGTTCCTGGCGCATTGTACCCCGTATTGATGGTAAAGGACCCCGTTGGCGCGTTAATGGACGTGATCGTTTGTCCGACATCTGTGTCATCTACTATCGTGATGTTGCCGCTGTAGTCCTGGTACACATGCACGCGGTTGGCGATGGACGGGCGGGCGTTGAATGTGAAGTCGCCCACGGTGAAATCGCCTTCCACAGCGTCATTGCCGGCACTGCCCTCGTCGAAGCTTCCCGTTCCTAGAGTCAGACTGTTGTAGTGCCCGTCTCCGAGATACAGGGTATCGACGCCTTCGCCGCCAGTCAGGATCAGGGCGGAGGCGAACGAAGCCAGACTGTCCGTTGTGATCGTATCATCCCCCAGGCCGGCATCGATCGTCAGAGAATCGATGGTGTTACTGAAGTCAACAGCTGCAAACGTGCCGTTTGTGCTCGAGACAATGTAGCCCAAGCCTCCCGCTGAAAGGTCGATGTCGTCCTTGCCGACCGTGCCCCTGACGACAATCTTCTTGGCCTCCTCGACATTCAAGTATGTGAAAACCGTGCTTCCGTTGAGGCTCGTCGTGCCAGTCCCGAACGCGATGCTCTGCGCGCTCGTCTCTGCCTGCACGTCGTAAACGATGCTGTCGGCGGCGCCGCCTTTTCCATCGATCACGAGCGCGGCTGACATCGAGAGTTGCTCCACGGTGATGGTGTCGTTCCCCTTGCCGGTGTTGACATATACATGCCCAGAAGGCTCAGCGAACGCGAAGGGAGTGAGCTCCTCACTCTCCGCCGTGATGTGTAGCGTACTATCCTTGCTGATCGTAAGGGCGACATCGATTGTTATCGGAGACTCCACAGATGCGGAGCCGATGATGAGCGGTGAGGAGTCGGTCACAGGCATTTCCGCGACCACTGAGGGGGTGCCTCCGCCTGGTTTCGTGATGAGGATGGAGTCAGCCTGGATCGTGGTGAGGTAGCCGCCGGCCGCCATCCTGCCGGCCAAGTGGGCTACAACGTCCTTCAGGTAGTCATGTTCCCCTGCCTTGTAGGTGTAAGCGTTCCCATCCACCTGGATGGTCCATACCTGGTCCTTCGCAACGGTCCCGCCCAGGTTGACCCTGGCCGTCCTATCGGCCGCATAAGTAAACGTGCGGTCCACGGCCGCCGAGTTATCCGCGGCCAATTCGAAACCGGCGAACCGGAGCTGGTCGCTGTCGCGGGCCATGATCCCCGTGTCGGTGGACGTGGACGTGAAAGTCACGTTTCCGTAGCTCCCGCCGGAGAGGGTGAGCGTGTCTGTCCCTTCCGCCACGCCATCGGGATTCATCGGAGATTCCAAATGTGTCGCCGAGCTCACCAAACCATAGCGGTTGCCGCTCAGCGTGCCGCTCAGGCTCCCCGTCGCTGCCACGGTGAAGCTGTCGTCGAAATCGGCGGGCCCGGTGATGCTCTCGATGCCCGAGAAAGTGAACAAGGTATTGAGCGTCCCGGAGTTGGCCCCGTCAATAGTCCAGGCATTGTTTTTTTCAGGGCCGATCAGGACGTCGCCCGACGAGTAGCCGCCGACAATTCCGGTGATGCGGTTCACGCCCTTGACCCCTGTTGCATACCCCACGCCGTAAGTGGTTTCCGGATTGCCATTGACCAACCCTGTGTGCTCTACATCCATCGTCGAGAGGTCGAGATAGATGGCCGTGGTATAAGCCGCGTAAACAAGGATGTTGGCGCCAGGGCCGCCTTCGATGTACCCGTCCAGGCCGCCCTGGTTCTGGAAAATGAAGGTGTTGATACCCGAGCCGCCCACGATGTTCTCAATACCGGCCGAGGGGCTGAGCGTGTTCCTCCCTGACTCATCAGTCACCGATACGCTGCCGTCCTTGTAGAGGGTGAATGTCAGGTTGGCCGAGACCGCTGAGAAGTCAAGAATGTCCTCATCGATGGTGCCCGCGCTGGCGATGGTGTAGTTCCCCCAGTCGTTATGGAAAACAAAAGTGTCGTCACTGCTTCCGCCGACGAGGATTTCGACTCTTGTTCCTCCCGCTGCCTCGACTCTGTTTGCGCTCTGGGTCACGGTCACAGCTCCGCCTGTGAAATCAAAGCTCATGGCTTGGCTGACGGCCGAGAAATCGAGCGCGTCAATTCCCCCCGGATCGGAGACCGTGTCACTGCCCCACCCGTTGACAAAAAAGAACGTGTTGTCCTCCGAGGTGCCGGTCAGCATGTCCGCTCCCGGGCCACCCAGGACATTTTCAATGTGGCTGTAACCGGCCAGCCGGATTGACACCGCTCCTGTGGAAGCTGAATAATCAAGGGTATCGAATCCTTCACCCGCGGCCTCACTGATCGTGTCGGCCCCGCCCTCCATGCCATAGACGTCGTCGCCCGTTCCGCCGACGAGCGTGTCAATGCCCGCTCCGCCTTTGAGCGTGTCATCGCCGCCACCGCCCTCCAGTCGATTGACATTGGCGTCCCCGGCGAGCGTATCGTTCCCGGAACCGCCGGTGGCGTTGCGAAAGTTGGCAATTGTGGTTGTGACGTCAGAGGCTGTCGCCGTGCCGGCCGCCAAGTCAACGGTGATTGCAGCCGCATAGGCCGAATAGTCCAGATTGTTGACTCCGCCTCCCCCGTCCAAGGCGCCCGGCAACGCCGCCCCGTCTTCAAATGAAAAGACATCGTGGCCGCCGCCCCCGATGATTTTCTCGATGGTTTCGGCATCGACCACCGTGTTGGTCCCAGCAGCGTCGCTGACCGAAACCTTGCCGTCTGCCTGGATTGTGGCGTTCAGCGCTGACGCTACGCCGGAGAAATCGAGCGTGTCGGTCCCCTCGACCCCGAAGTCTTTCACTGCGTCTTTGCCCCAGCCTGCTTGGAACTTGTAGGTATCGGCCCCATCCCCGCCGGTGAATCGATTATTGCCCGTGCTCCCCATGAACAGGTCGTCGCCCGAGCCGCCGACCGCGTTCTGGACATGGCTTATCGCGGTGGAGACGATCGAGTTGACAATTGTGGTCCCTGAGATGGTCGCCCCCGTCCCTGTGCCGAGGATGCCGAGATCCGTTGCGGCGGTGCAGCCGTTCAGGTTGGCGATGGCAAGATTTCCGCTGCCAATTGTTGAGTCACTGATGGTAAGGCCGTTCCCGGCGGCATTGATGGCCGCCGCCAAATGGATGTTGGCGCTGTGAAAGGCTGCGAGAATATCGCCGACCGTCGCTGGATTTCCGAGATGGACCGACACGACCGTGCCATTTCTCAGTGTAACGACCAGATCGTCGAGCAGCGAATTCCCATGCAGGAGATTTCCTGTGCCGGTTTTTGCAATGCCGAGGTCCGCCGCCGCCGCGGAACCGCTCGGATTCGCGGCTGTCAGATGGCCGGAACCCGCCGCGGAATCGCTGATGTCAATGCCGTCCGAACCCTCATTCAACGCTGCAGAAAGGCGGGAGTCAGCCGCATTGATGGCATCGAGCACTTTTCCGATGGTGTCCGCGTCCCGAAGGTTGACATGGACGACCGTGCCGTCGCTGGCCGTAATGCGAAGGTCGCTGACCAGAGGCCGTCCGTTCAAGACATTACCTGCCGCCCGGATGGTGAGACCGAGGTCCGTGGCGGTGGTGGAACCGTTCAGGTTTTCGATGGCCAGGCTCTCCTCGCCGCCAGCCGAGTCGCTGATCCTGATCCCGTCTCCGGCATCATTGATGGAAGCCGCCAGCCGGGAATCCGCATTGTGAATGGCGTCGAGCACATGTTGAACCGTTGTCGCATTCCCGATGTCGACCGCCACGGAAGACCAATCGGTGAGGATCACGTAGAAGTCGGCAGTGATGGACCTCCCGTGCAACATGCTGCCTGCCCCGGCACCTACGATCCCGATGGTCGCGGCTGCGGTGGATGCGCCCAGATCGGCCACCGCTATGTTGTGGGAACCCCCCGCCGAATCGCTGATATCGATACCCGTCCCTGCAGCATTGATGGCGGCCGTCAAATGGGTGTCAGCAGCCTGGATGGCATTCAGTATGTCGCCCAGCGTACTTGGACTGCCGAGGTCCACATACACGGCTTGATTGTCCGTCAGCGTGATGTGCAGATCGTAGCCAGGTTGGAGGCCGATATTCGGCCAATTCGAGCTGAGCGAGGTTGCTGTCGAGAGGTAACTTCTGCTCCCAACGCCTTGACCATTGTTGAGATCCGCGAGAAGTGTGCCTCCGGTGATGGAGAAGGAGGCGGAGGCCTTTTGTACGCCGGAACCGCCGTTCAAAGTGCTGAGAGCCGTGTCCAAGGAAATGGTTGCCTGATGGACGCCCGCGCCATCGTTGAGGTAGCGGACCGGCGTGTCGGCGGAGAGGCCCGCCATGCTCGTCCCCTGGATGAATCCGCCAACGGTGGCGGTGCCAGCGGCGAGATCGATCAGCACGGGTGTCTCATAATTGGAAAAGTCGACAGTGTTGCTTCCGCCGGAGCCGGCGTCGATCGAGCCGGCAAAGGACGCTCCATTCTCGAACACAATCCGGTTGTCTCCGGTTCCACCAACGATCGCTTCGATGCCCGCGGCTTCTGTCAGGCGACTGGTGAAATCCGTGATCGAGACCTTGCCGCCGGCATGGACGGTCACCTGCAAATCCGACGTCACGGCCGAGAAGTCGAGGGTGTCGGTGTCGGCGCCGCCTGCCATCTCGGCGAGCGTGTCGCGCCCCCAACCGTCGAAAAACACGAACGTATCCGATCCTGCCCCTCCTTCGAGGGTGTCGTCTCCAAGGCCGCCGTTCAGGGTATCGTCCCCCGCTCCACCCCGCAGAACGTTGATGTTGGCGCCGCCGGTTAACGTGTCATCGCCAGCCCCGCCAGTCACTCTGCCGATGTGGCTGATGCCAGTTGTGCCGGTCGCTGTCCCCTCTCCAAGGTCGACGGCTACTGAAGTCGTGGCGTAAGCGGAATAATTCAGCGTGTTTTCCCCAGGCCCGCCATCAATGGTCCCGCCAAACAAAGCGCCATTGGCAAAGACAAAACTATCCTCACCCTCATTCCCGATGAGGCTCTCGATTCTCGTGAACACCGTGCCGGAGGTGCCACCCAGATTGCCGGTGCCGTTGCCCGAGATGTTCCAGGTGCTTGCCGTGGGCGGCCCCCGGATCGTATTTGAGCCCATGCCGCCATCAATGCCTTTGAAAATGGGCCCGCCCGACTCGAAGTAGAAGCAGTCGTTGCCGGTTCCACCCACCAGCCACTCAACACCGGCGAACGCGCTGGTCCCGCAGAATGAGCCGCCGCCAAGATCCTGGAGACTCCAGTCGACGTCACTGTCCGGTCCGACGAGGGTGTCGCTGCCAGGACCGCCCGCATAATCCAGTTTGGCGCCTGTGACAAGCGCCTCGGCCAGGGTGGCATCACATGTCAGTCGATCGTTGCCTTGGCCCAAATCGACCACGATTCTCGAGGCCGCCGACAGCGTCAGCGTGGCGCCGCCCAGATCGGAGGAATAGGTCGCGCCATCGGTGCTGAACTCGAGCAAACCGGCATCGCTCTGGCGCAAGTGAAGATCGTTGGCCAAACCATCGCCTGCGAATGTTGCGATGCTGCCAGCCACGCTCGCCGTCACCGTTGGGGTGGGCCCGGAGCATGCATGAACACCGCCCCGCTGCGCTTCGACAACCGGTTCGACAGGAGCGGGTTCCGATCTGAGGCTCGCACCGCTTTCGGCACCGGGATCCTGGTCCGCCTCGAGGACCGGGATGTCCACGCCGGCAAACAGATTCTCGGCTGGTCGCTGGCTCTCAGTGGAGATGTCCGCCCCGGATGGTTGCGCATAAGGAACTTCAATGGCCGACTCCAAGCCGGCCCCGCCGACATCGGGCGCGTCAGATGCGCTGGATGCAACCGCCGCGAGCATGTCAACGCCCGATAGCAGGATTCGAGGCTCGAGAGCCTCGATTCGGTACACATCATGGAGTGGGTGGGCCATGATCAGCTCTGGTTCAGGGGCACCGACCAGCAGTTGTATCTTGGATCATCTTGTATTGAATCGATTCAATTGAGTCAAGCGGAACCCGCACTGTGCTCTTAGCTCAGGCCGCTGGTTGTCCACCACGCGATGATGGTGCATGTATTGGCCGGTGAGGATCGAGGCGCGGCTCGGCGAGCAAAGCGACGTGCTCACGAAGGCATTCCGCACATGCGCGCCCTCCCGCGCCATCCGATCGAGATGAGGCGTCTCCAGAAAGGCCGGCGCCTCCGGCATGAAGCCCAGCCAGTCCCAACGATGATCGTCGGACAGGATGAACACGATGCTGGGCGGCTCGACGGCTTCAGCCGCTATGGGGATTGCGCCCGACATCAGCCCGCCGAGCAGCAGGAGAGAAACGAACGTCGCTTTCACTCCCTTGTTTGTGGCGGATGCAGGCCCGGCGCGCAACCCGGTTTTCGCGCGCGGGACGCAGGGGCGGATGGCCTGCGGAGCCGGTTACGGCCTTGCTCGATCCCCCTCGGCCTGCTCCAGCGCCTGCCAGCAATACCATTGCATCCGCGGATGATGGAAGGCGCCCTTCCAGAGGTTCCCCTTGAGCGGGATAGAGATCCGCCCATCGCGATGGAGGTAGCCGAACCATTCGCCGTGCTCGGGATCGCCGAAATGCCGGTGCGCCCAGTCATGGACCTGCTGGTGCCAGCGGGCGTACTTGACATCCCGCGTCAGCTCGTACGCCAGCAGCGTGGCGATGATCGCCTCGTCGTGCGGCCACCAGAACTTCATGTCGTGCCAGTATTCCTGCACCGGCTTGCCCAACACGTCCCGGAAATAGAACAGGCCGCCGAACTCGCTGTCCCATCCGCGCGCCCACATCCAATCGAGCATGTCGCAGCCGAGGCGGGCGAGGGCCGAATCGCCGCGGAGACGGGCCTCGTGAAGGATGAACCAGGCGCCCTCGATGGCGTGGCCGGGGTTCAGCAGCCGCCCATCGAAATGGTCGAGGATCTCGCCTTGCGGCCCGACGGTTTCCATGACGGCCTGAAGATCGGGCTTCACGAACAGCCGCTGGATCTCGTCGATGCAGCGGTCGATCCAGCCGCGAAGATGCTCATCGCCGCCCAGCGCGGCCCGCAATTCCTGCGCGGTGACTAGCGCGATCATTCGGGGACCCATGCCCGTCATCGGGCGTTCGCCAGTGAACTTGGGGGGCATCAGGCCCGGCGTGAAATTCCAGCGGGCGAAGGCTTCGAACAGTTCGCGCGCACGCTCGGCGGAGCGCGCATCGCCGGTGGCGGCCGCGTGGGCGGCGTGGGCGATGGCGGCAAAGGACTCGCTGTAGGCGTAGCGCCGCTGGCGGATCGGCCGGCCCTCGCGCGTCACGTGAAAGAACATCCTCCCGCCGGGATCGAAGCAGTGGCGGTCGAGGAACTCCAGGCCGCGCCGGGCCCACTCGAGCCATTCCGGACGCCGCTCGACGGTTCGGTAGAGGGTCAGGAGAATCCAGCTCATCCGGCCCTGGATCCACACGCCCTTGTCGGTATCCACCACCGAGCCGTCGCGGTCCAGGCAGTGCAGGAAGCCGCCATGCTCCCGATCGACAGACCGCGGGAACCAGAACGGGACCGTGTCGGCGAGCAGGCCGTCCCGGTAGGCCGTGCGCAGCGCGCGGCGGCCGGCCGGCGTCGCAAGCAGCGGGGGCTCGCTCATCGCCGGACCCAGTCGAAGAAGCCGAGCTGCTCGAGCTCGCGGCGCAGCTGGGCGATCTCCGGAGGCGTCAGAGAGCGGTTGGGAAGCCGCGCGGGCCCGACATCCACCCCGATCATGCCCATCACTGCCTTCGCCGCACCCATGTATCCATAGCCGGCCAGGAGGCGCACCAGCTGCACCGAGCGCATCTGCCGGGCGCGAGCCGTCTCGATGTCGCCTTTCTCGAAGGCATCCAGCAGCTGATGATACACCGGCGCGGCAAAATTATAGGTGCTCCCCACCGCCCCTTTGGCGCCGAGCGCCAACGCGGCCAGCACCCACTCATCGCTCCCGTATGGGATGTCGAAGCGCCCGCCCGCCGCGCTCAGGCAGAGCTGATAGGACATCAGGTCGGAATTGGTGAACTTGATTCCCGCCAGCGTGGGGATCCGATCGCCGGCCTGAGCCAGGAACTGGGGCATCGAGAGGTTCACGCCCGTCAGAGACGGGATGTCGTAGAAATAGAACGGCGTGCGGGGCGCCGCGCCCGCGATCGAGGCGCAACAGCTCGTCAGGATGTCCAAATCCCGCGGCCGGAAATAGCTGGGCGAAAGAGCCGCGATGGCCAGCGCGCCGCATTGCTCGGCCTGGGCCGCCAGCGCCCGGGCGTCGGCCAGACAGTTCGATCCCACGTGGACAATCACAGCCAAGGGCCCGCCCCGGGTGGCCTCGAACCAGCGCTGGGCCAGAAGGCGGCGCTCCTCGACAGTCAGCGAGTGGCTCTCTCCCGTGCTCCCTCCGATGAAGGCGACCCGAACGCCATTCTCGATCAGGTGGCTCGCCTGGCGCTCGACGATGTCCAGATTCAACGATCCGTCCGCATGGAACGGCGTGTGCGTTGCGGCCACAAGGCCGCGCAGCGGTAATGTAGGTTGTGTTTGCATGAAGAAAACGGTCTATCGCGAAGCCCGGACCACCACGCGGAAAAAGCGCTGCGGCGCGACGGGCCGCGGCAAAAGGAAGGATCGCAATCCACCGGGCGCATAAAGATCGCCTGCATCCGGCTCGAGGCTCCATTGCCCCGAGAGATCGGGCGCGCCTTCGATGGCATACCCGATGCCGGGAACGCTAGCCCATCCGAGGCTGAGCCCATCCGAGCGGCTCGAGAACGACTCGATGCGGAATACCGACGCGACGTCATTGGCCATGGTGCCCGCTTTGGATTCGACCAGATTCGATGCGCCATCGCTGTCGAGGTCCATGCCGGCATCGTCGGCGCCTGCATTCAAGCCGTTGATCCCTTCGTAGTAATCGCTCATCCCGTCGCCGTCCGAATCGAGGTCGGCCTGCGTGAGCCAATCGAGGTCGAACCGGACCAGGGTGAGGGTTTCGTAGGCGTCTGCGCCGCCCGTCTCGTAGAGAAGCCCGACGGTCCCGTCGGGCAATACCGCCATGTCCGAATAGGCGGCGGGGCGATCGTCCACCTGGCGGCTGACGGTCCACGTCAAGCCTTCGTCTTCGGACATCCGGACGGTCATCCTGTGGCGCGAAGAGCTCGAGGCCGGATTGGCGAACAGCAGGCGGTTGCGGGGGGCGCCGTCCAGCGTCGAGCTGTATCGGAGGAAGCTGGCTTGGCAGACGGGATCGGGCAGCGAGTAAACCAGCGGCGACCAGGAACCGCTGCCGGTCGTGCTGCCGGGGGTGTAGGTCGCCCACACGCGCTTGCCCCCGCCCCCGCTGGGCGCCCGCGACGACACCATGATCTGGCCGGAGTTGAGCTCGGCCATTTGATTCTCGTTCAGCTGGGGCGGGATCGAAGGATTGACATCGGGGCTGGCGAGCCAGCTTGCGCCGTGGTTGGTGCTGTAGATGAAGAAAGCCCGGGCGTTGACGCCCCCGGGATCGGTGTGCTGCGAAGGAAAGAGCAGCGTTCCATCGCGAAGCTGAATCCCGTGGCCCGGCCCCTGGAAACAGACGCCCCACTGGGGATTCACCTTGGCCTGCGGCGTGATGTTGATCGGGGCCGACCATGTCAGCCCGTCATCGTCGCTGCGGGCCAGGACATATTGGCCGGTCTGGTTCGTGGAGAGCCCCGCGCCGGATCCGGCATAGGCACGGCTGCCATAGGACCATAATCCGGCCACCCAGATCGTCCCCGTTTCGCGGTCGGCCAGGATCGCCGGATCGCCGACGCCGTTGCCGCTCGAGCCGGGTACGCCCTTGTCGAAATCGAGCGCCTTGATCATGGGCCCCCACGTGTTGCCGCCGTCCACGCTGCGCAGCACCCCCACATCGACGTTCCCCGGCAGATCCCCCCCCCCATCGTAGCGAATATCGAACACCGCGATGACCGTGCCCCGAGCCGACGTGGCGATGCCTGGGATCCGGTAGGTGTGGACGCCCTCATCGCCTCGCTTCCGCAGCACGGTGGCGGCATAGGTGTTGCCCAGGAGGAGAAACTCTGGCGGCGCCGCCACCGGAGGCACGCGAACCCCCCCGGTCGTTCCCACGGCCTCCAGCGTGGCATCCAGCCGGCGGCCCCACCGGGCCGCGCGCCTCGGCTCCACCGCGATCCAGAAATGGTTCACCCCCGGATCGAGCGCCTGATACCCGGGGATCGATCGCGGGCCGGTGAACGGACCCTCATCTGCCCCGAAGAGCGCCAGGGGCCTGAACTCGGAGGAGGTCCCCGTCCAGTAAATCCGGACTCGTGCGACATCCTCGACATCGGTCGTCCCCTCGAGGGTGAACGCAAGGTTGGTGACGGCCAATCCATTGGGATCCGCGGGGGCGAGGACCTGCGCCTGGAGCAGCGCGTGCAATCCGAAGGCGGGCACGACGCGCTGCGCCTGCGAGGCGGCGCACGGCGGCGGGGCGATCTCCGCGGGCGATCCCCATCGGGCGGCCAGGTAATCGATCGCTCCCTGCCATTCTGCCTCGGCCAGCGCGCGGTCGCAGACCATGAACTCGGCCAGGTCCACCCCAAGGCCCAGGGATGCGGCGACGTTCTGGCCCAGAATCAGCCCTCCCATCCCGCTGACCAGGGGATGCACATAGGTGAAGCGACCGCCCCCCCCCACCGCATGCGTGACCCGCGTCGAATCCGCAAGCCGCTCGAAGACGAACACGTGAGCCTGCCAGTCGCCGGCCGCGGCCGCCAACGTGTTGGTATCAGCCTTGCTGCCGCTGCCGCTGGGCTGGAGGCCAGCCTGCCAGGAACCGCCGCGCACCTGAGCGCGGGTCAAACCCGGCGCGTTCGCCGAGCCATCGAACAAAAAACCGTCATTCGTCCCCGCCAGCCGACAATACGCGATCAAGGTGCGGCTGGTGGAGATGGTTCCAAAGCTCGATGAGGCGCCCCACACGCCATCGGCGCCGTCGAAGCGCACGAATGCGCGGATGCCCCCCGCGCTCTCGCACGGGATCGACTGCGGCGTGCCGCTGATCCGGTCCAGGTGACGTGACGAAGGGGCGCCGCTGGCCGCCTGGTTTCGCCAGGCCGTCACGAGGCCCGCCGCGTTGGTCAGCAAGCCGGCATCGCCGCGGTACCAGGCATAGAGCGCCGCCGGATCCACCGCCGCACCCGCAGCCGAATGAGCCGCCAACGCCATCCAACCGAGCCATGCCCAACATCTTTGATCCCAGTGCATCGAGAACAAACACCTTGTGGTTTTCAGATTAAGGGAGAGCCTGGCTCAGGGCAAGCCACGGCTCTCATCGGTCCCGACGAAACGTGTAGCCTCCGGCGTCCATCAAACGCTCGCCGGATCTGAGCTCGATCTTCTTGAACTCCGCATGGCCATCGGCGAAGGAGATGTTCCATCGATGATCGCCGTTCTTGGTGTGCCGGTATTCCTCCTCGGGCGCAGCCGTGCCGTTCCATGCCGGGAAAAAGCAGCCGGCCTCCCCGATGATCACCATCCGGACGGGGCTTTTGATCTGGCTGCCCCGGCAGCTGTTGCCGGCGCTGTCGATGCCGAGGGTGTTGAACGCCGGATCGCCATGGACATTGTTGGGATAGGATGTGCCCATGGTGAAGTAGCTGCCTTCCCGCTTGGTTTCGCTCGGGCAGCGCGCCACCTCGACCTCGCCGGTCGGCGAGAACTTGCCCAGATACAGATTCAGGTGCCTTCGGGAAGCATCGATGAGGCGGTATGGATTCAAGGAGCCCGCCCGGCCCACCCAGGCGTACTGCGTTGTGTAGGAATTTCCATCAGTCCCTTTCACCGTCCGCGGAGGAAAGCGGTCCGAGGAGTCATCGCGGTAGACCACCGAGGCAAGACCGATCTGCCGCAGGTTGCTCAGGCAGCCGATCTGGCGCGCCTTGCCTTTGGCCCGGCTCAGCGCAGGCAGCAGCATGCCAGCCAGGATCGCTATGATGGCGATCACGACCAGCAGTTCGATCAGAGTGAACGCCCGCCGCGGACGTTTTACGTCTCGGAGGCGACAGTTCAGAGGGCGCGCCGGCATACGGCTGGAAATCTACCTCGACAGCCTCCGTGCTCCAAGTGGCCGTCACTTGTCTTTTGTTGGGACAGGCCGCTCGAGCCCGGGGCAGGCCGCCAGCGATTCGCCTGGCACGAACTCCGGCATCAGGCGGGATTCGCGCGGCCGAATCGCCCCATCGCGCACCATCTCCAGGACCAGACGCGAGATCCGTCGGGCCATGGCTGCCGGATCGGCCGAATAGCGCGCCACGGTGGGTAGCACGTGCTCCATGAAGGATTCGTCGTCGCGGGAAATCAAGGATGCGTCCTGAGGGATGCGGATCCCCCGGCGCGTCAAGTGCCCCAGGGCGGTCAACACATGGTAAGCCTTGGATACCAGCAAGGCCGTCGGACGCGCCGGCAGGGCCAGCCACGCGTCCAGATGCCGGCCGATGTCCCCAACGGTGGCATCGTGGTTGGCGATCAGGACATCCGCCCGCGAATCAGCCAGGGCACGGAGGGCATCGCGAAATCCCTCCTCGCTCTCCCGGTCGCCAGCCAGGCCGGAGCTGACGTTCAGAAAGGCCAGATGCCGGTGCCCCCGAGCCAGGAACAACCCGGCCGCATGCCGGCACGCCGCCCGGTAGTCGATGTCGACGGATGGCAGATGCACGTCCGGATGGCGCGAGCCGGTGATCACGCACGGCAGCGCGCGGCCGGAAAACCAGCGCTGCATCTGCACGCCCGACTGGTAGAGGACCCAGCCAGCCGGACGGAACCGATGGGCCAGCATCTCCAGGGCCGGCTCCGGACGGGCGGAATAGCAGGCCCGGCTTTCGTGCACTTCGAGCTGATACCCGGCTTTGCCGAGGTGCTCCCTCAAATCGTCGGTCCAGTACAGAGCGAACCGTTGCATGGCCTCGAGCGGCACCGGCGTGAGCAGGATCACGGTCGTGCTCGACGGGGGCTTGACCGCCGGGCGCCCGTTTGAGAGCACCTCGCGGCGCCGGCCCCGGCCGCCGCGCACCAGGCCCTCCCTCTCGAGCTGGGCCAGCGCCGCCCGCAAGGTCACCCGGCTCACCTGCAGATGCATGCAGAGATAGTGCTCGCCCGGAAGCCATTTCGACCAGACGGTCGACTGGATCGCCTCGCGCAGAATCGAAGCCGTCTGGGCCACGAGCGACAATCGCTGCGGAATCCGCGTCATCCGCCTTACTATGACCCAAGCGGGCCTCCTTGCCAAGCCGGTCGCCGGTCGCGCGTGCCGGGTGTGCGGGGCGCCGGGGCCGGAAGATGGGCCCGCCCGCCGCCCTTCTCCCGGCCTCCTCAAGCCGGGAGAACGGCGTTGACTTTCCCGGCCGGTCACGGAGCATGGCGGACCATGAATCGCGATGCGATCGAGCGGCTCAAGAAGCGGGTCCCTTCCCCGCACGACTGGCAGACGACGGACGAAGTCGAAGTGAACCGGCGCTTCGACAAGAACGGGCGTTGGCAGGGCGAGTCGCCCGAAGATACAGTCGAGGATCTCAAGCGGCTGGCCGGGACGAAGCTGCCGGCGCTGCGGGTCTCCCAGGAGGTCGCGCCCCGGCTCGAGGATCGCCGGCAGGCCGCCCAGCGCAAGGCGCTGCGCAAGGAGTACGAGCTGAAGGTCCAGCGCAAAGAGTGGCCCGACCAGGAAACCCTCGTGCCCCTGTTTCCTTACCAGCGCGAGGGCATGCTGCCCCAGGCGGCGCGTCTGCTGGGGGACGGGGGCCTCGAGGCCGAAGCGGCCGCCGCGGCCGCCGAGGCTGCGCTCGCCCTGGGCCGCGCCATCGCGATCGAGCATCGCGTGCCTGAGCCCGCCGGATTGCCGGAGATCGCGCTGCCGCCGCTGGCGCACCTGTGGAAGAACGCGCTTCCTGCCATCCAAGGGCTCGCTGCCAATGCCACGGCCGCATGGCGTCCCGCAGTGGCTGCCCTCGCTGAATTCCTGTCCGAGACCCGAAACCAGGCGCCTTCGGCCTGCCAGGCGGCCCCGCAGCCGGCCGCGGCATCGCTCTGATGAATCTCGAAACTGAAATCGGACGCCGCCGCACGTTCGCCATCATCTCGCATCCGGACGCGGGCAAGACGACGCTGACGGAGAAGTTCCTGCTTTACGGGGGCGCGGTGCAGCTGGCGGGGTCGGTCACCGCCCGCAAGAACCAGCGGGCCACCGCCAGCGACTGGATGGAGCTCGAGAAGCAGCGCGGGATCTCGATCAGCTCGACCGTCCTGCAGTTCGAGTACCGCGGCCGCGTCGTCAATCTCCTCGACACGCCCGGCCACAAGGATTTCTCCGAGGACACCTACCGCGTGCTGACTGCCGTCGATTCGGCGGTGATGGTGATCGATGCCGGCAAGGGCATCGAGAGCCAGACCCGGAAGCTGTTCGAGGTCTGCCGCCACCGCGGCATCCCGATCTTCACGTTCATGAACAAGCTCGATCGGCCGGCCCGCGATCCGCTGGCCCTGCTCGACGAGCTCGAGCGCGTGCTCGGCATCCATGCCTATCCGGTCAACTGGCCGCTGGGCGACGGGCCCGCGTTCCGCGGCGTGTTCGACCGCCAGTCGCGCCACGCCCATTTCTTCCAGCGCGTCCCGGGCGGCGAATACCGCGCGCCCGTCCAGGTCCACGACCTGGCTGATCCTGTCGTGCAAGGCGCCATGGCCCACGATGCCTACGCGCGCGTGGTCGAGGAGATCGCGATGCTCGAAGGCGCGGGCGCGGCCTTCGACCGCGCGGCGATCCTGCGCGGCGCCCTGACCCCCGTGTTCTTCGGCAGCGCCGTCAACAACTTCGGCGTCCAGCTCCTCCTCGATGCCTTCCTCGACCTGGCCCCCGCACCGCAGCCTCGGGCCGTCAGCGGCCGGACGATCGATCCGGCGCGCGACGGATTCTCAGGGTTCATCTTCAAGATCCAGGCGAACATGGATCCCAAACACCGCGACCGCCTCGCCTTCCTGCGCGTCTGCTCGGGCCGGTTCGAACGCGACATGACCGTCATCCACACCCGCTCCGGACGCAGCGTGCGCCTGGCCAGCTCCCACAAGCTCCTCGGCCGCGAACGATCGACTGTCGATGAAGCCTACCCCGGCGATGTCGTGGGCCTGGTCGGACATTCCTCTTTCCGGATCGGCGACACCCTCGCCCACGATCCCGCCATTGTCTTCGACGAGATCCCGCGGTTCGCCCCCGAGTGTTTCGCCTGGATTCACAGCTCGAGCGTCGCGCAGTTCAAGCGGTTCCGCGAAGGGCTCGATCAGCTCCTCCAAGAGGGGGTCGTCCAGTCGTTCCTTCCCAGCAATCCTACCCAGCGCGCCCCCCTGCTGGGCGCCGTCGGCCCCCTCCAGTTCGAGGTCGTCCAATACCGCCTCCTCAGCGAATACGGCGCCGAGTCGCGGCTCGAGACCGCCCCCTGGAAAGTGGTCCGATGGATCGACCATGGAACGGTCCTGGAATCTTCCCTGCCGTCCGGCGCCCGGATGGCTGTCGACGCCGCACACCATCCCGTCATCCTGTTCGCCGACGAATGGTCCTGCAACTTCTTCGCCGAACGACATCCGAAAACGCCTCTCAGGCCGCTGCCGCCCGGCGCCTGGCATCAGACCTCTCAGCACCCTGATCAGGCAATGGGATCCAGCATTGCCCATTGACATTTAGGACGAGCGGCGGCCCGGCCTGCTCGGCGGCGTCGCGGCGATCCAGAGACAGTTCGCTCAACAACTGTCCCGCGCTTAGGGTCTGTGCAAAAATTACTTCCGATTTTGGCGGGAGCGCCGCCGGGCCCGATGCGAGGCGCAAGGGAGGGAGTGTATCCCCCTGCGATACTCGACCGACCGAGCCACGAAGCAGATGGCCCGGCGCCGCCCCGCCCCTGCGGGCTGGGGGCCTTGGGCGCGCTGGCTGTGTTGCTCCTCGCTCACAGACCGCGCGGGTATGCTCGCTCGTCGCGCCTTGCCAGCTCGCCCAATCCCCTCCAGCAAAATCGGAATTAATTTTTGCACAGACCCTTAGGGTGACACCGAACCGGAATACACCGTCGCTGACCTGCGCCCACGAACGAAGGCGACATCGCGCTCGCGTTCCTGCCTCACCTGAATATTCTCCCGCCGAGGCGCGGGGACCGAATGACGGAATGACGAATGGACCGTCTCCATCGCCCCGCGAGGCACGAGCGGGGAGAGGGATGGGGAGGGAGAAAACGATTCGAACCATGACTCCAGTGCGCGATGAAGCGCGTGCCGCGCCTCCACTGCGCGCGGCCTCAAGATGAGGTGGAGGGCTATCACGTGATCCTGGCTCCACTGCTCACCATTCCGGGTGTAGGAAAACTGATGCCGATACGTGTTCATACTAGAGCCGGGGCCACATTTCAAATCCCGCCCGCTCGAAATGATGATCGAAGCCAAAAACGGCCCCGATCCCTTCGCGCCGCATCAGCGCGAACGACAGACAATCGGTCAAGCTCAACCTTTGGTCCGCCAACTTCTCCAGCCACTGTTTGATTCACTTTGAAAAACCGCCCAACGTGTGACATAGTTGGAGCCAGTCGGCCGGAACATTGCGGCGGGCCCGCCGGGCCAGTCCCGGCCGGAACTGGATGGAAGGAAAAGCGATGACACTGGGACTGATGATCATAGACCAGTATTGGTGGCTGATGATTCCGGGAATTGTACTGGGATTGTATGCGCAGCTGAAGCTCAAGGCGGCCTATGCCCGGTACTCGAGGGTTCCATCCGAGCGCGGCCTGACCGGCGCCGAAACGGCCCGGATCATTCTCGACCACGCCGGCCTGTCTCAGGTCGCCGTGGCCGAGGTGGGCGGCCATTTGACCGATCATTACGATCCCACCCGGAAAGCCCTTTTCCTGTCCTCGGCCAATTTCCAGAGCACCAGCCTGGCCGCCCTGGGCGTGGCGGCGCACGAGGCCGGCCATGCGCTGCAGCATCAGGCCGCTTATGCGCCGCTGAAGTTCCGGATGATGCTGGTGCCCGTGACTCAGTTTGCCTCGTCGGCGGTTTACGGGATCATTCTGCTGAGCTTCTTCATGGGCTTGGCCAAGCTGGCCGGGATTGCGGTCGGCATTTTCGCGATCATCACCCTCTTCCAGATGGTGACGTTGCCGGTCGAGTTCAACGCGAGCCGGCGGGCCAAAGAGAAGCTGCTCAGCCTCGGCCTGATCACCGCCCGCGAAAGCGCCGGGGTCAGCCGCGTCCTGAGCGGCGCCGCGATGACTTACGTGGCCGCCATGGTCGCCTCCCTGATGGAGCTGCTCCACTGGGCGCTGATCCTCCGGGGCGACCGGGATTAAGAGGGCACGCGGCCTGCATCCCGCGCGTCGGCCGCTGTGTAGGCCGGGTCACCTGACCCGGCGTTTGGAGCCATGGCATCAAGCGCCGCGTGAGGCCTGCCTGCCGCGGCGGCGCAGGCAGGGCACGCGGTCTACATACCGCGCGTCGGCTCTGCAGCCAAGCCCGCAGACTCGACCGACGCTTTCATCTTGGCCAGACCGGTCCTTGCGGCTTCGAGGGCGGGCAGCTTCCAATACTCCGGATTGAACAGCTCGAGGGACAGGAATACCCGGCAATGGTTGTCGGCGAGGATCCGCAGGATCTGGGCCAGCGGCGCCACGCCGTCCCCCGGCCATACCCGCTCGGCGTCCCGGATAGCTTCCCGGGGCGGCATCGCCGGGTAATCGTTCATGTGAAAGCAGTGGACCGCCTGGCGTCCCAGGAGCCGAAGCGCTGCCGGTTCGGTACCGGCTTTGTACATGTGAAAGGCGTCAGCCAGCACACAAGCGTCCGGATGCCCGGTCCGGGCAGCCACATACAACGCCTCGGCCACTTGGCTTAAGTTGGCGGACGACCCCCATACTTCCACTTGAGGGATGACTCCCAGCCCGCGTCCGAGCTCGAGGATGGCCCGGTAGCGCTCGGCGGCCCGATCCAGGTCGATCTTCACGCCGGGCCGATTCGCGCCGGCGGGCGGGGCGGCGATGTGTGTGCCGCCCACCTGCGATAAGTGATCCATCTCGCGTTTCAGCTGCTCGAGGCCCCGGGCCCGCTGGGCATCGTCGTCGACCACCCACGGCGCAAATCCAATGGCGCTGACGACCTTGAGGCCCCGGTCCTCGCAGCGCTTTCGGAGATCGGCCAACGATCCACCGGATTGGGCGTATTCGCCCAGATCGCCTGTCCAGGGTTCGATGCCGTCATAGCCGGCCTGGGCGACCACATCGATCTG
Organism: Verrucomicrobiota bacterium; assembly: GCA_022711435.1. Classification (GTDB taxonomy): domain Bacteria; phylum Verrucomicrobiota; class Verrucomicrobiia; order Limisphaerales; family UBA1319; genus JAGMXM01. Next base: position 102,587 of record JAKLFB010000004.1, read on the forward strand.
CTCGGGCAGGCGGAGTTTCTGCCCTCGGATCGTGCCGGTATTCAAGGCGAACCGGAACTGGTAGGGGCGATCCGCCCCGGGCATGCGCTGGCTGGCAGCGAGGGACGCGCTCGGATGGGCCGCCAGGGCGCCAGCAGCCCCCGCCAGTCCCAAAAACCGCCGCCGCGGCATCGCGGGGTGCTGCCGGTTCGCATCTCGTATCGATGAAGGATTCATGAGCTCAGGAGGCAACGGGCGTCGGGACCTGGGATCCGCCCTCGGTGTGCAGGCGGAGGAATTTGCGGACATCGACGGCCTGCATGCCGGCGGCCCGGATCGCCTCGAGACCGATGTCGGTATCCTCGTAGGCTTGGCATCGAGCCGGGGACACGTTCAGGCGCCGGGCCGCTTCAAGGAATGTGTCCGGGGCGGGCTTGTGGCGCTGGACGTCCTCGTTGGTCACCACGACGTCGAAGAAATCGCGAAGCCCGAGCTGTTCAAGAGCGCGCCCGATCACCCGCCGGGATCCTCCCGAGGCGACCGCCATCGGCAGCTCGCCGAAATGCCGGCGGACGATGGCGACGATCGGCTCGATGGGACGGATCTCGGCGAGCCGATCGAGGTATCCCTCCTCCTTCTCCCGAGCCACCGCCAGCACGTCCAGCTCGAGCGACTGGCCGCGAGCCAGATGCCGCACGATCTCCCGCGACGGCACGCCGCCCAAGGCGTAAAACTCCTGCTGGGTGAACCGGAATCCGTGCCGCTGGGCAACGCCCTGCCATACCCGCCAGTGCAGCGGCATCGTGTCGGCCAGCGTCCCGTCGAAATCGAAGATAAGACCCTCGATGCTCATGCCATTCCCGGAACCGTCTGTGTCCATTGGGTGATCCGCCGGTTCAGATCGTCGTTCATCAGCGGCTCGATCAGGCAGTCGATGTCGCCGTCCATGACGGTGGTCAGGTTGTAGAGCGTCAGCTCGATACGGTGGTCGGTCACGCGGTTCTGGGGAAAGTTGTAGGTCCGAATCCGCTCGTTGCGCTCGCCGGTGCCGACCTGGGCGCGCCGCTGGGCTGCGTATCGGGCGTCCTCCTCCGCCACGCGCTGCTCGAGCAGACGCGACCGCAGAACGGTGAGAGCCCGCGCCTTGTTCTTCTGCTGGGACCGCTGGTCCGCGCACCGCACGACGAGTCCGCTGGGCTTGTGCAGGATCTGGACGGCCGAGTCCGTGGTGTTGACCCCCTGGCCGCCCGGGCCCGACGCCCGGCAGACCGTGATCTCGATCTCGTCGGGCTTGATCTCCACATCGACCTCCTGTGCCTCGGGAAGCACCGCGACAGTGACGGTGCTGGTGTGGATTCGGCCCTGCGCTTCGGTGGCAGGAACGCGCTGGACGCGATGCACACCGCTCTCGTACTTGAGGCGCTTGTAGACGTCCACGCCCGCCACGCTGAAGATGATCTCCTTGAAACCGCCCAGATCCGACGCGCTCGAGTCCATGGTCTCGGCCTTCCATCCGCGCGCCTCGGCATATCGCGCATACATCCGGTAGAGATCTGCGGCGAACAGCGACGACTCCATCCCCCCGGCGCCGGCGCGGATCTCGACGATCGTGTTGCGGGAATCAGCGGGGTCGGGCGGCACGAGCCCGGCGAGCAGCTCGCGGGCCAGCCGCGATTCCTGCTGCTCGAGCCTGTCCAGATCCTCGCGGACCAGCTGCGCCAGCTCCGATTCCGCGCTTTCCGCCGCCAGGAGCTGGCGGCTCTCCTCGAGATCGCGGCGGGTCTTGAGCCATGCCTGGCCTGCCCCGCACAGCTCCCGCAGACGGGCGAACTCGCGCCCCAGCTCCTGCGCCCGCTGCGGCTGCGCGAACACGCCTGCGTCGCTCAGCGCAGCCTCGACTTCGGCCTGCCGGCGAGCCAGCCGCTCGATGTAGGGACCCAAATCCATCGGAATAAAACAAGACCGCCCGCAGGGGATTTCGTCATCCCGGTGCGGGCGGAGAAAACCATGGATGCTACTTCCGCTTCTTCTTGGCGGACGTGATCGCAGCTTGCGCAGCCTGGGTCTTGGCCAGACGCTGCTGGAACTTGTCCACCCGGCCCGCCGTGTCGACAAATTTCTGCGTTCCCGTGTAAAACGGATGGCAGGCGTTGCAGATGCCGATCAGGATGGTCGGCCGGGTCGACCGGGTTTGAATCACGTTGCCACAGGCGCAACGGATTTCCGCGTTCGTATACTTCGGATGAATATCAGCTCGCATACAAAGACGCGATAAACTACCAACCCCAGGCCAAATGACAAGCGGGAATTTGGGGGATTATCGGTTGGCTTGCCTGGCCGCCTGCCAGCGCGGCTCCCACTCGGGCAAGGGCGTCCGCGCAGTGCGGAGGTAGGCGCCGATCTTCTCCGCAATATCGGGATACTGTCTGGCGACATCGTTCTTTTCGGCGACGTCGTTCCACTGGTCGAAGAGCTGCACGAGGGCGTCGGGGCGGCCGGCGCGGATGCCTTTCCAGCGGCCTTGATAGAGCGCGGCCTGCCGGAAGCCGCCCTCGTGGAACTCCCAGTAGAGGAATTCGTGCGTCTTCTGCTCGCCGGGCTTGCCGAGCAGCGTGGGCGCGATGCTCAGGCCGTCGAGGCCGTTGGGCGCTTCGGCTCCGGCGAGCTCCGCGGCAGTCGGCAGCCAATCGGGGAAAAAGCCGGCGTGCGCAGACTCGGTCCCGGCCTTCACCGTGCCGGGCCACCACGCGATGAATGGCACGCGGATGCCGCCGTCGGTGAGGCTGCGCTTGATGCCGCTGTAGGGCCCGCTGGGGTTGAACCGGGCGAGGTCGTGCTTGCTCTCATTGTGCGGGCCGTTGTCGCTGGTGAAGATCATGAGGGTGTTCCCGGCCAGCCCGAGCGACTTCAGGCGCTCCAGCATCCGGCCCACGTAGCTGTCCAGGCGCGTGATCATCGCAGCCTGGCCCTTGTCCGGATTCGGCCAATCCATGTCCGCGTAAGGGCCGTAGTCGGGCACATGGGCGCCATCCCCGAGGATCCGGGCGCGCTCGTTGTTGGCATGCGGGATGACCATGCTCCAGTAGAGAAAGAAGGGGCGGCCCTGGTTCTCCTGGACGAACTTCAGCGCCTCATCGGCGAAGAGGTCGTCGGCATAGACTTTCGCCTCGACGGCATAGCCCGCGCCGTCCTCACCCACCGGCGTGACAACGTTCGGCAGCTTCACGCGCTCCTCGTTGCGCCAGAGGAAATCGGGAAAGTGGTTGTGGGCGTGCCGCTGGTTCAGGTAGCCGAAGAAGCAGTCAAAGCCTTGCTTGCGCGGCAGGCCGCTCTCGGCCGCCCCGATGTCTCCGAGGCCCCACTTGCCGATGAGCGCCGTGCGGTAGCCCGCCTTCTTCAAAACGCTCGCCACGGTGACATCCGTCTCTCGCAGCGCCTGGGCCTCCGGGTTCGACGCCCCGGCGTTGCCGCGCACTCGAGTGCGGCCGTGATGCAGCCCGGTCATCAGCGTGCTGCGCGACGGCGCACAGACCGTGGCCCCGGCGTAATAGTGCGTGAATCGCATCCCCTCCGACGCCATCCGGTCAATGTGCGGCGTCCGGATGACTTTCTGCCCGTAGCATCCGATGTCGCCGTAGCCGAGGTCATCGGCCATGATCCAGATCAGGTTCGGCCGAGCCGCAACGAAGGCAGGACAAAAGGCGGCCGACGAAAGGCCGGCAACAAGCGCAATCAGAGTTTTCATGGGGGATTAGGGTCTGTGCAAAAATTACTTCCGATTTTGGCGGGAGCGCCGCCGGGCCCGATGCGAGGCGCAAGGGAGGGAGTGTATCCCCTGCGATACTCGACCGACCGAGCCACGAAGCCGATGGCCCGGCGCCGCCCCGCCCCTGCGGGCTGGGGGCCTTGGGCGCGCTGGCTGTGTTGCTCCTCGCTCACAGACCGCGCGGGTATGCTCGCTCGTCGCGCCTTGCCAGCCCGCCCAATCCCCTCCAGCAAAATCGGAATTAATTTTTGCACAGACCCTTAGGAACGCAGCAAATCGCATCCGGCATCTCTTCCATCTCGCCCGGAATTTTCCCCGGCTTTCCGGCTTGGGCAAGAAGGAAATGCCTGGGCGGCGCTTCGTCCCCGAGTCCGAGCCGCCGCCCGGAGCGGAGACGGCGCAGTGGCGTCGGCCCATCGAACTTGCGGCGCACGACTGCAAGTCACCTCTTGCGAAGCTTGTAGAACCGGCTCGGGGTCATTGGACCGAAGGAATTCGTCACGGAGAAACGGCTGTCGCTGACCCGAAGATTGGAGATCGACGGCGGCCAGAACGGCTGAGGCGGATCGGGAAGGGCATTGGTCTGCACCAGCTCGTAGTCAAACGCCGCGGTGGTCCACGTCAGGCGGACGGCATTGGTCCGCACCTGGTCGATGCTGAGCATCGGCCGGCAGTTGCCTCCCCTCACCTCGAGCCTGTAAGGGCTGAAATCCGCCTCAACCGTCTCGCTGACCACAACGGCAAACGCAGCCCAGGCATCCACGGAGAATGAGTAGCTGCGCGGCACGCCCGCGCTCGACGCCTCGCCCGCGTCGGCCAGGTAATTGGCGCAGGGGTTCGACGGATCGAAGCCGCCGGCATAGGCGGCGCTGAAAAGGCCGTTGCTCGCCGTGAGCGTCACGGTCACACAGGCGTCGGCATCTCCGTTGACAAAGGTGTACGCCTCGAAACGGCTCGGGCCCGGCACCGCAGGCTGCGGACAAGGCTTGGAAACCCCGCAGATGCCGGGCGTGAGGTCGAGGCGCAGGCGCTCGTTCTGCACCGGGCTGCCCGCGGTGATCGCCCCGAAAATCACGCGATCCGGACAGCTCTGGCAAGGGCCACCGCCGTCGCCGCAGACCGATGGATAGAGCGTGAGCGTCCAGCACTGCAGGACGCCGCTGATGCCATTGGCCTCGTCATCCAGCACGATCAGCGACCAGTCGCCTTGGGCTGGCTTGGAACGAAGATCCCAAAGCGAGCCTTCAGGGCAGAACTCGCCGACAAATGGCGCCGGCCTCGAATTGATCGGGGGCCCGTTCTCGACAAAGACCGTCATCGCCCCGCAATCGTTGCCATAGTTGCGGCCGGCGGCGCCGTTGTCGGTCGACAGCTCCACCCGCGTGCCGTCCGGCGCGACCAGGTAGAGATCGATGTCGCTCACGAACTCGTGCGTGAGATGGAGCCCGACCGCCACCCGGGCCAGCGGCGCGGTGATGGCCCCGGCCGGCACGGTGATGGTGTTCGTGCAACCACCGCCATCCGGGATGGCGAAGCTGCCCGATGACGTGAAGGGCGCACCCGGCCCGGGATGGCCGCTCGACAGGGTCAACGGCATCGAGAAGGCGCCGTGTGTGGCCGAAGTCAGGCTCAGGCTGAACTCGGCCGGCGAGCCGCAGACGAACCACGGCCAGGTGGTGATCTGAAAGGGCACGAGGTTGGTGCCGCGTTCACCGGGCGCCAGGTCGGGAAAGGCCGCGAACGGAGCCGTGATAGCCACGCCGGGCGCGCTCGAGACGAGCTGGGCTGCAAGGCCGGCCGCCGCTTGATCGGACGAGTTCAACACGACAACGCGCAAGGCGTTGCACTCGTTCGGATCCAGCATGCTGACGCCATTGCCGCCGGCGAACAGCACGGTGACAACCTCGAGCGGGCTGGGATTGGTGGCTATGAGGGCCACATCGTTGCCGTCCCCACCCTGGTAGGTGATGAAATACTTCTGCGAAACGGCGTCGATCAGGGCGCCTTCGGCAAGTTCGGAGAAGGCGCCGAGGACGGCGTCCGCGCCGTCGTTGTCGACAAGGATGAGCGAAGTGCCTGCGGGCAGACTGAGGCTGGTCAGGAGATGGAGCGATGCGTTCCCGAGGTCAACCGTGCCCCGGACGCTCAACTGGTCGTAGCTGCTGCCCGCGACGGCGCCGTCCAGCTCAGCGCGGAACTCCGATCCCGCCATCAGGACGACATTGCTGCTGGCGAGGCGGCCGGGGCTGGCGCCGGGGGCCAGGATCCCCGCGCTGCCGACGCCGCCCACAGCGCCCCTGCCTCCCAGGACGGCGCCGCTGCGGACTTCGACGGGGCTGCCCGGCTGCGAGCCGTTGACAAGCAGCGTCCCGCCCTGCACCACGGTCGGCCCGGTATACGGGTTGTTCCCGCTCAGGGTGAAGACGCCGCTGCCGTGCTTCGTGAGCCGCCCCATCGAACCCCCATGGATCGTCCCGGCAAAAGTCGTCGAGGTGTTGTCGTGGCCAATGCCCAGCCCGCCGAGAGCGAGCTCGATCCGGCCTTTCCCCTCGATGGATCCTACGTCCTCGATCCCCAAACCCGTCCGCGGCCGCAGATCGAGCAGGCCGGACGCGTTGACCGTGACGCGGGCGCGATCGGATATCTGGGGGCGCGCACTCGCGTATCGGACCACATCCGCATCGGTCCCGCCCTCGTTGTCACCGACGACCAGGTCGCCTGGGATGGAGCCGTCATCGACGCTCTTGGCGAGTTCGAGGGCGCCGGAACCGACGCGGGTTGCACCCCGGTAGGTGTTTGCGGCGGCGCCGCCGAAACGCACCGTGCCCAGGCCCTCGATCGTCAAGTTGCCGATCCCGTCGATCGCGCCGCTCAAATCCAGGAAGTCGGTTTCGCGAGTTGCGGTCAGGACCGTGTCGCCAGCGAGGGTGATGGGACCGCTCCATGAATTCGAGCCCGAGACCGAAGCCAGCGCGCCAAGAGTCTGGTGACCGGCCCCGGCGAGCGTGAGGGGTTCGCCGCTGACGCGGGTGCCATCGCGCAGGATCAAGGCCGCTCCGTTGCTCACGACCGTGCCCCCGGCGGTGGCGCCCAGGGCGAAGGCATCCGCCACATCGAGCCGGCCTGCGCGGACCTGGGCGATGCCGGTGAAGCTGTTGGAATGGCTGAGCAGCATGGCGCCGGCGCCGAGCTTGGCCAGCCCGCCGCCCCGGACCTCGCCGTTGACTTCCAGGCCGGGATAGTTGGGCGTCGCATCCACCGTGAAGGAGCGCGTGCCCACCAGGGACACCGGCCCGATGATTCGAGCGCGGGCGATGGAGCTGCTGCTCACCGTCACGTGGCCGTTCAGGGTCAGAAGACCGGCGCTGGAGTTGCTGACCGCGCCACCCCTGAAAACCAGATCGCCCACGATATCGCTGAAACCGCCCAAGTCCAGGAGGCCGCTGCTCTGGATGGTCACGATGGCAGCGACGCTGATTTGGCTGTCGGTCCCGTAGCGGACCCGGACCAGCGGGCGATCGGGCAGGTCCTCGCCAATCAGCAATCCGGCGCCGGGGATCGCGTTGCCCTCGGCCTGAGCCAGGACGATCTCGCCTTGCTCGGCTACCGTGTCCCCGGCATAGGTGTTGTTGCCGAGCCCATGGAGCCGCAGCGTCCCCAGGCCCCTCTTCGTGAAACCGCCCGGACCGCTGACGAGCCCGTTGAGGTCGAGCTGGCCGTCGTGGACCAGGATGATGCTATGGCTGCCCAGCACAAGGCCACTGTGAATGGCTAGGGCGCCCGAGGTTCGAAGCGCGCCCCCATCGCTCGCCCCGGGACCATTCAGGGTGATGGGCTCAAAGACGTTGTCGGGGACGCCCGTAAAGCCCAGGGTGGCGCCGCTGTTGACGATCGTGCCCCCGGCGGGAGCGCCCAGCGCGTAGTTGTGGGCCGCGTGAATGGATCCGTCGTCGATCGTGATCTGCCCGGTGAAGGAATTCGAGGCAGCCAGGCAAAGCCGTCCGGCGCCGCCCTTCCGGATGCCGGCAGGGGTCGATCCCGGGTTCTCGATCGTGGCATTGATCCGCAGGCCGCAAAGCTCCTTGCCCTCGTGAATGGTGAAGGGGTGCTGCGCCACACCCAGCCGCAGGCGTCCATCGATGACCCCTTCCGCGCTGTTCGAGTGCACTGTGATGGGGCCCATCGGCCGAATATAGCCGGCCCCGGTGTCGACACGCCCCCCATTGAATGCCAAGGCGCCGACCACGTCGTTCTGGTCATTGAGATCGAGCAGGGAGTACTCGCGGATCGTGATGTCACAGGCGCTGGGCAACTGGTTCCCGGTCACTTCGAGGACAACGCTGGGATGGTCTTTGAATCCGGTGCCGATGGACAAAGCGCCGGCGATGGCAGCGTTGTTGGCGGGGGACTTGTTCAAGCGTAAAAGCTTGCACTCGGACAGCACCTCGCCGGACAGCGTGTTGGCATCGGCGCCGCCGAATTCGAAGGTATACCCCTTGAGACGGACGGAGCCAGGCCCGTCGATGATCCCGCTCAGGATCAGGGTCCCGCTGCTGTACAACATCGCGTTCGTATTGACCGTGATGCGGCCCTGCCAACCGCAAGTGCCAATCCCGTAAAGGGCGTAGTCGGATGCCGAGTCGATCTCGAGCGTTTCACCAGCCATGCTGAGCCCGTTCAAACTCAGCGTGCCTCCCCCCTGGATCAAGGTCCCGCCGGTGCTGTTGCCGAGGGCGGCGGCAGTGCGGGCGACCAACCCGCAGTTGTCGATCACGGTCAAGCCCGAATAGCTGTTGCTCGCCAGCATCTCGACGACGCAGTCGCCGTTTCCATGAAAGTCGGCGCCGGCCGCCCCTTTCATCTCCCCCCGCACCACCAGGCGCGCGGGATGCACACCCTCGATCAGATCGAAGAGGCGCGTGCCCGCCATGGAGCCCAGGTCGATGATGCCATCGATGATCGAGGGCATGGCCGAACCGCGTATGGTGGCCCAACGGTTGATAATGAGGTTGCCGGTCGTGGAATCGACCCGGCCTCCCGTCATGTCGAGCTTGGCCATTTGGGTGTGGTGCGAACCCAGGCTGAGAACACCGTTGGTCTGGAGAATCACCTCGCTGCTGGAATGGATTTGGTACGCCCTCAAGGCATGGACGGCGTTCGAGACAGCAGCGCCCTCGCCGATTCTCAAGGTGCCCGGGACGGCGACGACTCCGGCGGCGCTGGTCTTGTCCATGCGCAACAGGTCGCAGGCCACCAGGGTCTCTCCCGTGTAGGTGTTCCCATCGGCGCCCGAGAACACATGCACATCCCCCGAAAGCTTGAGCCCGCCGGGCCCGCTGATGCGCCCGCTGAAAATGTTGGTGCCGGTCGCGCGGATCTGGACGTCGGTGCTGAGGGTCACCGGCCCCGCCCAATTGCATACGCCGCTGCTGTAAAAGGCCGTCCCCGAACTGGCAGGAACATCGAGGATCAGCTCTTCCGCCCCGACGTTGGCGTTGACCAGATAGATGTTGCCGCTGCCTTGGACCTCGACGCCTCCCGAGGCCGAGCCGAACGCGCTGTCATGGTAGGCATAGATCCGCCCCTGAGAGACGGTCGTTGCGCCCGAGTAGGTGTTGGCGCCTCGGAACACCAGCGTGCCCGCGCCTGTCTTAACGATCCCACCCGCGCCCGAGATGGCCGCCGGCACCTCCAGATCGGGACTGGCGACTCCCGCCTCGACCGCAAAGGTCCGGGTGCTGGCGCCCAGGCTAAGCTTGCCCTGAATCGTCGAGATGGCCGAGTGGGCAAACGTGGTGATGTTGCCGCCCAGGGTCAGAAGACCCGTGCCGGTATCCACCGTCGCGCCGGTCATGGACAGCGCGCCGATGTCGTCGTTGTGGTCGTTCAAGTCGAGCAGGCTCCCGGGCCCCAAAACCACCGAGCCGGCAATCTGGGAGTGGTCGAAATAGCGCACCGTGGCGTTGTTGGTCAGGGCGCCCGTGACAGCCGTGACACCCGCCTTGTTCAGCTGCAGCGTTCCCGACACCACCGTGCAGTGCCCCGAGTAGGTGTTCGCGGAGGCGCCCTGCAGCGTGAGCGAGCCGGCGCCCGTCTTGCGCAAATGGCCCGTGCCGCCAATCACCCCGCCCAGCCGCGTCGAACCGTCGCTGGCCAGGGTGAGGGTGCGACCGTTCAGCCCGAGGCCGCCGTTGAGAGTGAGGATGGCGCTTGCCACCGCGAAGGTCTGGCTGGCGCCGAGGGTGACATCGGCCTCGATCGTGTTGTTCCCGCTGGGCGCGCTGGCGGTGATGCCGTTGGCCAGGTTGAATGCATTCCCGCGAAGCGTGTAGCCGCTGCCGGTGAACGCCAGCGCACCGAACGAGCGCCCCGCCAGGTTGTTGGTCATGGCGTAGGTCTTGCCCGCCCCAAGCGCCGGGAAGGTGAGAGAGTCGCCGCTGGCGGGCGCGCCGCTGGGCGTCCAGTTGGCCGAGACGCTCCAGTTCCCGCCCGCGTCGCCCGTCCAGGTCCGGGTGGCGGCTTGGATCGACTGCAACCAGACCAGGCTCAGAGCCAGCATTGCCAGGCAGCCCAGAGGCTGCTGGTTCGAAGAGGAGATCATTCGAGCTTTCAAAGTCTGCTTTCGTTGGCGAGTCTACAGTGTCGTGGATAATGCAATGGGGGCCGCATGGCAGAAGGCTTGATCAAGGACGCCCTTGCCCCGAAGCCACCGGGAATCGAACGCCTGGCCGTAAACCGCCCGGCATGCTCACAGTGGTTGCGCAAAGCGGGCTGAGTCGCTTCGTGAGACAGGGCCCCCATTCCTTCCCCGTGCATAGCGATCGCCGCGGCGCGGATCGGTCTCGGTGTCTTGAGCGTCAGAACCGGTCCAGGCTCATGACTTTGTTCCACGCCTGGATGAAGTCGCGCACGAACTTCTCCTGGGAGTCGCTGCACCCGTAGACTTCCGCCAGGGCGCGGAGCTGGGAGTTCGAGCCGAACACAAGGTCGACACGCGTGCCGGTCCACTTCAGCTCGCCCGTCTTGCGATCGCGCCCCTCGAACACGCCGGCGTCTTTGGAAGCAGGCTTCCACTCCGTGCCCATGTCGAGCAGGTTGACGAAGAAGTCGTTCGTCAGCGCCTCCGGACGCCGGGTGAAGACGCCATGCCGGGCCTGGCCGAAATTGGCGTTCAGGACGCGCATGCCGCCCACAAGCGCCGTCATTTCGGGCGCAGTCAGGGTCAGCAGCTGCGCCTTGTCGACGAGCAGCGCCTCGGCTCGTATGGCCTGGTTGCCTTTCACGTAATTGCGGAAGCCGTCCGCGATCGGTTCGAGCACGGCGAACGATGCCGCATCCGTCTGCTCGGCCGACGCGTCCATGCGCCCCGGAGCAAATGGAACCGTGACCTCGTGACCGGCATTTTTCGCGGCCTTCTCGATGCCCGCGCAACCGGCCAGAACGATGAGGTCGGCCAGCGAGACCTTCTTGCCGCCAGCCGCCGCGCTGTTGAACGCGCTCTGGATGCCCTCGAGGGTCTTGAGCACCTTCGCCAGCTGGGCCGGCTGGTTGACCTCCCAATCCTTTTGCGGCGCCAGGCGGATCCGGGCGCCGTTTGCGCCGCCGCGCTTGTCGGAGCCGCGGAAGGTGGACGCCGACGCCCAGGCGGTCGAGACCAGCTGGGATACCGACAGGCCGGACGCCAGGATTCGGCTCTTCAGGGAGGCGATATCCTGCGCATCGATCAACGGGTGATTGACCGCGGGAATGGGGTCCTGCCAGATGAGCTCTTCCGCGGGAACTTCCGGGCCGAGATAGCGCGCGCGCGGGCCCATGTCGCGGTGCGTCAGCTTGAACCACGCCCGGGCAAACGCGTCCGCGAACTGATCCGGATTCTCCATGAAACGCCGCGAGATCTTCTCGTAGACCGGGTCGAACCGCAGGGCGAGATCGGTGGTCAGCATGGCAGGCGCATGGCGCTTGGACTTGTCGTGGGCATCCGGCACGGTGCCCGCGCCTGCGCCCCCCTTCGGTTTCCATTGGTGCGCGCCGGCCGGGCTCTTGGTCAGCTCCCATTCGTAGCCGAAGAGGTTCCAGAAGAAGTTGCTGCTCCACTTGGTGGGCGTGGTGGTCCAGGTGACCTCCAGGCCGCTGGTGATCGTGTCGCCGCCTTTGCCGGCGCCGAAGGTGCTCCTCCAGCCCAGGCCCTGCTCTTCGAGGCCGGCCGCCTCGGGCTCAGGCCCCACATGGGACGCGGGGCCGGCGCCGTGGGTCTTGCCGAACGTGTGGCCGCCAGCAATCAGCGCCACCGTCTCCTCGTCGTTCATCGCCATGCGAGCGAAGGTCTCCCGGATGTCGCGCGCCGCGGCCACCGGATCGGGGTTGCCGTTGGGGCCTTCCGGGTTGACGTAGATCAGCCCCATCTGCACAGCGGCGAGCGGGTTCTCGAGGTCCCGGTCGCCGGAGTAGCGCTTGTCGCCCAGCCACGTTGTCTCGGGGCCCCAATCGACGTCCTGATCCGGCTCCCAGACGTCCTCGCGCCCGCCTCCGAAACCGAACGTCTTGAATCCCATCGTTTCGAGGGCGACGTTCCCGGTGAGGATGATCAGGTCAGCCCAGGATATCTTCCGACCATACTTCTGCTTGATGGGCCAGAGCAGCCGGCGCGCCTTGTCCAGGCTCACGTTGTCCGGCCAGCTGTTCAGGGGCGCGAAGCGCTGCTGACCTCTGCCGCCGCCGCCGCGGCCGTCGCTGACCCGATAGGTGCCCGCGCTGTGCCATGCCATGCGGATGAACAGCGGGCCATAGTGGCCAAAGTCCGCCGGCCACCACCCCTGCGAGTCGGTCATCAGGGCCGCAAGGTCTTTCTTCACCGCCGCCAGATCGAGGCTCTGAAATTCCCTTGCGTAGTCGAAGCCCTCGCCCATCGGGTTGGACTTCGCGGAATGCTGGTGCAGGATCTCGAGCTTCAGCTGGTTGGGCCACCAATCGCGGTTCGACGGGCCGCTGGCGGCCGTCCGTTTGTGGGCGCTGCCCGTGACAGGGCACTGGCTATCTTCGTGCATAATAGTATATCCTTTCGCTGTGTGTGGGGGTTCCTATTCAAGCGCTGTTGCTGCTCGCCGATGCGCGCCGGGCCCCGGGCTTGCGCGGATGCGCGCGCGCTTTCTGCCGGCAGCGGGCGCAGCGGCCCAGGAATTCAACACGCGAATCCTGAATGGTGAACTCGCACGCATCGACCCGCGGCCACGGTATCCTGTCCAGACGCGGATCCTCCACGTCGATGATCGCGCCGCAATCCAGACATACCAAGTGGTGATGCCGGCAGGTCTTCGCGTCAAAACGAGCGGCGGAGCCGGGGTGGCATGTCCTGGCCACCAGCCCCAGCGATACGAAACCGCTCAGGATGCGGCGCACGGTCATCCGGGAGATCTGCGGCAGGCCCCGGGAGACCGCCCGGTAGACCTGCTCGGCCGTCGGATGGTCCCGGCGGTCCCGAATCGCCTCGAACACGACGCGCCGCTGGATCGTGACGGGCCAACCGCTCTCGCGATGGGCGGCCAGGAACCGATCCAGCCTTTGCTCTCTGCCTGCCTCGCTCATGTGTCGTGGTTGAGAATATGCATCAGATGATATATATATGCAAACAAAACTGCCCTCGATTCAACAATAATGCAGTCGCTTTCGTCGGGTGGCGAACACGATGGACCCCGATGGCAGCCCTGCTCCCGCTCCTGAAGCATCGCGACGGTCTCTTCAGCACCGGCGACGTCCATGCTTCGGGCTCACTCGAAGGTCCAAAGCGTCACGGAGTCCTGGTCTTTCACAAACACGCGTTTTCCTGAGACAATGGGATAGGCGTAGGTCGGAGTCTCAGCGACCTTGATCCGGGCAAGTTCAGAGTAGGCCTTCGGGCTCGGTTCGAAGGCGACGAGCTGGGAGGCGGGGGTCAAGGCCAGAAGCGCTGACCCGGCATCCACGATCGAGCCGTATCCCGCGGTGCGCCCCATGCCGCGTCCGGCGCGCGCGCCGCCGGGGCCCTGCCCCTGCGGTTGCGCCTCGGCGCCAGCCCCAGGGGGCGAGAAGGGGGCGGTCCATGCTGTCTTGCCGTCCTGGGCATTGATGCAGAAGAAATCACCGCGCGCGCTGAGCCCGTAAAGGAAGCCGTCCTTGAGCACCGGGCTGTTGAACTGAACGGCATTGTCCGGGTTTTTCCAGAGCTCTTTCGCGGCGAAGCTGCCGCCCTGCTTCTCGATCCTGACCGCTGCGGCGCCCCGCCCCTGCCCGCAGTAGATGACGGTCTGCCCATCGACGATCGGCGTGGCCGCGTTGTAGGACATCCCCTGCGCTGCGAACGGGGTCTTCCATACGGTCTTCCCGCTGGCCGCCAGCAGGCCCACAACGCTCTGGGCCGTTTGCGCGATGATGATCTTGTCGCCCCCGACGGACAGGAGCGCGGGCGAGGCGTATCCCGGACCTTCGTCCGCCCACTTCCATCGGAGATCACCTGTGGCCAGGTCGTAGGCCACGATGGCGCCTTCGGTCTCCTTGCCGAGCTGGGCGATGCAGAGGCCGTCCACAAGGATCGGCGACGACGCCACGTGGAACCGCGGCCAGGCGCCCGGGAAATCGTCCTTGCGCCACAGCACCTTCCCGGTCGCCGCGTCCAGGCAGGAAAGATGGCCGCTGACACCGAGCGTCACAACCTTGCCCTGGGCCACCGCGGGGGAGCTTCGCGGACCCGAATGCTGCCCCGCATCCGGCCCCGAGATGGCCTGCACCGCGTATCGGTCAGCCCAAAGCACTTTGCCGCTGCCGGCGTCCAGGCAGCGGGTGACCTCCTCGACTTCCTGCCGCGCGAAAACGTAGAGCCTCTCCCCCGCCAAGGCCGGTGTGGCATCTCCCAGTCCCACGGTGGCCTTCCACCTCTGCGTCAGCTCCTTTGGCCATGTCTTGGGCGCGGCAAAACCCGTCACTTTCGCATCCCGATTGGCTCCGCGCCACTGCGGCCAATCCTGCGCTAACGCGCCGGACACGCTCATCATTGCCACACAGCCGGTGATCACTGCCATGGTTCGATGGATGGTTTTCATAATCGTTCTGGATCGATCGTTTGCGTTCGTTCGAAACGAGTTTCTGCCGCGACTCGTGCGGGTTGGTTTTGCTGCGTGATGACCGGACTCTACCCAAACGGCAGGCTGCGTGCAAGGGGAACCGGGCGCCGGAACCGAGCTCGCACGCGGACGCGCTCGACGCTCATGAGTTGAGATGCCCCAGCCGCAACCGCCCGCCCCGAGTGAGGTAAAAGAGCGCCGTACCGGCCAGCAATCCCACCACATAGCCATACGGCAGGCCGCCCGCCATCAATCCCACGAGCAGGGCGATCATGAATTCGTTCTTCGCCCCCGCCGTGTCGCGCACCAAGGCCAGCATCGTCCAGCCCTCGAACAGCAACAGCACGCCGAGGACCGGCAGCGGGAACAGCTGGCTGAACTGCTCGAAGCCGGCGCTCAGGAACAGCCCCGCCAGCGCGAAAAACGTGCCGTAAATGACCACCGAACCGCCGGTGCGGCCGCCGAAGGCGTAATGCCCGGCCATGCCCCCCGATCCATGGCATACCGGGATGCCCCCGCAAAAGGGGCTGAGCAGGTTCATCAGACTGTAGGTCACCCCGAGCCGCCGCACGGCAATCGGGCGGTCCGGGAAGAGGTCCACCGCCACTTGCCGGGTTGCGAGAATCGAGTTGCCCAGGGACAACGGGATTTGCGGCAAGGCCAGCACCCAGAAGCCCGTCCATATGTCGAGCAAGGCCGGGACGCGCAGTTGCGGCAGCGCGAAGCCAAAGGCGGAGCTGCCGGCCAACCTGTCCGCGTGAAACAGCAGCGCGTAGGCAAGGCCCAGCCCAATGACCGCCAGGGCGGCAGGCATGCGGCGATTCCCCGCCAAAATCAGAGCCAGCACAAACGCCGCGCCCGCCAGCGCGTAACCCCAGCCGCCGTCCGATCGCACGTAGTTCGTGAACGCCAGAGAGACCAGCTGCACGCCCAGCCCGAACTGGATGCCGCGCACGACGCACTTGGGCACGGCGCCCGCCAGCCATTGCAGCAAGCCCGTGAGCGCCAGCGCGAGCATCACCGCGCCGATCGCCAGACCGGCGCCGCAGATGATGTTCGGCGCCAGCTTCTGCGTGATGACCAGCACCGCCACCGCCTTGAGCGGCTGCACCGGCATCGGCATGCGGTACGCGATCCCGGTGAGAATCTGCATCGCGCCGAACATCACCAGCACGCTGGCTGCGTCGAGCCCGGCGGCAGCCACCATGCCGACCACCAGCGGCAGGTCCGTGCCCAGGTCGCCAAAGGCGCCGGCCAGCTCGTGCCGGTCGAAGCGGAGGGGGCATGCGGTTCCCTCGGCTCGAGCGGGTAATGGATGGGCCGCCATGGGTGGTTATCGCTGTGCGCCGCGGTTTCTGCGATCCAGTATCTTTTGCTCCCGAGGGCAGGCCGCCTCCCGCAGGACGTTCAGCAGAGGCATCGTGCCACCAAACACCGGATTATCCACCGGCGCATTGCCTTCGTCAAAATCGCAGTTGCCTCAACGCGAATCGCATTGACTCCGCGAGCCAGGAGCGGTCCATTTTGGCATCGATGATGAGTAGCATCCAGGTTGTCCGCGACATCCTCGCAGCCGAATCCAGCGCCATCCGAAAGATCCCGGTGGATGACAGCTATGACCGCGCGACGCAGCTGATTTTGGAAGGGGTCCACCGTCAGGGTGGCAAGGTGGTGTGCAGCGGCATGGGCAAGGCCGGCCAGATCGCCCTCAACATCGCCACCACCTTCAGCTCGACCGGCACACCCGCCATCTTCCTGCATGCCGCCGACTCCGCCCATGGCGACCTGGGCGTGCTCCAGCCCCATGACGTCCTGTTCCTGATCTCCAACTCAGGCAAGACGACCGAGCTCCTCCAGCTGGTGCAGCTGGCCGAGCGGTACCGGCCCGGGCTGAAAAAGATTGTGCTGACCGGCCATCCGGATTCGCCGCTGCTGGGGTTTGCGGATGTGATTCTCCGCACCGGCAACCCGCCCGAAGTCTGTCCGCTCGGGCTCACTCCGACCACCTCCACCACGGCGATGACGGTCGTCGGCGACATCCTGGTGGTGCTGCTCATGAAGGCGACCCGATTCAGCAGGGATGACTACGCCCTGCGCCACCACGGCGGCTACCTCGGCCGACTGGCTCGAAACGACCTGCCATGAAACAAGCCTCCTCGTTCTTTCTGATCGCCGGCCCGTGCGTGGTCGAAAGCGCCCGCCTGCTCGATACGGTCGCCTCCCATGCGAAGGAGGTCTGCTCCCGCTTGGGCATCCCGCTCGTGTTCAAAGCGTCGTATGACAAGGCCAACCGCACCCGGGTCGACAGCTTCCGCGGCCTCGAGAGGCAGAAGGCGCTGGAGCTCCTGGCCGCCGTGCGCGCCCGCCACGGCGTCCCCGTCCTGACCGACGTGCACGAATCCGCTGACTGTCCGACCGCCGCTGCTTACGTCGATTGGCTGCAGATTCCATCCTTTCTCAGCCGGCAGACGGATCTTCTGCTTGCCGCAGGCCGCACCGGCAAGGGCGTCAACATCAAGAAGGGCCAGTTCCTCGCACCGGAAGCCATGCGCTTCGCCCTCGAGAAGGTCCGTGGCACGGGCAACCATCAGGTTTGGATCACCGAGCGCGGCACCACCTTCGGCTACCACGATCTCGTGGTCGATATGACGGGGATTCCGCGGATGCGAGCCTTTGGCGCGCCGGTCGTGGTTGACTGCACCCACAGCGTCCAAAAGCCCAATCAGAGCGGCGGAGTGACGGGCGGAGACCGGGAGTTGATCGGGACCATCGCGTTGGCCGCGCTGGCTGCAGGAGCCGACGGCCTCTTCCTCGAGGTCCATCCCGAACCCGCCCGCGCCGCATGCGACGCCGACAGTCAGCTCCCCCTGGCCGAGCTCGAGCCTCTCCTGCGCAAGGGCTTGCGGGTGTGGAATGCCGCGCGCTCCGAGTGAGCCGGCCAGTCTCACTGGCTCTCTGAGCAACCGTCTCGGAAAACAAGCACACCCTATGAGACCCAATTGGATCCACCGAGTCGAAATCCTCGATCACTGCCGGGTCCGATAGAACATGGCAGCCTCGCTCGGCGTCACGGTATAGGGCGAAGCCGGATTCTCGGGGACATTGTCCCAAGGACCGGTCACCACGGGCGCCTGCTGGAGGACGCCTTTGGTCCACTGAATCTCGATCTTGCCGTCGAGGAACTGGATGCTCATCGTGGCGGGGAGCTGGCCGGAGAAGCCGTACGGCCGCGGCACGGTGGCGTTGTAGCCGCCCCTGCTCAGGTAGAAGTCGTCGAACCACGCGCTGTAGGTGGCGTTGTTGCCCAGGAGGATGAGCTTGTCGAGATTCGGTTGAATCCCGCCCAGGACATCATCGATCAGGAACAGATCGCGATCGCTCACATAATCCTGGAACAGCAGGATCCGCCCGCCTTCGGTGTCACCGTCTTTCTGGACATAGACGCTGAACGTATCGCTCATGAAATAGTTGGCGACAGGGGCGTTGGTGATGTCGATCCAGACGTTGTAGACCGTGGCCGGATCGAGCGCGGGGTGGACAAACTCAATCGGCATGCCGGGATACCCGTTGCGGGCGCCCATGTACCAGCCGTTGGTGACGAGGAAGAAGTCGTTGGTGATGGGGGCAATGTAGAGGACGGAGCCGATGTTGGTGATGCCGTCGGCGTAACCGCGCTGGTTCTTGTCGGTGAGCCCGACGATGTTCGTGATGCCCATGATATTGTTGGTGCCGGGGATCATGCGGAAGAAGAGCGTGCAGGCCTGGTTCTCGAGGACTTTCAGGTCGCGCAGGTTCAGGTAGGCGACGGCGTTGCCGGTCGAGGTGCGAACCGCGGGATTGCCGTCGAGGTCGACCACCTGGGCGCCGACGCCGGAGGCATCGTTCCAGTAGCCGTTGGCATAGAGGCTGCCCGGCACGCAGGTGTCGAAGTTGTCGAGCAGCGTCCAGCCGGGGGCAACGCCTTCAACCACCGCCACGCTGGTGGTCGCCGACATCGTATCCGTGCGGCGATGAACGGTCAGAAGATAGTTGACCGGGGCCGTGTTCGTGACGGTCCGGGAGCCGATGCCGGCCGATGTCAGGGAGGTCACATCGCCGATCGGGTCCAGGATGACCTGGTTGACGTCCTTGCTGACGTCCCATCGCAGGACGGTCGTGCCGCCCGAGACCACGGCGGGCAGGTCCGCTTTGAAGCTGTTGATGGCCAGGGGCTGAATGCGCGACGGGGGATTGGTGATGGTGGTGGTTTGGAGCATCGCGATCTCCTCGGGGGAGAGTGCCCGGTTCCACGTGGCCACCTCGTCAATCAGCCCGGTATAAGCCGCAGCGGGGCTGATGCGGAAGACCCCGCCGATGGTCGTTACCTTGGCGGAAATCGGCCGTCCCGGGATGATGGCCACCGGGTCCAGAACGCCGTCGATCCAGAGCTGCGCCTTCATGTTGCCGTTGCCGACGTCCCGCTGAACGTAGGCCAGGTGATGCCATGCGCCGTCATAGGCAACGTTCGTCGAATGGCGGTGATCGGTGAACACGGTGTTGGAATCGGTGCGGATATAGATGTCCACCTTGTCGTCCGTTCCATTGAGATGGGTTCCGAGATCCCACAGCGGCTGGGTGGCGGAGACGGCGGTCTCGCTGAAAACTCGGCGGTCGGTCTGCGGCGCCAGGCCCTGGACCCAGAGCGACACGGTGAAGTTGGGGTGCTGGACAATCGGCAGGTCATCGCCGGGGTTGTGGGTGCGCGTCAGCATCGTTTCGGCGAGCCCCTCGAACTGGAACGCGTTGCCCCATCGCCCGGGAACGATGTTGGTCGCCCCCATGTTATACAAATTCATGTCGTAGCCGCTCACCATGTCCACCGTCCGCGGCCCGATCACGTCATCGAGTGGCCAATAGGAGATGATGCCATTGGTGAGGTTGGCGGCGGGGGGGGCCGCGAACTCCAAGCGCGCAACCGTGCTGGTGGCGCTGCCGGCGGAGTTGTTGGCGATGAGGAAATAATCGCCGGCATCCGGCGTCCCGAGGTTCGAGAGGGCGAGGGCCGCGCTGGTCCCTGCGGCAATCGGGGCATCGTCTTTGTACCATTGGTAGGTCATGGGCGGATCGCCGATCACATTGGCGTTAAACGTCCAGGAGTCGCCCGGAAAGAGATTGGCGGCGCCAACCAGCGGCGTCGTGCAGACGGGGCCCTGCGGCGTCGTCATGTACCGGACCGCGTTGAGAAACAGCGTCTGCCCGTCCGGCAACAGGTCGAATATGCCCACGCCCTCGCTGGTGATCCCGGCCTCCGCGCTGCCCGTGAGAAACACCATCCGTTTGGCGGCCATGACTTCTCCTTTGGAACCGGCCGTTCCAGCGGGGAACTCGCCGATGACCATGCCGCCAAACGCGGCGTCGCCCGCAGTGCCAACCGTTGCCAGAATCGTCCCCCCGGCGATCACCGGGCTGGTCACCACGGAAATGCCTCCCTGAAGGATGTTCGTGCCGGTCGTGGCGTTGGTGAAAGTCACGCGCATCGAGTAGGGGTTGATCATCAAATTGGTGGTGTTCAGGGCGATCCCGGCGAAGATCGGGTGGAACGGGGTGTTCACTTTGAGGCGCATCTGGCTGCTGTTGTTGCTGGGGATAGTGTCGCCCGTATGGAATCCCAGGCGGTTGTTCCGATTGATGTAAGCGCCTACGGTCATCAAAGGAGCCGTGATGCCATGCCACGCGGCCCGCTCGGTCGCCGAGTCGTAATGGCCGCTCGGCACGGAGCGGCTGATGATCACCAGGTCGTTTGTGTTGAGCGCGGCGACCATGTCCGGCGAGTTGCCCAATTCGCCGATCGTTACGAAGCGGGTCACGGTGTGGCCGTTGGCCGCCAGCAAGGCGGTGTATCCGACATCGGGCGCCTGCGTGAACCCGGCGGTTGCCGCCGCCGCCGATGGCGTGTTGTCCGCCGGATGAAGGCTCACCCAAGCGATGTTGGCAGCCCGAACGGCCAGCGACGAGCAAAGCACGGCCCCGAATATCCATGGAATCATCATCTTTTTCATAGGCAAAAAACAAATCGTCACACATCAATGATGTGACTGCGTTCGAAACGATAGAAAGTCCCCTTCGAATGTCAAGGGAGTTCCCAGCGGGGCGAATCGGAATGCCTGTTTGCAGAAATCCTTGGAGCCCTTATTGCCGGGTCAGCGTCCATGTTCCCGCCGCCGCCTCGAGCCAGGCCGCGCCCGTGTCCTCCGAGACCTCGAGCAACTGGGTTTCCGATCTGCCAGCACAACGCGCCTGCCACCGGCCGGGCACAAGGCCCGTGGCCAGCACGCGGGTTCGAACGGGGCGGGCCAGGGTAAACACGACGGCGTCAGCCGACCGCCCACCCTTCTGGTTGAACAAGACCACCCAGGCCGCATCCGGCCCCGCGATCTCGCATCCGGCGTGCCCGGCGAACTCCACCCGCCCAACAGGCCAGCGCGCGGGAGCAGTGCGATCGGTCATCTGCATCACCGCCAGGAACCGATCTTCGGCGGAGGCAGCTTTCGGGGAGAGCTCCAGCCGCCAGGCCGAGATCTCCCTCGAGCTTCCGGCGATGCGTTCGGGATCGACATCGTTGGCATAGTTTGTCCCGAAAACCCAATACTCCATGCCAAGGCCGCCCACTTTGCTCAAAGCCGCGTTGGGCGCGGGCGGCATCAGGACGTCAAGAGTGAGCTGTCCGCTCGAGCCGCGCTGGGTGCACTGGACCGTGGCCGACGCGGCCTCGACCATTGGTTCCTCGAGGGTGTGGAGAAGCCAGTATTTGCGGAAGTCCGGCTGGGCGCTGACCACCCGGTCGAACACCACCAGCGCGGCCGGGACCTGCGCGCTGCGGAGGTTGAGGAAGACGAAGGAGCGAGTGACCTGCCGGACCTTGCGGCTGTACGCCGCCGTGATATCGCCTTCCAGCAGCGTGAAATCGGGCGTGTGCGGGTCGGGGCCAAATCCGTGGGCGAGGACCTTACCCGTGCGATAGCCGTTGCGTGGCTCGAGCAGCGCGTCGAAGTTGCGCGGCTCGCTCCGGCCATTGGGCAGGCGCTGGCCGCCGTCGTTGCCATAGCCGCGCCGGCCGAAGTCCTCGCTCGGATCGTAGATCAGCAGGCTGTTGTGGGCGATGGTGCGCCAATAGTAGTTGAGGCAGTGCGGACTGCCGTAGGCCCCGGAGGATCCGGAATAGAGGCCCGAATCGCTGGCCAGCGTGCCTTTGAAATAGATTTGAAACGCGCCCGCATCGAGGTGCTGGTGGTTGACGAAGTTGTATTCGTTGATCTTCATCTCCGCGATCACGGAATCCTCACCCCACCCGGTGCGCGCCACCATCCAGCCGAAAGGCGAACCGAAGTAGCGCGAGAGCGGCAGCGTGCGGACGGGTTCCGGCTGGAGGTCGGCCTTGCGCCACAGGATTTCGAACAGGGTCTCGTTCCCGCCGGCGCCGCCCTGCCGCTCGAACTGGTCCATCAGCACCCTGTCTCCGTGGTAGCTGGCGACCAGGAGCGTGCCCATGTATTCGCTCCAGGGCCGGCCCCAGGGTGCGCTGTGGGCGAAGGTGTCGCCCGCGCGCAGCCGCTGGCCGTCCGGCCGTGTGGTGTAGACCCACAGATAGGGGATCCAGCGCTGCTCCGCACCATACACGTTGCCGGCGCCCAGCCGGTCGAATATCCACAGCGGGTAGGTGTCCCAGCTGAACCGATGGGCTCCGTAGGAATCGCCCTGGTGGTAGGCGTGGCCGCCATAAAACCATTGGCGCGCCGGCAGGTGCTCCCGAAAGAACCGCCCTGCTGCGAGCCGGTACATCTCCGGAAATTCGTCGTAGATGGCAATGCCCGCCGACAGCATGTCGCGCATGATCATGGCCTCCGAAGCGTGGCCGGTCACCGAGCCCTGGCCGATGGGCGGATAGCCGCACTCCTGCGTCTTGGCCAGCCGCACCAGTTCCCGAATGAACGCCTGTTTCTCCTCCCCCGTCAGCAGCCGGTAACACCAGTCATACGCGATCGCGCCCGTGACCATCATCCGGCCCGTCTCCCGGCAGGCGTCCTGATGATCGGCCAGCTTGCACTTTCGAAGCAGAGGCAGGGCGGTTTCGATCGCCGCGCGGCCTCGTTGGACATCGCCCGAGACCAGGAATTGAAGCGCGTCCCACTCGATCCGCATCTGAGGCGATCTCCGAGCCATCGCCTCGAGCCGGTCGACCGCCGGCTTCAACACCGGATCTTCCAGCCGCGCCGGCAGCTCCGCGACATGCCCGGCGCGCAAATAGAGCCGAGGATGCCCCGCCGGAGGCAGCGGCAACCGCGCGCCATCCACCGAGGCCCATTGAATTGGCGCGTCCGCGGCGAGCCCGGCGCCGGAGGCTGCAGCGCACGCCCAGACCAACCAGCAGGCTGCAGCAAATTTTAAAATCATGGCGAGGCGTTCGGACAGTTGTTGGAGCATGGCGATGCTGGAGCATGAGTCTTAATTGGGTGTCCCTGCCGGGTCAAGCCTTCCATCCTCGGCTGTGGCCTTGACATCGGCCTCCTCCGATCCAACAATTCATCCGCAAGCTCAAACCGCAAAAGGCAAAACTGGATTGAAATCAACCGAAACGAAATCCCGCGGGCGCCGTCTCTCGCGCCCGATCCCGGGTCTCCCGAGCGGGGCCCGCTCTGCAGCAATGAAACGAACCGTTGGGACAGCATTAGTGGCGGGCCTGATCCTTGCCTTATCTTGTCAGGCAGGCGCGAATTGCGGGACACCGGTTGTCTTCCCGGCGATCACGGGGCCGATTCAGATCACCGGCGGCGAAAAAGAGCACTTGTTCGCCAGCTATTACGGGATCAACTCGTTTGACCGTTCGCAGCAGCATGCCACGGTTCTGGAAACGGACATCCGAAACCGGCTCCCCAACGAGAACGATCCTGCGACCTTGGGTCTGGTCGACCTCCAAACGAAGGAGTTCATCCCCTTGGCGCAGACTCGAGCCTGGAATTTCCAGCAGGGGTGCATGGCGCATTGGCTCTCGACATCGCCCGATTCGCGGATCATTTACAACGATTTCCGAGACGGGAAGTATGTCTCCGTGACGATGGATGTCCGCGCCAGGAAGGAGGTTGGAGCCATCCCCCATCCGATCAGCGCGGTGTCGCCCAAGGGCACGGAAGCGGCCAGCATCAACTTTGCGAGGCTGCGGCTCACTCGCCCGGATTACGGCTATGGTGGCGGCGGCCAGGATTCTCGAAAGGACATCCCTTTTCCAAAGGACGACGGACTCTTTTTGATCGATCTGGGAACCGGGACCTCGAGGCTCCTGGTTTCCTATGACCAGATCCGGGGGCTGGTCCCGCCGCTTCGGCCAGGGGCCATCGCGTGGTTCAACCACACGCTCTTCAGCCGCGACGGCTCGAAGATCTTCTGGCTCGCGCGCCAGATGGATGGCACGGCGCGCATCACCACCGCGCTCACGGTGAACCGGGATGGAACCGATTTGCGGAGATGTTTCCCCGATCAATGGGGCGGATCGCACTACGACTGGCTCGATGGCGACGAGCTGATGGTCAGCGCGAACTTCGAGGGCAAGCAGTATGCGCATGTCCTGTTCACGATCGGCCAGCAAGATTACAAGAGGCTCGGGAACGGCCTGCTGGATTACGACGGGCATGGCACGTTTTCTCCGGATGGGAGATGGATGGTCACCGACACGTATCCATCGGGGGGCCTGCGAGAGCAAAAGATCTACCTGATGGACATGGCCAGCGGCGCGGTGCTGTCCCTGGGCCGGTTCGTGCAACCGGCGGAATATGGCGGATTCTGGCGGTGCGACATCCACTGCCGGTGGAGCCCGGACGGGGACATCATCGGGTTCAATTCCACCCATTCCGGGCGCCGGCAGGCCTACATATTTCGGCTGGGCTTTTGAGGAAGAGGGGCTGGGGCCGGCCCGGCGATGATCCTCTCGGGTTCATCTTCGAAATCCGGAACATGCCCGGCGCGATTCGGGCGATCACCTGCCTCATTCCGGCGCGATACTTCGTCACCGCGATGCAGACGCTCTTCCAGGCCAGCGACGCCTGGGCCGTGCTGGCCCCATCCATGCTCTTCCTGCTCCTGGCATCCGGATTGTTCCTCGGTCTCACAGCGGTTAAAACCCGGCACAGGCTCGGACTAGCGCCACAGCCCCATGTCCTATCGCGTCCTGACCCTGATTCTCAAAGAGCTGCGGGCCATCCTGCGGGACCGCCAGGGCCGCGTTCTGCTGATCGCTCCTGTGATCCTGCAGCTGGCTGTTTTTGCTTTCGCCGCCACGATCGAGGTGAAGAACAACACGCTCGGCGTCTTCAACGAAGACATGGGCGCCGAGTCGGCCGAGCTTCTGCATCGCCTGGGGCGCGCCCAGGCCTTCACCAAGGTCGGATACCTCTATTCCGAGGCCGACGTTCGCCGGGCGGTGGACCGCCAGCACGCGCTGCTGGTGCTGCGGTTTTCGCCGGACTTCTCGCGGAACATCGCGGCGGGCCGGCCGGCTCGCATTCAGGCGGTCCTGGATGGCCGGCGCTCGAATAACGCCCAAATCGCCCTCGGGTATGTCCATGAACTCCTCCAATCCCTCTGGCCGCTGCTGGTCATCTCGTCGATCACGCTCACGGCGGCGGATTGGATGTTCCGCCAGCGTTTAGGTTGAGGAGCCGCCGGCAATCCCGGCTGGGAGCAGCGATCCGAGCGCCGCCTGGAAGCAGGTCTTGCCGGGACGGCTGCCCTCGAGGACGAGTGTGCCGCGATGGGCCTGGAGGATCTCGCGAGCCAGGCTCAGGCCCAGGCCGAGACCATCTCGAGTCCGGCCCCGCGTCGGATCGGCGCGATAGAAGCGCTGAAAAAGCCTTGGCTGGTCCTCGAGCGGTATGCCCGGCCCGCCGTTGCAGACGGTCAGAACCGCCTGCCCCTTCCCGGCTGCCAGGCTCACAGCAACGAATCCGTTGGCCTCGTTGTGCTTGACCGCGTTGCTGAGCAGGTTGAGCAGCGCCATCCGCAACAGGCAGCGATCGGCCTCGATCCGCATGCCCGGCTGAATCTCCACATCGAATCGGAGATTCGAGTCAGCCGCCAGGATGCGGGCGTCTTCGATCATTCCCTCGAGCTCGGCGCTCAAGTCGACCGGCTCGAGTGCGAGCTTGAGCTGGCCGGCATCCGATTGGGAAAGCAGCAGCAGGCCGCGGGTGATGCGCTTAAGCCGCTGCGTCTCCTCCAGGAGGTTGCCGAACACCTGTTGCTCCGGCGAGCCGGGCGCCGCGGCCTGGAAAGCATTTTCGAGCTCGCCCTGCATGACCGCCAGCGGCGTCTTGAGCTCGTGCGACGCATCGGCGCTGAACCGGGTCGCCTGCTGGAAGCTCGCTTCCAAGCGGTCCATCATCCCGTTGAGCACCCGGATGAGCCGCGCGATCTCCGGGTCGCCGTCCAGCGGCGGGATGCGCTGGTCCAGGCCGCGGGCCGTCACGCCCTCGGCCATCTCGCTGATGGTGTTCAACGGGCGCAAGGCCCGCCCCGCCACCAGCCAGCCGCCGCCGCCCACTAGCAACAGCGCCATAGGCAAAGCGCACAGAATCACGTTCCGCATCCGGTTCAGCTCGGCCTGGACCCGGTCGTAGTTCAGCCCGACTGCAAGTCGCATTTCGTTGTTGCCCATCACGCCGAAACGCCATGCCGAGCTGCCGGCTTGAGCCGTGAAGAACCGGGGCGTCTTCGTGAAGACAACCGGGCCGCCGCTGCCGCCCGGGCCGGGTCCCCGCCCCAAGGCCCCTCGCCCTGTGCCGCCGCCCGCTCGCCACGGGGAGCCGCGGTATGCCGCGAGGGGGCTCGGGGCGGCGACGCCGCTGGTTCGGGGATCGTCTGCCAGCGAAAGATCCATTTGGCCGGGATCGATCTGCTCGGGCCACCCGGGCGAGACGTAGAGAACCTGGCCCTGCGCATCCTGGAGAAGCAGGAGAATCTGTCCCTGGTGCTCCTCTCCGAAAATGAACTCCAGCGAGCTCTGAAAGCGCTCGAAGCTGCCCCGGCTGGCCAGCCATCCCGGATGGCGCGCCCCGAGAGACCGAATCTCCGTGTCCACCTGTCCCACCTTCTGCCGGTGGAGCAGGTACCAGGTGGCCAGACCGAAGCCGCCCACGGCCAGCCCGGAAATCAGCGCGGACAACAGAGCGATCTTGAAACGGAAAGAGCCGATGTTCATGATGGCAACCGGAGCCGATACCCCGCGCCCCGGATCGTTTCGATCAGCTTCACCGGGGCATCGGCGTCCACTTTCTTGCGCAACCGCTGGATATAGACATCGACCAGGTTCGTTCCCGGATCAAAGTCGTAGCCCCACACCTGCTCGCAGATTTGCGCCCGAGTCAGGATCCGGCCCGGGGAGCGCGTCAGGTGCTCGAGCAGGGTGAACTCGCGGGGCGTCAGCTCGATGGCCGCTCCCGCGCGTTTGACCTCGCGGGTCAGCAGGTTCATGGAAAGGTCCCCGGCCGTGAGGATGCCCTGCGTGGCGCCGGTAGCCCGCCGGGTGACGGCGCGCACTCGGGCGATCAGCTCCTCGATGTAAAACGGTTTCGTCAGATAGTCGTCCGCTCCGAAATTCAATCCCTCGAGCCGTTCGTTGAGCTCGCTCCGTGCTGTCAGCAGGATGACCGGCAGCGGGACCTTCCGCTCTCGCAGATTGCGCAGGATGCTCAATCCGTCCCGGCCGGGCAGCATGATGTCGAGCACGAGGGCATCGTAGGGCCGGCTGGTGGCCAGGGCGTAACCTTCGTCGCCGTGATGCGCCACCTCGACCACAAAACCCTCCGCCTCGAGCCCCTTGCGAACAAAGGAGGCGATCTTCTTTTCGTCTTCGATGACGAGCACTCTCACAAATCCTTCGCCCAACTGGTTCGTTGACCTGCCATGCACCTGGAAACAGCGAGCGTTATGGAATCCATGGTAATCTCGATCCCCGCCGTTGTCATCGGCGCATTTTCACCCTCGAACGCGCCATCGAGCGCAGCCTGCCCGCACCGAACGGCCATCCAAGCCGGGAAGAAGGCCGACGGGCTGCCCATCCCCGCAGGCCCGCCCCGGGCGCCGCTGCGCCGGATGACAAAACTGTCATCTGAACCCAGGCCCCGCTTTCATGTTCGTGTGGTCTATTATCTATGGAAAGGCGCTTCAGGTGGCGCCGGACTCAGAACGGCAAACAGAGACTGAAGAAAGCAACATCGTTATGAAGCTCAAACTCGTCGCAGTGATGGCCGCTGCCAGCTTGCTGGCCATCGGCACCGCATTCGCCCAGAATTGCCCCGGGAGCGGCCCGCGCGGCCAGGGTAAGGGTTACGGCGGCCCGCCCCAATCCGTCGAAGAGCGCGCCGCGCGCCAGTCGGCGTGTCTGCAATTGAACGGCGGCATTTGCCCGCAGGGCGGCCCCCGGGCAGAGTGTCCCGGCTTGGGTCAGGGCAAGCGCATGGGCAAAGGCCAGGGACAGGGCAGAGGCCTCCGAGACGGGACCGGGCCGCGCAGCGTGGACGGCACCTGCCCGCTGGGCAGCGCCGGCCAGCAACGCGGTCGCAGGTAGAACCACGGCATGGGTGAGGACGCCGCCGGAAGCGGCAGCGTCCATCGCCCGCCAGGCGATCCCTCCGAAGGCGCAGCGAGTCCCATGCTTCTGCGCCTTCTTTCTTTCCTCCTTCGCCTCCGCTTGACGGGCAGGCGCCGCCTGCCCCCCCCCGCGGATGGGGGCTAAAGAATCCTTCTGCCCCGGAGCGCAGGCGCGCTTCCCCCGATCAATCCCGGCTCGTTTCGGCAGCATGCGAGCTGCAGGCGTAACGCCGCCGCCCGCTCGAACTCTGCTCGCCAAAGGCTGGCTCTGCCGATAATCTTGCATTCATAGATGCGGATTGCGTTTATGACCGTCGCGAAGCTGGTCTCAACTGTTTCGGCCCCGAGCCCGTGGCGTCGATTCGCCGCGCGTGCGGCGCTGGCGGCTCTTGTCTGGCTGGGCTTGAATGGCGCGGACTGGAGGTCGTGGATCGTGGGGGTGCCAGCGGCCACCCTTGCGGCTTGGGTTAGCATGAGGCTGCTCCCGACGATGACCTGGCGCTGGTCAGTCCGCGGGGCTGTGCTGTTCGCGCTCTTCTTCCTGCGCGAGTCGCTGCGCGGAGGCTGGGACGTGGCGCGGCGCGCCTTGGCTCCGAGGCTGGAGCTTTCGCCGGCCATTATGTTCCATCCGCTTCGCCTGCCTTCGGGTCCCGCCCGGCTCTTCTTCGGCAGCGTCATCAACCTGCTGCCGGGCACGGCCGTGGTGGCTTTCGAGGAGAGCCGGCTGTGCCTCCATGTCTTGAACCGGTCCCCGCGGGTGGCAGCGGATCTGCGGGATCTGGAGGATCGCGTGGCGGGTCTCTTCGGCTGCAATTTGCGGGAGGAAAGGGATCGGAAGGGATGAACGCGGTGTTTATGAGCGCGGCGCTGGCCCTGCTGCTTTCGATCCTGCTGGGATTGGCGCAGGTCTTTCGCCATCGGGGCCGGGCGGACAGCTTGCTGGCGGCGCTGCTCTTTGGCAGCACCGGCGCCGCGCTCGTGCTGGTCCTGGCCAAGGCGCTCGGGTTGAGCCGCGGGGCCGACATCGCGCTGGTATTCGCCTTGCTGGCGGCGGTGCTTGGCGTGGCGTTCGTGGTCCGAGGCTGGCCGAGCGAAGAACAGACAGGGGGGCAGGACCCATGATCATTGCGGACGTGCTCACCGGCCTGCTGCTCGCCGCAGCCTTGTTCTTCTTCGTCGCCGGCACCGTGGCCTTGTTTCGCTTCCCGGATCTCTACGCCCGGCTGCATGCGCTGACGAAGGCCGATAACGTCGGGCTCGGTTTGGCCGTGGCGGCGCTCATGCTCCAAGCCGATCGCTGGACCGAGGTGTTCAAGCTGGCGCTGATATGGTTCCTGGTCCTCGCCGCAAGCGCCACCGTCTGCTTCCTCATCGGCAACGAGGCCTACCGGCGCGGGCAGCAGCCATGGACATGCGCGCGGGACGGCGAATCGAGCCGAGGAACAGCCCGCCCGGCGAGGCCGCTATGATCTGGAGATCGTTCGACTGGTTTCTACTGCTGGCCATCGTCGGGCTTGGCTGGCGCTCGCTGAACGACCGCGACCTGTTTCGTGCCGTGATCCAGTTCATCGCGTTCGGGTTGCTGGCCGCCGTCGCCTGGGTCCGGCTGCGGGCCCCCGATGTGGCGCTCGCCGAGGCCGCCGTCGGCTCGGGCCTGACCGGTGCGCTCCTGCTTTCCGCCCTGGCCCGGATGCGCCGCCGCGAACAGCAGGCCGTTCC
Organism: Verrucomicrobiota bacterium; assembly: GCA_022711435.1. Taxonomy (GTDB): domain Bacteria; phylum Verrucomicrobiota; class Verrucomicrobiia; order Limisphaerales; family UBA1319; genus JAGMXM01. The sequence continues at coordinate 132,761 of JAKLFB010000004.1, forward strand.
GCCGCGAACGGAGGCATCCGAGTGATCGGGCGCGGTGTCATTGGAATCTGCTCGCTGCTCCTGATGGGGGCGCTTTCCTGGGCCGCGCTTTCGCTGCCGGCCAAGCCGCCGGGTCTGGCCAAGGCGTCGCTTGACCGGTTGGGCGAGAGCGGCGTGGCCCACCCCGTCACGGCGGTGCTCTTGAACTATCGCGGCTACGACACGCTGCTCGAGGTCGGCGTGCTGCTGTTGGCCCTGGCGGGAGCCTGGTCGTTAGGCAGGGGTGAGCAGCCGGCCGAGAATCCGCAGAGCCGCCCCCTGCTTCTGTCGCTCCTGCGGGTCCTGCTGCCCATGCTGCTGTTGGCGGCGGGCCATCTGCTCTGGATCGGCGCCTTCGCGCCCGGCGGGGCATTTCAGGGAGGCGCGTTGCTGGGCGGCGCCCTGGTCCTGCTGATCCTGGGCGGGCTTGCCCGCCGGGCGCTCAAACGGGAGCGCTGCCTGCGCGCCGGCCTGGCGCTGGGCGTGCTGGTCTTTGCCGGAATTGCCGCCGTCACAATGGCGCTGACCGGCGGCCTGCTGCAATACCCGCCCGGCGCCGGCGGCGCATTGATCCTGGTCATTGAAACCGCAGCGATGGTTTCCATCGGGCTCGCCCTCGGCTTGCTCTACCTGGGTGGCCAGCCGCCGGAAGGCGCCCGCCGGTCGCTCCTGGCAACCCCTCCAGACCATGCCTGACGCCGATTACCGTCTCTATTTGATGGCCAGCGCGGCGATCTTCACGATCGGTTTCTACTCGATGCTGACGCAGGCGCACCTGCTGCGGCGGATCATGGCCTTCAATGTCATGGGCTGCGGCGTTTTCCTGCTCTTCATCACGCTCGCTGCCCGGGCGCCCGGTCCGGTTCCCGATCCGGTCCCGCACGCGATGGTGCTGACCGGCATTGTGGTGTCGGTCTGCGCGACCGGCTTGGCGCTCGCGCTGGCCGGCCGGGTGCAAACGGTCACCGGGAAAACGGAGCTCGAACCCGGTGAGGATGCCGGCGGGCGCTCGGGCGCCGCGCACCATGGAAGCAGCGCATGACCTTCGCCTGGGCCATTGTCCTGCTGGTTCTGCTGCCCCTGGCTGCCGCCGCGCTCTCCTTCGCTTTCCCGCGGCGCGGAGGCTGGCTGGCCGCGGGCGCCGCCGTCGGAATCGGCGTCGGCACTGCCCAGCTCATCCGCGCGGTCCTCGCAGACGGGGCGCAGATCCATCAGGTCGGCGGCTGGGGCGCGCCGCTGGGGATCGACTTGCGCGCCGACGGCCTGGCCGTGTGGATGCTGCTCGTAGCCGGCATCAACGGCGCCGCAGTCGCGCTCTATTCGTCCCGGTACTTCGGCATGGAGCGCAGCGAGGAAGGCCGCCATCGGGAGCGGTATTTCTGGCCGTTGTTTCTTTTTCTCTGGACGGCCCTGAACGCGCTGTTCCTGTCGGCCGACATCTTCAACCTGTATGTGACGCTCGAGATGCTGGGATTTGCGGCCGTGATGCTGGCGGCGCTGGCCGGCGGGCGGGACGCCCTCGCTGCGGCCATGCGGTATCTTCTGGTCAGCCTTTCGGCCTCGTTGTTCTACCTGCTGGGAGTCGCGCTGGTGTATGGCCAGTGCGGCACCGTTGACCTGCGGCTGCTGGCAGCTCAAGCCCCGGCGCAGCCGGCCCCGTGGGTGGCGCTGGCGCTCATGACCGGCGGGCTCGCCACGAAAACCGCCCTGCTCCCGATGCATTTCTGGCTGCCGCCCGCCCACGCCAGCGCGCCGGCACCTGTGAGCGCCCTGCTGTCCGCGCTGGTCGTTAAAGGCTCTTTCTACATCCTGCTGCGGCTGTGGTTCGAGGCATTTCAGGTTCGAATGACGCCCGCGGTGGCTCAGGCATTGGGCGCCCTGGGGGCGGCGGCCATCCTCTGGGGCTCGATCAGCGCCCTCCGCCAGGCCCGCCTCAAGCTGCTCATCGCCCATTCGACCGTCGCGCAAATCGGCTATCTGTTCCTGCTGTTCCCGCGGGCGGCCTCGCCGAAGGCCGGCTTCCTGGGATGGAGCGGGGGGCTGATTCTTCTCGGCGCACACGCCTGCGCCAAGACGGCAATGTTTCTCACGGCCGGCAACATCCTGCACGCCGTCGGCCATGACCGCATCAAGGACCTTGAGGGCGTCACGCGCGGGCTGCCGGTCTCGATGTTTGCGTTCGGGCTGTCGGCGTTGAGCCTGGTCGGGCTGCCGCCGAGCGGCGGATTTGCGGGCAAGTGGCTGCTGTTGAGCGCCGGCGTGGCCCAGGGACAGTGGTGGTGGATCGCGATGGTCCTTTTCGGCAGCCTCCTGGCCGCCGCCTATGTGGTCCGCGTCCTGACACATGCCTTCACCAGCGGCTCGAAACCCGCCATCCTGAATCCGATCCCGCCGGTGATGGAATGGACTGCGCTGGTGCTGGCGATCGTGGCGGCGGGGTTCGGCCTCGCGGCGTTCTGGCCGGCCGAGCTGCTGCGGGCAGGCGCGCCACAGGCCATGCCCTTCCTGGCAGGAGGAGCTGCCCCATGAACATCGATGGCTTGGTGCTGCTGGGCATTCTGCTCAGCTCCTTCCTGACCGGGGTGGCCATCTTCTTCCTGAACGAGGAGAGCCACCGGCTGCGGACGTGGCTGAACTTGCTGGGGGCTGGCTTGAAGCTGATCCTGGTGGCGGCGCTGTTGTGGGGCATCTACCAGGGCCACGAGTATTCCTTTTCAATCGATTTTCTGCCGGGGATTCCCCTCGCGCTCGGCGCCGATGCCCATTCGGTATTGTTCGTCACCCTTTCGACGGTGCTCTGGTTCTGGACCACGCTCTACGCGGTCGGCTATCTGGAGGGTTCGCCGCACCGCAGCCGGTTCTTCGGCTTCTTCAGCCTCTGCGTGACGGCGACGACCGGAATCGCGCTGTCGGCCAACCTGGTGACATTCCTCACCTTCTACGAGCTGCTCACGGTGACCACCTACCCCCTGGTGGTCCATCGCGGAACCGAGGACGCGATGCGGGGCGGTCGAATCTATCTCGCCTACACGATGCTGGGCGGGACGGTGCTGCTGCTGGCGGTGGTATGGCTGCACGGCCTGGCCGGACCGATCGCCTTCCGGGAGCGCGGCGCCATCGAATCGCTGATGGCCACCCGCCGCGGCGAGCTGCAGGCCCTGTTCATGCTCTTCATGATCGGCATCGGCTTCAAGGCCGCCTTGGTCCCTCTGCATGGCTGGCTGCCCAAGGCGATGGTGGCGCCCGCGCCCGTCAGCGCCCTGCTCCATGCCGTGGCGGTGGTCAAGGCCGGCGCGTTTGGCATCGTCCGCATCGTGCATGACGTCTTTGGCATCGAGAACGCGGCGAAGCTGGGCGTGCTGCAGCCCTTGGCCATCGCCGCCGGAGTCACGATCCTGTATGGATCCCTGCTCGCGCTGTTCCAGGACGGGCTGAAGAAGCGGCTGGCCTACTCGACGGTCAGCCAGGTGTCCTACATCGTGCTGGGCACGGCGATCCTAGGGCCGCTGGCCACCATCGGCGGCTTGGTTCACCTGGTGCACCAAGGCCTGATGAAAATCACGCTCTTCTTCGGCGCCGGCAACTACGCCGAGACCCTCGGCATCCACCGCGTGAGCGAGATGAACGGCGTGGGGCGGCGGATGCCGTGGACGACCGCCGCGTTCACCGTCGCCGCCCTGGGCATGATCGGCCTGCCCCCCCTGGCTGGGCATGTCAGCAAGTCCTACTTGAACCAAGGCGCGGCCGCTGCAGGCCAGGAGTGGGTGGCAATCCTTCTGGCAGCCAGCAGCCTGCTCAACGCCGCGTATTTTCTCCCGATCCTCTGGCGTGCCTGGTTCATGAGCCCTCCGCGCCAATGGCCGCACGAGCATGCCTTCGGGAGATGGGAGACGCATTGGATGCTGTTGGCGGCCCCTTTGGTCACGGCAGGGCTCGTCCTCTGGGCAGGCCTGTCCGCCGAATCATCCTTCAGCCCGCTAGCGTGGGTCAAACTGATCGCGGCGCGCGAATACGGCCCATAGCGCCAACCCCGGTTGGCGCCAGGCTCTTGCCGCAACCAAATAGCGCTCGCGCAGTGGCTTCGGGCGGAGGTATGCGGCTGCTCACCGAAGCCGGTCGTCTCGGTCGCCAGAATGCCACGCGTCCAAAACTCCTCACTTGGGGAGCTAGCCGGAATCCCGAACGGGGCTAGTATGCGGACGATGGACCTTGATTCCCATGCCATGGGCTCACCCCAGCGAGGTCATGCAGCGTCCGAAACCATCGATGTAGCCGTCATCGAAGGCAATCCAACGGTCCGGCGCGGCCTCGAGACCATCGTCAGCCTCGATCCCGGATGCCGCTGCGTGGGATGCTGGAGCGACTGGGAGGACGCCTCCAGCACGTTGCGCGGGGCTGCGCCCGACGTCGTTCTCATCGACATTCAGCTCCTCGACGGATCCGGCATCGGGCACGCCGCCCGCCTCCGCGAACAGCTGCCCGCCACCCAGATCGTGGCCGTTACCGTCTACGAAGATCCCGATCCCATTCATCGGGCGCTTCGGGCCGGCGCATGCGGATACCTGCTCAAACGCGCCACGCCCGAGCAGATCGTCGCTGCCATCCGAAAAGCCCATCACAGCCGGCATCATCCAAGGGCCGCCTGAGCAGGCCGATGAGCGGGCTCGAAGATTTTCGTCTTGCGCCCGCCACACGCGAAGCCTGAACTGTTAGGTTGCCAAGCGAGATCTCAAGTCCTACAAACCGGCCATGCACGACGATCGAATCCGACTCAGGCATCTGGCCATCTTCCTTCTCTTGGCCGTGCCGCTCGCGCCGCCGGCCCGCGCGGCCGACCGGCCGAACATCCTGTGGATCACCAGCGAGGACAACAGCCCCTATCTGGGCTGCTACGGCGATCCCCTGGCGCGCACGCCCAACCTCGACCGCCTCGCCGCACAGGGCGTCCGCTACCGGAACGCGTTCGCCAATGCCCCGGTCTGCTCCTCCGCCCGCACCACGCTCATCACGGGCATGTATGCTTCGTCCCTCGGCGTGCACAATCACCGGAGCCGCGTCGCGATCCCAGACGGGTTCCGACTCTATCCCGAGATCCTGCGCGCTGCCGGCTATTACTGCTCGAACAACTCGAAGACCGACTACAACGTGGCCCGGACGGGCCAGCCCTGGAACGAGAGCAGCAACCAGGCGCACTTCAAGAACCGCGCGCCCGGCCAGCCCTTTTTCGCCGTGTTCAACTTCACCGCCAGCCACGAGAGCCAGGTCGCGCCCAAGCCCGGCAAGACCGGGTTCCGCGTGTCCCCCCAGGACATCGTCCTGCCGCCGTATCATCCCGACACACCGGACATTCGCCGCGATTGGGCCAACTACTACGACCAGATGACAATCATGGACGCACAGGCGGGCCAGGTGCTGGCCGAACTGGAGCAGGCGGGCCTCGACAGCGATACCATCGTCTTTTATTACGGCGACCACGGCGGGGCGCTGCCCCGCGGCAAGCGCAACATCCACGACTCCGGCACGCGCGTGCCCCTCATCATCCGTTTTCCCCAGCGCTGGCAGCATCTCGCCCCCACCCCGCCCGGCGGATGGGTCGACGATCTGGTCAGCTTCGTCGATTTCCCGGCGACCGTTCTGAGCCTTTGCGGCGCGCCCATTCCGGCGCAATACGAGGGGCGCGCGTTTCTCGGACCCATGAAAGGAGCCCCGCGCGATCATGTCTTCCTGTTCCGCGGGCGGATGGACGAGCGCTATGACACCGTGCGCGCCGTCCGTGACGCGGGATTCCGTTACGTGCGCAATTACTCTCCGCACCGGCCGTGGGGCCAGCACTACTCGTATCCATTCCAGGTGCTGCCCAGCATGAGGTCCTGGCACGCCGAGTTCGTGGCTGGGCGCTGCAGCGATGTCCAGGCCGCCTATTGGAAACCCAAGCCGGGCGAGGAGTTCTACGCGATCGCCAGCGACCCGTTCGAATCGAGCAACCAGATCGACGATCCGGCGAGCGCACCTCGGATCGCCCGGCTGCGCGCCGCCTTGCGCGCCGATATCCTCGCCACCCGCGACACCGGGTTCATCCCGGAAGGCATGTTCCCGAAGCTGGCGGGCGACAAAACCCTTTACGACTTCGCCCAAAGCGATGCCTATCCGCTGCCGCGGATCCTCGATATGGCCGACAACGCAAGCGACCGAAATCCCAGGCGCCTCTCTGGCTTCCTTGCCGGGCTCGAGGATCCGCACCCCATCATCCGCTACTGGGCCGCCGCCGGCTGTCTTATCCTCGGAAGCCAGGCGGCCCCTGCCAAAGAGAGGCTTCGGGCTCGTCTGGACGACGAGTGGGCCGATGTGCGCGTGGTGGCCGCCGAGGCGATCGCGCACCTGGGCGAGACGCAGGCCGCCTTGCAAGCGATTGCAGCCGTGCTCGAGGATGGAAACCTCCACGAGGCGCTCGCCGCCCAGAACGCGCTCGATTTCCTCCGGCTGGCCGGACGGGTCCCGCTCACCCAAGCCCAGGACCTGGTCCGCAACCGGAAGTTCGCCGAGCCCGGCGACCGCATCCCCCGCTACATGCTCGCCCTGCCGTGAACCAGCAACGCAGCTTTCACCCCAGCGGTGCCGGTCCTCGGAAGGGCCGATTCGAGGAGGAGGCGGTCGTCGAAGGCCAGACAGGCCCCTGGCGCCCGGCCGCCCCCGCGCACCGGCGGGCGAGTTCGTTCCACCTCGGCGCCGCCATCGGAGTCGCTTTGGCCCTGCTCTCGACCTCTCTTGCCCGGACCCAGACCGAGGGCCTGGACGCAAATCCATACCGCTCCCGCGCCCGGCAGCTCTCTCCCTCGAGCCGGGGCACGCCGATCATCATCTCCGAGATCATGTATCATCCGCTCGAGCCCGGCGGCATGGAGGCGCTCGAGTACATCGAGCTCTTCAACACGGAGCCGGTGGCGGAGGACCTGGGCGGCTATCGGATCAGCGGCGCCGTCGATTTCACCTTCCCCGCCGGCGCGCGCCTTTCCGGTCGCAGCTTTGTGGTGGTGGCCCGCGAGCCGGAGGCGCTGCGCCAGGCATCGGGCATCACCAACGTGGCGGGGCCGTTCACGGGCAGCCTGCCCAACAGCGGCGGCCAGGTGCAGCTGCGCAACCGCACGGGCGCGCTGTTGCTCGAGATCGGCTACGAGGATCAGATGCCGTGGCCGGCTGCCGCCGACGGCGCGGGCCACTCGCTTCAGCTGGCCCGCCCCGATTACGGGGAAGGCGCCGTCGGCGCCTGGTCGGCCAGCGCGTTCCGGGGCGGCTCTCCGGGCCGGGACGATCCCGAGATCGCCGATCCGCTGGATTCCGTGGCCGTCAACGAATTCCTGGCCCAGAGCGAGTTTCCACAAACCGACTTCATCGAATTACACAATCGATCCGCCCAGACCGTCGATCTCTCCGGCTGCAGGCTCAGCGACCGGGCCGACACAGACAAGTTCATCATCCCCGCCGGCGCCCTGCTCGCACCGGGCGGGTGCGCGGTCTTCTCGGAGGCGGACCTGGGCTTCTCTCTGAGCAGCCAGGGCGAAGCGATCTTCCTGGTCCGCAGCGACGGCGCCCGCGTGATCGACGCCGTCCGCTTCGGCGCGCAGCCCGGCGGCGCCTCGTCGGGACGCTGGCCGGACGGCGCAGGCGGGATCCGCGAGCTGGCGCAGCCCACGCCCGGCACACCCAACGCCGAGCCAGCCCTCCACGATATTGTCATCAACGAGATCATGTACCATCCGATCTCGGGCCGGGCAGAGGACGAGTACGTCGAGCTCCACAACCGCGGCGCCCATGCGGTCGACGTCGGGCACTGGCGATTCGTCGACGGGATCGACTTCATGATCCCGCCGGGGACCGTTGTTCCAGCCGGCGGCTACCTGGTCGTGGCGCGCGACCGCGCCAGCCTGCTGGAGAGATGCCGGCAGCTCGATGCAGCCAGCACGGTCGGAAACTATGAGGGGAACCTGTCGGACCGAGGCGAACGCCTGGCCCTGGCCCGGCCGTCCGATCCTCAGCTTCCGTTCCAGGACTTCGTGGTGGTCGACGAGGTCGCCTACAGCGACGGATGGGGGCGCTGGACGGACGGAGGCGGCAGCAGCCTGGAGTTGATCGACGCCCGCGCCGACAACGCCCTCGGCCCGAACTGGCAGGGCAGCGACGAGACGGCCAAGGCCCCGTGGATCGACATCGAGCACACGGGGGTGATCGACAACCAGGCCGGCACCATGGAGGAGCTTCAGATCTTCTGCCCGCAAGGCGGAGAATGCCTGCTGGACAACATCGAGCTCATCAAGGCTGGCCAGCCCTTCAACCGAGTCAGGAACTCCGACTTCGAATACGGCGTTGGGGGGTGGGAGCTGCTCGGGTCCCACGAGCGGTCCGGCCTCGAGGCCGGCGAAGGCTATGCCAGCAGCCAGAGCCTCCACGTGCGCGCCTCCAGCCAGGGCCGCTCCACCATCTCCGTCTATCGCATCACCTACGACCGGATCTCCATTCCGATCTCGCCCCCCGCCGCCGGCGAGACGTTCACCATACGCGCCAAAGGCCGCTGGATCGCGGGCTGGCCCTACATCGTCATCGGGATCAAGGGCCACCCGCTCGAGGCGGTGGGCGCTCTCGAAGTCCCCGGGAATCTCGGGTCTCCCGGCCAGCCCAACAGCCGGCGCGTCGCCAATGCCGGCCCCGCCATCTCCGATGTGCAGCACATGCCTGTCCTGCCCGCGGCGTCCCAGAACGTGATCGTTTCCGCCCGCGTTCACGATCCGGACGGCGTGGCGGCTGTCGCCCTCCAGTGGCGCATCGACGGCGCCACCGGCGCAGTGACAGCGGCGTCCATGACAGACCCGGACGGCGACGGCGTGTATGCCGGGATACTGCCAGGGCAGGCGGCGGGGCAGATCGCGGCCTTTGCCGTGGAGGCGATCGACGCCGCCGGAGCGCCCGCCGCGAGCCGGTTCCCAGGCCCGCCGCCCGCCGGCGCGCCGGCCTTGGAATGCCTGGTCCGGTTTGGGGACGCGCTTTCGCCCGGAGTGTTCGGCACTTACAGGCTCTGGGTCTCGTCCACCAACGTCGCCCGGTGGCGCGCCCGCCAGACGCGCAGCGACGAGCCGGTGGACACGACGTTCACCTACGACGACTATCGCACCGTTTATAACTCGGCCGTCGCCTACCGCGGCAACTGGCGCTCCTTCACCGACTACCGCAACGCCGCTTACATGGTCGAGTTCCCGAAGACCCAGCGCGTCCTCGGCGACACGGAAGTGGCCATCGACTTCATCAGCCTCAATGGGGACAACGGCACCAAGCAGCAGGAGAAGCACGCCTACTGGATGGCCCGGCAGGTCGACCTCGCCTCCATCGCCATGCGCTATGTGCACGTCAGCGTCAACGGCTCGGCCCTGTTCCGCTACGACTCCCTCTCGCCATCCCGGACCCTCTGTGCAAGCTGGTACGGCGATGAGGACCCGCATGTGTATGAGCAACTCTACCCCCACGAGCCTTTCGGCGATTACACCAGCGCCGATGGCTCCAAAAAGCAGGCCAAATACCGCTACTGCATGCGCAAGAAGATGACCACGGTTCCCGACGACGATTTCTCGCCCCTGTTCCGGATCGTGGATGCCTTGAAATCTCCTGCCGACGACCTCTATGTCGCGCGCGTGTCCGCGCTGGCCGATATCCGGAGCTGGGCCGGCTACTGGGTGATCAACCGCATGTGCGGCAACTGGGACCACTACACGTCGCCCGGCTACCCGCACAATATGTACACCTACATCCCCCCCTACGAGCGATCCCGGCTCCACGCCAACGACACCGACGGCGCCTTCGGCACGGTCTACACCCTCTTCCCCAGCGCCGGCTACATGCCCGGCATCATGTTCGCCAAGCCCGAGTTTCGACGGGTCTACTGGCGCCTGGCGCACGACATGGTGCAAGGCCCCATGAGCCCCGCCGCCAGCGATGTCCGGCTGCGCGACTGGCACAAGGTCTTCAGCGACCACGGAATCGCCGCCGTTCCGCCGACCGACATGATCGCCTGGATCGCGGCGCGAAGGGCCGAGTTCATGCGGGAGCTGGCGCCCGTGACCAATCTCGCCTTCGAGGCCTCCACTCCCAACACCGTTACCAGCGCCACCCCGCTGACCGTCACAGGCAAAGCGCCCATCAGTGTCACCACCATCCAGGTCAACGGCCAGCCGCACGCCATCCAGTGGGTGAACGATACGACCTGGCAAATCCGTGTCGGGCTCACCAGCGGCGCCTACCGGATCGTCTTCCACGCTCTCAACGCCCAAGGCGCCGTCGTCGGCAGCGACATGCTCATGGCCACCTACACCGGCCCTGGCGTCTCGCTCGAAGGAAAACTCGCCTTCAGCGAGATCATGCACCACCCCGCAGCGCCATCTTCGAGCTTCGTCGAGATCCACAACCTCTCCCCCACTGAAACCCTCCCGCTCGGGGGGCTGCACGTGGACGGGATCGACGCAACCATCGGATACGGACGTTTCATCGCGCCCGGCGGCTACGCGGTCATCGCCAGCAGCCTGCCGGGGTATCAATCGACCTACGGGAATGCGGAGGTGGTGGTCGGCGAGTTCGCCGGCCAGCTGGACCATCGCGGCGAGACGCTCCGGTTGCTCATGCCCCAAGGCGCCAGCCCGATCGTTCTCGACCAAGTGACCTATGACGATGGCCCGCCTTGGCCCGCTGCCGCCGACGGCACCGGCGCGTCCTTGCAGGTGGTCGACCCGTCGCGCGACAATGACCGCGTCGGCAACTGGAGCGCCATCGAGCCCGGCGGCTCGCTGCCCCTTGCCACGCCGGGCAGGTCGAACAACGTCGCGGCGCGCCTGCCGGCATTCCCGCTGCTCTGGATCAACGAGGTCATGCCCGCGAACCCCGGCATGCATGCCGACAACACCGGCGAATTCGATCCGTGGATCGAGCTGTTCAATGCCGGCGCGAGCGCGCTGGATCTGTCCGGCTGCTATCTCACCAGCGATCCGCTCGACCTGCCGCAATGGGCGTTCCCCCCGGGGTGGACGATCCAGCCCGGCCAGCGCCTGCTCGTTTGGGCGGACGGCCAACCGGAGCAGACCGACAGCTCGAACTTGCATGCCGGCTTCCGACTCGACAGCGGCGGCAGCGGCGCCGTCGTCCTCTCGTGGCAGCATCTCGACCGAGCTGTTCCGCTGGATGCGATCGCCTATGCCGATATCCCCGCCGGCAGTTCATACGGCTCCTATCCCGAGGGCGATCCCCACGCACGCCAGGTGTTTCACTCCCCCACCCCCGCTCTGCCCAACAACGCCGCCTGGCCGCCGGTCCTCGTCCGGATCAACGAGTGGATGCCCGGCAACAGCCTGACCCTGGCCGACCCGGCTGACGGCGATTTCGATGACTGGTTCGAGCTCTACAACGGAGGCGCCAGCCCGGCGGATCTGGCCAACTACACCCTGACAGACGACCTCGACAATCCGGCCAAGTACACCATCCCGCCGGGGACGATCATTCCCGCAGGCGGTTTCCTGCTGATCTGGGCGGACGAGGAGGACGATCAGAACGCCCCAGGCGGCGACTTGCACGCCAGCTTCAAACTCGCCGCCGGCGGCGAGCAGCTCGGCCTGTTCGCTCCCGATGGATCACGAGTGGACGGCTTGTCCTACGGGCCGCAGACCGATGACGTCAGCCTGGGCCGTTTCCCCGACGGCGCCGACCTGCCGTTCTACGAGATGAGCCCCCCCACCCCGCGCGGGCCCAACGCTCTCGCGGGCGGCAACCGCCCCCCCATCTTCGAACCCGTGCCTGAGCAGGCTGTCGCCGAAGCCAGCCTGCTGTCCTTCCGAGTCCGGGCTGCCGATCCCGACGACGGGCAAGCCGTGCGCTACAGTTTCGGCGCCGGGGCTCCTGCCGGCGCCACGCTCAATGAGATCACCGGCGAGTTCCGTTGGACGCCCGGCGAGCCCGACGGTCCGGCCAGCCTGAGCTTTTTCATCCAGGCCGCGGATAGCGGAACGCCCGCTGGCGTCGGAACGGTGCGGGTGACCGTCCAGGTGGCCGAGGTCAACCAGGCGCCCACGCTCTTTCCGATCGCCGATTGCGCCTTGCGCGAGGGGCAGACGCTCGCTCTCCAGGCCCGTGCCCTGGATGCCGACCTGCCGCCGCAAAACCTGCGGTTCGCCCTCGCCACAGGCGCCCCTCCGGGTCTTTCCATCGACCCGGTCACCGGCTGGATCCTGTGGCCGGTCGATCCCGACCAGGGCGCCAGCACCCACAGCATCACCGTGCGCGTCACCGACGATGGCCCGCCCCCTCAGAGCGATGAGCAGAGCTTCCGCATCGTCGTTGAGCTCCAGCCGCATGCCGTTGTCAACGAAATCATGTACCGCCCAAAAACCAACCGCACCGAGTTCATCGAGCTGCTGAACAACTCGTCCGCAACCGCCGCCGACCTCGCCGGCGTGCGGCTCGCGGCCGAGCACCTCGCGTTCGCCTTCCCCGCCGGCTCGGCGCTCGCGCCCGGCGGCTTCGGTCTGGTGGTCCAGGATCGCGCCGCCTTCGAGGCCGCCTACGGCGCCGGCCTGCCCATCTTCGGAGAATGGGCCGGCCATCTCGCCGCCACAGGGGATACCATCCGCCTGACACGCGCCGCGCCGAATCGGCAGAGTGAGATCCTCGACGAAGTGCGCTTCACCGCCGAACCGCCCTGGCCCGAGGCCGCCAACGGCCAGGGCGGCTCGCTGCAGCTGATCGACGCCCGGCAGGACAACGCCCGCGTCGGCAACTGGGCTGCCGCCGCCTCGAACAGCCTGAACCTCTCGCGCCAGCTTTTGACGATGACGAACCAATGGCGCTACGATTTGTCGGGCAAAGATCTCGGCGCCGGCTGGCGCGAGCCGGCCTACGACGATGGCGCGTGGCCTTCCGGGCGCGCGCTGCTCTACGTCGAGGACGCCGCCTTGCCAGCCCCGAAGAACACGCCGCTCGCCATCGGTCCCATGACCTTCTATTTCCGCACCGCATTCTTCTACGACGGCCCGGCCGCCGGCCTGCGTCTTCAGGCCAACACCATCGTCGATGACGCCGCCGTCATCTTCATCAATGGCAGCGAATGGAGGCGCGTTGGATTCAACGATGCCACCGAGGTCGCTTTCATCACCCCGGCCGACCGGTTGGTCGGCAACGCGGCCCTGGAAGGCCCGATGATCGTCGAGCGGGACGTGCTGCGACACGGAACCAACGTGGTGGCAGTCGAGGTTCACCAGAACAATTCGGGCAGCACGGATGTTGTCTGGGGAATGGATCTCGAGGTCGAATCCACGGCCGAGCCCGCCACCCCGGGCCGCGCCAACTCGCTCGCCCGCGTCCTGCCGCCTTTCCCACCCCTCTACATCAATGAAGCGCTCGCCGCCAATGCCACCGGCCCGCTCGACAACGCCGGCGAGCGCGAGCCGTGGATCGAGCTCGCCAACGCCGGACCTCTGCCCGCCTCGCTCGAAGGCTGGTATATGACCGATTCGCTCGCGGACCTGACCCGGTGGCCGTTCCCGGCGGGCTTCCGGATCGAAGGCATGGAGTTCCGCCTCCTGTGGGCCGACGGCCAGCCCGCCGAGACAACGGACGCCGATGTCCACACCGGCTTCCGGCTTGAAAACGGCGGCCTGCTCGCGCTGGTCCGGACGCAGGCGGGGGCGCCGGCCGTGGTCGATTACCTGCGCCTGCCCACGCTGCTCGCAGACACCTCTTACGGCTTGCCATCGGATGGATGGAGCCTGGCCCAGTCGGTTCTCGATCGCCCCACGCCTGGCGAGCGCAATCGCTTCCTCCCCACGCCGGAGATTGTCAATCCGCAATTGGGATCCGCCGGCAATGTCAGCTTCGAATGGCGCGCCGTGCCGGGCGCGACATACCGAGTCCTGGGCGCCCCGGCCCTCGCGGCGGAATCCTGGGTCACGCTGGCGGAATCCGTCGCACAGGCTGAAACCATGCGATACGCGGAACCGCTGGGCTCGCCGATGCGATACTATCGCGTGCTGATCCCGTGACTCAGGGCTTCGTCGTCGCCATGGAACACCTTTTCATCCTGGGATTGATCGGGATCGCGCTGGCGCTCTTCGCATGCGAGATCGTCCGCCCGGATATTGTCGCCATCGGGGTGGCACTGTCGCTGCTGCTGACCCGCGCGGTGAGCATTCAAGAGGGTTTCTCCGGCTTCAGCAATCCGGCGGTGATCACCGTTCTCTGCATGTTCATCCTCAGCTCCGGCCTGGTGCGCACGGGTGTGGCCGACCGCCTGGCCGGCCTGATCACCCGAATGGGCGGCGGCCACCCGGCCCTGCTGACCGCTGCCGTGATGATCACCGTCGGGACTATGTCCGCGTTCATGAACAACATCGGGGCCGTGGCCATCCTCCTGCCGACCATGTTCGCCATCGCGCGCAAGTCCGACTATCCGGTGGCCCGGCTGCTGATCCCCTTGTCGTTCGGATCGCTGCTGGGCGGCCTGACCACCTTGATCGGAACGCCGCCGAACCTGCTATGCTCGATGGCACTCGAGGAGGCCGGGTTCGACAGTTTCCGGCTGTTCGATTTCCTGCCGACCGGCCTGGCCGTGATGGCCACCGGAGTTCTCTACATGGCCTGGATCGGACGGTTTCTCATCCCGGTCCGCAAAAGCGCCGAAACCCTGACGCAGCAATACCAATTGCAGGATTACCTCACGGAGCTGGTGGTGCCGGAGAACAGCCCGATGGCCGGCAAGTCGCTCGCCGAATCCTCGTTCCGCAAGGAGACCGGCCTGAGCGTCCTCCGCATCCGCCGAGCCGCCGTCCCGGGAAGAACCATTCTGCCGTCCCCCGCCACGGTGCTGGAGCCGGGCGACCGCCTGATCGTCGAAGGCAATCTGGACCATCTGATCAGGGGCAAGGAGGCCGGGCCGCTGAAAATTTATGCGGAGACAAAATTCGACGACAAATCGTTGACGGGCGAGGACGTCGAGCTGGCGGAGGTGGGGATCGCGCCCCGCTCGGCGCTAACCGGCAAGTCCATCAACCAAGGGCATCTTCACCGCCGGTTCAATGTCCTGGTTCTCGCCTTGCGCCGGCGCGGCCAAACGCTCCAAAAGCAGTTCACCTCGGTGCCCCTGGCGGTCGGCGACATGCTGCTCGTGCAAGGCGCGCCCGAGGCGATCAACGAGATGGCGCACAGCCCAGAGTTCCTGGTCGTCAACCGGCTGGAACATGAAGCCCGCGACGCCAGGCGGGCCGGCCTGGCGCTCGGGATCATGGCGGTGGCGATCGCCTGCGCCGCCACCGGACTGCTGCACATATCGGTGGCTGGAATGCTCGGCGTGCTGCTCATGGCCGTGACCGGCTGCGTGCGCGTGCAGGACATGTACCAGGACGTCGAGTGGCGCGTCATTTTCCTGATCGCCTGCATGATGCCGCTCGGGATCGCGATGGACGACCAGCACACCGGCACCGCCCGCTGGCTGGCCGAGAACGTGGTCGACTGGACCGGCGGCTACGGCCCGCGCGTCGTCATGGCCAGCCTGTTCCTTTTCACCACCCTCATCACCGAGGTGATGTCAAATGCCGCCGCCGCTGTTCTGCTGGCGCCCATTGGCGTGGCCATCGCCGTGGGCCTTGGCCTCGAGCCGTATCCGTTCCTGATGGCCATTGCGATCGGCGCCTCAACGACATTCCTCACCCCCATCGGCCACCAGGCCAACATGCTCGTTTACGGCGTGGGCAACTATCGATTTAGCGATTTCCCGCGCGTGGGACTGCTTCTGAACGCGCTGATCTTCACCGTCGCCATGGTGGTCGTGCCGATCGTCTGGCCCTTCGCGCCGCTGCCCCCTCGCTGACCCGGCCCACCCGTCAGCCTCGAGGTGCTGCCCACTGCCGATGTTGGACCTCATCCCATGTCATCTCACCGCTCAGCGGGTTAACAGCCATTCCCAGACCGGGACAATCTGGATGCCCTCCGGTGCCGTGACGCCGTGCGGCGGCTCCGCTTCGGCCACCAAAAGCCCGGCAGCATCCGGAAACTCGAGCCGCGCCTCGGTCAAGGCCCGCATCTCGCGCTCGAAGGTTGCCGGCGACGAGATGTCCGCAGCCGCCTGAATCAATTGGCGTCGTCCCTCGAAATCCGTCGTGACGAAATCCACTTCGAGTCCCGATGCGGTCCTGGCATATGCCAGATCGCGGCTGGTCCGGCGCAGTTCACAGGCGACCACGTTCTCGATGAGTCGGCCCCGGTCAAGACCCGGCGCCGGGCTGAAGGCCTGGGCCAAGCCGTGATCCGCCAGATACAACTTGCGCGGATTGACTTGCCGCTGGCGCTCCGAACGCCCCGCCAGGGGCAGGGTGAAAACCAGAAAGGCATCCTCCAGATGCGCCAGAAAACCCAGCAGTGTCTCCTTGGAGACCGCGATCCCGCGCGATGCGAAATCCGCATAGACCTTGCTCACGCTCAAAAGCGCGGCCGGCTGGCGCAGCAACTGGCGGACAAACGCGCGCAAGGCGGGCAGGTTCGAGATATGGTGCCGCTCGGCCACATCGCGAAACAGAACCGCATCCACATAGCCCTGCAGCAGGCCAACACGATCGCGCGCGACCGAGAAAACCCTGGCCTCGGGAAAGCCGCCGGTCTCCAGATAAGCGTCGAAATGCGCGCGCAGGGCCGATCGTTCTGCGCCGGAAGCCAGCCGTCCTGGCGCGTCTTCGAGCCAATTCCTGCCGCGCAGGAATTCCCGAAAGCTGAACGGCGTGATCACCACCTCCATCGCCCGGCCCCGCATGCTCGTGGCCACTTCGCGACTCAACATGTGTGCGGACGACCCGCTCACAAAAACCTCGGCCCTCTCCGAATCCAGCACCCGGCGCACAAAGCGTTCCCATCCCGGGACGAGTTGAATTTCGTCCAGACACCAGGTCACCTCGGCCTGATTCCGGAATTGCGGGAACTGGCGGTAATACTCCTCGATGATCGTGCCGAGTTCCTCAGATCGAAGCCCCCCGAGCCGCTCGTCTTCAAAATTAAAATAGACCAGCCGTTCCCGTTCGATCCCACCCGCCAGCCGATCGGCCAAGCATTGGAATAGAAAGAAGGTCTTGCCCGCCCGCCTCATGCCAACGACCGCTTGGGCCTTGCCTTGCAGGAGAGCGGGCTCGGCCTCCCGGCGCACCAAGGGGGGAAAGGGCGTCCGGATGGCATCGCCCAACTTCTGCCGGATCGCATTCAATATATGGTCTTCCATGGAGACCAGATTTGCACGAAAGCGGTCTGATTTCAAGACCGGATAGAAGGAGGTTGATTGAACTCTTTTCGGCCGTAAACAACGAACCTGTCACCTTGTCATCAAGCCTTGAATTCTATTGCGGCAGGCGCTACAAAATGGCGCTACCCGACATGAAATCACATCTTCTTGCCTGCATCGCTCTCGCCATCGCCCTCGGCAGCGGTCGCTCGGCGGCGGCGGCGCAGCCGAATGTCCTGTTTCTCATCTCGGACGATCTGAACACCTATCTCGGCTGCTACGGCGATCCGCGCGCGAGGACGCCCCACATCGACAGGCTCGCCGCGCGCGGCGTGCGTTTCGATCGCGCGTATTGCGCCTTCCCCCTCTGCGGGCCGAGCCGCAACTCGATGCTCACAGGCTTGTATCCGAACAGCTCGGGCATCCTTGCCAACGCGCAGATCTTCCGGCAGACGATCCCCTCGCACATCAGCCTCTCGCAGGCGTTCCGGCGGGAGGGTTGGTTTGCCGTGCGCATCGGCAAGCTCTACCATTACAACGTGCCCCGGTCGATCGGCACCGACGGGCACGACGATCCAGGCTCGTGGGAGATGGAGCTCAATCCCGCCGGCGTGGACCGGCTCGAAGAGGAACCGGACATCTTCACGCTGACACCGGGGCAGTTTGGCGGCACCCTGAGCTGGTATGCCTCGCCCAAGGACGACGCGCATCACACCGATGGAAGGATCGCCGCCGAGGCCGAATGGGTGCTCGAGCGCTGTGCGCGCCAGAAGGACCGGCCGTTCTTCCTCGCCGTCGGCTTCTTCCGTCCGCACACGCCGTATGTAGCGCCGCGGACGCCGTATTTCGGCTGGTATCCCGAGGCGCAGATGCCCGTGCGCCCCACGGTGGACCAGAATCCGCCAGAGGTCCCCGCCGCCGCGCTCGGCAGCTACAAGAAGGAGCAGGACAAGCTCACCGACGAGCTGCGCCGCCAATGCGTCCAGGCCTACTACGCCAGCATCAGCTTCATGGACGCCCAGGTCGGCCGGGTGGTCGCCGCCCTCGACCGCCTCGGGCTCGCCGACAACACCATCGTCGTCTTCACCAGCGACCACGGCTATCACATGGGCGAGCACGGCTTGTGGCAAAAGATGAGCCTCTTCGAAGGCAGCGCCCGCGTGCCGCTGCTGATCGTCGCGCCGGGCGTCTCTTCTCGGGGCGCGGTGGCGAGGTCGCCCGTGAGCCACCTCGATCTCTACCCCACCCTGGCCGAACTGGCCGGCGTGAGGCCGCCCGTGAAGCTGCAAGGCCAGAGCCTCGTGCCGCTCCTGAAGGATCCCGAAGCGAAAGGCCGCGGCTGGGCACTGACGCAAGTCACGCGCGGCGGCCCTGCAAAGCGCTTTTTCGGGTACAGCCTGCGCACGCCGCGCTGGCGCTACACCGAGTGGGATCAGGGACGAGCCGGCATCGAGCTCTACGATCACGAAACCGATCCGCAGGAGCTCGCCAACCTGGCGCACAAGGCCGAGCACGCCGCCACAGTGTCCGAGCTCAGGGCCCGGCTTCGCGCTGCCGCGCTTGCAACCTTCCCCGCCAGCGGCCAGACGCCCCCGCTCAAGACGAATTTCCTCTGGGCCCCCAACCTGACCGATCCTTGAATCCATCGTCGGCCAGGGGAGGATGCCGGGGATCCACCGCCTAATAGTCCCGGAACGGGCCGCGCGGCTCCGAGGCATCCATCTCGGCAAGCCACTCCGCGTAGCGCGTTTTCAATCGGGCCAGGATCTCCGGCCTGGCTGCCGAGAGATCCTTCTTCTCCTCCCGATCGGCAGCGATGTCGAAAAGGCCGGTCGCGCCCCCGGCGGCCACCCATTTCCACGAGCCCATGCGCACGGCGAAATCACCGCGGCGTTTCCAGAACATCTCGGTGCGAGGGGACGCCCTTTCGCCGCGCAAGACCGGCAGCATGTCATGGCCGTCGAGATTGACGCCGGCGGGCGTTTCGGCCCCGCCAGCGGCCGCCAGCGTGGGGAAGATCTCCAGCGATGTGAGAAACTCGCCGGTGACCTTCCCGGCGGGCAGCCTCACCGGCCACCGCGCGATGAAAGGCACGCTCAAGCCGCCCTCCCACATCGTGCTCTTTTGGCCGCGCAGCGGGGCGTTCCCCCCGTTGCCGCTGCCGCCGTTGTCGCTCAGGAACATCACCAGCGTGCTGGCCTTCTCGCCGCGCGCGTCGATCAGGGCGAGGATCTGCCCGATCGCCGCGTCCATGCAGGTGACCGCGCCGTGGTAGAGGGCGAGCCTCTCCGCGACGCCCCGCTTGCGGTAGGGCGCGACGTATTCCTCCGGGGCCTGTACGCCGGCGCCCTCCATGCGGCCGTCGGCCCGCCGGCTGCCTGCAAAGGAGGACGCACCATGGGGCGCGTTGAAGCACAGATAGAGAAACCACGGCCGGCCCGGCGGCGCCGCGCGGATAAAGCGCAGCGCCTCCCGCTTGAACAGGTCGGTCGCGTAAACGCCTTTGTCCGCCTCCGTCCGCGCGTTGCCGGAGAACATCGACGGCACCCCGTAGCGCTCGTGGGTATAATAATCGATGCCATTGTTGCCATGGCCGTAAAAGAAATCGAAGCCGCGCTGCATGGGCAGGTAGCGCCGGGCCTGGCCCATGTCCCACTTGCCGACCATGCCCGTGCGATAGCCTGCGGACTGGAGCAGGTTGCCAAGGGTCCTCTCCTTCGGATCCAGGCCCAGCGTCATCTCGGGGGAGACGGCGTATTCCTCGGCCGAATAGAGATGGCCGAAGTTGACCATGTCGTTGCGCACCATGTCATAGAGGCCGTTGCGCTGCGGGTAGCGTCCGGTGAGAATGCTGCCGCGCGACGGCGTGCAGGCCGGCCAGGTCGCGTAGAACTGCGTCGCGCGCACGCCCTCCGCGGCGAGCCGGTCCAGGTTCGGCGTGTCGATGCTCTTGAGGCCCATGCAGCCCAGGTCGGGCCAGCCCTGATCGTCGCTGACGATGAGCAGGATGTTGGGCGCGGGGCCGGAGGCTGCGATAACATGCGCGGGCCCGATACAGACAAGCGCCAGGAGCCATTGGGCCTTGGCCCGTGACAGGAGGGTATCGATCAAGTTGCTCATCGTGTGCGCCGCAATCCTGCCGGCACCGGCCTTCCTTGGCAACGCTGCTGAGGACAGCTTCGCCCTCTGGGGGCCCTATTTGTCTTTCGCCCGGTAGACGATATCCTCGTCCCGGCCGGGCGCAGCGCGCTGGAGATCCTCGCACCGGCGGGCCATGAATCCAGCCAGTGCATCGTGCGGATGCGACTTCAGGATCGCCTGATATTGCTCGCGGGCGCGCGCGAAATTCCGGGCCTCGAGCTCCTGAAACGCAGCGATGGTTTGGCCGGCCAGGTCGCGCTGGCTGGGGCTGGCCTCCTCCGCCAGCCCGGCCAGCTCATAGACCAGCACCCCGCGAACCCTGCCTTTGACCACCACGCGGGTGACCGGGCGAGCCAGGATGGCGTCTCCGGCGGACTCGCGAGTGCCCTCGCTGATGAGAATGCGGGTGCCGAACGGCTTGTTAAGGCCCTCCATGCGGCTGGCGAGATTGACGGCGTCGCCGATCAGAGTGTAGTTCATCCGTTTCTCGCTGCCGATGTTCCCGACAATCACCTCGCCGGTGTGCAAGCCCACCCGGGTGCGCCACGGGGGTTTGCCGGCGCCCTGCCACTCTGTTCCCAGCTGGTCCAGCCGCTCCTGAAGATGCCACGCCGCGCGGCATGCATCGGCGGCATGATGGGGATTCGCGTGGGGCGCGCCCCAGAACGCCATCACCCCGTCGCCGATGTACTTGTCCACCGTGCCGCGGTGTTCATGGATGATGTCGCTGACCAGCAGCAGGTATTCGCCCACCCGCTCGACCAGCGCCTGGGGGGGCATCGATTCCGACAGCGACGTGAAATCAACGATATCGGAGAAAAAGATGGTGAGCGCCTGCTGCTGGCCGCCCAGGCGCGCCTCGCATCCGCTGGCGATCAGCTCGTGCACGAGGTCGGCGGGAACATATTTGCGGAACGACCGCAGGCTGGCTTTCATTTCGGCCATCGACCGCTGCAGCTGGCGCACCTCGCGAATCGAGCTGCGGTGCAGGTGGATCGTCTCGAACTGCAGCCGCCCGACCGATTCGGCCTCGCGGCACAGCTCCCGCAGCGGGCGCGCCATGCGCCGGGCAAACCACAGGGCTGCCAGCACGGCCACAGCCAGGCAGACCAGCGATGCCGCCAGGCTCCACATCACGTTTCGGATGATATCCCCCGTAATGGCTTCGCGCGGCACCGTCATGGCGATGATCCATGGCGGCTTTTGCGGGTCGCTCAGCCTGTGGAAGCCGCTCAGATACCACTGGCCATCCACTTGGTAGCGGCGGCCATATTCCTCGGCGCCCAGCCGCGCGCGGTCTTTGGCCAGGGCAGCGATGTAGCTGCGGGCCACCGGATCGGCGATCTCGCTCGCGCTCGCAACCAGATTGGTCCCCGTCCGATCGAACGACTGCTCCTGGCGGGGGTGCGCCACAAGCCGGAACTGATCTTCGGCTGTCTCCTCGAGGATCATGGCGAATCCAGGCAGCTCGCCCTCGAGGGACGCGAGGAACGAGCAGACGGCCTGCAGTTCGAGATCCGTGTTCACCACGCCCACCAACCGGCCCTTGGCATCATGCCAGGGGGATGCGTAGGAAATGCCCAGGATTGGCAGCGGGTTGTCCTCTTGCCAGAACGGATAGGTCTTGGTCCAGACCCCCGACTCCCCGTCCCGGGCCAGCCGGTAAAACGGGCGCTCGCGCGGATCATAGCCGTCCCAGGGGCGATCGCCCAGCAAACGGCGCGCCGCGCCCTCCCACAGCCAGTCGGTCCAATGGAGCCGCCCCTGCGAGTCCGGGCGAAGCTCGCGCACGCGGATGGCGCCGCCGGCCCGCCGCTCGGCCACGATGAACTCGCCGGTCGCTGCAATGGCCAGCCCGATCGATGTCAATCCTGTCCGAAGCTCAAGCGATTTGGCCAAAAAACCCTCCAGCCTGGCCAGGTTATCCGGGGTAAGATCGGCGCCCTGAACAAGCCGGAGCGTCTGGTGGTTGATGGCGATCGCCGGGTCGGTCAACTGCTGCACGCGCAGCTCGATCCTTCTCAGAGTCTGCTCCACGATCCGATCTGCCAGCGTCATCACGCTGCGCAGGAACAGCTGGGCTTGAACGACGAGCAGCACGCACACCGTCGCCGTGATCAGGACAACCATCAGCGACGCCATCAAGTTGCCGAAGCTGCGGACCTGCATGTCTGTGGGGATCAGGAGTGTCGATTGATTCGTGCTCTCACTGTAAGGAGAATTCCGCCTGAATCAACCCTTTCGTCTGCGGCGAGCTTCGCGCCTTCGCGCGCTCGGAGAGCAATGCCCCAAGTGGGATTCACCGGAAAACGGCGTAGAGCGCCGCGAACACCGCCAGGATGGCGGCGGCCGCGAGACGGTAGTTGCCCAGGCCGCGCCCGCCGGGCTCCCCTCGCAGCGGCTCCCGCCAATCGCCCCAGACCAGCGGCCTGGCCTCATCCTTGAGCGGCTCGGGGAACATCATGGAGGTCGCGATCATGACGGCCAAACAGGCGGCCAGCAATCCAAAGGCGAGGAGCATGAAATCGCCCCGATAGAGCCCCGTCCAGTCCGCCACAAACATCGCCGCCCCCAGAGCCATGCCCGCCAGCAGGGTGACCAAGGCGGACACGGCCGAGGCGCGTCTCCAGAAAACCCCCACGAGGAAGACGGCGGTGATGGGCGGGGCGACATAGGAGATGAGCTTGTTGATGCCCTCGAAGATCGTCGCGTAATGGCCGAATATGGGCGAGGCGACAATGGCCAGGACGGTCCCGATCACGGTGGTCCATTTGCCGATAACCACGAGCGTCCGATCGTCCAGGTCCGGCTTGCGGCGTTTGAACAGGTCGTAGGCGACGAGGGTGGCGGTCGAGTTGAGCGCGGCGGAGCACGTCTGCATCGCGGCCGCCAGCATGGCGGCGATGACCAGCCCCTTCAGCCCGACCGGCAAAAGGCGTGTGATGAGGAACGTGTAGGTGTCCGCAGCCGCGAGCGGCGCTGCGCCCCCGAACGCGTTCTTCTGGACCAGCGCGACGCAGATCACGCCGGGCAGCACGAAGAAGAACACCGGCCAGATCTTCAGGAACGCGCAGAACAGCGGGCCGAGGCGCGCGTGCTTCTCGTTCCTTGCCGCGAGCACGCGCTGGACGATGGTCTGATCGCAGCACCAGTACCAGATGCCCAGGACCGGATACCCCAGCAGGATGCTGTACCATGCCATCCCCGATGGATCGCCCGAGGGGCGCGCCATGCTGAGGAAGTTGGCGGTCCCCCAGGTGACCTCGCTCTCCGCCGCGCCGGCCAGCGGATGCGGGTTCGAGGCGAGCGTGCGGGCCAGCTCCGCCCACCCGCCGACTTGCAGATAGCCGACGACGGTGATGACAATGGCCCCAACCAGCAGCAGGATTGTCTGCACGCTTTCGGTCCAGACCACGGCGAGCAGCCCCCCCAGCATCGTATAGGCGCCCGTCAGCGCTCCCAGGATGGCGATGAACACCATCAGCGCATCCATCCCCAGGATCGTGGCGCTGGGCGGCAGGCCGAGGATGCCCCGCAACACCCAGGCCGCCGTGTAGAGCGCCACGCCCATGTGAATCACGATCGCCGAAAACAACGACACCACCGACAGCACGTCGCGGCACCGCCGGTCGAAGCGCCGCTCGAGAAAATCCGGCAGCGTGGCCACCCTCGACCGCAGATACAGCGGCGCGAAGAACAGCGACAGCAAGACCAGTGTGAACCCCGCCATCCACTCGAAGTTCCCGAAAACCAAGCCGAACTTGTAGGCCGTTTCCGCCAGGCTGACGAGGTGGACCGTCGAGATGTTGGCGGCGAACATGGCCAGACCGATGACCGGCCATGCCAGGGTGTTGCCAGCCAGGAAATAGCGCCCTCCCTCGCCGCCGCGCTCTCCCGTGCGGCGCAGGAAGCCCGCCGCCACACCCAGCCCCACCACCGCGACCAGGTATAGCCCGATGATGGTCCAGTCCAGTCCGCCAACCGGTGCATCCATGCTATCTCTCGAGCACCTTGATGTTCGACGCCGCCGTCAGCCCCATCGCGGGAATATCCATGGCCGAGCCGTCCAGCTCGAGCCGCACGACGGTGTCGATCGGATCCAGCGCAGCCGGCTCCAGGGCCAGCAGGAGCCGATCGCCCTGCTGGCTGCACTGCACCGCGCCTCCGCCCAGCAACGAGGCGGCCCTCACCCGGCGCGGCAGGGCCGGCAGCTCGATCCGGGCGCCGGGGGCTTCGAGGACATGGAGATAGACGGTGGCGCCCTTGCGGGTGCTGGCCATGGCTTTGGCCGGCTTCCATGGGCCGCCGCGTGTCCCGTAGACGCTCTCGCCGTTCTTCGCCAGCCACACGCCCATCTCCTTCAGGCGATCGACCTGGCGAGGCTCGATTCGGCCGTCGGGCATCGGACCGACGTTGAACAGCAGGTTGCCGTCGCCGCCCGCGCAGAGCACAAGCGTCCGGATGCACTCCTGGAGCGATTTCATCTCGTCGTTGGGCTTCCACGCCCACTGGCGGCAGATGGTGATGCAGGATTCCCACGGGCGCTCGTCCTGATACTTGCCGACACGCTGCTCGGGCGTGTCATGATCCTCGGGCAGGCCGGTGCGGTTGTTGATGACGATCTGCGGCTGGAGCCCGCGGATGATCCCTACCAGGCCCTCGCCGTCGTAGTCCTTTGCTGCCTTGCCTAACCCGTCGAACCAGAAGATGTCCAGCCGGCCGTAGTTGGAGCAGAGCTCGGCGACCTGCTGCTTCAGATAGGCCAGGTATCGGCCATGGCGGTCGGGCGTAAACGCGTCCGGATGATGCCAGTCGGGCTGGGAGTAGTAGAGACCGAATCGCAGCCCGGCCTGGTGGCAGGCATCGGCAAGCTCTCGGACCACATCGCGGCGGAAAGGGCTGAGCGGGCTGGTGATCTTGTAGTCGCTGGCCTTCGTGTCGAACATGCTGAATCCGTCGTGATGGCGGCTGGTGAAGACGAGGTATTTCATGCCGGCCGCCTGCGCGAGGGCCGCCCACTCGCGCGCGTTGAAGTTCGTCGGATTGAATTCTTTGAACAGGTTGTCGTAGATCTCGGCCGGCACCAGGCTTCCTTTCGAGCCGTAGCCGCGCCGGTCGCCGCCGCGCGCCCAGCCGATCTCCTGGCCCGTCAGCGATACCGGGCCCCAGTGGATGAACATCCCGAAGCGCGCCTCGCGCCACCATTCGAGACGGCCCGCTCCGGTCGGGCTCCTGGTATCTCCGGAACTCTCCGGCGGCGCCCCGGCCGCGCACCCGGCCATGCATCCGAGCAGGATGAGGATCGGGCGGGTCCATGCCGATGGGGATGCAAGGCGGACTGGTTTCGAGAGCATGCATGGATCGTGGCATAGAGATGATGTCTTGTCGAGAATGCTCTCTCTCGGTGGCGAGGAATCCGATCGCCCTGGCCGTGTCTACTCGCCGGGCTCTCGCAGAAGCAGCCATTGTTGTCTTGACGGATGCCCCCTTTTGCTTCTCTTATTCAACGATGAATGTAACGGATCTGTCGGCAGCGCAACTGCGGCGCGCTGCGGCCATCAAAGAGCAGCTCGAGAAGCTGCAAAAGGAACTGGCTGGTATTCTGGGCGCGCCCGCCGAGCCCGCGGCGGCCGCTGCGGCCCCTCGAAAGAGGCGGAGGATGAGCGCCGCAGCCCGCGCGGCCATGAGCCGAGGCGCCAAGGAGCGCTGGGCGAAAAGGAAAGGCATTGCCCAGCCTGCCGCAGAGCCGAAGAAGAAGAAGTCCACCGTGAGCGACGAGGCCAAAGCGGCGATGAGCCGGGCCGCTAAGGCGCGCTGGGCAAAGAAGAGAGCGGCCAGCAAGCTCGCGGTTCCTTTTTGACGGTCCGATCGGGCGGCTTCGCCGGGCAGCGCCGACTGGGTTCATCCCGAGAGGGGCGCCTGGGGCGCAGCCTCTGGGCTGTTCGCGGTAAGGGTCTGGGCAGATGAACACGCGACCCATCCTGCTGGCCATTTTGATTGGCCTGGCTGGTGCTGCCGTTTCAGCCGCGATTGGCCCGGCGGCCGAGCCGCGATTCGACCTGGTGCCCGGGGTGGTCATCGACCACAGCCCGGCATCGTCGGGGCTTTACATCGGCTCCCCCAGCATCGCCGTCCTGCCTGGCGGCGATTACGTGGCCTCGCACGATTTCTTCGGCCCGAAATCCAACGAGCACCAGAGCGCGCGGACGGCGGTGTTCCGCTCGGGCGACCGGGGCCGATCCTGGAAGAGGATCTCGGAGATCCAGGGGGCGTTCTGGTCGTCGCTGTTCGTGCATCGGGGCGCCCTCTACCTGCTGGGGCCGGATCGGCACCACGGGAACATCCTCATCCGGCGCTCGGCCGATGGGGGCCAGACGTGGACGTCGCCAGCCCATGGGGCCTCGGGCCTCCTGCGCGACAACGGCGAATATCACTGTGCGCCGATGCCCGTCATCGAGCATGGCGGCCGGCTCTGGCGCGCCTTCGAGTGGCGCAACCCGCCGGTGGCCTGGGGCATCCACTATCGCGCCGGAATGCTCTCCGCACCCGCCGACGCCGACCTGCTCGACTCGGCCTCCTGGACCGCCAGCAACTTCCTGCCGAGCGACCGCGCCTGGAACAACAACGACATGGGCGCCTGGCTCGAAGGCAATGCGGTCGTCGCCCCCAGCGGCGAGCTGGTCGATGTGCTGCGGGTGCAGACGCGATCGCCGGACGAGAAGGCCGCCATCGTCCGGATCAGCGCCGACGGCAGGACCGCCTCCTTCGACCCGGAGACGGGCTTCGTCGATTTCCCGGGGGGCGCGAAGAAATTCGCCATCCGCTTCGACAGCCAGAGCCGGCTCTACTGCTCCCTGGCCAGCATCGTCCACGAGCGGCACCGCGCCCCCAATCCCGGCGGCATCCGGAACACGCTCGCCCTGACCTGCTCGCCCGACCTGGCTCGGTGGACAGTGCGCTGCATCCTGCTCTATCACCCCGACGTGTCCAAGCACGGGTTCCAGTATGTGGACTGGCTCTTCGATGGCGACGACATCATCGCCGTCTGCCGCACCGCCTTCGACGACGGGCTCGGCGGCGCCCACAACAACCACGACGCCAACTTCCTCACCTTCCATCGTTTCTCGAACTTCCGCGCCAAGACGATGGCCGATTCGGTCCCAGTCCCCCGTTGAATCCTTGCAGCGCCGGCGGCGTGTGCTATATGTGGCGCAGTAGCATCGGATGAGCACCTGGCCGATTTCATTTCTGATCCTGGCTGCGGCGCTGGCTGCCTCGCCGGCCCCCCGCTCCGCGCAGCATCTGTTCGAGGAATCGACGCCCGCCGTCGCGCAAAACCGGATCGATGAGCTCGTGTTCGAGCGGCTTCGGGCGCTCGGCTTGAGCGTGCCGCCCCGCTGCTCGGACGCGGTGTTCGTCCGCCGCGCCTACCTGGATATCATCGGCACGCTGCCGACGGCGGCTGAAGCGTTGGAGTTTCTGCGCCGCACCGATCCCAACCGGCGGGACGACCTGATCGATCGGCTGCTCGATCGCGAGGAGTTCGCCGTTTACTGGGCAATGAAATGGGGCGATGTGCTCCGGATCAAGGCGGAATTCCCGGCCAATCTCTGGCCGAACGCGGCGCAGGCGTATCACCGCTGGGTTCAGGCGTCCATCGCGGCGAACAAGCCCTACAACCAGTTCGCACGCGAGCTGCTGACCTCGAGCGGCAGCAACTTCCGGGTCGGCCCTGTCAATTTCTATCGCGCGGTCCAGAACCGGACGCCGCAGGGGATCGTGAGCGCGGTGGCCCTGACGTTCATGGGGGCGAGGGTGGATGCCTGGCCGAGCAACCGCCTGGCTGGCGCGGAGCTTTTTTTCTCGCAGATCGGCTACAAGCCCACCAGCGAATGGAAGGAGGAACACGTGTTTTGGGATCCGCTGGGATCCAGCGCCGTCGCCGGCAACTCAGCGCCCGGCAAGGACTCGGTTTCATCGATCGGGCTTCCCGCCCATGCCGCGGCCCAGCCGGCCATCCAGCCCCGGGCAAGCGGCCAGGCCGTGACCGCCATGCTCCCGGACGGAACCACGGTCCGGCTCGCTCCGGACCGGGACCCGCGGGAGGTCTTTGCCGATTGGCTCATCACGCCGTGGAACCCCTGGTTCACCCGGGCGATTGCGAACCGGGTCTGGGCGTGGCTCCTGGGGCGAGGCATCATCCATGAGCCGGACGACATCCGGCCGGACAATCGGCCGAGCCATCCCGAGCTGCTGGCGTATCTGGAGAAGGAGCTGGTCGCCAAGGATTACAACCTGAAACACCTGTATCGGCTGATCCTACGCTCGGCCACCTACCAGCTCTCCTCGATGCCCAGGCCGATGGAGCCCGAGGCGGCCGCGCAGTTTGCCAGCTATCGGCTGCGGCGATTGGAGGCCGAAGTGCTCATCGACGCCATCAATCGCGTCACCGGCGCATCCGATCTCTACACGAGCCCGATCCCGGAGCCCTACACCTATATCCCCGCCGACATGCCGGCGATCGCGATCGGCGACGGAAGCATCACGAGCCCTTTCCTGGCCCTGTTTGGCCGCTCGGCGCGCGCCACGGGCATGGAGAACGAACGCAACAACAACCCCGTCCCCGCCCAATGGCTCCACCTGCTCAACTCCAGCCATATCCAGCGCAAGCTCGAGCAAGGCCCCCGGCTCAGGGCTATCTTCGATTCCCGACGGCCGGCGCCCGATATCGTCCAGGAGCTCTATCTGACGATCCTCTCCCGGCTGCCAGCCCCGGACGAAATCCGGATCGTCACCGGCTACGCCGCAGCGGCTGCGGCGAGCCCGGCGGGCCGGGCCAGCCGAGCCCGCACTGCCGTGCGGCGCGAGGACTGGGTGGACGTTGCATGGTCGCTCATCAACAGCACCGAATTTCTTTTTCGCCACTGACATCGAGCCCATCCCTCCTCGAGCGATGAACGCGCAATCCAGTTCGATATTCAAGGCTGCGGATGGCTTTCCCCTGGGCGTGCATCTGGGCATCCCCCTATCGCGGCGCCAGGCGCTCCGGATCGGCCTTTTCAGCACGGCGGGCCTGCTGGCGTCCGGCGGGCGGGGATGGGGCGCGCCTGCGCCATCTCCGGCGGCTCCGCCCGCGATCAAGGCACGAGCCAAATCGGTCATCCAGATTTTCCTCTGGGGCGGCATGTCCCATATCGACACCTGGGACCCCAAGCCGGACGCGGGATACGATTACCTGGGCGAGTTCAAGAGTGCGATCCCCACCAACGTCGACGGCATCCAGGTGGGGCAGCTGTTTCCGCTCCTGGCCAAGCAGGCGGATAAATACTCGCTCCTGCGAGGCATGACGCACCGGAACAACGGCCATGAGACCGCCGCCTATCTGATGCAGACCGGGCACGCGCCCGGGGAGCGCCTGGCGTATCCGAGCGTCGGCGCCGTGTTCGCCTATTTCAAGTCGAAGGAGTACAAGGGCATGATCCCGCCGTATGTGGTGTTGACGCGTCCGCAGGGGCGGTTTTCGGAGGAGGGCTTTTTGGGGCCGAAGCTGAAGCCGTTTGCGACCGGGGGCGATCCCAACGCGGCCCGATTCGAGGTGGAGGGGGTGGTGTCCCGGGGCCTATCGGACGACCGCCAGCAGGCCCGCCGCGATCTGCTCCAGAGCATCGACACGCTCGGGCGCGCGACGGCCGCCGACCCGCAAGTGGCGGCCTCCGAGGAGGCCAAAAAACAGGCCTACGAACTGATCCTGGGCGAGGGCCGAAAGGTGTTCGATCTCTCCCAGGAAAAGCCGGATGTGCGCGATCGCTACGGCCGCCATACGTTCGGGCAGGATTGCCTGGCGGCGCGCCGCATGGTCGAGGCGGGCGTTCCCTACATCGTCATCAACTACCCCGGCGGCTGGGACACTCACAGCAACCATTTCGCGATCATGCGCCGGCAATGCCCGCAGCTGGATCAGGGTCTGGCGGCGCTGCTGCTCGACCTCCACGAGCGCGGCCTGATCGAGAGCACCCTGGTGTGGTGCTGCGGCGAGTTCGGCCGCGGCCCCAAGGTCGACTGGCAGCCCCCGTGGAACGGCGGGCGAAATCACTGGGGCAACGTCTTCACCGCGCTCGTCGCGGGCGGCGGCTTCCAGGGCGGCAAGGTGGTCGGCGCATCCACAGCGAAGGCCGAGGACGTCCAGGACCGCCCCATCTACCCCGTGGACCTGCTGGGCAGCATTTACGCCCTCAGCGGCATCGACGCCCGCGCCACGCTGCCGCACCCGCTCGGCCTGGATGCTTTTGTCCTGCCGGCCGCTACCGAGAGCGCCAAGTCCGGCGGCTTGTTGACGGAGATCATGTAGCTCGTATGAACCGCCTCCTGCACCGCGCCGGCCGCCGGATCCTTCGCGGGATCGTCCCGATGGCATCGGCGGCAGGGCTGGCCCTCGGATTTCAAGCCCAGGCCCAGCAACGCCCCTACATCGGCTACGTTTACCCGGCCGGTGGACAACAGGGCGCCAAAGTCCAGATCCGGCTCGGCGGACAGGGTCTGGATGACGTCTGCGGGGTGTTGGTCACTGGCGCAGGCGTGACCGGCCGGGTCGTCGATTATTACCGGCGGTTGAACCCCCAGGAAAACCAGCTGATCAACGAGCAGTTGCGGGAGCTGAGAAAAGCGGCGGGGCCTGCCGCACCGGCTCGATCCGCTCGAGCGGTGGCAGTCAGGGCTTCGGATCGAGCGCCGCTGCGGCTCGCGCCCGCCGAGCCGACCGGCGCTCTGATGGCCCGGATCGAAAAGCGCCTGCGCGAACACGTGGCCACGCCCGCTTGCGTCTCGATCGCCAACCTCGCGTTCATCGACCTCACGATCACGCCCAACGCCGAGCCAGGCGAGCGCGAGATCCGGCTGGTCACGCCCCGCGGCGTGTCCAACCCGCTCCCCTTCCACGTGGGCCAGTTGGCCGAGCTCACTCGCAAACCGATGGCCACTGCCACGATCCAATTGCTCGGCAAGGAGGAGCTGGCCTTGCGCAAGCGGCCTCCGGAAGAGCTCGAGGTCCGGATCGATCTGCCTTGCACGCTGAATGGGCAGATCGCTTCCGGCGAGGTCAACCGCTACCGGTTCGCCGCCCGCCGGGGCCAGCGGCTGGTCATCACCACCCTCGCCCGCCAGCTGGTCCCCTACATCGCCGATGCCGTGCCCGGCTGGTTTCAGCCTGTTCTGACCCTGCGTGACGCCCGGGGAAAAGAGCTCGCCTTCGAGGATGATTTCCGGTTCAAGCCGGATCCGGTCCTCCGGTTCGAGGCGCCTCGGGACGGCGAGTACGTGCTCGAGATCGCCGACGCCATCTACCGGGGGCGCGAGGATTTCGTCTATCGCCTGAGCATTGGCGAGCTGCCATTTCTCTCGAGCCTGTTCCCCCTGGGCGCCCGGACTGGCGCGCCTTCCACGCCCGCCATGACAGGCTGGAACCTCGATCAAGCCCGCCTGGCGGCGCCTCCCGCCGGCGCCAGCCCCGGCCTCTGCTGGCTCAGCGCAACGCGAGACAAGCTGGTGTCCAATCCCATGCCGTTCGCCCTGGGAACGCTCCCCGAGCATCTGGAGAAGGAGACGAACAATGGCGCCGACACCGCCCAGAAAGTCGTCCTGCCCCTGGTCGTGAACGGGCGCATCGACCGCCCGGACGACTGGGATGTGTTCGAGTTCACCGGTGCGGCCGGCAGCCTGATCGCCGCCGAGGTCCAGGCGCGCCGGCTCGATTCGCCGCTGGACTCGGTCATCAAGCTCACCGATGCGTCGGGCCGCGTGCTGGCCTTCAACGACGACCGCGAGGATCTGGGCGCCGGGCTGCATACGCACTCTGCCGATTCGTGGTTCATGGCCCGGCTGCCGGCTGACGGGGTTTACTTCGTCCATATCGGCGACACTGCGCGCCAGGGGGGCGACGATTATGGATACCGGCTGCGGCTGAGCGCGCCGCAGCCGGATTTCGAGCTGCGCGTCGTGCCCTCGAGCATCGCCCTCCGCGGCCGATCCTCGACAACAGTCACCGTGTTTGCGCAGCGCATGGACGGTTTCAGCGGCCCCATCCAGCTCTCCTTGAGGCAGCCGCTGAACAGCTTCTCGGCGGCCCCCGTGACCCTCGCCAGCACCCAGACCGCCGCGCGGCTCACCATCCGGACCACCCTGCCCGCGACCGCCCAACCGGTCGACCTTTCGATCGTGGGCGCCGCCCAGGCCGGCGGCCGCCGCATCGTCCGCCAGGCGGTTCCGGCCGAGGACCGGATGCAGGCGTTCCTTTGGCGCCACCTCGTTCCCGCCCGGGACCTGAAAGCGATGGTGCTTGGCGCCGGCAACACCGCGCCAGCCAAGCGCCCCCTGCCCCAACCTACCACCGCTCCCCCCGCGGCTACGACTGCCTCCTCGACCGGATCGGCGGGATCGCCGCCTGCGTTCACCAAAGCCCAGGTCGCAGGCCGCCTGCGCCAGCTCCGGCTGCTCTACGAGGACGGTTTTCTCTCGAGCGAATTCTACCTCCGCAAGGTCGCCGAGTGCGAGGCCGTGCAATAAAGCTCAAATCCTCCGACCGGTATACGCCCCGATCTTCCGCAGCACCCCTTTCAGATAGGCGAGCGATTCGACATATCGCTCATCGACGGTCTCGGTCGTCCCCAATCGGTGGCCTTTGACGATAATGGGCGAGCATTGTTCGGCCGAGAGGAGGCCATCGTATCCGATCTCATGGCACGCCTGGAGAAACACCTCCCACGGCAACGGATCAAGCTCGCTGCCCGGCGTCACTTCTTCCCAGCCGATCACCGCCCCGCCCACCGTCAGCGTCTTTCGCAGCGAGATCGTGTGCGAGTAGGCCATGAGGCCTTTCATCCGATGGACGGTTTTCCGCACAAACCCGGGCTCGATGGACTCGAGCAATGGCAGGTCCAGCCCGATCTTGAGGCTCGGGACGCCGATCTCTTCGAGCAAAGCGAGCGTGTCGTCGTTGTTGACGGTGATCTCCGGATGGGTCTGCAGGGCCAGGGTGATCCCCTGGTCCTGCGCATAGCGCGCCAGCTCCGCAATCGCTTCGCGGGCCTGATGCCATGCCTCGAGCCAGTCCTCACCGCGCGAGACCCGGCGGGATCGGGATTCGAAGCTCGACAGGCCATATCCTTGGCCCGCCATCGGGTTCTGGAAATACCCGTAAAAGGCGGCCAGGATGCGGACGATGGTCGAGCCCAGATCGCGGGCCATGTCGATGCAGGCCCGAACATACAGGATTTCCTTCTCGCGCGGATACACGAGGACATGGTTGGCTTCGAGGAAATTGGTGCAGCAGACGACGGCTCCCATATCCAGATCCAGTTCGCCGTACAGGTCCTTGATCCGGCGCCGCCGGCTCGAGTCCAGATCGATGGGAAATCCCAACGGCCGGTGTGCGTAGATGCATGCGGCATCGTAGCCGAGCTTGGCCGCGCGGCGGATCGCGTCCTCGAGCGGGAGCTGTTGGCCCGCCGCCGTGAAGTAGCCTCCATACCCAATCGTATCCAGACTCAGTTTCATAGGCTGGTCTCCTTCGGATTCAGTGTTGTTGAAGAATTCACCCGGACTGAATGGCGGCTCGGCGCGATTCTCGCGCCGGGATTGCCGCCCGCGAAACCCATCGTTTCGCGCCCTTCATCCGTCTTTGCCGGCAACGCGCTCGCCGATCATCCGCGGGTTTCTTCCCCGTTCAGATACCAGACGAGTCGGCTCCGAACAAGGCCAAAGGACGGATGCGGCGCGGGTGGGCGGGGGCGTGTAAGACGACATTCATCAAGACCTGCGAGGGACGAGCGGGGGGAGGGGGGAGGGCGGAGGGAGAGGGGCTCGTTCCAACGCCCGCCTCTCCCCGACCCTCCCCTCCACTGCCGCAGAGGGGAGAGAGAAGACGATCGGCTAACGGGGTGCAAGCGGTCCAGCACGCCACCCGCCTGCAACCGGACGCACCAAAAGCCGAAGAATTTTGTCCTGCGCCCGCTATGGAAGCCGCCGGGCGCATTGTCTTGACGCTCGCGCAATAACTTTTCAGAATGAAAACTTGGCAGCAAACGAAACTGGCTTATGAAAAAGATCTTGTTATTGTTATGTTCGCTCGGTCTGGCAGGCGGCGCTGCGCTGGCGGATATTGTCTACGTCACCGCCCGGCCCTCGCCTTGCACGGTCACGGCCAACTGTCCGGGCCCGAACACGGATGGCACGTATAGCGAGCAATTCCCCGGCTTGACGGACGCGGGGGCGGTCGGCACGGCGCCCGGCCATCCCAAGACCACGGTCTCCCGCTGTTATTATGGCAGCGCCGACATCACGGATCCGTCCTACGGCGTCACATTGACGCCTACGCTCGGCGTGCCGGGCGGGGTGTATCAGATCCACTACAATTTCAACAGCCTGGCGGGCAACACCAGCACGAATGTGATTCTGAGCGTCGCCTGCACCTCGGGCGGGACACTGTCTTTTTCCGAGACGGACAAGTTCCAGCGCCGGTACGGAAGTCCCGCCAACCAATGGGGATTCCTCGGCTACCTGACCAACAGTCCGGGAAGCACCACGCCGACCATCGAGTTCCGCTACAAGAGCGGTCTGGTGAACGGAGGCGCCCAGAACCGGCTCTTGTTCGATTGCTGGAGGTTCACGTTGTACGAGCCCTGCCTGGATGTCCCGACGGTGGAAGTGGTGGGCCCGTTGAGTGCGGCGGTCAATGAAGTGGTGGTTTCGGGCGTTTCGACCCAGGCCACCAAGGTGACTGCCTATCAAAGGGTCGTCGGCGCCAACTGGATGCAGATCGGTTCGAAGGACACCGGCGTGACCGGCGGCAACAACACCGTGAGCGTGTCGGGCCTGGTAAAGAACGCCGAGGTGAGCGCGACGCAGACCATCAACAACCAGGAAGGCTGCGTGCCCGCCCAGGGCATCCTGGTGGGCGGCGGCGCCAACCCCAGCCTGCGCATCGCCCTGACCATTCGCGAGACCACCAATGAGACCGCGACGGCCGGCGCGCCGGGCAACACCAGCAGCACGAGCCTGAACTTCCTCGGGGCGACCAACGTGTCCGGCGGCGCACCGATCGATGCGCCCATCGTCTATCCGAGCAACGGCTGGCAGACGATCACCTTCAGCCGCGAGAGCGAAACGGTCGGCAATCCCACGAACCTCACCGCCGCTCGAACCAACACCGCGCCCATCGGCTATTACGCGCAGACGCCGGTGGAGATTCAGGTCTACGCGTTCCGCACCCTGCTTCCGGAAGAGACCAAGATCTATTCGCGCGTGGCGGGCAAGGCGTCGCTGACGACCAGCAACGATTTTGAGGGGATCCTCTGGTCGTGGGCCGAGGTTCCGGGGGCCGAGGGCTATCGGGTCCTGCGCAGCTATTACGGGCAGGGATTCTTCGAAGGTGCCGACGTTACGAACACGTTCTTCCTGGATGCGAATGATTATTCGGTCTGGATTGCCGGGACGGAAGTCACGCCCAGCTACGTGCAACGCGGCCCGAGCGTCCAATGGAATCCTGCCATCGCCAAGACCAACGACCTGGCGGGCCTCTGGGGCACGCTCGAGTCGATCAATTTCGTCATCGACAGCCTCGATGATACCGGCCCGTTCGACATCTACATCGACAACATCAGCAATGGGAGCAACGTGTTTCAGACGTTCGAGGCGGCACCGGCGGGGCAGACGGATTATGGCTTTCGCGCCCCTGGCTTTTCGGGCACCACCAGCGCGCATATTCTCTCGGCGCCCAACGTGAGCGTGGTGAACAACGGGGTGGCCGATACGGGCGCTAAATCCTTGCGGGTGCGATGGCAGTGGACCAACCCGACGGCGTCGAGATGGCTGCGTCTGACCACATCGGGGGTGTCCCCGGCGAGCAATCCGTTCGTGAACCTGAACGAGCCGATCTCGTTCCGGCTGCTGATGCTGCCGGTGGGCGCTCCGCTGCCGCCCGCGCCGCCCGCGCCATGGCTCTCGGCGACGATGGTCGAAACCAATGCCGTGCTCGAATGGGAAGGCGGCCACCGGCTGCAGACGGCCGTGGACATCTCGGGGCCATTCACCAACGTGCCGCAAACGATCAATCCCAACACTTACCTCGGGCCTTGGACCTGGACCAATGCGGTCAGCGATCCGATCCGCTTCTTCCGGTTGGTGGATTAACGGGTCGGAACAGGCCGCCGCGCAGTTCCAGAGAGGCGCAAGCGTCTCCGGGAAACTCCCTTTCCCCTGCCCTTGCCCCGCCAGCTTCTCGCGGGGCGAGGGGGCCGGAACCGCGCCCCGCGCGGCCGGGATCAGGGGGCGGACGGAGCCAGCTTCTCCGATCCGCCCCTCCGAATCGAACGCCGCCCCCATGGCGAACCGCGCGCTCGAAGCTTGTGCCGCGGACCCGTTTTTGCCAGAGTTTAATCCATGGCAACGGAATCGGCGGTGACTTTGTCGATCTGCAACGAGATCTTCCAGGGGTGGACCATCGATCGGACGATCGAATATGTGGCTCGGATCGGTTACGGCGCGCTCGAGATCGCGCCGTTCACCCTGGCCGACTCGGTCGAGATGATCGGCGAGGACGAGCGCGCCCGGATCCGGCGGATGGCCGAGCAAGCGGGGATTCAGATCTCGGCAATCCATTGGGTTCTGGTGAAGCCGGAAGGGATGTACATCAACCATCCGGACGCCTCGATCCGGGAGCGGACGAGCCGGTATTTCGGTGCGCTGGTCGATTTCTGCGCGGATCTGGGCGGGCGATTCATGGTGGTGGGATCGCCCAAACAGCGCAACGTCATGCCTGGAGTCTCCTGCGATGAGGCCTGGGGATGGGCCCGCGAGACGTTCCGGCCCGCGGTCCAGCGAGCCGAAACGCGGGGCGTGACCATCTGCTTCGAGCCGCTGGCGCCGGCGGAGACCAACTTCATCAACACGGCGGCCGATGCGATCCGGTTTGTTCGGACGCTCAAGAGCGAGCGATTCAAGATCATCCTGGACGTCAAGGCAATGAGCTCGGAGGGCATACCCATCCCGCAGATCATCCGCGACTCCTGGCCCTATTTCGCCTATTTCCACGCGAACGATCGGAACCTGAAGGGGCCGGGCTTTGGGGATGTGGATTTCGGGCCGATTGCGGAGGCGCTGCGCGAGGTGGGATACGGCGGTTATGTGTCGGTGGAGGTTTTCCAGTTCGAGGAGGGGCCGGAGCAGATTGCGACGCGCAGCTTGGAGTACTTGCGCCGGGTGTTCAGGGGGTGCCGGGTCGAGCCGGGAGGCGCCGGCGGCGGCGGGCCGGAAGCCTGCCTCAAACCGGAATGCGCAGAATGATCGTTAAGAAAGTGGCATTATGACCAACCACGCATATACAAAGGCGGGTGTGGACATCGAGCTGGGCAACCGGGTGAAGGCGGGGCTCCCGCGCCTGCTGGCGGCCGCACGGCGCCCGGAGGTGCTCGGCAAGGTGGGCGGGTTCGGCGGCCTGTTTGCGCTGAACTGCCGTCGGTACCGGCAGCCGGTTCTGGTCTCGAGCGTCGACGGCGTGGGGACCAAGCTGAAGCTGGCCTTCGCGATGGACCGGCATGACACGATCGGCCAGGACCTGGTCAACCACTGCGTCAACGACATCGCGGTGCTGGGGGCCGAACCGCTCTTCTTCCTCGATTACATCGGAACGGGCAAGCTCGAGCCGCGCGTCTTCGAGCAGATCATCCGCGGATTCGCGCAGGCCTGCGCCGAGAACCGGTGCGCGCTGATTGGCGGCGAGACGGCCCAGATGCCCGGCTTCTACAGCCCGGGCGAATACGACGTCAGCGGAACGATCGTGGGCGTGGTCGAGAAATCCCGGATCATCGATGGCCGTCGAGTCCGGCCGGGTGATGTCGTGATCGGCCTGGCGTCGAGCGGGCTGCACACCAACGGCTATTCCCTGGCCCGGCGGGTGCTGTTCGATCGAATGAAGCTGAAGCCAGCCAGCCGGCTGGCCGAGCTCGATCGGCCCGTCGGCGAGGAGCTGCTCAAGGTCCATGTCAGCTACGGACCGCTGCTGCGGGCGCTGTCGAGGCAGTCTCCATCGGTGCGCTCGGGCCGGGGGGCGGTGAAGGCCGTCGCCCATATCACGGGGGGGGGATTCATCGACAACGTGCCGCGGACGTTGCCCTCGAATTGCGATGCCTGGATCCGGCGCGGGGCTTGGGAGGTTCCTCCGATCTTCGAGGTTCTCCAGCGAGGGGGGCGCATATCGGACGCAGAGATGTGCCAGGTCTTCAACATGGGGATCGGGATGACGCTGGTGGCATCGGAATCGGATTCCGGCCGCCTGCTGCGGCAGATCCGGGCCCGGGGGCACACGGCGTGGCCGATTGGCGAGATTGTGGCCGGCTCCGGGCGCTGCCGCGTCGAGTAAGGGCCTGGAATTGCGAATTCATTCTCGCGGAGGCCCTGAGGCTACTCGAGCGCCGCCGGGCGCCGCGATTGCTTCTTGATGGCGCGGTGCGCCTTGTCGGCGAGCATTCGCTCCTTGGCGGCGCGGCTCCGGGGCCGATTCCGCCGGCGCGCTTTCTCGCGGCGGGCGATTTCGGCGGCCAGGCGTTCCTGGTGGATGGCTTCGAGCTTATCGAGCAGGAGCTGGCGGGCCAGAAATCGGTTCTGCCCCTGTTGGCGGGTGGCCTGGCATTTGACTTGAATCCCGGAACGCTGGTGGAGCAGCAGCACGCACGTGGCGGTCTTGTTGACATTCTGGCCGCCTGGGCCGCCCGACCGCACAAAGGTCTCCTCGAGATCGGCCTCCTCGATCCCGAGCGCCCGCATGCGCCGGGCCAGATCGGCTTCCTTCTCGGGGCTGACCGGATACGGATTCACGGAAGATACAATGCCGAGGACGGCTGCCGGTAACAAGTCTGCAGTCGCCGGATGGTTTGCAGGTATGCATTCCCCTGCCCCGCCGCTTTCAAGGGGCTGCGTCCTCCCAGAAGCGCCGGGCCTGGCAATCAATCTCAGATGCGGAATGGACCGGTATCGGCGACCACCACGAGGGCAAAAGACGCCGGTATTTCTCCTCCGCAAATCTGGCATCGATCAACAGCACCAAACCCCGGTCCGTCTCGGATCGGATGAGGCGGCCAGCCGCCTGAAGAACGCGGTTCAGGCCGGGAAATCGATACGCAAAGTCGAATCCAGCCCGATTCGTTCGCTGGAAATAGGCGCGGATCGCATCCCGTTCGAGCCCCACCTGGGGAAGCCCCACTCCGACCACCGCTACCCCGATCAGACGATCGCCCGCCAAGTCGATCGCCTCGCCGAAAAGGCCCCCCATCACCGCGAACCCAACCTGCCCTTGAGGATGCGGAGAGTCGAACAAGGCGAGAAACGCCTCGCGCTCCGTTTCCGCCATCCCGGGCGACTGGCAGCGAATGGGGATCCCAGACGTCGCCAGCTCGAATCGTTTCCGGACCTGATCGAGATACTGATAAGATGGAAAATAGACCAGGTAATTGCCCGGGCGCGCCGTGACAAAGCTCGCGATGGCGGCAGCCACATCATCCTCGGATCTCGCGCGATGCCGATACTCGGTCCGCACATGGTCAGCGATCAATACGCCCAGATGCCCCTGGGCGAAAGGCGAAGGCAGGCGCATGCAGGCGTCCTGCCCATCTCCGCCGATCGTTTTCCGGAAATAGTCCATCGGCGAGAGGGTGGCGGAGAAGAACACGGCCGATTTCCCGCGGTCCAGCGCCTCGCGGATCCGCGCCGATGGATCCAGGCAGAAGAGGCGGAGCCGCATCTGCTGGCCCCGCGCCTCGGTCAGAGTCACGTAACGATCGTCATAGATCTCGAGGATTCGGAGGAAATCGAGGGTGCGGAAGTAGAGCTCGCGAAGAGGCTCGCGAAAAGTTGAAGCGCGGTCTTGGGCGAGGCTGGCCTCGGCCGCCTCGAGAAACCTGCGCAGATCAGCCGGCAGTTCCGCGGGATAGTCGGGGGTCGCCCAGGCCAGCGGGCCGGGGGCGGCGTCCGACGCTCCGGCAGACGCATTGGCGCGCCAGGCGCGGAACGCCTTGCAGACTTGATCGAGGGCGCGGGCGCAACCGGGCAGCGGCTGGCGCACCATCCGCCGCACTTGGCGGATTTCCTCGAGATCGAGCTCAGCGGAGAACATCTCGCGGCCGCGATCGACGAGGTTGTGGGCCTCATCGACCAGGAACGCGAAGTCGGTGGGGCCCTCGGCGAAGTGCCGTTTCAGGCAGGCCTGGGGATCGAACACGTAGTTGTAATCGCCGATGATCGCGTCGACCCAGAGCGAGACCTCGAGCGAGAGCTCGAATGGGCAGACCTGATGCCGGCGGGCCGCCGCTTCGACAGCCGGGCGGGTCAGCGTCTCGCCGGCCACCGCTTCTCGGACTGCATCCCGGATCCGGTCGTAGTAGCCATGGGCGAACGGGCATGTCCGGGGATCGCAGGGCTGATCGGGCTTGAAACAAATCTTTTCGCGTGCGGTGAGGGTCAGCGAGCGCAGGCGCAGGCCCGATGCGCGGAGGTCCGCGATCGCCTTTTCGGCCAGCGTTCGCCCCACGGTTTTCGCGGTCAAGTAGAACAGCCTTCCGACATGGCCCCGGCCGAGCGCCTTCAGGGCGGGATAAAGGACCGAAATGGTCTTTCCAATCCCGGTGGGTGCTTCGGCAAACAGGCGGCCCGATTTCTCGAGCGTGCGGAAGACAGCCACCGCCAGCGCCCGCTGGCCCGGACGATACCGCGAGTGCGGGAAAGGAAGAGTCGCGATGGATCCGTCCCGCAATCGGCCCCACTGCAGGCGATCGCGCTCCCATTCGGCATATTCCACAACGGCTTTCGCAAATAGTTCGGCGAGTTCGGCCGCCGGAAACGACTGGCGGAACACGGCCGTCTCCCCGGATTCGATGTGGATGTAGGTCAGCTGGATTTCGATGTGGTCGAGGCCGTGCTCGGCCACGTACATCGCGGCGTAGATCTTGGCCTGGGCCCAGTGGAGCGGATCCGGTGCAGGTTCGAGGCCGCCCGCAACAGTCTTGATCTCCTCGAGGATCACGCCATCGGGCCGGATGAGGACGCCGTCAGCCCGGCCTTGGACCCGCAACACGATGTCACCCACGACCGTTTCCCGGACCAGAGACACCTCCGCCTGGTAGTCCGCAGGACGGGATCGCTGGAGCCGGCGGTGAGCGCGGGCGCCTTCGAGCGCGCGGCGGGGGCTGATCCAGCCCTCTCCGCTCTCGAGATCGCCCGCCCGCATCACCCAATCGACCAGATCCCGAACCGCCACGACAACCACCGGAAGACGCAGGAGATCCCCGCGGTCAGCGGCGAGAGGCGGGGCCGGTGGATCGGGCGGTTTCGGGATAGACTCGAGCGGCGATGTCATGCGTGAACCGTGGGGCGACGAGCCGCAATGAGGACTCTCGAGCGTCGAGCGTCTGCTCGAGCCGAGTTTCGGCCGTGCGCGTATCGAACCACTGCACACGATAAGCGCCCGGGGCCAGGCCGGCCAGATCGAGCACGGCATCGCGGACTTCGGGAGGCGCCCGCTTATCGATCACGATCTTCTGCCAGGCGGCAGCCCGGTGGAAGATCCAAAGCCAGGCATGATCGCGCGTCCGCAGCCCCAAGGCGCGCAGCCGGTCGTCCGCCTGGATGGCGGCGGGCTCGATTGCGCCGCCGGTCCATGGGATGCCGGCGAGGAATGTGCTGAGGGGGCGATACAGCCGATAGCCGCCGCGCTGGTCGATCCGCTCCCACCACCAGAAGAGAGCGGTGGATGAAGCCCCTGACAGAGCCGATGCCCAAAGGCTGTTGTGCAGGTCGATGAGCTCGCGGCTGGATCTCATCTCCTCCGTCGGTTGCCATCGATCGTTAGCCAGGCCGAACT
The DNA here is from genome assembly GCA_022711435.1 of Verrucomicrobiota bacterium. Taxonomy (GTDB): domain Bacteria; phylum Verrucomicrobiota; class Verrucomicrobiia; order Limisphaerales; family UBA1319; genus JAGMXM01. The sequence goes on from JAKLFB010000004.1 coordinate 175,102, forward strand.
CGCCGAGATGCGCCGGCTTGCGCGGCGCCTGCGCCTGCAGCCAGCGGGTGCGGTCCAGGATCGCCTCGACCTCGTCCGCGAGGCGCTGCCGGTCGGCGGGGCGCAGATAGAAATGCGTGTCGGCGATGTCCAGCTGAGGATGGCGGCAGTCCTTTTCCGAGGGGCCCCATGTGCTGGTGGTGCGCAGATGACGATACGGATCGGCGGTTTCCAAATAGGCGCCCAGCTCGGCGTAGAACCGGTCCGTGGGCAGCCGAGGATCCATCTCGTTCCAGTATTCCCAAGCGGCTACGTTGGGAGAGCAGCCCCAGCGCGCCACGGCGTATCGGAAGAGCTTTTTCGCATCGGCGATGGCACGATCGTAATCCTGGCTCGCTGAGTCTCGAAGAGCGCCCATGTAGAGGTCGCGTGTCAGAAGGCAGATCTGGAGATAGATGCCATGCCGCTCTGCGGCGGCCACCACCTCATCCAGCATCTGGCAATCGACAGGGTTGTAGAATCCGCGGGCAGGCCGGTTGACGGCGGCCTCCCAGAGCAGCTCGGGGCCTCCGGCAGCCTCTCGAAGCGAGAGAGAGTCGAACCACGCCCGGCCCGAGCCCTCGAGGCGAAAGCTCATCCCCGTCAGCCAATGCTCCGCTGGGCCTGTGGCGAACTCGAATCGGACCGCCACCGGTCCTTGATCCGGCGCGGACCGGTAGGAATCCGGTGCGGATTGACCCTGGACCTCGAGGCGCAGCGCCGAGCCCGGATCGGTCCGGACCTCGAAGGAGACGGCGTAGCGGGTCGCGGGACGCAGGGCGACATCGTGAGAGGGGCTCACCCGCACGAGGTTGTTCGTGGGGGAGAGGCATACCCAAAGACGGGAGGAATCGCCTTCGCCGGGCGCGGATGCGAATGGCGGATGCCATGCCCAGGATCGGCCCCAGGCGCTCTTGCGTGCCTCGATCGCCATCGCCCAGTCCTCGCAGCATGCCCAGATCCGAAGGTAGTTCGCTCCCTCAGCGGCCAAGCGCCCAAAGATGTCCTCCGCGCGGCTCACGTTGACACGCTGGCCGTTTCCAATGAAGGCCAGGTTCTGGCCGATCGGAAAAAAAGGCTTGCCCGAGTCGAACTCGAGGAACCGGGGATCGCGCTGGCTGATCCGGACAAACCCGTTCCGGTCCGAACGCACGCAGGCGAAACGGACGGGTGCCGAGGTCGAGGCTCCAAGCCGGTCGCGGAGAACCGCGAGCGCCTCGTAGGAGCCGGTCTGGGCGGGCGTGAAACGCGCCTGCCACGCGGGCGGCGCGCTGGGGTAATATCCATCGCGTGAACGCCCGCCAGCCGAGCTCGAACGGCGCTCGTAGGGCTGCCCCCAGAATGCCGGAAGAACGATCCGCGAGCCGCCTGGAGCCGTCAGCTCGAGGTGCAGGTCGACCTCGTCCGGATCGAAAGCGTTGGCATGGGAACGCCTCGCGTCGATTTGGAAATCCACGCGGCCATATTGCGGCGCGGAGGGGGTCAAGCAGCGCAGTTGAACGGTCGAATCGCCGCCATGAACGCCAGTGGCGTCGAATGCCATGGCGGCCATGCCGGCCAACAGACGGATCCAGCGGAAGGTTCTCGAAGCCATAACCGTTGAACGATTCTCAAAACCCAGAGTAAGCGGCAAGCGGGCGCCGCGGGCAAGCATCAATCCATCAATCCGATTCCACAGGCCCGTTCGATCAAGAGTGCCGTCCAATGGCACCTGTCGGGCAGACGAGGGCCGGCCAGCCTGATCCCGCCCGACCAGGGCGGCAGCCGCATCGCCGGCCGACGCCGACCACGGTCCCGACGCCGCCTCCCGGATGAGCGCCAACTCTATTGCATGTGGCAGCTGACGCCGGGTTTCTTCACGGGCACATTGCGCACTCACCTGGGTCGCGGTGTCTTCGAGGTGTTCGGAACACCCTTCGCCCCGATCGTCCAGCGCCTGGCTGTGCTGCTGGTTTTCTGGCTCATCCTGTTCTGGATGCATCGCCGGAAAATCTTCCTCCGAATCTGATCCGAAGCCGGCTGCCACCTGCGGAGAAAACAAAGGGGTCTGCATAATGGGGCCAGACCGCAGCCTGCAAATCCCCGCTTTTTTTCTTCGCAAACGCCGCCCCTGCGGTAGTGTTCATTCCGCATGATTGCATTGCCTAGACCGGAAGTGGTGATCACGCACGAAAGCGATTTGGACGGGCTTGTTGCCGGCCTGCTCATGCAGCAGCTGGCGCAGCGGATGCATAATCAGCGTCCCCCGCTCGAGGCCTACGCTGCCGATCATTGGCGCCAGCGCGCCCTGCGCGAAAGCGCGGCCTGGGTCGCCGACTTCGCCCTCGAGCCCCGGCTCGACCTGTCCAACTGGGTCGTCCTCGATCATCATCCCACCCAAACGGTTGCCAAGAACGCCGTCCACGTGTTCGCCCCCGACAAGTCGGCCGCGCTTATTGTTTACGAGCTTTGCCGTGAGCAGGGCCTGGGGTCCCCCGAGCTCGATCGCCTGGTCCATCTGTGCAATGTCTCCGACCTCTTTCTCCGCGATGACCCGGATTTTCTGACCGCCATGGATCATGCCAGCCTTGTGAAATCCTACCAGTTCTGGAACCTGCACGACCTGATCGAAGGGGAGCTGGAGCGGCTTCTGGACCATCCCCTGCTCGAGGTGATGTCGGTCAAGCGCCGGGTGGAGGATCCGATCGGCTGCCAGTGGAGCCGGTCACACCTGGTCGAGATCAGCCCGACGGTGGGCCTGGTCGACATGGTTCTGGGCAATCAGAACCTGATCCTGGATCAGCTGCTGGAGGAGAAGGCATCCCCGCATCCGGTTCTCGCCTCTCTCTACCGCAAAGGCGGCGGGACGATCATTGTGAGCCTGCGCAGCCGCAACGGCGAGGCCCTCGCCATCGCCCAGCGCCTCCAGGGCGGCGGCCACCACAACGCCGCCGGCGCCGTGCTGCCCCGAACCATCCAGCGGATCCCCGACGCCGTCGATTACCTGCGCAAGGTCCTCAACCCCGCCCCGCCCCGCCCCGCCACCCCCTTCAACAGCCTCGAAAGCATCTTCGACGAAATCCAGTCAGCGAAACCGGGCAATCCCCAATGACAGCAGGCTGATCGCCACGCATCCCCAGCCGAACCAGTCTCCGTGCCGGTTGTAGAACGTCGCGGGCCACTGCTCGCCCGCCGCCGGCAGCCGAAGATCGATCCGCCCAAAGCCGCGTCCGTAAACGCTGGCGTCCTCGCCAAACGCCAGCACATTCATCCGGCCCACCGGATCGATCCAGCAGCTCACCCCGTTGTTCGTGCACCGCACCAGCGGACGGCCGTTCTCGACCGCCCGAAAGAGGGCGTTCACCGCATGCTGCCATTGGGCGGCGCTGTGCCCGAACCAGCCGTCATTGGTCAGATTGAGCAGCAGATCGGTCTCCGGCCGCACATGGCCCCGCACCTGGTGCCCAAAGATGTCCTCGAAGCAGATCAGGGGGGCAGCCTCGATATCTCCCGGCGGCAGCGCGAACCATCCCGGCCGATCTCCCGCCGTGAATCCCTCCTGCACCGGAGTGAGATGGCGCATCAACGGCAGCCAGCGCACCAGGGGCACGAACTCGCCGAAGGCCACCAGATGCCGCTTGCGATACTCGGCTCGGAGCTGGCCCTCCGGATCGAACAGGAAGGCGCTGTTGTAGAAATCCCACTCTCCTTCGCCCGCACCCGCAAACCGCGGCGCCGCGTCGTCCGCGGTCAGCACGATCCAGATCCGATGCTCGCGCGCCAGGTTGGTCACGCCCGGCAGGGTCAGCCCCTCGTCATATCGCAGGACGTTGGGAACCGCCGCCTCGGGCCAGACCAGCACGTCCGCAGGTTCGGCCAGCGCCTGCCTCGAAAGCTCCAGGAGCCCGTGAAAACGGTTGGTGCTCTCCTTGGCATCCCAGATCAGCGATTGCGCCAGGCTCGGCTGCACAAGAGCCATCGACAGCGGCCGCGTACCCGCCGGAAATCCCATGATCCGATAAAACCCGCCCGCCGAAACCGCCACCACCACCAGCACGGGCGGGTACAGCACCGCCACGACCGATCGCCATGACCGCGCATCGCGGGTCCAGCCAGCCGCCACCCGCAGCAGCGCCATCGAAAACCACACCATCAAAAATGAAATCCCGTAAACCCCTGTCCATGCCGCCACCTGGATGAGCGACAGCATCTCGAATTGCGATCCCCCCAGCGGATTCCACGGAAACCCGGTCAGCAGCCGGGCCCGGACCATCTCCAAAGCCACCCAGTAGAACGCGCATTGCGCCGCCCAGCGGCTCGACGCCGCCCAGCCCCAGGAAGAGCATGCGCCCCCCCCCAGCGGCGCGTCGGCACCTCTGTCCCCATCCGCCAGCGGCTCCGGCATGGACACCCGCGCCATCCAAACCCAAGCCGCCGGATACAATGCCAGATAGAGGCTCAAGGCCAGCCAGCCCGCCACTGCCCCCGCGGGAAACGGGATCAATAAAAGCCACGAAAACGCTGCCAGACACTGCGCCAGACCGGCTGCATATCCCAAACGAAATGCCATCCCCGGCGACGCGCCGATGGCTGACGCGGCCACGACCGCCGGAGCCAGCCATCCCAGCGCCGCATAAGACCACCGGGGAAACGCCCCGGCCAGAAGCAGCCCGCCGGCCAGCGCCAACCCGTAGCGCCCCCGCGCGCTCCCCCAACCGCTCCCGCTCCCCGATCGATCGCTCACGCACCGCAGATTGCCCGACTCGGATGGAAACGCAAGCCCCGGGGAGACGCGGATTCAAATGTCTTGACCGGATGACCTCGAAAATGGCTTTAGAAGGTTCAAAAATATGAAAACCGTTCTCCTGGGATCGAGCTCTCTCCGATCGACGCGCATCGCATACGGCTGCTGGCGGCTGGCGGGCGCCCGCAATCCTCGCGAGGTCACTCCCGACCACGAGGCCCGAGGCATCCGCGCAGCGCTTGCCGCCTTCGAGGCCGGCTATACCCTGTTCGATCACGCCGACATCTACGGCGGCGGCCGGGCCGAGTCGATCTTTGGCCAGGCGCTTCGCCAGGCGCCCGGCGTCCGCGACCGGATCGCCATCGCCACCAAATGCGGCATCCGCTTCTCGGGCGATCCACAGCCGGCCTCCCCCCACCGCTACGATTTCTCGGCCTCGCACATCGTCCGATCCTGCGAACAATCGCTGCGCCGGCTCGGGATCGAGTTCATCGACCTCTACCAGCTGCATCGCCCCGATTACCTCATGGATCCCGCCGAGGTCGCCGATGCGTTCGACCAGCTCAGGCGCACAGGCAAAGCGCGCGAGTTCGGGGTTAGCAACTTCACCCCCTCCCAGGTCGCTGCTCTCCAAAAGGCCTGCCCGATGCGGCTGGTGTCCAACCAGGTCGAGATCAGCCTCCGCCGCCTCGACTGCCTCGAGGACGGCACCCTTGACCAGTGTCTGCTCGATCGAATGACCCCTTTGGCCTGGAGCCCTCTGGCAGGAGGACGGCTCCTTGCCGACTCGAACGCAGCCCCTCCCGCCGCCTCCCGCCCGGCCGGCGAATCGCTGGGGGTCGCCATCGCCGACATCGCCCTCTCCCACCAGGTCTCGCCCGCCGTGATCGCCATTGCGTGGCTCCTCCAGCACCCCGCAGGCATCATCCCCATCGTCGGCTCCGTCCAGCCGGAGCGCATCCTTGATGCCGTGCGCGCCGATACCCTGGAGCTCGGGCGCGAGGCGTGGTACCGGCTGCTCCTGGCCGCGCGCGGGACCGATCTTCCTTGATCAGGCCGCCGCCGGTTTCTTCCACGTCTTGTGGCAGATCGCCGTGTCGGGCCCGAGCTCGTTCGGATACGTGCGAATCCGGCGCACGCCCCGGATGGTGTCCCATAGCTGCGCCGCCAAGCGGCCTTTCACCGGGATCTTCAACCGCGCGCAAAGCCCGCCAAAGGTCAGCGGCGGCTGGCTGCTCAGGATCATGCGGCGCACCAGCAATGGCTGCGCCACGAAGAAGCTGCGGTCCATCTCCTTCCAGCCCTTCAGCCCGTAATAGCCGAACCCCAGCGGCCGAACTCCCTCGTGGTTGCGGATGACCGCCGAGATCGTGGCCCGGCCCACCGACCGCTTCCGCCGAATCTGATGCAGAATGTCCGTCGCGGTCATCGGGTGCCCCGCCTCCTTGAGCACCTCCGGGATCAGATCCTTGATGTGCTCACGCTCTTGCTGGCCCCACGCGCGCATCGCGAACAGGAACCTGCCCAGATCCACAAAGCGCTCGTCCTGCCGCAGGATGTGGGCCACCTCGTGCACGTTGGTTTGCGAGGCCCACCCAAACCGTTTGTCCCGCAAAATCTCCCGCGTCGAGACGGGCCGGTTCTCTTCCTCGAGCAGCTTCGCCACGTCCGCGCGGGCCTTGCCCCACAGCCGCTCCGGGAGCTGGATGTGCTGCTGCATCCCAAAGGCCCTTCGGTCCAGGAGAAAGATCCCTTGCTCGGGCCGCAGCGAGTTGCGCAGACCCCCGATCGAGATCGGCGGCACCTCGTCCCCGAAGATCCGCCGGGCGCGGCGGATGATCTCCTCCGGCCGCAACGGGCGGTCGGATTGCGCCAGCACCCGCTGCACCCAGTCGCAGATTCGCAGGCTCGCCAGCCGCGCCAGCGGATGGTCCGGCACCGTCGTGTCCACCGTGATCGACGCGCACTGCTTCAGCGCCCGCAGCAGCTCGCCCGGATTCAGGTTGAGCCCCGGCTGCTGCTCCCCCACGCGCCGGAACAACTCGGCGATCGGCAGCGGCGATATGTTCGCCCGCAACACCTCCACCACCGGCCGGATGATCTCCCGCGTCCGCGCATCCAGGTTCGGATAGGGCTTCTGCCCCTCCGGCCAGGCCGGCATCTCCGAATCCAGCTCGCTGAAAAGCCGCACGTAAAACGCACCCGGATGCCGGCAATCGGCCGCCTTGGGCCCCAGCCAGAGCACCAGCAGATCCGGCGTCAGCGGACACACCGTGCTCAGACACTTCTCGGCCAGCCGCCGCAGGAAGACGAACGTCGACGGCCCCCCGTGGCGTGCCACGCGCTGGTAGAGCAGATCCACCACCTGCCGCACCCGCTCCCGCGTCAGCCCGAATTTCTCCCCGATCTCCTCCAGCGTCAGCGGCGTTTGATCCCGATCCCCCAGCCGCAGCAGCAGCATCTCCCTCTCCCGATCGCTCACCGCCTCCACCGCCGTGTCCACCTGGCTGATCAGGTGCTCCAGACCCGAGCCCTTGATTCTCCCAAAATCGAACTCGCCCGCCTGCACCCGCCGCACTAGCTCCGCCAGCTCCCGGATGCTCCGCTGCCCGCAGTTCCGCATCGAAAGCACCTGGTCAAACGATATGCCCTGCAAATCCCCAACCTGGCGAAATCCCATCTTCTGCAGCACCCCGCCCAGCCGCACCGAAAGCGGCATCTGGGACAGCGACCAGCCCCGTGCGTGCGCCGGGATCGCGATCGTCCCTGCCCCCTTCCCGTTTAACCTGGTTGCATGCATGATCATCAACGCTGAAATGTCGTTTAAGAACAGCTAAAATCAATGGTAATTTACTGTTGGTACGACTCGATTTGCCCTGGCCCCTCGAACAGTCAACGACTCATGACATCTTCTGAACCATAGGATAATCAGAATGAAAATGCAAACAGATTCCCTTGGCGCCCGATAACACCGCTCCCTGATGGCTTTCGGCGCCCTTTCTCCGCCCCAGGCCCGCCGCCCTCCCTGCTACCTTCCCGCGCGCCTGCGCATTGCTTTTTTCCCCGTTCCTGCTTTGCTCGTCTCGGCGCGGATAACTCATGATGCAAGGCATCCAACGGGCGGGGTCCGGTCTGGAGACGTTCCTGGTGTTGGGGCGGGTCAACGGACTGGGCACGATCTGGTCTAACTGCTTGGCGGGCTGGCTGTTAAGCGGCGGAGGCGAGCCCGGCAGGTTCCTGGCCGTCTGCCTCGGCGCAACCGGCCTCTACCTCGGCGCGATGTTCCTGAACGACGCCTGCGATGCGGCCAGCGATCTGCTGGTCCGCCCGGCCCGGCCGATCCCTCGGGGGATCGTGCGGCCTCGCCTGGTGTATTATGCCGGCCTGGCCTGGCTCGCGACGGGTTCGGCATTGCTGGCCTCGCTCGGGTTCGCCCCGGCTGCGTTCACCATCATCCTCCTGGGCGCCATCATCGTCTACGACCTGGTCCACGCCCAGCTGAGGCTGGCCCCGGCGCTTCCGGCGGTGTGCCGGTTTCTGCTTTACATGCTGGCCGGATCGGCCAGCGAGAACGGCCTCCAAGGGCTGGCGGTCTGGAACGGTCTGGCTATGGCGGCCTACGTCGGCGCCATCGGCGCATGGGACCGGCGCGGGCCATCGGTCGGGCCGCCGCTCCGCTGGCCATTGGTCCTGCTGGCAGCCCCCTTCTTCATCGCCGTCCTGGCCAACGGCCCGGGATACCGTCTGACGGCAGTGTTCATGGCCTTGCTGCTGGCGGGCTGGATCGCCTGGTGCCTCCACCATGTCTTCGGGCCCCTGCGCCCCCGCCTGCAATCCATGAGCTCCGGCCTCCAGGCCGGCATCGTCCTGGTCGATCAGCTCGCCGTCGCCAGCCCGTCCTACCCCCTCATGGCCCTGTTCCTCCTCTGCTTCCTGAGCGTGCTCCTCATCCAGCGGATCCTTCCCGAAACCTGAACTGGCCATGATCAACCCGTTGCTTTAGGATCCCGTGCTCATGGGCAAAATGATCATCGTCGCCGGCGTGCCGGGCGCGGGCAAATCCACGGTCCTGCTCGAGGCCTGGAAGCGCATCGAGAAGGAGTTGAACTACACGATCGTCTCCTTTGGCACCGAGATGCTCCGGCTGTGCCAGGAAGCCGGTCTGGTCTCCAACCGCGACGAGATGCGCAATCTCAACCCCGATCTCCAGGAGGAGATGCAGTGGCGCTCCGCCAAACGGATTGCCGAGCGCCCCGAAAACATCCTCCTCGACACCCACTGCGCCATCAAGGTGGCGTCCGGCAGCTACCTGCCGGGATTCACCCCTCGAATGCTCGAGCGGATGTCCCCGCACGCCATCATCCTGGTCGACGCGCACGAAGCCGAGATCCGCGGCCGCCGCAAGCTCGACCAATCCCGCCCCTTCCGCACCATCGAGGACTACGAGGACATCCTCGAACATAAGGTGATCAACCGGGCGTATGCCGCCGCCTTCTCCGCCCGCAGCGGCAGCCTCCTCTGCATCATCCAGAACAACACCGGCGAGTTCGAGCGCGCCGTCCGCCAGTTCATCGAGACTCTTCAGTTCATCGGGGTCGAGCGCCCGCCCGCACCCGCACCCTCCACCCACCCATCGCCCCCTTCGGCTTAGGGTCTGTGCAAAAATTAATTCCGATTTTGCTGGAGGGGATTGGGCGGGCTGGCAAGGCGCGACGAGCGAGCATACCCGCGCGGTCTGTGAGCGAGGAGCAACATAGCCAGCGCGCCCAAGACCCCCAGCCCTGCGGGGCGGGGCGGCGCCGGGCCATCTGCTTCGTGGCTCGGTCGGTCGAGTATCGCGGGGGGATACACTCCCTCCCTTGCGCCTCGCATCTGGCCCGGCGGCGCTCCCGCCAAAATCGGAAGTAATTTTTGCACAAACCCTTAATCCATCCAGCCATGCCATCCCCTTCGCGATCCACAGTTCGTTCCGAGCGCCGCCCGATCGGCGCCGGCACGCATGCGGCAGCTCCGAGCCCGGGCGATGCCGCCGGCGCCCTCCCATGCTCGCGCCGCGCATTCCTCCGCCAGGGTGCGGCCGGCCTCAGCTTGCTCGCCGGTTCAATCCTGACGCCGTCCGCGGCGTGGGGTGCCGCCAGCGTGCTGCCCCCCAGCCGGCGCGTCGCCGTCGGATTGATCGGCATCGGCGCCATGGGCTCCGGCCATCTCCGCCGCCTGGTCGCCGACCCCGGATTCCAGGTCGTTGGCGTGTGCGACACCGACCGCCAGCGGCGAGAGTCGGCCCGGACGATCGTCGACGAGCGATACGCCACCGATCGCACCCGGGGGACCTATCGCGGCTGCACAGCCTACAACGATTACCGCGACTTGGTGGCCCGCGCCGATCTGGACGCTGTCCTTATCGCCACGCCCGACCACTGGCATGCCCTCCAGTCCATCGATGCCGCCAAGGCCGGCAAGGACGTCTATTGCGAGAAGCCCATTTCCCTGACCATCGACGAAGGCCGCCGGGTGGTCGACGCCGTCCGGCGATACCAGCGCGTCTTTCAGACAGGCACTCAATACCGGTCGATCCCCACCATCCGCCACATCTGCCGTTTCATCCGCGAGGGCGGCCTGGGCCGGGTGCAGTCCGTGTTCACTCTCTTCAATAACCTGGCATCGTTCATGGGCGCCGGCCGCTTCAAACCCTACGAGGCAATCCTCAATGTCGACCGATGCGGCGCCTCGTATGTCCCCCTGGATTTCCCGCTGCCGGCCGCGCCGGTCCCGGAGGGTCTGGACTGGGACCTGTGGGTGGGGCCGGCCGCTTGGCGACCCTATCACCCCCTCTACCATATCAACCCGAGCCCCGGCGTCGTCCCATGGTCATTCTGCGATTCCTTCGGCGCGACATCGCTGACATGGCACCTGGCGCATTCGGCCGACGTCATCCAGTTCGCCCTCGGCGAGGAGCGGAGCGGCCCGGTCGAGATCATCCATCCTTCCAGCGGGGAGTTCCCCACGCTGACCTGCCGCTACGCCTGCGGAGCCCGGCTGCACTTCGTCGATCACTGGGGCATGGTCAAGGACCTCTACCACGCCGTCCCTGCCGACGCCCGCCTCGCGGGCAACTTCGGAGGCGTGTTCGTGGGCGAGCGCGGCTGGATCACCACGATGAGCACCGGGGGGCAAGTCGAAGGAGGCCCCGATGCCCTCTTCTCCGCCCTGAACCTGCCCACCCGCGAGGTCAACATCGGCTCCAATGACCACCACGCCAACTGGCTCGAATCCATGCGGCGCCGGACCATGCCCAGCTGCGACGAGGAGCTCGGCCACCGCACTGCTTCGCTCGGCCACCTCGCCAACATCGCCTGCACAACCGGCCGATCGCTGCGATGGGATCCTGTTCTCGAGTCCTTCCCCAGCGGCGCTGCCGCCAATCGCCTCCGCGCCCGCACCATGCGCCCGCCCTGGCGGATATGAGACTCTCGCTTTTTATGAATCGCCCGCTCCGACCCGAGAGACCGCCTCGCATGAAAGCGGACGCTGCAGGCCGGCACCCCGCTCCCACGGCTCGCGCGTGCCAGCGCCCATCCCTGAACAGGAGGATCTGCCTGGCGATGCTCGGCCTCGCCATCGCGCTCCCGCAAGGGTTCATCGATCCTCTGGACGCCGCCCCCAATCCATCCCCGCCTGCTTTCCTCGTGCCCGAGGCCGATCGCGGCCGAATCGATTCCGCCCTTCCCGATCGCGCGCCCGCCCAGCCCGCCCGGCCGCGCCGGCTGCTGATCTTCGAGCGCAATGTCGGTTATGGCGGACATCCCTCGATCGCCCACGCCAGCCTGGCCTTCCGCCGGATGGGGGAGAAGCTCGACGCGTATGCCGCGGTCACCAGCCAGGATCCGGCCGTATTCGAGCGGGCCCGCCTCGCCCAGTTCGACGCCGTCCTGTTCAACAACACGGTCGGCAACCTCTTCACCAACGCCGATCTCAGGCAGAACCTGGCCGACTTTGTCTGTGGAGGTGGAGGGCTGATGGGCCTGCATGGCGCCTCCGTCGCCTTCACCCGGTGGCCTGGCGCCATCGAGGATTGGCCCGAGTTCGGCCGCATGCTGGGCGCCCGCGGCGCCAATCACCGCGACAGCACCGAGCCCGTCTTCGTGAAGGTTGAGGACATGGCGCATCCGCTGACCCGGATGTTCGACAGCCGGGGCTTCGAATACCGCGATGAGTTCTTCCGGTTCCATGAGGTCTACTCGCGCCAGAAAGTGCGCGTGCTCCTCAGCATCGACACCGGCAGGACCGACCTGAACCAAGGCGCGCCTCGGGGCAACTGCCTGCGCGCCGACCATGATTATGCGCTGGCCTGGATCCGGCAATACGGCCGAGGCAGGGTGTTCTACAGCACCATCGCCCATAATCCCTACGTCTTCTGGGACCGCTCCATGCTCGAGTTCTATCTCCATGCCATCCAGTTCGCGCTCGGCGATCTCGATGCCTCGACACTGCCCAGCGCGCGCATCACCCCCGCCGCGCTCGCCCAGGATAAGCTCGGTTGGGGCATCGCCTTCGATCCCCGCACCCGCCCCCCCGCCTCCCTGTTTGAAGCGATCGACCGGACGGCCGCCCTCGGCCTGTCGCACCTGGTCGCCTCGGACTGGCTGCCCATCGCGCCCGGCCGCCTCGGGAGATTCGATGCCCGCCTCCCGGCCGACGATCGGCTCTCCATCCGGCTGAAACTCGACGACGCCGGCGTCCGGATCCTGGCCTGGCGCATCGACCGCGCGCCCGCCGATCCTGCGGATTGGCCGTCGATCTTCCAGTTCGCGCGGAACCTCGGGATCGAATCGCTGATCGTCGAGCCTCCACTGGAATCCCTGAAGGCGCTCGAGTCCTTGTGCGCCGCGCATGGCATGCAATTGGCGATTCCGATCCACAAGCATGCCTCCGCTCCCGCGTTTCGATCCCTCGAAGGTTTCCTCGAAACCTGTCCCGCCGACATGCGTCACCTGGGCGTGTGGGCTGGCATCGAGCAGTGGGCGGCTTCCGGCATCGATCCGGTCCGCGCCGTCCAACGGATCGGCCGCCGGCTCTTCATCGTGGCTCTGCCTCCAAGCCTCGCGTCTCGATCCGACGGTGCAGACGCCCTCGCGTCTCTGGTGCGCGCCATGGCCGCCCAATTCCATCGGGTCGGAATCCGCCCGATCCTGTTCGCTCTCGATCCGGCCTGGGATGCCACAGGGCCGGAGCCCGATCCCGCGACCGGCATTCGCTTCCTCGAAACGCTCAGCCTCGATCTGGCAGCTTCTTCGACTCGAACCACCCCATGAACCCCCCGCCAATCCCAACACTATCCACGCTGGCGCAGGCGGCTGCCGCTCCGGCTTCACCCTCGCCTGCAGCCCCCGCCGACCAGGCGCTTTCCGCTCTTGCAGCCTATGACCTCGGCTCAAGCCGCGCCGCGCTTCTCCCTCTGGATGAGGCCGTCCGCGCCGCGCTGGCCAATCCCGATGCCTGCCGCCGATTGGAGTCCAGGCTGCTGGGGCTCCTGGATGCGAAACCCTCCTCCGCCGCCGCCGAATATGTGTGCGCCAAACTCGGCTTGATCGGATCTGCCGCCACCGTGCCTGCCCTGGCGCGCCTGCTGGGCAACCCCGCTGTCGGCCACGCGGCCCGAACCGCCCTGACCGCCCTTCCCGGCCCCGAAGCCAGCCGGGCGCTCCGCGATTCCTTGCCCCGGCTGACAGGCCGCGAGCGCATCGGCGTCCTGCATTCCCTGGGCCAGCGCCGCGACACCGCCAGCATCCCCCTGCTCGAACCCATGCTTTCCAGCGCCGATTCCGCAACGGCGGATGCCGCGGCGTATGCTCTGTGTGAAATCGGAGGCCCCGAAGCGGCCCGCGCGCTGCTGGCCGCCTTCGACCAAGCCGCCGCGAACGCGCGCCCTTCCCTGGCTGACGCATGCCTGGCCTGCGCCGAGCGATTGGCGGCTGCCGGCGATACCTCCACAGCTCGAGCCGTCTGCGACCGTCTGTCCCAAGCCAGCCTGCCTCCCCATATCCACCAAGCCGCCCGCGCCGCCCAATCGAAACTCTCAACAGGTTCCTCATGAACAGCCATCCAAACACACCATGGTCCCGACGGCGTTTTCTCATGGCCGCCGGCGGCTCGATCCTGATCGCCGGTTGCCAGTCGCCTTCGGCAACCCGCCCGGCTGCCGCCCAGAAAGAGGCCGGCCCACGGCTCGGCCGCGCCCGTCCCGACCGGCTCCAGATGACGCTGCGCGAGTTCGATCTCCCCCTCCGGCATGCCTTCACCCTCTCCCGCGGATCCAAACGAACCGCGCGAACCCTGATCGTCGAGCTCGCCCAGGACGGCATGCGCGGATACGGCGAAGGGCCCGAGTCCACTTATTACGGCGCCTCCCTGGCCGCCATGCGCTCCGCCCTCGAGCGGGCCCGGCCTCAAATCGAATCCATGCGATGCGGCGATCCAGCCGAGTTCTGGCATCGGATCCGCCCCGCTTTCGAAAACCAGCCGTTCGGACTCTGCGCCCTGGACGAGGCCGCGCACGATCTCTGGGGCAAGCTCCGCGGGCAGCCGGTCTGGAAGCTCTGGGGCCTGGACTGCCATGCCGGACCGCCCTCCGACTACACCATCGGCATCGATACCATCGACGTCATGGTCGCCAAAATGAACGAGTTCCCCGGATGGCCGGTCTACAAGATCAAGCTGGGCACCCCCCACGATGTCGATATCATCCGGGCCTTGCGCCAGCACACCCGGGCCGTGTTCCGCGTCGATGCCAACGCGGGCTGGACCCCCGAGGAAACCCTCCGCAAAGCCCCCGCCCTGAAAGCCCTGGGCGTCGAGTTCATCGAACAGCCCCTGCCGCCCGATGACTGGGCCGGCATGAAAGAGATCTTCCCCCGCTGCACCCTCCCGATCATCGCCGACGAAAGCTGCCTTGCCGAGCCCGACGTCGACCGCTGCGCCGATTGCTTTCACGGCGTCAACATCAAGCTGGTCAAATGCGGCGGCATCACGCCCGCCCGCCGCATGATCGCCCGCGCCCGCCAGCTCGACCTCAAAGTGATGATCGGTTGCATGACCGAATCCACCGTCGGCATCTCCGCTATCGCCCAGCTGCGCCCCCTGCTCGATTACGCGGACACGGACGGCGCGCTGCTGCTGGCCAAAGACATCGCCACCGGCGTCCGGATCGACCGCGGCCGATTCGTCTACCCCAAGGTCAACGGCTGCGGCGTCCGCCTCCTCCGATCTGCCAGAACGCAGCCGCCGGTGTAGCGCACCGCTGAACTCTATCGTTCGGCAACATGAAAGCGCGGCGCAAGATTGTGATCGGTGTGACTTTCATGTTTCTGCTCGTAACCATCGCAGCGATTTGTGTGGCCATTCCGGAACTCCGGAAGCTTGAGGAGTTTCGCATTGCCGAGTCCGTGAAAGGCTATTGCGCGAGCTTGCACGATTTTCAGAAGGAGCACGGTCGGTATCCAGCGGATGAGGCCGAGATTGTGGCGTTCTTCCGCATTGAAGCAGGGACGGCACCTGTTCTTTATGTGCCACCGCATGACGACAGGGCAGATGAGCCGATTCTGTGGTGGAAGGAGAAGACCAAATCGGGTGTGACCGTTGGTATCACAGAGGCCGGTGAGATTGTGAAGGGATGAAGCCGAAAAAAATCACTGCACCGAAGGCGGGCGGGCTACGTTTGAGATAATAGATACTGTTCGACGCTCTGACACCATGGGACTGCTCGCCAAAATCTTCGGTGCTGTGCCGCGAGAAGAAATGAGCGGTATCCGTCTGGACATGACGCGTCCGTTTTGGGAGGTAGCCGGAGAGGCCGACTTTCCATCGCTTCTCACGGCGCTCCCAGATCTGCTTCCCGAAGAGTGCCTTCTTTACTTCGAGGGAGGATCGCCGAACGGCGAGCTTCTGGAGTTTCTGCGAGCGCATGGAGTCCCTGAGCGTGCCCATGTCGCCTACGGGACCATCTGGCCCAAGCCGACAGCCTTTCACCTTCCAGCCACGCCGGAGACGATGAGTCGTTTGGCCGAGTTGACGCGTTCATGTGCTTATCCAGAACTCGCGATTCACTTCCACGTTTGCCGCGGCCAGTCCGTTCTTCTGGAGTGGCACGATGCATTCACTCAGCCGATGCTGCTCTCTGGTGAATTCCCGGAGCAGCGAGTCAGGACATTTGCGGAGAGACTGCACATGTCATACAAAAAGGGCGTCGAACCAGGTGCTCCACCGAATGGCGGCCCCGATGCGCAGCTTGGCAATTCGGGCGCCACGGAGTGGCCGCCATCGGCGAGCTGATCGTTCGGCGACCTTGCGCGCCGGGTGATTCTCTCTCATACCATTCCCATGCGAAGAATCAGCAAACGCGAGTTCAGCGTCATCGTCGAGCGCGACCAGGAGGGCTACTATGTGGCCAGCGTCCCGGAGTTGCCGGGCCGCCATACACAAGCGCGCTCGCTCGACAAGCTCATGGACCGGATTCGCGAGGCGATCGCATTGTGCCTGGAGGTTGAGCAGGATGTTCGAGCCGCCACGGAGTTTGTCGGGGTGCAGCTTTTGACCGCAAGCTGACCGCCTGGCAACGGATCACGGCGGGAGTTGCAGGAGAAAGAATCGGCTCTCGTTCGAGACAATGTCCGCCGTGTAGGGAGGAACGGGCGGAGGGGTGATGTCGTTCCATGGACCGCGTATGGATCCCGCCCATTTCAGCCAGCCAGCGCCGGTCCAGTTCAGGGTGATCCGGTCTTCCAAGGCCTCGAACAAGGAAAAACGCAAGGGGCCAAGAGAGGCCACCTCGGCCTCGTTCAGGGCCCGGTTGTAGATCCGGACGTCGTCAATCCGACCGTCGAATGGAGTGCCGCCGCCCGGACGATCTCCGATGGCAACGTTCAGGCTCGAGTTGTACTGGACTGCGGGAACGCCCGCCGTCAGGGCACGGTCCAGGATGCCGTTGGTGTAGATCCGGAGAGCGACGCCGGGCTCGTAGGTCCCCGCCAGGTGGATCCATTGGCCCATCGGCAATGCCCCGGTGCTGGTGACGTAGAAAAGATAGCTGGCGTCCCGGGCAATCTGGAACGACGCATAGCGCCCGCTTTCGACGTTGAGCGACCAGCCGCGGCTGCCGCCGGCCCCTTGCTTGTTCACGATGCGCCCATTCGAGGAGAAGGAATCGATCCGGACCCAGGCGGCCAGGGTCATCGCGCCAGTCAGGCGCAGATGAGCCGGATTGCCAAGGTCAACCCGGTCGTTGACACCATCGAAATCGAGCGCGCCGCCGTATCGCCCATCGGTCCAGACCGGGCTGTTCACGAGGGCGCCGATCACGCCGTAGGAGGTGGCATCCACGGCCGTGGCCCCCGCGCGCTCGTCGAGTTTCCAATGGCCGATCAACGCATCCGGGCCGCCGCCGTTGGTGGCGCAGACCGTGACCAGAACGCGGCGGTAAGCGGTGAGCGGAGGCGATCCGTTGTCGGTGACCGCCAGGATGCAATGGAGAGGCCGGACGTCGGCGGTGCCGGGTGCCGCGAAGCTCGCGGCAGATCCGCTGGCGTTGCTGATCACGATGCCATCCGGTGTGCGCCCGGCGTCCGGATAGAAAAACCAGGAGCAGGAAAGATCGTGCCCGTCCGGATCCCACGATCCGGCGGCATCGAGCCGCACAACGGCCCCCGTCGAGACGGTTAGCGAGAGGATGGCGCGCGAGCCGTCGTCGTTGACGAACGCGATCGGGGGATGGTTTGCCTGGCTGGGCGGCTCGACACACCAGTCCATTCGCGCCTGGAAATGCCTCTGAAAAGCCGGCCGCCATCGCGCAACCGTGTAGCGCTCGTTGGCGCCGCCGAAACCCGGGCCTTCGATCGCGTCCTGGGCGCCAACGAACACCTGGTTGCTGGCGAACAGGAAACGCCCACCCCAGCCGCCCCAGTCGGGGTGGAACGGATCGTTCAGGCCGTGGGGCAGCACGTAGAGATACGACGGCGTGTCCCCCTCCTTCATGCCGGGAACCCCGTCCCCATCCTGGGGATACTGCGCGCCGAGCGGGCCGTGGCCCGCGCGGATGTTGGCGTTGATCCAGTCGCGGTTCTGCAACGACGAGTCGCCGGTCTGGTATTGACCGCGGAACACCTGGTGCTCCCGGGCGAGCCCCGACCCATCGTCGATCCAGAACAGGGCGGGAAAGGCCGCGCGGATCTCGGCTCCGTGGCCGTCCTGGTCTGTGATCGCATGCACGCGCAGTCGGGAAACGAACGCCGCGACGTCTGCCGCCGAACGATCCTGCTGGACGCGCCACAGGGCCTGAGCCAGTTCGCGCGAGCCGCCCCAGATGACAATCCAGAGCGGACGCGGATCGTCGGCATCTGCCGCAGCAATGATGCGGCTCGATGCCGGCGTGTCGGCGCCTTCGCCAACGACCGATGGATCGCCATGGCCGGTTCGGATTCGATCCCGCAGATAGGATTCGGTGGGCCAGCCGGAGGCATGCATGACGAGGTTCGAGATCACTTGGCCATAGGCCTGGACGCTGTTCGTGATCAGTTGCGGCATCGTGTCGTGGCCGTGGCCCATCCGGCTGGTGGCCAGCAACCCTTCGACCTCGAACTCGTTCGCATGCGCCAGCAGGCGCACCATGGATTGCTGGTCGTCGGCATCGCCGCCGATGTCGGTCAGCACCATCAGCCGCGGCTTGGCTTCGGTCAGCCGCAATACCCAGTCGCCCGCCGCGGGCGGCGCCAGGGTCTGCACACCCCCCGCCGGAATCGCTTCGGCAATGGGAAGCTGCAGGTTGCGGACGGGATCGAACCAGTGGCCGCGCATTGGCCGCGGAAACGAAGTCATGTCGATCTGGATCGGAGAGGCGTTGGGCAGATACGCCACGGCGAGGTCGCCCGCGGCCGACCGGGCAAGCGTCATCTGGTTCGTGCTGGCTGCCGCCTGGTTCCGGATGAGCCCGTGCGCAGGCTCAAGCCGCCACCACTCGATCCCGGCAAAGAAATCGTGCAGGTATCGCATCTGCATCGAGGATGGATAATCGATGGCCTTGGACCAGTGGTAAGCCTGGGCGGGGTCGGTCTGCCAATTCCAGATGCCATGGGCGCCGTAGGTGTACCCGAGCGCACCCGAGGTCCAGCTCAGATAGCCGAGCGACCGGGCGTCTCGCGGCGTTCCGAGGTACTTGGCCGCCATGCCGGCTGTGGTGCCGTTGGCGTCGTAATAGGCTTCGAGGTTGATCACCGGCTTGTGAGGGGCGCGGCTGTAAAGAGCAAGGTTCCATTGGATGGCGTGAGCGGCGCACTTGGCGCGGTCGCCGTTATTGTGCCCGCTCTGACAGCCCGAGAAATCGAGGTAGCCCTGGTTGTAATAGCTTTGGGCGGCGTCGATGCTCGTCCCGACATGCTGGGTGATCAAATGAACCGCCGTGGCAGCGCGGACCTCCTCGCCCACCCCGTCGCCCAAACTCATGTAAGGGCTGTCGAAGCTGGGAGAGAACACCACGAAATTGCCGAATAGACGCGCCACCGCGTTCCGGGCGAACAGCCGTGCATCGGCCTCGGACGGGTAGCGCGAGACCGGCTCCATCAATCCGTTGAAGAAGAAATAAATGCCTTGTTCGTTGGCGTATTGGACTTTGGCTTCGAACCCTTGCCAGTAGGACGGATTCCACCGCTCCAGGCCCGCGCCGAGGAACGGCGGATTGCCGTCCGTGTCGGTGGCGACGCCGGACCAGCTGCTGGCCGGCGAGCACTGGACAACGGTGAAATGCTTGGCGGCCCGATCGTCGATGTACGTTCGCCAGTCGGCCATCGCAGCCTTGAGCGGCGCCACCCACGCCGTGTCGCCCATCCACAGAAAGGGAGTGCCGTCGTGATAGGTCAGATAACGACGGCTCGCGCTGATCCGGAGCAGCCCATGCCGGTAGAGCGGGTTCGCGCCCGTGTAAGGCGACACGGCAACCGCGCCCGTTTGCAGGTGCAATCCAGCATTGCTGGCATCCGAACAACGGGTCTGCCATGTCCACTCGCCCGCAGCCGGAAAGGCGCACCGGATCTTGAATGTGCCTCCGCCATCCCAGAAGCCAAAGCCGTTGATGACCGATCCGTCCGGCCCGGTGTACATCACCGAGAGCGTGACATCCCGATACGGGTTGGCATAAGCGATGGAGCTCTCGAGCGAATGCTCCCATCGCTGCCAGTGCACGGCAGCCGAGGTCGCGGCCGCATGGACGCGCGTCCCAAGCAGCGTCAGGAGCCCAATGACAGCCAGCAAAGGGATTGTGATTCGAGTGGATCTCATCGTTGGATTCATACTGTTGCCCATCGAGATTGGCAAGAGAACCGTTCACCGTCCCGGTCACCCCAGCCCTCCCCCATCAAATCGAAGCGAGTGAAAAGACTCTCAACTGCCAGGCGAACGAGCTATCACCACGCCGCCCTTGTCTCTCAAGGGCCGGTTCCGATTTCCCTCCCCCTGCGTCAGCCGGGGGGAGGGAGAGGGGGGCGTTTCAACGCGCCATTCACCCCTGGACTACCGTGATGCTTCGAGCCGATAGAACCGGTTCTCGCCCGGCACGATGTCCGCCATATAAGGCGGCTCGGGCGCGGGGGTGATTTTCTGCCATGGACCGGTCACCTGGGGCGCCCACTCGAGGTGGCCTGTGCCGGTCCAGTCCAGGCGCAGGCTCGCGCCCGCGATCGTGGGGGCGAGGAACTTGGACGGCTCGGGCTCGACCGGCAGCTGGGCGAGCACGGCGATCTCGGCGTCGCTGAGCGCGCGCGTGTAGATCCGCACCTCGTCGACCGTTGTTGGAGATGGTCCGGACATATACCCAGGCCGAGAGAGTCATCGGACCGGTCATCCGCAGGGCGGCCGGGTTCCCGATCTGGACGCGCGTGTTGACGCCGTTGAAGTCGAGGGCGTGCGGGCCGACGCGGCCCGGAACCCAGGCGGGGCTGTTGTACAGCGTGCCAGCCAATCCGCCGCCGGAGGAATCGGCCGCCGTGCTGCCCGAGCCTTCATCGAACTTCCAGTAGCCAGCCAGGCTGCTGTAATCGAAGTTTTTCTCGGTGTCGGGACGGACGGCATTGGGAGGCGCGGCCAGATCGTACACCTGGCTCACCTTCAGTGTGTAGGCGGGCCCCTCGGTCAGCGGATCGGTCGTCAGAACCACGGTTCGGGCGTTCGCAACCCAGGCGGCGCCGGTGACGGCGACGGAGCCGTTGGTGCTCGCAATCTGGTAATGGGCGGCGTTGGTGGCGCTGGCTGTGTTGCTCCTCGCTCACAGACCGCACGGGTATGCTCGCTCGTCGCGCCTTGCCAGCCCGCCCAATCCCCTCCAGCAAAATCGGAATTAATTTTTGCACAGACCTACTAAGGCATGCAGGAAAGAGATAGGGAGAAATTCTCATGGTCTCACCCTTTTAGCATGGATGGCCCTTGAAAACAAAGGTAGTTTGCATCACCCGGCTGCGAATGGGACGATGCCCCTTTCACTTGACTTCTGTCTGACGCAGGCACAGGATCCTGTCCTGAACTTATGAGATCGGAAACACCACATCGCCTTGAGATTGCCGCCGCTTGCGGGCTGGCAGCCGTCCTGACCGCCGCCGTCGCGCAAGCCCAATACGTCACCGGCTTCGAAAACCCGCCCTTCACACCCGGTGCCATCGCCAGCCAGGACTCCTGGATCTCCGGTGGAACCGTCAGCAGCGTGCGAACGGCGAGCGATATCTCGGCCCTCTTGACCGCGTCGGGCCTGAATGCGGACGAGACCGTCCACAGCGGCACCCAGGCGCTGCTCATGTCCGGCGGCGAGGGCAGCGTGACCACCCGCCGGTTCGTCACCGGCCTCGAATCCGAGACCTACGTCAGCCTCGATGCCTGGGTGCGCCCCTTGGATCGGCGATTGGACGTCGGAGCCACCAATGTCGGCAACAGCTTTCTCGTCCTCGAAGACAGCTCGAATTCCTCCGCCGGCCGCGCCGCAGCCGTCCGGTTCGGATACGACACCAGCGCCCTGGCCCACATCGACTACGCCACCAGCGTCTCCGGCATCTGGCAGAGCACCGGCCTGTCCTGGGATCCCGACACCTGGTACAACATCACGATGAACCTCGACATGGCCGCACAGACCTACGATTTCTACCTCGATGGCGCGAAGGTCAACTCGAGCCCCATCCCCTTCTACTCGGGAAACACCGTCACCAGCATCGGCGGAGTCCGCTTCTACCGGGGCGGCGCCCAGGCGGGGATGATCATCGATGACCTCACCATTGTCCCCGAGCCGGCCTCAATCGCCTTGCTGCTCGCCGGCGGCTGCGCACTCCTGCTCCGTCGCAAGCGCTGAGCCTCCGCGAACGCGCCTCGCTCCACCGTGCCTGGCGGCCCTGCCCGCCAGGCGCTTCCTTTTCCACCGCGACCAGTTCGTCTTTGGCTCGACACATAGCCCGATATTCGTTATCCAGTTTCCATCGTCCAATAATCCAAATCGCCTGCAATCCCATGAAGAAATCTCCGATCCTTCTTTCCACCCTCCCCGCCACCCTGTGCGCCGCCTGGATCGTCATGGCCACCCTCCCCGCCTGTGCCCAGACGGTGATCGACTTCGAGGATCCGATCTATAGCTCCGGCCTGCTCCGGGACCAGGACCTTTGGTCTGTCCAGCGGACCAACGAGCTTGTCCTCACAGCCGCCGAGATCGCCGATAACTTGAGCATCGCCGGCCTCACTCCGGACCGCGCGGTCCATGGCGGAAATCAGGCGGCCCTGTTCTCCCATCCCGGTTCCAGCGGATACGCCATCCGCTACATCGATGGCATGAGCGCCGCCCGGATCGTCAACCTCTCCGTCTGGGCACGGCCCTTGACACCCCGCATGGATGGAGCCACCAACCTGGGCAATGTCTTCTTGACCATGGAAAACTCGTCCGGCACTCGAGCCGCCGCTTTCCGGTTCGGATACGATACCAACGCCGGCCCCCACATCGATTACGCCACCGCAGTCGGCGGCATTTGGCAAAACTCCGGAGTGCCGTGGACCAGCAACACGTGGTACAAGCTCGAAATGACAGTCGATTACAGCGAGAAGACCTACGACTTCGCCATCAACGACACCCAGATCAACAAAAGCCCGCTCGCATTCTACAGCGGCAATAACGTCGCCAACTTATGGCAGGTCCGCGTCTTCCGCGGCAGCAGCCAGGCCGGCCTGATCCTCGACGACCTGACCGTCACCGACCTGACCCCTCCCGGCCCGCTGGTCAGCCGCGTGACCAGCACCCCCTTCGGATGGCAATTCAATATCGCTGACGCCGCCGATGGCACCACGCCCGATACCAACACGATCCGAGTCGCCGTCGACGGAGCCCCCGTCACGCCCACCAGCATCACCCAAAGCGGCGGCATCGGCACCGGCGATGGCACCGGCCGAACCACGGTCGCCTTCACTAGCCCCACCCCCATCTTCGTCTCCGGGTCCACCCACACCAACGTCGTCCGTTTCGAAGGCTTCGGCTTCCAGCCCGTCGAGCGAACGCTCGTGTTCACGGTGCCGTTCATCACGGACACGCTCGCTCGCACGCGCCATTACCCCGGACAATTCCAGGGCAAAGCCGGATACAGCGCCAACCGCCAGGGCCGCACCGGCGCCGAGGGCGACTTCGCCGCCGATATCGGATCTCCAGCCCGCCAAAACTATGGCGTCCTCGCCACAGCTCCGGATCTGCTGACCGCTCTCAACTCCGCCGCCACCGCCGATATCATCTCCTTCTCGCTCTGGGTCCGCCACCGGGTGACAAGCTCGAGCTCGGTCTTCTGGGCCTTCTCGGCCACCGCGCCCGATAACCGCGGCGCCCAAATGCACTGCCCCTATTACGCAAACGCCGACGAAGCCCTCTTCTTCGATACCGGCGGCACCGGTGAGGACGCCCGCATCACCGCCAAAATGACCACCTTCCCCGCATACAGCGGCCTGGATTCGTGGTGGAATCAGTGGCGCCACGTCGTTGCCGTCAAAAACGGGCCCTCCAAACAGATCTGGATCGATGGACAGCTCTTCCTGTCCGCCGAAGGCCAGACGTTCCTGCCCTATGACCTGACCAAGCTGTATATCGGCTGCGGAATCTCCGGCGGGCAGCCGGCCCTCTCGATCGATGGATGGATCGACGATTTTGCGGTCTACTCGGCCGCCCTCGGCTCGTCGGATGTCGCCAGCCTCTTCCAGGGCACGGCCCCGGATCAGATCCCTGCTTCGCCGAGCCTGATCGCCTGGTGGGATTTCAACGACGCGCCCAGCCTCAGCTCGAAGCTGGTCGACGGCCAGACCGTCATCACGTTCACCCAGGTGCTCCAGTCCTCGACCCATGCCGCCGGCCCCTACGTCGATATGCTCGACGCAAAAAGCCCCTACATAGTCGGTCCATCCGACGGGCCTCACCGGTTCTTCCGCACCCGGAAATAGCCGCCTCCCTCGAGGCGGCCAGATCCCCGGCCGCCATCGGCGCCGGGATGGAGCCGATGGCGGCTTGGCATAACCACCATGAGCCGGGAACCGGATCCCGCCGGCCTCCCCCCTCGCCGGCCTCAGTAGCTGCCCCTGTCCAGCTTGACCTTGCCCCGGAAGATCCAGTAGATGCTCGCCGTGTAGGCCAGCACCAATGGCATCCCGATCACCGCAATCGTCAGCATGATCTCCAGGGTCTTCTTCGACGATGCTGCATTGATGATCGTCAGGCTGTTCGCCGCCTCCGGATGGCTCAGCACCAGGTTCGGATACATCCCCAGGGCGAACAGCGCCATCATCGCCATCATCGCCACGCACGACGAAAGGAACGCCCGCCCGTCCCGCCCCCGATGGATCTCGCGCGGGATGTTGGCGATCGCCAGCATGTTCAGCAGCGCCACGCTGAACAGCCACGGGTTCGCCCGCATCCGCGCCGCCATGTGCGGCGCGTAGAGCAGCGTCGCCACGGTCGTCACCCCGTAGCAGAGGATGAAAAAGATGATGCTGTTCTGGATCCAGACCCGCACCTTCTCGTGCAGCTCGCCCTCGGTCTTCATCGCGGTGTAGATCGCCCCGTGCATCATGAAAAGCGCCAGCGTGGTGACTCCCAGCAATAGCGCGTAGGGATGCAGCAGGCCCCAGAACGCGCCAGCATATTCGCCCCGCCCGTCGATGGGGATCCCGTAGGCGATGTTCCCCATCGCCACCCCGATCAGCACGCTCGACAGGATGCTCCCCCCGGCAAAGCCGATGTCCCACATCTGACGCCACCAGCGCATCGGCTTCTTGCTCCGGAACTCGATCGCCACCGCCCGGAAGATCAAGGCCGCCAGCAGCAGCATGAACGCCAGGTAAAACCCCGAAAACACCGTCGCATACACGTTCGGGAACGCCGCGAACAGCGCCCCGCCGCCCGTCACCAGCCAGACCTCGTTCCCGTCCCACACCGGACCGATCGCGTTCAGCATCAGCCGGCGATGCTCGTCCTTCCTCGCGAACAGATGCAGCGCCCCCACGCCCAGGTCGAACCCGTCCAGCATCGCATAGCCCGTGAACAGCACGCCAATCAGGACGAACCACGTGGTGTTCAGATCGAGGTTGCCAAAGGTCATAAGGGTAATGCGAGCTTTCCGGACGGCTTCAGATCCGCGTCCTCAGGCCCATGCTGGATCTTGTCGTTGAGCAAATACACGAACACCGCGAACAGCAGCAGGTAAATGACCGTGAACAGCACCAGCGAGGCCAGCACGGTCTCGGCCGGGACCACCGCCGACAGCCCCTCCGATGTCCGCAGCCTGCCATACACGATCCACGGCTGGCGGCCCACCTCGGCCGCAAACCATCCCAGCTGGTTCGCCAGTTGCGGCCCCAGCACCGACACCACCAGCACCCGCAGCATCCATGGCCTCCCGGGAATCCACCCCCGCCACAGCCCCACCCACCCCATCGCCGCAATCGCGATCAAACTGAATCCAACGGCCACCATCCCATGATAAGCCTGAAACACGACCTGAACCGGCGGACGATCCTCCACCCGAAACTCGCGCAGCCCTTGGACCGCCGCCGCTCGATTGCCAAACGCCAGCCAGCTCAGCATCCCCGGCATGGCCGCCCCCCACCGCACGCTCTCCCGCTCCTCGTCCACCCAGCCGAACAACGCCAGCGGCGCGTTCGTCGTGGTCGCATAAATCCCCTCGAATGCCGCCAGCTTCGCCGGCTGGTTCCGCGCCACGCCCGCCGCGCTGCCATGGCCGCTCACCAGCTGCAACAGCGACGCCCCCATCCCCACCGCCAGCCCCGCCTTCAAAGAGCCCCTCGCAAAATCCAGATGCCGGCTCTTCAGCAAATACCACGCGCTCACGCTCACCACCAGAAATGCCCCCGCCTGCCACGCGCCGCACAACACGTGGAACAGCCGGTCCATCGAGGACGGATTGAACACCATCGCCCAGAAATCCGTGATCTCCGCCCGCGCCTTCACCCCCTCGCCCACAATCTGAAATCCAGCCGGCGTCTGCATCCACGAGTTCGCCACCACGATCCAGATCGCGCTGAAGTGTGCCCCCAAACACACCATGCACGTCGCAAAGAAATGCAGCCCCCGCCCCACCTTGTCCCAGCCGAACAGCAGGATCGCCAGAAAGCCTGACTCGAGGAAGAACGCGAAGATCCCCTCCGCCGCCAGCGCGCTCCCAAAGACATCCCCCACATAGCGCGAATAGGACGCCCAGTTCGTCCCAAACTCGAACTCCATCACAATCCCCGTCGCCACCCCCATCGCAAACGTCAGCGCAAATACTCGGGTCCAAAACCTCGCCAGCTGATGGTACAGCGGCTTCTTCGTCCGCAGCCAAAGCAACTCGAATATCACCAGCATCACCCCCAGCCCAATGCTCAGCGGCGGATAGATGTAGTGAAACGCGATCGTCGCCGCAAACTGGATCCGGGATAACGCTAAAACGTCCATGATCAAATCGCTTTCCCGCACTCCTGACAGAACTTCGAATCCTGCTCGGATATTATTCGGTTCTCGATAATCGTCAACTGCTCCGCGCCAACATCAGCCGGAATTCGGATGCAACACTATTGACATTGATGCCCCTGTTAGTTCATTATGTCCTGAGATGTCTTTTATGGGATAATATAAGGTAGGTCCAGGCAGAATGAAGCTCACAGTGAGAGACATGTCCGAGATGCTGGGTGTTTCGGAAAAGACCGTTTACCGGTGGATCGGCGAGCAGAAACTCCCCGGCTACCGCGTCAGCGGCCAATACCGGTTCAATCGCGCCGAGGTCCTCGAGTGGGCCACCGCCAACAAGCTCCAGGTTTCCACCGCCGCCTTGCAGGAAACCGAATCCTACGACCTCCCCCTGCCTGCCCTGCCCGATGCCCTTCAGGCAGGCGGCATCCACTACCGAGTAGGCGGCACGGACAAGGAATCCGCGCTCCACGGCGTGGTCGAGATCGTGCGTCTGCCGGAAGACGTCGATCGCGAATACCTCTTCCAGGCGCTGATCGCCCGCGAGCAACTGGCGTCGACCGGCATCGGAGACGGAATCGCGGTTCCTCATCCACGATACCCGATCGTTTTGCATCTGAACAAACCGATGGCGTCGCTCTGTTTTCTGGAAAAGCCGGTCGAGTATGGCGCGCTCGACGGACGCCCGGTTCATGCGCTCTTTGCCGTGATCAGCCCTACGGTCCGGGGCCATCTGCATCTGCTCTCCCATATCTCGTTCGCGCTCCGCGACGCAGAGTTCCGGAACCTGGTCATCGCGCAAGCCGGCCGCGACGAACTGACGAAGTGCGTGGGCCGAATCTGCTTCGAGCCGCACCCGCCGTCCGGCGCTGACCTCACCGAGAGCGAGTCGCCATGAGCGAATTTCCGAGCACGCTGCTGTTGCTGGCGTTGTGCGCCTACGCCGCCGGGATGGCGGGAGCGCTTGTCTTCCGGCGTGCCGAGAGGCTGGCCAATGGGATCGGGTTCGGCCTGGCCTCGGCAGGCGGCACCCTGGGCCTGGCATCGTTCGTCTCCGCGCTCGCCTCCGGCTCGTGCGCCACCGCCGGATCCATCCAGCTAGTCCCTTCCCTGATCCCCTTCGTGCGATTCAGCATCCGCGCCGATCCCTTGGGCTGTTTCTTCGGGATGACGATTTCGCTCCTGGCGGTTGCGATCGGGATCTACTCGATCGGATACGCCCGCGGCTATTACGGGCGCAAGAGCGTGGGCGCGCTGGCGGCGTTGTTCAACCTGCTTCTATTGTCCACCACCCTGGTGTTTCTGGCCGATCATGCCTGGTTCTTTCTCATGGCCTGGGAAATCATGGCCCTGTCGGCCTATTGCCTGGTCAGCTTCGACCACGAACACGAGGAGTCCCGCGGCGCCGGCGTGCTCTTCTTCGTGATGTCGCATGCGGGCACGGCCGGGCTGATTCTCGGTTTCCTGATCCTCCACCAGGCCTCCGGCACCTGGGGCTTCGACGGCTTTGCATCCCTCGGCGGCCGCTTGCCCGCCAGCCTTCGGAACGTCTGCTTCCTCCTCTTCCTGTTCGGCTTCGGCGTCAAGGCAGGGATGGTGCCCCTTCACATCTGGCTTCCCGCGGCCCATCCCGTCGCCCCCAGCAACGTCTCCGCGCTCATGTCCGGCGTCCTGATCAAGACCGGCATTTACGGCCTGGTGCGGGTCAGCTTCGACTGGCTCGGCGCGCCTCCGAGCTGGTGGGGAGGCGCGGTCCTGGCCATCGGGACGATCTCCGCGCTGCTGGGCGTCCTCTTCGCCCTGATGGAGCACGACCTCAAGCGGCTACTGGCCTACCACAGCATCGAGAACATTGGCATCATCCTCATGGGGCTGGGAGCGTCGATGATGTTCCTGCACTGGGGCCGGCCCGCGCTGGCCGCGCTGGCCCTCATCGCGGGCCTCTACCACACGATCAACCACGCCTCGTTCAAGGCGCTCCTGTTCCTCGGCGCCGGCGCCGTGCTCCACGCCACGCACACGCGCAACATGGAGGAGATGGGCGGGCTGGCCCGGCGCATGCGATGGACCGCGCTCTTCTTCCTGGTCGGCGCCGTGGCCATCTCCGCGCTGCCGCCCCTGAACGGCTTCGTCAGCGAATGGCTCACCTATCAGTCGCTGCTCCAGGGCTTCGGCGCCTCATCGAGCCTGCTGCGGCTGATGCTCCCCTTGAGCGGAGCGATGCTCGCGCTGACCGGCGCCCTCGCCGCCGCCTGCTTCGTCAAAGCCTTCGGCATCACCTTCCTGGCCCAGCCGCGCAGCGCCCATGCCCGCAGCGCGCTCGAGGCCCCGGCTCCCATGCTGGCCGGCCAAGCCATCCTGACGGCCGCGTGCGTCTTCCTGGGGCTCTTCCCCATGCTCTTGCTGAGATTGTTCGATCCCCTGACCCTGCAGCTGACCGGCCAGCAGTTGAGCCAGCAGCTGGTCGCCGCCCGCGGAATGGCGATCGCCGCCATCGCTCCCCAGGGCGGCGCCGTATCCACCCTCGGCATCGCTCTCATGCTGGTCTGCCTCCTGCCCGCCCCTCTGGCGGCGTGGCTCCTGTTCGGACGCCGCACCCGGATGCGCGTCGGCCCGACTTGGGATTGCGGCCTGCGCGGCCTCACGCCGCACATGCAATACACCGCCACCGGCTTCTCGAAACCCCTGCGGATGATCTTCAAGGCCCTCTTCCGCCCCCGGCGCGAGGTCCAGCGCGAGTATGACTTCTCCCCATACTTCGCCACGACCATCCGTTTCGAAAGCCATGTCGAGGAGCCGTTCCAGACGCGGATCTACCGACCGCTCAAATGGCTGGTCCTGCGCGCCTCGCGCCGCTTGCGCGCGCTGCAGGCCGGCAGCATTCAGGCCTACCTGATCTATATCTTCGTCACGCTGGTCGCGCTGCTCCTGGTCGCGCTATGAACCTGGATCCGATCCATTTGCTCCTCCAAACCCTGCTCCTGCTCGCGCTGGCGCCGCTGCTCAGCGGCACCATCCGGTCCTGGAAGGCCAAGCTCCAGAACCGGCGTGGGCCGCGCCCGTGGCAGGCCTTCCTCGATATCGCCAAGTTCTTGCGCAAGGATATGGTCATCCCCGAACACGCGTCGTGGATCTTCCATTTCGCGCCCTACGTCGTATTCCTCAGCGCGCTTCTGGCGGGGCTGATGGTTCCCATGTTGCGGATCCCGGCGCCCCTGAGCCTGTTCGGCGGCGCGCTCGCCCTGGTGGGCCTGCTTGCCCTCGGGCGCTTCTTCCTCGCCCTCGGCGGGCTCGACCCGGCCAGCGCCTTCGGCGGCATGGGCAGCAGCCGCGAGATGACCGTCTCCGCCATCGCCGAGCCCGCCCTCATGCTCGCCATCTTCACCGTCGCCATCACCGCCGGCTCGACCGACCTCAGCCAAATGGCCCGAACCACGCAGAGCACCGCCTTCAACCTGCTCAACCCCGCGCACGTCCTTGCGTTCGCCGCCATCTTCATCGTGCTCCTGGCCGAGACGGGCCGGATCCCCGTGGACAATCCCGCGACCCATCTCGAGCTGACGATGATCCACGAGGCGATGCTCCTCGAGTACTCGGGCCGCTACCTCGCCTATATGGAGTGGGGCGCCTCGGTCAAGCAGTTGGTTCTGATGACGCTGCTGGTCAACGTCTTCTTTCCCGTGGGGCTGGCCGGGGCCGACGCCGGCCCCCTGGCGCTGGCCTTCAGCCTGGCCGCCTACGCGGCCAAGCTGCTCGCCCTCTGCGCCGCGGTCGTCGTCGTCGAAACCACCAACGCCAAGCTCCGCCTGTTCCGAGTCCCCGACCTTCTCAGCGCCGCCTTTGTCCTGGCCGCGCTCGCCTTGCTCTCGATGTTCCTCTTTCGCTAAACATGCACCCGCCCGGCTCAACGGAAATCGCCTCGCAAGCCATCACGTTCATGGCGGCGCTCATGCTCGTCCTGCAGCTTCTGATGATCCCCCAGCGGATGCTCCTCGCCACGATCCGCCTCTTCGCCATCCAGTCCTTCCTCCTGGCCGCGATCGCCGCCGTCGTTGCCTACCATCACCAGGCCAGCCACGTCTACGTCGTCGCCATCCTCACCGTGGTCGGCAAGGTCCTGCTCCTGCCCTGGCTCCTTAACCGCCTGGTCCGCCGCATCGAGATCCACCAGGAGATCGAGCCCCTCCTCAATGCCCCCGCATCCATGCTCCTGGGCGGCGGGCTCACTCTCCTGGGCTACGTCGTCGCACGCCCGTTCACCTCGCTCGAACGCCTCGGCCACAACACGCTCGCCATCGCTCTCACCCTCCTCCTCACCGGCTTCTTCCTCATGATCAACCGGCGCAAGGCGATCACCCAGGTGCTCGCCCTCCTCACGGTCGAGAATGGCGTCATGCTCGCCGCCGTCGCGCTCACCACTTACGGCATGCCTCTGGTGGTCGAGCTGGGTATCTTCTTCGACGTCCTCGTCGCCGTGATGGTCCTCGGGATCCTCGTCTACCGCATCCGCGAGAACATCGCGTCCATCGACACGAGCCAATTGAACCAGCTGAAAGGTTGAGATGCTGCTTCTGACGCCCATTCTCCTCGCGCCGCTGCTGGCGGGCTGCCTCTGCCTGGCCGCCCGGTCGGTCCGGATGATGGAGGCCCTCGGCACGGCGGCCTTCGCCGCCACGCTCGGCCTGGGCATCGCCCTCGCCCACCAGGTCCTCGCCCGCGGCGCCGTCACCGAGTGGGACGAGTTCCTTCGCGCCGACGCCCTCAGCGCCTGGATGGTCCTGCTCATCTCCGTGGTGTCGCTGTCGACCATGCTGTATGCTGGACGCTACTTTCGCCGCGACCAGGAGACCGGCATGGCCACCGCGGGACGGGTCCGCGAGTTCTACGCCCTGACCCCCTTGTTCGGCGCCGGCATGTTCCTCGTCGTTCTCTCCAACAACCTGGGCGTGATGTGGGCGGCCGTCGAGTCCACCGCGCTCTCCTCCGTCCTTCTCGTCGCCCTCTACAACCGCCGAACCTCGCTCGAAGCCGCCTGGAAATACGTCATCCTCGGCAGCATTGGCCTGGCCCTCGCCTTGCTGGGCACGGTCTTCGTCTATGCCGCAGCCTGCAAGAACCAGCCCGATTCCATCCCCAGCTTCAATTGGTCCTACATGATGAGCGTGGCCGCCCGCCTCGATCCCCACCTGCTCAAGCTGGCGTTCGTGTTCGCCGTCGTCGGCTACGGCACCAAAGCCGGCTTGGCCCCCATGCACACCTGGCTCCCCGACGCCCACAGCGAGGCGCCCTCACCCACCAGCGCCATGCTCTCCGGCGTCTCCCTCAAGATCGCCTTGTACGCTCTCATCCGCTTCCATATCCTGGCCTCCGCATGCCTGGACTCGGGTTTCAGCCGGAATCTGCTGCTCGTGTTCGGCTTGTTTTCGATGCTGCTGGCCGTGCCGTTCATCCTGGTCCAGCGCAACCTCAAACGGATGCTGGCCTACTCAAGCCTCGAGCACGTCGGCCTGATCTGCGCCGGCATCGCCATGAACACGCCCGCCACCATCTTCGGCGCCCTCCTGCACATGGGCTATCACGCCCTGGCCAAGCCGGTGCTCTTCTTTGCCTCCGGAAATATCCACCAGACGTTCCATTCGCTCGAGTTCAGGCTCATCGGCCCCGGTGTGGCGAAGGTGCTGCCCGGGACGGCCCTTCTGATGGGCCTGGCGGCCCTGGCCGCCATCGGCCTCCCCCCGTTCGGCCTGTTCCTCAGCGAGCTGACCATCGTCAGCGGCGGCCTCGCCTCCGGCCAGACCGTCGCCACCGTCCTCATCCTGGCCGCCTTGCTGGGCTCCTTCTGGGGCATCCTTCAGCATCTGAGCCGGATTCTGCTCGGATCGCGCAAACAGGGCGATACGACCCAGGACGCCCGTCCCGCCGATGGCCTCCCGGCCATGGCGATGCTGATGGCCGCGCTTGCGGTCTTCAGCCTTTGGCTCCCCGAGCCGCTGCTCGAGCTGCTGCGACAGGGGGCCCAGTTGATCGGAGGCAAACCATGAACCTGGACCGGGTTTCCCCTGACCTGCGGCCCATCGCCGAGGATATCGCCCGCCGCTTCGGCAACCGCATCGACGCCTGGGACACGCCCCGCCCCAATGAGGTCTATGTCCACGCCAGCATGGACCTCGCCGCTGGCTTTTGTGCCCACCTTCACCGCCGATGGAACGTCCGCTTGATCGCCGTCTTCGCGGACGACTTCCGCAACGAGGGCGGCGTGTTTCATCTCTACTATGCCCTCGCCGCGGACGCCGCCCACGGGTTCGTCTTCCTGCGCGCTCCCGTCTCCCCGGACACGCCCCAGTTCACATCCCTGGCCAACGCGATTCCAGCCCTCAACTGGCAGGAGCGGGAGGTGCAGGACATGTTCGGCCTGAAGCTGGTCGGCCATCCCAATCCGCGCCGCTGCGCCCTGCACGACGACTGGCCCGAGGTCTACCCGCTCCGCAAGGATTTCGGCCTCCACACCGTCCTCCCCCCCTTCCAGGGCGAGCGCCACAAGTTCCGCCAGGTCGAAGGCGAAGGCGTCTTCCAGGTCCCCGTCGGCCCCGTCCACGCCGGCATCATCGAGCCCGGCCACTTCCTGTTCAGCGTCGCCGGCGAGCCGGTCCTCTACCTCCAACTGCGCATGTTCTACGTCCATAAAGGCGCCGAGAAGCTCTTCGAACACCTCCCCCCCCCTCACGCCGTCCGCCTCGCCGAGTCCATCTCCGGCGACTCCAGCTTCGCCCATGCCACCGCCTTCTGCCATGCCATCGAGCGCGCCGCCAACGTCGAAGCCCCCCCCCGCGCGCGCGGGATCCGCTCCGTTTGCCTCGAGCTCGAACGTATCTACAACCATGTCGCCGACATCGGCGCCATCTGCACCGACGTGGCCTTCGTCACCGCCCACATGCACGCGATGCGCCTCAAGGAGGCCGTCCTCTGCGCCTGCGAGGAGCTGACCGGCAGCCGCCTGCTCCGCGGCATGGCCTGCCTGGGAGGCGTGCGGTTTGACTGGGACGCCGGCCAGATCGCCCTGCTCCGCGCGCTGACCGCCCGGCTGCGGCCCGAGTTCGATTCGCTCGTCGAGCTCATCGATGGCTCTTCCTCCACCCGCGACCGCCTCGAAACCACCGGAATCCTCCAGCCCAAGGTCGCCCGCGACCTGGGCGTCGTCGGCATCGCCGGCCGCGCGTCCGGTTTCGACCACGACCTGCGCCGCGATTTCCCGCACGCCGCCTACGACCAGGTGAAGATCAGCGTCCCCGTCTATCAAGCCGGCGACGTCAAACACCGGCTCCAGGTCCGCGTGGACGAGGTCCGGGAATCCTTCTCGATCGTCGAGCAGCTCGCCGCCCGCCTTCCCGCCGGCCCCGTCCGATCCGAGATCGGCGAGCTGCCCGCCGGCCGCGTCGCGCTCGGCTATGTCGAGGGCTGGCGCGGCGAGATCTTCCATTGGATCCGGACCGCGCCCGGCAACCGGCTCGCCCGATGCAAGATCAAGGACCCCTCCCTCCAGAACTGGCCCGCCCTCAGCGAGGCCATCCTCGGCAATATCGTCCCGGACTTCCCCGTGGTGAACAAGAGCTTCAACCTCTCCTACTCCGGCACCGACCGCTGACCTATGTTTGGCATTCTTGGCAAAAGCCTGTCAACCGGCATCGTGACCACGAAATACCCGGCCGCCCCGCCCAAGGTCTCGATCCGCGCCAGGGGCAGACCCGAGATCGACTGGACCCAATGGAAGGACGCCCGCCCCGCTGCCGCTGCCTGCCCCACCGGCGCCATCTCGTTCCAGGACGCCGGCGGCCATCGCACCGCCCGGTTCGACCTGGCCCAGTGCATCTTCTGCGGCCTGTGCGCCGACGCTGACCCGGCGATTCGAATGACCAACCGGGTCGAGTGCGCCGCCCGGGACCGAGCCAGCCTGATCTCCGCCGCCCGCTACAAGCTCGGCGACGACGGCGCCCACCGCCAGCTTGTGCCCGGACCGGCTCCTGTCGCGACCGAGCCCGCCCGCCCCCCGGCCCCCGCGGTGTCCAGCCCTCTCGAATCCATCGGCCGCCAAATCCAGCAGCGCAGCCGCCTGATCTTCGGCCGCTCCCTCCACATCCGCGAGGTCGATGCCGGCTCCTGCAACGGCTGCGAAATCGAGATCGCCGGCCTCAACAGCCCCGTCTACGACATCGAGCGGTTCGGGATCCACTTCGTCGCATCCCCGCGGCATGCCGACATGCTCCTGGTGACAGGCCCTGTCACCCGCAACATGGAGCTCGCGCTGCGCAAGACCTACGACGCCACCCCGGAGCCCCGCTGCGTCGTCGCCGTGGGCGCCTGCGGCTGCGGCGGCGGCATCTTCGGCGTCAACTACGCCACCCGGGGACCCGTCGACGCCGTGATCCCCGTCGATGTCTACGTCCCCGGCTGCCCCCCCAACCCCCACGCCCTCCTCCACGGCATCCTCCGCGCCATCCACCGGGAACAATGGGGTCGCATCTAAATATTTGACATTTCTCTTCACATCTCCGTTGCACGCTTCTGCCGCCTGCCGGAACTTCCCACAGCCGCTCCGGTCCTTTCGTCCCTGCCGCCCCCTGCGCAACGGTGCCTGCAGGCGCGAAGCTGACTGCGGTTGGAGAACCCGACGCGGCGCGATCGCACGGCGCCGCCCGCCCCCTCCGTTTCATTTGTCAATTATTTAGATGCGACCCCATTGTCTTGTACTGGCGCTTCAGATCTCCCCCATGAGTCTCCAGGTTCATTCCACCCCGGTTTCGCTGGCGCTGGCGGCGGATTCCGCTATCGTTTCGCCATGATCGACAAGCCATGGCGTCTCTGGAACCGCCTCTCCTGCCCTATCGCATCGGTCCTTCTTTCTGCCCTGCATCTGCATGCAGGCGCCGCGGACCCCCTCGTGCTGAATGGGCGCAGCCGGATCCCGGCCTCGGACAATTCCGGCCGGGTTGAGGCCTTTGCGGCCCGATGGGAATGGGATCCCGCGCAAACAGCCCTGGTCATTTGCGACATGTGGGATCGCCACTGGTGCCAGGGCGCATCCCGGCGGGTTGCGGAGCTGGCTCCCGCGATCAACGAGGTCGCCCGCCTGGCCCACGCCCGCGGCGTTCTCATCATCCACGCCCCCAGCGATGTCGTGGATCACTACCGCGACCACCCGGCACGCCAGCGCGCCCTGGCCGCTCCCAAGGCTGCCTCGCTCCCCGACGGCATCGACCGATGGTGCCGCTGGATCAACGAGGAGGAAAAGGCCGCCGGCTATCCCATCGACGATTCCGATGGCGGCTGCGATTGCGATCCGCCCTGCCCCCACGGCCCCCCCTACCCCTGGAGGCAGCAGATCGACGCCATCGAAATTGCCTCGGTCGACGCCATCAGCGCATCCGGCGCCGAGATCTGGAACCTGCTCGAGCAGCGGGGCATCCGCAACGTGCTCCTTTGCGGCGTCCATGCCAACATGTGCGTCCTGGGCCGCCCCTTCGGCCTGCGCAACCTGGCCCGCTTCGGCAAGAACGCGGCCCTCATCCGCGACTTGACCGACACCATGTATAACTCGCGCCGGTCGCCGCATGTATCGCACTTCACCGGCACCGACCTGCTGATCGCGCACATCGAGCGGCATGTCTGCCCCACGGTGTTGTCGACCGATCTGACCGGCCGGGCGCCGTTCGTGTTCGGGAACGATCGGCGGCCGCGCATCGTTTTCATCTCGTCCGAGAACGAGTATCGCGCGGCGGAGACGCTCCCTCGATTCATTGGTACACTGCAGCTTGAGCACGACCTGGCCTGCGAGCTCGCCCAGGGCCAGTCCGGCTCGGCCCGCCCGAACCAGGCGCCCGTGACGGGCCTCGAATCGCTCGCGCGGGCGGACCTGGCCGTGGTGTTCGCCCGCCGCCGCGCGCTTCCAGCGGACCAAATGAACTGCCTCCGCGGTTACCTGGCACGGGGCAGGCCTCTGCTGGGCTTGCGCACCGCCAGCCACGCCTTCGACACTCGAGGCAACTGCCCGCCTGGATTTGCCGAATGGATTGAATTCGACCGCGATGTCCTCGGCGGCAATTACCAGGGGCACCATGGCGCCGGCCCCTCGGTCACCGTCGACATCGCACCCGACGCTCGAAACCATCCGATCCTGGAAGGCATTGAATCCCCTTTCACCAGTGCGGGCTCTCTCTATCGCAACACACCGTTGCGCGCAGGCAGCATCCCCCTCCTCGTGGGGAGCATACCCGGCAAGCATCTCGAGCCGGTCGCATGGACCCACCTCCGCGCCGGCAGCCGTGTCTTTTACACTTCCCTGGGCCATCCATCCGACTTCGAGAAACGATCCTTCCAGCGGCTGCTCATCAACGCCATCGAGTGGGCCATGAGCCGTCCTGAACCGCTCGAAGTGAGGCCTCGATAACGACTGGGTACAGGTGACGAACCTGCACAAAACCCGTGAGAGCCGGGCAATTGGAATTGCTGGTATGAACTCACGCGAAGACACGAAGACGCGAAACATTGAGGAACTCTCGGCTATCGTGGTGGATTGCGCCTACCATCTCCACGTCGAGGCCGGTCCGGGATT
The DNA here is from genome assembly GCA_022711435.1 of Verrucomicrobiota bacterium. Lineage (GTDB taxonomy): Bacteria > Verrucomicrobiota > Verrucomicrobiia > Limisphaerales > UBA1319 > JAGMXM01. The sequence goes on from JAKLFB010000004.1 coordinate 212,452, forward strand.
GCTCGAAAGCGTTTATGCAGTGGTTCTTTCCTGAATGCTGGCATCATGACTTTGCGTCTTCGCGCCTTCGCGTGAACCAGAAAAAGGCGGCCCAATAGCGGTTACAGCTCAGGCTTCCAGCCAGAGATGATTGCCGCGCAGGCGCGGCGCAGGTATTCTTCATACTCCCAGGGGCCGCTGCTGCCGGTCTGGCGCGTGACCACGAGGTCCAGGCTCGGCACGAACGCGATGAGCTGCCCGCCGGAGCCGGGCTTGCTGCGGGCGTCCGCGGGTATGCCCGCCCCGCTGCGGCCCCCCTGGCCCTGATGGCGCGCCGGCAGCTCCCAGCCGTGCGAGAAAACCCTCGGATCGAGCTTCCACCGCAGTTCCGGTGTCGTGACCTCATGCGTGGGGGCGGCGGTCTCCTCGACGAACCATTTCGGGATCACCTGCCGGCCAGCCCAGGCTCCGCCGCGGAGCATGCAATACGCGATGCGCGCCAGCTCGCGCGCCGGCATCCCGAGGCCGTGCGAAGGATGGCGCCCGATCTTCTCGCCGCCCTCGTAGTATTGAAACCACCAGCGCTCGATGCCGATCGGCTTGAAGAGCGATTCGATGGCGAACTGGTCATAGGGCTTGCCCGTCACCGTTTCGCACACGAGCGCCGCGTGAGCCAGCGCATGCGTCGAGTAGCCGCAGCCGGCTCCCGGATCGAATGCCAGCGACGCCGTGCGGGCATCCCCCGTGTGGCCGAGTATGTATTCCCAGGAGCCATCGTTCGGCGCGCCTGTCGCTTCCGGGCAGATCCCCGAGGTGTGGTTGAGCAATTGCCCGACGGTGATGCGCGCCTTGCGCAGATCGCTCAGCGGCTGTGCCCAGGGGATGAACTCGAATGCCCGGTCTTCGAACGCCATCTTGCGGGGCGTCTTCCCTTGCCGGCTCATCTCCGATGCGATGGCCAGGACGGTCGCGCAGACCGCTTTCGATACGGAGGCGACGCGGCGCGCGTCCGTCTTCGAGCTGTTGCCGCGCTCGACTTCAAGGGCGACGTATCCGTTGCGAATGACCGCGGCAGCGAAGTTGCGGCTGTCGGATTCCAAGAGCCAATGGCGCAGGTCCTCCAGCTTCGCGGGGTCCATGCCGGCCAGGCGCCGGATGTCTTCGGGGCGATCGAGCTTGCGCCAGCCGCCCTGCGACTCGGGCGGAGGGAAATAGCCGCTTGCCTCGAGGCTTGCGGCCGACGGCTTCGGCGTCCCCGCCAGCGCCTTGAGCCGCCCGTAGAACACAGGGTCGTCCGCACCGCCGTCGAAATGGAACGGATAGGTCTGGTTGTGCTCATTGAGCATGAGGCCGTAGCTCGCGCCGTTTTCCACGCAAGCCATCATCGCCGCAACGGCGGCGGCGCCTCTCTTGTCATCCTCATTGCAGACGATCGGTTTGCCCGATCTTTTCAAAGCTGCGATCCGATCTGGGATCTCCTCCACCTTGGTTCCGTTCCAGTGCGGCAGGAGGAAGTCGGCTGCCTCGGCAACCTCGGCATGGACCTTGCCGTCGCCGTAGCCGCTGGCGGACACCAGCAGGCCGGGCGCGGTCTCCTTGGCCAGCCGGATGAGGCCCGCCTGGCCTTTCGGGCTCCGGATCACCGGGTGGGCGAACCCGCGGTGGGGGTACTCGTTGGCGATCTCGAGAACCACGTTGCGGAAACCGCGATCGCGCACCCAGCGGGTCGCGTTGACCACGCCGGCCCGGACGGCCGCCTCGTCCCGCAGGATCGCCGACTGGCGCTGATAGTAGAGCCCGAGGATCACGCCCACTCCATGGCGGTCGCAGGCGCGAATGACCCTCTCGATCCGCGCCATGTAGGCCGGCCGCAGGCCGCCCTCGGGATCGAACGCCGAGTTCACCGCCCCTTCGTAGCCGGGCATCCCGCCCTGCAGACAGAGCGTGAACGCGTTGACACCGTGCGCCGCATAGTCCGGGATCCGCGCGATGAATCGGTCCGCATTCGCCTCGGGATCGAACTCCGGCCGCTTGGCCCGGTCCTCGAAGACAGCATTGACCATGCGCACATTCATCAGCAATCCCTCGAGGGCTGTGCCGGGGTTTGTCGGGCGGCCATTGATCATCCACCGGCCTTGGAAAAGGGCGACCTGCGTGCGAGGGAACGAATCGGCAGCAAGGCCGGCGGCCAGGCCCAGCGCCGCCATGCCCATCATCCGCCCCATCCAGCGCGATGCTGCGCGACCGGCTGCCCTCTGATCGACCAGCGCACCGCACGGCGCAGACGAGGTTCCAGGAATTCGAACGGCACTCGATAGCCATCTGACTTTCTTGATCATGCCGGGCTTTCTACCGCACGACCGGCCAAAGGGCAAGAGACGCCGCGCTCGACCAACCGCGGGCTCGACAAGCGCGCCGTTTTCTCTGAATTCTTGCGCGATGCACTCAGGCAACGAAACAACCATGCGCGGCCGGCTTCGAAAATGAACGCGATCCTGGCTCGACCTCTTCTGCAACAAACCCGGGCAGCCTCCCGAGAATTTGTTTTGTGCAGCGCGATGATGGCGTTGATTCTTGGGGCTGCCCGGCTCAGCGCGGCTGACCCAGGGGCGACGCCGGCCGCGCGGACCGTCCTGGGCCTCGAAAGCGCCCGCTTCACGCTGAACGGGCAGCCCGTGTTTCTCTTGGGGATCAGCTACTACGGCGGTTTGGGGGCATCCGATCCATCGATCCAACAGGACCTCGATGACATCCAGCGTCACGGTTTCAACTGGATCCGCGTTTGGGCGACCTGGGGAGCCTTCGATCATGACGTCTCCGCCGTGGACAGCCAGGGCCAGCCGCGCGAGCCGTTCCTGGCCAGGCTCCGATGGCTGGTAGCCCAATGCGATCGCCGCGGCCTGGTGGTGGACGTGACCCTCACCCGCAACCAGTCGTCATCCCGGAGCGCGGGCGCTGCGGGCCTGGCCGATTTCGCGGCGCACCAGCGCGCGGTCGAGACCGTGATTCGCGCCCTCGATGGCCATCGCAACTGGTATCTGGATCTGGCCAATGAACGGGATGTGCGCGACGCCCGCTATGTCAGCACGACCGAATTGAAGGAGCTGCGGGCGCTGGCCCGGCGCCTCGATCCGCAACTGCTGGTGACCGCCTCGTTCGGCGGACACGACCTCGCAGAGAGCGACGTGCGCGACTCCCTGATCGTAGCCGGCCACGATTTCCTCACCCCCCATCGGCCAAGAGACGCCCAGTCGCCGATGCAGACCGAAGCCAAAACCCGCGCTTGCCTGGCCATGGCCCTGGCTCTGGGGCGAGCGGCGCCGGTCCATCACCAGGAACCCTTCCGGCGCGGCTACACGCAGTGGAATCCCGCTGCGTCGGATTTCCTGACCGATCTGCGGGGCGCGGTTGCGGCAGGTGCCGCCGGCTGGTGCTTCCACAACGGATCGGAGCGCGGATCGGCCGACAACCAGCCCCGTCGATCGTTTGACCTCCGCGATCGCCGGCTGTTCGACCAGCTGGATCCGGAGGAACGCAAGGTTGTGGCGCAGGCTCGAGACATCGTCACGTCGACTGACATGCCCGCGCCGCGCGTGACGCTCGAGGCCCCGGACTCCGCGCCGCAGTTCGATCCGGCCGAATTCGTGCTGAAGCTGGATCCGGCCCCTGCCGGCAATGCGTTCACGAATCTCGAATACAGCGGCGAGTTCACCCTGCCCGATGGCAGGCGGCTGCAGGTCCCGGGATTTTGCGATGCACAGGACGGCAGCCTGTTCCGGCTTCGGTTTTGCCCGGAGGCGTCGGGCGCGGCGTATGGCTACCGGCTGAGCCTGCGGGGAGCCGGCATCGAGCGGCAGTTTGCCGGCCAGTTGCGCTGCGAGCCTTCCGGCCAACCGGGCCCTGTGGTGGCCGATCCGAGCCGCCCCCGCCATTTCATCCGGGCCGGAACCGGCGCCCCGTTCTATCACCTGGGGCTGACGGCTTACCACCTGCTCGATCCCTCGAACGACGACGCACAAATCGACGCGACCATCGATTACGCGGCGCGCGCCGGCTTCAACAAGATCCGGTTTCTGCTGGCCGGGTACCCGCGAGATTTCGATCGGCGGACCAGCCAGGATGTCGAGCATGGCGTGCCGGATCCCTGGAAAGCGCCGAATTACGGAGGCAGACCGGGCCAGGTCAACCCCCTGCCCGCCTGGATCGGGAAACCGCATGCCTACGATTTCACCCGATTCAATGTTGCATATTGGCAGCGGGTGGATCGCGCGGTGCGCCGGATGCGGGACGCCGGGATCCTGGCGACGTGCATTGTCACGATCGAGAAGCAGAACCTGCCGAAGGAATACGGAGCGCTCACCGGCCATGAGTTCCGCCTCTATCGCTACGCGGTCGCTCGGCTGGCGGCGTTTGACAACGTCTGGTGGGACCTGGGCAACGAGCACAACGAATATCGAAATGCATCGTGGGCCAACGCCATGGGCGGGTTCGTTGCCGCGCAGCAGCCCTGGCCGCGCCTGATCTCGGCGCATGGGTACGCGGAGTTCCTGTATACAAACTCCGCCTGGGCAGGCTTCATCATCACGCAGCAATACGGCGACGAGAAAGCCGTTCACGATTGGGCGCTCCAACACGCCGCGGTGCCCAAGCCCTACGTGAACGAGGAATATGGCTACGAAGGCGCCCTGGACCAGCCCGGCCACGGGCAAAACACCGGCTGGGTGCGCCGCTGCCACTGGGCCATCGCGATGGCGGGCGGCTATGCCACCTACGGCGATTGGAGCGGCGGTGTCAGCTATTTCTATATGGGCGAGCCGGGTCCCGGCCAGGCTGCGCGCCAGCTTGGGCATCTGCGGTCGTTCTTCGAGGCGATCCCATTTGCCGGCCTCGAATCCCAGGACGCGCTCGCCGGCGGGGGATTCTGCCTGGCCCGGAAGCCGGATGTTTACGTCTTCTATTTTCCGCGCGGCGGCCGAAACGAGATTGACCTCCACAGCCTCAAGAAGGGGAGAGCCCGGATCCGCTGGTTCGATCCGCGGGAGGGACAATGGCGCGACGGCCCGGCGCTCCGGCCCGGAAAGAACGTTGTCGAGACACCCACGCCTGCGGACTGGGCATTGTTGATACAATCGATTCCATGAAAACCGCTCTTGTTGTCCTCGTTGCCGGCTTGATTTCGCGTGGCCCGGAGGGGCCCGCCGCGGAGCCCGGTCCTGGCGCAAACCCTCGCCCTTGGCCGGCGCTATACAAGATCAAACCGAGCGAGATCGATCGCCTGACGCCCGCCGACGTTGTTGGCCCGGACGGGATCGTCTATCCCAACTGGACTCGGTGCGGCGTGCAAGGAGGCATTCCGGCAAGCAAGCCCTTCACTGCCATCGAGGCCCATGGCGGCCGGGCCAACGACGACGGCGACGACGCCCCAGCTCTGGATCGGGCCTGCCAGGCCGCAGGCGAGAGCGGCGGCGGAACTGTCGCCCTCGGCGAGGGCGTTTACCACCTCGATCGGCCCGTCACCGTGCGCCACAGCGCCGTGGTCATCCGGGGCCAAGGCGCATCCAAAACCAGGCTCGTCTTTCGATACGCGCTGCCGCGGGCCGGGATCGCCTTCTTCTGGCCCCCTCCCAACAGCCGCGTGGGCCGCAACACGCGCCTCGAGCTGCACGCCAAACCCTCCGGACTGGCCCGCATGCGGATTCTGATCGAGGATCGCGAGCTCGCTTCCTGGAGCCGCGGCCAGCACTCGGGGAACACCTTCGCCTTTGCCGGTTCGGCGCGAGGCGCGATCACGCAAATTCCCGACGGACCTCGCCTCCTCCAGGGCATCGCCGAATACAGCGACGGCACACGGCTGACCGCCCAAATCCCGGTCCTCCTCGACTCGAAGTTCAACGACACGCGGCAGCTTCCGGATGCGCGAGGTGCCATCACGTTCGCGGGAGAGGGTCTGGAGGGTCCGGAGCTGAAGCTCGCCCGGGACGGCCATCGAGGGGATCTCATCCTTCAACTCGAGGATGCCCGGGGGCTCCGGCCCGGCGACGCCATCATGATTGAAGGGCCTGCCACGGACCGCTGGAAGAAGCTCACCGCCAATGCCTGCCTGTGGGGCACCTACCGCCGCTACGAGACAGTCATCGAGAAAATCGATGGCGCGGCCGTCACTCTGGACCAGCCGCTGCGCATCGAGTTTCCGGTCATCGACGGTTCCTACGTCCAGAAAGTGTCGCCCATCCAGCGCTGCGGCGTCGAGGATCTCTGCATCGAGCAGACGGAGAACCTTTGGATCTCGAGCGTGCTGTTCGCTCACGCCTGGAACTGCTGGGCGCGCGGCGTGACGGTCAGGATGTGCGGGCGGTTCCCCGTTTACGGCTCGCAAGCCAAGTGGTGCGAGATTCGAGACTGCCTGTTTGACGACGCCTGGTTCAAAGGCGGTGGCGGCACGGCCTACACCGGGTGGGACGGCTGCTGGGATTGCCTGATGGAGAATGTGGAGACCCGCAAGATGCGCCATGCCCCGCTCTTCCAGTGGGCGGCCAGCGGCAACGTGATTCGCAAGAGCCTGTTCCGGGAAAGCGACGGCCAGTGGCATGCAGGCTGGTGCAACGAAAACCTCTTCGAGCAGTGCCGCATCGAGTCGGTCGCCGACCATGGCGCTTACGGCTTCGGCATGTGGGCCTCGCCTCCGAACGACGCCGCCCACGGCCCCAACGGCCCCCGCAATGTGGTCTACAATTGCGACGTCACCTCCCCCAAGACCGGCCTTTGGATGGGCGGAATGAACGAGAATTGGCTGGTTCTCCACAACCGCTTCGTCGTCGAGCGCGGCCAGGGCGTGCATGCTGGCATCGCCAGCTTCGACCACATCATCCATGGCAATGTCTTTGTGCTCAAAGACAGCCAGTCGCCGATGCTCAACCTCTCGAAAACCAACTGCGTCGGGATCGAGCTTCGAGACAACCGGCTCTATGGCGGCAGCGGGCGCATCGCATCCGGACCCGTTCAGCCGCTGGTGATGGAGGGTAACCAGGTCTTCCCGCTCGCGGACGCTCCCCGGCCCCGCCCGCCCGTGCCGTCCATTTATGAATGGCAAGCGACGCTGAAAAAATCCGGAAGGAACATCCATTGACGCCGCCATCATGAAAGCCCTGCGCTCCCTGCTTCGGTCCGCTGGTCCTTTTGCAGCCGCCCTGCTGCTGCTCCCGAGCGCCCGCGGTGCCTCTGGGGCTGGATCGCCGATGCCTGGCCATCGCGCCGACTGGCTCGTGATCCAGAAGGTCCTCGCCGCCGATTGCAAAGCCGTCCGCGGATTTCTCGGCACGCCCATCGACGGCACGGTTGCCAGTTGGGATTATCGAGGAGTCCAGCGCGAATACCCCAACCCCGCCAGCGACGGCGTGGTCTACAGTTACAACCGCAATGACGGACTGCATTTTGTCCTCGCAGATTCTACCGGATTCGATGCGGTCGTACTGCGCGGCGGGCCCAAGTGCAGGCTCTATCCTGGGACTGGATGGCTGACCGAGCCTTCCAGCATCCTCCCCTTTCACACGTTTGCCGGAGGCGAGCCCATCCAGGTCGGATGGCTTGCCCGCCGCATCCAAGGCGACGAGGCATCCCTCTTCGGGTGCGAAGGCGGGACGGTATCGGATCTGAGTTTTTATCGTATCGAGCGACGGCCTGAACTGCCTGCGGGTGCCGAGTTCTGGCATGCCGGCAGGGTGTTAACCTTGGCACCGCCGGTCTCCCGGTTCGACATCTCCAGCCTGCACCGTGCCATGAGCGAACGCTATGGCGCACCGGATCGACAGGCGCTGTCCCTGCTTCCCGGCAAGGCCGCCGGCCCACCGCTGGCGATCGAAAAGAACGGCGCCGTCCATTTCATCACCCCGCCTTTCGAGAAGGAGCGAGCGCTCGCCGGGGTGGCGCTGGACTGCATCGTCCATTGCCCACCCCATCCCCTGACAATCATGGCCGCCGTGCAGGATCCGCTCAATCCGAGACTCGATCTCACATGGTTCGAGTGGAGGCTGGATCAGCCGGGGCCGCTGCGTCTCCAGCTCGATATTCCTGACCAGGTGCTGCTTCCCGGCAGCCGGCTCTGGTTCACGCTGAGGTTCAGCGCAGATGTCGCGCTGGCGGGTCCCGATGGCGGCGCTCCGTCGTTCGCGCTGCAGTTCGTCTCGCGTGCGGAGGCATTGCCCGAAGCGCTGGCTTGGCGCAAGCTGCTGGTGCGATCCTATTTCAGCCTGCTCTCCGAGCCTCGTCCGTGGGGCGCCTTCCGGAGCCAATCGCGCGAGGAGTTCTTTGCCAGCAGCCGATATGCCGCCCAATGCCCCGAGCTGTTCCTGACCCTTGACCAATGCCATGCCCTGGCTCCATCCGATCCGCTCGTCCGCCAATACCGCGAGTGGATCTACCTCAAGAACCTGGACCGCCTCGATCCCGTGGCCGCCCTGCCCAGCCCCCCTTCGGGAACGCCCGACTGGGCCTGGCACCCGCGCCTGGCGTGGCTCGAGACGCGGCGCATCGCCCAGTGGTGGCTCGACCATCGCGCCGTGCCCACAGGCGAGTTCGGCGGGCGCGTTGGGGACGACTCCGACCTGTATCAGCAGTTTGTGGACCTCGCATTTTTCGAATCAGACGGCATCGCCGCGCGACTGAAGGATGCCGCGGCAGGGATGGCCGAGCTTGCGGAGGCGGAGAACCTTCGAGGCGGTCTGAACCGGTCATCCACTGACGCGCTGCACGCCTACGAGGAAGGCATCAATCATCTGGCCCTGATGTCCCGCTGGTTCTACGGCGATCCGATCTACCTCGAGCGCTGCATGGAGTCGGCCCGGAACATGGAGAGGCTGACCGTGGTCACGCCGGACGGCCGCCGCCATTTCCGGAACCGCGACCGGATGGGCGCCCGCGACATCGAGAGCCCTTCTCCGCCCGCCGTGGATGGCCAGGCGGCGCCGCTGATGTGGCACACCGCTCTCCAGGCCGCCGACTACAACCGCAACCCCCAAGCCTTGCGGCTGGTTCGCGAGTGGGCCGACACATGGCTCCGATTCCTCAAACCCGGCCAATGGGCCACGGATATCGAAGTGCTCAGCGGCAAGGTCCTGAACTCCCATCCCGACCGTCCGCTCTACGGCGGCTACTGCAGCCAGGCGGCGGCGTTCGTTTGGCTGGGGGCGCTCACGGACGACGCCAAATACCTCGAACCGCTCCTGCATTACGCCCGCCTGGGACAGACCCCCCTGCCGGTCAACGATTACGCCAGCGAGCTGTTCAGCATGGGGCAGCTTGACGGTCTATCGGCTGATGCGCTCCGCCGCCTGGCCGCCAGCAACCCATCCCTCGCGCTGTATCAGACAGGCGATCCAAAACCGCTGGCTGCCGCCGCCCTCGGCCGCCCGATGCCCGGCGAACCCGCCATCCACACGCTTCATGACGCGTTGCGCTGGCCCGATATGTTTACCGCCGCCGAACCGTTCACCGACCGCATCTTCCCGCACCTGCTCGAGCATGCGTCCAAGGCGTTCCTTGGCGGCTACACGAGGCGCAACAAGTATAATCCGGCCCTCGCCGTGAGCTGGGAAGGCTTCGGCACCAATTATGCCGCACTGGTGACGCAGCATCGCCGGGACCGGTTGCGAGCCCTGGTTTACAGTTACTCCAATGTGCCCGTCTCGGGCCGGATGCGGGTTTGGGAACTGGACCACGGCCAGTATGAGCTGACGGCCGGACCCGAGCCCGATGGCGTCTCCAGAACCGAAAACCTCGAGCTGGCCAAGGCCGACGCCATCGAGCTGACCTTGCCGCCGCGGCAGGTGACAGCGGTCGATCTGCGCCAGCGGATGAAGCTGGATCCGGTCTGGGATCGAGCCGATCTGGCGCTGGCCGCGCGCGAGATTCGCATGGACGGGAATCGGGTCTCGGGTTGGATCCATAATATCGGCGCGCGCACGGCGCAAAATGTCATCGTTGCGATTGTGGACGGGAAGGGCAGCGTGCTCGAGCGCGAATCGATCGGCTCGCTCGAAGCGCCGCTCGATCTCATGCCGAAGCGGAAACCTTTTTCGCTCCCTGTGCGCGAGCGAAAAGCCGGCTGGCGTGTGGTGCTGGACCCTGACAATCAAATACCCGAGATCTTTGAGGGAAACAACCAGGCGCCGCTCCCCTTCAGCTCTCAGCTTTGACAGGCAGGTCGTGCGCTCCGTCGCGCGCCGACTTAGGGTCTGTGCAAAAATTAATTCCGATTTTGCTGGAGGGGATTGGGCGGGCTGGCAAGGCGCGACGAGCGAGCATACCCGCGCGGTCTGTGAGCGAGGAGCAACACAGCCAGCGCGCCCAAGGCCCCCAGCCCTGCGGGGCGGGGCGGCGCCGGGCCATCGGCTTCGTTGCTCGGTCGGTCGAGGATCGCAGGGGGATACACTCCCTCCCTTGCGCCTCGGATCTGGCCCGGCGGCGCTCCCGCCAAAATCGGAAGTAATTTTTGCACAGACCCATATCAGCTTGCAGCCATCAACGCGGCGTCCGCGGTGTGGTCTGCACCGAAAGCGGACTTCCTTGGCTGACGCTGTGTCGACCGCAAGCGGTTGCGTCAGCAATTCCGTAAGGTGGGGGGCGTTCTGATTCCAATTAAGCCAGGTCCAACCGCTTAGAGCATTTTCGGAATCAGGCGCATTTTCGTTTTTGCTTGCTTCGCTGTGGGGATTGGGTATCTTACTC
>JAKLFB010000040.1 GCA_022711435.1 Verrucomicrobiota bacterium
CCAGTTCTGGAGTCAGCGCGGTGACGAAGCCCTGCTGTGTCTCGAAACCTTCTGGCGCAACGGCCGCTGGCACCTCCTGTTCCCTCACACCGCCTTCAACCCTGCAAGAAACTGAGATGCGCCCTGAGGTGTGGGTCGGCCCCGCCGAAGGCCGGCGGCATCTGCGTCCTGAATCCGAGCGCCGGCCTTTGCCCCGGCGGATGGGCGAGCCACGGCGTCGCATCCAGCCGCTCCCTTCCGCGCGCGGTTTTCGGTTGCGCCTGCGGGCCGTGACGGATACGTTCGGGGGCGGCTCGATCCGATCCCTCATGAAACCGCTCATCATCCTGGCTTTTGTTGCGGCATCGGTGGAAGCCGTGTCTGGCCTGCAGGGGCCGGTCGGGATGGTCAGCCGGGCAGGCGACCAAAGCGTGGTGCTACACTGGGACCGGAATCTGGAATCGAGCCTGGCGGGCTATCGGGTTTATCGGGCGGCCTCGATAGCGGGCCCTTTCGTCCCGCAGCATCGGGATCTCATCGCCACGCCCGGCTTTTGCGACCTCAACGCCCTCAACGGGCGCATGCACTATTACCGGGTGACGGCGGTGGGCGTGTCCGGAGACGAGAGCGATCCTTCGGCCATCCTGGGGGTGGCGGCGCGGCCATTTGCCGGGGACGATGATTTCCTGGATTACGTCCAGCAGACGAGCTTCGATTATTTCTGGTATGGCGCCAATCCCGCCAACGGGCTCGTTCCCGACCGGAGCTCCGCGGCTTCTCCGTGCAGCATCGCGGCGGTGGGGTTCGGGCTGAGTGCGATCTGCATCGGCATCGATCACGGATGGATCTCCCGGGCGCAAGGGGCCGCGCGGGCGCGGGCGACCCTGCGCATCTTTCGCGACGGCCGCCAGGGGCCGGAGGCGTCGGGAACCATTGGCTACCGGGGATGGTTCTATCATTTCCTGGACATGCGCACCGCGCGGCGCTACACGAAATTCGACACCGAGCTCTCCTCGATCGACACCGCGCTGCTGCTGGCGGGGATGCTCCACTGCAGGCAGTATTTCGATCGAGCGGATCCGGAGGAGACCGAGATCCGATCGGCCGCCGACGCGATCGTGGGGCGCGTGGACTGGGGCTGGATGGCTCGAGGGACTGATGCGCTTTCGATGGGATGGTGTCCGGGCTCGGGTTTTCTGGGGGCGAGCTGGGCGGGCTACAACGAGGCGATGCTGCTGGTTCTGCTGGGCATGGGTGCGGCGGCCAATCCGCTGCCTGCATCGGCCTGGAGCCGGTGGACCGCCGGCTACACCTGGGCCCATCACTACGGCCAATCCTTTGTGCCGTTCCCGCCGCTTTTCGGGCATCAATACTCCCACTGCTGGGTGGATTTCCGGCATGTGGCGGACGCGTTTATGATCGGCCGCCAGAGCACCTATTTCGAGAACTCCCGCCGCGCCACCCTTGCCCAACGCGCTTACGGCATCGCCAATCCGCTCGGGCGGCTCGGCTATTCGAGCAACGTCTGGGGCTGGACCGCCTGCGATGGGCCGAGCGGATATGCGGCGCGAGGGGCGCCCCCGGGGAGGAACGATGACGGCACCGTCGCGCCGACGGCGGCCGGCGGATCTGTCGCCTTCGCGCCCGAATACGCCATTCCGGCGTTGCGCCACTTGTATCAGGAGTTCCGGCGCGACATCTGGACCTGCTACGGGTTCCGGGACGCATTCAACCTGGGCGATCGATGGTGGGGGCCGGACACGCTGGGCATCGACCAGGGGCCGTTTGTCATCATGATCGAGAACTACCGCAACCAGCGGGTCTGGCGGCGGTTCATGCGGAACGAGCAGATCCAGCGCGGGATGGAGCGCGCCGGTTTCGTCCCATTTACATTACCCTTGACATGACCTATATTATGCACTAAACAGGCACTCTATGTTCGGCATCCAATTCATCAAGGTCCAGCCCACCACCTACCTCCTGCAGTATCGCGGCGGCCGGATCGTCCGCGAGGGGCTCGGGCTTTCCTTCTTTTACTATGCGCCGACGACATCGCTGGTGGCGGTGCCGGTGGCCAGCGCCGATACGCCCTTCATATTCGAGGAGACCACGGCGGACTTTCAGACCGTCACCATCCAGGGGCAGGTGACCTACCGGGTGGGCGATCCCAAGCGATTGGCTGCGCTGCTCAATTACACCCTGGCGCCCGGCGGGCAGGCGTATGCCTCGGAAGACCCGCAGAAGCTGCCCGAGCGCGTCCTCCACGTGGCCAACGTGCTGGCGCGGGCTGAGCTTCAGAAGCTCCCGCTGCGCGAAGCGATCCGCGCCTCGGACGATCTCGTCAAGGCCGTCAAGGCCGGCATCGTCGCTGCGGAAGAAATCACATCCCTGGGCCTGGAGGTGCTTGGGCTCTCGATCCTGGCCATCAAGCCGACGCCGGAAACGGCGCGGGCGCTCGAGGCCGAAACGCGCGAGAAGCTCTTCCGGGAGGCCGACGAGGCCATCTACGCCCGGCGCAATTCGGCTGTGGAACAGGAGCGGGCCATCAAGGAGAACGAGCTCAACACCGAGATCGCCATCGAGACCAAGAAGCGCCAGATCCGCGAAACCCAGATGGATGCCGAGCGGGCCGTTCAGGAGAAGGAGGGCCTGCTCAAGAGGGAAGCCCTCGAATCGAACATCGGCCTGGAAGAGCGGCGCAAAGCCCTCGTCGCGCTGGCGGCGGAGAACGCCAAGGCCGAAGCCGATGCCCGGGCCTACGGGGTATCGGCCACCGTGCAGGCGCTCGGCGGCGCCGATGCGAAGATGCTGCAAGCCCTCGCCAGCAGCGGCATGAAGCCGGAGCAGCTCATCGCCTTCGCCTTCCAGGAACTGGCGGGCAAGGCGGACAAGATCGGCCAGCTCAACATATCGCCCGACCTGCTGCGCGAGCTGCTGGCGCCCCAGCCCGCCCGAAAATGAGCCGTTTGTCCGACGCAAAAATCGTCCTTGTGACGCGGCCGACGCGCCTGGCGGAGCTGGCCACCCGATTCAACACCGTCAGCCAGGCCCGCTTTTACGTCGAGCATCAGGGCGCGGATTTCTCGGATTACCTCCGCGAAGACGAGACGTATCGTTGCGCGCTGCGGGAGACGCAGGCCCTGCTGGCCCAGGTCGGCCGCGTTCAGGTTGTCGACCGCGGCTTCCTGCCGAACTTCGTCTTCGCGCCCGAGGACACGGTGGTCACCCTCGGCCAGGATGGCCTGGTTGCCAACACGCTCAAGTATCTCAGCGGCCAGCCGGTCGTTGGCGTCAATCCCGATCCCGATCGATGGGATGGACGGCTCCTCCCCTTCCGCGTGAGCGATCTTCCGAAAGTGATGCCTGAGGCCGTGCAGCGGAAGCGGCCGGCGCGATTGGTGACCATGGCCAAGGCGGAGTTGAACAACGGGCAGACCATGCACGGCGTCAACGACCTGTTCATCGGCCCGAAGACGCATGGCTCGGCCCGCTATCTCATCCGGAGCGGCGAGGCCAGCGAGATCCAATCATCGAGCGGCGTGATCGTATCGACCGGCATGGGCTCGACGGGCTGGCTGAAGAGCCTGCTCACGGGGGCGGCCGCCATCACGCAGTCGGCAGGCTCAGCCCGGACCCGGCTGTCAGCCGCCGGGCGGCTCGGCGGCGGCGCTCCCGCCTCCCCGCGAGGCCGAAAGGCCTGCGGGAGCGTGCAGACCGAGTTTGCCTGGGATGCGAGCTACCTCTGCTACACCGTGCGCGAACCATTCCCGACCAAGACCACGGGCGCTTCGCTCGTGTTTGGCCGCATCACGCCTGACGCGCCGTTGATCCTCGAATCGCGCATGGCGGAGAACGGCGTGATCTTCAGCGATGGCATCGAAAGAGACTACCTGGAATTCAACTCCGGCACGCAGGCCGTTATCGGCATCGCCGAGCGGAAAGGCGTGCTGGTCGCGTGACAACCGCCCTCATCCGGTAAAACAACGGTGCCAACGGACTGCGATGCAAGACAACCATTCAGCCGGTCGAGTATCGCGGGGGGATACACTCCCTCCCTTGCGCCTCGCAGCTGGCCCGGCGGCGCTCCCGCAAAAATCGGAAGTAATTTTTGCACAGACCCTTAGCCGCCGCCGGTTCTTGCAGGTGAGCGCGGGCGCGGCGCTGCTGGGGGTTGCGGGTGGCCGGCCGGGCCGCCTGCGGGCCCAGGAGGATCGCGAGGCGCCGGCGGCGGCGGGCTCGCCCGAAGACGCCCTGGCCGGCCCGGCTCGAGGACATTGGCGGCGGTTGTTCCTGGACGGGGCCGCATGCGAGGAATCCAGGGGGCTGGCCCGGATTTTCCATGCCGCCGAGAAACATCCTGCCAACCCCATCATCGAGGCGGACCGTCCCTGGGAAGGGATCTCGGCCATCACCGGCCCGTATGTGTACGGAACCGCGATGCGCGAAGGCGGCCGATTCCGGCTGTGGTACCAGATCCTCAACCGGGGCAACCACGTCGGCTACGCCGAATCCGGCGACGGCGTGCACTGGACGAAACCGAACCTGGGGATCATCTCCTTTGCGGGCTCGCGCGATAACAACCTGGTTGTCTCCGCCGCGCAGCCCGAGGCGGCCGGAGGCCACTGCCACAATCCAAGCGTCATCAGCTGCCCCTGGGAGAGCGATCCGGCGCGGCGATACGCGCTGTATGGATTCGACGCCGAAGCCGGCCATGCGCGGGTGGCGTTCTCGGCCGACGGATTGCGATGGCGCTACGCCCCCGGGACGGCCAGCCATCCGCTGTTCCGATCGTCCGACGTGGTGAATTTCTTCCGGGACGTCTACCGCGGCCGTTACGCGGCCACGTGGAAGACCCGGAACCGGCGCGGGCGCGCCGTGGGCGTGACATGGTCGGAGGATGGTCTGGCGTGGACCAAGCCGGTGGATGGCCCGGTGTTCGTGGCGGACGACCTGGATCCGGATGCAACCCAGATCTACGGCATGCCGGTCTTTCCGTACCAGGGCCTCTACATCGGGATCCCCTGGGTGTATCACGCGCGCTATTTCCGGTTCGGAGAATACTCGGTTCCGAAGCTGCACGAAGCGCAGGAGGACTCGCCGCGGACGATGGATGCGCAGCTGGCGTGGAGCTGGGATCTGATCAACTGGACGCGTCCGGCGGAGCGGAGGCCGTTCATCGTGCGCGGCGCGCCGGGCGCGTGGGATCGCGGGATGATCGTGACCGCCCGAGCGCCGCTGGTCGCGGAGGACCGCCTCTTTTTTTACTATGGCGGCTGCGATGGATTCCACGATGACCCCCGGGTTCGGGCGGCGATCGGGCTGGCCATGCTCCGCCTGGACGGCTTCTGCTCGATGCAGGCTGGCGAGAGCGAGGGATGGCTCGTTACGCGGCGCGAGCCGTTTGCCATCCCGGCGGTCACCCTCAACGCGCGGACGCGTCCCGGAGGATGGGTTGCCGCGGAGATCCTGGATCGCCGGAACCGGCCTGTGCCCGGGTTCTCGCGGGCCGACTGCCTTGCGTTCAGCGGCGACTCTGTCCGCCACGAGCTGAAGTGGAAGAGCTCCGCGTTCGGGGAAAGGCAGAGGGCAGGCGATTACAAGCTCCGGTTCTTTCTGAAGGAAGCGGATTTGTTCTCGTATATGCCGTGCGGTCTGGATCCGGCGGGGCCGGACCTGGCCCGGTTCGAATCCGCGTGATCAAGGCGCGAGGTCTCCGATCCAGCGTGCTTCTCCCAGGACTGGCCAAATAATGGCTGTTCGATGTTTGTGCATCGGGTCAGGACGCGCCGTGATTTTGCATTCGAATCACGAACGTGGGACAAGAAAAGGTGGATGCCGCTCGTCCTGGGCTCGCAGCCTTTCCTTGACAAACAGACCGATTTACATGACATTGCGCACGTTACCCGACGGCAAAACAATCCGTGAAATCCGTGTTCCAACGGGTCGGAGGGACGGGCTCGGCAGGGTGGGGGGGCAGAGCTGTCGGACTTGGGCCTGGCGGAGGCGGCAAGGAGGACTGAATGAAGCGTGAAGTCGCAGGCGTTGCATTGGTGGGGGTGCTGGCATGGGGGTGGGCGCAATGGGGGCCGGCCGGCGATTGCTCGAAGCCGGGGCTTGACCAGGAGATGGACTTCAGCGACAGCGGTGTCAACTACACCATCTTCTATCGGACGGACGCGGGCTCGACTCATCGCATATCGCATGCGGACGCGACCAATCTGCAGGCGAACGCGATCAGCTCGTATGACGCGCTGGTGGGGACGATGAACTTTCGGACCCCGTATCTGAACACCCTGCCGCAGTACGACATCATCGTGAAGGACGACTGGTATTACGCGGAGCCGGGCTGTTTGGTCATGCACGCGCCGGGGGTGCGCAGCGATCCCGAGTCGGACACACGCTGCATCTTTTTCCACGAGCGGTTTCACACCGTGCAGCGGCATTACAAGTGCGGCGTGGGGGATTGCGATTCGGGATACATTGGAAGCACGTTTGGCAAGTGGGTGTCCGAGGGGACGGCCGATGCCATCATGGACAAGGGCTACCTCGACCTGGACAACCTCACCGGCTATCCCTATTACGAGAATTCCGCCCGCAACTACCTGAACGATCCCGACACCACGCTGTTCGACCGCGAGTACAATGCGTGTCTCTGGTGGAATTATCTGATGGAACAGATGGGTGTTGTCCGGGTGGAGCCGCAGGTGGGGACCGATTTCCTGCAGGCGTTCTGGGATCGGGTGGCGTCGAACGGCGCCTCCGGCTCGGCCGCATGCCGAACAGCCATGGAGCAGACCATCTCGAGCTTTTCATCGCGCAGCTTCGAGAATGTATTCCTGGATTTCTCGATCTGCAATTACACGCGCGCCTACGACGCCTCGGCGGTGCCCAACGCATCCTATTACTCCTACGTGGACGAGCAGGGGCAGGCCATCCTGACGAGCGTTCCGGTGACCGCGATCGGCGCGCTGCCGGCCAGCCAGGACAACGTCGGCGTCCCCAGCTTCGCTGCGCGCTATTTCGAGCACGTGCTCGATGGCGGCGGCGACTGCGAGGTCGTGGGATTCAAGGCCGACGACGCGGACGACGTGATGGGGTTTGCGGCTGTGGCGGTGGACAACTCGGGGCGGGTGATCGGCATCCGAAAGGGGATCGGCCAGGAGTTCGCCGCCACCTTTTTCAACCCGCCTTCGCGCCCGATCCGGCGCCTGGTCGGGATCGCGGTCGGCCTCGAGGAGACCACCCCGTTCGACTACGCCTTCGACCGCGGCTCGGTCAAGCTCGAGATTGTGCGGCCGACCTTTTCGCATCCAGCCTATCCGGGGCCGCACGATGAGCCGGGCAACGTCGTGGTGCGGACCCGGGTGCTGGGGCCGTCGGCGCTCGAGCCCGAGGGGCCGGGCACCCTGTCGGTGCTGGGATTGCAGGCTTCCGATTTCACGGTCTTGATCGGCGGATCGAATGCGCCGGTGAGCTATGCGGATTACGTCGGAGGAGAATACCAGCTGCTCGTCGAAGCCCCGGAACAGCCTGCGGACGGCCTCTACGATCTGGCGGTCCAGCTGTGCACGGCCGATCAGTCGGGCGTCACGGCGACGTCCCGCCAATCGGTTTATTACGGCGACATCCGGTTCCATCATGTCGTGGCGCTGGACATCTCGGGCAGCATGGAATATCCCACCAGCGCCAAGCTCGATGCGGCCAAGGAAGCCGCCAAGTTCTACATCGATGCTGTCACCGACAACGACCGGCTTACGGTGGTGACGTTCAGCGGAGACACCACCGAGTGCAACGAGGACGCGGCAAATCTCAAGGGATCATCCGGCCTGGTGCTGGCCAACGGCCTTTCGCGAGGGCTCCTCAAGATGGCGGTCGATGCCCAGAGCAGCAAGAACATGACCTCGATCGGCGATGGCCTTTGGACCGCCCAGGACGCCCTCGATGCCGAGGCGGCCGCGGTGTCCTACGAGCATTTCGATGCCATCCTGCTGCTTTCCGACGGCAAGGAGAACGAGGCGCGCTACTGGGACTCGACCACGTGCATCGCCTCGGGCACCGTGGCCAGCCGGCTAACCGCGTCGGATACGATGATCAATTCGCTGGCGTTCGGGGCGGATGCGGACCACAGCCTGATGCAGACCATCGGCCTGGTGACCGAGGGCGATTACAGCTACATCCCGGTCGATGAAAGCACGGGCTCGCTCATGCTGAAGGATGCCGCGGCGGCCTCGATCGGGATCGGCACGATGCAGAACGACCTCACGCTCCGTTTTCTCGAGGGGATCGAGCGTGCCAAAGGGCTGCAGCGGCTGGTCATGGCCACGGCGGATGTCGCGGCGGGCGGGCGGCGCGATCTCCTGCTCGATCTGCGCGAGGAGGTCGTCCAGGGTGCGATCTTGTTCGTGGGGTGGTCGGCGCCCGGCACC
Source organism: Verrucomicrobiota bacterium (assembly GCA_022711435.1). GTDB lineage: Bacteria > Verrucomicrobiota > Verrucomicrobiia > Limisphaerales > UBA1319 > JAGMXM01. The sequence continues at coordinate 8,406 of JAKLFB010000040.1, forward strand.
GTGCAGGTCCGGATCCAGGATCCCAGCGGCGTCGATCCCGAGACCTATGCGCTGGCGGTCTACTCGGGCGATTCGCATCATATCCTCCACCTCAAGGGGCTCAAATCGGGCGTATACGAGGTCCGTCTCAACAACCTGTCGGGGCAGGCGCTCGAGTGTTTCGCGGGCATCTCTGGCATACCGGGCAACGGGTTGAGGGTCGAGTTCACGCTGGCGCCGTTCCGGACCGGCGGGGTGGCCGGGCGCTCGGAAAGCGCGCAGGAGCTGTTCGAGCAGGGTGTGCCGGTGCGGATGCTCGCCCGCATCTACGATCGCAAAGGAGCTGTCCGCGACGCCAAGGTCGAGGTGCAGGTCACCCTGCCCGACGGGGAAACCGCATGCCGCTCCCTTCACCTGTTCGACGACGGGAGGCATGTGGACCAGCGCGCCGACGACGGGCTTTACGGCCTGCTCTACACCCGGACGCCGCTGGCCGGCCGGCCGGGAGGCAACACGGACGAGAATCCGAAGATACCTGACGATCCGAAGCAGTCCGGCAATTATCATGTGTCCCTGCTGGTCCGCGGCAAGGCCAATGACGGCTCCGAGTTCCTGCGCAGCCTCGGACGGGATTTCCAGGTCTACGAGCGCGTCGAGCAGGCCGATCGCGACCACGATGGCATGCCCGACACCTGGGAAGTCTATTATGGAACCGATCCCGCCAAACCCGACGATAGCCTGGATCCCGATCGCGACGGGCTGACGAACAAGGATGAGTTCTACCACGGCACCCATCCCCGGGATCCGGACACGGACAATGGAGGCGAATCGGACGGCTCGGAGGTCAAGAACAGCCGATGCCCGCTCGATCCGACGGACGATCTCCTGCCGCCGGTGTCCGAGGTGTCGATCATCACCTCGCCGGATTCGCGCGGCGGGATGGGGTATCTCCGGCCCAACGCGCTGCTGCTCCATTTCCCCGATCACGCCTCCTACCAGGAGATGGAGATCTTCCGGTCAACGTCGCCGGCCCTGACAAGCCAGCCGTCCAACCGGGTGGCCACGCTGGACCTGCGCGGCAAGAACATCAATTCCTACTACGATGAGGGGTTGGCCGATGGCACCCGCTACTACTACCGGCTCCGGGCGCTGGGCTTGTCGGGATCGGCCACCCCGTTCTCTCGAGTGATCACCGCGGTCGCCAAGGCGGATCCGTACGTGCCGGGCGGCCACATCCTGATCAACCAGGGCGCCCGCTACACCGATCGCCTCAACGTGCGGGTGGACCTGATTGCCGACTCGCTCGTCAAGGAATACCGGCTGAGCCAGCAGCCGTTCACTGGCGCCGAGCCGTATCTGGCGATTGTGCCCCGAACGAATTTCGTGTTCAGCGGATTGTCCAGCGGCGATGTGGGAATTATTTATGTCCAGTTCCGCAGCGCCAGCGGCAACGAATCCGATGTGACCGACGACACGATCCTCTATCGGACGACGGGCGACGCCGACCGCGACGGGACCGTGGATGGCGTCGACACGGACGATGACAACGATGGCCTGCTGGATGCCACAGAGATCTTCCAGCACGGCACGAATCCATTCACCCAAGACACCGACCGCGACGGGTGGCGGGATCCCGTGGAGATCCAGGCCGGATCCGACCCGCTCGATCCAATGTCGGTCCCGTCGGGCGATGGCGACGCGGACGGGTATCCGAACGACCTCGAGCAGCGGTATGGCGCCGACGCGTCAGACGCGCTGGATTATCCCGACCTCCGATTCGCGATCCAGCATGGCGCCGGGGCGGTCGAGGTGCTGCTGCCCACTCGCGTCGGGGTGGCGTATCAGCTCCAGTATGCGGAGGCCCTGGCCGGTCCATCGACGGCGTGGATGAACCTCGGTGCGGCCATTCCCGGCACCGGCGGCGTGGTCACGGTGCCGCTGACTCCGGACCAGAGCGCGCGCTACCTGCAATTCAACGTCGTGGTTGATTAGCCATTTCTTCGAGCGACTCGGCGATCCTGTCCAGCAGCGCCCGCATCTCCAGGTGCAGAGGCGTGTTTCCGTGGCCATGGAACCGCGAATCCGGGTCGACGAGGCGGTCCGGCGAACGGGAGCCAGCCGAGTCGCGCCGACAGCAATCGAGCGCCCGCGGCGGCTGGCTCCCGTGGCTGATCTTGGCGTTCGGCAGCAGGCTTGCCGCCGCCGGCGTCCCTCAGCAATATGTGTTCAGCAAGAAAGCAGTCGACTTGCCGGGCTTTTTTCGGCCCACCAAAGAATGGGACATCCTTGTCGTTCGGGACTCGAGACTCCTCGCCGCAATTGAGGCCAAATCGCAGGTGGGCCCGTCTTTCGGGAACAACTTCAACAACCGAATCCTATCATCTGGCATAAAATCGCGAACGCTTCTTACGAGGTGGAAAACGGATCGAAGTTTCTCGGAAAGCCCTATGAGCCCAACGCGATCATCAAGAACGACATGGAGTTTATTTTGATGCAGCGGAAGCCGGGCGGCTACCGGAAGCCGACAGACCAGCAGCGTCGGTCAAGCCGGATTGAGAAGGAGACTTTTGACCGTTGGTTCCAACAGATTTGGAACATCACAGGCGCATCCACCCAGCACCACCCCGCGCCGTTCCCCTTGGAGTTGGCCACGCGCCTGGTCCGCATGTTCTCGTTCACCGAGGACACAGTCATGGACCCATTCTGTGGCTCGGGCACCACCATGATTGCGGCGTTGCGGACGAACCGCAACAGCATAGGCATTGAGATCGACCCCGAATACTGCCGGATGGCTGCACGCTACCTCAAAGCCGAGACGCCTGACCTATTCGCCCAAGCAGAGCTTCGATTCGAGCAGACACCCACGCAAACCGCCAGCCTGCTCAAAGAAGATCCCGTCCTGTTTGATGTCCAACCAGCCAAGAAAAAACTGGAATAGGCGGCACTGGTTTTTAGGGAAGGGTGCACACTTGGTTTGATTGAGGCCAGTAATGATCTCGGTGCTGTGGGCTAGCCAGAAGGAAGTGGATCTGTATGAAAGCGAAGGAATTTGACCTGATCACAACGAATTTGGCTTTTCAAGGATTCTAGCTGCAAGGGGACCTGGAAGGAGGTTATGGTGGTGGGCATGACACGGCCTTGCCTGCTGGCATCGCTGGTCGATCTGGCGGTGCAGATGCAGCGGGACGCCGATCGGCCCGAGGCGGAGCTGCACCGGCGCGATCGCGCCCTGGTTCGACCGCTGGAGGGCGGCGCGTCGAGTCATCGGGAGCTTCTGATGGCGTGGCTCGAGGGCCTGCGCGCGGGCGGGGAAGCGATGCCGGGCCGCTCGTTCAGCGCCGCCTGCCGCGTGCTGGTCCTCAGCCTGGCAGTTCTCGGGTTGGCGATCGGGTGGGGGGCTGCTGCCGCGCTTTTTTTTTATGACGGCACGCGTCCGGTCAACGTGGTCCACGTGCTGGCGGTGTTCGTCGCGGGGCAATGGCTTCTGCTGCTGTTGCTGGGAATCGTGATGATACCCGATCGGTGGGCCCGCTGGATTCCGGGCGCAGGCGCGGTTCAGGAAACGCTCGCGCTGCTATCGCCCGGGCAGCTCGTCCGGCTCGCGATCCGATTCGTTCCGCGGAGCGCGCGTGATCGGCTCGCCGGAACCGTCGCGTCTGGGGCGGGGAATCTCCTCCAGTTCAAGAAGGTGTGGAAATGGGCGGTGATTTTCGCGTCTCAATCATTTGCGGTGGGTTTCAACGCGGGCGCGCTGGCGGCCTGCCTTTACCTTGTAACGTTTTCGGACCTGGCGTTTTCATGGAGCACGACGCTCGAGCCGGACGTGGAGGTGGTTCACCGTCTGACGCAGACGCTGTCGGCGCCGTGGTCGCGCTGGGCGCCGGATGCGGCGCCGTCGGCGGACTTGATACGAGAAACGCTCTATTATCGCCAGACGAGGCCGCTGAGCGGCGCGGCGCCGGAGCGGTGGGGGCAATGGTGGCCTTTTCTGGCCGCGTGCATGATCGTCTACGGATTGGTCCCGCGGATGGTGCTGCTGGGCCTGGCTGGCTGGCGGCTCCATGGCTCGGCCCGCCGGGCATTTATCGAGGCTCCGGGCGTGGCCGTCGTGCTGGATCGGTTGACAAGCGAGTGGGTGACCACCCAGGCAGCCAATCCCGAATCCAAGTCTCCCGATCGGTCTGGCGCTGTCCTTGAGGCGCTGGAGGGTTCAAGCCTGGCGGATGGCTCGCCGCTGTGCCTGGTCAACTGGGGAGGGATCGAGATGTCTGATGAGATGCTGGCGAGCCGGGTGGGCGAATCGTGGAACCGCCGCATCGCCAGCGTCCGCCACGCCGGCGGGCGCGCGTCGATCGAGTCGGATGGCCGGGTGATTGCCGACATTGCCGCGGCGACCGGAGAGCCGGGCGTGGCGGTCCTGGTGAAGAGCTGGGAGCCGCCGATCCTCGAAGTGATCGATTTTCTTCGGGAGTTGCGCCAGGCCATCGGTCCGGGGCGGATCCTGATCATTGCGCCCGTTGCTTTGGATCCAGCCGGCGGATTGGCGCCGCCCCGCGATGCTGATTTGGGCCAATGGCGGAAGAGATTGCGCAGCCTCGGCGATCCGGCTCTGGTCGTGCGCGGGTGGCAGGAGGGAGAGACGCCATGAGCCTGCCTGTCTTCGCCGTCGTTGGGCATCCGAACAAAGGCAAATCGAGCATCGTCGCCACGCTGGCATCGGACGATTCGGTCGAGATCGGCCCGGAGCCGGGCACGACCACGCGGTGCCGTCGATACCCCATGGTGGTGGATGGCGAGGAGCTGTATGCGCTGGTCGATACGCCCGGTTTTCAGAGGGCGCGGCGCGCTTTGCATTGGATGAAGCAGCACGAGACCAGCGCCGATCTTCACGCGGATGTGGCGCGGCGGTTTCTCGAGGCCCATCGCGGGCAGGATTCTTTTCCGGACGAATGCGAGTTGCTGCAGCCCATCCTCGATGGGGCGGGCATTCTCTATGTCGTCGATGGCTCGGTGCCATATGGGGAGGAATACGAGCCGGAGATGGAAATCCTGCGGTGGACCGGCCGGCCGAGCCTTGGACTGATCAATCCCATCGGCCCGGCGGATCACATTGAATCGTGGCGCTCCGCGCTGGGCCAGTTCTTCAAGGTCGTCCGGGTCTTCAATGCCGTGGCCGCTGAATTTCAGAAGCGGGTGGATCTGATCCGCGCGTTTGGGCAATTGAACGAGGAGTGGCGGGCCCGGCTGGACCGGGTTGTTGTCAGCCTCGAGGGCGACCGGCGGCGGAAGCGCCGGCTGTCGGCGCGCGCGGCCGCTGAGGCCCTGGTCGAGATGCTTGCCCATCGGGTGGAGCGGAGGCTGCCTTCGGATGCGGATACAGCGGCTGCCCGGCCGGCGATCGAGGAGGAGTTCCGGGAGGATCTGCGCCGGTTCGAACAGCGCGCGCGGGACATCGTCGAGCAGTGTTACAGCCACCGCCGGATCGAGCGGCGGGAGGAAGCCCTCCAGCTATTGGACGAGGATCTTTTCGCCGAAACAACCTGGCTGCGTTTTGGATTGAGCCGGCGCGAGATCATGGCCACCGGCGCGATGGGCGGTGCGGCGACCGGCGCGATCGTGGACGCCCATTTTGGAGGGGCGTCGATGCTGGCCGGCACGCTGCTGGGAGCCGGGATCGGCGCGACGGTCGGCTGGTGGACCGCGGACCGGCTTGTGACCGTCAAGATCCTCGATCTGCCGCTGGGCGGGAAACGGCTCGTGGCCGGCCCCACCCGGAACGCCAGCTTTCCCCATGTGGTGTTCAACCGGGCGCGCTATCATCATTTTCTGGTCTCGCATCGCACCCATGCCACGCGCGGCGATCTCATCCTGACCGGCGATCGAGCCCATCCGATGCCGGCGCTCGACAAAGAGGATCGGGCGGCGCTCGAGGGCGTGTTCGACCGATTGCGCAAGCGCCGGGGCGAACCCGACATCGTCGGCCGGCTTGCCGAAGTCATCGAGAGGGTTTTCGACAAGGACGAGTGAGGGGGGGCGTCATCCCTGTAGGCCCGGTCCCCCGACCGGGCGATTGGCAGCCATGCCACCAAGCGCCGCGTGGGGGCACGAGGCCTACATCGGAAACGTCCACCGCCCTGTAGGCCCGGTCCCCCGACCGGGCGTTGTGGACAAAAGATACTGGCTGTCCAGGCATGTTCCCGCTATTCTGCGGGCATGTCCAGCATAGGGGGGAGACTGTTGTTGGCCATCGTTGTTGCGGCTGGCCATGCTTGTGCATCAAGCGTTACGGCCGCCGAGGATGGCATCCTCGAGGCGGTGGCCTCAATTTTGCGGTCGGCGCGGGGAGCCTTGCGGGGATGGCGGGAAGGCGGGTGGTCATCGACCTGCCGGGCCTGCCGAGCGGGGCGAAAAAGCTCGATCTGGTGTTGCTGATCCCCGGCCAGTTCACGATGGGCAGCCCGGCTTCCGAGCCGGAGCGCTCTTCCAATGAAGAGCCGCAAACAGAGGTGACTTTGAGCCTGCCATTCTTCATTGGCCGATATGAAACGACCCAAGGGCAGTGGGAGGCGGTCATGGGAAACAACCCGAGTAATTGCAAAGGCGATCCGGATCTGCCGGTGGAACAAGTGAGCTGGAATGACGCCCAGGATTTTCTGCGCAAGCTCACCGCGCGCGACCGCCAGGCAGGACGCCTGCCGTCCGGGTGGGAATACCGGCTTCCCACCGAGGCGCAATGGGAATACGCGTGCCGGGCAGCGGGCCGGCTCATCGACTCTCCGGACGATCGCAACCTCGACGTCGGATTCCGGGTCGTCCTAGTTGCAGTTCCTGGGCCTTGATCTGAGCTCGAGTATCGCAGGGGATCCACTCCCTCCCTTGCCTGCCTGCGCCGCCGCGGCAGGCAGGCGCCTCGCATCGAGCCCGGCGGCGCTCGCGCCAAAATCGGAAGTAATTTTTACACAGACCCTAAGATTCATGAATGAAAAGTGGCAATGGCTTGGAACTGAAATCATCTGAACTTCCGCGTCATTCGGCGTGTTCCGCGGGCATCCACTCTTCCTTCTTTCACCCATCCATGGCCTCGCGAGGCAAGAAATCCAAAATGAAGAGGCGCCTGCGGAACACGCGGAATAGAACCTATTCAATTCAAGATTCCGCGGCATTTCGTGGTTGGTGGGGACGAGATCCTTTTCTTCGCGCTTTCATTGTCTTGTTGCTGACAGTCGCGGGCACGGCGGCGCTGGCGGATGGTGTGACGGCCGCGCTCGCTGCGTCGAGCGGCTCGTCGGATCCGGCGGCCGACGATGGCAGCTGGCGCATCACGACATGGCCGGCCCAGGGCGCCCAGAACAAACAAAGCGGCGTCCTCACGCTCGTCAGCTACAACGTGCTCGGACGCGACCGGGCCGATTGGACGACCAACTCGGCCCAGGTGCGGGCGATCGGCCGGCAGTTGGCGTTCCTCGAACCCGACATCATCGGTTTCCAGGAGATACCGGAAACGAACGCCAACTATCTCCAGATGAGCGCGTGGGTGAGGGCGTATCTGCCAGGGTATTACTTGGCGACGGGCCAGCGGACCGACGGCGGCGAGCGCAGCGCCGTCGCCAGCCGCTTCCCGATCGCGCGCTCGCAGTCGTGGCTGGCGCGCAGCAGCCTGGCCGTGTTCGGCTATGACGGCGCCTTCACGCGCGACCTGTTCGAGGCGGAGATTCTGGTGCCGGGTCTGCCGCAGCCGTTCCATTTCTTCACCACCCACCTCAAAGCGCATTCGGACCAGGCCAGCTCGCTCCGGCGGGCGGCGGAGGCGCGGGCGATCTCGAATTATTTCGCGACCGTCTATCTGCCCGCAAAAGGACTGCGGCCATATGCGCTGGTGGGCGACATGAACGAGGACATCGCCCGGCCGCGGACGTACGAGCAACGGGCCATCCAAACCCTGACCAGCTTGCCCACGGGGCTTCGGCTGACCACGCCGCGCAATCCGGTCACGAACGACGAGCGGACGTGGTCGATCCAGAACTCGAGCCTGACGATCCGGTTTGATTACATTTTGCCGTGCGGGCTCTTCTTCTCGAACATCCTCAGCAGCCAGGTCTTTCGGTCGGACAAGGTGTACCCACCGGCGCCGCCGTTGCTGGCGAGCGACAGCGCCAGCGCGGCGGATCATCTGCCGGTCGTGATGGTCTTCCGCGATCCGTACGACGTTCCGCTGTCGATCCGGGCGTTGACGATCACCAACCAGACGGTCTGCCTGGATTGGAAGGCGATTCCGGGCGACCGCTATCGCGTCGAGCGCTCGGCTGACCTGGCGGCCTGGCAGCCGATCGTGCGCAACCTGCTGGCCGAAAGCCCCGACATGCGGTTTGAGACGCTGGCCACCGGTCCCACGCTGTTCTTCCGGATCGCGCGAGAGCGGTGAATTTTACGGCCAGGATGGAGATCGGATCGGCGGAACCGTCAGTCGTCGAGAGGATGCAGTTTTGGCCTCCTTGGCAATGACGTAATTCAAACCGATGATGATCAATTGGCGAAAAGTCATATCCTTTTCCAAGGCAAGCCGTTTCGCGCTTTTCATTAAATCATCCGGTATTTCAACTGTTGTGCGCATACATATATATTGCTGTATTGATGATTAAAGTCACTTGTTCTGCGTATCGATTTGAAGGCGGACCGGGGTCGCCCCGGACTGCCTGGAGGATGCGGCAACAGGCTGGATGCCGTGGAGCGCGCTAGCCTCGTGTTTGCGATCGGCACGGTTGGCATTATATTAAGAGTCTATGCAAAAATTACTTCCGATTTTGGCGGGAGCGCCGCCGGGCCCGATGCGAGGCGCAAGGGAGGGAGTGTATCTCCCTGCGATACTCGACCGACCGAGCAACGAAGCAGATGGCCCGGCGCCGCCCCGCCCCTGCGGGCTGGGGGCCTTCGGCGCGCTGGCTGTGTTGCTCCTCGCTCACAGACCGCACGGGTATGCTCGCTCGTCGCGCCTTGCCAGCCCGCCCAATCCCCTCCAGCAAAATCGGAATTAATTTTTGCACAGACCCTAAGAGCGCTCGCCTGGTAGTGAATGGTTTGCACAAAAGCGCAGTGATTTTATGAACATTCCTTGGCGTATCCGCCTGCGGGGAGTTGGCTCTTATTGCTCCTTCTTCACGGAATCCCTCCGTTGCGCTGGCCTTCGGTTGCGCGTGAGCGTCGCGCTTCTGGCGGTGGCATGCTCGCTTATTGGGCTTTCCACAGATGCTCTCTCCGCCGAATCCTCCGATGGGCTGCGCGACATCCAGCTCTCGCAATATTACGAGCCTTCGACAATCGAGTATCCGGCGAACAGCCCGGGCGCGCCCTTGCCTCTGGATCTGGACCAGATCCCGGGTGGCGCCGCCATTGCGGCGATGCTGGGTCTGGACGACAACGCGTGCGCTGCTCTCGAGCGCAATGGCTTCGTGGTCGTGCCGAGGGGCAGACAGACGGATTTCCTCGAAGCCTACAGGGAACTGCGACATCGAGGCATCCCGCTGTTCGTCACGTCCGACACCTTGCTGCATTTCTACCACGTGCAGTTCGACGACATCCTGATGCATATCGAGACCAACGAGTTCCTGCCGGATCTGGCGGCGCTGACCCGGGCGCTTCTGGCGCAAGCAAAAACCCAGCGGGAAGCGTTCGAAGGCGATCTCGAGGAGGCGGCCGCGCGGAACATCGCCTATTTGGGAGTGGCTCTGGAATTGCTCGGCGATTCCTCCCAAGCCCCGGTCGACATCCAAGACAAGATCCAGGCCGAGCTGGATCTGATCCAGGCCCACGCCGGGTTCAGTCCCAGCCCGATCTTCATCTACCACGAGGATTACTCGCAATACGTGCCTCGGGGGCATTACACCCGATCCGAGGAGCTGGGCCGTTTCTTCCGGGCGATGATGTGGTATGGGCGAATGGCGTTTTTGCTCAAGGGCAATCCGAACTGGGGGCCGGTGGGCGAGGCGCTGGTATCCGTCGAGGACGCGCGGATCCAGACCTTGCAGGCGCTGCTGATCGCCTTGGGTCTGGATGCATTGCGGGCCGACGACCGCTCGATCGCCGAAATCTGGAACCGGATCTATGCCGTGACCGCCTTCTTCGTCGGGCTTGCCGACGACCTGACCCCATACGCCTACAAACAGGCAGTTCGGGAGGCCGCGCAATGGCCGGCGGCTCCGGAAGCGCTGGCCGATCCCGGCACTCTCCACGCGGTCAAGACGGAGCTTGCCCTGATGCAAGGCCCGGAGATCTACGGGGGCACGGGCTGGATCTGGGTCGATCCACCGGTCACGCCCGAGACGCTCGATGGGGTGTTGGACAAGACCAAGGGCATGCGGCTGATGGGCCAGCGATTCATACCGGACTCGTATATGTTCCAGGAACTTGTGTTTCCCGAGGCCAGCTATTACACGGGTTCAGGCGATCCCATGCCGTTCACGTTCGTTCCCAGCAAGCGCGGGTTTCCCAGGGGATTGGACGTCATGGCCGTCATGGGCTCCGAACGCGCCCTGCTGATCCTCGATCGCGATGGCGACACGGATTACCTGCATTACGACGAGCAGATGAATGAACTGATCCGACAGTTCCGCGCGTTCAGCGAGGTCGATTGGAACCGCAACCTGTACTGGAGCTGGCTCTACACGCTGCGCGCGCTGCTCGAAACGCCGGGCCCGGGACATCCGGGATTCATGCGGACCGATGCCTGGCTCGACAAGCAGCTCAACAGCGCGCTGGCATCGTGGACCCAATTGCGCCACGACACGATCCTCTACGCCAAGCAGAGCTACACGCCCGGAGAAACCTCGATCCCTCCGGAACCGGACACGGCGTACGCCGAGCCTGTGCCCCAGTTCTATCATCGCCTCCTCGGGCTGGCCTCCCTGACGCGGGCCGGCCTCATGGACTTGGGGGTTTTGGATTCAACCCAGGAAGCTCGTCTGGCCGCCCTCCAGACCGTGCTCTTGCGGCTCGAGGCGATCTCGATCGGGCAGCTGGCTGGCAGTCCCATGAGCCTGGCGGACAGGAACTATCTTCTCGGCATCGACGCCGCCCTCGAGCCGCTGCTCGAGGGGATCGACGACGAGCGCGGGTTTCGGTCCGCCCTCGTTGCGGACGTTCACACCGATATCAACACGTCGGCCGTGCTCGAGGAGGGCGTCGGGTATGTCGAGATCATCGTCGCCGCATTTCCAGAGGCGAACGGCGCGATGCGGCTCGCCGCGGGACCGGTCTTCTCCCAATACGAGTTCAAGCATCCAATGGCCAACCGGTTGACCGACGAGGCATGGTTCGAAATGCTCGAGAAGGATGAAGCGCCGGATCCGCCGGCCTGGACCCGGTCGTTCCGGCATCCGGTCGTCCTGCCTCCCTTGGACCTTGACCGGGACGGGCTGCCGGATGATTGGGAGCGGGCTGTCTGGGGCAGCACAACCGCCTGCGACGATCCGGCCGGCGATCCGGATCAGGACGGCCAGCCCAACCGCGCCGAATGCCTGGCCGGCACCGATCCGCGCCGCCTCGATTCATGCCTTCGCGTGACCGCGATCCGGCCGTCACCTTCCGAAGTCGTGCTGGAATGGAATGCGAATGGCCCGCAGCGCTACCGTGTTTTCACTTCCAGCGATCTCCAAAACTGGTATTTACTCGGCGTGCCGGCCGCGGGTGGCGACGGGCAGGCCCAGATCGCTGACACATCCGCCGATGCGGCAGCGACCCGGTTCTATCGGGTGCAGGTGTTGCCCCAGCCGGGTTCTCCGGCGGGCGGGCGATGAGCTGCCGGGGCGGGGCTGAGGCGACGGGGCTCACGACAAAGTCCTTCGGCGCCATGCCCGACGTGATTTCCACCCCCCGCGAGGCACGAGCGGGGGTGGGAAATCCCGAACAAGATTCCCAAAGACGCAGATTTACGTCTTGTGCGCAGCCGGTGGGGTTCGCTGAAATATTGCTGACAAAGCGCTGTGATTGGGATAGTGCATGAAACCTGGAATGAACCGGCGTCAATTTTTAGGGACGGCCTCTGCTGCGGGCGCTATGGGGGGCTGGCAGCTCGTTGCCGCGCGTGTCCTGGGCGGAGATGGCAGGGTGGCGCCATCGAACCGCGTGGCCATCGGGGTGATCGGGCTGGGCATCCAGGGTGTCGGCGACATGAAGTCGTTTCTGGGGATGCGCGAAGCCCGGGTGCTGGCCGTCTGCGATGTCCACGAGGGACAGCGCGCGAAAGGCAAACAGGTGGTCGACACCTTCTACGGCAACTCGGATTGCGCGGCATACAACGATTTCCGGGAGCTCATCGCCCGGCCAGACATCGACGCCGTGCAGATCACGGCGCCGGACCACTGGCACCCGCTCATCGCGATCGAGGCCGCCCGCCACGGCAAGCACATGTATCAGGAAAAGCCCATGGGCTGGAGCGTTCGCGCGGCGCATGCGGTCGAGAAAGCGGTGAAGGAGAATGAAGTCGTGTTTCAATTTGGCACGCAGCAGCGATCGGACGGCAAATTCCGGTTCGCGTGCGAGCTGGTGCGGAACGGGAGGATCGGGCGGCTGAAGACGATACTCGTGGGCGTGCCTGGGAGTGTCTCGTCCTGTCCGATCCAGCCGGCCGAGCCGGTGCCGAAGGAATTGGACTACGACTTATGGCTGGGGCCGGCGCCCATGGCACCTTACTCCTACCAGCGGTGCCGGCCCTACAGCCAGAAGGAAGGCTGGAGTGTCTGGTACGGCATCTCCGACTATTGCATGGGCATGATCGGCAACTGGGGGGTCCATCACCTCGATATCGCCCAGTGGGGCAACAACACCGAGCTCACCGGCCCCGTCGAGATCGAAGGATTGGGCCAGTTCCCCAAGGGGCTGCTGACCGATTGCGCCGTGAGCTGGCAGGTCGAGAATCGCTATGCCAACGGCGTGACGCTGATTCACATGGATGACGCCACCAGCCGGAAGCACCCCCTGCAACAGGGCGGCCATGGCCACGGCGTGATGTTCCTCGGGACGGAGGGATGGGTGCATGTGGATCGCCAGAAATTGGACGCGCAGCCCGCCTCGTTGCTCGAAACCAAGTTCGGGCCGGATGAGCCGCGCTTGCTCCGGAGCGACAATCATGGCGCCAATTTCATCGGCGCCGTGAAAGGCCGGAACCAGCCCGCCGCCCCGATCGCTGTCGCCGTTCGCACCGACACGCTCTGCAACCTGCAGCTCATCGCCGCAACCCTGAAACGAAAACTGCGGTGGGATCCAGACCAGGAACGGTTTCTCGACGACGCCGAAGCCAACTCGATGCTCGATCGGCCGATGCGCGCTCCGTGGCGGTTATAGGATTCCGCCTCCTTACGTCGGCGGCTGCGCTGGCCCGCCTCGTGACCCTGGCCACAACAAGGAGTGCGCTCACGGATGACCGCGCATGATTCCCCCGGTTTCTTCCGCATTCAAGGATTGAACACGGAAGGACCGCCCGTTGTCTCCTGATTGACAGGCACTATGAATTTCTTGTTACAGCTTCCGAATGGAGCCTTGTCGCTGCTGGTTGGGTTATCCGACATTTTGATCTTCCTATGTGTGCCGGCGGTGGCCGCGGCACTGTACATCGGTTTTCATCGCAGCGCGGCAGTCGATGAGGGGCGAGTCTGGAAAGCAGCCCTGCGCTGGGGGGGCGGGCTGGGCTTGGCGCTGCTTGTGTTTTGTCTGTTGCTGTGCGTGATTCCCGGTCTCGGAGGCGGTTGGGACCGGCTTGACTACGGAATTCTTACGGGAGTGCCAACGTTTTTCGTCGCTGCAGTTTCCGCCTACACCATCCTGATCTTGGCGGGACTGGCAGCATTCGGCGCCGCGCGCAGCATCGCGCTCTTCTAGCCGCATCGTCCAGTTCCCGCAGACACCGTCACACAGCCGTCTCGGCTGCGCGGTGGTGCACCAACTTTTTTCCCACGCTCCGTGTTGAAACGGCACGATCCCATGGGGTGATCCCAATCCTCCATTGGCACTCCATTGGCAAAAATCTTCAAACAGACCCTAAGGTTTAACCCGGGTTGGGTGTCTTACACGATAAAGGGATGGATTGGGGGAGTGGGAGAGAGCGCTGAAGGAATGGGCACCATGGCAGTTTTAATGAAATCGAAGGGGATGGTGATCGGTTTTCTGCAGCTGCCCGGGATCGGGATTCGGCTTTACGTGGTTTATGGCGGCACGGAGATGACCCTCGAGCTGGAGCCGGTCAGGGTGGTGGAGGGAGATGCGCCAGCATGGCTGCAGGAAATGGTGGTGCGCTGGGTGCGTCGCAACCAGTTGAAGCTGCTGGGGATGGCGCAGCAGCGGTGCCAGCTTTTCGGCGGGAATGGTTCGAGGCATGGCCGGCCGCAGTTGCGTGACGGCCCCCGTGCGCCCCATGCGCTACAAGCAAGGTGATAACGCGCGCCGCGTGAGAAACTGCAGCCCGCTTCACGATTCTGCGGGCCGGGCGCAAACAGCGGCTCAAGGCCAGTTGCGGAATGTGCCATCGAATCCGATCACGTGCACCTGATCGGCTTCCCATGGGCGTTCAGGGCGGAGGTAGATGAGGCGGGTATTGCGCTGCTCGAGCTCGAGCCTGGCGGCGGCCGGCAGATCGGGTTCGAGGCCGGGCTCGAACAGGAAGTCGCCCCAGTAGGGCTTATGGAATGTCTGGCAAGTCTGCGACCAGTAGCTTTGGAGTAGCAAAGTGGAGCCGGTCAGGATGCCCGACATGGTTGTGGAGCCGAACCGCCAGAGGGTGGGGGTGAACCCGGTCATACCTCCTGGCCATTCCTGGGGTTTGTAGACGTAATCGATTGTGAAGTGCAACGCGTTGTAGGCCGTGAACGACGCGGTCTGGAACGACGGCAGGGCCGGATCGGCGGGCGGCACGGGCTCGAGTCGAACCGAATCGCGAGCGGTGTGCGCCACCTCCTGCTTCCAGGAATCGAAGATCATTTGGGGCAGGGAATAATCGGCGCGCAAGGAGACTTCGAGATCGCTCAGGCAGAACACGGGGCACGAGTCGATCTGGGTGGCCCGGGGCAGAACCACCTCAAGACAGAAATCGATCCAGCCCATGGCGGTGTTCATGGACCAATGATCGCGCGAGCAGGGGCGCTGCCGGTCGTCCAGAGCGGTTTCATGCCAAGCACTGTCCCAGGAAGCCACCCTGCCGGCCGTGGCTGACAGCAGACCTTCGAGCGTGTGCTGCCAGTCGGTCCGGGTGAAAAAGCTGGATGCCAGCCCGGCCTCATTCAGCCAGCGGCTGGCGGTCTCGATTGACCATAGGGACTTGAGCCGGTGATGGGCGAAGACCGAGGCGCGCGGCCCTTGTGAAACCTGGAGTAGGACGGGCTCGTTGAGCAGGACCGGGTCGGCCGGCAGAGCCGGCGGCCGAGGCAGCGCGCGGATTTGTTTGATCACGAGCCAGTCGGGCGCGATCCGCTTGTATTCGAAGTCGAGGGTGAATTCAGACTTGGCAGGATAGTACGAGTGATAAGCGTCAGCCAACTGGACGAATAGCGCCTGGAAGGTGCGATACTGGGTTTCGTTGGCAAGGACCTGAGTCTCGCCGGGCGAAAGCAGGTTCGAGTTCTGGACGATTCGCGGGCCGGAAGTGACCTGAGGCGGCTGTCCCTCGGAGGTGATTTCAGCCACTTCGGGAATCGCATCGCCGGAGGGATTGGCGACGGGAACGGCGCCTTTTTGGGTTACCATGGTCGTTTCGAGCCGCCGGGAATCTCCGGCTCTCGAGCAGACGGCGGTGGCGACTCCGTTGGCGAGCTCGATTTCATCCGGGAACGAGTGATGGACCAGAACGGCCATTCCGACCGCGGATTCATCGACCCGATGGCGCAGGCGTTCGATCACGGCATAATCGTTGTAGAAGCTGGCGAAGACCTTTCGGATCGCGCGGAACACGCCTCGTTCCTTGGATTCGGCGGGATCGCACCGGCATGGGCCGGCATCGTTGTCGTCGAGGTCGTCGAGGAGGCATCCGCTAAAACTGTCATACAGGCCGGCGCCAACGAACAGTTCGGTATCCTCGACGTTGGTCGAGCTGCGGAATCGGATGGGCTGGCCGGGAGCGAACACTGCCAGGGCTTCGAGAATGGCCGCTCGCTGCGCAGGGCTGAAATCGGCGACATCGGTGGTCCAGCGGCGGATTTCCGCCAGGTCGATGGCGAGGGCGGTGCGGTCGGCGGGGTAGGCGTAGCGGGAGATGCGCGCGGAAATCTCGGCGGCCAGCGTCTGACCCGTCGGCAGCGTTTGCTGGAGATAATCGTCCCAGAGATCGAACGTGAAGGCGATGGCGGGGCTGGGCGAGTGATCGGGAATCGTCCGCCGCAGGAATCCGGAGTTGGCAGCCTTGCCGCCGACATGCCGGATATCGGCCGGCGTCAAGGGATCGACGGGCAGGCTGTAGGCGCCGCAGCGGGCGCGAGGCTGGATCGCGAGCGCGGGCACGTATTTCAAGGAGCGGATCTCTGTTTTCAGGGCGGGATCGATCCCCTCGACGTCAATCGCTTTCACCCGGGGACGCAGATCGTCGATGCCAATGGGCTCGATGACTCGCAGCAGAATATCGTGGTTGAGCGCGGCCTGGAGCGTCTGGATCAGCGCCGGGTCGGTGGCATGCAGGAAGGGAACGCCATAGCTGCGCGCGAGGATGGCGGCATGCGAATTCGGTGTGGAAGGCGACAGGCAGACGATCCCGGCCAGAACAGGCAGTTCGGCGGGCACCTGGTCGGTCAGGAGGATGTCGTCGTGCTTGAGGCGGCCGTCGCGGAATGCCCCTTCGATTTCGGCGCCGGCAAGCCAGCGCAGGCGGCCGATCCCCCAGCCATGGCTGTAGATGTTTTCGCCCTCGAGCCATTGCTGAACGGTGCCCAGCGGAAGTCCTCGGGCCGCGAACCACGCGGCATCCGCCCTTGCGGCTTCGGTTTGCGTGAACGTGGGCATGTAGAAGCGACGGGCGCCCGCGGGCTTCTCGATGGCGGCGTCGACGGCTTCCGCCAGGAACCGGATCATCTCGCGCGGGTAGGGATCCTCCCCCGCGAACTCGAATCCGTATTCGAGGGTGTCGGGATCGAACAGGAGCGATCCGATGACTGCGACCTGGCCGCTGGCATGCAGCGTGGCGGCGTCATAGACGGCCGGGCCGATGCCAAGAAACGGGTCGAGGAGCGTCGTGGCGAACGCGTAGTGAAGGGGATGTTCGCGGGTGTTCTGGAAGATCACCTGGGTTGGATCGCTTCGAAAGACAGTGAACTTGACCCAATTGATCCGCTCGAGATCGGAGAGAGGATTCGGCGTTGTCCAGATGTTCGTATGATCCCAAAACGCATCGTCCAGGAGGCGGATCCGGTTTTTCCACTGCGGGGCGGGGGTCAGAACGAGTGGTTCGTGGATGGCGATGCGGTAGAACCGCTGATCTGTCCTCGGATCGATGCCGTCCTCGACGAATGACCAGGCAGCATTCGTGGAGGCATGGATGGGGATCCAGGAAGCGAGATCGGACGAGAACTCGAGCACGGCGATATTTCCCGGCGCTCCTTCGGCTTCAAGCTGGATGCTGCCGGAGGCCGGATCCGCAGCGATGGAACGAAACGAAGCCGCGCTCGCTCCGGCCGCCGGGATCCACGCTGCCAGGAACCCCGCGCCCGCCGAAGCGATCAGAAGGGATTTCACGGGATGACGGTTTTCGGGGGGGCAGGATTGGCTCTTGCGGCGGCGGCGGTGGCGGCATCGAGGAGGTGGCGCAGGTCCTTGTCGGCTTCGCGGAATGCGGCGTTCAGCAACGGATCGTTTTGGACATAGTCCTTGGTCAGGTATGCCTGGGTGAGGGCGTAGCGCTGGGCGACGATCGGGAGATCTTCAGGCGTCGGAACCTTCCGATTGACCAGGCCATCCTGATTGAGGTCTTCGATGAGATTGCGGCGCTGGTCGGGGGTGAGCGACGGGTCGAGTGCGGCCGTGTGGAACAACTCGGCGGCCTGGAGATCGGTTCCCACATAAGCCAGCGCCAGCCGGGCCAAGGGTTCCTTGCTGCCGGGCTGCGCCAGCCGGATGTCCTGGTAGGTGCGGGCGGCGAGGGCGACGCTTTCCGGGCCGAGCGTCTGCTGCAAATATCGCAACGCGCTGACATCGAGCCGGCCATCGGCCTGCACCAGTTGTGCCTGGGCATCGGGCACAAAAGACGGATCGCTGAAGCGCTGGAGAACGCCAAAGAGATAATCGCGGTCCAAGCGGTCCGGCGTGGAGTTCCCGGACAACAGTGTGCGGGCCGTTTCCAGAGCGAGGGTCTGGTACTGCCCCGGCGCCAGCTCTTCGAGGGCCTGGGTGAGGTAGGCCACCTCGATCCCTCGAGTCGAGCGGCCGAGGTTTTCTGCCAGCAGGTTCTCCGCATCGGCGCCGCCAATCTGTCGCGCGACGTCAAAGAGCGCAAATCGCAGCGAGGCTGGAACGAGCGCATCGGTGAGCGATCGGATGTCTCGAGGGACTTTGCCGCCGAGAGATTCGTAGGCGACATCCTGGCCGGTCGCCAGGAACTGGCGTATGGCCGGCAGCGCCGATGGCCCTGCTTGCGCAAGCTGATCCAGCAGCGCCAATGCGTGCCGAGCAGTGCGGGTTTGACCCGGCTTGATCGGCAGAGCGACCAGTTGGTTCAGAAGCGCCTGGGGATCGTCCGCAAGAGCAGTTGGAGGCGGCGGCGGATTGGATCTTGGGGCAATCGGTCCAGCCGGACGTCCGGGGCGCGCCTGGTCCAATGCCTTGTGGAACTGTGACCTCTCGGATTCCCAAGAGGCTCGCTCGGTGGCGAGCTCACGCGCCAAACGATCGGCTTGCCGGTGACTTG
This sequence comes from Verrucomicrobiota bacterium, assembly GCA_022711435.1. GTDB lineage: Bacteria > Verrucomicrobiota > Verrucomicrobiia > Limisphaerales > UBA1319 > JAGMXM01. Next base: position 27,253 of record JAKLFB010000040.1, read on the forward strand.
CCCACAACGCCAGGAGAGCCAGTCCAACGCCAGCCAAACCAAGGACCACATGGAGAGATTTCATGGGCGGACTAAGGATCAGCATACACCAGTGCCGCCCGATTGCCAGACTGAACCTACCGCAACCGGGCGGATGGACCCGGAGAAGGCGCCATGCCTTCGCCGAGGTAGAACCCGGGCTGAGGCGTTTTGTTATAGACCACGTTCTGGGCGGCGACGGCGAGGCGGTATTGGGGATCGTGCATGAGGGTGGGGAGGCGGTGGCGGGTGAGGACGGTGGTCGAGTAGAGGCGCAAGGAGCGGCCGTCGGGCGAGGGGAAGATGACTTCCTCGCGCCAGTCGCCGAGGAGATCGGCGGCGAGCGTGGGGGCGCGGGATCGGCTCCAGCCTTCGGCCCGGAAGAGCCGCTCCTCGATCCCTTGGTTCCAGTTCCATTTCGTGATGGTGCTGCCGGAGAGCAGTTCGCGGAGAAGATCGCCGTCCCACCAGATGGCCCAGCCGGTCGATCGGGGCGCCGGGCCGATGATCCGGCCGCCGGCGTCCCGCAGCCCTCCCGGGCCGTCCCAGGACTCGCAGCCGCGGTGGCGCGGATCGATGTCGGCGACCATGGCGGCTGCCACGTCGATCCCAGGGCTGTGAGTCCAAATGGGCTGGCCGGTGCGGGCGTCGTGGAGCCCAGCGCCCGGCGTCTGGAACCGCACGGTATCGTCTTCGTTTTCCGTGATAAGGAACAGCTCGAGCCCGGGCCGATCGGGATCGAAATCGCCCAGGTGCATGGTATCCCCGTGGCGCCGGCCGGTCGAGTAGAGCCCCCTGCCATCGTCGTCGACCGTCATGGCATGATAGATGATCTCGTCTTTTCCATCCCCATCCACGTCCGCCACGGCGAGCGAGTGCCCGCCCATGCCGGAGAAGGGAGATGCGTTCGCGAACGGCGGGCGGCTGATGCCGGAATCGAAGATCCAGCGGTTGGACAGGGTTCCGTTGCGCCAGTCCCAGGCCGCGATGACCGTGCGCCCGTAAACGCCGCGGCACATGACTGCGCTCGGCCGCTGGCCATCGAGATAGGCGATGCAGGCCAGAAAGCGATCGCATCGGTTGCCATAATCGTCGCTGCCGCCGTTGCCGCCGATGCCGCCCCAGCCATCGATCGGATCCCGGCCAGGGATGTAGTCCGCGGTCTTCAGCGCGGCGCCGGTCCGGCCGTCGAAGATGGTGAAGTGCTCCGGCCCTTCGAGGATGCGTCCATATTTGCGGCTGGTTTCCTGGCGATTGCGCCAGTCCTTGGCCGGATCACCAAGGACAGTGCCGGCGCCATCCCGGGTGCCGTCGGCGGTCTTGCATGCCAGCTCGGCCCGGCCATCGCCGTCGAGGTCGTAGACCATGAACTGGGTGTAGTGCTCGCCCTCGCGAATGTTGATCCCGAGATCGATTCGCCACAGGCGTGTGCCATCGAGTTCGTAGGCGTCCAGAACGGGCGTGCCTGTGATGCCCGCAAAGGCGTTATCCCGCGGGCGTGAGACCTGGTGCAGAACGATCTCGTAGTCGCCATCCCCATCGAGGTCGGCGACCGAGGCGTCGCCGGGGCGGTAGTCGGGGAGGGGCTGGATTGGGATCTCGAGGTAAGTCCGATCCCAGGCGCGCACGGGTTTCGTGGGCTTGGATTCGCGGCCTTCGAGGACGGAGCGGATCGAGTATTCGACCGGTTGATCGGGCGGGGCCTCCCGATCGATCAGGCAGGTCGGGTCCGCGATCGGCTCGGGATTGACTCGGACAGGCGCTCCACCGCTGGCGCTGCGATACAGGTTGAATGCCTGGCTAGCAGGATCCGTCCCCAGCAGCCGCCAGGAGACGAACACGCCGCCTTCCGCAAGGCGCATGGCCACCAATCCCCGGGAAAGCGATTCCATCTGTCGCTGCGCGCGAGCCGATGGATCCGACATGAACGCGGCGCAAAGAGCCAAAGCCAGCAGCTTGAGGTGGGCGTGCATGTTGCATGGAGGCTTTCAGATTTGGGCGGCGTTGGCAAGAGGCTGAAGCAGGCCGCGGGCTGCGGAGTTCAGGGCGCGTGCCTGTTGGCTCGGGGAAGGATCGAGGGGCGGCGGGCTGGTTCCTCGATGATGCTCGTGGGGCCCCTGACAAGGGTCAGAGGCCGGGCTAGCGGCGGCGGCGCCGGGCAGGGCCGCAGTAATAGCCGCCGCTGAGGCGGACCGCGCGGACCTTTCCGGGGTAGCCAGCGGGCGCGCCAGGACGGTCTTGTTCGAACAGTGCGGTGTAATCGTACGAGTAAGCGTCGAGCTTCTGCCTGGGGATTTTCTGGCCGATGAACCGCTCGATGGCGAAGACATGGGGAGCGTCTTCGGCGACCATCAGGGTGAAGGCGTCGCCGGCGGCCATGGCCCGGCCCGTGCGCCCGATGCGATGCACGTAATCCTCCGGATGCTGAGGGACATCGAAGTTGACGACATGGCTGACCTCGACCAGATCGAGGCCGCGGGCGGCGATGTCGGTGGCGACGAGCACCTCGAATCGGCCGTCCCGGAAGCCGCGCAAGGCGAGCTCCCGCTCGCTCTGAGTGCGGTTGGAATGGAGGACGGTGACGGCGTGCTGGTGTCGTTTCAGAAGGTTGGCGATGCGATCGGCGCGGTCCTTGGTGCGGCAGAAAACGATCACGGAATCGTAATTGACGCGCTTGAGCAGCTCGAGGAGGAGGTCGGACTTCTGGGACTCGGCGACGGGGTAGATGACGTGCTTGACGGTTTCAGCCGGGGACCGCCGGACACCGATCTCGACGGTTTGCGGCTTCTTCATCGCCCAGGAGATGAGAGACTCGATCTGGGGCGGGATCGTGGCGGAGAAGAGGGAGGTCTGGCGCTCGCGCGGACATTTCTCGAGGATGCGCCGGACGTCGGGCAGGAAGCCCATATCGAGCATGCGGTCGGCCTCGTCGAGGATGACGTGGCGGACGGCGTCGAGCCGGCAGTTGCCTTGGCGGAGGTGGTCGAGGAGCCGGCCGGGGGTGGCGACGAGGATGTCGACGCCCTCTTTCAGGGCCTGGTTTTGGCGCCCGTAGCCGACGCCGCCGTAGATGACGGCGACGCGCAGGTCGGTGAAACGGGCGAAATCGCGAAACGCGGTCTCGACCTGGGCAGCCAGCTCCCGGGTGGGCTCGAGCACCAGGACCCTGGGGCGGGGCTGATGCGATCCGAGCAGGGAGAGGATCGGCAGGGCGAACGCAGCGGTCTTGCCGGTGCCGGTCTGGGCGCAGCCGATGACGTCCGCGCCGCCGAGGTAGAGCGGGATGACGCGAAGCTGAATGGGCATCGGATCGGTGTAACCTGCGGCGCGAACTCCCTGGAGGATTCGCTCTGGCAAGCCGAGAGATTTGAACGGCATGGCGGATGTTATGCCATCGAGACGGGCGCGAGGGAAGGTTTTAATGATCGGGCAGCCGGCCGCCGCACTGGGAGCAGTAGCGGGAGGGGGGAGGGCACGGCCAATGGCAGCCGGGGCAATCGTGGTGGGCAGCCAGGTGGCGCTTGTGGATGATGAGGTTGCGGATGTAGGGGATCCAGGTGAAGGCGTAAGCGAAAATGAAGACCGAGTCCCGCTGGTAAAAGAGGGCGTAGCAGAACAGGAGGAAGGCGCCCGCCAGGCTGAGCCACCAGAAGGCGGCCGGAACGATGACCTGTTTGCGCCGCTCGGTGGCGTACCATTGCACGAGAAACCGGGACGTGAACGTGAGGTTGCCAAGCCAGCCCACGATCTTCCAGAAATGCCACTCGATGCCCAAGAGCTTGCCTCGGATCACCAGGAGGTCCATCAGCCAGTCCATAGCCGGGTATATTAAGGGTCTGTGCGAAAATTGCTTCCGATTTTGGCGGGAGCGCCGCCGGGCCCGATGCGAGGCGCGAGGGAGGGAGTGTATCCTCCTGCGATACTCGACCGACCGAGCAACAAAGCAGATGGCCCGGCGCCGCCCCGCCCCTGCGGGCTGAGGGCCTTGGGTGGGCTGGCTTTGTTGCTCCTCGCTCACAGACCGCGCGGGTATGCTCGCTCGTCGCGCCTTGCCAGCCCGCCCAATCCCCTCCAGCAAAATCGGAATTAACTTTCGCACAGACCCTAATCTGCAGGAGGCCGGAAGACAAAACATTTTGCCGATCCGCTGGCGGGGCAGCCGTTCCGGATCGCCGAGCCGGCGGTGGAGGAGCGCGAGGATGCCGATGCCGCAAGGCCGGCGCCCGCCTCCTGGCGCGGGCGGACCGACTCCGGCGGCTGTTACTCGGCCGCCAAGGCGGCGACCGGATCGAGGCGGGCGGCGCGCCGAGCGGGGAGCAGGCCGCTGGCCAGCCCCACCAGCAAGCTCGTCGCCAGGGCCAGGACCACGTATTCCGGCGGGGTCTTGACGGGCAGGGCAGGGACGTACATGCGCAACAGATGGCCTGCCCCCATGCCCGCCGCCAGGCCGAGGGCGCCGCCCAGGGTCGAGATCAGGGTCGCCTCGCTCAGGAACAGCATGAGGATTTGCCGTGAAGTCGCCCCGATGGCTCGCGCCAGCCCGATCTCCGAGGTCCGCTCGTTGACCGATATCCACATCATCGTCAGAATCCCGATCGATCCCACCAGGAGGGAGATCGCGCCAATCCCGCCCACGGCGAGGCTGACGATCCGGATGATGCGATCGAGGCTTTCGAGCATGCCGTTCTGGGTGGTGACGGTGAAGTCCCGCTCGCGGTTGTGGCGCTCGGTCAACACGGATTCGATCCGGCCCACGATCGTGTCGATAAGGGAGGAGTTGGCGACGGTGATGTCGATCTCGTGGAGGTGATCGCGGTTGAAGAGGCGCTGGGCGCGGGCGACGGGGATGTAGGCGCTGTCATCGATGTCGATGCCGAGGATCTGGCCTTTAGATTCCATGAGGCCGATCACCAGGAACCGCTCGCCGCCGATGCGCACGTGGCGTCCGAGGCAGTTCTCGGAGCCGAACAGCTCCCGCTTCAGAGTGGGCCCGAGGGCGGCCACCGGCGCGCCGTCCCGCGCGTCCAGCGCGGGCAGAAACCGCCCGGCCCGGACCCGGATCCGCCACACGTCCGGCATGGCGGCCGTGACGCCGTAGACGAAGACATTGCGGGTCTTGCCGGCGTGCTCGACCGGGGCGGCGCCGACGACGGAGGGGACCACGCGCTCGACGCCGGGGATTCGGTCGACGGCTTCGGCGTCCTCGATCGTCAGCGGATGGACCGTGACGCCGAGGGCGCCCGGGGCGCCCGTCGTTTCGATCCGGCCCGGATTGATGGCGATGAGGTTGGCGCCGAACTGGGTGAACTCGGACAGCACGTAGGAGCGGGTGCCCTCTCCGATGGACGTGAGCAGGATGACCGAGGCGATGCCGATGAGGATGCCGAGCGTGGTGAGAAAGGAGCGCTGGCGATGGAACCAGAGCGATTGCCAGGCCAGCTTGAAGATGTCGAACCCGCTCATGCCTTTCGCCTCATGAGCGCCTCGATGGGATTGAGCTGGGCGGCGCGGCGTGCCGGGAGGATGCCGAAGAGAAGGCCGACCGACGTGGCGACGGCGAGGGCGGCTCCGATCACCCAGGGCGGACAATGGATGGGGAAATCGGGATAGAGCCGCTGGAGGCCGTGGCCGGCGGCCAGGCCGACGATCAGGCCGACGACGCCCCCGGCGGTGGAGAGGACCGCGGCCTCGACGAGAAACACGGAGATGACCTGGGCATGGGTGGTCCCGATGGCCTTGAGCAGGCCGATCTCCCGGGCGCGCTCGGACACGGAGACCAGCATCACGTTCATGATGCCCAGGCCGGCGACCCCCAGCGAGATGGCGGCGATGCCCGCCAGGGCGGCCGTCAGGGCCCGGAGGATGAGGTTGAACGAGCTCAGCACGGCGTCCTGGGTGATGATCGTGACATCCTCCTGGCCGGCGTGGCGCTCGCGCAGGATTCGCCGCATCTCCTCCTGGGTCCGGTTCAGGTCCCGATGCGAGCCGGCCTCGGCCAGGATTCGAAACAGGCCGCTGCGATTGAACACGCGCAAGGCGGTCTCGACGGGGATCTCGATGACCTGGTCCATGTCCATCCCGATCGACGTCCCCCGGGGCGCCATGATGCCGATCACGCGGAACCGCCAGTCGCCGATTCGAACCCATCGGCCCAAGGGGTTCTCCTGGGGGAAGAGCTCGCGCGCCGCTCCGGCGCCGAGGACGCACACGGCCGCCCGCGGCTGCTCGCGGGGCAGGAAGCGCCCGCTGGCCATCCGGAGATGGCGAATCTCCAAAACATCGTGGGTGGTCCCCAGCAGGGTGATCTCCCGGCTGCGATCGCCGGCGGACGCACGGGCGGTCCCGACGACGATCGGGGCGACCCTCTCGATGGCAGGGACCCGCTGCAGGAGGGCGTCGGCGTCTTCGAGGGTCAGGTCGTGCGGCGCCGTGTTCACCAGGGGCGCCAGGCCGGCGGTCTCGGTCTTGCCGGGGATGACGATGAGCAGGTTGGCTCCCAGGGAAGCGAACTCGCCGGTGACATAGAGCCGGGCTCCTTCGCCCAGACTGGTCAGGAGCAGGACCGAAGCGACGCCGATGCTGACGCCCAGCAGGGATAGGATCGTCCGAAGACGGTGGCCCCTGAGCCCGCCCGCTGCAAATCCAATGAGATCCACGCCCCTCATGGGGAATCGTCGGAGATGACCCGGCCGTCGGCCAGCCGGATCCGGCGCCGGGCCCGATCCCCGATCTTCGGGTCATGGGTGACCACGATCAGAGTGAGCCCCTGCCGGTTCATCCGCTCCATCAGCTCGACGATCTCGCGGCCGGATCCGCTGTCGAGGTTGCCGGTGGGCTCGTCGGCCAGGAGCACGGCGGGCTCCATGACCACGGCCCGCGCGATGGCCACCCGCTGCTGCTCGCCGCCGGAGAGCTGGTCGGGACGGTGGCCGGCCCGGTGGCCCAACCCGACCACCTCGAGGACCTGCTCCACCCGCTGCCGGCGCTGGTCGGGCGGGATCCCGGCGAACACCATCGGCAGCTCGACGTTGGCAGCCGCCGTCAGCCGCGGCACCAAGTGGAAGAACTGAAACACGAATCCGATCCGATGCCGGCGCAGCGACGACAGCTCGTCGTCGGAGAACCGGGCGGTCTCCTGCCCCGCGAACCGGTAGGATCCGCCGTTGGGCCGATCCAGGCAGCCCAGGATATGGAGCAGCGTCGATTTGCCCGATCCGGACGGCCCCATGATCGAGACATACTCGCCGGGCTGGATCTCGAGGGTCGTCTCCTTCAGGGCGCGCACGGGGCTTCCGCCCACGACGTAAGTGCGCTCGATTGCGTCGAGACGAATCATGGCGCGGTTTCCGGATGAGCCTCTGCCTCCGTTCGGCCGCTCTCTCCCCCGGGGGCTGCGGGAGAGAGGGCAGGGAGGGGGTTGGTTCCCTGGCTCTGGGATTCGGCGCCCGAACCCGGATCGGAGGCAGCCTCCCCCTTCGCGATGGCATAGGCGCCCGCCTTGACCTCCGGCCGATCGAGCGAGACCACCACGACCTCACCCGCGGCCAGGCCCGAGACGATCTCGGTGAAGCTCCAGTTGTGAAGGCCGGTGACGACCTTCTGCTCGGCTAGCCGGCCCTCCCGCAGGACCAGGACGCGATCGCCTTCGAGCAGCGCGTAGGTGGGGATTCGGAGGACCTGCTCGCGCGCCTCCAGAATGATCTCGATGTCGGCGGACAGGCCGGGAAGCAGGTTGGCTGGAAGGGGGTTCTTCTCGAGCTCGGCCTCGACGCGGAGCGTCCGGTTCTGTTCCTGGCGGGTCTCGACGAACGAGGAGATGTAGGTCAAGGCGCCGCGGAAAGAGCTCTCTCGAAAGGCATCGAGCGTGATGCGCACGGGGTATCGGAGGCGGAGGCGGGCGACATCGGCCTCGTCGATGGGGGCGCTGACGTAGAGCGTGTCGGGATCGATCAGATCCACCACTGGCGGGATGAAGACGCCGGGCGGGCTGGGGCTGATCCATTCGCCGGTCTCGGTGGTGACATCGAGCACGACGCCGTTGAAGGGGGCGGTCATGACGGTTTTGGCGAGGGTGGCGCGGGCCAGTTCGAGGGCGGCCTCGGCCTCGCGGGCGCGGGCTTGGGCGGCCAGGCTGGCGGCCAGCGCGGAGCGCGAGCGGGTCTGGTCCTGATCCAGCGCGATCTCGGAGATGACCTTGTCGCGGGCCAGGCTCTGGGTCCGCTTCCAGGATTGCTGGGCGAGCTCGGATTCGAGCCGGGCTTGTTCGGCGAGGGCTTGGGCGGCCTCGAGGGCGCGCTCGGCCAACTGGACTTGGGCCTGGTGCTCCCCGTCATCCAGCCGCAGCAGGACGTCGCCTTTCCGAACCCGGCTGCCCTTCTGGACGCGGATCTCGGCCACCAGCCCCGCCAGGCCCGGGCTCATCCCGGCCCGGCGCCGGGACTGGACCGTCCCGGCGCGAGAGTTGACCACGGTATCCTCGACGCGCCCCTTTTCGACGCGGCAGACGGTCACCTCGATGGGGCGGGGACGGAACACGGTGAGCCGCAAGGCGAGCCCGATTCCCGCCAGGACGACGAGGACAAGCGCCAGCTTCAGCCAGGGAAAGGGCGCACGCTCAGCCTGAATCATGGGCGCAGGTTAGCCTCGAATGCATTGAGGCGCAAGGACTGCCGGCGGGCGCCGCCGCCGGCTGTGAATAACGCGGCGCCAGGATCCGGGTATTCTCACTTGACCATAGGGGTGATGATTCCTTATTTATCAAAGGCAATTTAGGCAACGGTCATGTTCGCGCAACTTAAAGGGCTGTTTTCCAATGATATTGGCATCGACCTGGGAACAGCCAATTCCCTGGTCTTTGTGCGGGACCGCGGCATCGTGTTGCGGGAGCCGTCCGTGGTGGCCATTCAGGCGGGCACGACGAACGTCCTGGCGGTGGGAGAGGAGGCCAAGCGCATGCTGGGCCGCACGCCGGGCAACATCGTGGCCATCCGGCCGATGAAGGACGGCGTCATCGCCGATTTCGAGGTGACGGAGTCGATGCTGCGCTATTTCATCCAGAAGGTGCATCACCGGCAGCTGATCGCGCCGCGGGTGGTCGTGGCGGTGCCGTCGGGGATCACCGAGGTCGAGAAGCGGGCGGTGAAAGACTCGGCGATGCATGCCGGGGCGCGCGAGGTCTACCTGATCGAGCAGCCCATGGCGTCGGCGATCGGGGTGGGGCTGCCGGTCCACGAGCCGGCGGGCAACATGATCGTGGATATCGGCGGCGGGACGTGCGAGATCGCGATCATCTCGCTGGCGGGAATCGTCTTCAGCCGGAGCATGCGCGTGGGCGGGGACGAGTTTGACGAGACCGTCGTCGCCCACATGAAACGCGCCTATAATTTAATGATTGGTGAACGAACCGCCGAGGAGATCAAGATTCGCATCGGCTCGGCATATCCCTTGGAACAGGAACTGACGATGGAAGTGAAGGGCCGCGATTTGAGCTCCGGACTGCCGAAGACATTGCCGGTGCGTTCGGAGGAGATTCGCGAGGCCCTCAAGGAACCGCTTTCAAGCATCTTGGAATCCGTGCGCATCACGCTCGAGCGCTGCCCGCCCGAGCTGGCGGCCGACCTCGTGGACCGGGGCATCGTGCTGGCCGGCGGCGGGGCGCTGCTGCGGGGCATCGACCGATTGATCGCCGACGAGACCGGCCTGCCGGTGCACATCGCTGACGATCCGCTCAGCGCCGTGGCCGAAGGAACCGGGCGCGTCCTGCAGGAGCTCCAATTCTTGAAGCGGCTCGCTTTCTCGAAGACATGATCCAGGCGTTCACCCCCCAACCGGGTCGGGGTGAAGCATGTTAAAACGGCCGTTTGTAGCTGCCCTTATTGCCATTGCGGTGCTGGCGGCAGGTTTGTGGAACCTGCCCCTCTGGTTTTCGTCGCCGGCCAAATCCATCCTCGGCGCCGGGTTCGTCCCTCTCTTCGGGCTCGATCATGCTGGCCGGGAGCTCGCCGATGCGGCCGGCAACGCCCTGACACCCCGCAGCGCGCTCGTCCAGGAGCGAGACCAGCTCCGGCGGGAAAACCAGACCCTCCGCGTCCTGGTCCAGGAGGCGTCCGATCTCCGAATCGAGAACGAGCGGCTGCGCGCCCAGGCCGGGTTCGCCGCGCGCGCTCCCTGGAAGCTCCGCCCCGCCCAGGTCATCGGCCGCGATCCGTCCAACTGGTGGCGCACCCTGCATATCGACGCCGGCGCCACCGACGGCGTGCGCGTCAACTGCCCGGTGCTGACCCCGCAGGGGCTGGTGGGACGCGTCAGCCAGGTCCATGCCCAGCGGTCGGTCGTCCGCATGGTGGGCGATCCCGAGTGCCGCGTGTCGGCGCTGATCCAGGAGACGCGGGAGGCCACGGGCATCCTCATTCCGACCGATGAGCTTTCCGATCGCGGCGGCCTGGCCACGCTGACCTTCCTCTCGCGCCATGCCGCGCTCAAGGCCGGTCAACAGGTGATCACCAGCGGCCAGGGCGGTGTCTACCCGAAAGGGATCCTGGTGGGCCGGATCGTGGATTGGCGGCTGGCTGACCAGGGGCTTTACCAGGAGGCGCGGATCCAGCTGGCCGTCCGCCAGCATCAGCTCGAGGAGGTGTGGGTGATTCTACCATGAACCGCATCTACACCCTCTGTGTCTGGCTGCTGGCCGTGGGCATGGCTTTCGCAACAGCCGCGCTGGATCTGCCGCGGCGGATGCTGGGCACGCAGATCGACCTGATGACGCCGCTGGTGATTGCGGCGGCGCTGGCGGCCGATCGGCGGACCATGATCGGGGTGGCGGTCGCGGGCGGGCTGTCGATGGACACGCTGTCGGCGACGCCCCTGGGGCTGAGCGTGCCGCCGCTGGCGGCCGTGGGCCTGCTGGCGCACCGGCAGCTTCCGCTGATGCTGCCGGACCAGAAGGCGGTGCAATGGCTTCTGGGGCTGGCTGGCGGCCTGCTGGCACCCACCCTCTCCCTGCTGAGCGCGCAGGGGTGGGCCTATTTCAGCGGCAGCACCGATCCGCTCGCCGCGCCATCGGCCGCCGCGGCCATCGAGTGGGGCTGGATCGAGGCTGTCGAAGACCGGGAGCTGCCCTTGACCGCCGGCTGGGTTCTCTGGCGCCACGTGCCTTTCATGGCAGTGGGCAGCGCGTTCCTGACGCCTTTGATGTATGGGCTGCTGCGAAGGCTCGGACGGGCGATCGAGTATCCGCTGGTCAAGCCGCCCTATTATCGGCCGGATCGGGAGATGAAACGGGGGCGGATGTGAGGCGGCCATGCTGATCCTGGACCAACTGAAGCGGAGCGACCGGGGCCTGTGGCTGATGGCCGTGGGGATCCTGGCTGCGTTTGGCGGGCTGCTGGTCTGGCTGGCGTATCTGCAGGTCTTCTCGGTCAGCCGCTACCAGGCCAGCCAGCAGGCGCAGTCCATCCGCCGCATCCGGTTCCCAGCCGTGCGCGGGACCGTGCACGATCGGCGGGGCCAATCCCTTGCCGAGAACCGGCCCATGTTCAATGCCAACCTCTACATCGAGGAGCTCAGCCCGCTATTCAAGGCCGAGTACCGGCGCCTGATCCACGAGAGAACCGGGACCAACATCGCCCGGCGCAGCTGGTGGGACTGGCTGGGCCGGCGGCCGGCGCAGAAGCCGGCCCCTGCCCCTCGGCTGACAGCGGCGGAGCGGGAGGCCTTGGGGCGACAGGCCCGGTTCCAGGTGGTGAACCGGGTCGTCCAGGAATTGGCGGCACAGATCGAGCAGCCCCTGGCCCTGGACGAAGCCCGGTTCCATCAGCATTACGAGGAGCTGCGCGCCCTGCCGTTGCCGCTGCTGGAGAACCTATCCGACTCGATCGTCGCTCGCATGCAGGAGCGCCCGGAGCGGCCCGTCGGGGTGAACCTCGATGTGCAGCCGATGCGCTGGTATCCCCATGGCATGCTGGCGGCCCACCTGCTGGGTCAGGTCCGCCGGCTGGATCACTTCCAGGAAGAGATCGATGACGGCTTTTATTATTGCCTGCCCGATTACCAGGGGAACGTCGGGATCGAGGGGGCCTTCGATCGCGAGCTACGCGGCCAGGCGGGTTTCAAGGCTGTCCGGGTCAACAACATGGGCTACCGTCAATCCGAAACCATCTGGTCGCCCGCTCAGCCCGGCCGGGACGTCCATTTGACCATCGACCTGCGCATCCAGCGGGCTGCCGAGCAGGCCCTCCGTCAGGCCGGAGCCGCTCCCAAAGGCGCCGTCGTCGTCATGGACCCCCGAAACGGCGATCTGCTCGCCATGGCATCCTCGCCGGCGTTCGATCCCAACTCGTTCGTGCCGCGAATGAGCCATGCCAACTGGGTCCGGCTCAGCGATCCGGACTTGAACCCCATGTTGAACCGGGCGTCGTTCGGCTCCTACGCGCCGGGATCGATCTTCAAGATCGTGGTCGCGCTGGCCGGGCTCGAGGCGGGGACGCTGGATCCGCGCGAGATCTATTCCAGCAAGGGGTATTACTCGATGGGCAGGCGCAGCCGGCCCATCGGGGACACCGCGCCGGCGGGGGATTACGATTTCCGGCGCGCCTTCAAGCTGTCGAGCAACTCCTATTTCATTCATCAGGGCCTTCGGGCGGGGCTGGACCGGATCATCGAGATGGGCCAGCGTTTCTTCCTGGGCCAGCGGACACAGATCCCGCTGCTCCAGGAGGTCCGAGGCTTCTTCCCCACGCTCGAATGGGTATCGTCCCGGAATGAACAGGGCGATCCCGTCCAGCCGGGCGAGGTGGCCAACCTCTGCATTGGCCAGGGCTTCTTGACCGTGACCCCGCTGCAGATGGCGGTGCTGACTTGCGCGATCGCCAACGGGGGGACGGTCTATTGGCCCCGGCTGGTCGAGCCAGTCGAGCTGGGAGGATCGGCCAGCGCCGGCGGCCTGCGATCGGCCGGCCGCCCCCGCGGCCAGCTGGGCGTCAGCCAGCAGCACTTGGCCCTCGTCCGCGAAGGCATGCTGGCCGATGTCGAAGACCCCGATGGCACCGGACGCCATGCCTCGGTCATCGGGATGAGGGTGTGCGGCAAGACCGGGACCGCGGAGGTGGCCTTGAACGGGGGCGGCAAGCGCCTAGACACGTGGTTCGTGTCGTTCGCGCCTTTCGAGAAACCCCGGTATGCGGTGGTGGTGGTGGTCGAAGGCGGCGCTTCGGGCGGAGGGACTTGCGCGCCAGTGGCGCGCTCTATCTACCAGGCGCTGAGGCAGTTGGAAATTCAAGCGAATTCGTCGAAACCAGAGAGATCGAACTGAAATGGTTTTTCATGGTCTTCTAACTAATAAGTGGCGTATCGCATGCTAGAGGCATCGCTCAACGAACGAGAACGGCGGGTGGACTGGCCCTTGCTGGCCAGCGCGTTGGGCTTGATGGTGTTGGGAGTGGTTTTTATCTGGAGCGCAACGGCCAACCCGGATCCAGTTGGAGGATTGCCATGGTATCGCCAGACGGCCTTTCAGCAGGCCGTCTGGTGCGTGCTGGGGCTGGGCGTGGCGGCGGCCGTCTGCCTGGCCGACTACCGGATCTATGCCCGATGGTCGTATCTGATTTACGGGGCGACGATCCTCCTTCTGATCGCGGTCCTTGCGGTGGGGTCGGTCCGGTTCGGCGCCCGGCGATGGATCGATCTGGGCCTGTTTCAGTTCCAGCCATCCGAGTTCGCCAAAGTTGGTTTTCTGGTGGCGATGGCTCATTTCCTGAGCCGGCCCCCCGAAGAGCTGGCCAAGCCGAGGCTTTTCTGGCTGGCCTTGGCGATGACGGTCGTGCCGTTTGCCCTGATTCTGAGGGAGCCGGACCTGGGGTCGGCTCTGGTTTTGCTGCCGATGGCGCTGGTGATGTTCTTCGTGGCCGGCGTGCCGGTCCTGTTTCTGCGGCGGCTGCTGACGGGGGCTGCGGCCGTGTTGGGGCTGATCCTGGTCGATGTTCTCTGGGCGCCGCCGCAATGGCAGGTGATCCACCTCGAGGACTACCAGCGGAGGCGGTTGCTGGTCTATTTCGGGCTCGATTACGCAGGGCCCAACGCGTCCGAGGAGGAGCGAAGGCGGGCGCGCGTCCAGCAGTTGAACGATTCCTACAACGTGCGCCAGGCCCTGATCGCCGTGGGCTCAGGCGGATGGACGGGCAAGGGATGGCGGCAAGGCGCCCAGAATGTGCTCGGGTTTTTGCCGAAAGGGGTTGCCCACAACGATTTCATTTTCTCGGTGATCGCGGAGGAGGGCGGGTACATGGGGAGCGCGACGGTTTTAGGGCTCTACACCGTGATCCTGTTCGCCGGTTTGAGGACCGCCAGCCAGGCCCGCGATCGCCTGGGCAAGCTGCTGGCGGTGGGCGGCGTGACGCTCTTCTTCAGCCACGTCGTCATCAATATTGGAATGAATGTCCGGCTGATGCCCGTGACGGGCATCCCGCTGCCCCTGCTCAGTTACGGGGGCTCTTCGGTGCTCTGCTCGATGATCGCGGCTGGCCTGTTACAGAACGTGTATTTCTACCGCAAGTCCTATTAGCCATGAGTGAACGTAGCTTCTCGAGCCGCCGGCGCGGCGGCATGCGATTCCGCCCCGCAGGCGGATTGTCTTCACGTCCCGGCCGCGGCGGCCGGATCCCCTCGGCGGCCCGGCCCGATCCCGCGGCCTTCCCCGTCCCCCAGGACACGGTCTTTAACCGGTCCCGGCATGCCCGGGAGATCGAGCGGTCGGAGAACCTGGCGGCCGGCCTGCCGCTGGAAGGCCCGCCCCCGATGGCGGCCGTGCCAGCCCCCGCCCCCGCCGACCCCGATGTTGGCCCCGCACCGCGCAAGAGGGATTTCCGCGAGCCCGACCTGTCGATTCCCGCCGAGGTCCAGGAGGAGAAGACCTCTGTGCCGGCCGCCATCGCCGAGCCTGCCGCCTCGGGCATCGTCGAGACCCTGCGCGCGGCAGCCAACCGCGTGATGCGCAAGGTCCAGCGGCTCATCAAGCCCACCAAGCGCATCCGGAAGGAGATCGTGATCAATGCCGAGTCGCTCGAGATCCGCGTGGCGGTCCTCGAGGAGGGCAAGCTCGAGGAGTTCACCATCGAGCGCACCGAGGAGGAGCGCCTGGTCGGAAGCATCTTCAAGGGGCGCGTCAAGAACCTCGAGGACGGCCTCAAGGCGGCCTTCGTCGACATCGGGTTCGAGAAGAACGCGTTTCTCCATTATTGGGACATCGTGCCGAGCACGTTCGACAGCTCGATCGAGGTCGTCGAGCGCGAGGCGCGGCGCCGGGACCGTCCGCGGATCACCCCGAAGGACATCCCGCGGCTCTACGCCCCCGGCAGCGACATCGTGGTCCAGGTGACCAAGGGGCCGATCGGCACCAAGGGGCCGCGCGTCACCACAAACCTGGCATTGCCCGGCCGGTTCCTCGTGCTCCTGCCCAACTCGGATCAGTCGGGCATCTCGCGCAAGATCGAGCAGCCCGAAGAGCGGCAGCGGCTCAAGCGGATCCTGCGCGGATTGAAGATTCCCGAGGGCATGGGCGTCATCATCCGCACCGCCGGCGAGGGCCAGCAGGCGCGCTATTTCGTGCGCGACCTGGCGCTCCTGCTCGACGAATGGCGAGGGATCCAGGAGAAGATCACAAACAACCCTCCGGCCACCTGCGTGTTCCAGGAGCCGGATCTGATCGAGCGGACGGTGCGGGATTTTCTGACCGAAGGCGTCGAGCGGATTGTGGTGGATTCGAGCGCGGCCTACGAGCGGATGATCCGCATGATCCAGCGCATCTCGAAGCGCTCGATCCACAAGATCATCCTCTACTCCGAGCCCCAGCCGCTGTTCGACCGGTTCAACATCTCGCGCCAACTCGACAACGCCTTCGCGCGCCAGGTCCACCTCAAGAGCGGCGGCTACATCGTCGTGGACGAGACCGAGGCCCTCGTAGCCATCGACGTCAACACCGGCAGCCACAAGGGCGGCAAAGACCAGGAATCGACCATCCTCAAGGTCAACCTCGAAGCCGCCGACGAGATCTGCCGCCAGCTCCGGCTCCGGAACATCGGCGGCCTGATTGTCCTGGACTTCATCGACATGAAATCCCGGCGCGACCAGCACACGGTCTACCAGCGGATGAAGGAGGGGCTCCGGCGCGACAAGGCCAAAACCCATATCCTGCCCCTCTCGCAGCTGGGCCTCATGGAAATGACCCGGCAGCGCCACTCCGAAAGCTTCCGCTCCTCCGTCTACGACGATTGCCCCTACTGCAAGGGGCGCGCCAAGATCAAGAGCGCCCTCACCATGAGCGTCGAAATCCAGCGCAAGCTCATGGAGATCCTCCGCAAGCGCGACCGCGACGAGTCCGATTTCCAGCTCCGGGTCATCGTTCACCCCTCCGTCCTCGACCGGTTCCGCTCCGAAGACGAAAAGCTGCTCATCGAGCTCGAAAAGCGCTATTACGGGAAGCTTTCCTTCCGCGCGGATCCCGCCTTCCATGTCGAGCAATACCGGATCCTCAACGCGATGACCAACGAGCCGATCGCGGAGCAGGGAGCTATTCCCCCAGGATCTTGACCAGGACCCGCTTGCGGCGGCGGCCGTCGAACTCGCCGTAAAAGATCTGCTCCCACGGGCCCAGGTCGAGCTTGCCCCGGGTGATGGCCACCACCACCTCCCGGCCCATCACCTGTCGCTTCAAATGCGCGTCGGCGTTGTCCTCGCCCGTCCGGTTGTGGCGATACTGCGCGAGAGGCTCGTGCGGCGCCAGCTTCTCCAGCCAGACCTCGTAATCGTGATGAAGCCCGCTCTCGTCGTCGTTGATGAACACCGAAGCCGTAATGTGCATCGCGTTCACCAGGCAGAGGCCCTCCTGCACCCCGCTCTGCCGCACGAGATTCTCCACGGTCGGGGTGATGTTGACCAATCCACGCCGCTCCGGGACCTCGAACCACAGGTAATCCGTCAGATGTTTCATCGCCGCCAATTCTATCGCACTGGCACGGCGTTTGGCCAACCTTCATCCAGAGCGTGCAGAAGACAAGGCGGCGTGGTGGCGAACTTGTCGACCCGGCAGTTGAGTGTCTTCTCCCTCGCCTCCATGGCAATGGAGGAGAGGGCGGGGGAGAGGAGGTCGAGCATTTTTGTCTCTCCCTGTCCCTCCCCCCGCTCGTCCCTCGCGGGGGGAGGGGAATGGTGGCCGGCTTGCGAGAGACAAGGCGGCGGACTCGTCCACCGAGTCGCCGATCGTCTTCTGTTTTGACCTGGGTCAAGGCGCCGGATCCAATCCCGAGACATCTTCGCCTCATGAACGCAATGTCAACCGAACATGTATGCGGGCCCATCGACACCATGATGCGCGAGCACCGGCTGATCGAGCAGGTCCTGGCCTCGCTGGCCGCCCTGGCCGCCCAGCTCGAGACGAATCCCGCCGCGCCCCGCGAACGAATCGCCCAGTTCGCCGATTTCTTCCGCAACTTCGCGGACCGCTGCCACCATGGCAAGGAAGAGGACCAGCTGTTCGCCAAGCTCAACGAGTGCGGTTTTCCGCGGGAGCACGGCCCGGTGGGTGTCATGCTCGCCGAGCACGCCGAAGGCCGGAGGCATGTCGAGGCCCTGTCCAAGATCGGGGCCGGGACCGGCCCTCTCCGCTCCGACGAGGCCGCCCAGGTGGTCAGCCATGCCCGCCAGTTCATCCCCCTGCTCCTGGATCACATCCGCAAGGAGGATCATGTCCTGTATCCCATGGCCCGGCAGGCTATACCCGCCGACGGAATGATCCAGCTCGACACGGCGTGCCGCGCCTACGACCAGGACCGGATCGGTCCCCTCGAGATCCAGCGCCTGCGCGACCTGGCAGCCGAACTGCTCCGGATCCATCCGCCCCACCCCGGGGTGCTTGCCCCAGCCTGACTCGCCCGATTCGGCAGCCGGCTCCCGCGCTCCTGGCCGAAACGCGGATTTCAATCCGCACGGGTTTCAACCGAAAGCCATCCATTCGGACCCGCAGCCCCGCGCCATGACTTCCGCGCTTGCCCCGCCCATCCGGACCGGGTAACCATGGACTCAACATGCCGCTGTTCGGATTGTCTCCCGGGATCGGGTCGGGGACTCGGTCTGAATGACACTGGAGACACTCGAATGGACATCGTTGCGGCCGGGATTGATCTGAATCCATGCGCGTCGAAATCGAGTTCACGACCGGGAGGATCGGGCCGCGCTCGGATCTGCCTCCCGAATGCGGCGGCCGCGCGGGCGCCGTCGTCGAGTTCAGCGGACGGGTCAGGGCCGACGAGGATGGGCGCCCGATCGCCGCGCTCGAATACAGCCTGGAGCAGTCGGTCGTCGAGCGCCTGATACGGGATCGGGCGGGCTGTCTGGACGGGCGATTCCCGTGTCTGCATGTCCGGGTGATCCATCGGACGGGGATCATTCCCGTGGGGGAAACCCCGCTTCAAATCGTGGCGGTGTCCGTCCATCGAAGCGAGGCGCTGGGGATGGTGGGCGCTCTGCTGGACTACATCAAAGAGGATCTCCCCGTCGTGAAACGTCCGATCGGAACGGATGACTCATCGAGAAAAAACATTGCATGAGGAGCGGTCCGGCGCCCCGGTCTCTGCCGGCGGCTGGGGCTTGCGGCATCGGATGAACGGATCTCCCCGACATCGCTCCGTCCGATCCACGGCGGCGGCTGCCCCCGAGCCCGCCGGTCCCCAGGAGGTGATCGATTGCCTGCGGGAAATCCTCCGTCCTTTGCCCGCGGAACGGATCGGCCTGGTGCGGGCTCTGGGGCGTGTCCTGCGCGAGACCATCGTCGCTCCGGAGGACCAGCCGGCCTTTGACCGGTCGTCCGTGGACGGCTACGCGGTGCGGCGCGACGATCCTCGATCGAGATTCCGCGTGGTGGACGAGCTGCGGGCGGGGGATTGGCGGCCCCGCCAGCTCGAGCCGGGCCAGTCGGTCGCGATCGCCACCGGCGCCGCTCTTCCCTGCGCCGGCCTCGAGGTCATGATGCTCGAGGATGTCCAAAGGCAGGGCGACTGGATCCGCGCGCGGCGCCGGCCGGGCGCTGCCCACATCCGATCTCGCGGCGAGGATGCGCGGGCGGGGGCAGTGCTGGCCGAGCCAGGCCTGGTGCTTGCGCCCGGCGCTCTGGCGCTTCTAGCCAGCAGCGGCCACACGCGGCTCTGGGTCACCCGCCAGACTCGAGCCCTTCACGTCGCCACCGGCGGCGAAATCGTCGACCCCCGACGAAAACCGGGCCCTGGACAGATTCGCGATGCCAATTCGATCCTGGTCCGTGCGTTTCTCGAGCCGTGGCAGGCCCGGCTCCGGCAGCTTCGCTCGCCCGAGGACCCGGCCGCTGCCGAAGCCCCGCTGGCTCGATGGCTCGGATCGCCCGATGGGGCCGAGCCGCCCGAGGACGGGGTGGACTTGCTGCTGATTTCCGGCGGGGCGAGCGTGGGCCCGCACGATCTGACTCGCGCTTGGCTCGAGCGATTGGGCTTCACAATCCGGATCCACCAGACCCGGACGCGTCCGGGCAAACCGCTCCTGGTGGCCCAGCGCGGTTCCACGATCGCATTCGGCTTGCCGGGCAATCCGCTGGCCCATTTCGTGGCGCTCAACCTGTATGTCCGAACGGCCTTGGAAGCCTTCAGCGGCACGCCCGCCAGACCGGGGTTTCGACGAGGCGTTTTGCAGTGCGGTCTGGCCTCGGATAGCTGCGAGCGCGAAACGTTTTGGCCGGCGCGGGGCGGATTCGAGGACGGCTGTGTCGTGCTGCAGCCGCTCCGATGGCGCAGTTCGGGCGACCTGACATCCCTGGCGGCGGCCAACGCCTTGATCCGGGTGCCCCGCGGCACGCGGCGCATGGCGCCCGGGCACGCCGTCGAGTTCGTCTCGGCATGCCTGGGGAGGAGCGACTTTGAAAATCGGACGAGTCACGATTAGCGATCGGGCGGCGGCGGGCCTATACGCCGATCAAAGCGGGCCCGAGATCGAACGCAGGTTGCGGGCGATTTTTGGCCCCGAGGCGTCGTTTGTCGCCGTCGTCATCCCCGATGAGCTGGATCGGGTGGCGGGCGTGTTGCGACAGTTGGCTGATCAGGACCGGTGCGATCTCATCGTGACCACCGGCGGGACTGGCGTTGCGCCCCGGGACATCACGCCCGAGGCCACCCGGTCCGTGCTCGACCGGGAGTTGCCCGGTTTCGGGGAGCTGATGCGAATGCGATCCTATGACCAAGGCGTCCGCACCGCGGTCCTTTCGCGCGCCGTTGCGGGCGCCCGCGGATCGACCCTGATTGTCAACCTGCCCGGCAAGCCGCGCGCGGTGGCCGAATGCATCGGGTATCTCGAAGATGCCCTGGTCGAAGCGGTCTCGCTCTTGCACGGCCAGGATCCGCATGACGCGCCGCCCATGGCCCAGCGCTGAACCCCCATGGATCGCTTCGGACGCACCATCGATTACTTGCGCGTTTCGGTGACCTGCCGCTGCAATGAACGCTGCCTCTATTGCATGCCGGAACCGAACGGCCGCCCCGTGGGCAACGGCGATTGCCTGACGGCCAACGAAATCCTGCGAGTGGTCCAGGCGGCCGCCAGCCTGGGCTTCCGCAAGATCCGTTTGACGGGCGGCGAGCCCTTGATGCGGCCGGACCTGTGCGACCTGATTCGGCAAGCGGCCGCCGTGCCGGGCATCGAAGGCATCGGTCTCTCGACCAACGGGCTGAGACTCGCCAGCATCGCCCCTTCGCTGGCCGCCGCCGGTCTCGGAGGCGTCAATGTCAGCCTCGACACCCTCGATCCAGTCGCTTACCGCCGCATGACCGGGGGCGACCTCCAGCGGGTGCTCGATGGAATCCGCGCGGCCCAGACCGCCGGATTCGCCCGGATCAAGCTCAATTGCGTGCTGATGCGCGGCATCAACGAGGACCAGATCGAGCCGCTCGCCCGGTTTGCCGCCGCACGCGGCCTTCCCATCCGTTTCATCGAGCTGATGCCTATCACAACCTCCAAGGCCCCCGGTCGCCTGCGATTTCTGCCGGCCGAGGAAGCCATGGCTCGCCTGGGCCCTCCGGACGCGTGGATCCCGAGCCCTCGATCGAGCGGAGACTGGGGGCCAGCTCGCTATTATCGGCTGCCCGATAGGGACGCCTCGATCGGCTGGATCCGACCGCTCACCGATCCCCGGTTTTGCGATTCCTGCAATCGAATGCGCCTCACGGCCGATGGGCAGCTCATGCCTTGCCTGGGCGATCCCACCGAGTTCGATCTCCGCCGCATCCTGCGCCAGTCCGCTTCCGACGAACCGGTCCGCGATTGCCTCTCGCAAGCGATCGCTGCCAAACCCAGGCAGCACCGGTTCAATCGCCTCGGCCAGCCCTGCCGCCCTATGTGCACCGTGGGCGGTTGAATCTCGCTGGGCCCCCTCTGGCACAATCTGAGGTGCAGTGGATTGGACCGTCCAAGTTTGCGACTTTTTTTGTTGCCATTGCCCCCAACCTGCATTCTATTACTGCCCAATCAATGGAGAACCGGACTTGGCTGTCGGCGGCGAGGCAGTTGGATCGTCATCGAAGGGCGGTCGGGTTTCCATTGAGCGCCTGTATTAAGCCTGTGTTGATGTTGATGTTATGTCTATGAGAATAAAACTCTTCAAAAGCGCCCTTCTTGGGCTGCTGGTGGGGTTGGTCAGCACCCAAACCAGCGAAGCTGGCTTGCTGAAACGCTTCATCTACGCCAACTTCTCGGGCACGGCAATCACTAACCTGTTCGGCACCAATAACTTTGGTGTTCCTGGGATGTTTCCCAACAGCCCCGATGCCGTCGAATTGGTCCCGGGCAGTTCCTACTATGGCCCCTTTTATGCCGAGACCGGATCCGGTGTCGGCGACAACTTCGGCAGCTGGATTCCCGGCTACGTCGAGCCTCCGGAAACCGGCAATTACGTTTTCTACCTGTCGGGTGACGACGAAACCCAGCTCTGGCTGACCTCTGATCCCGCTGATCCCAAAAACCCCGCCAAGAAGCAACTGATCGCTGCGGTGGTCGATCCGAACGCCCCGGGAACGGGCTATAGCAGCTGGCACCAATGGAACAAATATGCCAGCCAGCAGTCGGCCCCGATCTACCTCGAGAAAGGCAAGATGTATTATCTCGAGGTGCTCCATAAGGAAGGCACCGGCGGCGATCACGTCGAGCTGGGCTGGCAGACGCCGGACGGCAAGATCTACCAGCCAATGTCGAGTTTCTATTTCCACCCGGCCCAGGATATCAACGCGGCATTGCCGCTCGAGGGTCCCTATATCGGCCTGGCGAACCCGAACATCGATCCGTGGACTGGTGCTCTGGATTACAGCACCGTCTACGAAGGCAATCAGGCCGTCGTCTGGGTGGACTTGGTCAACGTGAACCTCGGCACGCAGGCTCCGACCTTCACCTGGTACAAGAACGGACAGGCGATCAGCGGAGCCAACCAGAGCTACTATTTCTTCCGGCCAACCCTCGCTGACAGCGGAGCCAACTACCATGTCCAGGTCAGGATCGGATCCCAGACCCTCACCTCGAGTCCTATTGGGCTCTTTGTTTACACGGATTCAGTGGCTCCGACGGTCTCGAGCGCGGCCCTTGCGCCCGCCAACCCGACGGAGATCAAGGTGGAGTTTTCGGAGGACGTCGAGGAGGCAACGGCCGAGGCGCTCAGCAGCTACTCGATGCCCGGCGCCACCATCCAGTCCGCCACCCTCCAGGGCGACAATCGGACCGTCCTCCTCAAGACCGCCTTGCTCGATCCGTCAACCCTCTACAACCTGACGGTGAGAAACGTCCGCGACCGGGCTGACACACCCAATGTGATGGTTGAATCGCAGCACACGATCGCGGTGACCGACGGCCAGATCCTCCTGCGGGTCTATTACTCGACCCCCAGCAGCTTGTCCACGCTGCGGACCTGGGCGACCAGCGGCCCCGATTACACCAACGTCAATGCCTCCGAGACCCGGTTCATCACGTCGACCATCATTGGCTGGAACCTCTACGACAATTATCAGGGCCAGATCGTTGGCTTCGTCACCCCGCCCGTGACCGGCAACTACAAGTTCGGTTTGGCCACCGATGACCAAAGCGTTCTCTACCTGAGCACGGACAGCACGATGGCCAACCGCAAGGAAATCGCGTACGTGGACGGCTACACCGGCCAATACGTGATGAACAAATACACCACCCAGATCTCCGCGGACGTCTACCTCGAGGCAGGCAAGCGCTACTACATCGAGGCGCTCTGGCGCGACGGCACCGGCGGCGATGGCTGCACCATTGTCTGGCAGAAGCCCGGCGACGATCCCATCCCCAACACCGCCACAGCCGCCAACCTCATTCCAGGCCAATATCTCTCGGCCTACTCGAGCTACGGCAACGTGGCCATCACCAACCAGCCGGTCAGTTTCACGACCATGGAAGGCAACCCGAAGAGCTTCACCGCCAAGGTGGATGGCACGATGCCTTATTTCTATCAGTGGTATCGCGCCGGCGTTCCGATCCCGGGCGCCAACAACAACGTCTATCAGTTCCGCCCCGGCGCGTCCGACGATGGCGTCGAGTATTATTTGGTCGTCAGCAATTATTTCAGCTCGGCCACCAGCTCGATCGTCAAGCCGACCGTGACCCAGGACACCGTCAAGCCGGTCACTGCGGCAGCCGGCAGCCTGCTCAAGCAGGTCGTCCGCGTCCGGTTCAGCGAGCCGGTCAATACCAATGACTCGACCACGCTGGCCAAATACAGCCTCAAGACCGCCGCCGGCGCCTCTGTGGCCATCAATTCGATCAAGATGGACACCAACAACTTCGCCGTCGTCTACCTCCAGACCGCGCCGCTGGTCGAATACGGCGCCTACGAGCTCACTGTCCAAGGTATCCGCGACAATGCCGAAGTGCCCAATATGACCGATGTCGCGACGCTGCCGTTTATCGCCTACAACTTCGAAAACGCGGGCCGCATCGGCTACACGCTTGGATGGGATGCTTACGCCGAAGGGACTGTCATCACGATCACGGCCGGCGGCTCCGATATCTGGGGCACGGCCGACCAGATGGTCTTCGCCTACAAGAACATGACCGGCAACTTCGACCTCAAGTTCCGGGGCGTGTCCTTGTGGATGACCAACAGCACCTTCGCTGCCAACAACTGGGCCAAGATGGGTCTCATGGCCCGTGAGTCGACGAACGCCAACAGCCGGAACGTCTTCTCCGCCGCGACTCCGACCGGCACCATGGCCAACGGCACCGCCTCGCAGAATACCTACACCGCCCAGCACCGCCCGGCCAATGCCGGAAACAGCTATTCCAGCGCGGACGGCACGCTGCCGCTTTGGCCGGTTGTTGCGGGTCTGCAGCCCGGCGCATTGCCTCGGCCTACGGTGACCTACCCGAACACATGGTGCCGGCTCCAGCGGGTGGGCAACACCTTCTATTACTATTACAGCTCCGATGGCGTTAACTGGACCTACTGGACCTTTGTTAACGTCGAAAACGACGCCGCGGGCGCCTACCCGGATACAGTCCCGGTCGGCTTGGCCGCCACCAGCCATGCCACGGCCGTCCTCGCCGACGCCGTCATGGCCGACTTCGGCCCGGTCGTTCAGACCCCGCTCGCGATCGATCAGGCGCCCGTCAGCCAAACTGCCGAGGAGAGCAAGCCCGTCACGTTCACGGTCGCGGCCTCCGGGCAGCAGCCGTTCCAGTATGAGTGGCGCGTGAATGGCGTGCCCTACGTGGATCCCCTCACGTTCGCGGCCGCGACCAACGCGACGTGGACGTTCTCGCCGTCGTTCACGCAGAACGGCGCGGCGATCACCTGCCGGATCTACAACCCGCAAGGGCAGAGCGTCGTGACCCCGTCAGCCACGCTGACGGTCACCCGCGACACCACGGTGCCCACGTTCACGCTGGCGACGGCGCCGCGCGTGGTGGGCGGCAACACGATCCAGATCCAGTTCAGCGAGCCGCTCACCCAGGGCCCCGCTGAAACCACCGGCAATTACGTCATCACCAGCACCGCCGGAAACCTCTCGGTCGTCTCGGCCGTCCTGAGCGCCGACCGGAAGGTCGTGACGCTGACCACCGGCGCCGGCGTTCCCGGCACCACCTACACGATCACGATCAACAACCTGACCGATGGGGCTGCCACACCCAACAAGATCACCAACGGCAAGATCGACTACTACTTTGCCGGCACCACCCAAGGCGTCATCACCCAAGGCGCCGGCGGCTACGTGATCGTCGAGGCCGAACACTACTCGCGCCTGGTCACCGGCACCACGCCGGTCAGTGATTGGGAGATGCGCAATTCCGCGCCCGGCTACTCCGGATTAGGCTATATGCTGGTTCCCACCCAGAAGCCCAGCTTCGATGCCACCACCGGCGGCACCGCCCTCGGTCCGCCTTCCGTCGCCACCGGCGCCGCGATGGAATACGACATCCTGTTCACCAACACGACACCGACCCGGTTCGTGATCTGGCTCCGCGGCTGGAACGAAGACACTACCCGCGCCGGCAACAATGACTCGGTCTATCTGGGCTTCCGCACCAATGGCGCCACGACGGTGAACCCGCTCATCGCCCAGCAGGCGGATGGAGCGACCTCGGTGGACAACTCGACGCTGACGGGCTTCCCGGCCACCGGATGGGATTGGCGCGCTGACCGGAACACCACCGTTAGCGGCAAGTTCACCGATCCGTTCGCGTTCACCAACTACACGCCCGGCCTTCATACGTTCATCATCTACGTGCGCGAGGACGGCACGCTGATCGACAAGATCCTCCTCCAGCCCACCACCTCGAACCCGGGCGTCAGCTCCGAGCCCGCGCGGGCGTCGATGAACGGCGGCTTGGGCGATATCGAGACGTGGGATTATGTGGCTGCGATTCCCGCGGCCCCGACGGCCTCGATTTCGAGCCCGGCAAACAACTCGACTTCTGCCACCGGCGGGGACATCGCGATCGCCGCCACGGCCAGCGGGCCCAACCCGATCGCCAAGGTCGAGTTCCTCAGGGCCACCTGGGATCTGGGATATTTCGTGAACAACACGGTCATCGGCGAAGATGCGACCGAGCCGTTCGAGTTCACGGATCCCAGCGTGCCTGAAGGCATCTATCAATACACGGTCCGCGCCACCGACTCGATCGGGTACACCGCCGTTTCGTCGGCCGTCCGGATCGTCGTGGATAGCACCAAGCCGGTCGCGGCTGAGGTCGGCTGCCTCGGCGGCAATCTCATCGGCGTGCTCTTCCATGACACCGCCGGCCTCGATCCGGCCTCGGCCACCAACATCGCCAACTATATCGTCAACAACGGGGCGGTCGAGGTGACCAACGCCACGCTCGAGCCCGATGCCCAGACCGTCCTGCTGACGCTGGCATCGACGATCAGCGGCAATTACACCGTGCTCGTCCAGAACGTCGCCGACATCGGCTTCGGGCCCAACGTGGTCAATCCGACCACGCTCAACGGCACGGTCATCACCTCCTGGCTCAATCGGGATGTCGGAGTTCTGAACGCGACCAACCCGGCCGTGTTCACCAACCCGATCCTGCCCGGCGAAGCGGTCGCGATGAGCGAGAAGGACTTCTACGTCCGCGCCGGCGGCGCCGATATCTGGGGCAATGATGACGGCATGCACTTCGTTTACCGCGAAGTCACCGGCGACTTCGACATCCAGGGGCGCGTCGAGCTGATCACGCGGCCCAACGAATGGGCCAAGGCTGGCTTCATGATCCGCGAGGATCTCGATAGCAACAGCCGGCACTTCGATGTCGTGGTGGCGCCGCACGGCGGCACGCCCATGGGCCAGAACCTCTGGACCGTCCAGCAGCGCACCGTCAAAGCCGGGACGAGCACCAGCTTGACCCTGATCGGCACCCGTCCGGCTCCGCCGTATCCGAATGCCTGGATGCGGATGGTCCGCGAAGGTCAGACCTTCAACTTCTATTGGAGCACCAACGGAGTTGATTGGGTTCTCATGGCCACAGGCACGCAATCGCCGGATTATCCGGAAACGGTCTATGTCGGGCTCTGTGCGACCTCGCACAACAACGGCACCAGCCCGGCCAACCTGGTGAAAGTCCTTTTCCGGGACGTCGAGCTCACCACCACCGGCCAGCCGCCGGTTCCGCCGACCTTGTCGGTCGCGCGCGTCGGCCAGGCGCTCGAGATCTCCTGGACGTCCGAATCCTCGGCGTTCGTTCTCGAGAGCACATCGACGCTGAGCACCAACTGGCAGCCGACCGGCATCGCGCCGGTGGCCAGCGGGAACGTTTACACGT
>JAKLFB010000041.1 GCA_022711435.1 Verrucomicrobiota bacterium
TGCAGGCCGCATCCGATGCCAGACCCGCATCCGTGAAATGGGTCGAGACAGCCGTGCCCGCCTCGACGCCGTTGCGAAAGACGCGATAGCCGCTGACGCCAACGTCGTCGATCGAGGCCGGCCATTGAAACGACACGCTGCTGCCTGTCACGTCAGTGATCTCGAGGTTGGATGGAGCGGTGGGCGCCAGAGAATCCGGGGCCCATGAATTCTCGCTGAGATCTCGGATGCGGATGTTCCTGAACCGCGCAACGGCGCCTTGGGGCCACTCGGCAGGGGAGTCATGGACCTGCAGCGCGATCCTCCCGGTCGCCGAGAGCCGGAGCTGTGTATCCTGGTAATCTTCGATTCGAGCGCCGTTGATCCAGGTGATGATCCGCGGCGGATTATTGGTCACCTGGACGCGAAAGGTGTTCCAGCCAGAGGGATTCCAGATGCTCGGCCAATCGGTGGCGCTGAAGAAGGCTGGGTTTCCCTGGATGGAATTGGTGCCGGTGAGGGTGAAGCTCCACGAGCCGGTGTTGCCGATGCCGGAGAGGTAGATGCCGCCCATGGGATTGCCGGCCTGATAATCGATCGTGACCTGGTATGCTTTCCCATCAGCCGTCGTCCGCGTGTACAAGCCGGTGTCCACTCCCCAGTCCGGCCAGACCTCGAACGTGACCTCGAAATCGCCGAACGAACGGTCGCTGAGAAGAAGGCCGCCATTGCCGCTGCCGGGCGGGTTCTGCTGGCCGACGATGGCGCCTCCGACGACCTGCCAGAGGCCGCCCGCGCTGTGCCAGCCGGCGAGGTCCACCCCGTTGTCGAGGCGCACGATGGCGTCGTTCCGCCAGTAATCCGCGTGGTAGGTGGCGCCGTCCTTGTTCCAGATCTTGGTGACGATATCGATGTCGCCATCGCCGTCCACGTCGCCGATGGCGGCGTCGTGCCAGCCGGGATTATCGACCTGGATGACCTGGGGAGTGAAGGCGGGCGGATTGGATCCGGAGCGGATCCAGATCACGCCGCGTTCTTTGAGGCCGGCGGGTTTCATCGGCAGCTTGTTCCCGCTCATGGGAGACGGGTCCTCCTGCTCGCCGGCGAACACGTCCAGGTCGCCGTCCAGATCGAAATCCGCAACTCCGAGCGAATGGAACGAGCCAGTCCCGGGGACATTCCCGGGCAAGGTGGGTGGATCGGGCAGCGGGAAGCGGGTCCAGTTGGTGCCGGCACCCTCGTTGCGCACCCAAAAAACGTGGCCGTACCCGGTGTCGCAATCGCCGTAAACGATGTCCAGGTCGCCGTCGCCATCCATATCGGCGATCCAGCTTCGGATGCTGGTGCCGTAGGAGGCATTGGGGATCGGCAGGTGCGGCCAGGGGCGTCGCGTCCAGGCTCCCGCTCCGTTGCCCGGATTGGCATACCAGTAGCCCGCAACGACCAGATCCAGATCGCCATCGCCGTCGAGATCGCCGGCCCCCCGCGGGGTGATGCCGCCGTGATGACCCACGTTTTGGGCGATGGTGCTCGAAGCCATCGCGAGAGCCGGGTTGAACCACTGAAGCGTGTTGCCATCGAAGGTGACAATGTCCTCCCGGCCGTCGCCACTGATGTCCGCATCCAGGATGTCATGGCCGCTGCCCCCGAAGAAATTGGTCTTCCATGCCCCGTCCGGCTCTTGACCCAGCGTGCCCGGATTCTTGAACCAGACGCCGCTGAAGACCAGGTCCACCCAGCCGTCGCGGTCCACATCGAGCGACGCGCCCCCGAGCGCCTGCGGAAGGCTCTCTGAATCGCTGATGAGGTGTTGGACCCACGTCGAGTCCGTCCGCCGCTCATACCACCAGAAGCCGTGCACATCGCGCCGGGACAGCGCGCAATCGAGGTCGCCGTCCCCGTCCAGGTCCGCCAGGGGCAGCCCGCCGGTTCCCCACGAGCTCCCCGGCAGCGGATTGCGGATTGTGAAATGCTGAAAGCGGACCATCCCGTCCGCGGCCCAGCTTGCCGCGCTGGCCGCCGAGGCGGCCCCCGGAGAGATCAAGGCATGCTCGGATGCCCGCGCGAGCCCTATCGAACCGCACAACCCAAGAACAAACAGTTTCGTCAAGGCATGAAAGTCCTGCATGGCGAGTTCGATAACTACCGCAAACCCCCCATCCGCACAACGCTTCAATTCCGTCCAGGAAAAGGAGTTCTTCCTGATCACGACGATCAACGTGCAATAGGGACAAACCTGGAGGAAGAATGGAAATGTCAATTATTTAGATGCGACCCCATTGCAATTCGGTCCTGAGCTCGATGTACCCGGCGCTGGCGGAAATCTGCGCTTCAGCAGGAGCAAAAATGGAGCGCCGTCATGGCGGCGGTGGCTGAGCGGCCTTGGAATCGCACTTCAGGGAAAATCAAGAGCGGCAGATTATAAAAAACCTGCACGTGAAGACTCAATCCCATTTGACGGCGCTCCTCGGTGTCCTGGCGATCAATGCGGCCCTGCTGTTTCTGAGAGGCGGCGTTCCCGCCCAAGCCGGTCCGCCGGCGCCTGGCGCCTTAAGCCACCCCGGGGCTGCGATGTCTGCAGCCGAGTCGCAGCTCAGCCGCCCGGCTCCGTCCCGAGCGGAAGCCGCGCCTCCACGGCCGGCAGGGATGCCTGCCGCTGCCCGGTTGACCGTGGGCGGGGATGACCCCTATGTTTTTGCGCTGGCGATGTCGGGCACGAATCTTTACGCAGGGGGCTCGTTTAACGGGGCGGGCGGCAGCCCCGCCAACTACCTGGCTCGCTGGGACGGGAGCAGCTGGTCGACGGTGGGCGGAGGCGTGAACTACCATGTCCGCGCGTTGTGGGCGTCGGGCAGCCGGCTTTATGTGGGCGGCGGCGCACGCCTGGTGGAAGACGGACGGCCCTTGGTTGAGGCCAATGGGGTCGCATCTAAATAATTGACTCGATGAATAGTCTCAATTCTTCGGCGTAAAATGCCAGCCCGCTCATCGGCCTTTTCGGGCGCCCCCGTTGGTTCCCAATGGCGGAGAGGGAGAACTGCAGACGGCCACCGGAGGCAATTCCCTCCCCCCGCGAGGATCGAGCGGGGGGAGGGCACAGGGAGAGCGTTGCTGACAAACGACTTGTCACGCATCGGGGCCATGAACCGTGTTGGAGCGCGGGCTTTAGCCCGCTGTCGCGTGTTCAGCCTGTCGCGTGTTGCAGCGGCCTGAAGGCCGCGCTCCGGCAGGGCAGGTTCATGGGGAGGGTTCCAAAACAGATCGACCACCTCTCCCCGTCCCTCCCCTCCACTGGCGCGGAGGGGAGGGAGAAGACGAACTGCGGACGATCACCACAATGTGACCGGACGCACCAAGCGTTGAGGAATTTTGTCCTACACCCCTCGGTTCGGCCTCCTCAAAATTCCCTTTTCATTCCATTGGAAGCGGGTCAAAATGAAGCCACGGTCTGAATTGAACGCAACGCAATTACATGTCGCAAACTATGCAGACAAATCCAATTATCAAGAGGACTTTGCTGGGTCTGGGCCTGGCGGCAGCGCTGGGCGCGACGGCCCGAGCTGACTTCGATCCGATCCCCCTGACACCGGAGAGCTTTTCCCACGACGTGGTTGTGGAAAAGGCGGCCCCGACGCCTTTGAACGCTTACGCCACCGCCACCATGGACGGCGGCACCAACAACAATGCCTGGGTCTGGTTCGAGCAAGGCTACCTGCCCTCGCTGCCTACGGCCGGTCTGCCCGAGCAAGGGACCACCTTCACCGCTGTCAGCGACGTCGCCCACGTGTTCAAGATGGCGTCCGATTACACGGCGAACAACGCGCTTCTCGTCTACAGCAACGCATTGCCCACGGCAAAGCTGACGTTTACGGCCCCCGGCGCATATTACCAGCTATCCGCGCTCGTCGCATCGGGAGGCGGCGCCGTGCCCAACCTGGCCTACACGATTCACTACCAGAACGGAGCCACGGAGATCGGCTCGATCCAATCCCCCGATTGGTTCAACTCGCCCCCGGAAATCGCCTGGAACGCCGCCGGCCGCCTCAACTTCGATAACGGCCAGGTCGGCAGTCTGCGGACCCTCGATCCGAAGCTGTTCTACGCGGATATTTATCTGATGGACGCCAGCACGCCTGTCACGGGCATCACCTTCGCCTCCACCAATGGCTTTCGAGCCGCTGTCTTCGGCATCAGCGGCTGGACATCAATCGACGGATGCAAGCCCATCGACCTGGCCGGGTTCAACCGCGACATGATCGTCGAGAAAACCGCTCCGGTGACCGGCACCCTGCAGAGCCGGATCAACACGGCGATGGACAGCGGGTATGCAACGGTCACGGGCAACACCTGGTACGAGGTTGGATTCAATCCCGTTGCGCCTGCGACTGGCCTGCCGGCTGCAGGTTCCACTCTTGTCGTCGGCGGCACCAACACCTTCGTGATGCCGGCATCCTACACCACCAACAACGCCCTCTTCATCGCCGCGGCCGGCGGCTTCACCTCCGGAACGCTGACCCTCGATGCGCCCGCGGCTTACACAGGCATATCGTTCCTGACAGCGGCTGGAAACGGGCCCCTGGTCGCCACCGTCACCGTCACTCACAACGACGCGACCACCGAGGAATTCTCGTTGAGCATACCCGACTGGTTCAATCAGCCCAACGAGGCGTATATCGCTGCCGGCCGTGTCAACCCGGTCGACATGACCTTCAACAATGTCAACTCGACGAATCCGCGGCTCTTCGCCGTGAATATCGCTCCCGCCTTCTCGACGCCCATCACCCAGATCGCGTTTGTTTACAGCAGCGGCGGGCGCGCCCCGATCTTCGCCGTGAGCGGCCAGACGACCGCCGGCGGCGCGTTCAATCCCGTTGCCGTCAGCGGGTTCAATGCCGATGTCGTCGTCGAGGCGAATCCGCCCTGGCCGCCGCGCGGCCTCCAGGCCTACACGACCGCCAGCATGGACGGCGGCGTGGGCAACACCGGCAACACATGGGTCGAGCGGGGCATCTATCCTCAATTCCCCGAATGCGGTCTGCCTCCCGCAGGCACGATCATCACCAGCCTGGACAAGAGCGATCATCACTACCAATTGCCCGCCACCTACACCGGCAATAATGCCGCATTCGTCGACTCGGTGCGGAGCAACATCAACCTGACCCTGGCCGAGCCGAAGGCCTACTCGGCGCTCTCGTTCCTGAGCGCCACCGCGAACAACAGCGTCACCAACGAGGTGGTCATCCAGTTCCAGGACGGCACCAGCGAGACCAACACCTTCACCTCGCGCGATTGGTTCAACAACTCGCCCTACGCGTACACTGCTCGCGGACGAGTGAACCTGATCAACGGCACCATCAACAACGCGCACACGACCAACCCGCGCCTCTACGAGGCCGAGTTCCCGCTGATGAATCATGTCAGCCCCGTCACCAATATCGTCCTCAAGTTCCTCGGCGCCTTTAACCCCACCACGGGGCGCATGGTGGTCCTGGCCGTCAGCGCGACGGCGGGCGCGGTTCGGCCCATCATCCGGACCGTTCCGAGCACCATGCTGGTCCTCGAAGGCCCGCAGGTGTTTTCCGCCGCCATGGGCGGCGGCGACGAGCCGATCTCGTATCAATGGTACCGCGGCACGGGCGGCGCGTTCGCGCCGATTGCCAACGGCGGGGCCGTCTCCGGCGCCAACACGACCGATCTGACTTACAGTCCCATGCTGTGGAGCGACGGCGGCGATTTCTACATGGTCGCCTCGAACGTCGCCGGATCCTCGACCAGCGCGGTATTCACGGTGACCCTGCGTTCCGGGTTGGCGGACGTCACCCAGCCGGGCGACTCGATCTCGATCTATCAGCCCAATGGCGGGGATGTGCCGCCCGCCAACGAGAACGTCGAGCACTCGATCGACAACCTGATGGCGAAGTACCTCAATCGCGGCGGCGGTGAGAGCCCGTTCGTCGGGCCCGCCGGCTTCGTCGTGACTCCGTCCATGGGCGGCTCGATCGTCAGCGTCCTCCGGTTCTACACGGCCAACGACGCCGAGACCCGCGATCCCGTCAATTACCTTTTTGAAGGATCGAGAGACGGCGGCGGCACTTACACGACAATTGCCACCGGCTCGCTCGCCTTGCCGGCTGCACGCAATGCGACAGCCGCCGACGTTGTGAATCCGTTGACCCAGAATCTTCAGGAGGTCCGCATCTCGAACACGAGCGGCTACACCACCTACCGGATGAGCTTCTCGAGCGTCAAAGGCGCCACGGAGACCTTGACGCAGATCGGCGAGGTCGAGCTTCTGGGCGTGGCGGATCCCAACTCGGCGCCCACGGTTGTTTCGGCGCCTGTCAACACAGTGGCGAACGAGGGCGGCACTGCCACGTTCTCGGTAACGGCGGTCGGGCCAGGCACGCTCGGCTACCAATGGTACGACGTGACCTGGGGTGATCCAGGGACTCCTGTCGCGGGCCAGAACGGGCCCACCATGGTCCTCTCGGCCATCACTGCGGCCATGAACGGCAATCTGTATCGCGTCGTGGTGAGCAACGAGTTCGGGGCCGTCACCGGCCCGGCCATCGCCAATCCGGCTGCGCAGTTAGCCGTCAACAGCGGGCCGCCGATGGTCGTGACGGACATCGATCTCGAGGGCGTGGTCTATGCCGGGCGCACTTACGTGCTGTCGGTTCCTGTCATCGGGACTGAGCCGATCACTTATCGGTGGCAAAAGAACGGCATCAACCTCGCCGACACGGATCGGATCACCGGATCTCAGAGCAACGTGCTGACCATCGTCAACGCCCAAGCTGAGGATGCGGGCAATTATCAACTGGCCACGATCCAGAATATGTACGGCAACGCCCAGACCTCGATCCAGGCCCTCACGGTCCAGACAGTGGCGGCGCTGACACCATACGGCGCGGGCTGGGCTCTCGGTGGAGCCCCCTCTCCGGCGACCGTCACCGATGGCGTTCTCGAGCTGAGCGCTGGCGTGGGCAGCACGGCCCGGAGCGCCTGGTACAAGCATCAGCTCTACGTCGGAGCCTTCAAAGCATCGTTCACTTATCAAGATGTTGGCGGGGCCGGCGCGGATGGTATCGCGTTCGTCGTGCAGCGCGATCCTCGAGGGACAACCGCGCTGGGCGCCAATGGCGGCAGCCTTGGATACTCGGGAATCACGCCCAGCGCTGCGCTCCAGATCAACATCTATGCCAACAACACCCCCGGGATCGCGTTCCACACCAATGGCGCAACCGGTACCTACACCGCCACCGGGCCGGTCAACGTTGCCAGTGGAGACCCGATCAAGGTGACCATGATCTACCTGGATGGCGTCGCACATGTCACCCTCAGCAATACGGTGAACGCGGCCACCTACACCGTGGATCTTCCCGTGGGTGACTTCCCCGAAATGCTGGGAGGCGATCTCGCCTGGGTCGGCTTCACCGGGGCCACCGGCGGCACTTCCTCGACGCAGCATGTCACCGAGTTCCAATACATCCCGCTGCCGACGCTGGCGGCCGAGAGGGCGGGCGGCCAGGTCGTCCTGTCATGGCCTGCAGCGATTCCCGGCTACAAGGTCCAGGCTGCCACCAGCCTCAACCCGGCCGACTGGGCTGACGCAGGGTTGACCGAGATCCTCGTCGATGGCCAATACCAGGCCACCACATCCGTCGGCACCGGCAACCGGTTCTACCGCCTGGCGATGCCGTAGCACACGGATCATCATCTGAAATCACACAAAGGCCGGGCTCGGGCCCGGCCTTTTTCATTTGGTGCGCCTGGATCCGCGACGCCGATCCACCGCCGCCTCCGAAAGCCTTGACCTCAAGTCGGCAAAATGGTTTTTCAAGGATCGTCATATGCCTGCACACCGCATCGGTACTGGCGCGCGGCTGACCCGCCGCGCGATGCTTCGCGACACCGCCTTGGCCGGCTTCGGGATCTGGACGCTTTCCCGTCACGCCGGCGGGGCGCAGATCCCATCCCCCAACGAGAGGCTATCCATCGCCTGCATCGGCGTCGGAGGCCGCGGCGCCCACAACCTGGCCGATTGTTCCGGCGAGCAGATTGTGGCGCTCTGCGACGTGGACCAGCGCAGGGCCGCCGCCGCCGGCCAGAAATTCCCCCAGGCGAGGCATTACC
The DNA here is from genome assembly GCA_022711435.1 of Verrucomicrobiota bacterium. GTDB lineage: Bacteria > Verrucomicrobiota > Verrucomicrobiia > Limisphaerales > UBA1319 > JAGMXM01. The sequence goes on from JAKLFB010000041.1 coordinate 8,116, forward strand.
GCGATTTTCGCAAGATGCTCGACGAGATGGACCGGGAGATCGATGCGGTGGTCGTCTCCACGCCGGATCACATCCACGCCCCCGCCGCCGTGCTGGCCATGAAGATGGGCAAGCATTGCTACTGCGAGAAGCCGCTGGCCCACACAGTGGCCGAGGTGCGGATGATGACGGAGCTGGCCCGCAGGAAGGGATTGGCCACGCAGATGGGCACGCAGATTCACGCCGGCGCCAATTACCGCCGCGTGGTCGAGCTCGTGCAATCGGGCGCGATCGGGCCGGTGGCCGAAGTCCATGTCTGGCACCCGGTCCGCTACGAGGGCGGCGGCCGCCCGACGGATACCCCGCCGGCTCCCGCGGAACTCGACTGGGACCTCTGGCTGGGTCCAGCCCCCGTCCGCCCTTATCATCCGTGCTACGTGCCGGGGGCATGGCGCGGCTGGTGGGATTTCGGCAATGGAGGATTGGGCGACTTTGGCTGCCACTACATGGATCTGCCATTCTGGGCGTTGCGGCTGCGGCATCCCTCGACCATCGAGGCTGAAGGCCCTCGAGTGCATCCGGAGCGGACGTCGTCCGGCCTGATCGTCCGGTACGAATTCCCCGCGCGCGACGCCCTGCCGGCCGTCCGCATGACGTGGTATGACGGAGGCAGACGGCCGGATTTCCTGTCGGATCGCAAGATCCCCGAGTGGGGCGCCGCCGTGCTGTTCATCGGCTCCAAGGGCATGCTGATCGCCGACTACGACCGGCACAGGCTCTTGCCCGAGGACCAGTTCGCGGGATTCCAGCGGCCTGATCCGACGATCCCCGACTCGATCGGCCATCACGCGGAGTGGATCCGCGCATGCAAGACGGGCGCGCCCACGACATGCAACTTCGATTACTCAGGCGCCCTCGCCGAGACCGTCCTGCTCGGCAACGCGGCTCATCGAGTGGGGAAAAAGCTTCGATGGGATCCTGCGCGGCTCGAGGCCGCAGGCTGCCCCGAGGCGGATGCCTTCCTCCACAAGGCCTACCGCAAGGGATGGGAATTGTGAGACGGAGCCTTAGGGTCTGTGCAAAAATTACTTCCGATTTTGGCGGGAGCGCCGCCGGGCCAGATGCGAGGCGCAAGGGAGGGAGTGTATCCCCTGCGATACTCGACCGACCGAGCAACGAAGCAGATGGCCCGGCGCCGCCCCGCCCCTGCGGGCTGGGGGCCTTGGGCGCGCTGGCTGTGTTGCTCCTCGCTCACAGACCGCGCGGGTATGCTCGCTCGTCGCGCCTTGCCAGCCCGCCCAATGCCCTCCAGCAAAATCGGAATTAATTTTTGCGCAGACCCTTACCTTCGCGGTGGGGGCGGGGGTGCAGGGGGCGGCGGCTGAGGAAACCGCATGCCTGGCGGAAGCATCCGCGGCAGATTGCTGTCCAAGGGCGCCCGGCCGATCCGGTCAACGGCCATTTGCCGGGCGCGCGGATCGGGATCGCCTTGGGCGATGGCGGTCAGCTTGCGCATGGCTGTCCCGTCCGGCCGATTGCCCAGATAATTCACGATCTGTTGTTTGAACTCGTTATCGCTGCTGGCATCGTAAATGGCCACCAGGTGGGCGCTGGTCTTCTCGCCGGGCATTTCCGTCAGCCGCATCAATGCGGCCTGGCGAAGCTCGCGGCTGGGGCTCTCGTGGGCCACCTCGATCAGCTTCGGCACGGCAGCGGCGGGAACCACGCTCGCAGTCAGTGACAGTCCCGATCCGTTCGTGATTTTCTGGTGCTCCTGCAATCCGGCAAGCACGGCGAGCTTCAGGTTCACATCGGATAATTGGTCGTAGAGACCGAGGAGCGCCGCCGTGCTGGCGCCATTTCGAAAGCCGATGATGTTCTGGAGAGCGGCCTGGCGCACGTTGTTATCCGAATCCCTCAGAGCGATGCCTCTCAGAGGTTCGATGCTCGCCTCGAGTTGCAGACGGCCGATCGAGATCACTGCCGTCTGGCGCACCTGGGCATCCGCGTCTTTTCGAGCGATGCCCGCCAGCACCGATAGCAGCTCCTGCTTGAGCGCTTGGATCCGCTCCGCTTCCGCGTCCGCTTCGCGTTTCCTGGCTTCGGCCTTCCGCTGGTCCTCCTCGACACGGCGTTTTCGCTCGATCTCCTGCTCCGGCGTGGGCCGCTTGGTGCGTTCGTCATAAGCCGCCAGCTGACGCTTGAGCGAGAGAACACTCCGGCGTGCGCCCAGGACCTTCTCCGATGGCGACCGGCCTTGATCGAACCGCGTTTGCTCGATCTGGAGCAACTGCTCGGCAAGGTCAAGCTCCTCGATCAGGTAATCCCTCTCGGTGAGCCGGGGCGGATTCGATTGAGGCGCGGCCGGGGGGTTTTCGGCTGCGCGCACGCTCGTGGAAAACAGCACCGCCAAAACCGCAGCCAAGCCGATCTGCGCGAGACGCAGTGGCAGCCCACGCATGGCGGATGCCGCGGCACAACTCCAAGGTGAATTCATAGTGGTCCTTATCGTATCACTGGCTAACACCCGCAAGCCGGAAAAGTTCCAACTCGACGGCGCCGCCTGCTTCCTGCAGGATCGCGGGCGAATGACCATGAATCGTTCCGCGAACACCGAGGAGCTCTATCAGCAGCGTTTGCGGCGGTATGTGACCGCCATGCGCAACGAGAAGCCGGACTGCGTCCCGATCCGGCCGTTTGTGGCGGAGTTCACCGCGAAATACGCCGGGTATACGTGCCAGGATGTGGCGCACGATTACACGAAGGCGTTCGATGCCGCCGTGCGCTGCGCCTGCGACTACGACTGGGATGCAGTGGTGCCGAACATGGTTTACGTCTGGACCGGTTTGGCCCAGGCTGCCGGGCTCAGATACTACGGCATCCCGGGCATCGGCATTCCGCACACGATGGGCTTCAACTACATCGAGCCGTCCGAAGAACAGGCCTTCATGAAGGCCGACGAATACGACGCGCTGATCGACGATCCCACTGGATTCCTCTACCAGGTCTGGCTGCCGCGCGTCTCGATCGAGATCCAGCGCATGGGCGAGCCGTCCACCTATCGGAGCAACCTGGCCCTGGTGAAAAGCGCGATGGCGATGCTCTCCTACTTCGTGGCGTTCGGCCCGCAGGCGGCCCGGCTGCGATCGGAGTGCGGCACGCCCTGCGCCATCTCCGGCATCTTCAAGGCCCCGTTCGACATCCTCGCCGACAAGCTCCGCGGCTATGTCGGGCTGACCATGGACATGCGGACGCAGCCGGACAAGGTCCTGCGCGCCTGCGAAGCCCTCATGCCCCACCTCTGCCATGTCGGCTTGTCCACCGCCGATCCCCAGAAGCTGCTCCCGATCGGCTTTTGGATGCACCGCGGCTGCGTCCCGTTCGTCAATCCCAAGCAGTTCGAATCCCATTACTGGCCCACGCTCAGGCCGATCATCGAGGAGTTCTGGAAGCAAGGTCACCAGACCCTGTTTTACGCCGAGGGCAACTGGGACTACCACCTCGAGACATTCGCCCAATTGCCGGATTGCAGCATCGTGTTCCATGTCGATCGCGGCGACGTGTTCCTGGCCCGTCGAAAGCTCGGCGCCAGGTTCTGCATCAGCGGCGGGATTCCTAATGTCCTGCTCAGCTACGGCAAGCCCGATGAGGTCCGCGGCTTCTGCCGGCGGGTGCTGCGGGAGGTGGCCGCCGACGGCGGCTATATCATGGATGCCAGCGCCATCATGCAGGACGACACCAGCGCCGAGAACCTGCGGATCATGACCGAGACTGCCCGCGAGCACGGCCGCTACTCGGGAGCGGTGCCGGCGGCCCATCCTCCCGCCGACCTGCCGTCATCGATCTCGGCCCGTGAGAAGCTCGCCGGCATGCGCGATCGCCCGGCGCCGCGCGTCCCTCCGGGCGTCTGCCTGCCCTGGGAATCCAAGGCCCGAGAGCTGCCGGCCATCACCGGGAACCCCGATCTCGTCCGGAAGGTGTGGCAGGACATCGACGCCCTCGGCAACACCTACATCTGGCAGATGCTCCTGAGCTTCTGAGCAATGCCGGGTCGGCAGTCGCGCCCTGCCGGGCCGGCGTCCAGGATTCTCGTTGGTCTCGGATCGGGCTCGGGCTACAATCGGGATCATGCGGAAGGCGTTGCGCGTGCTGCGGTTCTTTGGGCCGGACATGGGCGGCCTGGTGCTGGCCATGGTTCTGCTGGGTCTGAGCCTGGCGGCAGGCCTTCTGAAGCCCTGGCCGCTGGCGCTGATCGTCGATTCGCTCCTTGGCTCGAGGCCGCTTCCCGAATGGCTGGCGGGAATGCGCGAGGGGCTCGAGCCCGCCCGATGGCTGCCGATTCTGGCGGGGCTGGCGGTGCTGGCCTATGTGCTGCATGCCGTCCTGTCCGCCGCCTACGCATTCGTCACGATCCGGATCGGCCTGCGGGGGCTGGGGCGGATTCGGTCCGTGCTCTTCCAATGGCTGCAGCGGCTCTCCCTTCGCTATCACCAGGGCGCCCGGCAGGGCGACCTCGTCTATCGCGCCACATGGAACACGTATTCGTTCCAGACGCTGTTCCAGCAGGGCTGGTGCGCGGCTCTCTCCGCCGCTTTGTCCCTCCTGCTGATGATCCTGGTGATGGCCCGCATCGATCCGGTGCTGACGATCATCGCGCTGGGCACGGTCCCTCTGCTGCTGGCGGTGATGCGCGTGTTTGGGCGCCAGATGCATCGCCGCAGCCTGGCCGCCCAGCAGGCCGACAGCCGTGTTGCCAGCCGGATCCAGCAGAACATCGCCGCCCTTGCCCTGGTCCAGGGCGACGCGCAGGAATCGCGGGAGGCGGAGCGGTTCCGGGTCGAGTCGGAGTCGGCCTATCGGACGCGGCTCTCGCAGCACGGCTGGGAGGTTCTCTATCTGGCCAGCGTGGGCGCCATCTTCGGACTGGGGATCGGGGCGATTGTCTGGCAGGGCGCGCATCAGGTCTGGGCCGGCCGCCTCACCCTGGGCGAGCTCCTGGTCTTCATCGCCTACGTGGGCCAATTCTACGAGCCCCTCAACCAGCTCTCTCACGTCGGCTCCACCGTGGCCGATGCGTCCGCGGGCATCGACCGCGTGTTCGAGATCCTCGACACACCCGAAGAAGTGCGCGAGCGCCCCAATGCCCGGCCCGCGGTCGCGGCGCGCAGCGGCGGATCCGTGGCATCCGCTTCCGTCCCCGGCCCGAGATCCGGATCCTCCAACGCCCCGGTCTCGATCCGCGGATCGATCGATTTCCAGAAAGTCGGCTTTGCCTATGAGGCGGGTCGGCCGGTGCTGCAGGAGATCACCTTCCATCTCGAGGCGGGATGCTCGGCTGCTCTGGTTGGCCCCAGCGGCGCCGGCAAGTCAACCCTGATCCACCTGCTGCCCCGGTTCTTCGATCCCGACTCCGGAGCCGTGCGGCTGGACGGCCATGACCTGCGCGATTTGCGGCTGGCGGATCTGCGATCTCTGGTCGCCCTGGTGATGCAGGAGCCGCTGCTCCTGCCCGCCACGATCGCCGAGAACATCGCCTATGCACGCCCCGAAGCCGCCGAGGCCGAGATCCACGCCGCCGCCCGAGCCGCCCAAGCCCACGAGTTCATCCTGCGCCTGCCCCGCCAATACGAAACCGTGGTCGGCGAAGGCGCCGTCCGTATCAGCACCGGCGAGAAGCAGAGGCTGAGCCTGGCGCGCGCCTTTCTCAAGAACGCTCCTGTGATCTTGCTTGACGAGCCAGCCAGCGCGCTGGATCCGGAGAACGCCATAGGCCTGGCCGCCAGCCTCCGGAACATGATCGGCGGGCGCACCGTCCTGATTGCCGCGCACCGGTGGTCCACGATCCAGCATGTGGATCTGCTCCTGGTGTTGCGGGCCGGGCGCCTGGTCGAATGCGGGCCGCCCGCCGACCTGCTCCGTCACGCGGACAGCTATCTCCATCAATTGATCTCCCATGATTAGGGTCTGTGCAAAAATTACTACCGATTTTGGCGGGAACGCCGCCGGGCCCGATGCGAGGCGCAAGGGAGGGAGTGTATCCCCCTGCGATACTCGACCGACCGAGCAACGAAGCCGATGGCCCGGCGCCGCCCCGCCCCTGCGGGCTGGGGGCCTTGGGCGCGCTGGCTGTGTTGCTCCTCACTCACAGACCGCGCGGGTATGCTCGCTTGTCGCGCCTTGCCAGCCCGCCCAATCCCCTCCAGCAAAATCGGAATTAATTTTTGCACAGACCCTTGGAGCCCTGCTTCACGCCCGCGCCCGCGGCGCCCGGATCCCGGGCATCGGATTGGCCGGCTGGCTATGGATTGGCGTCCTGGCGGCGAATCTCGCGGCCGGCCACGCGCCGCCGCTGTCGGTCGAGACGCTCGCCTCCAAGGCGGAGCTGGTGGTGCGCGGCCGCGTGCTTTCTCAATCGGTCCAGCGCACCTCCGACGGCTGGATCTACACCGAGGTCCAACTCCTCGTGCGCGAAGTATGGAAAGGCCAGCCTGATCAGAACCCCATCCGCGTCTGCCATTCGGGCGGCGCCCACGGCGCCCGCGCCATCCATGTGCCCGGCCAGGTCCGGTTCACGGACGGCGAGGAATCGGTCCTGTTCCTCGTTCGGAACCGGCTCGATCGGTGGGTGCCCGTCGGGATGAGCCAGGGCAAGTTCAAGATCGAGCCTGTTGCCGGACCCGGCTTGGCGGCTGGCGGGAGATCTGCCTCGGCGGAGCCGCCCGATGACAGCGCCCGGGTCGATCATCCGATGCTGCTCGAGCAAGGTCTCACCGTTCGCGGGCTTCGCCAAAGGATTCAGGAGGCCGTGCGATGAAGGCGCGATCCCGGGCCGGAGAACCGGTTCTTCGAGGGGCAGATCGTCGCGCACGCCACACGACGAATTCGATCCGGCTGTTGGCCTGCCTGCTGCCGGCCCTGGTCTGCGGTTTCGTGTCGCCTCAGACCGACGAGGGCCAGCCGCGTCGATGGAAGCTACTCGATCCCGATCCCTGGGTCAGCACCAATGCGGTCAATCCCGAGACCCGCGCGATCCGCTTCTATCTGCCGACGGCCACCTACAGCGCCGCGCAGCGCGCCGCCGAGCTCGATGCCATCCGGGCGGCGGCCGGCCAGTGGCAATCCGCGCCGGGAACCCATCTCCGGTTCGAGGAGGCGGGTTTTCTGCCTCCTCCGAGCATCGTGAACGTGGAGGACAACCACAACACCATCTTCTGGGCGGGTTCGGGCTACGAGGGATTCGACGATCTGAGCGGGCGGCTGGCGGTCACTTACGTGGGCTACTTCACCGACGACAACACGATCGCTGAGGCCGACACGGTGATCAACGGAATCCAATACGCCTGGACGCCGCAGGACGCGCCAGGATCGAGCGCGTTCTCGATCGAAGGGATCGTTCTTCACGAGCTGGGCCATTGGGTCGGGCTCGAGCACACGCCCGCGGGGGGCGCCCTCATGCTGGCTCGGGGCGAGGACGGCTCGAGCTGGGCGGGCGGCCTTTCGAGCGACGATATCGCCGGGATCCGGACGCTCTATCCGCTGGCGGATTTTCAAGCCGGATTGGCCCGCCTGTCGGGCCGTGTGGTTCTCGGCGGCCAGGGTGTGCTCGGCGCGTTGGTGTTCGCCGAGGACTCGAGCGGCAACCTGATGGCAGCCACCGCCACGCGCGCCTCCGGAGCTTACAGCCTGCCGTCGCTGCTTCCCGGACAGGCCCGGGTCTGGATCTCTCCGCTCGATCCCGTCAGCGGCCTGTCGATGCTCACCGAGAGAGATGTCTATCTCGAACAGCCCGGGGCGCCCACCGGTTTCCTGCCCGCCGAACCGGTCTCCGTCCTGCTCTCGCCCGCTCAATCCCAGACCGTCGATTTCAGCCTGACTGCGGGCGCGCCCGCCTTTCGCGTGGGCCGGATCGAGCCGCCGCCCTCGAGCGGATCGGGCTCGGCGCCCGGCAACGCGCCGATCAGCCTCGTCGCCGGGCAAAGCCGCCAGACGATCGGCCTTTACGGCGTGAATCTCCCGGCCGCCAATGCCTCCGTCTCGATCTCAGGCGCAGGAATCGCATTGGATCCGCCCGTCTACGAGCCCAACGCATTTCCCGGCATCAATCGGATCCAGGTGACCGTCGACATCTCGCCCTATGCGGCGCCGGGCATGCGCACGATCACCATCCGCCAGCAGAATCAAAAGTGCTATCTCAGCGGGTTCATCGAAATCCTGCCGGCCATTCCCGACCAGGATTTCGATGGCCTGGACGACCGGTTCCAGCGGGATTATTTCGCGCCGTTCACGTCTCGAGATGCCGATCCAGAGATGGATCCGGACCGCGACGGGTTTTCGAACCTCGACGAATACGTGGCGGGATCGATCCCGACCGACGCGTTGTCGGTGCTGCGTATTCGGAGGATCCAGCCGTCGGGGCAGGGGATGGCGCTCGAGTGGTCCGGCCGCGCTGGCGCCACCTACCAGGTGTGGGCTCGATCGGCCGGGGGCGCCGGGGAATGGAGTTCCCTCAGCCCGCCCTTCACGGCGACGAACGCCAACGTGTCGTTCCTCGACCCCGCCCCCGCCGGCTCGAACCGGTTCTACCAGCTCCACGCGCTGCCTTAGTGATCTGTTTCATAATTACCCGACCTCCAATGGCATCATTGGAGTAACGATTTCCTCGTCAGCGAATCAGCGAACGCTGGCCCAACAAAGGGCTGTTCTTCTCCCGCCAACGGAGCTATCGTACATCGCTCTCGATGAAGACGGATTTTGACAGTTTCTTTGCCGCAGCCATGGGAGGCAACCTTGTTCCCTACGACTACCAGCGCCGGCTGGCCTGCGGCCGCCGGATGGCCGGCAAAAGCCCAGACGACTGGCTCCGCGGCGGGACAGACTGCCGTTCCCGCTTGATCCACATCCCCACCGGGCTCGGCAAAACGGCCGCTGTTGTGCTCGCATGGCTCTGGAACCGCTTGAGCCTGCAATCTGCCGCATCCAGCGAGCCTTGGCCTCGCCGCCTCGCTTACTGCCTCCCCATGCGAACCCTGGTGGAACAAACGGAAGCCGAGGTCGGCAAATGGCTCAGACACTTGCAGGCCCAATCCGACCGCTTGGGGATTCGGAAACAGGCGCAGGAAGACTTGGAGTGGCTGATCCACCATTCGCCCGTCATCCTGATGGGTGGAGAGGAAAACGAGGACGCCCGCCTCGAGTGGGACGTTCATCCTGAGAAACCGGCCATTCTCATCGGCACGCAGGACATGTTGCTTTCGCGAGCGCTCAATCGCGGCTACGGCATGAGCCGCTACCGCTGGCCCATGCATTTCGGGCTACTCAACAACGACTGTCTCTGGGTCATGGACGAGACGCAACTGATGGGTGCCGGCTTGGAAACCAGCGCCCAGCTCGACGGCTTTCGGCAGGACGGAAAAATGCCGGTGTTGGGCAGTTGCCCCACGTGGTGGATGAGCGCAACGCTCGATGAATCTCGCCTGGCCACAGCGGATCATTCCGTGCCCGAAAACGGCTGGCTGCGTCTCGACCTCAGCGAGGCAGAACGCGCGAATGGCAAGCCCAGGGAACTCTTCGAAGCATCGAAGCGTATCGCCCGATGCCCGTTCACGCTTTCCTTCACAACGAAAGCGTCTTACGCCAAAACTATGGCGGCCATGATCCGAGAGCGTCATCACCTCGGAACCCTCACGCTGGCTGTCCTGAACCGGGTCTCGCGGGCGCGCGAGGTTTACGAGGCGCTGATAGGAGGGAAGAACCCGCTATGTGACCCATCCAAAGTGTCGCTGATTCATTCCCGCTTCCGTCGGCCTGACCGCAAGCGACATGAATCGCTTCTATGGGGCCAAGGCGATCGCATTGTCATCGCCACGCAGGCCATCGAAGCCGGCGTGGACGTATCGGCGCGTCTGCTCATTACCGAACTGGCTCCATGGTCCTCACTTGTCCAGCGCCTGGGACGCTGCAATCGCCGGGCCGATTTCCCGGACGCCGAAGCGATATGGATCGACATCGAGCCGAAGGATGAACAGGACGACCTGCTCTTGCCTTACACCCGGGATGAACTCGCCAAAGCACGCGCGGCCATCGACAAGCTTGGCGACGCCAGCCCCCGCGCTTTGCATTGCGTCCAAGTGCAGCCCAAGCGAGTCGTCCGCCCTGTGATCCGCCGGCGGGATCTTGTGGAACTGTTCGACACCACGCCCGACCTTTGCGGACAGGACCTCGATATCTCCCGCTACATCCGCGATGGCGAGGACAGCGATGTACAGTTCTTCTGGCGCGAGATTCAAGGCGATGCGCCAGCCCAGAAGGAGCCGCCTCCCCGCCGGGACGAGCTCTGCCCCATTTCCATCGGCGATGCAGCCCAATTCCTGAGCAAGAAAATGACCCATGCCTGGCGATGGAATCCGCTGGCCGCGCAATGGGAAGATGCCAAAGCCGCTCGTCCTGGCGCCGTCTATCTGGTGGCCGTGGCCAGCGGCGGTTACCGCGATGATCTAGGCTGGACCCGCGATCCCGAGCACAAGCCCACAGCGCATCCGCCTACCGATGGCGCTCCCGCGACGTACGCCGGCAACCGCCTTGCCTTCGCACGCGAATGGCAAACAATCGCCGCCCATACCCAGCACGTCGTCCAGGAGACTCGAGTCCTCTGCGCCTCACTGGGACTCGATCCCGGGTTTTCCTCCGCGCTCTCGACTGCCGCGCTTTGGCATGATGTGGGCAAGGCGCATAATGAATTCCAGAAGATGCTTAGCGCCGGCGACGCCCCTCGGGGAGGCGAGCTCTGGGCAAAATCCGCAAACAGGGACGGTCAATGCAGCCGCCCTGGCTTCCGCCACGAGCTTGCCTCTGCGCTCGCCTGGCTGCTTGCCGGCCCGGCCGATGCTGCCGAACACGACCTTGTTGCCTATCTCATCGCCGCTCATCATGGCAAAGTCCGTCTATCCATCCGTTCGTTGCCCGGCGAAACAGGCGATCCCAAACACCTCGACGCCCCATTCGCTCGAGGGATCTGGCGGGACGACCCTCTGCCCGCGGTTCCGCTCGGCCATATCGCCACTCCGCCGCTCGCCTTGGACCTGGGTTTCATGCAGATGGGCCAAGGGCAGCATGGCCCATCATGGCTCGCCCGCACGATTGCCCTGCGCGACCTCATTGGCCCCTTCCATCTGGCCTTTCTGGAAACCATCCTTCGGGCCGCCGACGCCCGTGCGTCCAGTTGCCCAATTGCAGATCCAGAAGGCGCATCGTCCGGTATCCCCGATGCAATGGAGTTCCACGATCCCGGCCTGCCATGGGGCGGCGCCGCTCCTCTGTCGCAAGAGGAACAGTCGCTCGTGGCCGAACTCGTGGGGGATGGCCTGAGCATCCAGAAGAAATTCCGCCCCGAGCCGCTCTACAAGCGAACGGGCAAGGGACATTACGAAGGCGGAACGGTCGAGGAAATCCGCCGCGCCAGAGAAGCGGGGATGCAGGGCGGCAAGCCATGAAGCAAGCCTGGCTCAAACCATTCACCTGGGCGGTCATCGTCGAAACCAACCGCCAGCTTTGTCTGCCCAGCGGCGCATTGCACAAGCCCACCAGCGGCGGCTACGAACCGGCGCGCCAGCTCTGGGAGTCGCTTCATCGCAACGAAATAACGCTGGCGGAAGCCGCTGACCTCTGCAGGCGCTGTCATCGCCTTGCGCCGTTCTGCAACTTCAACGGCAACACCTTCGTGGCCGTGATCCGGCGTGTGATTGCCAGCATCGCCCTTCCACTCGACCAAGCCGCGGCATTGCGGAGCCTCGCGGGCCACATCGTGGCCGGTATTGCCACTCCAGAAGAACAGATCGCCTTTGCCGCACTGCTGGACCGTGTCGCAGCCAATCCAGGCCACACCTCATCCTGACCATGCCAGAAATCTCTCTATCCGGCTGCTCCCCCATTCCGCTCGCCCACTATCTCAAGGCGCTGGGCATCTTGCGATTGGTTTCCGAAGACCCAGAATGTGGCGATCCGCTCGCGTCTGGCCACTGGTCCAAAGACACTTTTCTCCTCGCGAGCCAGTTGGACCGCGGCAGCCTTGTCGAGTTCTTCCTCCGCCGCTACAAGCCCACGCCAGTCATCGCGCCCTGGAACGGAGGGAGCGGTTTCTTCCCGAAAGATAACGATAGCGCTTTGGTGGCCATCGAGCAGAGCAATGCCTCGAGGCTTTCAAAATTCCGCTGTGGAATCGCGGCAGCTCGTCACGCGCTGCGACAACTCAATCTCAGCAACAAGCCCGACGGCCAAGCCAAGGCTCTCTTGCTCCAGATCTGCCGCAACACGTTTCCCGAAGACGCGCTGGGCTGGCTGGATGCGGCCGTTGTCATGGGACGGGAAGGCGTGGCATTTCCGCCCCTTCTTGGGACCGGCGGCAACGATGGCCGGCTGGAGTTCACCACCAATTTCATGCAGCACCTCGTCAAGGTTATGGACCCTGCGACGGGCGAACCGACGATTGAATCCAAACGGTGGGTGCCTGCGGCCTTGTTTGGCCATCCTGCGCCGGGTCTGGCGACCAAGGCCCCTATCGGCCAGTTCTTCCCTGGCGCGGCCGGAGGTGCGAACGCTACATCCGGCTTCGACGCTCCGTCAGCGGTGAATCCATGGGATTTCATCCTGATGATTGAAGGGACATTGATCTTTGCCGCCGCATTGGTCAAACGGCTCGAAAGCGGGGCCAGTGGCGCTCTGGTTTATCCATTCTGCGTCTTGCAGGTCGGCGTCGGCTACGCCAGCGCGGCAGGCGCCGATGAAACCGAGGCGCGTTGCGAAATGTGGATGCCCCTGTGGAGCGCGCCGACAGCAGCACCCGAGCTGCGGGCGATTTTTAGCGAAGGACGCGCGCAGGCATGGGGCCGCGCGGCGCGTAACGGCGTGGATTTCGTGCAGGCCGCTGTGACGCTCGGTGTGGATCGAGGCATCACAGCCTTTCAGCGATACGGATTCCAGGTCCGGAACGGCCGCGCCTATTTCGCCACACCTCTGGAGCGCGTCATCGTGCGGTGCAACGCGCGCGCGGATTGTCTTCGCGACATCGAGCGATGGCATGGCCGCCTGCGGCTCAAGGCAGGGCCGCGCGCCAACCCTGAGCCGCCCGCATTCGCTGCACGCGCTCTGCGCGATCTGGAGCGTCGCATGGTTGAGCTCTGCCGCGATGATTCGGCGGGCAGTCTTCAATCGCTGATGGCCGCGCTTGGCGCGACTGAGCGGTCGCTGGCTCGAAGTTTGAAGTGGACAACGGTCGCGCGTCTCCCGCCTCTGCATAATCTGAGAGAGCGCTGGCTCAACGATGCCAATGACAACTCGCAGGAGTTTCTTCTCGCCCAATCGCTCGCTGCCATGCGAGCGCGAATGGCCAAGGAAACACTCTGGTTCCGGCAGCACCTCGAACCGCTTGAGATGGGGGCTGCCAAGGGTCATTCCTGGGCCCATTGGGAAGACCAGCCAACCAACGATGTCGCGTGGCATGAGGGCGATTTGACAGGCGCTCTCAACGCCATCCTGGCGCGGCGCTTGGTGCGGATCCAACAGTCCGGAGCCTGCGGCTGGCCGGACTGGTCGCCGCGCCCAGCACGTCTGGAAGACATCACCGCCTTCATCGAAGGCCGCGTGAACGAGGATCTGCTGGCGGACCTCATCTGGGGCCTTTCCCTCATCGACTGGGTCGCGGTCTCCCGCGAGGAACCAGCGCCTGAGGAGCAGGCAACTGTTCCATTTGAGGCGGGGATTCCAGGCGATGAAGCGTGTCGCATCGCGCCATCGTCCTTCTATGCTCTGATGCGGCTCTGCTTCCGCCGTTCGAGTGAAAACGACGATCCCATCCCGCTTGTGCCCGAAATTCTTTACCGAGCGATCACTGGCGACGGCAAGGCGGCGTCCGAACTGGCCGCTCGTCGTCTGCGAGCGTCGGGCAAAGCGCCGCTCGTCAAAGACCTGCGCGTTGGCGGCGACATCGCCCGGCGGACGGCGGCGGCAATGCTTTTCCCCATCAGCCCCCGCGATTTCCGCCTCCTGGAACATATGATTCTTCAACCATAAAACCAGCCAAACGCATGAACCTCGATCCATTGATTGACCAACCACGCCTGCTTCTGAAAGCCGCCCTGCGGCCGCTGCAAGGCACACGATTCCAACCCACCGGCTTCCCCGACCTCGGAGCAGCCACCTATGACGGACCGGACGGCAAGAAGATGCTTCTGGTTGAGTCCGCTCAAAGCATGGCGAACCGGTTTGAAGCCGTCTGCTGGGACACAGTGAACGACAACTGGATTGCGCCGCTCAAGGGCCTCCCCGTCGTCAAGGTGAGGGACAAGAACGGCAAGCCTCTCACCAATTCTCTCCTTGAAGCGCACCGGCTGAACAGTCCCTACATCACGAACGCGAAAGGCTTCGAGGAAATCAAGGCCGCGATTGCCTTTGATGACAAACGCCCATTCAACCGCGATCCATTGCTTCGCGCATTGCTCAAGTACGATGTCAACTCGCTCCTGCATGGAATCTTCTTGGAAAAAATCGCCGGAGTCATACGGCTGCCGCGTGCTCTGACCGGCTTTATCGAATCTACGGATGTCACCACGGTTGCCAGCGGAGGCGTAAAGAACGATCGCGTCCGCCCGGCCAAGGGCGAGGAAGGAAAAACCGCGAAGGAAGGCTTCGGCAACGTTCCATTCCACCGCGAAGAATTCTGCGGCAAAATGACCGTCTACTTTGGCCTCGATCTGGCCCTGATCCGCGGGTTCGGCCTCGGCTCGGAAGTCGAGGAACTCCTGGTCGCGCTGGCTCTGCTGAAGATCCAGCGTTTCCTCCGCGACGGGCTGCGGCTGAGGACTGCGTGTGATCTGGAGGTCGACGGCGGCCTAACCGTCCAAAGGCCCGATGGTTTCTCCATTCCAACACTGGCGAACTTGGAGAAGGTGCTTCCGGCCCTGATCAACAAGGCGTCCGCCTGTTTCGCCCAACCGCCGGACACCATCCTGACTTTCGAGGAATAGTCATGACCGTCCTCGAGCTGCGTTTCCCTGCCGGGCGTTATCATTCCACGCCCTGGGGACGGCATGTGAATGAAGGCGCGGTGGAATGGCCGCCCTCCCCGTGGCGCATCGTCCGGGCCCTCATCGCAACGTGGCATCTGAAAGCGCGGGAAATCCCGGAGGCGACCATCCGTTCGCTCGTGAACGCGATCAGCATGCCGCCGAAATTTCGCCTGCCGCCAGCCACTACCGGCCATACCCGGCACTTCATGCCCTACAATGAAGGCAGGAACGAGAAGACCACGAAAGTCTTCGATTCCTTCATTCAACTTCCGGAGAACGGAGTTGTGCTCGTGGCGTGGGATGCAGCCCTGCCGCCGGAGGAACGCACGGCGCTGCGCGTGCTGGCCTCGCGTTTGGGCTATCTGGGCCGCGCGGAGAGCCTGGTCGAAGCGCGGGTGCTGGAAGGCGTCGCAGGGATCGAGGAAAACGCGATGCCGTTGCACGAAGAGGCCGCATTGCCAGGACGGCAGGAACTCGTCCGCCTGCTTTCTCCCGAGACACCTGCAGACTACGATTTATGGCGCAAACAGTTCATCGCGAAGAAGCAGCCCGGCTCTGAACGCACAAAAAAGCCGCGCCAGAAGGCGAATGCGCCCGCCCTTGATGTGCCTCCGGACTTGTTCGCCGCACTCCATGCCGACACCGGCAGCCTTCAGGCCGCCGGCTGGAACCTCCCGCCCGGCGCGCGATTTGTGGACTACACCCGGCCGGAGAGCGCATTTGCCCCTGCCCCCAAACCACGTCCGCGCCCCAAGAGCGTGTTGCCAACGGCAGCCCGGTACACCTTGGTGAGCGCGGTTCCCCCACGCATCACCCAGGCCATTTCCGTGGGGGACCGCGTGCATGATGCGCTCTGCAAATGGTCGGAACAGGCCAAGGGACGTTCCGCTGTCTTCACGGGTCTGGACGCCGAGGGCAGACCGCTCGCCGGCCACCGGCATGCCCACGTCTTCTGCGAAACAGAGGGTCCTCGAGACGCCATCACCCATGTCACCATCTGGGCTGAAATGGGTTTCGACGAGGCGGCCTGCCTGGCGCTGCGGAGGCTCAACAAGGTCTGGGGACACGGCGGACACAATATTCGACTCGTCCTGCAAGGCATCGGCCAGCCGGGCGATTTCACAGGCTGCAAGCTTTTCGGTCCGGCAACGATTTGGCGTTCTCTCACACCGTTCGTACCCACCCGGCATGGAAAGACCTTCCGCGATGGGCAGCCCAAGCTCGATCCATCGAATGGCCGGCAAATCGGCTCTCCCGGCCATGACCTGCTGCGTCTGCTGGCCGAACATCGCCATGGAACCGGCGCCCAAATCACACAGCTTGATGAACGCCAGTCTCCCTATTCGTTTGGCGATCGCCGACTGTGTTCGCTCCAGTTCCAGACGCTCCGCCACCATGGCAACGGGAGCCGGGGACACCAACATGGCGGAGCCTTCACAATCAGCTTCCCGGAACCGCGCCCAGGGCCGCTCGCCCTGGGCTATGCCGCCCATTTCGGCCTCGGCCTGTTTGTCCCAACGCCGACAACGGCCAATGACAGACGTATCGCATGAATTCCCGGAAACGCCCCCATCCTTGTTATCGAATGCAATTCCGCGTTCCACCAAATCCGCCATGAGCGAAACGCCATCCCACGATAGCAATCCGCACTGTTGCGTGACATCGGTTGAGACGACCGACCGTCGGTGTTGCGAACGCGGCGCCGATCTGGCCGCGGCCGCGGACGAGTCCGGAGCCGAGAATCGGCGACAGCGTGTGTTCGAGGCCCTGCGCCCGTTGTGCCCGATTCCCTCCGATCCTCCGGCGCCGACCCCCGCCGCCAGGCCACCGTCCACACCGCGGAACATGGCCTTATCTCAGGTCCCAAGTGTCTGCCCTCCGAAGCCATTCACCGGGCCCATTCCCGTCCGGATGCTGAACGAGTTCGTCTATTGTCCGCGTCTGTTCTACCTCGAGTTTGTCGAGTGCCTTTTCGTGGAGAGCGCGGACACGCTGCGCGGCAGCGCCCTGCATGCCCGGGTGGACCAGGGCGCAGGCGGCCTGCCTAAGCCGGGGCCCGGCACGGAAAAGCCAGCGAGCTCAATCCCGCCCGAGAGCCAGCCCGCCGCTGAAGGAAGCGATGTGATCCATTCCCGCAGCGTCAGCCTGGGATCGGACCGTCTGGGCGTGAGCGCGAAGATAGATTTGGTGGAGGTGCGGATGCAATCCTGGCCAGGCAGCCAGGGCGAGCTGTTCCCGCTTCCGGAGGTGTGTCCCGTGGACTACAAAGCCGGATCTCCACGGCCGGGCGCCGATGGCAACGATTTGTGGGACACGGACCGGATGCAACTGGGTTTGCAGGCCTTGATCCTTCGGCACAATGGTTACCTCTGCACGGAAGGTGTCATCTACTATCGCGCTACCCGCCAACGGGTGCGACTGCCCATCACCGATGAGCTTGTGGAGTGGATTCGAGAACGGATCGGCGCCGCCCGCCGCTGCGCGGCTGGGCCGATGCCTCCCCCGCTGGCGGATTCACCGAAGTGCGTTCGGTGTTCGCTCGCCCCAGTGTGCCTCCCGGACGAAACCCGGCTGCTGGCCGGCACTCCGTCGCCAACAGCGGCCCGCCGCCCGCCCGAAGTGCGCCGCCTCATGGCGCCGCGGGATGACCGTCGAGCCTTGTACCTCAATACCCAGGGGCTGCGGATCGGACGCAAAGATGAGGTGCTCCAAATCAAGGACACCGACGGCCAGGTCGATGAAGTGCGCCTCCGCGACGTGAACCACGTCGCCCTGTTCGGCAACTGCCAGATCAGCACCCAGGCAGTGCAGGCATTGTGTTTTGCCGAAATTCCCGTCACATACTTCTCGACAGGCGGGTGGTTCTATGGCCTCACCCGCGGACACGAGCTCAAGAACGTGTTCCTCCGAATCGAGCAGTTCCGTCGTTCTCACGACGACGCTTTCGCGCTGGCCCTGAGCCGCCGCTTTGTCCAGGGCAAGATCCGCAACCAGCGCACCTTGCTGATGCGAAATCATATTGAACCCCCAGCGGCCGCGGTTGCTAGGCTAAAATACTTGGCCGAAAAGGCCCTGACGGCAGCCGGACAGGACGCTCTGCTCGGATTGGAAGGCGCGGCTGCCAGTGTCTATTTCGAGCACTTCGACGGCATGCTCAAACCCTCGGACGAGTTGGATGGCACAGATGCCGGCTGGAGGGGGCGCTTGCGGTTTGACTTCGTCCATCGGAACCGCCGACCACCCACCGATCCGGTCAACGCCTTGCTCTCTCTGGCATACAGCGTGCTCGCTAAGGATTGCACGATTGCCGCGTTGGCCGTCGGTTTCGATCCGTATGTCGGTTTCTACCACCAGCCCCGCTTTGGCCGGCCGGCACTCGCGCTGGATCTGATGGAGGAATTCCGACCGCTGATCGCGGAATCGGCGGTTCTCACTTGCATCAACAACCGTGTGCTGTCGCCCAGTGATTTCGTCCGAGCGGGCCATGCGGTCAACCTGAGCCCGGCGGGACGAAAGCGCTTTTTCCAGACTTATGAACAACGGATCAACTCGCTCCTGACGCATCCGATGTTTGACTACAAGGTCAGCTACCGGCGCATGTTGGAGCTCCAAGCCAGGCTCCTGGCAAAAACGCTGACCGGCGAGATCGTCGAATACTGTCCCTTAACCACCCGGTAGTTGAGACAAACCATGCGAACAACTTATCTCGTCTGCTACGATATTGCCGATGACAAACGATTGCGTCGAGTGTTCAAGGCTTGCACGAATTTCGGCGATCACCTGCAATACTCGGTGTTCGAGTGCGACTTGAATCCTGCCGAAAAGGTCCAACTGGAACGTACGCTCGGCGACCTCATCCAATGTAACGAGGACCAGGTGCTATTCGTGGAGCTTGGCCCCGCGGAAGGACGCGCCGATAGATCCATCACCGCCATGGGGCTGCCCTACACGAAAATGAACGCCCCTTGCTTTGTTTTCTGATCTGCTCTTTGACATCGCGAGCGGTGATGTGGCGCCAGAAATACGGCAACCGCTCGCACTATGCAACTGGCTCAGCCCATTGCACTTGGAATGACATCCTGCGCATCCAGGCAAATTTTGCCGGCTAATCCAATCCACCAGCCGCAAACCCTAATCAACCAGCTTGCGGCTCAGACGCTTGCCATGCGACTATCTCCGCGCTCGCGTGAGCGCGGCCCCGTTGAAGCTAGGTGGAGTCGAACGTGGTGAGATCGGCGCTGGCCATCTCCGCGCTCGCGTGAGCGCGGCCCCGTTGAAGCATACCGTGGCAGTGTGAGTTAGATGCCAATCCCCTCATCTCCGCGCTCGCGTGAGCGCGGCCCCGTTGAAGCAATTATATATTGCCCAAGAGTGTTTCCAGAAACGTAAATCTCCGCGCTCGCGTGAGCGCGGCCCCGTTGAAGCTGGACACGTGGAGATGGCACTGAGCAAGGGCGGTTCAATCTCCGCGCTCGCGTGAGCGCGGCCCCGTTGAAGCAGGTTGCTGCGGAGCTTGATAACACAATTTGGTGAAATCTCCGCGCTCGCGTGAGCGCGGCCCCGTTGAAGCAACTGTGTTCCGATGGCTGCGGCGCGGCCATCAAGCGGGCTGAATAGCACACCTAATCCCAAATGTAATGCGCCGCGATGCGGCGCGTGTGCAGTTGATGCCGGTGTTCCCAGAGATAAATGCCCTGCCATGTGACCAGCGCCAGGGCGCCACGGATGACCGGGATGTTCAGGCAAACCACCGTCAGCGCAACGCGCACGTGCGCCGGCATGTCGCCGTCACCCTCGATCGTATGCCGGAGGAGCGGGTCGCCGTCGGGCGCCAATCCCCTCCAGCATACGTTGCCGCAATTGTGAAGCAGAGCGGCTAGACCTGGCTGTACTCGGCCGGCTTGAGCAGCAGGTTGGTGATGCCGCACAGGATCTTCTTGTCCGCGTAATCCGGGATCGCCCGAAGCGCCTGCCAGTCGGGATCCGCGCCGAACTTCTTCCAGTTCGCCTGCTGTTCATCCCGGCTCTCGAACGCCAGCATGTAGGTCAGGTTCGGCATTTTCGTCCCGACCAGCGCCTGGCCGAAGAACACCGGATGCAGCCCGACCTTGCGGAAGATGGCGATCTCGGCGGTGTTGAACATCTCGATCTTCTTGAGGCCGGTCTTGACGCTGGGGCTCTCATAGATGCGGAGCTGGAACACCCGCCCCGGCGAGCGAACGGGCGTCTCGACCTCCGGCATGCCGGAGAACGCGGCCAGCAGGCTGCTCTCGACCCGCTGGTAGGCGGGCGCCGATGCCGGCGCATCGATAAAAGCGGCGCCTTTGGACTGATACTCCGAGTCGGCCAGGAGCTGCGTTTCGAGGGTCGCCAGACCCCGGAGCTGGCGATGCCGCAGCAGGACGTAGACCGGGCTGATCTCCTTCTCGGGCTCGAACACGCCCACGGGCTGGATCCCCAATCGGTTCCATGCCGGGATCGCCGCCTCGCGCAGAAACACGTCCAGGCCTTTCTTCTGCTCCTCCGTCTGGATCTGGTACTGGCGCAGCTCGTAATAATCCCTCGTCCCGGCGCGCGCGCCTGCGGCTCTGCCTGCGCGGGGCTGCGCCGCTGCGCCCGTGTTGGACATTGCCAGCGGCGCCAGGCCTGCCGCGCCCGCCATGGTGATAAAGCCTCTTCGGTTCATCCAGTTGCCTTGGTTAATGGTTTCGATTGTCTCCATCTGTTCAACCCACAAAGCTGTAATCGTAGGGACGCCGCTGCTCCCGGGCGATCCGTGCGTTGGCTTGCGCCGAGCCGTCTCCGACGAATTGTTCCCGGGCCGGATCCCATTCGAGCTTGCGGCGCAGCGCCAGCGCGATCGCCGCCAGGTGGCACATCGAGGCCGATCGATGCCCCACCTCGACATGGCAGATGGGATCCCGCCGCGTGCGGACGCACTCGAAGAAATTGCCCATGTGATCGTTGCTGACCTCGAGCCGGGCGGCCGATTCCGGCAAGGGAGTCGAGAGCAGGGCCTCGTCGCTGGCCTCGAGATCGCCGCGGTTGACCCAGATCCAGCCCTCGCTTCCTTCGAACCGCAGCCCGTTGCGCTGGCCGTCCCGCTTGACCACGCCGCCGAATATGTTGTCGTCGGGCGTTGTCTTGACGATCTGGCGGACCCCATTGGCGTAGGTGAACACGACCTCGTATTCACTGATTGCCGTGTAGCCGCCAGGGACGGGCTCCGCCCGGACCTGGGCCTCGATCGACACCGGCCCTTCGAGCCCGATGGCCCAGCGCGCGATGTCGTTGTGGTGCGCCCCCCAGTCCGTCATCGTCCCTCCCGAGTAATCCAGCCAGTATCGGAACGTCGTGTGGCATCGCTCCTTGACGTAATCGACCCGGGGCGCCTGGCCGAGCCAGTAATCCCAGTTCAGGCCGGCCGGCACCGGCGACGGCGCAAACGGCCCCCCCCGCAGCCCGGCGGGCAGGTAGACAGTCACCTGCCGGAGCTTGCCCAGCCGGCCGTTGCGCACCAGCTCGGTGACCAGGCGAAAGCGCCGGTCGCTTCGCTGCTGGCTGCCGGTCTGCAGAACCGCCCGGTTCTCCCGGACCGCCCGCGCCAGCCGCCTGCCCTCGTCGATCGTCAGGGTCAAAGGCTTCTCCCCATACACGTCCTTCTTCGCCCGAACCGCCGCCATGTTGACCAGGGTATGCCAGTGATCGGGCGTGGCCTGGATGATGACCTGGATGTCTTCCCGCTCGAGCACCTTCCGAAAATCGTTGTACCGCGCCGGCGCTTTGCCGTCGCGCGTGAACTGCTTCGCCGCCGCTTCGGCGTGCCCTTCGTCCACGTCGCACACCGCCATCAGATCGCCGAATCGCAGCGCGTTGTTGGCGTCGCCCCGTCCCATGCCGCCGCAGCCGATCAGTGCGATCCCCGGACGGTCATTGGGCCCCGGCCGGCGCGCCGGCTCCCCGGCTAGCGCCAGCTCTCTCTCGATAAACCAGGCCGGCAGTCCCGACGCCGCCGCCAGGATCGCCCCCCGCTTCACAAAGGAACGCCGCGAAATCCGATGATGCGTCATGCGCACATTCCAACTCGAAACCGGCCCCGTTGGCAAGACGAGATCCAACAGCCCCGGCCAACCCCAGGGAAATCCAGCTTCCCGTTTCCTGTTGCACGGAAAACCGAAAATTGATAGGGATCGGCCATGACTCGAACTCGTCTGGTGCGATCGTTGCATCTGCTGATCTGCGCGCTAGTTGTCAGTGGCATGGGACTTGCCTCCCAGGCCCTTGCGGCTCGCAATGTGATCCTGTTCATCGGGGACGGCATGGGGCCTGACCACGTCAAAGCAGGCCGTCTTTTCCGAGGCGATCTCGGTGCACCCCTGGCTTTCGAAACGCTCGGGTTTGCGGGAAGCGCAGTCACCACTCTGCCCAGCGGAGCGGTCACTGACTCCGCCACGGCAGCCACCGCCCTTGCCACCGGCTACCAGCACCCATCCACTGGCACAATCAGCATCGATTCCAATGGCGCCATTCGCAACACGATCCTCGAAATCGCGAAAGCCCAGGGATACCTCACGGGAATCGCCACCACCGACGACATCACAGGCGCCACGCCCGCCGCCTTCGGCGCGCATGAGGAGAGCCGATCGCAGACTGCCGAGATCCGACAGGATTACCTAGTGAACGAGGCGGATGCGGGCGACGCATTCCACGCCGCCAGCCTGCCCAACGTCCTCTTCGGCGGCGGGTACCTGGCCGCGTTCGCAAGCCAAGCCAGCGGCCTCGGCTACCAGGTGATCATGGATCAGTACGATCTTCCCGGTCTGTTTGGCTCACGCTCGATGGGTCTCTTTGCTGCCACTACTTTTGTCGCGGAATTCCAGACTCCACCTGTCGCCCAGCCCACGCTGGCCCAACTGGTCACACGCTCGATCGAACTGCTGTCCGCCTCAGGCGATCCGTTCATCCTGGTTGTCGAGAGCGCGCTCATCGACAAAATCACCGACACGGCGGGAATCGGACCTGAAGTCGACCAGTTGGACCTCTCGGTTCAAGCGGCAATCGCTTGGCGCGCCAGCACGGACGCGCCCGATGAGACTCTCATCATGGTCACCGCCGACCATGAAACCGGCGGACTCGTCCTCAGCGAAGCAGGCGCGCTCGAATTCACCGCCGGCGCCGGAAACCATACGACACGCAATGTGCCCATATATGCCACCTGGCCCCCCACGCTCGAGGGCGCGGCCATCGACAACACCGAGACGTTCTTCCTGATGGAGGACTTCCTGGCCTTGTCGGGCCAGCCGCCCGTTCTCGAGAACGTCGCGGCTGCGGAAGTGACCGACACCTCTGCCCTGGTGACATGGATAACCCGGGAGCCATCCACATCCGTCCTCGAGAACCTCGACGGCAGTCCAATTTGGAACGACTCAACTCGGGTCGTTTCACACCAAGTCACGCTCACCGGTCTCGAACCCAATACCTCGTATAGCATCAACCTTTACTCCACCGACCTTGCCGGCAATTCTGGAGCCGCCCAACTGACTTTCGCGACGACAGCCCCCACGGATATCGCCAATCTCATCCCCACGGGCTCAACCTGGAAATACGAAGCAACCGGCGCCGACCTGGGAACCGCATGGCGCCAGCCCGGCTACGACGATTCCGCCTGGCCGGCTGGCCCGGCCGAGCTGGGCTACGGTGACGGCGACGAAGCCACTCTTCTGCCCAAGACCAGCCCCGTCTACTCATGCTACTATTTCCGACACGCCTTTCAGGTGGCCGACCCGGCAACGCTCTCGGACCTGACCCTGCGCGTGCTGCGCGACGACGGCGCGGTTGTCTATCTCAATGGAACGGAAGTGGCGCGCTACAGCCTGCCCGAAGGCGCGATCAGCTTCGGAACTTGGGCCACCACCTCGACGGAATACGACTGGGATCCCGCTGTCGTGATCCCGAATTTGCTCGTTCCCGGAGTCAATGTCCTCGCGGTCGAGGTTCATCAGTGCAGCAGCACCAGCTCCGACTTGAGCTTGAACCTCCAGCTGACCGCGAGGCGCGGTCCGGCAGACTGCAATGCCTACGTGATCCAGCAGCCCACGATGAATGCCGGCGTCGCCGCGGGTGACTTCACCGCCACACGCGCCAGCGACGGAATCGTCCAGACCCTGACCGAGAGCAGCCGCGCCGGCGCCGGCGTCCTCGATGCGCAGTATCATTTGCACACGCCCGCCGATCCGGCTCTGGTCGCCAGCTTCACCCTCTACGCCGAAGTGCTCAGTGAAGCCTGGGATGATCCGTGGAAAGCGTTCATCTGGAATGGAACCGCATGGGAAGAAATCACCGCCGCCATCCGCGCCTCGGGCGTATTCAACGCCGCCAATCCGCAACGGTATATCGATGCCTCGGGCACTATCCTTGTCTCCTTCACGGACGGCTTCGCCAAACGCAAAGAGGTGCTCAACAGCCTGAGCGTGGACACCTTGTTTGCCGCACTCACCGTCTACTCGCCGCCCACCGTCCCGCCGGTCCCCCCCACTGGCCTCCTCGCGCAAACACTCTCCTCTTCCAGCATCGAGCTGGCCTGGAGCGATAACGCCGACAATGAACAGGTCTACGAGGTCGAGCGTTCGCCCGACGGATCGAGTTGGACACCGATTGCCGAGCTGCCCGCGAACACCACCGGCTATCTCGATACCGGCTTGGATGCCAGCACGCTCTACTATTATCGCGTTCAGGCTCGAAACACCCTCGGTGGTTCAGGATATTCCAATGTTGCCGACGCCTGGACCAATCCGGCTCCGCTGCCTCCCGCGGCGCCCTCGAACCTCTCGGCTCAGGCCTTGGCGAAACTCAAGATCGCGTTGACCTGGGACGACAACGCCATCGATGAGACCGGGTTTGTCATCGAGCGTTCCCTCGACGGATCGAGTTTCGCGGCCATTGCCACCGTGGGCAGCAACACCTCCAGCTATACCGACTCGGGGCTTGCGGTCCGAAAGGTGTATTACTACCGGGTGATTGCCATCCGCGACGGCGTGCTCAGCGCGCCCTCCAACATCGCATCGGCCCAAGCCAAAAAATAGTCGGGGGCGAATCGATCGAAAGCTGACTGTCGCCGAAACACCTGATTGGCCTGCAGTTGGATGCGCATATAGCTGACTCAATTCGGGGCCACGAAGAGAATCCGGGTCGGAAACGCCCTGACTTTTCGTGAGAAAAGCGGGGTAACGACAAGAAAAAAATTCGCCTACAATGAACGCTCGAGTCTCTCTGATGGCAGCCTTGGCTGCGATGTGGATCGGCAGTGGTCTGTCCCATGCGCAGAACGTCCTCTATAATGGCGACTTCGAAGCCGATCCTTTCCTGGACGGATGGACGGTGTCGACCAATGTGGTTTCGTTTGGCGGGATTGCGCCGGGCTCGACCACGGCCGCCATGCTCGTCGGCGCCGGACAGCGGGCGGGACAAACGATGGTCGTCTGGTCCGATTGGTCCCTGGATTTCTTTTTTGCCATTCGCGATGCGGGCGCCAACCGGGCATTCTCGCTTCTGATCAATCAAGTCGCCGGCCCCGAGAGCGTCAGCGCCGCCACGATCAACCTTCGATATCAGTCGGGTCAGTTCAACACCTACGCCGCGGGGGCTTGGGGATCCGACCTCGGATTGGGCACGATCAACCCGTCGATCGATGCCAACGGCGACGGGGATTTCAACGATCCCGGCGACGCGAAGAATGTCTATCACATGCGGATCACCGGTGCCGCCTGGGGGCTGCCCGCCGCCAGCTACAGCATCGAACTCTCCGATGCCAACACGACCAACCTGACCCGCGCCGTCAACGGCCTGACCCGATACCAAAATGGGTCCGGCGTCAATGGCGGGCCCAACGCGTTCGTGTTCAACACCTCATTTGGCAGCAACCCCGGCTTTTGGATCGATGACGTGACCCACGAGGCATTCTACATGATGGACGATCCCAACCTCGAGCTGACCCTGGCCGGCGACCTCTTCGGCCGGCTGCCGGTCGATTCGCCGCCCGTGACGCGGACGCTCGAGGTGACCAACAGCGGCGCGCTCGCGGACCTCCGCATCACCAATGGTGTTCTCAGCGGACCCGATGCCAGCCATTACACCGTCAACACGCAGTTCCCGATCTCCATCCCCCCCGCCAGCGCCGCCAACATCAGCATCGCGTTCGATCCCGGCGCGGATTCACGTCCGTTCACCGCCGCGCTCGTGCTCGAGTCGAACGATCCTTCCACGCCGGCCTTCAACGTGAATCTGGCAGCCACGCGGCTCACCACGGGATCCCAGCAGTTTGTCAACCCCGGCTTCGAATCGAGCCCGTATGACAGCGGCTGGATCGTTGGAACCAACATCTCGCAGGCCGGCGGGCTCATCAGCGGTTCCGCCAGCGCCGCCCGCCTCGGCGCCGGGACCCGCTTGGGCCAGCAGATCGTCTGCTCGCCCGATTGGCACCTGGACTTTTATTGCGGCCCGGCCGAGTCCGCCAACGAGTCCTTCTCGCTCTATGTGACGTCGATCGGCGACATATTCAACACGGGCGAAATCAAGCTCAGGGTCCAGTGCCGGACCAACGAATGGGTGGTGGCGGGCGCGCCGCGGCCCGAGCTGGGCGCCGTCGTGCCCTCGATCGATGCCAACGGCGACGGCGATCTCGCCGACGCCGAGGATGTCAAGAACGTGTATCGTCTGCGCATCGTCGGCCATTCCTGGGACACCACCAACTCCGCGGTCGATGTCCTGGTGTCCGATGCCAACAGCTCCGCCTTCGCCCGCGGCATCTTCGGCATCGCCGTCAATTCGCAGCGGGCGGTTCCATACGCGTTCGCCTTCGATTCCCTCGCCAATGGCAACCCCGGATTCTGGGTTGATGAAACGCGCGTCGTCGTCGGCCTGCCGCCCGCCGAACGCCCAACCATCGGCCTGTTCCAGCCCGAAAACGGCATGTTCCGCATGACTTGGACCTCGGAGCCGAACGCTTCCTACCGCATCGAAACCGTGGATGATTTGGGCAAAGCCTGGCAATCGGCGTTCGGACCAATCCCCAGCCAGGGTTTCAGCACCAGCTACACCAACACTGCGGCCGGCGCCACCCGGTTCTTCCGGATCCGAGTCGAGTAGGGCATGCCCGCCGCTCGAATTCGAGAGGCGCTCGGGCGCACCCGAAATCGCGCGGTCAACGTCCCCACCCATAGGGACGGATCACCATGAAACAAATCAGAATGCTCACGGCCGCCCTGGCGGCGTTCGCTGGCGCAGCAACCGCCGCGGCACCGGTGGCTCTCCAGGACAACTTCGAGTCCGGCGCCTTTGCGTCTGCCTGGGACGCGACTGCGGGCGTCGCAATCCAGACCGGAGAGGGCGCCAACCAGACCGCCCATTATGCGCGTCTATCGAGCTATGCGGCGGCCACCGGCCGCGAGTTGGGCGCAAAGCTCGATGATGCCCATCCGGACGGCGCCCGCGAGTTCGTCATCGACTTCGCCGTCCGGGTTCAGGAGAGCAGCGCGCGCCAATTCAATCTGCATGTTTCAGACGGCACGGGGGTTCCCGACAGCAGCCAGGCCGTGGCCAACCTCCGCTACCAGAACGGCTGGCAGACCTACAACGGCACCGGCGGCTGGCAATCCCTCGCCACGCTCAATCCGCTGACGCCCGGCCAGTGGCATCGCGTTCGTTTTACAGGCCTGGATTGGGGATTGCCAGGCGCACGATACCATCTCGAGGTCTCGGATGCGGGCAGCGCCTCGCTGACAAGCGCCGTCACGAATATCACTCACTTCCAAAAAGACAGCGCCACCCGCAACGCCGCGCGGTTTTTCGTTTTTACTGCCGTTTTTGGAAACAACCCGGGATTCGACATTGACGAGATGGTCGCGCAGGTCGTGGGAACGGCGCCTCCGTCTCCGGATGCCATCCTCAACATCAGCGGCACCTACCCGCATCTGGCCGTGTTCAGCTCGGATGGAGAGGCCGGCATTGGCGCCGTGGCGCCGTGGGCGGGCCGCTTGTGGTTTGTCACCTACCCGCCGCACCAGCCGCGAGGCAGCTCGGACAAGCTCTGGATGGTCGACAGCAACCTCACTCTCACCGCGCGTCCGGAAAGCGTCGGCGGCACGCACGCCAGCCGCCTCATCCATCGCGAATCGCAGCAGCTCATCATCGGCCCTTACTTCATCGACACCAACGCCAATGTCCGCGCCATCCCCGGATCGAAAATGCCCGGACGCCTGACCGCCGCGGCGCGGCATCTGACCGATCCGGCCAACAAGGTCTATTTCATGTCCATGGAGGAGGGGAATTACGAGGTCGACGTCCGCACGCTCGACGTCGTCGCCAACCACCCCGACATGCAGTCCGGCAGCAGCCACATCCCGGGCACCCACGGAAAGGGCGCCTACTCGGGCCAGGGGCGCCTGATCTATGCCAACAACGGGGAGAGCGGATGGAGCATCTCGAGCGATCCGGGATTCAGCCGGCCGGTGGGCGCCCTGGTTGAGAACCCGGGCCGCGACTGGACCAACGGGTGGTCCGTCGTCGAGCGCCACAACTTCTGCGAGGTGACCGGCCCCGGCGGCATCTACGGCGCCGCCCGCGATGACGATCCCATCTGGTCCACCGGCTGGGACAAGCGGTCGGTGATGTTGAAACTGCTCGACGACGGCGTCTGGCATACGTTTCGACTCCCGAAAGGCAGCTACACCCACGATGCATTCCACGGCTGGTACACCGAATGGCCCCGCATCCGCGAAATCGTCGACGGCAAACTGCTCATGCACATGCACGGCCTGTTCTATGATTTCCCCAGAACCTTCCGGGCATCTCAAACAGGCGGTCTCGTTCCGATCTGCACCTATCTGAAGATGCCGGTCGATTATTGCTGGTGGAACGGCCAGTTGGTTATGGGCCGGGACGATGCATCGACGACCGGCGGCAATTCCTGGGCCGGCCAGTCCCACTCGGCGCCGTGGTTCGGTCAACTCTCCGACCTCGAACAGTGGGGGCCGCCTGCCGGGTTCGGCGGGCCCTGGAAGGAGGATGCCGTCGTCGCCCAAAACCCCAGCGATCCCTTCCTGATCCGCGGATTCCAAAACCGGGTCCTGCACCTCAAACACGCCACCGAGTCGCCCGTGAGCTTCGCCCTCGAATACGACACCGATGGAACCGGAACGTGGCGGGAGTTGACGGCCATCAACCTGCCGGCTGCAGGCTATGCCTGGTATCTGCTCCCACGCGGATTGACGGCCGCGTGGGTCCGCCTTGTGCCCCGCAACAACGCGGTGGGTGTCACCGCCTATTTCCATCTCGGCAATCCTCCCCGGGAACCCCTCCCCACCCTGTTCGCCGGAATCGCCGACGTCGCCCTAACCCATGGCTACAGCGACGGCATCATCCGCCCCCAGACCGGCAACGCGCGGATCCTGCAATTCGGCGCCCATATCTCCGGCTCAGCCGGAAATCCCGTCTCTGCTTACTACGAAATCGACGGCGCGTTCGTCTTGACGCGGAAGACCAACACCGTTTCGGAATCGGCGCTGCGCAGCACTTACTCCCTGGCGGCGCCGGCAATCGCCGTCGATGACGCCTCGGTGCTGGTGGCGGACGGCGCCAATCGCTACCGGCTCCCGAAGACCCACTCTGCCTACGACAGCGCGTTTCCGTCAGGCTGGCCGCGAGGCAAGCGCGAGGTGGTCACCGAGCGGGATCTGTTCCAGGCCCACGGCACATTCTACGAGCTGCCCAAGAGCTCGTCGGGAGGCTTCCGCCGCATCCGCCCCATCACCTCCCATGGCAAGCATATCAGCGACTTCGCGTCCTGGCGCGGCCTGTTCGTCGTGGCCGGCACCGCGGCCTCGGCGGTCCCGGACGGTCATTTCTTCCGCTCGACCGATGGCCAGGCGGGGCTCTGGTTCGGCAATGTGGACGATCTCTGGCGGATGGGGCCCCCGTGGGGCCAAGGCGGACCGTGGATCAACACGCCCGTCGCCGCTAATGCGCCCAGCGATCCGTACCTCATGTATGGCTATGAACATAAGGTCCTCCAGCTCGCCCACAATGCTTCCCAAGACGTCACCTTCGTCGTGGAAGTCGATTTCGCAGCCGATAATTCCTGGAGCGAATACGGGCGATTTATCGTCCCCGCCGGCCAAGTGTTCAAGCACGTCTTCCCGGACGGCTACTCGGCGCACTGGGTTCGACTGAAAACGCTCTCCAGCGTCACGGCGACCGCCATGTTCTCCTACGGTCCTGCCGCGCCACAGCAGGCCTTCCTCGATTGGATCGAGCCTTTCGCGCTGCCGCCTGCTTCGAGCGCCGATGCCCTCATGGCACGCGATGACGAGGGCGATGGCTGGTCCAACTGGGTCGAGTTCATCATCGGCAGCGATCCCACCGCCAAGGACCGCGACCGCTTTCCTCCCGTATACGCCCTGACTTCCTCGAATCTCCTCTACGAGATCGCAATGCGTTTCGGCTCCCTTTCCCATCGTTCGGCGGCTCAGATTTCCACCAACCTCGCGCAGTGGACTCCTGTCCCCCCTGATTGGGAGCTTTCCGGTATCAGCCAAAACGGTTTGGCCCCCGATTTCTGGCGGCGCGCCTGGCGGATCCCGCTTTCCGATGAAAAGCTCTTCGTCCGACACACTCTCGATCCTGATATGCCGTGAGCCGCTGAAACGTCGGCCGAACCTGCCAATACTATGAATTCACGTTCTACTCTTCGATGGCTGACCGGCTGTTTGCTGCTGGCTTTCCCCCTGCCATCCTGCCCAGCCTCGGACCGCCCCGCGCCCAAATCCAACGTGATCCTCATCAACATCGACGACCTGGGGTATGCCGACATCGGGCCATTCGGCTCGACCGTCAACCGAACGCCCAACCTGGATCGGATGGCGGCGGAAGGCCGCAAGCTGACCAGCTTCTATGGCGCTCCGGTCTGCTCTCCTTCGCGCGCGGCGCTCATGACGGGCTGTTACCCGAAGCGCGCGCTGCCGATCCCCCACGTCCTGTTTCCCGGCAACGCGATCGGCCTGGCCCCGGCCGAAATCACGGTCGCCGAGGTGCTCCGGTCCGCCGGATACGCCACCGGTCTGGTCGGCAAATGGCATCTCGGCGATCAGGTGGAATTCCTTCCAACCCGGCAGGGATTCGACTTCTACTTCGGGCTGCCCTACTCGAACGACATGGGGCCCGCCGCCGACGGCGTGAAAAGCAACTGGGGCGATCCGCTTCCCGCCGCCACGGGCAAGGGCCAGCCCCCGTTGCCACTCCTCCGCGGCGAGACTGTCCTGCAGCGCGTCCTGGCCCACGACCAGACCACCCTGGTGACCCGGTACACCCAGGCCGCGGTCGACTTCATCCGCGATCATCGGGATCATCCCTTTTTCCTCTACCTCGCCCACAACGCGGTCCATTGGCCCCTCTATCCCGGCCCCAATTTTCGCGGCAAATCCAAGAACGGCCTCTACGGCGACTGGGTCGAGGAGGTCGATTGGAGCGTCGGCCAGGTGCTCGAGACAGTGCGCGCGCTGCAGCTCGAGCCTCGAACGCTGGTCATCTTCACCTCCGATAACGGAGGCACCCGGCGCGCCGTCAACGCCCCCCTCCGCGGCCACAAGGGAACGACCTGGGAAGGCGGGATGCGCGTGCCGACGATCGCCTGGTGGCCGGGCCGCATCCCCGCCGGCACATCTTCCGGCGCCATCGCCGGCATGATCGATATCCTTCCGACGTTCGCCGCTCTGGCCGGGGGCGCCCTGCCCGCCGATCGCAAGATCGATGGCCGCGATCTATGGCCTGTCCTCGCCGGCCTCGCCGATGCTCCCCCGCCTCATGACGCTTTCCATTACTTCCGCGGCCTGAAGCTCGAAGCCGTCCGACGCGGTCACTGGAAGCTCCACCTCGCCAGAACCGAGCTCTACCACCTCGGCAATGACGTTGGAGAAACGCGGAACGTCGCCGCCGAAAATCCGGCTGTCGTTGCGCAGCTCAAGCAGCTTGCCAGCGAGATGGAGACCGATCTGGGCCTCGACGGCATCGGCCCCGGCTGCCGCCCGCTGGGCTCGGTCAAGGATGCACGGCCTCTCATCGACGAGGATAGGATCCAGCATGGCCGCTGACGCGGTGCGGCATCGCGGGCCGCTCCACCCCGGCATGCTGGCTCTCGGTCTCATGGCCGCAGTGAGCGCCGCTTCAGCCCCCCTCGATTTCGACGAGGCCGCCCACCATTCTTTCCAGCAGTCTGCCGATCCTCCCGCAGCCGAGTCGAGCCTGGCGTCGGCGACCCTTGATGTTCCGATACGGGCAGCCAGCGAGCCGGAGACCGGTGACGCCCAGC
The DNA here is from genome assembly GCA_022711435.1 of Verrucomicrobiota bacterium. Taxonomy (GTDB): domain Bacteria; phylum Verrucomicrobiota; class Verrucomicrobiia; order Limisphaerales; family UBA1319; genus JAGMXM01. Next base: position 40,513 of record JAKLFB010000041.1, read on the forward strand.
CGGTCGGGGCGTTGACCGGGCGCATCGTGTTCACCAGCGGCGGCCACGGCTGGACCTGGGGGGGCAACGGCTGGCGCACGCAGCGCTCGGTCCTGCTCGAGATGAACGAGGACTGTGGCAACCTCGACCAGATGACCCTCTTTGTCGCCTATTGCTTCAATGCGGGCGCAACGGTCGTCCCTTTGCGGCCCGTGGGCTTTCAGAGCCGCGAGGCCGTGTTGGACAACGACAGCCCGGGCGTGACCTTCATCGGGCCGTGGGCCGACAGCACGGCGACGGTCTATTTCGGCAGCCCGGGCGACGTGCCGTATCGCTACGCGCCTTCGGCGCCGGCCGAAACCGCGCTGGCCATCTACACGCCGGCCACCCCATCCCAGGCCAGTATCCGGTCTATTGCTGGGCCGCCCACGGCGCCAACCGGATTCGCCAGCTTTATCGCATCCGCCATCTGGGAGGTGAAACCCGGGTCCGCGTTCCTCACGATCGGGTCGGGAAAGGGTGGATTTACCTGGGCACTTACCGGTTCGGCGCTGGCGCCAACACCGAGATCGGCTCGGTCCGGATCAGCAACCTGGCCGAGCCGGGCGCGGCCTCCGGCGTCGCAATCGCTGACGCCATCCGCTTCGGCAACGGGTTCGGCGACATCGATCGCGGCGGCGGCGTCTCGACTTACCCCCGGGAGGAGGAGTGCAGCCGATACTGGGTCCAGCTTATGGCCGGCCAGGGACAGGACCCGGCCCTCTATGACGGGGCCGGCGACGATGCCAGCGACAACGTCGGCGCGCCGCCCCGGATGGCAGCGGAAATGAACCGCGCCGAGAGCGGGACCACGTTCGAGCGGGTCTACGTCGGCTTCCACTCGAATGCGGGCGGCGGCCGCGGCGTCATCGGCCTCCACAACAGCGATTCCCTTTTCCCGGGCACGGCCACCTCCGCGAACCAGATCACGCTGGCCCGGTTGCTCGCCCGGGAGATCAATGACGATCTGACGGGACTGAGCTCGCAGCTCGAAACCCCTTGGTATGACCGCGGCAGCAATCTCACTTACGCCCGCACCGACTACGCGTTCGGCGAAATCCGCGGCGACGCCATCCGCTACGAGATGGACGCCACGATTGTCGAGGTTGCATTCCACGATTCCGATGCCGACGCGCGTCTGATGCGGGATCCCAAGGTGCGGATGGGGTGTGCGCGGGCGGCGTATCAGGGGCTCGTGCGGTATTTTGCCCAGTTCGACGGGGCGCCGCTGGCATTCCTGCCCGAGCCGCCGGCCTCTCCTCGAGCCGCGGCCGAGGATGGCGGGATAAGGATCTCCTGGTCGCCGCCTCTGAGCCAGGCCGGCAGCGGCCCGGCGACCGGCTACCGGATCTACCGGTCCGCGGACGGCTTCGGCTTCGGCCAGCCGGTCAGCACCGCCGGCGCCTCGATCCTGATCACGGACGTGGCGGTGGATTCCACGATATACTGCTACATCACCGCGACCAATGGGGGCGGCGAGTCGCTCCCGTCGCCGACCGTCGGGTGCCGCCGCAGCTCCAACCCGGCTCAGTCCCGCGTCCTGTTCGTCAATGGCTTCACCCGGTTCGACCGGGCGCTGAATCTGCGTCAGGACCTCGAGCCCTCCGCGTATCGCCCTCCGGGGCACGACCAGAACCAAGGAGCCGCGGATCGCGTCCTGCCGGGGCGCGTGAACAGCTTCGACTACGTCGTGCCCCACGGCGAAACCATCGGCGCCTTTGGATGGCCGTTCGATTCCTGCCAGCGCGCGCACGTGTCCCAGCGGGCCGTTCGCCTCGAAGAGTATCCGGTCGTGATCTGGGCCAGCGGCAACCAATCCACCGCCGGGCGCACGTTCACCCCGGCCGAGCAGGCGGCGGTCGCCTCCTTCCTGGCCGCCGGCGGCAACCTCTTCGTCAGCGGCTCGGAGATCGCCTGGGACCTGGACCGCGTTTCCGGGCCGAGCCCGGCGGATCGGGCGTTCCTGCGCCAGCGATTGCACGCCCGCCTCGACGGCGACATCCATGACAACGCCGGAAGCCACACCGTCACTCCCGCGGCAGGCTCGATCTTTGCCGGCAGCGGGACCGGCCTGTTCGACGATGGCAGCCGCGGCATCTATTGGGTGGGATACCCCGACCTGCTGACCCCTGAAGGCGCGGCTGCGGCGGTCGCGCTCGAGTATGGCGGGGTGGCGGGCGGCGGCGCGGGCATCCTGCACACCGGGGCTGGCGGCGTGGGCAAGGTGGTGTATTGGGGCTTTCCGTTCGAGACGCTGACCAGCGCAGCAGTGCGCCGCACTTACATGGCCGACGTGCTCCGGTTCCTCAGCCAGCCCTCGCGGCTCGAGATCGCCGCGCCCCAATCCGATGGCCGGATCCACCTGCGGTTGGAGGGCGAGCCCGGCCTCACGTATCTCATCCAGCGATGCGTGCCGGGCGGCCCGTGGACGAATGTGAGAAACGTCTCGAATGCCACAGGGAGCACGCTCTTTTCCGATGCATGGCCCGCCGAGGCCGCCGTGCTCTATCGGGCCGTGCTCACGCCGTGAACCGGCGGCGCCTATTCATGGGAGGTTTCCTTGCCGGCGTATTTCTTGGTGGCGGTGTCGATGCGGATCCGGTCGCCGTTGGCGATGAATAGCGGCGCCATGACCTGGAGGCCGGTTTCGAGCTTCGCCTCTTTCCAGGCGGAGTCGGAGCCGCCTCGAGAGGGCGGGGCGGTGTCGACCACCTCGAGGGCGACCTGAGAAGGAACGACCAGGTCGATCGGCTGGCCGTCGAGCCGGAGGACTTTATATTCCTGGCTCTCGTGGACGAACCAGCGCCGATCGCCGAGCTGCTCGTTGCCGAATTCGTATTCCTCGAACGTCTCCGAGTCCAGAAACACCTGGATGTCGCCCTTCGCAAAGCTGAACGTGACGCGCCGGGTCTCGAGCTGCGCAACGGGCACCCGCTCGTTCTCGGCGAAAACACGCTCGATGATCCGGCCCGACTTGAGATGGCGCAACCGGGTGTGGAGCTTATGCCGCGTCTGCGCGGTGCCGCTGACATGCATATCCTCGACGATATGCGGTCCGCCGTCGAGGATCACGACCATCTGGCGTTTGAACTCGGAGGGCAGAATCGTTTGCATAGAAGCTCCTGGCGTCCTGCTACGGCAGCGCCATGCGGAAGAAGACGGCGCCGTGGTCGGTGTTCACGGGAATCTCGAACACATTGGTCATGTTCGATCCTGCGACTCGGGTCCAGTTGGTGCCCAGGCCGGCGGAGAGGGAGTTCGTCTGGGATTCGAGCGACCAGCCGATGTAATCGGCGGGCCAGGACACCGTGAGTGTGCCGGGTGCGGTCGTGGCGACGGTCAGCCGGGTGGGCGTGTCCGGGATGCCGCCCGAGGCCGTCACAACCCGGATCGAGCCGTCGGTCGCGAGGTTGTTCTCCCACGTGTAGGTCGCGCCCGAGGCGTCTGTGCTGGGCAGCTCGATCGCCGCCAAACCGCCGGAGACGGCCCGGCTGAAAAGCTGGAACTGGTCGCCGGCTGACAGGCGGCCGCCCACGTTGGTCACCACGAGCGCGCCCACGTAATTGGCGGTGATCCCGGAGGCGACAATCCGATCGCTGTTGGGGGTGAGGGCTCGGTCCAGCTCCATCACCGTGGTTCCGTCGAGAACGATGCTCCCGGTCACGGTCAGCGTGCCGACAGGCGATCCTGGCGTGACGGCAGTGCCGGCGCCCGCGTTGATGTTGCCTCGGATCGTGCCGGCCCCGGCGATGGTCTGGCCCGCATTCATCAGGTAGAGCGTCGGATCGGCGAGGCCGGTCAGGTCGAGCGCGGCGCTGGCGGCCACCTCGAATAGGCTGCTCGAGCCGATGCTGGCGAATCCGGTCAGGGCGAGGGTTCCCTCCTCGATCCGAGTGGGCCCGGTGTAGGTGCTGGCGGCGGTGAGGGTGAGCGTGCCGGCGCCGATCTTTCGAATGGCCACAGGCGCCGGGCGGGCATTGTCTTCGATCAGGCCATCGAACGTGGTGCTGGCGTGATTGCCGCCAATCTCGTAGGTGGTCAGCGCGCCCGTGACCGACGAGGCGCCCGTGAGCTTGGTGGTGGCGTCGCCCGCCAACGAGCCCAGGCGGACGGTCGTGTTGCCGTTGCGCGTCAGCATGGTGGCCCCGTTGGTGCCCAGATCGAACGCGGCGGCGGGGCTGCCGGGTGTTGCGAAGCGGTAGAATCGCCAGTTGCCCCCGCTGCCGCGGGCCGTGATCCGGCCCGTGAATCCGCTCATGTCGCCCTCGATGGTGATGGTGTCCGTGGCGGCGGCGAAGTCCAGATCGAGCGATCCATCTCCGCTGATGGCGGCCAGGGTGTTGTTCTTCGAGTTCCGATAGTGGTTGTCCGTGCCGAGGGCGACCAGCGGGTTGGGGAGGTTCTGCTGGTCGGCGGTCGTCGCGAAGGTGCCGCCGTGGAGGGTGATCGCTCCTGCGCCTGCGTTTCCGAAGAGGAGCGTTCCGCCGGCGACGACGGTGCCGCCGCCATAGTCGTTGTCCGCGTTGCCGAGCTGAAGGACGCCCGGCCCCGACTTGGTCAGCGCGCCGGCGCCGGTGATCCGGCCGGCCCAGGTCAGTGTGGCGGCCGGATCGGAGACCACAAGTGTCCCGACGCCGGCCTCGAGCGTGACCCCGCGATCGGTCGATGCAGTGGGGCCGGTATAGTCGAGCGCGCCTCCGATGAGCGCGAGGTTGGACGGATCGCTGACAGCGGACCCGAGCGGGCTGGGAACGCCTCCGTTTGCCAGGACCGGCACGCGGACCGTTCCGCCGCCGATCCGACTGATGCCCGTGAAGTCGTTGATCGTGTTCAGCGCAAGGACGCCCGAGTTGGTCTTGATCAGCCCGGTTGCGCCCACGATGCGCCCGCTGCCGCCGAAGGTGTAATCTTTGGCCGCATCCACAAGGATCATCGACGGCGTCAGATCCCCGACCAGCTCGACGGCCGGTGTTGCCGAGCCGGCGTTGTTGAACAGGACGGCGTCGTTCGGGAAGAACCAATCCTTGGCGCCCTCGTTTTGCCAATTGGCAGTGACGCCGATGTCCCACAGGTTCGAGACGCCATCGCCGGTCCAGACCAGGCTGGCCGGGTCGCGGCCGACCGACTCGAGGACGAGATCGATGGCGCCCGCTGCGGCGTTGTTGGTGACATAGCCAGAAACGCCCACGACCTGGAGGCTGGCGACGTCTCCGACCAGCGTGCCGTAATCGATCAGCCGGTAGGTGCCGCTGCCGAGGGTCGAGGTGATCAGGATCGTGTTGGTGCTGTTCAGGGTGAGCGCGCCGTTGACGACGAGCAGGTCTTTGGCGGCGGCGGACTGGATGTCGAACGTAGCGGTTACCCCGCCTTCGAGCGTCAGGCTGCCTTCGAGCGCCAGCGTGCCTGTGCCGCCGTTGCCGGCAGGCCGGAGGCCGGCGCCGCTCACGGCCGTCACGTTGCCCGCCACAGTGCCCACCCCGGCCAGGGCCTGCCCCCCGTTGAGCGCGAACGCCGCCCCCGCATTGAACCGGGCCCCCTCCCACACGACGATCGATGCGGTCGCCGGGATCGAGCCTGCCCCTTCGAGGGCCAGCACACCTTCCCGGACCTGGATCTCACCAGTGTGGGTTCCCGTCCCCTGGATGGCGGCCTTGCCAGCGCCGGTCTTGGCCAGCGTGCCGGCCCCCTTGAGCCCGCCGGTAATAATCAGGTCGACGGGCGTGTGATCCGCGGTGGCCGCTTCGAGGATGCCAACCCCCCCGCTCAAGGTCAGATCGCCTCCGATCGTATACGGGGCGAAGGCGGTCAGGCGGCCGCCGTTGCCGATGCCGACTGTGTAGGTCGTGGCGTTGTTGACGATCCCGCCTTCTCCGAGATAGGCGACGCCCGTGTCCGTCACGCTGAACGTGGCGTTCACGCCGGTGAACGCCGGGTCATTGACCAGCGTCACGCCGTAGGCGTAGAAGAGGCCGCCGCGCACATCGAGCGATACACGCTGCCCCTCGGCCGTGTTTCCAAGAACGATGTTTTGCCAGGCTGCGGTCGTGTCAAACACGCCGCCCGTCTGCCGGTAGCCGGTCTCGCGGGCCGTCGCCGTGCTCGAGCTGCCGATAATGAGCGGGCCCGTGTTGGTCACATGGCCGCCTGACACCCGCATGCTCGCAGCGCTGTTCCCGGTGCTCAGCGTGATTCCCGAGAGCCGGACGGTCCCGTTGCTGACGATCAGCCCCGTCGAGAATCCGTTGGCGGTCGATCCGCTGTCGCGGCCGGCGCTGTAAACGCCCAGGTCGACCTCGCCCCCGGCGACGATCAATGTGCCGCCGTTCTCCGAGCTGCCCAGCGTGGTCGCCGGCGTCGAGAATGCCCCGCCGTAGATCCGCATGTTGAACGGCGCCCCCGGCTTCCCGCCCGTGCCATGGGTGAAGGCGGTCAGGGACGTCACCGAGCCGCCATTCAGGATCAGGGTTCCCTTGCGGCCTTCGAGGATTCCAACTGTGATCATGGCGCCCGGCTGGACCGCCACGGTGCTGTTGGTGCCGATGCTGATGCGATCGTCGACGTTGAAGCCGGCAGCCGCGATCTCGAGCGTCACCGCCTCCGCCGCCGTCGCCCCGTTCATGGCGACGCTGTAGATGCTCGAAGCCGCCATGGGCGTCCCATACCCGACCGCATAGGCCGCGCCCAGGCTGCTGGTGAGGTTCACGCTGTCTCCAATGCCCGGGACCGCCCCGAAATCCCAGTTGGTCGCCACGTTCCAGTCGCCGCCCGCCGGGTTGATCCACGTGATCTGGGCGCGGGCGGTCAAGCATAGCAGAGCCGCGCAAAGGAAGACCGTCGGCAGACGCCCAGGCCAGCCGGCATGACCAGCGCGATTCAATGCGGGGGGGTTGGCGGTTCGATGCGAAATCGGATTCATAATCGTGTTCCTTCGGATGCCGTGTGCCATGCCCGCCCAATCCCCTCCAGCAAAATCGGAATTAATTTTTGCACAGACCCTTATGGGTTGAATGCCGCCATTTTAGTCATGAGCCCTGCGCGACGTCAATCCTGGTGGAGAAGACACTGACGCCCCGTCCTCGAGGGCGGGCTCTTTTCCCGCTGGAGTTTCCGGCCTGAATGGGCATGCTCACCGGGTCGGACCAAGTGCCATGCGCGGAGATGATTTTTTTGCTGAGATTTCGAAACGGCCGCCGCTGACGAAGCTGCATCCCCGTTTAGGCGCATTTTTCAAGGACTATCTCGCGCGGGAGAAAGCCGTTGCCTTTCGGGGACAGCACGTGGTCAACACGCATTTCCCGCCGTATCCGAGCTCGGCATTCGACCGGCTGGTCGAGCAGTTCGGCCAGCTGGGGGACGCCGCAGCTCGCCGGCTCTATTCGGTGACGGTGGCCGTGACGAATCGGTGTCCGTTCAACTGCTGGCACTGCTACAATGCCGGCCGGAGCCAGTCGGACATGCCGCTCGAGGTGCTCGAGCGCCTGGCGGCCGATCTGCAGCAGCTGGGAGCCGTGATGGTCACCTTGACAGGAGGCGAACCGATGCTGCGGGCGGACCTGGCCGCCATCGCTCGCGCCTTTGGCTCCGGGTCCTGCCTGATTCTGGGGACCACGGGCGATGGGCTCTCCGCAGAGCGCGCCCGCGAATTGAAGGACAGCGGCGTCTTCGCCGCCGGCATCAGTCTCGATTCGGTCGACGAGGCCGAGCACGATCGAATGCGAGGCCGGCCCGGGGCGTTCCGGACCGCCCTGCGGGCGATTCGCATCGCGCGGGAGCAGGGGCTGTATCCGTATGTGGTCGCGGTGGCGACCCGGGATCTGATCGGCCGGGAACGGTTCTTTTCGTTCCTGCGGTTTGCGGGAGAGATGGGCGCGCTGGAAGTTCACCTGATGGAACCGGCGGCCGCGGGCCGGCTCGCCGGCCGCACCGATGTCATGCTCGCCGCCAAGGATCGGCGCCGGATCCTCGAGTACCAGGCCGAGGTCGCCCGGGACGACACCCTGCCGATCCTCTCCTGCCTGAGCCATATCGAATCGCCAGACGCGTTTGGATGCGGGGCGGGACTCACGCATCTCTACATCGACGGGGCAGGGGAGGTGTGCCCGTGCAACCTGGTCCCGCTCTCGTTCGGCAACGTGTCGCGCGAAGGCGTCGAGACCATCCTGGACCGGATGGGAAGGTCGTTCGTCGAGCCCCGGCCCGGCTGCGTGGGGAGGATGCTGAGCAGGCGCCTGCGGGCGCCGACCCTGCCCCTGGCGCCCGAGGCGTCGGTCGAGATGTGCCGGCGGCATCTGCCTCGATCCCATGTCCTGCCCAGGTTCTTCCAGATCCGCGCCGAAGCACGCGGCGACGAGGTCGGCCCCGCCGAGCTCCAGGCCGCCTACGATCGCGTCCACGGCGACTATGACGAATTCTGGCTGGCGGAGGCGGCGGCTCCGATTGACAGCCTGATCGCGGCCATTCCCTGGCAAGGGAGAGAGCGGGTCTTCGAGGCGGGCGCCGGCACCGGCTACGCGACTGCCCAGCTTGCGCGAAAGGCAGCCGAGGTGGTGGCCACCGATCTGTCGGAAGGGATGCTCGCCTGCGCGCGCGTGCGATTGCAGCGCCAGGGAAGCCGCAACGTCCGCTGGCTGGCCGGCGACGCCCTCGCTTGCCTCGAGACCGAGGGGCGATTCGACTGCGTGTTCTCGAGCTGGGTTCTGGGATATATCCCTCTGAAGCCGTTTTTCGATGCGGCCCGCCGCGCCTTGCTCCCGGATGGCAAGCTCGCCTTTGTCGTGCATCGCGAGAACTCGCCGCAGGAGCCGCTCGAGATCTTCGCCGAGCTGGTGGCCGAGGATCCTTCCGTTCTGCAAAAGCGGGTCGCGTTCGATTTCCCGCGCGGCGCCCGCCATGTCCGGACGCTGATCGAATCGGCCGGGTTCAAGATCGAGAAGATCGGCGAGGGGGCGATCGAGTTTCGGTATGCCACCGCCCGAGAGGCGCTCGAGCATCTGCTGAAGTCCGGAGCCGGCACGGCCTATTTCGACGCCATCGATCCGGGCCGGCGCGGCGCGCTTGCCGAGCAGTTTCTCGACCGGCTTGGCCGGGGAAAAAGGGCGGGGGAGCCATTCGCGGTGCGGCACGAGTACGTGGTCTGCATCGCCGCAGGCGGCATTCCGGGTTGACGGACCTCCCTTCGCGCCCCACTGTAACGAAGAGCCTATGCAGACACCCTCCGCAGTGCGAAGAACCGCTGGCCCCGGCTTCACGCTGATCGAGCTGCTGGTGGTCATTGCCATCATCGCGATTCTGGCCGGCATGCTCTTGCCTGCCCTGAGCAAAGCCAAGGAAAAGGCCAAACGCACGCAGTGCATGAGCAACATGCGGCAGCAGAACATCGCGTTCCAGATCTACGCCGGCGAGAACAACGACAACCTGCCCCGCCAGAGGGAAACCGCCAACTCCGTCGCGGGCGTGTCGCCTTGGGACCTGCCGAGCCTGACCGCCGATGCGATCACGGATTCGGGCGCCAAACGGGGCATCCTGTATTGCCCGGGCAGCTACACATCCGTGCGGAACGTCGATTTCTGGTGGGTGTTCAACGGCCGCTACCGGGTGACCAGCTACGCCTGGCTCATCAAGCGCGAGTCGAGCGACCCTTCCAAGCCGGCCCCGATCCGCCCGCCCAAGCAATACCTGACCAAGATCTCCAATCCGGGCAGCCTCACCAACTCGCCGCCGTCCAACACGGAGCTGGTGACCGATGTCGTGATTTCCGAGGGCACGGGCGCCCGGACCGACAAGTTCACCGGCGTGTATACCTCGAATCCACAGGTGCTGCCCGGCGGCTACAACAGCAGCCACATGGGCTCGGCCAAGATGCCCGCCGGCGGCAATATCCTCTTCCAGGACGGCCACACCGAATGGAAACGATTCGAGCCCATGCGGGTCTGGATCGATTGGGACACTCGGAAGTTCTGGTTCTGATGCGCGGCTGCCCCTCGAGCCGGCCCGGTTCGGGGCGTGAAGCAATGCGCGAAATCGCCCGCTTGGCCGCTTGACCGCAGCCGGGGAGTCGAGTATAGGAAAGGCCGAGCGATCGATTCCGCCCAGGGAGGGGAATCGAAAAGCCTTGCAACGGAGAGGTGGCCGAGTGGCTGAAGGCGACGGTTTGCTAAACCGTTATACTCCTAAAGGGTATCGGGGGTTCGAATCCCCCCCTCTCCGCCAGGTTCATTATCAAGCACTTACAGCAAATTTGGACTGGGCTTACAACTATAGCTTACAACAAGGCCACCTAAATCTATGGTGTTTGCCGACATCATCTGGGCTTGTCTTGGCGCATAGCCGGATCGGCATTTGAGGACTAGCCGTGCCTTGGGGGATCCGGCAGGGCTAGCGGCAAACTCCTCCTCCTAGCCCCGGATCCGGCGGATTGGCAAATCCCCTTTCCGGCAACCGCCCCGCCCCCGCCAGGGTGAGCCTTGCCCCGCCCGCGCGACCTTCTGCCCACCCCGGCGAGCCGCCCGCCATCGAGCCCCCTCCCGCGGGCAAGGCATCCTTTTTTCTTTCGGCCGCTCGGCCACCGACTGCCGCTGCCACCTCTTTTACCCGCGCCTTAGTGGTCTGTGCAAAAATTAATTCCGATTTTGCTGGAGGGGATTGGGCGGGCTGGCAAGGCGCGACGAGCGAGCATACCCGCGCGGTCTGTGAGCGAGGAGCAACACAGCCAGGCCGCCCAAGACCCCCAGCCCGCAGGGGCGGGGCGGCGCCGGGCATTGGACCTTGGGCCAATGCGGAAAGGGGCAAGGGACGAGGGCCGGGTGACACGTGCCTCACTGGATACTCGCCACTGACTACTGATTACTGCCCTTGCGCCCGGTTTGGTCAGAGCTGGCCGACAAAATCCTGCCACGCCCAGGCGCGCACGCCTGGGGCGACGGCGCGGGTGGCCGCCGGGGTCCTCGGCGATTGATGCACGAGGTGGCGTGCAATGGTCGTTCCAGGCGGACGTTTATTTTGCAACGCCTCCGCCAGCCGTTGCATGGGAAGGGTCATGGCGGGTGTGACGGTGCGCGAAGCCTTGCATTCGACGAGCGACACCGTGCCGCCAGGACCGGGCACAAGGAAATCCACTTCCAAGCCCTGCTCATCGCGGAAGTAGTAGAGCTCGCGGCGCCGGCCTGCGTTCGCCTGCGCCTTGACGATTTCCGACGCCACAAAACCCTCGAACAACGCCCCGTGAAAAGGCGACTTGACCAGCTCGGCCAGCGAATCCACGCCCAGGAGATGGCAGGCGAGGCCGGAGTCGGCCACGTACAACTTCGGCGATTTGATCAGCCGCTTGCCCAGGTTCTCGTAAAACGGCGGGACCAGGAGAATCTGCGCGGTGGTTTCCAGCACCCCGAGCCATTGGGCAATCGTCGGCACGCTCACGCCCAGCGGCGCGGCCAGGTCGGTCTTGTTCAGAATCTGTCCGTGCCGGCTGGCCACCAGCGCAAGGAAGCGGCGGAAGGTGGCAAGGTCTTTCACCGCCGTCACGGCGCGGACATCGCGCTCCAGGTAGGTCTGGAGATAGGAACTGAACCATAACCGCGTCCCGCCCGGGCGCGCCACCGCTTCAGGATAATCACCCCGCAGCAGCGTTACCTTGGACGTCTCCCGCACGGAAAGCGGCAGGAGTTGCAGCACGGCCGCGCGGCCCGCCATGGACTCGGTGACCCGCTGCATCAGCGGCGCGTCCTGCGAGCCGGTGATCAGCCATTGCCCGGCCCGGCGCGGCTGGCGGTCAACGCGCGCCCGGATGTGGGCAAAAATCTCGGGCACGTTCTGCACCTCGTCGAGGATGGCGGGCGTCTTCACCTCATCGAGAAAGCCCTGCGGATCGGCCCGCAGCCGGGCCACCATATCGGGGTCTTCCAGCAGGAAGTAGCTGGCCTCGGGAAACAGCCGGCGCAGCAGAAACGTCTTGCCCGCACGCCTCGGCCCGGTCAGAACCGCCGCCGGGAAATGGCGGATGGCCCGGCTGACTTGTTCGGCCAAGGCCCGATGGATGTATTTTACAGATGAGATTTTTAAAGCAGCACTTTAGTATTCTCAAGCACCGAATCGGGCCTCAACCACCGACAGCCCTGTCGCTGTTTGCGGATCGATGCCAATTGCCAGGCTTGTTATGTTGGCTAAATCAACGGGATGAAACCAATCCATAATTGGTTCCTAAACCTCATTAACTAACCCCCGTTTCGACTCTTCCGCTCAAGCCAACATATGGGATAGCAGACATGAGATATGGGAATAGATCCGGCGTTTCGTCATCCCCCGATTTCTATTGGCTCCTCTTCGGCCTCCTCTTGCCCCCAATCGCATCCGCCCTCCCAGGCCCGCAATGACAGGGCATTTGGCGAAATTCCCGGCTTCCGAGAGGAGCCCTATAATATGCAGTAAGAAGAAGTACTAAGATATAATGATATATAATATATCATTTAATGTTATACATCACTGCAATGATGATGATACATACAACAAAAATCGCATTCCTGTTGACAAACATTTTTTCCCTCTAACAATAATCGTGCGTAGGTCGTACTCGGTTTTTAGGTGGAGGACCGCTTCGGCCTTGCCCGCGCGCGACCTCTCATGCGGTCGGCCGCGGCCGCGAGTAGTCCGGCGCGGCTTATTAGTCCGCGTCGAAGTTGCATAATATGCTGTCATGAAGAAGTCGTTTCTTCTGCTGTTGGGCGTTCTGAAAGGCCTGAAAATAATTTGCATTATTGAAAAAGATCGGCCGCGCATTGCGTATACACAGATGGGCAGACGACCCTAAATGCTCATATGGATAACATGCCGCAGAGTCATGAAACATCGGGGACGCGTCCGATCGCCCGTCATGAACGGAATGATGGACGATCCCCGAGCCTGCCCGCCAACCTGAGCCAGCCAGCAAGCCATGAACGAGAATCCGAATTACTGCGAGCCGATGGTGTGTGTTGTAACCAATTCGAGAACAACTGATAACGTGCAAAAAACACCAAAGAAACCGGCCAGGAAAGGCGAGTCCGCTGCCAGCCATCCCCTGTGTTGGCGGCGGCGTAAACATGGGGTGAAAATGGCGGTTTGAAAATGCAGGTAGTGGGGAGGGGGGTACAACAAACGGGCGGCAGGTTGCGAGTCTGCCGCCGAGCGGAGAGGTGAAGGAGATTT
>JAKLFB010000042.1 GCA_022711435.1 Verrucomicrobiota bacterium
ATCCCCAGCTTAATGGGGTACTACTCGCAAAGGTACAAGTACAAAATGCTGAATATGAACACATTATGTTGTGGCTCCATTTTGGCATGCCCTCAACATCTTGAGGCAATTCCTAAACGGCATTGTGGTTAAACCAGACTCTTAATCTTTCGTGGGAGGTCACCGACGAGGATCCGTCCCAGCCGGGTTTCCCTTTCAAGTATTCCTATCGGCTATCGATCACGGGAAATTCCGCACAAATCAGCCACTTGATCATCGAAGCATCGAGCAATTTCAGCGCAGCTGATTACACCGGCCTGACAGGAGCCATTGTGGATGCAATCGGCTGGCAGCAAGCAGGCCCGGGAAACCCTTCTATGCCAGAAAACATCTACGGCATCAAATTCTTCCCGTCGGTGGGCACGCTGGACATGCAATGGAGCTTCTATTCGAACCGCAGGCCAGTCTGGGGGGATTTTTACGCGAAATGCGGCGCCGTGGGCGGCATCCAAAACGTCACGTACAACTTCAATGATACGGGCGGTGTAAAGAACGGATTTCTCAGTCCCGACTCGGATCCGATGGGCCCGGCCAGCAGCGGCTCTTCCTGGCTGAACACCGGGTGGTAGTTGAGGATCGGGATCGTGACGGCGTCGCCGCTGCTCACCGAGCGGACGAAGCTCTTGGTCTCCTCGCCGGCATAGACCTCCATCGAGCCGCGGCCTTTGGTGAAGATGTAAATCTCCTCCTGATCGGTGTGGTTATGCGGCGGCCAGGAGCGCTGGAACGGTTGGAAGAGCGTGAAGCCGGCGATGAGCTTGTCGGCGGATTCGCTCACGTCGAACATGAGAAACACGTCCTTGCCCTTGAGATGGCGGATGCGACGCTCGTCGCGGGAGAACTCGTCCCATTTCGCGTGAAAGGCCGGATGCGCCTTCTCCGCCGGGGCGCGGCAGATGATGATTTTGCTGTCGCCGCCATCTTGGGCGAGTTGATAGGCGGCGCCGCGCGGGACGTAGAGCACGTCGTAACGTTGGAGCGGGTAACGGGCGCCGCCCAGCCGCGCGGTGGCCTGGCCCTGCCAGCAGAACAGGAGGGCTTCCTCCGCGGGATGCGCCAACGTGCCGGAAGCCGCCTCGCCGGCGAGCTCATACCAGCCGCAGGTGAGGAACTGGAGGTGGGAGGTCTGAGGGCTGGACTTTTCGACGTAGCGAAATGCTGCGGCGTCAGCCGGAACATAGGTGGCAGGCTTGGGGGCGCTCATGGATTCAGAGGCGGATCGAGACGTGTTTGGTTTCCAGAAAAGCGTCGAGCCCTTCGGCGCCCAACTCGCGGCCCCAGCCGCTTTGCTTCAGGCCGCCGAAGGGGGCATTGCTGGTCGTGGGCAGGCCGTCGTTGATGCCGATCATACCCGCCTCGAGGTTTTCGGCCAGACGGAACGTCCGCCCGATGTCGCGAGTAAAGGCGTAGGCGCTCAGGCCGTGCTGGGTCGCGTTGGCCAACTGAATGGCTTCCGATTCGGTGTCGAAAGCCAGGACCGGCGCGAGCGGGGCAAAGACCTCCTCGCCTTCGCAGCGCGCATCCTTCGGCACATCCGCCAACACGGTCGGCTCCAAAAAGAACCCTTTCCGTTCCAGCCGCCGGCCTCCGCACAGCAGGCGCGCCCCGCGCTGGACGGCATCGTCCACCAAATCCAAGGCGCGGCGCAGCGCCGCTTCGTCAATGAGCGGGCCGATCTCGACGCCCGGGTCGGAGAATGCGCCGATCTTGAGCTCCTTCACTCGTGCGACAAATGCATCGAGGAATCTCGGGTAGATCGGCCGATGCACCAGCAGGCGATTGGCCGCGATGCAGGACTGGCCCGTGTTGCGCATCTTGGCCAGCAGCGCGCCCTCGACCGCCGCGTCGAGGTCGGCGTCCTCGAACACGAGCAACGGCGCGTTGCCGCCCAGTTCGAGCGAGAGCGGCTTGATTGTCCTGGCGGCGTTCGCGATCAGGACCCGGCCCACCTCCGTTGAGCCGGTGAAGGTCACCTTCCGGCAAAGGGGGTGGCTCAGAAACTCCGCGCCGAGCTCGTCGGACTTGCCGCACACCAGCTGGAACACGCCTCTCGGCAACTGCGCCGCGTGGACGCACTCGGCAAATGCGACGCAGCTCAACGGCGTTTGGCGCGCCGGCTTGAGCACCACCGGGCAGCCCGCCGCCAGGGCGGGCGCCACTTTGCGCACCGCCAGCACGAGAGGGAAATTCCAGGGGCTGATGGCGGCCACGACGCCGATCGGCGTATTCATGACGAGATTGCGTTTGCCGTCCGCCTGATGCGGGATGATGCGGCCATACGCGCGCCGCCCTTCTTCCGCGAACCACTGGAGATGGTCCACCGCCATGGCGACCTCGCCTTGGCTCTGAACGAGCGGTTTGCCGTTCTCCGTGCTGATCCGATGCGCGATTTCGTCGCGCCGGCGATCCACTTCGGCCGCGATGCGGCGCAAGAATTCACCGCGCGCCTTGGCCGCGAGTTGCCGCCAGCCGGCGAATGCGGCGTGGGCGTCCGCGATAGCCTGTGCCAGCCGGGCGCAGCCGATGGTCGAAATCCTGGCAAACGGCTCTCCGGTGGCCGGATCGACGACGTGCCACGCGGGCTCGCTGGCAATGAACTCGCCATTCA
This sequence comes from Verrucomicrobiota bacterium, assembly GCA_022711435.1. Taxonomy (GTDB): domain Bacteria; phylum Verrucomicrobiota; class Verrucomicrobiia; order Limisphaerales; family UBA1319; genus JAGMXM01. The sequence continues at coordinate 2,648 of JAKLFB010000042.1, forward strand.
GATAGAGAGGATACGTTTTCATCGCTGGCTCATCGGGCGGAGATCTTCGCCCAATCTTTGAGGAACAGGTCCATCACCGCGTCCGTGAGCGGGTGCAGGTAGAGCTGCTCCAGGACATCAAAGCCCATGGTGGCAACGTGCGAGCCCGCCAACGCAGCCTGCAGCACGTGCTGCGGGTGCCGCACCGCCGCGGTGATGATCTGGGTGGGGAATCCGTAGTTCTCGTAGATGGCTTTGATCTGCCGGACCAGCTCCATGCCGTCGTGGCCCACGGCGTCGAGTCGGCCGACAAACGGGCTGATGTAGGTCGCGCCCGCCTTGGCCGCCAGCAGGGCCTGCAGCGGCGAGAAATTCACGGTGACATTGGTTGTGAACCCTTCGGCGGCGAGCATCTTCACGGCCTTCAAGCCCTCTTTCATGATGGGCACTTTGATCACGACGTTGTGATGGAGCCTGGCCAGCTCGCGGCCTTCCTTCACAATCTCGGCGGCCGTCAGAGAGACCGCTTCGAGGCTGATGGGGCCGTCCACGATGTCGCAGATCTCCCGATAGACGTCGGCGGGCTGGCGGCCGGTCTTGGCCACATGCGACGGATTGGTGGTGGCGCCATCCAGGATGCCCCAGCTCCAGGCTTCTCGGATCTGGGCGACGTCGGCCGTGTCAATGAAGAGTTTCATGTTGGGATTGATATGGGGAGCGTTACAGTCTGAATATGTATTTGAGGCCGATGGCCAGCAGGAAGAGAAACACCACGAAGCGCAGGTGCTCGCGCTGGATCCAGCGGAGCACCCGGTTGCCCGCATAGATGGCCGCCAGCAACGGCAGGATCGCCAGCAGGCTGATCCACAGCAGCCGGCCAGTGATCATCCCGGCGCCCTGCATCAAGCCGAGCCGCACGATGGAGCTGGCGCCAAAAACGATTTGCAGGAGGGCCACGATATGCTCCTTGGCCCAGCTCTGCGAATAGACATAAGCGACGGCCGGAGGGCCGCCCATGTTGAACGCGCCGCTGAGCGCGCCGCTGGCCAGCCCCATGGGCCAGCCGGCCTTCTCGGGCAGCTTGAGCGGGCGGGTTTTGGACATCAGCAGCTCGCTCGCAGCAAAAACGCAAATCAGAATGCCCAGGCCAAGCATCAGCCAGCCGGTCTTCATGTTGAGCATGGTGTAGAATCCAACGGGCACCGCCAGGCACGAGCCGATGAGCAGGCCCAGGCCCTGGCGCCATCGGAAATGCCGGCGGTTCGCCACGAAGTTGACAGCGCACACGACCAGGTTCGGGATGATGATGACAGAATAGGCTTCCTTGAACGGGAGGAGCAGCGGCAGGAGCGCCATCGCGACCAGCCCGAAACCAAACCCCGTCACGCTTTGCACAAAGCCAGCCAAGGCCAGGGTGGCTACGGTAAGGATCAGGACCGAATCGAAGTTCATCGCCTGGGTTTCCATTGATGAAGCGCCAGCGCCGCCGCGCCTAGCGCTCCGTTAAGGGTCTGTGCAAAAATTACTTCCGGTTTTGGCGGGAGCGCCGCCGGGCTGGGGGCCTTGGGCGCGCTGGCTGTGTTGCTCCTCGCTCACAGACCGCGCGGGTATGCTCGCTCGTCGCGCCTTGCCAGCCCGCCCAATCCCCTCCAGCAAAATCGGAATTAATTTTTGCACAGACCCTAAAGGCATCGCCGGCCCGCACCGCCTGAAATAGATCGTCCACGGAAAGCTCGCCTGGGACGCCGGCCGGCCCGGTTTTCCACCCGCACTTTCGGGCGCGCTGGGCCGGGCGCAGAACTGAGACAAGGGAAGCCACTTGCTCGAGCCGGACGCCGGGCTGCCAGAGGTGCTCCTCATCCTTGCGCGGCTCGACCAGGAATCCCTCGGCGATCAACCGGTCCACATAGATGCCCGCCGTGCACGGGACGATGTGGAGCTCGCGCGATAGCGCCACCCGCGAGATGCGCCCATGCAGCCGCACGCGCTTGAGCAGTTCCGCTTCGATGGCGGCGACCGTATGGCCTTTGATCTTGACGCGCGGCATGGTCATTCCGGGAGCGGCTGATCCTTCGTTTCCGGCAGCCGCCCCACGAAAAAAATGCCGAGGAGAAACAGCAGCCCCAACAGCGTGATGGCAAGCCGCAGGTCCACCCCCGGCAACGCCTTGAGCCATCCCGAGAACACCAGCACCGGCGCTGCGAGCAGGCGTCCGCCGTTGAATATGTCCCCGTAACGCTGTATAGCCGGAGCGCCGGACGGGAGCCCGAGGATGTCCCCGAGCAACTGGTTCCGAGTGATGTTGAAGATCTGCCCTTCAAACGCATCGAAGATCCAGCCCGCCGACGCAATGGCGAGCACCAGCCACTCGTAGCGCGACACCGCCGCATACCAGGCCAGCTTGCTCTCCCGTTCGGATCGGGCGATTGGGTTGGGCGGTTCGGGCGGGAGCGGGTTCATGCCCAAACGCGGCTAGAATGTGATCACTGTGCTGCATCGACAGATTCCTGCGCCTTCAGGCACATGGCCATGGCCCACCGGCCATCCTCGCCTGCGGCACAGTGGAGCCTTCCGCCGCGCGCGGCTTCAGCGATAGCCGCCACTTCTTCCTCGAGCTCGTACACTTCCCCGGTCGTCCTGCTCAGCACAACTTCCTGCACCTGGCTGCCATCGAAGTGCTTCAACGAAAACGCCGGGTGAAACGTGCGGTCCATCGCCCCGCTCCAGCTGGCCCACAACGCGCCGCGGCTGCCCGTGAGCTTCACGACCTGGTGGTGTTCGTATCCGGCCGGGGTTTGCGAGATCACCGCGTAACCGCCGTTGGGAAAGCGGAGCATGGCGCTGAAGTTGTCCTGCAGCTCGGGATGCTCATCCCGCTTGTGGCTGGCCTGGGCGAAGACAGAAACCGGCTCGCCCGCTTTGGCAAAATACCACCGAGCCAGGTCGAAGAAGTGGATTGGCTCCTCGAGAATCCAGTTGCCCACCTGCTGGATGTTGTAGCGCCAGCCGCTGGCGCCCTGCCGGTAGGGGTTGCGCCACAGCTCGATCAGGCAATAGCGCGGGTCCCCAATGGCGCCCTCCTCGACCATCCTGCTTGACCCGCCCCCAGAGCGAGGAGAGCCGAAACTCGTGCCCGATGGCCAGGTGCCGGCCCTTGGCCCGCGCCAGCGCGATCAGCTCGTCGCACTGATCCAGCTGCAGGCACATCGGCTTTTCGAGCAGCAGATGGCAGCCTGCTTCCAGAGCGGCGCGGGCAGCCTCGAAGTGCAGGTGCGAGGGCAGGACGATGTCCGCGACGTCCAATTGTTCCCGCTGAAGCATCTCCCGGTAGTCGGCGTAAATCGGGATGCCCGGATGCGCGGCCTGGGCCGCGACACGGTTCGGTTCCGAATGCTCGGCAATGGCCGCGAGCTGGGCGCCGCGGGTCTTTGCGATGACACGGGCGTGATGGCTCCCCCAGGCTCCACAGCCGATCAGCCCCAAACGAACAGGATTGGCATCCATATTTAACTGGGCCACTACTTGGATGCGGGGGTTGGAACCGGGCGGTCAGCCCCGCCAGGGCCGGGCGCGCTCCCGGTTCCGAGCCACCGCCTGCTGGAGGATGCCGGCGTTCTCGGCGATCTGAAAATCGAACATGCCCACGCAAATAAAATCCGCCCCGTGGCGGAACGCGTAGTCGAATCCCTGGCGCGGATGGATGGCGCCGGCGCCGAGCACCTTGTAGGCGATCCAGGGGAGCCGGACCTTTTCCATGAAGGCCTTGGTTTGCTCCGGGGTCTCCTCCCAGACGCTGTCGAGCCGCTCCTGAGGGCCGGCCGACCAATAGTTCTTGGCGTTGAACGTCTTCATGTAGAAGTCGGGCTTGAGCCCCTCCTTCTCGCACATCATCGGCACCTCGATCATGTGCCCGGCAATGCCAGCCACGGCGCCGTTCTTCCGGATCAGGTCGAGCGATCGGGCCAGAATCTCCGGGCGCCCGCGCTGGGCCCAGTAATCCCCCACCCCGCCGTGCACGAAGGCCCCCACCGCCCCGTTGTCGATCGCCTCCTGGATCTCCGAATCGACATCCTGCTCGCTGACGCGGACCTGGGCGATCCACTGGATCTTGCCGCCGCGGTCGCGGCGGTAGGCCTTGAGGATGCGCAGGGTGTCTTCATCGACCCGAAGGATGGCGGTGTCGATCCCGTGCCGCTCGCAGGACTCGAGGGTGTCGCACACCTTCGCGTCCGTGAAATACTCCTTCAGCAGACGAGAGACGTAGATCAGATCCCGGCTGTGCGCGAACCCGCTGATCAGGTTCCCGCCGCAGATCATCCGGCTGATGGAAAGCCGGCCGATGCGGCCTCGGGGCATCTTCGATGGATCCGCCTGGGCGGTCGGGGCCGGCGCGGCCGATTGCGCCTGAGCCGCCAGGGCCCTCTCCTCGAAACGAAAAGCCATTGCGCCCGTCGAGGCGGCCAGACCTGCCCCGATGAATCGGCGTCGGTTCCATTTCATATTCATATTGGCTGGCGCACATATAGCCCATCGCCCAACCGCCATGGCAAGCCGGAAATGAGCGCCGAATTGGTCATTGTCTTGAGTAACCGGAGAACCATAATGACGGGGATATGACCACCGATTCGCGGATGATGGGATGGCTGTTGGGGATCGTCCTCGGCTGGGGGACTTTATCGGCAGGGGGCTACCCGACGATCTTCGAGACGCGCTCCCCCTATAACCACATCATTGTCCAGGAGGACGCAGAGGGGCTGCGGTATCTGCTGTTCTCGGAGAACGGGGCCCACCAGAGCGTGCGGCGTCCGGGCCAGCCGGGATCGCTCGAACTGCCCTACAGCCGGTCGATGATGATCGGCCTGGCCTGCGTCCAGGAGCCGAGGCGCATCCTGGTGGTGGGCCTGGGCGGAGGCAGCATCCCGAGCTTTCTTCACCTGCACTACCCGCGGGCCCGCATCGACTGCGCCGAGATCGACGCCAGCGTCATCGACGTGGCCAAGCGCTTCTTCGGTTTCGAGGAGGACGCCCGGCTCCGGGCGCGCCTGGCTGATGGACGGAAATTCATCGAGGAGACGGCGAGCCGATATGACTTGATCTTCCTGGATGCCTACGGGGACGATTTCATCCCGCCGGCCCTGGCGACTCGCGAGTTCCTGCTGGCCGTGCGGCGCGCCCTCAGCCCGCAGGGGATCGTCCTGGGCAACATCTGGAGCCGGTTCTCGAACCCTCAATACGATTCCATGCTCGCGACCTACCTCGACGTGTTTCCGCAGGTCTATCGGTTCGAGGTCCCCGCCGGAGGCAACATCATCTTCCTGGCCATTCCTCGGAGCGGCCGGCTGGATCGCGAGGACCTGGCGCGCAAGGCCACCGCCGCATCCGACCAGCGGAACTTCGGATTCGACCTGGGCGCCCTGGTCCGATTCGGCTTCCAGGACGCGCGGGAGCTCGAGCTCGACGCCCCGGTACTGGCGGATCCCAAGTGAGCCACCCGCCCGCTCGAGGCCGGCTGCGCCCGCGCCGGGGGTCTCCCGGCCGATGGACAGCCGTTAGGGCCTGTGCAAGAATTACTTCCGATTATGGCGGGAGCGCCGCCAGGCCGGATGCGAGACGCGAGGAAGGGAGGGACGGCTTACGCCGGTTCCCATCCCTTCCGATAGCTTTCCTTGATAATGGAATCGGCGGCGGGGAGGTTCCGGGCCTTGAGGCTGGCGGCATCCCAATCGATCCGCCGGCGGGTGCGCAGCGACAGAATGCCCAGCAGCAGCATCTCGGTGAGACGCGCGCTATATTCGAAGTGGCTGCTGGCGGCCGGCCCGCCCTTGCAGGCGTCGATCCAGTCGCGATGATGGCCTTTGGAACGGGGCAAGGTCTTCGGCGGCGGCTGGTAGGCATCGTCCTTCTCGTCCGGAATCAACCGGGGCCGGTCGGCGAAGCTCGACAGGAGCACTCCCTTGTCCCCGACAAAGAGGGAGCCGCGGCCCGGCAGAGGCGTGTCACCCGGCCAGCCCTCCGGAAGAGCCGGACGCAAGCCGCCGTCGTACCACGTGACGCGCACCGCCGGCCGGCTGCCGCGCGCGCCAAACTGCCAGTAGACCATCTCGCTGTGGGGCGAGATCTCCGCATCCATCTGGCTGCCCGGGTGGGCCTCGATCCAGAGCGGATCGCGCAGATCCAGCGCCCAGCAGGCCGCGTCCAGATCGTGGCAGACAAAGTCGCCGATCGCACCCCCGCCAAACGCCCAGAAATCCCGCCATTTCACGGGCGCGTAGGCCGGATGATACGGACGCGGCTCGCGCGGCCCTAGCCAGAGGTCCCAGTTCAGGCCGGCGGGAACGGGCGGCGTGTCGGTGGGGACGCCGAGAAGCGTCCTGTTCCATCGCGTGGCCCCCACCCAGGCATGGACTTCCCGCACCGCCCCAATCGCGCCCGCCCAAATCCATTCGCAGGTCTGGCGCATCCCCTCGCTCGAGTGGCCGATGTTCCCCATTTGTGTCGCCACCCCCGTCTCCTTCGCCACACGCGACACCAGCCGCGCCTCCCAGACGTTGTGCGTCAGCGGCTTCTCGCAATACACATGCTTGCCCGCGCGCATCGCCAGCACCGACACATACGCGTGCAGGTGATCGGGCGTGGCGCACAACACCGCGTCGATCGATTTCTCCTTCTCGAGCAGGTCTCGGAAATCCTCGTACGCCGCGCAGCGGTAGCCCGGCGCCTTCGGGGCATACTGCCTCTCGATCTGCGCCTTGACGGCTGTTCGCCCGCCCTGCCCTTTGTAGTAATAATCCTCGAGGCTGAACGACTCCGCTGGATCCGCCACCGCAACCACCCGGACGTCCGGCTGCTGGAACAGCCCCTGCAGGTTCACCCGCCCCTGCCCCCCCGCACCGACCAGGGCCACGTTCACCGTGTCGCTCGGCGGAACGAACTTCGCCCCGCCCAAAACGCGGCGCGGGACGATCGTCATCGCTGCCGCCACGGCGGCGCTCGAGGATAGGAACTGACGGCGAGTCGTTTTCATCGATTCCATTCAAGCGCAACGCCGCCAGCCAATCAACTCCTTTGCAGCGGCGGTGCGATGAGCCGCATCGCTCAGCCGATGCCCCCGCCCCAAGGCCCGCGCCACGCCCGCCGCCCACCCGCCCACGCCAGCATCCCAAAGGCCGCCAGCCCCATCGACCACGATGGCTCCGGCACCACCACCAGGTTGTCCAGCCCAAAATCCAAACCCGCATCCCCTGTGATCAGCAGCTCGATCGCCCCCACCCGCCCAAAATCAACCCCCCCCGCCGATCCGATCGGCGCGAATGCGGCAAACGCCAGCTCCACCTCCACCGGCTCCACGACCGCCCCCGCCCCCCAGCTCACCACCGCCGCCGATGCGTGGTCCGCATCGGTATACAAACGCAGGGTCAGAGACGTTGATCCTCCATCACCAGAAATGTTGAATCGAAAATAGCTTGAGTCTAATCTCCCTAAGCTGATGCCTCCTAGTCCAGTTGGATCTAGGCTTGATCCATTCCCTCCGTCGTATTGGAGCAGGCAAACGGATTCAGTATGTAAATCCTGATTATATGTGAAGTTGGGATAGCTCGAGGGGTCAATTATCGCCCTAATCCGTGATTCATCAGGACCACTCGGTGATAGAATGCCCACCGTCCTTGTGCCACCAATAATGTGGTCCTTGTTCCCGGCACGAGTTACCTCAGCAGAATTCCCCGGCAAGATTACGGTCAGCACTTGATACCCTGGGGGGCTGGGGACGTCCCCAAAATCATCGATAATGATCTGGGCCTGGGTCTGGAGGAGGAAGGCGGGATGGGCGGCGAGTATGGCAGCGAGCGCGGCGGTGGAGCGAAGCATCGTTGAAAGAAGGTTATGAATATAGCTCATAATAAACAAGGAGACATAATTGCTATTATGTGCCTGTTAGTCAACCTATATATTGCGCCGGGTGTAGGGCAGAATTCTTGGGCGCTTGGTTGGTGCGTCCGGTCGCAGTGGGGTGATCGTCCGCGGTTCTTCTTCTCCCTCTCCGCCACTGCGAACCAACGGGGGTGCCCGAACAGGCCGATGAGCGGGCTCGCATTTTGCGCCGAACAAGTGTGACTCTTAATCACATGAGAATTCCTTTGCAAGCCTATTTCACAACCTCGAAGATTGTCTGGGCAAGCTGCAGGGGCCGGCTGAAGCCGGGACACCGAACCTGGAGGCCGAGGCATTTACGCAGTCTCGAGAGCGCGGCTTGAACCGCTCGAGTCGAGATGCGGCCAGAGGGAGGGGGCGGCGCCGGGGGAGGGATGGAGGCCGAGGTATTCGAGGGCGGTGGCGGCAATGGAAGTCAGGGGGGCGGGGAGGGGTATGGAGGGGCCCGGCTCGATGCCTGGACCGAGCGCCAACAGCCAGGATCGCCGGCAGCCCTCATCAGCGCCATCGTTGGTGTAGAAGTCGCTGTGGTGGACGAAGCCGGGGCCGCCGGGCCGTTCGAGCTCGCGTCCATGGTCAGGCGCGACGAGGAGGAGGGTTCGGCCGCGGTAGGCAGGGAGCCGGCAGGCATGCCGCCAAAGCTGGGCGGTGAGGTCGTCGGTGCGCTGGATGGCGTCGGTGTAGCGCGACCACGAGCCGTAATGGGCGCAGTCGATCTCGCCGAAGGCGACGACGAGGATGGCGGGGGCGAACCGTTCCATGCACCGCAAGGCGCAGCGGGCGAGGAATGCGTCGTGGCTGGTGGTGCGAGCGGAATCGGCGCGCCAGGCGGCATATTCGGATTCGAGGAACGCGCGGGCGGGATCGGATCGCCAGCCGGTGCGGGCGATCCGGCTGTCGCGGCGGGCGAGCAGGGCGGCTTGCCGGGCGGCTTCGATCTCGAGGGCGGTCTGGCCCGTGGCGGCCGCGCGGCGCAGGAGCAGATCGATCGCATCGCCGGTCGCCCGGGGGATGGTGGGAGGCTCGACCACGTTGGCAGCGAAGGCAGCGCCGTAATTTGGGGCGCTGCTTTCGCTGATCCGGGCCAGGATGGAGGCGTAGACAAAGGCCCAGGCCGCCCGATCGGTTCGCCCCCGCTCGCGGCGGCAGATCTCGAACAGGCTGGGATGCTCGAGAGGGGCAGACCAATCGAGGTGATCCCATTCCCAGTGGCCGGTCACCATCGATCCGACGCTGTTGGGATGGACGACGCGGCGTTCGACTTGGATCCGGGTGAAGAGGCGCCCCTGGGGCATCAGGTCGGCCCCGAGCCGGGGGATGAAGCGGCGCTCGGGATCATCAATGGTCTCGGAGGCGCGCACGCCGCCGCCGAACACGACGAGGATGAGCTTTCGCTCGGCGGCGGGCGGAAGGGATGGGATCGGCGGAGGCGCGAGCGGGTCCGGGGCCAGGCCGGCGGCCATGGCGAGGCCGAAACCGCCGGTCTGCCGGAGGAAATGTCGGCGCGTGAGCCGGTATGGGGCGGGCCTCATGGGACCAGGGCTGGAGGGGCGGTCAGGCTGGCGGCGGCGGCCCGCGGGGTTTCGAGCCCGCGGAACGATTTCTTCCAATCGGCCGCCGGCAGGGCGACGAACAGGATGCCCGTCTTCTCCTCGATCTCGGCGGTGAAGAGCGCCGGGGGAGGCGGCTGGGGTTCGGTCCGCGCCGCCGGGCTGGGGGCCTGCAAGGGCGCCGATGCCACGGGCACGACGCCCGGCGGCACGGCAATCTGCAAATGGATCGGCCCGAAGCGATCCCAGAAAGAGGCGGGATGGACCACGTAGGCGATCTGGTAGCTGGCCGGCGAGCCCGAATCGACGAAAGCGTATTGCGGATAGGTGATCTTGACCGCCCGTTCCGATCCGGGCGGGAAAGCCACCTGATAATAGAGCAGGTTCATTGGCGTAAACGTGAAGATCACCGGCAGATGCTTCAGGATGGCGCGGCACGAGGCGCGCTGCGCGTCGGTCATGGGACGGCTCTCGTCCAGGTAATCGACCCGCGCATACAGGGTGGGATCGGAGCCGGCCGAGACGAGGTTCGAGCCTGGAGCGGCCTCGGAGGCCCGGGTCAGTTCGCGGGGCCGGACCCGGCGACTGCCGAGGTCCAGGGCCATTTCGCGGACGTCCCCTCCCCAGGCGGCGAAGAGCTTCTCGTAAGTCGCGCCGGCGGGATCGAACCGGGCGGCAAGCCCGGCGAGGAACTGGGTTGCTTTCTGCTCTCCGATCGCGCCCAGGGGGCCGAGATTGGCGCCAGCCAGGCGCGCCAGGAGCGGATCGCCAAACCAGGGATTGACCGGACCGCCCGGCTCGAGCTCGATCATCGGGCCCAGGTCGAGGCTGGCGTATTCGACCATGAGCACGGCATCGGCGGCGGTCCACCCGAGCTGGTCGACGAGGTATCTTTGCAGGAAAAGGCGGGCCGGCTCGAGGCCCGGATCGGCCGCCGATCGAATCCGGCGGACGCCCTCGGCCAGGAGCGGATCCTGAGCGATCGCGCGCTCGAGGGCGGCCCGCACCCGCTGCCGGATCAGGCCGTAGATGCTCGATGTGTGGATCACCACCGCCTGCTGTCGGACGCCGTCGACGGTCAGCCGCACGTCGGGAGCTGGCGTCATCGACAGCAGCGGGATATAGATCCCCCGCAGGATCGGAAAACCGAAATCGGCGGCGATCGTTTCCTCGGTTGGATTTTGGATCCGATAATCGGCCGTGATCTCGACCAGCGGGAGCGTGTCCGAGGTGGGCGCCGGAAAACGAGGCGTCGAGAACGACAGCGACAGGAATTCCTCGCGGACGACAAGCCGGGTTTCCCGGACAGGCTCGAGGCGCGCGTCCAACCGGGCGAGAACGCCTTTCGCGGCCGGATCGCCCGACGGGTACTTGATCAGGAAAGGCCCGCCGTTGGGATGGACCCTCGAGGCGAAAGCCAGGATCGCGGTGACGGCCAAAACCAGCGCGCGTCGCGCTGGCCAACTCGGCAATGTTGTGTTCATAAGCATCAGCCCAGCCATTACCCGAACCGGCGCCAAGGGTTGTCATGCCGGCGTAAGAAACCGGCAAAAAGAAGGTAAGAGCGGGGCGCCGCGCGTCGGCTTGACCCCCCCGATCGCCACAACCGAAGTGCGGACCGGCGAGCCTGCCGCCCGGCGAACCCGGTCCCGACCGGCCGGATATCGAGAGGGCCTGCCCGAATCCGGAGCACAAAACCGTCCAAATAATGGAGCTTGGCGCCTGCGCCCTCCCCCGGCGAACAGCCGTCCAATAATCCTTTGGCATCCAGTTACTTGCAGGACAAAGGCGAATGAATTCACGGATGAGTGAAGCCGCGCGTGGAAAAAACTGTTTGCCAATTGGGTCTGAAGGATTATGATATTCTGCCAGCGATTGAACTAACCCTAGTTACATCGGCAATAAACCTATGAAGACCAAGATCACGAGTATCATGCTTGCAGTGGGCGTGCTAGCGGGGATGAGCATTCCCGCTAGTTCGCAAACCGTTGCCCCTGGATCCCAGTGGAACGACGAATATCGAGAATATTACGACGTTCCTGTCGCAGGTGGTTACACAGGCCGTTCGCCTTACATGCGGACCACCGGAACCCCCGTTCAACCTCCCCCGCCGGTCGTCGTGGCTGCCGCGCCAGCGCCCCGGCCGGTTGTGCTTCCCACGCCTCCCCCGGCGCCTTTGGCGGTTGGATGTTCCAGCGTTCGGACCGGTCCGGTTCACGCCACGATGAACATGCCCCCTCAAGTGGCTTACGGCGAAGAATTTATGTATGAGATTGCCTTGAATGCGACCGAATGCGTCGGGAACGTGGTGGTGAAGGACCAGATCCCGGCCGGCGCGACCTACGTGAGGAGCGAGCCTCCCGCCCAGGTGGCAGGCAATCAGTTGACCTGGACATTCCCGTCCATGGATGCCGGCCAGAACCAGTCGATCAAGGTCTGGGCGAAGGCCGACAAAGAAGGCGAGCTGACGACCTGCGCGACGGTGACGGCGGATCCTCGTTTGTGCGCCAAGACGGTTGTGGGCAAGCCCGCGCTGGCGATCACCAAGACCGGCCCGGCGACAGCCCAGCTGGGATCGGAAGTGCGGTATGACATTGTGGTCAGCAACCCGGGCAGCATGACCGCCAAGAATGTGGTCGTGACCGATGTGATCCCCGATGGTTTGACGCAGGTTGAGGGCAAGAGGCAGCTGGACTTCCAGGTCGGCGATCTGGGTCCTGGCCAATCGAGGTCCATCCCTGTGGTCCTGAAGGCCGCCAAGCGCGGCCGGGTCTGCAATCCCGCCGTTGCCAAGTCCAGCAATGCCGGCACGGTCAACGCCGAGGCCTGCACCACCATCCTGCAGCCGGGCCTCAAGGTCGCCAAGACCGGCGATGCCGAGCAGTTCACCGGCCGCATTGCCAACTACACGATCACCGTGTCCAACACGGGCGACACCGAACTGAGCAACGTCGTGGTGACCGATACGGCGCCCCCGGAGACGTCGATCATCGCCGCCGAGGGCGGCTCGGTCGCCGGCAACACGGCCTCCTGGACGATCCCGACCCTCAAGCAGGGCGAGTCCAAGAGCCTGAAGCTCCAGCTCACCTCGCGCGCGGTCGGCAACCTGTGCAACAAGGTGTCCGCCTCCGCTGCTGGCCTGTCCGATGCCGCTCAGGCCTGCACGCTGTGGAAGGGCCAGACTGCCATGTTGAACGAGGTCGTGGACGATCCCGATCCGATCGGCGTGGGCGTGTCGACGACCTACACGATCCGCATCACCAACCAGGGCACCGCCCCCGACACCAACTACAGGGTGGTTGCTGTGTTCGAAGAGGAAATCGACCCGGTCAGCGCCAGCAACGGCGGAACGGTCTCCGGCAAGACGGTCACTTGGCCGGCCTATCCGCGCCTGGAAGCCAAGCAGTCCTTCCAGTACACGGTCGTCGGCAAGGCCGTCAAGCTGGGCGATCACCGCCTGAAGCTCACGGTGGTTTCCGACACCATTCCTCGGCAAGTGATCGAGGAAGAGAGCACGCAGGTCTATTGATCCTCGCGCTCGGCTGAATTCACAAAGGCTGGCAGCCCCGCTGCCAGCCTTTTTTGCGTACGCCTCGAGGGCACAGAGATAGCTGTGCCTCCTCTTCCGTGGGGAGGGCCGTGGAGATGGGGCGTTCCTCGGTTCCTATCGGTCGTGGGCGGACCGGCTGAACCCCGATCCACGGAGCGAGTTCAGCGTGCGCTCGATCCAGCGCCACCGGCCTGCATGTGGGCGATCACGTTGTCCCCGAACGCCGAGCACCGGATCTCCTCGGCGCGATCCATGAGGCGGGCGAAATCGTAGGTCACGCGTCTGGATGCGATGGCTCCTTGAAGCCCGCGCAGGATGAGATCGGCGGCCTCGGTCCAACCGATGTAGCGGAGCATCATCTCGCCGCTGAGGATGACGCTGCCGGGATTGACCCGGTCCAGGTTGGCGTATTTGGGGGCGGTGCCGTGGGTGGCCTCGAAGATGGCGTGGCCCGAATCGTAATTGATGTTGCCGCCGGGGGCGATGCCGATCCCGCCGACCTGGGCGGCGAGCGCGTCGGAGAGGTAATCGCCGTTGAGATTCAGGGTGGCGATGATGTCGAAGTCGCCGGGCCGGGTGAGGACCTGCTGGAGGGTGATATCGGCGATGGCATCCTTGACGAGGAGCGCGCCGGCCTCGAGGGCGGCCTTTTGCTCCCGGCCGGCAGCCTCCTCACCCCCGGCCTGGCGGGCGCGCTCCCACTGGGCCCAGGTGTAGACCCGATGGCCGTAGAGACGCTCGGCCAGCGCGTATCCCCAGTCGCGAAAGGCGCCTTCGGTGTGCTTCATGATGTTCCCCTTGTGGACCAGAGTCACGCTGCGCCGGCGATGGCGGAGGGCGTAGTCGATGGCGGCCTTGACCAGGCGCTCGGTGCCAAGGCGCGAGACGGGTTTGATGCCCAAGCCCACCTCGACCGCTGCCGGGACCGGCCCGGCTTCCCACGCCGCCTGTTCGCGATAGGCGTTCATGGCCTCGACCGTGCCGAACCGGATCTTGGCAAAGTCGGCCGGGAACTCGCGGGCCAGGAAGTCCAGGACCTTGCGCGCCTCGGGAGATCCCGCAGCGTATTCGATCCCGGCGTAAATATCCTCGGTGTTCTCCCGGAAGATCACCATGTCGACCTTTTCCGGATGTTTGACCGGGGAAGGCACGCCCGGGAAACATTGGACGGGCCGCAGGCAGACGTAGAGGTCGAGCCGTTGGCGGAGGGCGACGTTGAGCGACCGGATGCCGCCCCCGACCGGTGTCGTGAGGGGGCCTTTAATGCCCACCAGGTATTGCTGGAAGGCAGCGACGGTGTCGTCGGGCAGCCACTGGCCGAACTGGCGCCATGCCGATTCGCCGGCGAAGACCTCGAACCACGCGATGCGCCGTCTGCCCGAATAGGCCTGGGCCACCGCGGCATCGAACACCCGCTGGCTGGCGGCCCAGATGTCCGGGCCCACGCCATCGCCGCGGATGAACGGGATGAGAGGCTGATCGGGCACATCGAGCCGGCTGCCGGCCATGCGGATGGCATCGCCCGGGGGCGGGGTGAGGTTCTGGAAATGCATGGGTTGTTAAGGCACAGACCCTAGGGGCCGAGAGCGGCGATCCGGCTTGCGGGAGCGGCTGCAAGCATGGCCTGGACCCGGCGGACGACCTCGGGCGCGGCCAGGCCGTATCGCTGCCGGAGATGATCGGCCGATGAGGCGTGCTCGATGAACTGGTCGGGCCATCCCACCCGCAGCACCGGGGTCGAGATGCCGCGATCGCTGAACAGCTCGAGGACCGCGCTGCCGAATCCGCCCGCCAAAACATGGTCTTCGAACGTCACGACAACGTCGGCGGCTTGGCCGAAGAAGGCGATCGTGCCGGCATCGAGCGGCTTGGCAAACCGGGCGTTGACGATCGCGACATCGCAGCCCTGGCCGCCCAGGGTCCGCGCGACCTCGCGGGCCATGGGCTGGAAATTGCCCAGGGGGAGCAGCGCGATCCGGCGTCCCCCCTGGTTCCGGAACGGCTCGAGGACGGCCGCCTTGCCGATCTCGATCAGGGCGGGCTGATCCTTGATGGGAACTCCTTCGGCGGGGCCGCGGGGGTAGCGGATGAAGACGGGCAGCTGCTGGCGGGTGGCGGTGTAAAGCATGTCGACCAGCTCGTCCTCGTTGCCTGGAGCCATCACGATGACATCCGGAACGCACCGCAGAAACGCCAGGTCGAACAGCCCGTGGTGGGTGGGGCCGTCGCTGGCCGACAGGCCGGCCCGGTCAAGGCAGAAGATCACCGGCAGCTTCTGCAGCGCGACGTCATGGATGATGCAGTCGTAGGCCCGCTGGAGAAAGGTCGAGTAGATGGCGCACACGGGGTGGAAGCCGAGCGTCGCCATGCCCGCGGCGAAGAGGACGGCGTGCTCCTCCGCGATGCCAACGTCATAGCAGCGGTCGGGCATGGATTTCTCGAGGATCTTGAGCCCGGTGCCGCTGGGCATGGCGGCGGTGATGCCCACAAGGGCATTGTCACGCTGGCAGAGGCGGACCATGGCCTCGCCGAAGACGTCCTGGTAGGCAGGGGGAGTGCCGGGCCGGGGCTGGGTCAGCGCGCCCGTGGCCGCGTCGTAGGGGCCGGTGCCGTGGAACCGCTCGGGAGAGCGGAGGGCGGCTTCGAACCCCTTGCCCTTCTGCGTCACGAAATGGAGAACGACCGGGTGCTCGCAGTTCTTGGCGAACTCGAGCGACTCGATCAGGAGCGGCAGGTTGTGGCCATCCATCGGCCCCAGGTATCGGAGCCCCATCTCCTCGAAGATCAGGCTGCTGCCGTGGCCGCCCCGGCCGTCGGACTCGAGCTCGCGCTCGGCCTGCTGGAGCGACACCTCGGTCACGGCGCCCTTGAGGGCCACCTCGGCCTTGTGGCCCAGGCGGAGGGCGACCTCGCCCAGGGATGTCCCGCGCAGCCATCGCTCGAAATCCTTCTGCAGCCGGTTGTAGCGCGGGTGCGTGATCAGCTTGTTGAGATAGGACGCGATCGCTCCGACGTTCTTGGCGATGCTCCATGCGTTGTCATTGAGCACGCCGATGAACCGGCGGGTGCTGTGGGCGATGTTGTTGAGCGCCTCGTAGGAAATCCCGTTGGTCAGAGCGGCGTCGCCGAAAATGGCCACGACGTGCTCGTTGCCTCCCAGCCGGTCGCGCGCCACCGCCATGCCCAGCGCGGCGGAAAGCGCCGTGCCCGCGTGCCCCGACCCATAGCAGTCGTGCTCGCTCTCGGTCCGCAGGGCGAACCCGTTAAGCCCCCCGGTGGTCCGGATGGTGGGGAAGCGGTTTTTCCGGCCGGTGAGCAGCTTGTGGACATAGGACTGGTGGCTGACATCCCAGACGAACTTGTCCGCCGGCGTGGAGAAGACGTAGTGGAGCGCAATCGTCAGCTCGACGACGCCGAGGTTCGGCCCCAGATGCCCCCCCTGCCGGGCCAGCTGGGTGATCAGCTCCTGCCGGATCTCCTCCGCCAGCTGCTCCAGCTGCGGAAGCGTCAGCTTCTTGAGGTGGGTCGGGTGATCGACCATGTCCAGAAAACGGCTCATTGGCTCACTCCTCCGGCGGCGGAACCGGCGCTTCGGTTGGGCGTGCCGTCGGCTCGCCCGCAGCGCTCTGCTCCAGCCGCTCGATCTTCACCTCCGCCTCCGCCAGCCGCTCCTGGCAGAGACGCGACAGGCGCGTCCCCTCCTCGAACCGGGCCAGGAGCGTTTCCAGGGGCAGATCCTCGCCTTCCATCGACTCGACAATGCCCTGCAGCTTCCGCAGCGCATCCTCGAACGAAAGCGCGTCTGAATGCGAAGGGCTCCCCTCTGAAGGCTTGGATGTCTTCGCCATCGATTCCAGTCTAGGTAAGAACTGCGCCCTCGTCCAGCGCGTTCGTGCATGCCCGGCGCGTTCGGCAAGGCTCCTGCCCTCCCCGCCGCGGCGCCCGGAACCCGCTCCTGGCGCAAAAACTGCTGGATAAAAGGACCGCGACCCCGCTATGTTGGCCGGGTCCGAGGCATGGACAGAAGATCAGGAGAAAAGGAATCACGGTTATGGCAGAGACACCCGCGGCAAAGGTCACGCGCACCACGCAGATCGTCAACAAGCTCCAGAAGGCATATCCGGATGCCCGGTGCGAGCTCAACTACTCGAACCCGCTCGAGCTGCTGGTCGCCACGATCCTCTCTGCCCGGTGCGCCGACAAGCAGGTCAACACCGTCACCGCGAGCCTGTTCCAGAAATACAAGACAGCCGCCGATTACGCCCAGGCCAATCTCGAGGCTCTCGAGCAGGAGCTCAAGACCCTCGGGCTTTACCGGAACAAGGCCAAGAGCATCCAGGCCGCCTGCCAGCGGATCCAGGAGCAGCACGCCGGCAGCGTGCCCGCCACCATGAACGAGCTCACCGCCCTCGAGGGCGTCGGCCGCAAGACCGCCAACGTGGTCCTCGGAAACGCGTTCCAGGTCAATGCCGGCATCGCCGTCGACACCCACGTCGCCCGCGTCGCCCAGCGCCTCCGGCTGACCGCCCAGCCCAATCCGGATGACATCGAGAAGGATCTCCTCCCGCTCGTCCCGCAGGAGAAATGGGCGATCTTCAGCCATCTCCTCATCTGGCATGGCCGCCGGCGCTGCCACGCCCGGAATCCGGACTGCCGGAACTGCGAGATCCAGAAGGCCTGCCCGACCTGGCGGAAAGCCCAGTGAAATCGGAGGCGGGCATGTGGCGGCCGGAGGACCTGTTCGACCTCGAGCAGACGGAGCATGCCGGTTTGTTCGAGGGCCTCGAGCATGCGTGGGATGCCCTGGCGCGGCTCGAGGCCTATCTCCGCTCCCGGCTGCGCCCCGCCCGGCATCACCGCGAGATCGGGCGCGTCTGGATCGGCGATCAGGTGCACATCGGAGAGGGAACGGTGGTCGAGGAGGGGGCGATGATCCTGGGGCCGGCCATCATTGGGCGCGGCTGCCAGATCCGGCACAACGCCTACGTGCGCGAGCACGTGATCGTGGGCGACGGCTGTGTCGTCGGGAACGCGTGCGAGCTGAAGCGGGCGGTGCTCTTCAACGGCTGCCAGACGCCCCATTTCAACTACGTGGGCGACTCGATCCTCGGCTGCCGGGCGCACCTCGGGGCGGGCGTGAAGATCTCGAACCTGAAGCTGGTGCCGGGCACGGTGGCGATCGAGTGGGAGGGGCGGCGCTACGACACCGGGCTGCGGAAGCTGGGCGCGCTGATCGGGGACCGCGCGGAGGTGGGCTGCAACGCGGTGCTGAATCCGGGGACGATCCTGGGGCGGGATTCGGTGGTGTATCCGAACACGGCGTGGCGGGGGGTGCTGCCGGCCGGGCACGTGGCCAAGAACCGGGCTGCCATCGAGGTGGTCTCGAGACAGCGGCGGCAGGCATGATCGGACCGGCGGACATGGCCGCGGCTTCCGGGGATGGCGACCTGGTCGAGGACGTCCGGCTTCTTTTTTCTCCCGAGGGCATCCTGGCCCAGGCGAAGAATTTCGAGTACCGGCGTCCGCAGCAGGAGATGGCGGTGGCCGTGGCGCGCGCCCTGCTCGAGGGGCGGCATCTCATCGTCGAGGCGGGCACGGGCGTGGGCAAGAGCCTGGCCTACCTGGTCCCCGCCATCCTGTATGCGGTCCGCCGGCGCAAGCGGGCGGTGGTCTCGACCCACACCATCAACCTCCAGGAGCAGCTCATCGACAAGGATCTCCCGATGCTCTCGAGGGTGCTGCCCACGCCGTTCACGTTCACCATGCTCAAGGGCCGGCAGAACTACCTCTGCGCCCGGCGGCTCGACCGGGCCCTGCGCCAGGCCGACGGCCTGTTCACCAGCCCGGAGGTCGAGGAGCTCCGCCGGATCCACGAGTGGTCCCGGACCACCTCCGATGGCAGCCTCTCCGACTTCGAGATCGAGCCCGATCCCAAGGTCTGGCAGCAGGTCTGCTCCGAGCGCGGCATCTGCGCCCCCAAGCTCTGCGGGCCCGGCTCGGACTTCGGCCGGGATCACGCCCCTTGCTTCTACCAGCGCGCCCGAAGCCGGTTCATGTCCGCCGACGTCCTGGTCCTCAACCACACCCTCTTCTTCCTCCATCTCGCCGGCATCGAGGAACCCGGCCGCGAGGGCATCCTGTTCCGGAACGATTTCGTCATCTTCGACGAGGCGCACACGCTCGAGAACGTGGCGGCGCGGCACCTGGGATTGAGCGTCTCGAGCTCGCAGATGCGCTTCAACCTGCATCGTCTCTGGAATCCGAAGACGGAGAAGGGGCTGCTGTCGCAGCTGCGCCAGGGCCCGCTGGTCGAGCGGGTCGCGCGGGTCCTGGTCGAGAACGACGCCTTCTTCGCCGCGCTCGAGAAGGCCTGCGGCGAGCTGCAGCGGAAGCCGCGCCCTGCAGCCGGCGCGGGCGGGATGAACGGGCCGTCCCGCCGGGACTGGAGCGAGCTGCGCGTCCGGAAGCCGGACCTGGTCAAGGACAACCTGACGCGCCCGATCCAGGAGGTGCGCGAGGGGCTCTCGCTCCTGGCCAAACGGATCGAGGACACCGACGCCGTCGGGGAGCTGGGCGAATGCCAGCGGCGGCTCGGCGAGCTCCGCGATGCCGTGATCCACTTCCTCCGCCAGGACGAGGAGAGCCATGTCTATTGGGTCGAACGCGGCGGCCGGGGACGCCAGAACCTCAGCCTCAATGCCGCCCCCGTCCGGGTCGCCGACCTCCTCCGGGAACGGCTCTTCCGCGCGGGCACATCCGTCATCCTGACCAGCGCCACCCTGGCGACCTCCTTGCGCTCGCCCGGCCCTGGCGCCGCCGATCAGCCCGGCCCCGCGCGCCGCGGGGCCGAGGACGCAACGGGATCTTCCGGCCCCGCCACCGGGCTCGAATACGTCGCCGGACGCCTCGGCGCCGAGTCGGCCGATCTCCGGCGCGTCGGATCGCCGTTCGATTTCGAGCGGCAGATGCGGGTCTATGTGGTGCGGCAGATGCCGGATCCGCGCGACGAGGGCTACGTCGGCGCGCTGGTCCAGTGGATCGAGCGCTACCTCGAGCAGACCCACGGCAAGGCATTCGTCCTGTTCACCAACAACCGACTCCTGGCCGAGGTGGCCGAGCGGATGGAGCCCTGGCTCGCGAAACGCGGGATCCAAGGCATCGTCCAGGGCACCGGCATGCCGCGCTCGCTGATGCTCGAAAAATTCAAGCAGGACGTCGACTCCGTGCTGTTCGGGGCTGACAGCTTCTGGCAGGGAGTCGATGTCCCGGGGGAAGCCCTCTCGAATGTGATCATCACGCGGCTGCCGTTCGCCGTCCCCGATCATCCCCTGATCGAGGCGCGTCTCGAGCAGATCGAGGCCGAGGGCGGCGATGCCTTCATGCGATACTCGCTGCCGGAGGCTGTGCTCAAGTTCCGTCAGGGGATCGGCCGGCTCATCCGCACCCAATACGACCGCGGGATCGTGGTCGTGCTCGATAACCGGGTCCTGACCAAGCGCTATGGCCAGGCCTTTCTGAACAGCATCCCGCCGTGCCCGGTCGAGGTGGTGTGAGCGGGTGGCGGCGCCGGCCGCCGCCCGCCAAGCGTGCCCGATCAGTCGAATGCGTTGCTCCGGTGCGCGCCCACAGCCGGCGCATCCGGATTCACCTCGGGTCCGAAGTATCGCAGCATGACCAGCGGCTCGGTGGCGGAGGTGTTCTCGAACACCACGCCCGCCCGGGCCGCCGATTCTGTGCAGAACACCTCGTCCTCGGTCAGCTCGCCGAACCGGATCATCTTCGGGCAGTCGAGGCGCAGCCCGTTCATGCGGCCCTGGCCCTGGACGCAGATCAGCCCGTAGGCGCCCCGATCGGGCACGGTGCATTTCACGCCCGGATCGACGGTCAGCTCCTTGGCGCTGAACCGCTGCTGCCCATCGATCTTTCCGTAGCAGATCCATCGGTCCACATACCCTTCGCTGCGGGTGTCCGCCACGGGCACCGGCGCCAGGAAATGGTTCTCCTTGAAGCTCGGATCGGTATTGGCCTCCCAATCGATTTGCTCGACGAGGTAATCGAGGTCCTTGTGCCTGGCCTTGGGGACGTCCTTGACCAGAAGCGACCAGGGGACCTCGCGGCCCTCGACCAGCGACTGGTACATGCCGAACACGTCGCTGCCCCATTGCGGCTCGTAGGTGCAAAGCGATCCCGGCGCGTGAAGGATGCACGGGCCCACCAGCCAGCCGGTCCCCGGCTGCAGCCGGTATGCCTTCGACAGATCCAGAATCCCGTTGTCGCCCCGGTTCCAGTTCTCCAGGCAGCGCCGGACCTCATCCTTGGTCGTCCCCGGCTCGAGCCCGAAAAACGTGTAAGGGAAATGGTTGCCGACCGGATTCTGCTGGCGCGGGAAATAGTAGGACTCGGGCTTGCCATCCTGCCCGACCAGCCGGGCCTGCTTCTGGTTCTGATGCAGATGGAGCGGGATCGGGCCCATGTTGTCGAAGAACTTCGAGTAGACCGGCCATCGCTCGTATTGCTTCCAGATCCGCGGTCCGACCAGGGCCGCCCCCAGCTCGCCCACCGCCGCCTGGAGCGTCACCCGCTGGCTGCCGGCCACCACGTAGCTCAGCCCTTCATCGGGCGTCCGGTTCTCGTTGGCCGCGGGCGTCGTCGACGCGAACCACCGCTCGTCAATCCCCCCCCGGTTCAGCCCGTAGGCATAGAGGTCGGCCGGATGCAGCTTCAGCCGCTGCCCCGGATGCAGGAACGACCGCGGCACCCAGCAGGGCGCCAGCCGCAGCAGGCCCCCGCTTTCCTCCAGCGCCGACTCGATCAACGGCACAATGTTCTTCTTCGCTGTTCGCAGGCTCGTCAGTGTCTTCATACTCTTCGGATTCTCCGGTTCAGTTCTCAACTCTCTTGCCGCTACACTTGTAATCCGGAATCCGGCGAGATTGAAGCCTTTTCCGGGACGCAACGCGTTTGACACCCCGCCCCAATGCCCGGAAGTTGGGAGGATGCGATCCAGAGCATCCATTGGCCTCGATCGGAGCCCGGCGGGCTCCGGGATTGTTGCGGGCGAAGACGCCCGCCGCAACTCCTTGGCTGATCGGCACTCTTCATTTGCTTCCTGCCATGCCTGAGCCGTCCCTCCGCGCATCCGCATCCTCCGCCCCGCCGGTTTACACCGACCTCGAAATCGGGGGCATGACATGCCAGAACTGCGTCCGCCATGCCACGGAAGCCCTCGAGCGCGTCCCCGGCGTCGAGTCGGCCCAGGTCGACCTCGAGGCGGGCTGCGGGCGGATCCGATGGCAGCCAGGCGCGGCGGCGGATCCTTCGGCCCTGATCGGCGCGGTGCGCCGGGCGGGCTACCGCGCTCGAGCGGCGGGCGAGCTGCCGGGCTCGGCTTCGGCCTGGTCGCCTCTGAGCGGCTGGCGATTCAACGTGGTGTTCGGCGGCCTGGTCACCGGCTTCCTGATCCTGGCCGAGTGGGGGCTTGGGTGGGGGCACAAGCCATGGTTCGGCGGCCTGGCGCTGGTCCTGGCGCTGCCGGTCCAGATCCTCTGCGGCGCCCGGTTCTATGCGGGCGCGTGGCGCCAGCTCCGGAACATCGAGGCCAACATGGACACGCTGGTCGCCCTGGGATCCACGACTGCGTTCGTCTACAGCGCCGTCCAATGGTTTGCCGGGTCGGCCGGGCATCTCTATTTCATGGAGGCGGCGGCCATCATCACGCTGATCAGCGTCGGGCACTGGCTCGAGTCGATGGCATCGGCCCGGGCCGCAAGCGCGTTGCGGGCGCTGCTCGAGCTGGCGCCGCCCCGCGCCCGGCGGATCGGGCCCGACGGCGCGGAGACCGAGGTGGACATCGCCGCCCTGGAATCGGGCGACCGCGTGGCCCTCCGCCCCGGCGACAGCGTCCCCGTGGACGGCATCGTGCTCGAAGGCCAATCCGCCATCGACGAATCGATGCTCACCGGTGAATCGCTGCCGGTCGAAAAATCCGAGGGCGCAACCCTCTATACCGGCACCGCCGTTCGGAACGGACGGCTGGTGGTGAAGGTGACCGCAGCCGGGGATGCCACCGCCCTCGCCCATATCATCACCGTGGTCCGGCGCGCCCAGAAAAGCCGGGCCGGCATCCAGCGGCTCGGCGACCGGATCTCGAGCGTGTTCGTGCCAGCGGTGGTCCTGACGGCGGCGGGCACGGCGCTGGCGTGGGGATTGGCGCCGGGGATCGTGCGGCCGATTCACGACGCCCTTGCGCCCTGGCTCTGGCACGCCGCCCTGCCCGCGGGTCCGTGGGCTGCCGGGATCATCCTGGCGGCAGCCGTGCTCATCGTGGCCTGCCCCTGCGCCATGGGGCTGGCCACCCCCGCAGCCATCATGGCCGGCACCAACGCGGCCGCGCGCCGCGGCATCCTGGTCCGCGATGGGATCGCGCTCGAGAAATGCGGCTCGATCTCGGCCGTGGTGTTCGATAAGACCGGGACGCTCACCCAGGGCCGAATCGAGGTGGCCGACTCCGCATTCTTCAGTCCGGCCGGCCTCGGCGAGGCTGTTTTGAAGACCCTGGCCGCGTCGGTTGCCCGGCCTTCCCAGCATCCGCTGAGCCGCGCCCTGGCGGGTCTGGATTCGGGATCCATCGCGATCGACGGCTGGCAGGAGGTTCGCGGGAGCGGCATCGCCGCTCGATGGACGCCCCTGGAGCCCGGGGCCGGGCCCCGGCAGGTGCGGCTCGGCTCGCTGGCATGGATCGAGGCCGAGGGCGTCGGCATCGAGCCGGCCCGCTCCGCTTCCGATCGATGGCGCGCCGACGGCGCCACCGTGGTCGGCCTGGCCGTCGGCGGGAAACTGGCCGCCCTTTTCGCGCTCCAGGATGTCCTCAAAACGGGGGCGGCCGAGGTCGTTCGCCAGCTCGAGGGCCGCGGTCTGGCCGTGTATCTGCTGACCGGCGATCACGACCAAACCGCCCGGGCCGTCGCCCGCCAGATCGGCATTCCCGAGCGCCGCGTGCTGGCGGAAGTCCGCCCCGAACAGAAGGCGCTCGAGATCGAACGCCTCCAGCAGCAGGGCCAGCGCGTCGCCTTCGTCGGGGATGGCATCAACGACGCGCCGGCCCTCGAACAGGCCGACCTGGGGATCGCAGTCAGCCGGGCGAGCGACGTCGCCCGCGAAGCCGCCGATCTCATCCTGCTGCGATCGGACGTCCAGTCCATTCCCGAGGCGCTGACCCTGGCGCAGGCCACGTTGCGCGTCATCCGCCAGAACCTGTTCTGGGCGTTCTTCTACAATGCGGCCGCCGTGCCGCTGGCCGCGCTCGGCTTTCTTCATCCCATCCTCTGCGCCGCAACGATGGGCTTGTCGGACCTGATCGTCATCGGCAACGCCCTGAGGCTCTACCGCCATGGGCGCCCCGCCCACTGACCCATCCTGGGGCCAGCCTCGAGTCTTGGCGATCGTTCACCGGACGGCCAGCCCGCACGGAAGCACGGTCCGAAACCCCACGAAGCTGCTCTGGTGGTCCGGCCAAAAATCGGGGGTGCGCCGCGCGACTCGACAGTTCACGGCGTTGCCGTTCCAGTTGCCGCCGCGAGGGACGCGGTGCTCGCCCGCCGCGGGACCCCGGGGATCGATCTGAGGCGAAGCGGCGTAGTAATCCCCCGCAAACCGGTCCCAACACCATTCCCGCACGTTGCCGGCCATATCGAACAAGCCGTACCGGTTCGGCGGGAACGATCCGACGGGGCTTGTGTGCGGAAGCGCGCCGATGCCCCAGGCCGGATGATATCCGCGCGTCGGGCTGGTGTCGTATTCATAGGAGGCGGAGCTGTAATAGTTGGCGTGAGAATGCGTGATGGTCTGCCCCCAGGGAAAGCGCCGGCCCGGGGCTCCGCCCTGCGCCGCCCTCTCCCACTCGGCCTCGGTCGGCAGACGGTATCCTGCATCCCATTGGACGCAATTGTTGGCCAAATCCACACTCCCGGCTCGATAGGGCTGGCTCAAGCTGCGATCGGTGTAATACGCCCATGCCCGGCCCTCCATCTCGCTCCGCGCGTTGCACCACTTCACGGCGTCATGCCAGCTGACCATGGTTGCGGGATGGTTGGATGCCTTGGCCCAGCCGGATCCGTCGAACTGGTAGCCGTGCGCCGCGCCCCACTGAGCCACCTCGACCCACAGCGCATGGGTCACTTCCGTCCGATCCATGAAGAACGCGCTGACACGCACCGAGTGCACCGGCCGCTCGTGCGGCTCCCCGTCTCCCCACGCATCTCCCATCGCGAATTCTCCGCCCGGGATCAGCGCCATTCGGTCCGGATCCAGGACCACCCGGAACCACTGCATCCCGGGGCCGATCGGCGCCTCATAATAGATCGCATCGCCTGCGGCCAGCAGCGCGACGGGGTTGTCCGGGAAGAATCCCCACGGCCCCGAAACGGCCGCCGATGTCAGCAGGTGGTACGATTTGCCCGGCTGCGTGGGCCAGGCGATCCGCATCTTGTCCGCCCCCGACATCCATGCGCGGCACTCGAACGATGCCTGGCCGCCCGGACAGGCGATGGCTGACAGGAGAACAGCCGCCACCGGCAGGCACAGCGGATGGGAGTTCATGGCGCCTCTCCTTACCAAAAGACAGCCGCGATCTCAAGGCGTTTTCGACAACCACACGCGCACGCGCGGCTCGCCGAAGCGGCCTATCGAGGGCATCTGAAGGTGCGGAGGCAGGCAGAGCTGGAGCCGCAGCGGCCGGTGACCGCCCGCGAAGCGGCAGATCATCGCTCGGGGCGATCCGGCGGCGGCCCGTCGCTATTGTCCATCAGGCGGGCGATCTTCCAGGCGCCGCAGGGCTGGCGTTTCACAATAAACAGCGATTTGCCCGCGCTCGAGATCGGCTCGCCGCCGGCCTTCGGCGTCGCCGTCAGTTGATAGGTGGACCAGAAATATCCCCAATCGCCCGACGCTTCGGCCTCCATCAGCGCGCCTTCGCTCTGAATGGTGTATTCCTTGAACACGGACTCATAGAGCGCCCGAATCGCCGCTTTGCTGGTGACGGCCGGGTGATCCTGCGGCATCAACACGGGATCATCCGCGTAAAGGGAAAGCAGCAGGTCCGTGTCCCCGGCGAGCCAGCCCGAACGCCAATCCGCCGCGAGCTGCCGGATCGCCTGTTTGTCTTTGTCTTGTCCTGTCATGGTGGGCTCCCTGGATGTGTGAGTTTTTCCGGCGCATCCCGCAAACGCAAGAACCGCGATCGCGATCGCAATGGTGGCGTAGGGTTCCATGTTGGTCACCCCGAAGGTGAGCGCCCGCCCAGCTTGCGCAAGCGATAGAAGCGCAGGCAGGCGGCGTCCGCGTCCACGGAGACGGTATGGCGGTTGCCGCGGGTGGTCACGGCGTTCGTGGCGATGTTCCAGCCATCGGACGACAGCGCGGGGGCATACTCCAATACGTAGTCGGTGAAATTCGTCGCCCACCCAATCTGAACGGATCCGGCCCCAAGCGACGCGATGCTCAATTGCGCCCGCGGAACCAGGGTGAGATTGGAAATGGCGATCTGCCAATAGTGCCCGCCTGCCCAGCCTGTGATTCCATTCCAGATCACCACCCCGTTCGTGGACTCGGAAAATTCCCAATGGAACAAGTATTGTGTTCCTGATGGGTAGATGTCTAGCAAGTAGTCGCCCGTAAAGCTGCACGAGCCGTCCGCGAGCTGCGCCCCGAACGAGCTGCGAACGGTGAGCGCAAACGGATCCCCCCCCTCGACCACGGCGTTGGGAATCACGGCGGTGAGCGACGGCTGGGATTCGCCCCCATCAAACGTCAGGATGGCGGAAAAGGGCACGATGCGGCTTTCGTTCGGGACCCGATCGCCGCGCTCCACCACCGTCGCGCCAGGAAGAGTTTGATATGCGCCGGGTTCGAGCGCCGAGCAGGCTGGCCACTCCCGAGGGCCCACGAGGATGCACAAGCCTTCAACGCAAATGCACAATTTCAGGAACGGTTTGTGGGCATGCCGTGGCATGAAATAAGGGCCGCTCCTGACGTGGGACGGCCGAGCAACGGCCAGCGACAGGCGGTGCCAATGGTTGTTCATTTCAACTCGAATCCCTTTTTGACCTTCGCCAGAATCGCGTTGATCGCCTTCACCTTCGCTTCGCTCGCCTTGGGCTCACCGCCCAGTTCCGTCAGGCTCGGGAGCAGTTACCGCGTCTCGAACCGGTAATTCCATCGGCGGTTGGGCGCGCTGTCGCCGTTCACGCCCAGCTCGGCGATGCCGGAAAAGCTCTGGATATTGTCCGCCCAGTGGAAATCGAACGCGGGATCGCCTTCGGCTTCGCCGACGAGGCTGCGAGGGACAGCCAGCTCGAGGCAGCGGCCGCTGACCTGGTAGCTCGCCGTGCCGGCTCGATGCCAGCCACCGTCCTTCCAGCGATGGACGGCGGTGGCCGAAGGCCCATCCACCTCGCGGTTCACGATGCAATCGTATCCGAGCCAGCCGGTGGCTGCGTTCTGATCGGTGTCGAGCAGCAGCAGCATCCACATCGGATCTGTGTGCGGCGTGATGGGCGCGCGGGTCTGGACAAAGAAGTAGAGGCGGCTGGCGTCGAACGCAGCCTTGGCGAGGACGAAATCGTTGCGGCCGGTCGTGTTGTCATAGACGAGATTGCCATACCCGCGGTGGTGTCGGTGCTGCACGTCGCCGATGGTGTCCCGGAATTCGGGGCGGACCGGAGTCCAATCGTCGAACTGCCCATCGATGGCGATGGCGGCGGGGCCGCCGGCCTTGGGGATGGGGCGGACGCCCTTGAATCGGCGGATCCAGCTGGCGAGATGGTAGTAGTAATTGTCGGTGTGCCCGCCCGCCATGGGCTCGCAATCGCGGCTGTATTCCCGGGTGTATTGGTCGACGAACAGCCCGCCCGGGAAATACGCGTCTGCCTCGGTGTAAATGTGCCACCGGTCGAACCGGCCGGCAACCCACTCGTTCCATCCGGTCACGAAGATGAAGCGGGGATCGACGGCGATCGCGCGCCGCCACTGCTCGTCGAAGTTGAGCCCCCGGCTGACGGCGTCCGGCCGCGGGTCGATGGCGCCGTCGTGCCAGCTCCGGCCCATGGCGCCTTTGCGATGAGACATCGGCGCCGGGCCCGGCACTCCGGGCAGGGCGTTCTGGGCCACGCCCACGCTCATCTGCTCGGCCTCGCCCTTGCGGTTGCGGAAGACGTGCTGGGGATGGACCTCGAGCCAGCTCCACTGGTCCGGACCGCTCGGCCCGATCCAGTAGTCGGGCATCGGACGGCGATAGGTGAAGAACGCGCGCATGTCCGCGCTCTTGACGTGGTCCGGGTTGGCGAGGATGAGGGGCTTCCCCTCCCAGCGAAACCACAGGTCCGCCCATCGCCCCGGCTGATACAGGTCTTTCCAGACCCGATCGAGGACGGGCATGGGATCGCCGAACGGGCAGATGAACGCGATCGCGGGCGTCCGATTGCCTTCGGCGCGCATCTCGGCATAGGTGCGGCAGAGCGCCTCGTATTCGTCTTTCCATGTGAAGGGCGGGTTCGTGGTATCGAAGAACACGGCGTCGACGCCGGCATCCGCGAGCATGCTGGCATGCTTCCGAATCACGAACGGGTCGGTCATGAGGTAGTAGCCGAGCTCGGGCTCGCCCCAGTGATGCGGGCATCCGTTATCGGGCCAGGCGACCCTGCCATCGCGGGCGGCGGCGATGAGCCGGGTGTTGTCGTTCGGGCCGCCGGCGCCGCGCGGGACGTGCCAGGTCCAGTAGAAGATGCCCACCCATTTGCCGGCTCGGACGGGGCCGGCTTCGGCGATGCCGGGCTGGACTCGTCCGAGGGCGTCGGTGGCAACCCAGGTGTCCGCGAGGAGATCGCCATCCTCGAGCGGCGCGGCTGCCAACGCCCCCGAAGCCCCGGCCAGGAGTGTCCCCGCCATGAGCCCGGCGCACATTGCCCATGACCTGTACGAACCACTCTGCCTCACCCGCCTCGCGGCTTCGGCGGCGACCTCGGGATTCTTCATGGGACCCAAGAATGCCACGATTCGGGGATTTGGAAAGAGAGGATGCCGCTCGGTTTGCATCCCTCTGCCCTTGCGGTCCGAGGCCGGCTGCGGCATGCTGGATTCCAGGAGCACTCGAACCATCGCGGCCAGGACGCGCGTTGGGCTCGAGCGCTCCCGCCGATTATGAACCTTCGATGGAGAACCATGCCGAAACAGTCGATCGCCCGCGGCTGGTGCATCATTTGGGCAGCCGGGTGCGGCCTGGCGATGGCGCAGGGGGCGGCGGATTCAGGGCTGCCGCGGACGATTCGGGAATGGCGATTCAACCAGCCCGGCAACGCCCTCGGGTGGGTCCAGGGGCGCGACCTCCAGGACGTTCGGGTCGACGGCCGGAGCTTGCGCGCCCGCGGGGCCGGACCCGATCCGACCCTGGGATTCACGGGGCCGCTGGATATTGCGGCATCGCCGTGGCAGGCCATCGAGGTGCGGCTCAAGGCGGATCGGGGCGGGACCGCCGAGTGGTTCTGGACCGGCGACACCAACGGGCCCAATCGCGGGCTCTCCCAAGAGAAGCGAACGCCCTTTGCCGTCGAAGGCAGCGACCGCTGGCAAACGTATCGGGTGTTTCCCTTCTGGCATCGCGAAGGCCGCCTGCGGCTGTTGCGATTCGATCCGTATGACGGCGGGCGATTCGAGATCGAGTTCATCCGGATCATCGAGCTGCCCTCGAAGGCGGCCTCGGCCGGGAGAGCGGCGGACTGGGGGGCGGATCGGTCCTATTGGCAGGCGATGCGCGACGCGGCCTTGCGCCGGGCGCCAAATGGATTCGAGGCGGGAATCGAATCGGCCGAGGGATTCGTGATGGGGCCCGCCCTGGATTTCGAGGCTGCGCAATATCCCGTGATTTCGTTGGTTCTGGCGAGCTCGACCGCGGAGCATGCCAGCGTGGTGTTCGCGGCCTCCGACCAGCACGGGCTTCAGGAATACTCGATGCCGATCCTCAGGGATGGCTTGCCGCACCGCTACAACCTCGACCTCAGGAGCCTCGAATCCTGGCGGGGCCGGATTCGGGCGGTCGGCCTCCGGCCCGGGGTGCGGGCAGGCGATTCCTGCGTGCTGACCGAGATCCGATTTGCCGAGCGCGCCCTCGGGCAGGCCGATCTCCAGGTCCGGTTCTTCGGCCTCGATGATCCGTTCCCAAGAACGGGCAGCCCGGCGACGATCCGCGCGCGCGCCGGCAACGGCGGCGGCGAGCCCGTCCTGCAGGCGCGCCCCCGGCTGGCGCTGCCGGCGTCGGCCCGGCTCCTGGCAGCGCGGACCAACCCAGTCCCCGAGCTGCGGTTTGGCGAGGAGGCCGAATGGACATGGGATGTCCAGTTCGACAGGCCTTCCCGGGCCGTGCTCGATCTGCGGGTGGATTCGGACAATGCAGGCACGGCGCGGGCTGCCCGGACCAACGACGTGATCGCGCCGCGCCGGCTCTCGAGCGGCGCCGGCCTGCCGGCGCCGGTGCCGGTCCGATCGAGCCCGGCGGTGGGTGTGTATTATTTTCCGGGCTGGAACTCGGCGATGCGCTGGACGCCCATCACGCGGTATCCGGAGCGGCGCCCGCTGCTGGGGTGGTACCAGGAGGGGCGGCCGGAGGTGATGGACTGGCAGATCCGATGGGCGGTCGAGCACGGGATCTCGTTTTTCGCATTCGACTGGTATTGGTCGCGGGGGGCGCGGCAGCTCGAGCATGCCCTCCATGACGGCTATTTCCAGTCCCGGTATCGATCGCTGCTGCCGTTCTGCCTGCTGTGGGCCAATCACAATCCGGAGGGATCCTCCTCGATCGAGGATTGCCGGGCGGTGGCGCGGCACTGGATCGACCAGTATTTCCGCCGGCCGGAGTATTATCGGCTCGAAGGCCGGCCGCTGGTCGTCATCTTCAGCATGTACCGGCTGCAGAGCGACCTCGGAACCGAGGGGGCCAGGGGCGCGCTCGAGGCGATGCGCGAGGAGTGCCGGCGGCAAGGCCTGCCGCCGGTGTATCTGATGGCCTGCGTCAACGGGATCGCCGAGGCACGCGAGGCGGAGCGCGAAGGCTACGACGCGATCACCGCCTATAACTGGCCCACGGTCGGGATGCGCGGCCAGGCCCGCTGGTCGCCCTACGAGGAAGTCACAGCCGGCTATCGGCAGCAATGGAAAGACCTGATCGCCCACTGCCGTCTGCCCCTGGCGCCGCCCGTGAGCGGGGGCTGGGACAGCCGCCCCTGGCACGGGCAGCGGGCCATCGCCAGGTACGGGCGGGCCCCGGCGTCTTTCCGGGCCCACCTGCGCGAGGCCGCGGATCTGATACGGGAGAACCCGCGCTCGACGCTGCCCCTGGTGATGATCGAGGCCTGGAACGAGTGGGGCGAGGGCTCCTACATCGAGCCCCATAACGAAGCGGGCTTCGGGTATCTGGATGCGATCCGCGAGGTGCTCACATCGGCCCCCGCCCGGCATGTGGACTGGGTGCCTGCCGACGCCGGGCTGTCGGCGCCTCAGGTCGAGTTCTTTGCCGCGGATGCATCCTCGTGGGATTTCACCCAGGGCACATGGGGATGGGAATCGGGCCGGCATATCAGCACTCCCCGGTCGGGGCCAGACGGTTTGTCGCTGACCACCACGGGCGACGATCCGGCCTTGTTCAGCCCGGCGCTTCAGTGGCGGGCCGGCCAGTGGGGGGCGGTCCGGATCCGGATGCGCGCGACCGATCCGCGAAAGCGCGCCGCGGTCGATTTCGGCCAGGTCTTCTGGACCGCCGGGTCCGAGTCGCTCAGCGAGGCGGCCAGCGTCCGATTTACCTTCCCGCTCGACGGCCAATGGCACGAGCACACGGTCCCCTTGGCGGGCCATCCCCGATGGCGCGAGACGATCACCAGCCTGCGGATCGATCTGGGAACGCGGCCGGGGATCGAGGTCAGCATCCGCGAGCTGGGGCTGGCGCCCCGATGAGGCGCGCGGGCTGCCCGCGCGCGCCCATGGCCGCCCCCGGCGCCGTGCGCCCCGAGGCTCTCGAGGCTCGAACGCGCTTGCCAAGCGGTTTGGTACTCTGGCAGTAGATGGATGGCCGGACGACCGGCGCACTATGGATGAAACCCATGCCTTGATCGAGCAGCGGCGGCAGAAGCTGGCGGCGCTCCGCGCCCGCGGGATCGATCCGTTCGCGAACAAGTTCACGCCGTCGGAAGGCTGCGGCGAAGCCCGGCAGCGATATGCCGAGGGGCGCGAGGTGGCGGTGGCCGGCCGGGTGGTGGCGCATCGGGACATGGGCAAGAGCCAGTTTCTGGTGCTGCAGGACCAGAGCGGCCGCCTGCAGGCCTATGTGCAGCAGCAGGCCGTGGGAGCGGAGTCCTTCGATGTCATCAAGCACCTGGACCTGGGCGATTTCATGGGCGCGCGCGGGCCGCTGTTCACCACCCGGACCGGCGAGGTGACGGTCAAGGTCCAATCGTTCACGCTGCTGGCCAAGGCACTGCGCCCGCCCCCCGCCAAATGGCACGGACTCGAGGACGTCGAGATCCGATACCGGCAGCGCTATCTGGATCTCATGGCCGACGAGAGGGTGCGAGATCTCTTTTTCAAGCGCAGCCAGATCGTGTGGGAGATCCGGCGGTTCCTGCACGAGCGCGGGTATATCGAGGTCGAGACGCCCATGATGCAGAGCATTCCGGGGGGCGCCGCGGCCCAGCCGTTCGTGACGTGGCACAATGCGCTGGGCGTCCAGTTTCATCTGCGCATCGCCATCGAGCTCTATCTGAAGCGGCTGCTGGTGGGCGGGATGGACCGCGTGTTCGAGATCGGCCGGAACTTCCGGAACGAGGGTCTCTCGCGCCGCCACAACCCCGAGTTCACCATGCTCGAAGTCTACCAGGCCTACGGCGATTACGCGTCGATGATGGAGCTGCTCGAGGGGATGCTGGCGCACGTGGCCCGGGCCGTGCTCGGAACCCTCGCCGTCGAACACCGCGATCCCGAAGGCAAGATCGTCCGAACCATCGACCTGACGCCCCCGTGGCGCCGGGTGCGCTACAGGGATCTGGTGCGCGAGGCAGCCGGGGCCGACTGGTTCGAGATCGGCGCCCCCGCGCGCCGGGATCGAGCCCTGGGGCTGGGGATCGACCTGGCCGCCGCGGAGGAGGATTTCGAGGTGACGGGCGCGGTGTTCGAGAAGCTCGTCGAGCCGGCCCTGATCCAGCCGACGCTGGTGACGCACCTGCCCTTCGAGCTGACGCCGCTGGCCAAGCGGTCGCTCGAGGATCCGACCACGGTCGAGGTGTTCGAATGCTGCATCAACGGCCAGGAGATCGCGCCGGCCTACACCGAGCAGAACGATCCGATCGAGCAGCGGGACCGGCTCGAACACCAGGCCGGCGGCGAGCGGCAGAAGCTGGACGAGGATTTCCTCGTCGCGCTCGAGCACGGCATGCCCCCCGCCGGCGGCATGGGCATCGGCATCGACCGCCTGTGCATGATGTTGCTGGGGCAGCCCAACATCCGGGACGTCATCCTGTTCCCGCAAATGAAACCGCGATAACGGGCCGAACGCGCCTGAAGCGAGGCCGCCATGTGGGGGCGCAAGAGGGACCGCGAACAACATCGGTACTACCTGCTCCCAGGCATGGGACGCAGCAACCGGCAGTTCCATCGCCGGGTCCTGCACTGGGCGCTGCTGACCGGGATCCTGGTCTCCCTATTGATCGGTCTCGCGCTCTATTACCTCAACCAGCTCCACCATTGACCCCTCCCGCGGGTTGCGCCCGGATCGGCCCGGCGCCGCGGTCGATCCGTCCAGGACGCCCGGTCCGGACCATCCGGGAACTCGGTTGCACCGGAAGCCGGATTCGGCTATACCGCACTCGATTTGAGCCCAGGACCCGTCCAGCCCGATGCCCCGGCCGCGGTCAATCAGGGATCGGCCGCCACCGCCAAGATCGCGTTGTTTCAATCGTTGTTTCGCGGGCGGGACGACGTGTACGCCCGCCGGTTCGAGAGCCGGAGGACGGGCCGGGCAGGCTACCAGCCCGCCTGCGCCAACGAATGGGAGCGCGGCCTCTGCGACAAGCCCCGGATCCGGTGCGGCGACTGCCCCCATCGCCGCCTCCTCCCCGTCACGGAGGACGTGATTCGACACCATCTATCCGGCCAGGACGATTCCGGGCGCGACTTCGTCATGGGCGTCTACCCGTTGATGCCGGATGAGACCTGTCATTTCCTGGCGATCGACCTGGATCGGGAGGAGTGGCCCAAGGATGCCGCGGCGCTGGTCGAGACCTGCCGGCAGCTCGAGTTGCCCGCGGGCCTCGAGCGGTCACGGTCGGGAAAAGGAGGCCATCTCTGGCTCTTCTTCGCCGAGGCGCTGCCGGCTGCGCTCGCCCGCGACCTCGGATCGCATCTGCTGACAGAAACGATGGAGCGGCGGCCGGACATCGGGCTCGAGTCCTATGACCGGCTGTTCCCGAACCAGGACACCGTCCCCCAGGGCGGCTTCGGCAATCTGATCGCTTTGCCGCTGCAGAAGAAGGCTCGCGCGCAGGGGAACAGCGTGTTCATCGACGAGCAGCTCGAGGCTCATGCGGACCAGTGGCGCTATCTCTCCTCGATGCGCCGGATCGGGCGCGCCCAGGTCGAGTCCATCGTGGCCCGGGCCGGAAGCCGGGGTAGGATCATCGGGGTCAGACCGGTCTTGAGCCTGGCCGAGGACGACGACCCGCCCTGGACAGCGCCGCCGTCGCGCCGGTGGAGGGACGCCCCCCTGGCCGGGCCGATGCCCGAATGCATCGGGCTGGTCCTGGGCAACCAGATCTACATCGATAAGGCCGGACTGCCGCCCGGCCTGCGCAATTGCCTGATCCGGCTGGCAGCCTTTCAGAACCCGGAATTCTACCGGGCGCAGGCGATGCGGCTGCCCACTTACGACAAACCCCGAATCATCGGATGCGCGGAGGATTACCCGGCTCATCTGGCGCTGCCCCGGGGCTGTCTCGAGGAGGTCCAGACGGTGTTGCGCACCCTGAAGATCCGTCCGGTGGTGCAGGACGAGCGGCTGGCCGGCCAGGCGCTCGAGGTCGCGTTTCAGGGCGAGCTGCGTCCCGAACAGATGGCCGCCGCCCGGGCGCTGGCCGCACATGACATCGGGGTTCTGGCGGCGGCGACGGCGTTCGGCAAGACCGCGATCGCCGCCTGGCTGATCGCGGAGCGGAAGGTGAGCACACTGGTTCTGGTGCATCGGCGTCAACTGCTCGAGCAATGGATCGAGCGGCTGGCCGGGTTCCTTGGATTGGCCCCGAAAGACGTGGGGCAAATCGGCGCCGGGCGGAGGAGGATCACAGGATTGCTGGACGTCGCCATCATCCAGAGCCTGGTTCGCCGAGGGGAGGTCAGCGATCAGGTGGGGGCCTACGGGCACCTGGTGGTGGACGAGTGCCATCATCTTTCGGCGTGGAGCTTCGAGCAGGTCGCCCGCAGCGCCAAAGCCAGATTTGTGACCGGCCTGTCGGCCACCGTCACCCGCAAGGACGGCCATCACCCGATCATTCTCATGCAATGCGGGCCCGTGCGGTATCGGGTCGATGCCCGGCAGCAGGCCTTGGCCCAGCCGTTCGCCCACCTCGTTCGCGTTCGGCCAACCGGCTTTCGTCCGGGCGGCCCGGCAGATCCGGATCCGCGAATCGAGTTCAGCCAGCTCTGCGATGCCCTGGCCGCAGACCAGGATCGGAACCGAACGATTTGCGGCGATGTGATCGAGGCGGTGCGCGAGGGCCGGTTCCCGCTGGTCCTGACCGAGCGGACGAGCCATGTGCAGCTCCTGGCGGAGCGGCTGTCGGGCG
This sequence comes from Verrucomicrobiota bacterium, assembly GCA_022711435.1. Lineage (GTDB taxonomy): Bacteria > Verrucomicrobiota > Verrucomicrobiia > Limisphaerales > UBA1319 > JAGMXM01. Next base: position 38,527 of record JAKLFB010000042.1, read on the forward strand.
CGGTCCCCCGGGTGATCGTGCTCCAGGGGGGCATGGGTCGGAAGCAGCTCCGGGCGGCTGCCGAGGCCATGGCAGAGGGGGATCCGATCGGCCGAGTCCTGATCGCCACCGGGAAATATATCGGCGAAGGCTTCGACGACGCGCGCCTCGACACGCTGTTTCTGACGATGCCGGTCTCCTGGCGGGGGACGATCGCCCAATATGTGGGCCGCCTTCATCGGCTCCACGAGGGCAAGCGCGAGGCCCGCGTGTATGACTATGCGGATCTCGACGTCCCCATGCTGGCGCGGATGTTCGACCGGCGATGCCGGGGGTATGAGGCGGCGGGCTACACCATTCTCCTGCCGGCGAGCGCCGTCCCGGGCTGGCCCTGCGAGGTGCCGCTCCCGATCGATCCGGCATGGAAGCGCGACTATGCGGCCAGCGTGCGACGGCTGGTCCGAGACGGCGTCGATGTGCCCCTGGCGAACCTGTTCGTCCATGCGGCGCGCGAGCCCTTGCCGGATGCCGCGGGAGCCGGCCAGGCTCGGAGCGCCTCCGAGGCGTTCCTGTTCCGCCGCCTCGAATCGCTGGCGGGAACCGCCGGCCGGTTCCAGCTGAATCGGACACTGCCCATCCCGTTCGACATGCACGGCCAGATGGAGGTCGACCTGCTGGACGAAGAATCACGGCTGGCGATCGAGCTGGACGGCGCCCAGCACCTGGCGGATGCCGAGGCCTATCGCCGCGACCGGCGCAAGGACGTCCTCCTCCAGGAGAATGGTTATTTCGTGCTGCGTTTTCTGGCCGAGGACATCGCCCGGCATCTCGATGACATCATGGACGCGATCCTGCGCGCTCTGGCCAGGCGCAGCGCCCTCGGGAAAAAGCCCTCCTGCATCACCGAGTGATTCCGCATCCTGCTCGGGATGGGATCAGTCGCGCCCATCGGGCCAGCCCGGCCGTCGGACGGCTGGATTCTCGTACCAGATGACGCCCAGGTTGCGGGTTTCCTCGCATGTCAGGACGTCCAGGTCGCCATCGCCGTCCAGGTCCAGCAATCGGACCAGGTCGTGCTTGATGCCATCGACCCCGCTGATCGTGCGGGCATCCCAGCCGCCATCCAGTGCGGACGGGCGGGGCTCGAGCGCCATGACCCCGTGGCGCCCGCCGGTGGATCCCTCGGTGGTGAAGACGAGGTCCAGGCGGCCATCCTGATCAAGGTCACCCGCCGCGACAGCCTTGGCGGTGCCAGCATCCGCCGGGACCTCGATGGGATGCTCGAGCCACTGCCTGCCATCGGCCGTCAACCGCCTGAGGAACATGATCAACCGCGGCTTGGCTGCCGCCAGGACATCCTCCTTGCCATCGCCGTCCAGGTCGGCCACGTCGATGAACATCACCTCGCGATCGGCGCCGCCAATCGGATGTTCGCGCCAGACCGGTTCGAGGGGATCGGCGGGAGCGGGATTCTCGAGCCAGTAACAGCCCCGGCGCTCGCCTTTCCGGTCCGAAAACAGGACGTCCAGGTCGCCGTCGCCATCCATGTCGATCGGGCGCACGGTCATGATCCAGCCCGCGGGACGCCACGGATGCCAGGTCCATCGATCGAGCGCGCGCGGATTGGGCGGGGCTGCCCACCAGCCCAGGGCGGCGCCCTTGCCCTTGCCCCCGGCCACGAGGTCGATGCCCCACCGGCCGTCCACGTCCATGGGCGCGCAGAACATCCACATCATCACCCCCGCCGCCGGGGGCAGCACTTCGGTCCGCCAGGCGGTTGCGGGAATCGTGCCCGCCGGTTCGTCTGGCCGCCATCGAAAGCGATTCGCCGAGGATCCATGTGTGCGTGCGCCGGGGCGGCCGGGCGCATCCTGCGGCCCCGCGGCTCCCGGAATTCCCCAATGAACAGACATGCGGCGAGTGGCGCCCTCCGAACAGCTGATGGCGTCCAGGCAGCCATCGCCGTCCAAATCCACCCATGCGGCGTCCTCGACATCCGGCGCGCGGCCCGCATCGAGCGTGGGCCAGGGCGTCCGGGCGCCCCCCGGCCCCGGATTGACCGCCACGCGGACTTGCCCGCCTTGTTCCCACCCGGTGATGATATCCGGATAGCCATCGGCGTTCATGTCGCCCAGGCGGATGCCATCGGCGCCGCGCGAGGCGTTGTCGATGACGTGGCGGGGCCAGGCCGCCGCGGTCCGGGGCCGAGGATCGGATGCGATCGAGAGGGCGGGCGCCTCAGCGTCTTGGGCGACACCGGCGGGCCCGACAGCCATGGCGGCGGCCGCGGCTTTGGCAAGGCACGCGGTCCAGCAAACGGCGACTCGAAAGCGCTTCCACACAGGGTTCAGAGCGGGCTCCCTCGTTGGGGGATCAGGCTTTGGACTGGTCGGGCTCGGCTTCTTCGGGCTCGGCGGCGGGCTCCTCGTCTTCGGCAGTATCGAGCGCTTCGCTAGCCTTCATGGCGCCGGCGAAGAGGCCCGTAAACAGGCCGCCGCTCAGGAGCGTATTACGGAAAAACTCCCACGTGTGCGGCCAGCCCGGCGTGCCCACGGTGAGCGCCTGGATCCAGCCCGCCAACGACTTGGGATACTCGGGATTCTGGAGCCAGGCGCCGGTGTTGGTGATCAGGTAGAAGAGGATCGCACCCATGAGGCCGCCGCCGAGCAGGCTCAGCCAGGACGCGCGACCGTTGAACTGGCGCCCGAGACCAATCAGAAGCGCGTAGGCGGCGTAGTTGGGCGCCAGCCACCAGATCATCGCCCCAAGAGAGCCCCCCGCCGCCTCACCGTAAAACGCATTGATCGCTCCATCCGTCAGCGCCAGCGTCAGCAGCGGGAGCCACCATGCCAGGCGGATCGGGAAATAGACCCCGGCGCAAAACGCCAGCGCGTAGGCGGCGCTGAAATTCTCTGGCATCAGGCCGGGCCAGCGGGACAGAGCGAACACCGCCATCAGCAGGACCGGCAGCGCCAGGTTGGATTTCGCCTTCACGGGGTGGAATCATACGCCGGCGACCTTCGATGACAAGCATTCCATCGCTCAGGGAATGGCCAGCATGCGATCGATCGCGAGCCGGGCCCGATGCCGGACAGGCTCCGGGACGGTCACCTCGAACACCTCCTGTTCGAGGCTTGCGGCGATCTTCTCGAGGGTGATCTTGCGCATGTGACGGCAGAAGAAGGAGCAGGAGCGGATGAACTCGACCTCCGGGAACTCGGAGGCCAGGTTGGCGGCCATCTCGCATTCGGTGGCCAGGTAGATCCGTTTCCACTCCGGATGCTCGCGCACAGCGCGCGCCATGTCGGACGTGCTGCCGTGGAAATCGGCCTCGGCGAGGACCTCGGGCGGGCATTCCCAGTGGACCATGACCGCGCTGTCCGGCCCGCCGCGGGGGAGCCGGTGCTGGAGGCGGATCTCGCGCAGATGCCGGGCCGTGAACTGCTCGTGCACCTCGCACCGCCCGAACCGGCGGTCGCGGCGCCCGGGATACTCGAGCTCGATGTCCGAACCCGAGCGGACCAGCTCCTGCTGGAGGTTGGCCCCCATGAGCGAGTCCGGGAAGAAGATCACCCGCCGCGTCCGATGCTCCGCGGCCGCATGTCGAATCACCCGCGCCGCGTTCGCCGACGTGCAGATGTAATCCGACTCGGCCTTGATCTCGGCCGAGCTGTTGATGTAGGTGACGACGGGCGAGCCCGGATACAGGCCGCGATACTCGCGGATGTCCTCGGCGGTGAACGGCTCGGTCAGGCTGCACCCGGCCGTCGGATCGGCGATCAGCACCTTCTTTTCCGGGTTCAGGATCTTGGCGGTCTCCGCCATGAAAAGGACGCCGTCGAAGAGGATGATGGGCGCATCCGATTGGGCGGCGCGCCGGCTCAACGCCAGCGAATCGCCCCGCTCCCGCTCCCCGGACAGGTTGTAGACGAGCGGCGCCATGTAGTTGTGGCCGAGGATCAGGACGCGCTTGCGCGCTGCCAGCTCCAAAATGCGCTCGATCAGCTCCCGGTGCGCCAGGAACTCCAGATGCTGATCCGGCTGGCTGCGCAGGCGGCTCTCGATCCTCTCGAGCGTCGGAATGCACGTCGGTTCGATCATGGGATTACTATGGCTTGAATTTGCGTTTTTGGGGGAAAAATTTTCGCGGGAGCCCGTGGGGCACCGGTGTCGCCGGGATTCGCAGGCATGGGCGCCTGCAGCGCGCCGATGGACAGTCGCTGAACCGGCGCCGACGATCGCACTCGAGCACGGGAAAACGAATTGCGGGGGGGGCAGGATCGAGGGTAGACTGGACAGAGTCAACTGAAACCGAATCCATTGGAAACGAATATGCGCTCGATTTGGATGCCATTGGGGTACGGGCTGGTGCTGGCGGCGCTGGGGGCGATCCCGGCTCGAGGCGGGGCTGGCGAGGTCCCGGCCATCGAGGTCGGCCTCGCCGCACGCGACATCACCCCCGCGACGCCGATCCGGCTCTCAGGCTACGCGGGCCGAAATCGTCCGGCGGATCAGATCGATCACCGGCTCTGGGTCCAGGCGATGGCGCTGCGGAATCCGAGCGGCGAGCGGTTCGTCTTCGTGTCGCTCGACAACTGCGAGGTCAGCGGCGCTTTCATGGCGCCGGTGCTCGAGGAGTATGCGCGCAACTTCCAGCTCGGACGGGGGGCGGTGGCGGTTGTCACAAGCCACACGCACTCGGCCCCGGTCGTCGAGGACACGCTGACGGAAATGAGCCAGCCCACGCCGGCCGATCGCGAGAGGATCGCGGCATACACGCGCCTCCTGAAGTCGGCCCTGGTGGACGTCGTGGGAGCGGCGCTGGGCGACCTCCAGCCGTCCCTGCTCGAGCATGGCGTGGGACGCGCCGCCTTCGCCATGAACCGCCGGGTGTATCAGGGCGACACGGTTGTCTTCGGCAACAATCCGGACGGCCCGGCCGACTGGGATGTGCCCGTGATGCGGGTGCGCGGGACCAACGGCGCGGTGCGCGCCGTTCTGTTCGGCTACGCCTGCCATGGCACCACCGTCCGGGGCGGAGACGATTGGTACGTGGTGTCGGGCGAGTACATGGCCTATGCGCGCCAGCACATCGAGGCCGTTCAGCCCGGCGCCACGGCAATGTTTCTGACCGGCATGGGCGCGGATGCCGATCCCTACCCGCGCGGCCCGCTGATGGATGCCCGGCGCCACGGGCTCGAGCTCGCCGGGGCGGTCATCGGCGTGCTCGATCGCCCGATGCGCCCGGTGCAGGGCGGGTTCAGGGCGGCGTTCGAAGAGGTCGAGCTGCCGTTGGTCGATCCGCCCGGCCGCGAGCAGCTCGAGAAGGACGCCCAGGACAAGAACGTCCACGTCAGGCTCCGCGCCGAGTCGTATCTGAAACGCATGGACGCCGGCCAGCCGCTCCCCCGCTCCGTGAAGCTGCCTTTGTCCGTCGTGCGGATCGGCGACGATCTCACGTTCGTTCTCATGGCCGGAGAGGTCGTCGTGGACTACTCGCGCCGGCTGAAGCGGCTGCTGGCCGCAGACCATCCATGGACCATCGGCTACGCCTACGAGACACCTTGTTACATCCCGTCGGCGCGCCTCATCAAGGAGGGCGGGTATGAAACCGAGTCCTCGCTCATCTACTACGGATTCTACGGCCCATTCCGCGGTAGCATCGAAGATCTCCTGGTGAGCCGCGTGGAGGCGATGGCGGCCGGCCTCCGGGGCGCCGGGCCATCCGTCGCGTCCCGGTAGCGCCGGGCGCCGCGCGGCGAGCGGGGCCCCCGGCCCGCGGCGCGGCTTGACCCGGGGGGCGGCGGCGTCCAGTATCCAGCCGTGTCTAAGCGCATGTTACTGCTCGGTCTGGCGGCGGTTCTGGCGACCGGCGCCGCCGGCGCCGATCCCGAGAAATCGGTGGTCCAGATATCCGCTTTCACCCAGGCGCCGGTCTGGGATGCGCCGTGGCGGTGGCACCCGGTCGAGCGGTCATCGGGGTCGGGCTTTGTCATCGCAGGCCGCCGGATCATGTCCAACGCGCACGTGGTGAGCTGGGCCCGGCAGCTGATGGTGCGAAGGTATCAGGACCCCCGCCCTTACATGGCCCGGGCCGTTTGCGTCGCGCACGATTGCGATCTGGCCTTGCTCGAGGTGGCGGACCCGGCATTTTTCGAGGGGCTGGAGCCGCTCGAGTTCGGCGATCTCCCCAAGGTGCGCTCGACCGTCGTCACCTACGGATACCCGGCGGGGGGCGAGCAGATCTCCTACACGCGCGGGGTGGTGTCGCGCATCGAGCTGCAGCCGTATATCCACATTGGCAACCGTGCCTTTCTGGCGGTGCAGACGGATGCGGCCATCAATCCCGGCAACAGCGGCGGGCCGGTGATTCAGGATGACAAGGTTGTGGGAGTGGCCTTCATGGGGATCCCGGGCCTCGAGAACACCGGGTTTTTCATTCCGCCCATGCTGGCGCGCCATGTGTTGAAGGACCTCGAGGACGGGCTCTACAATGGCTTCCCGCTCGCGGGCATCCGGGCGGTGCCGCTGCAGAATCCGGCCTATCGCCGGTTTCTCGATCTGCCGGACAACGACCTGGGCGCACGGATCGACTTCATCCGGCCGAACCGATCCGCGGAGCCGGTGCTCCATGAGGACGATATCCTGCTCCGGGCCGGCACCTATTGGGTCGGGAGCGACAGCGCCATCCTGTACCAGGGCAACCGGCTCTCGGCCGCGGTCGTTTTCAGCGAGGCGCAGCACGGCGAGAGCATCCCGGTGACCATCTGGCGCGAGGGCCGGGAGTTGAAGCTGTCCCTGCCCCTGCACAACTTCACCGACGACCGCAACGAGGGCAACCAGTTTGTCCCGCCCAAGTACCTGATCCACGGCGGACTGGTGTTCACCCCCCTCAGCCGCGACTACCTCGAGACCTTCGGCCCGAACTGGGCGGACGAGGCCAGCGCCGAGCTCATTTACGAGCTGCGCTATCGCCGCCAGGAGAAGCCGGACCAGTGGCGGCCGGAGCCCGTCGTTCTCGCAACCACGCTGAGCCATCCGGTCAATGCCAATCTCAGCGTGCGCGCGCGCGCCCTCGTCGACCGGATCAACGGCGTCCGGATCGAATCCATGGCGGATGCCGTGCGCGCGTTCGACGAGAACCGCGAGGAGTCGGACGTCATCGAGTTCATCACGGGGAATCTGTTCGAGTGCCTGGACCGGACCGAGGCGCGAAGGGCCCAGCCCGACATCCTCCGGACTTATGGCATTTCGCAGGATCGACGCTTATGAAATGGACGCAACTGATCGGCGGTTTGGCACTGGCCGGCGCGGTGGGCGCGGCAGGGGGCGCGAGGGGGGCGACCGCCGCCGACCGCTGGGCTTCTTCGCTGGCCACCCTCGAGGTGACGCGCAAGCAGTACGATTACCTCCAGCCCTGGAACCAGCGGACCGAGATGTTCCAGAAGACCGCCGTCGCCATCCCAGGACGGCAGGCGCTCACCACAGCGGAGTTCCTCAACGACCACACGGTCCTCCGCCTGCAGCGAGGCGGGCGCGGCGCCTGGCACGACGCGCGCCTCGAGTGGATCGATTACTACGCCAACCTCGCGCTGGTGAGCGTGGCCGATCCCGCCTTCTGGGACGGGCTCGTGCCCGTCGGATGGTCGGAACTCATCCCCTCCGAAGGCGGCGTCCAGATCGTCCGGTGGCGCAACGGACGGATCGAGTCCCGGCCGGGCGAGATCGATCGCCTGGTTGTCCGCAAGAGCAAGCTCGGCCTCATCGAGCACCTGCATCTGGATTTGAACTCGGAGATCACCGGGGCGGGCTGGGCCGAGGCGGTGGTCCGCAACGATCGGCTGCTGGGCCTGACGGTCTCCCAAGACGGGAACCACATCGCGGTGCTGCCCGCCCCGTTCGCTCGGCCCATCCTCGAGGCCAGCGCCCAGGGCCGGTTCCCCGGCCTGGGCTTCTTCGATTTCGTCTGGACCAAGCCCGAAAATCCCCAGATCCTCAAGCATCTGCGGCTCGAGGAGCCCCCTCGCGGGGTTGTCGTGATCGATTCCATCGGATCCACCGGCATCGAGCGCCCCCTGCGATCGCGCGATGTCATTCTCAAGATCGACGGCTTCGACATCGACACGGAAGGGGATTACATCGATCCCGACTACGGGCGCCTGTCTCTCGAAAACCTGGCATGCCGGGGCCGATGGGCGGGCGACACGCTGGACCTGACCGTGCTGCGGGACGGCCAGGAGCGGCAGATCCAATACCGCCTGCCGCGCGCCGATTACCGGATCGAGCTGTTGCCGGAACAGATTTTCGACCAGCCGCCGGAGTACCTGCTGATAGGCGGCCTGGTGTTCATGCCGCTGAACGAGCCCTATTTGCGCTCGTGGGGATCGAACTGGCGCCGCAAGGCGCCCTTCCGCATGGTCTATTACGGCTACCAGAAGCCGACGCCGGAGCGGCCCAGCCTGGTGGCGCTGTCGATCATCCTGCCTGATCCGTACAACCTCGGCTACCAGGACTATCGGTTCCTCACCGTCGATCGCGTCAACGGCCGGCTCATCACGCGCCTGGCCGACCTGGTCGAGGCCTTCGATCGTCCGATGAACGGATTCCACCGGATCGAGTTCTGCCCCGGCGAGGCCCTCCAGAGAATGGTCCTCGATGCCGATGCCGCCCCGGCCGCCACCCGCCGCGTCCTCGAGCGCTACCACATCGATCGGGACCGGTTCCTGGCAAAGCCCTGACTACAGCAGGTTCGCCGCCAGCTCGGCCAGCTCGGAGCGCTCGCCTTTCTGGAGCTCGATGTGGGCCGCCAGCGGCTCGGCGCGGAAGCGGTTGACCAGGTAGTTGAATCCGTTCGAGCTGGAATCGACGTAAGGATTGTCGATCTGGTAGGGGTCCCCGGTGAACACGATCTTCGAGCCATGGCCGACGCGGGTGATGATGGTCTTCACCTCGAGGGGGGTCAGGTTCTGGGCCTCGTCGATGATGATGAACTGGTTGGCAATGCTGCGCCCGCGGATGTAGCTGAGCGCCTCGACCACGATGGTTCCCGCACGCATCAGCTCGGCCGTCCGCCGGTGTTCATGGCCCATGTTCAGGTCGCCCAGCAGCTCGAGAGCGTCGTGGATGGGCTGCATCCAGGGCTGGAGCTTCTCCTCGAGCGTCCCGGGCAGGAAACCGATCTCGCGCCCCATCGAGACCGTGGGGCGCGCCACCACCACGCGGCGATACTCCCGGTCCTGGACGGTTCGTTTCAAGGCGGCGGCCAGCGCCAGCAGGGTCTTGCCCGTGCCGGCCTTGCCCATCAACGTGACCAGCCGCACCTTCTCGTCCAGCAGGGCGTCGAAGGCGAAATGCTGCTCCCGATTCCGCGGTTTGATCCCCCAGATTCCCTCCCGGCACTCGAGGATCGGCGTCAGCCGCCTCCCGGTGGCGTCGATTTTCGACAGCAAGGTCCGCTTGGGATGGCCCGCCTCGGTGATCGTGCAGTAGGCGTTGGGATAGTGCGCGCCGTCCTCCGGCAGCAGCCAGAAGCCCTCCTGACGGAACCGGGCGATCTCCTCGGCGCTCAGGCTCCGCTCGAACATCCCCGTATACAAATCCTGGAGCAGGACGCGGTCGGTCTCGTAATCCTCGGCAGCCAATCCCACCGCATCCGCCTTGATCCGCAGGTTGATGTCCTTGGTCACCAGGATGGTGGGGATCGACGGATCGTCCTTCTGGATTTCGAGGGCCAGCGCGATAATCCGGCTGTCGACCGTCTGATGGGCGTCGGAGAGCGGGCCGCTGCCGTTGGGAGCCTGGCGGCAGACGACCCGCAGCCGGCCTTGCTGGGGCAGCGCCACCCCCTCGATCAACCGCCCTTGATGCCGCAGGCCGTCCAGGGTGCGCGACACGCTCCGCGCGTTCTGGCCCAGATCCGTCCCCTGCCGCTTGAATCGGTCGATCTCCTCGATCACCTCGATCGGAATCAGCACGTTGTGCTCCTGGAAGCTCAGGAGCGAATTGGGATCATGCAGCAGGACGTTCGTGTCCAGGATGTAATTCTTTGCGCTCATGGCTGCAACGCAGCGGATCACCCGTCATCGGCGCCCATGCGACAGGGATGAAGATCGGCTGTCTTCAGACGCGGGCCGATCTCCGGCGGCGGCCCATCGCAGCACCGGGATGCCGGATGGACGCCATCAGCGCATACCAGATCTGGAGACGCGCATGAGCGGCTGGCAATCGGTAATGCCCCGAGTAAAGGAAGTTGGCGAGCATGCCATACAGATCGAAGTCGGCAAACACCGGCCGGTCCCCCAGCAGGAAGGGCCGATGCGCCAGCATCTGTTCGCAGGGCGCCAGCCGCTGCGCCAGCTCCGCCAGAAGGTCCTCCTTCTGCTGGCGCCATTGCGCGACACAGCCCCGGCCGAACTTCCGCTCCTTGTGCCGCAGGTAGGACAGGCGCTCCGCGCGCGGGACGAACTCCTCGTAATACGCGTCGTTGAGCTTGAACGCGGCCGACTCGATATCGCTCTCGAAATATCGCCACAGCAGGGCCTGGATCCCTTCCCACTCGCGCGGGAACAGGCCCAGGCCCAGCCGGCTCTCGATGTACTTGGCGATCACCTGGGAGTCCTCGCCGGTCTCGAACACGACCGTCCGGCCCTCGCGCAGAATCGGGACCTCGTAGTAGCGCTGGCGAGTCAGCCGCCAGACCAGCGAGCGATCCCCCGGCGGAATGTTCACCAGCCGAAAGGCCCCCCCCGCGTACTCGAGGATGCGGCGTATAACCAGACAATATGGGCTCCAAGGAAACTGAATCAGCTCGATCATGGCATCCACTCGCGCCGGTGCATCCCGCATCGGCTTCACATCCGAACATTAGTGCCCGCGAGCCGGTTGACAAGCGGATTTGGCTGCCCCTGCCGCGCCTTTGGCAGCGGTTCCGGCGGAGCCGGTCGAGGGGCTTTTGGACTCGCCAGACTTCGATTCGCCCGCCGCCGGCCCGGGAGCCCGCGCAGCCTCGGTTTCCTTCTTGGCAGCCGACTTGTAGCTGTCGCTTCGGTAATCGGTGATGTAAAAGCCGCTGCCCTTGAACAGCAGCCCCGCCCCAGCCCCGACCAGGCGTTTGACCTTCCCTTTGCCCCATTTCTTGCGGCCGCAAAGATCCTGCGGGCAGGATTGCAGCGGCGCGGCGGTGATCGGCTGAAAGATCTCGAACCGATGACCGCATTTCTGACACTCGTATTCGTATGTCGGCATAGTTCCACTCGCCAGCAAGAGCCGGCTGGCACACGCCGTCCCATCGCAACAGGCCGAGGACGGTATCTCCAACCGATACGTCTTCTTAGCCACTGCCAGGTTGCGCGTCAAGGGCAGGGGTTGCCGGTCGACGCCGTGAACAACCCGCCTGTGCACCGCGAAAAAACAATGGGGTCTAAATAATTGACAAATGAGCGTGTCCTATCGGCGGGAGGTGGTCGCGACCACACCCCCATTCCTCAAGTCCGCCCACTATGCTCATGTTGCCTGTTTCAGCGCGAGCTTCATCCACTCGCGCGCCGAGAGCATTCAATGGAGGATCCGCCGCTGGCGCACCTTGGACGCCGCGTCCACCGTCACCGTTCCGGTGTCGAGGCGGATGTCGGACCATTGGATCCGGTCCGCCTCCACGGGCCGGAGCCCTGCCAGCAGCGCCCCGGGCACCCCGAGGCCCTTCGATTCTGCCGGATGCCCCCCTCGCGCGCGGCTCGCTTGGAGATGCTGTCCTCTCGGCACCCTCAACACGTCGGCAAACAACCCTCAACTTCGGGAAAGTTGTTAGCAGCAGCGGTTTGTTCGAAGGGCAGAAACACTGCAAGTGCCTGATTTTACTGTGTTTTCGAAGTTTGGATCGGGCGAATGGAATCGAACCCTCGCAATGGGTTCAGCCATTGACTATTGACAGTGTGGTGCGGAGGCGACGGGCGAACCGCGCACACTCTAGCCGCTCTACCGCCCGGCGCCGAGTTGGCAACTGGCTGGGTGCGTAGCGGGCAAGGGCCAAGCGGTTGGGCCGAACTGTCAGGCTGTGGGCAGTCCATTGGCTCATCGTCGATATCAGGCAGGATCATTTGGGTTCTCCCTTGACAACCGCGGATCGGATGCGAGGCTGAACATGCAATCATTTTCGGCAGGATCGTCGGCGCGAGTGGCGTGGCAGTGTGGTTTCTGCCGGCCGGAAGCCCGGCGGTTCCGGGCTGTCCGGAGGATGTGCTGGCAAGGACCCTCAACCTCAACAGAGTACCCATGTGTCGTCGGATCGGATTTCT
>JAKLFB010000043.1 GCA_022711435.1 Verrucomicrobiota bacterium
CGGAGCCGGAGGCCAGCGGAGCGAAACGACGACGGAGCCGGACGGATCGACGTGGGAGCGGTCGTTTTCGTATGGCCGGCTTACGAGCCTGACCCGGAAAGACGCCTCTGCGGCTCAGCTCAGCCAGATCACCTATGGTTATGACGCGCATGGCCGGGTGAACACGGTGACGGACGCCCGGAACGGGACCATGACCTACGGCTACAACGCTGCCGATCGGGTGACCTCGGTGACCGCGCCCCCGCCCGGGACCGGCCAACCGGCCCAGACCACCACCACCGAATACAATCCCCTGTTGCAGGCCACCAAAATCACGCATCCGGACGGCACCACGACGACCAGAGAGTATCACCCGACGGGTGCGTTGAAGCAGACGGCTGGCTCGCGGGCTTATCCGGTGGGCTACGGCTACGACGCGCAGGGGCGGTTGACGACGATGACCAACTGGACGGCTTTGAGTACCAGGGCCGGGGCGCGGGTCACGACATGGAACTATGACGCCCAGCGCGGCTGGCTGGCCAGCAAACGGGATGCGGAGGACAAAGGCCCCAGCTACACCTACACGCCCGGGGGCCGGCTGAAGACGCGGACGTGGTCTCGGGGGGTGGGGATGACCAACATCTACGGGTTTGACGATGGAACGGCCAACAACGATTTCGCCGACCTGGTCCAGGTGACTTACACCGGCGGTTCCAACACGGTCACCCAAGCCTATGACCGCCGGGGCCGGTTGGCGTCGGTGGTCCTTAACGGAATGACCACGGCGTTCAGTTACAATGACGCCGGGCTGTTGACCGGGGAGAGCTACTCGGGCGGGACGCTGGGTGGGCTGATGGTGACCAATTCCTACGACAGTTGCCTGCGCCGGGCCGGGTTTGGGGCCAAACTCACCACCGGAGCCAACCTGGTAACCAACCAGTTCGCTTATGACGCCGGTTCACGGTTGTCGTCGGTGACCGACGGCACCAACTCGGCCGCTTACGGTTACCACACGAACTCGTCGCTGATCAGCCAAACCACGTTCAAGCAGAACAGCGCGACGCGCCTGACCACCGCACGGTCCTATGATCGGTTGAACCGGCTGACGGGGATCAGTTCGACCCCGGCAGCGGTAAACCAATTGCCGCTGTCGTTCCAATATTCCTACAACGATGCCAACCAGCGGATCCGGGTCGGGCTCCACGACGGGTCGTATTGGCTCTACGAGTATGACGCCCTGGGCCAGGTGCAGTCGGGGAAACGGTATTGGGCGGATGGGACGCCGGTGGCCGGGCAACAATACGAGTATGCCCATGATGACATCGGGAATCGGACGGAGACCAAGGCAGGCGGGGACAGCACGGGCGGCAACCTTCGGACCGCCGAATACGGAGCCAACAGCCTCAACCAGTATACGAACCGAACAGTGCCGGGGTATGTGGATGTGTTGGGGATCGGCACGGCGACGGCGGCGGTGACGGTCAACGGCACTGGGGCCTATCGGAGGGGTGAATATTTCCATGTGGCGCTGGCGGTGGACAACAGCAGCGGCCCGCAATACCCGTCGATCGTCATTCAGGCGGTGGCGGGGGCCAACAGCGCCTCGAGCACAGGCAGCGTGTTCCTGGCCAAGACACCGGAGGTTTATGTTCACGATGACGACGGGAACCTGATCCAGGACGGGCATTGGACGTATACGTGGGACGGCGAGAACCGGCTGGTGACGATGGAGGCGCTGACGACGGTGCCCAGCGCGGCGAAGCTGCGTGTGGAGTTTGAGTATGACTGGCGGGGGCGGCGGATTGGGAAGACGGTGAAGGCCTGGAGCGGGAGCACTTACACCAACGTTTACATCCTGAAATTCCTCTACGACGGCTGGAACCTGGTGGCCGAACTGGACGCGAACAGGGCCGTGGTTCGTTCCTACCTCTGGGGCACGGACCTGTCGGGCACCTTCCAGGGCGGCGGGGGGGTGGGCGGACTTCTGGCCGTCAACGTAGCGACCAACGGGGTGCATTTCCCGGCTTATGATGGCAATGGGAACATCGCCGGCCTGGTGTTGGCTTCGGTTGGCACGACCACGGCACGATTCGAGTACGGCCCGTTTGCCGAACCGATCCGTGTGTCCGGACCGATTGCCAGGGCCATGCCGATACGGTTTTCCACCAAATACCTAAATGACGAGACCGGGCTGTATTATTACGGGTATCGCTACTACGATCCAAGCGCAGGGAGGTGCCTCAGTAGAGACCCAATCCAAGAGCAAGGTGGATTGAATTTGTATGCCTTTGTTGCCAATGATCCAATTCGGTTTTGGGATCGTTTCGGGCTTGATCCTGTCGGGGACTGGATATCCGGAATCTACTGGCACGCGTGGTGGTGGAACATACCGTTCTGGAGTCCCAATCCTGCGCTTCAGAAACGGGATGACGGAATAATGAACACAATGGGGCAGAGGACATCCCGACAGATGGATTTGTTCTACTTTAGGCTCGCAAGAGAAGAAGCACGGAAGGGAACGGTTTCCACTGCGTGGAAGACCGTTCAGATCGCTGAAGCGGCAACGGGACAAGACTGGTGGGTATTCAGAAAGGGAGGGATTGATTTTTCCGACGCGGGCTTCTGGCTGAACCAAGCGCATAAGGTTGATGCGTTAGCCGGTGGAACATTTGAGATGCGCCTTGTGTGTGATCAATCCGGCAAAGCGACGGGATTACAAATTCGCAATACCAATGGGAAGTTTCGGTGGTTTGATCGCATTGATAATGACCCAAGCCAGAATGACGGATTTTGGCTCTGGCTTCTTGAGACTGCAAACCAGATTCCAGAGTGGCTCACGAACGCGGCTTTTGATGTCCAGGTTGACTGGGGGGATAATCGCAAAGACATTCGGGAGGTTGAATGAAAAACAAGCGCATCTGGGCGGCAGGAGTGATTGGCGTAATTGTGATGCTTGGTTTAAGTGCGGTTGTTTTGGCGATGAAGCGCGCTCCGCTTACTGGTAAATGTTTGGCACTGTCGCAGATTCCTTGGTTTGGCGCAGAACTCCCAACTCGGAATCTTGGCCAGGTTCAGTATGTGGCGGAGCGGAAATATCACCGAGTGTTTGCAAGAGTGAATACGACCTCCGAGGAATTTGAGAAGCTGGCCAGTGAATTGAAACTCTCCGTTATCCGTTATCAGATGGGGTTTGACGCTGCGGATATTGCGTCCGTGGACAAAGATTTCCGGCCAGTTGGAACTAAAGTGTCATGCGCTTTTGGAGCGATAAGTCAGAACGGGCGCACGACGGTTCGGTTATTTTTCGAGCCAACCAGTGATGGCAGCACCAATGGCGTTCTCTATGTCCATATTTCGTAGTTGGCTTGGCTGTCACGGCAAGACGATAGGACGATGGGGTCGCATCTAAATAGTTGACATATGAGCGTGTCCTATCGGCAGGCAGTGGTCGCGACTACGTTCTTAATTCTTCAAGTCCGCCCAGCAGGCCAGTTTTGCCTGTTTCAGCGCGCGCAACCTCCGTATATTTCATTGACATATAAGTAGATACATGTTGTATATCTTGCGTTCGACATTTTTTTGGACGTGGCGTCGTTGAGCGACGGTACGAGCGGGGCTACATACGGGCATCTTGCGGATTGGCTGCTGATGATGCAGAATGCGGTCAGGCAAAACAAAACGATCCGGATGACGACAGCACTCTCATATGATCGGTTGAACCGGCTGATGGGGATCAACTCGATCCCGGCTGGGGCGAACCAATTGCCGCTGTCATTCCAATATTCCTACAACGATGCCATCCAACGGGTGCGAGTCGGGCTCCACGACGGATCGTATTGGCTCTACGAGTACGATGCCCTGGGCCAGGTGAAGTCGGGGAAACGGTATTGGGCGGACGGGACGCCGGTGGCCGGTCAGCAGTTCGAGTATGCGCATGATGACATCGGGAATCGGACCGAGACCAAGGCAGGCGGGGACAGCACGGGCGGCAACCTGCGGACGGCCACCTACGGCGCCAACAGCCTGAATCAATACACCAACCGGACGGTGCCGGGGTATGTGGATGTGTTGGGGATCGGCACGGCGACGGCGGCGGTGACGGTGAACGGCACTGGAGCCTATCGGAGGGGGGAATACTTTCATGTGGCGCTTCCGGTGGACAACAGCAGCGCGGCGCAATACCCGTCGATCGTCATTCAGGCGGTGGCGGGGGCCAACAGCGCCTCGAGCACGGGGAGGGTGTTCCTGGCCAAGACGCCGGAGTCGTTCGTTCACGACGCTGACGGAAATCTTACGCAGGATGGCCGTTGGGCATACACCTGGGACGGCGAGAACCGGCTGGTGGCGATGGAGGCGCTGAGCGCGGTGCCGGCGGCCGCGAAGCTGCGGGTGGAGTTTGAGTATGACTGGCAGGGGCGGCGGATTGGGAAAGCGGTGAAGGCCTGGAGCGGAACCAGCTACACCAATGTTTACGTCCTGAAATTCCTTTACGACGGCTGGAACCTGTTGGCCGAACTCGACGCGAACAGGGCCGTGGTTCGTTCCTACCTCTGGGGCACGGACATGTCGGGCAGCTTCCAGGGGGCGGGCGGGGTGGGCGGACTCCTGGCCGTTAACGTGGCGACCAACGGGGTGCATTTCCCGGCATATGACGGCAATGGGAACATCGCCGGCTTGGTTTCGTCCGCCAGCGGCGCGATCAGCGCCCGCTACGAATACGGCCCTTTCGGTGAGTCCCTGCGAGTCACCGGCCCAATGGGCAAGGTAAATCCGTTCCGTTACTCGACCAAGTACACCGATGACGAGACCGATTTGGTGTATTACGGGTATCGCTATTACCAGCCTTCCACGGGCCGGTGGCTCAGCCGTGACCCACTGGGCGAAGAAGGGGGGATCAACCTCTACGCCTTTTGCGGGAATGATCCGATGAATAAATGTGATCCGTTGGGCCTGCAAATGACGATGGGAGTCCGAAATATCAATATTCCTGGCGGCATTCCCACAAGCCCGTCAATTTTTGATCATGTTAATCCAAGCTGGGGATTTCGCCCACAGGATGGCGAGTTGAACCAAACTAAATGGTTTGAACAGCATTACCCAGGGTGGGTAGCTGCAATGAAACGTCGTATCAATGACCGGATTGGCAGAGCGATGGAGGCCGCGTGTCATGACGGGCTTCAACCTGGCCACATTCCCACAGCCGATATTAGTACGGAGATCAATCCGACGATGTCGGGTGACCCTCCCCGTTTCCCATTCAGATTTTTTAGCGTTAATCCGCGCACAGCGAAGGCGGGCCACAATGAAGAGGACTATGGGGATAGGCCTCAAAGCGCAAGGTGGGCGGATCAAGTGTTGGGTCGCTTCGTGTTTGAAGTTAACCCCGCCCAAGTCACCTGGACTCGAAAAGAAGGCATTGCATGCTACACGTGGAATGTAAGTCTCACCGTCACTGATGGGATGGGACTTAACGATCCTGAGGACCAGTTGCGCGAGAAGATGGGAGAAGGACTGTCTGCATCGGTCTTTACAGGGCGGCGTGAAGTTCGTGCTAGATGGCTGTTGACTGAGTCAGGTTGTTGTTCTTGCAGCGACTCTCAGTAATGGAGAATGGTTATGCTCTTATTCACAAATCGGGGCGTTGCGGTAGCGGTATGCGTTCTGGGGGCAGCCTGCTTGCTGGGGAGCATTTTGGTGCCCTCATTGATGAAGGTTGGCCTTCAATCCGAACGCGTAAAGAAATCAGCTACACAAGAGTTGAAGAACTTCAATAGCTATCTCGAAACTTACAAACTCGGTCATGGTGGGAAACTACCACCAAGCTTCATTGAGTTTGCTGCCTCAACTGGATATCTTGATAATCTGACAGAGGCAGCTCGCATCAGGAAGCGAGCTTCCTTACAGTATCCAGTTGATCCGCGAATCGGCGGACCCGGACGAAGGGCTATTGCTTTGTGGAAAGCCTCAGATGGACGGGAATTTGTCCTGTGGGAGACTGGAGAGGTAAGCGACAAATCTTCAAACGCGATAGCTGGTGGGAAGTAGGAAGCAACAGTTGCAGGACAAGCCAATTTGATATCCCGTGGTTCCAACGAAATTACGTAACACTTAATGTTGCGCGTCCAAAGAACCCGGTCCGGCTGGGTTTCCCCCGTCGCCAAGACTTGCTGGCTTTCGATTCCCCTTGAAAAAGCTACGCCGCGAAACACAGTTAGACTTGGCTCCCCCCGCGGTGCTCCCTCGTGAGCTTTCTTTCGCCGTCACTCCACTGCGCTTCTTGGGTATGCGTCTTAGCATCTGCATCTAGGCAGAGAGCGGGTGATTGTGCCAGAGTGAGGCCAGAATTCATCGCGCCATGGAAATCGTTACTTAATCTGTTTGAGTAATCTCGATGCCAACGCCATGATCGAGAAACGGGCGAGTCCGCAGCCGACGGATCCGCCACGAAATCTCGTGAAGGGGTGCAGGCGAATCGAACCTTGCGGATTGGCGATCCATTGGGCACATTGCATTCAGACAGCACAACGATCCGGATGACGACAGCACGCTCATATGATCGGTTGAACCAGCTGATGGGGATCAACTCGATCCCGGCTGCGGAGAACCAGTTGCCGCTGTCATTCGACAAATACACCAACCGGACGGTGCCGGGGTATGTGGATGTGTTGGGGATTGGCACGGCGACGGCGGCGGTGACGGTCAATAATTATCTGGCCTATCGGAAGGGGGAATATTTTCACCGGGTGTTGACGGTGGGGAACAGCGGCGCGCCGCAATACCCGACGCTGGTGGTTCGGGTGGCGCAGGGGACCAACAGCCTGTCGACGACGGGGAGGGTGTTCCTGGCCAAGACACCCGAGGTGTTCGTTCACGACGCTGACGGAAATCTTACGCAGGACGGCCGTTGGACATACACCTGGGACGGGGAGAACCGGTTGGTTGCGATGGAGGCGTTGAGCGCGGTGCCGGCGGCGGCGAAGCTGCGTGTGGAGTTTGAGTATGACTGGCAGGGGCGGAGGATTGGGAAGGCGGTGAAGGCCTGGAGCGGGAGCACTTCAGAAGAGCTCGGCATGGGATCCAGCAGGGGGATTAGGTTTCAGGTCCGGCCGGACTGCGATCCGATAGAATCGCGCGGCCGCGGACGGGCCGGCAAGGACCGCGCGCCGGCGCTCGACACCGGCAGGCAAGCCGCTCTGATCCGAATCCAGCGACGACACAGCCATGGATGTTTCCCAGGAGCCGTCGAGATTCGTCGATTCCTCGATCTCGAGGCGTACATTGGTCGCCAAGGTATTGAGGCGATACTGGAGAACAAGCGCTCCCTCTTGCCAACCGACCGAGGGATGGATATTGGCCGCGGGCTCGAGATCGGTCAGACCGTGGGCGAGTTCGGCGATCGCAGGCACGCCGTTCTGATCGGGATCGAGGACGCTGGGCACGAACAGGATGGCCTCTCCTTGCCCGGCGACGAAAGTGACATGGAACGCGTATTCGCTGCGGTCATTCAGGCTTCGGCTGCGTCCATCCTGGCCGCCGCTGACCTGGAGTTCGCCTTTTTGGTCGACGATGTCGAAGGTGAACACCTTGCGATTTTGGCCGTCGCCAAGGTTGAGCCAGTCCCCTCGGCGAATCAACAGGCTCTCAAAGCCCGGCTGTCCTGCCCACAAGGCCTGGTCGGTATCGATCGTCACGCCGGTTCCCTCGATATGGGAGATGTAGGCGATACGGCCGTCCTCATCCAAACGCAAGGCGGTGAACGATTGGTAATAGACTCCGGGCAGACCAGGAACTGGATCCGCCTCGCGAGCCGCCAGGCGAAACGCCTCCGGATAGCCCACCCAAATCCCCTCGTCGTTCGTCGTGTCCAATTCAAATGCAATCCAATTCAGGCTTCCGATAAAAGCCATATGACCGGTGTTGTTGAGAATGGGAGCGTTAAACGCCCGAAACGTGCAGCCTGGAACATCGGGTGCGGCATCGTCGGTCTGGACGATGGTCACAAATTGCAGTGGGGCGGCGAGCGCAAGGGATTGCGCCACCAGGGACGCCAGCGCCGCAACGGGTAAACCACACCTCAGCCTTCTCGCAATCATGAAGAGAGGTTGCGAATCTATCCGATACAAGTCAACCGTCCTGTAGGCCGGCACCCGACCCGGCGTTTGGAGCCATGCCATCGAGCGCCGGGTGGGGCTTGCCTGCCGGATCGGTGCAGGCAGGTAACGCGGCCGGCCGCCTCAGTGTCCGACCCTATGCAGGCCGGAGTAGCCGCCGAGGCAACCCGTCGGATTGTCTGCATCCGTGATTCGAGGTGCGGGCGGGGGGCACTCCGGTCTTGAGCCGGGAGGCCTGCCGATGGTAAAGGTGAGCCCATGACAAAATCCGCTTCGAGATATCTGGGACTGGGCGTTGGGCTGGCCCTCTGGATGGCGGCTGCGGCATCGATTCAAGCCGCCGCCCCCGTCGCCAACTACGACGAATCCATGGTGCCCGCTTACGCGCTGCCGGATCCGTTGAGGATGGAGGATGGCCGGCGGGTGACGTCGGCGGAGATGTGGCGCAAGGAGCGGCGGCCCGAGCTCCTGCGGCTGTTCGAGCGCGAGGTGTATGGGCGCGCCCCCGGCCGCCCTGCCGCGCTCCGATTCGCCTTGCTGAGCGAAGACAAACAGGCGCTTGGGGGAAAGGCCACGCGCCGGGAGGTGGCAGCCTATTTTACGGGCCGCGAGGACGGACCGCGGATGACGATTCTCATCTACTTGCCCAACGCCGCGGCGCGGCCGGTCCCGGCATTCCTCGGGCTCAATTTCGGCGGCAACCAGGCGGTCAGCGAGGATCCGGGCATCACTCTCTCCACGTCCTGGATGCGCAGCAGCGCCTCGGGAACCGTGGTGAACAACCGGGCCACCGAGAAATCGCGCGGCCAATCCGCTCCGCAATGGCAGGTCGATACAGTGCTGAGCCGGGGGTATGCGCTCGCCACGATCTATTATGGGGACATCGAGCCCGACTCGGCCGAGGGCTGGATCGCGGGCGTGCGCAACGTGTTCCGTCCCGCCGCGTCCGCCGCGGCTCCGGCCGGAGCCGAATCGGGCGGAGCCAGGCCGGCGGCGGGCGGACCGCCGGACGCGCCGGCTGACGCCTGGGGCGCCATTGGAGCATGGGCCTGGGGGCTGAGCCGGGCCATGGATTACTTCGAACAGGAGCCCGACATCAATGAGCATCAGGTGGCGGTGATGGGGCATTCGCGACTGGGAAAGACCGCCTTGTGGGCCGGGGCCGAGGACGAGCGATTTGCGGTGGTCATCTCGAACAATTCGGGCTGCGGGGGCGCGGCTCTGAGCCGGCGCGCGTTCGGGGAAACCGTCCAGCGGATCAACACATCGTTCCCCCACTGGTTCTGCGGGAATTTCAAGAAGTACAACGGCCGGGAAGCCGATCTGCCCGTGGACCAGCATCAGCTGATCGCGCTGATGGCGCCGCGGCCGGTCTATGTGGCGAGCGCCGCGAAGGATCTATGGGCCGATCCTCGAGGCGAGTTCCTGTCCGCCAAGCACGCCGAGCCGGTCTACCGGCTGCTCGGACGCGATGGATTGGGTGTGGAGGACATGCCGGCGGTGGACCAGCCGGTCGGCGGGACGATCGGTTACCACATCCGAACCGGCGTCCACGATGTCACTCGATATGATTGGGATCGCTACCTGGATTTTGCCGACCGCCATTTCCAGCGCCAGGCGTTCCTGCCGCCGGCACCCGCCGGCAAGCGCTGGAAGCTCGGCTGGCACGACGAGTTCAACGGCGCCGAACTGGACGAATCGAAGTGGAACCGCCTGGGCGACTGGAAGAGGCGGGACGGGTTCTGGGTCAAGGAGGATGCCGCCCTGGACGGCCAGGGCAATCTGCGCCTCCGCACCAGGAAGGATGGCGAGCGGTTCACATGCGGGGCCTTGAACACGCGCGGCAAGTTCGAGCAGGCGTTCGGCTACTTCGAGATCCGCTGCGAGATGCCCAAGGAGCCGGGGCACTGGCCGGCCTTCTGGCTGATGGGCAGCGGCGTGAGCCGCGTCGGCCAGGACGGACGAGACGGCACCGAAATCGATATTGTCGAAATCCCCTGGCGCGACGGCCGGCTGACCTCCAATCTCCATTGGGATGGCTATGGCAAGGATCACAAGTCCGACGGCATCAAGTTCAGCCGTCCCGAGGTGACCACGGGCTTTCACACCTACGGCCTCCTCTGGCTGCGGGAGGAGTACGTGTTTTACGTCGACGGCCAGGAGACGTGGCGCAGCCGCGCAGGCGGTGTTTGCCAGGTGCCGCTCTTTGTCAAAGTCACGGAGGAGATCGGGCCGTGGGCAGGCGACATCCGCCAGGCCACGCTCCCGGATTATTTCACGGTGGATTACGTTCGGGTTTACGAGGCAGCGCCCGAAAGCGGTCGATGATGGCCGCCGGGGCGGCGGAAGAAATGGCTCGAAAGGCTCAAGAAACCGAGGAAAAAGCCGCCCGGCTGCGCGTTCGCTTTTGGGGATCCGCCGCCTTTTGTTTTCTGCTCTATTTCCTGTATATCGGGCTGCGGGTGGAGCCGGTCTTGCAGTATCATCAAGCCGCCCCGGAGTTCTTTCTCGAGACAGCCTTTTTCCGATCGTTTCTCGACCGGCCCGGGGGGATTTTGGAATACGCAGCCGCGTTTTTGGCGCAGTGTTACCAGTTCAACTGGCTCGGAGCCGCCATCGCAACCGGGATAACAGGGTCGATGGTTTTGGCGGCGCGGGCGCTCTCGATCCAGGCTGGACAGGGAGCGATCGGAGCCGCGTGCATCGTTCCGGCGATCCTGATGCTGATGCTGCAGAGCGATTACAGCTCGATGAATCTCGATGTGGGATTGGGGATGTCTCTCGTTCTGGGTTTGGCGGCGGGCTTCGCCGCCTGGCGGGCGCAGAGTGCCGGGATTCGCTGGGCGTTTTTCGGGATCGCGGCTGCCGGGCTGTTTTATGCAGGGGGCATGGCGCCGCTTCTCCTGCTGTCGGCCCTGTGCGGTGTAGTCGAAGGTGCGATTCGACGCCGCTGGTGGCTGGGGATCGGGTGTCTGTTGCCGGGCCTGGCGGCGCTCTTCTGGCAGGCAGGACCGGACAGATCCGGCATGGCCGCATGGTTCGATCGCCCGGGCGAGGCAGCCCGTCGATGGTGGATCCTCGCCGCCCTGCTGGCCTATTTCCCGCTGGTCATGCTGGCACGGAATTGGCTCGACCGTCGAATGCCTCGCGCCAAAGGCTCGACTTCCGCCCAGAGGATTGACCCGTGCAAAAGGATCTGCTCCACCCTCGGCTGGCCTGGCCCGGTCCAAGCCGTCTCCGCCGCGGTTCTGATCCTTGCGGGCGCGGCTCTGGCATGGGTTTCGCTGGATCAGCAGGGGAAAACGCTCGCGCAGGTCGAATTCTATGCCGACCGGAACTTATGGGAGCAATGCCTGGCTGCGGGAAAGAGGCTGAAAGCGCTGGATCGCACCTCGCACACATGCCTGGTTCTGGCGATGCACGGCAGCGGTCAGATTGCGCAGGATCTATTTTCGCTGCCGGCCAGGCCGGGCATGGATCTGCTGCCTCGGCTCAAAGGGGGCCTGCACTCCTGCCGGGTCCAGGGGAGAGTCCTGTTCGAGCTGGGCCACGTGAACCTGGCCGAGCATTTGATCCACGAGGCCCTCGAGAACGAAGGAGGCCGCCCGAAGATCCTCGAGCTGCTGGGCGGGATTCACACGGCCAAGGGCCGTCCGGAGGCCGCCCGAGTGTTCTTGAATCGGCTGGCGATGGTCCCGTTCCATCGGCGGGGTGCGCATGCGCTTCTGCTTCAGCTGGAGGCCGATCCTGCCCTGTCGAGCGACGAGCGAATCGCCCAGGTCCGCTCCCGGATGGTGGCCACGGATCA
Organism: Verrucomicrobiota bacterium; assembly: GCA_022711435.1. Classification (GTDB taxonomy): domain Bacteria; phylum Verrucomicrobiota; class Verrucomicrobiia; order Limisphaerales; family UBA1319; genus JAGMXM01. The sequence continues at coordinate 11,899 of JAKLFB010000043.1, forward strand.
GGCCGGCAACGCAGTCCCGACCGAGAATCTGATGGTGCAGCTGCTGGAAGCCAACCGCCAGAACCGGATGGCATTCGATTACCTGGTGGGTCAGCTCCTGCTGAACCATCATCTGGACCGGCTGGCGTTCGAGCTGAAGCGGCTGGATGAATTGGGCTACGACAGCCTGCCGCGGCATGTCGAGGAGGCGATGCTGGTGTATCAGCGGACCCCGGGCACGCCTGCGGTGGACCTCGGGCGCCGGTCCATCCGGCCTGAGACAGCCCGGCGATTCGATGCCTTCATCGCCAGCGTGAAGGGGGGCATGGACCGGACCGCCGAAGGCCGGCAGGCGATGGCTCGCCAGTTCGGCGACACTTACTGGTATTATCATTATCAGTGTCTCCAGGCGGGCGGCCCGGCAACACGGGCCTCCACCATGCCATGATGAGCGTCCTCCAAATCAACGCGGGTCGAAAGGCTCGGCATTTTGTCGCCGGCGCGTCGCTGGCCTTCGCGCTGTGCGCTCGGCCTGCCATCGCGGCGGCCGCCGCGCCTGCCGAATCCCGCGTGCCTGAATCGGGCCCGGCCCGGATCTTTCCCGACTACTCCGGCGTGGCGATCCCGCCCAACATCGCGCCGCTGAACTTCCGGATCCAGGAGCAAGGGGCGGCCTACGAGGTCCAGATCCGATCCGTCAGCGGGCCTCCGATTCGGATTCGCGGACGCAAGCCTGAGGTGGCGATCCCCGCCCGGGCGTGGCGCGAGCTGCTGCGCGCCAATCCCGGCCAGCCGCTCTGGACGGACGTGTCGGTGCAGGACTCGGGCGGGGCCTGGAAGCCACGGGGCTCGATCACCAATGCCATCGCCCGCGAGGAGATCGACGGCTACCTGGTCTACCGCCGGCTCAAGCCCCTCTATAACACGTATTATCAGATCGGGATCTATCAGCGCAATCTGGCGAGCTTCGAGGAGAGGCCCGTGCTGAAAAACCAGAGTTTCGATCGGGGCTGCCTGAACTGCCACACTTTTCTCGACCGCCGCGCCGACCATTTCGCCCTGAACATCCGCGCCGACACCAATGGCAATCCGATGCTTCTGGTGCGTTCGAACGAGGTGATCCGCGTGAACAACACGGCGGGCTACCTGGCCTGGCATCCGAGCGGCCGGCTTCTGACCTTTTCGGCGAACAAGCTGATCTTGTTCTTTCACACCGCCGGCGAGACGCGGGAGGTGTTCGACCGGGAATCGAACCTGGGCATTTACCGGGTGGATTCGAACGTCGTGGTGACGCCGCCGGCCATTGCGCTGCCCGACCGGAACGAGAACTGGCCCGCCTGGGATCCGGATGGGCGGTTTCTTTACTACTGCAGCGCTGCTCCGATGCCGGTGGACCATTATCGGAAGGTCCGATACGATCTGATGCGAATCAGCTATGACATCGAGGGGGATCGGTGGGGGCAGCCGGAGGCGCTGCTGGCGTCCGAGGCCAGCGGGGCGAGCGCCGCGCTGCCGAGGATCTCGCCCGATGGGCGATGGGCGCTCTTCTGCCTCTTCCCGTACGGCAACTTCCCGATTTACCAGCCCGGCAGTGATCTCTACGTCATGGATCTTCAGACCCTGCGGCACCGCCGCCTCGAGATCAACAGCGACCAGGCCGACACATGGCATTGCTGGTCCGGCAACAGCCGCTGGATCGTGTTCAGCAGCAAGCGGCGCGATGGGCTGTTTGCCCGGCCGTATTTCAGCTACGTGGACCAGCAGGGGAAATTCCACAAGCCGTTCCTCCTGCCGCAACAGGATCCATCCTATTACGATGCCTGCCTGGATACGTTCAATGTGCCGGAGCTGGTGCGAGAGGCCATCCGAGTGACGCCTGGCGAGCTGGCCGACGCCATCCTGAGGCCGCGCAATGTGCGGACCCCCCCCAGCGATGCCCGCCACGATCACGTCGGCGAGGAGTTCAATCGCACCAAGGGCGGCGCGCGCAATCCGCAGGCGGCGGGAAGCGATTGACGGGCCGGCTGCCGGCATGCTTGGCTCGCGACCGTGCCAGCCCAGGCTTGACGAACGCTGCCTTGAATGTACTTGTAGGGCTCAGCCAACCAAACAAGAACGGAGCATGCACAAGCAAACAAATCTTACACGGCGCGGTTTCATTCAACATGCGGCGGCGGGATCGGCGGCGTTGACCTGGCTGGGCAGCGGGCAGGGTCCGAACCTGTTCGCGGCGGAAACGGCTCGCCCGGCGCTGCTGGGCGGCAAGCCGGCGCATGCGGGGGGATGGCCCGCATGGCCGACCTGGCGCGAGTCATGGGAGCCTGCGGTTCTGGAGGTGCTTCGGAGCCGCCGGTGGTTTCGGGGATCGGGCCAGACGGTGGCTGAATTCGAGGAGGCCTATGCCAAGCTCATGGGCGCCAAGCGCTGTCTGGCGACCGCCAGCGGCACCACCGCGCTGCTGGTCTCCTTGCATGTCATGGATGTGGATGCCGGCGACGAGGTGATCGTGTCGCCCTACACCTTCATCGCCACCTACAACGCGGTCCTCATCAACAAGGCGCTCCCGGTGTTCGCGGACACCGATCCGGCCACGCTCACCATGGATCCTGCATCGATTGAAAGCCGGATCACCGACCGCACCCGGGCGATCCTGCCGGTCCACATCTTCGGGCTGCCGTGCGACATGGATCCGATCAATGCGATCGCCAAGCGGCATCAGCTTGCGGTGGTCGAGGACGCCTGCCAGGCATGGCTGGCCGAATATCACGGCCGCAAGTGCGGCACGCTGGGCGACCTGGGCTGCTTCAGCTTCCAGGAATCCAAGCACCTGCCTTCCGGCGAGGGCGGCGCCGTCACCGGCAACAGCGACGCGCTCATGGACCGTTGCACCGCATTCCACAACTGCGGGCGCGCCACCGGCGGCTTCAAAGGAGAGCGCCCCTATTTCACCCGCGGCAGCAACTATCGGATGCAGCATTTCCAGGCGGCCATCCTCACCCAGCAGCTGGACAAGCTGGTGAGCGACACCGCGCGCCGGCGCGCCAACGCCGATTACCTCAGCGCCCAGCTTCGCCAGATCCCGGGCGTGCAGCCGGTGCGCCTGCCTGCCGACAGCCGCGCCGTCTGGCATCTCTATCCATTCCGGTACGACTCGCGCGAGTTCAGCGGCCTGAGCCGGGATCATTTCATGCGCGCCCTCGGCGCCGAGGGCGTCCCGGTCTCGAGCGTCTACCACGAACAATACTTCGATGGATTGATGGACGAAGCGATCGAGTCGCGCGGGTTCAAGCGGCTCTTCAGCCCCCAGAGGCTCAAGGCTTACCGGGACAGCTTCCAGGAGTTGAAGGGCAACCGCCAAGCCTGCGCCGCGACCGTCGCCATGACCCAAAACATGCTCCTGGCCGAGCGCAGCGACATGGACCACATCGTCGAGGCCATTCGCAAGATACGGGCCCACAGCGCCGCGCTTGCGAAGGCCTAGCGATCAAAGATGGAAATGGCCGGCCGCCTCGGGCTGGTAGATGACCTTCTCCACCCGGAGGCGGACACGGCCCGCAGGCACCACCCACTCGAACTCGTCCCCCTCGCGCTGGCCCAGCATGGCCATGCCGATGGGCGCAAGGACGGAGATGCGCCGCGCCTCATAGTCGGCCTGGTCGGGAAAGACCAGCGTGTAGGTCATCACGTCCTCCGTGACCAGCTCGCGCAGGCGAGCCTTCGAGTTCATTGTGATGACGTTCCGCGGGATCTCAGCCGGAATGACGACGTGGGCGCGATCCAGCTCGGCGCTCAGGGCTTTCACGTCTTCCCGCGAGTTCTTCAGAGCCGCAACCAGCGATCGAAGGCGGGTCATGTCTTGGGCGGTGATGTAGATGGAGCGTTCGGCAGTCATGGTTTCGGTGGGGTTATGGGTTCAGGGGGATGACAGGCGCCGCGGGAAGCCCGCTGGCGCTTCAAGTCGACAGCCAGAAAGCCAGCTCGCGAATCTGGTCGGGCGCGCCCAGGACAAGCAACTGGTCCCCGGGCTGGAGAGCATCCGATGGGCCGGGGCTGACGACGGTGGTATTGTCGCGCTCGATCCCGACGACCTGGACGGCCCAGTGAGCGCCCCAGGCCAGCTCCGCAAGGGGTTTCCCGAGGTGCTTGGACGTCCGCGGCACCTCGAGCGGCTGGAGGCTCAAGTCGCCCATCGGGAGGTCGTCAGCGGCCGCGGAATCGGATTCTTCGATCGTGTTGAGCCATCGATCCGCCCGGCGAAGGTCCTCGTCCCGCCCCATCAACAGGAGCTTGTCCTGGGGAAACAGCATCGTGTCCGGCGAGGGGTTTCGCAAGCTGACGCCTTGGCGGTCGATGGCGACCACGGTGCAGGAGAAGCGATCGCGGAAGGGCAGCTGGCGGATCGATCGGCGGACCGCGCGCGAGCCGGGCCGGATGAGGATATCGGCCGCGCGGATCTGCCAGCGATGCGGATTTGTGGTTTCGGCGGTGATGGCGGAGGGGAGTCCGAAGGGCGCGTCGGCGAGCTGGGAGCGCAGCTCGATCTCGATCTGGCTGTGCCATCGGATCAGGCTCCGCCAGAGAACCGCCGCCAGCGCGGCCAGCAGCAGAGACAGCAACACCAGGGGCCACCCGCTCAGCAGGTCCAGCGGCAGGAGCGTGGCCAGCCAAAGGCCCGTTCCGGTCCCGGCGGCGATCTGAAGGAAGATCTGGAAAAGCGGGCCGAAGACGGCGCGGTGGGCGCGGCCTTGGGTTGCCGCATCGGCGCAGATCATCGAGACCGCCTCGATCTGGCGCCAGAGGGCCACCAGCGGCGCCAGGATCAGAGCTCCGAAGAGGAGCCAGAACAGGATCGGCATCGCGTGCGGCGCGGGCCACTCGGGCCCGAGCCATTTCCGGACCAGGCCGTTCAGCGGGGCTGCCAGGAGCAGCAGGCCGGAAATCAAGAGAAGCTGGACCGCCATCTGGACCAGGCGCGGACTGATCGCTTGCCAGAGGCGGTGAGCGCGCTGGCGTTGCCGGAGATGCCCGATCCAGTCGTGGTAGAGGCTGATCCAGAGCCGGATCCGCTCGGGCTCGAGCCGCTCGATCCGGCCGGCAATGGCGGGAGCGTGCCGGATCAGGACGGGAGTGGTCGCGGCGGTCAGAAGACACAGGGCGACTGCGATCGAGTAGAACGATGCAGGCGCGATCCCGCCTTCGACGGCGACCATGGCGAGGATCAAGGTGAACTCGCCGATGGCCGTGAGCGAAATGCCCGCCTTGAGCGAATCGCCGGGGGGCTGGCCAACGGCGATCAGCGCGAACGAAGACGCCAGAAATCGGCCGAGAATCGCCAGCACGAAAAGGCCCAGCGCAAGGGGCCAGACCCGGACCAGGATCTCGAAGTCGAAGAGCATCCCCATGGCCACGAAAAACACCGCGCCGAACACGTCGCAGAGGCCGGGCATGGCCCGTTCGACCTGAGAGGTCAGCCCGGCGCTGGACACGATGGCGCCCAGCACGAATGCGCCCAGCGCAGCCGAGAAACCGGATTTGGCGGAGAGCAAGGCCATCAGAAGAAGGAGCCCCACAACGAACAGCGTCTGCACCTCGGGCACGGCGCGCCGGCCCAGCGCCCGCAGCAGGGGCGGCACCGCCAGCAGGGCGACGATGACCAGGCTGATCAGGACCGCATTCAGGCGGAAAACGGTTCCCAGGACCGTGACCGGATCGCTGTTTCCCGCCTGGACCATCGAGGTCAGCACGGTCAGCATGACAACGGCTACCAGGTCGTCCAGGGCGGTGACGGCCAGCGCCGTCTGGCCGTAGCCCGCATGCAGGGTGTTCGTTTCGTGCAGGCTCTTGCCGATGATGGCCGTGCTCGATACCATGAACAAGGCCGCCAGCACGATGCCGTGCTCCGCCGGCCAGCCCATCGCCGCTCCAAACATGCGGCAGATGTTCAGGACGATGATCGCGATCAGCACGGTCGCCAGGATCAGCGGCCACCCGGTCCGAATCAGCCGCTGCAGGCGAAGCCCCTGGCCCACCGAGAAGATCAGGAATACCAGCCCGAGCTGGGCGAGGGTCTGAATTCGGCCCGGATCGGTGATGAGCGCCAGCGAGGGCGCATGCGGTCCGACCAGGATCCCCACCGTCAGGTAGCCAAGCACGACCGGCAGGCCGATTCGCTGGCACAGCCATCCAATGCCCGCGGCGAGCAGGACGACGACCGCAAAATCCTGGATGAAATCGATTGCGATCATGGTCGCCCGCCGGTCACGGTGCGCGCCGGGCGGTTGAGCCGGCGCCCGCGCCCTTCGATCCGGTCCGGCCTCTTCAGCTTGCGAATCCGCGCCTGCTGTGCAAGGCTGGAGAAAGCCCTGCCCAACGCCGCCATGCGCGTGTAGCCCGATTCATCGGCTCTCAGGTCAGGGCCTGGCACCTCGAGATGAGCGATGACCCGGAACGGAGGATGGCTCGGATTCCGGAGCAGCGTGATGTGCGCCGCGTCGATCGCGATCCATTCCTCGAGTTCGGCCAACTGGAGGCTCACGTATTGCTCCAAGGCGGGATTGGGCCTTCGATCGAGTTGCTTGAATGTCAGTTTCATGGTCGCTGGGATGGCGCGGCAGGGGGGAGCGCCTCGCCGGAGCCATGGCATTCTCGCCTTGCGTTCCCCAATCGCCCCACACCGATCCTTTTCATGGCAGGATTCGTGCCAGGGACAATGTTGCGCGGAAAGCCCTTGAAAACGACTCCTTTCCGGGTTTCAGGTTCATCGGAGAATCGTTGCTGGAACGAGCTGTGCCACAGGGTGGTTCGCGCCGTGCCTTGGCCGGCGATGGGAGCGCCGCCTGAGGCGCAGTGGAGGAAGCTTTTTTCATGTTTGGTTTTCACTGAATGGCGCCTTGATGGAGCCATGGCCTTTCCGCGGCGCCGGAGCGGCCATGGTGGAATGCCCGGCGCCGCGGGTGGTTGGTCCCGCGTCTCGGCGCTCTTCGAGCACGTTGGCATGCATGACAGGATATGTTCGGGCCCAGAAACCCGCGCGCCCGTTGCATGTCCCGATCGCCGGACCACACGGTGTGGCCCCAGCGGCGGAGCAGCTGCGCGAGGGCGCCTCCGGCGGCCCCCGAGCCCAGAATGAATATCTTCATGGCCGAAAGAGGAAATTGGTGAACTGCCACGGATCGCTCTGGTCGGGCTGGGCCTGGGGATTCTCGTAGAAATAGACGCGGTGCCGGCGCAGCGGCGTCCAGTCCGACGGCTGCGAGATCACGCGTCCGAGGTAGGGCCGGGCGTGGCGGAGCAACTCATCGTGGGGCAGGTCCTCGGGAAGGCAGATGCCGCGCCGCGGATTCTGGATTGTCCAGAGGGCGGCCGCCATGACGCCCGCGGCCACCTGGATGGCGGTGGCGTTGACGTGCGGCACCTTCCGGCGGGCGGCTTCGATGCTGAGGATGCTGCCGGTCCACCAGGATTGATAGCGATGGCCCATGATGAGGGCGCCGACCAGATCCATTCCCTCGGTGATCTCGTCCGTGAGAATGCGTTTCCGAGGATGCAGCTCGTAATTCCGGCATCGGAGTTCATGGAGCGAGACGATCGAATCGTTGCATGGCATGTAGGCATAGTGAACGGTGGGACGATAGACGGCTTGGCCGTTCTTGCGAACGGTCAGGGCATGGGAGATGCCGAACGACTCGCCGTGTGTGACGACCATGCCCACGATTTCCTGGTGGGGCACCCAGGATCGCACCCAGGTGTTGAGCCCCATCTGCGGGACAATGATCTGGTTGGCCGGGCCGGTCTCCGGCCGGGTGCTGTACGGAGGCAGCCACTTCTCGTGGGTGCCCCAGCCCACTTCGCACGGCGATATGGATTCCTCCCACATGCCTTCCACACTCCAGGTCGCCACGAACTCGTCCGTCCGCTTCGGTTTCGAGGCGCGCTGGGTATCCCACTCGCTGCAGTGGATGACTTTGACGTCCAGCTCGCGAGCCAGTTCGGCGAACTGGCGCTCCTGCATCCATCGTTCGATCCGGCGCGCCTGGGAACGCGGCGTTGCTTTCTCGCCCAGCACGCGGGCGCCAATATCCAGCAATCCCTGTTTCAGGAAATGCGAGACCAAACCCGGATTGGCGCCGTGGTCGATGACGGCGGTAGTCGAGTCCCGCCATTGCCGGGCCAGCGGCAGCAGCTTTTCGTATCGGGCGTAAAGGGACTTCTCGAGGGAAGACTTGCTGTGCATGTCCGACACGGGATCCCAGGACTCGAGCGACGCGTTGACGTAGAGGACCTCGTTGTGGTGGGCCCATGCCAGGATATCGAAGCAATCGATGCTCCACGCCAAGTCGATGATGAGACCGCCCCGCCCGACGTGGGTGGACAGGAGCCGGGGGAGGCTCAAGGGCGTGACGCGGTCGCGCACGAAGCGGAGCCCCCGCCGGATCCAGGGACGGAGGACCTGCTCGCGGTCGGCGAAGTCCACGACCGTGATGCGGCGCGGGGGAACGCGCAGATGCTTCAGCAGCATCGGCAGGGCGGCTTGCGCCACCACGCCAAAGCCGGTCATCAGGATGGGCTGGTCAAAATCCGTCATTTTGAGTGTCGCTTGCCAATGCTGGATCCGCTATCGTGCGGTCCGAAACCTGCTATACGCAATGTCATAAGTCACGCCGCCTGAGGGCACGCGGTCTACATCGCCAGCGCCCACCGCCGTGTAGGTCGGGTCCCCTGACCCGGCGTTGTGGGTGTCTGGCGCTCTGGATAAAGCTGGATGCGTGCCATGGGACACACGGATGCGGCAGAGAACGATTTTATGAGGATATTGGCGGTTCCAGACGCCGGCCGATCGCGCCGACTGGTTCAGGATAGACCACGGTGGGTCCGCGGCGTGCCACTGTGATGAAAACGGCGTCCAGGTCCAGGCTGATCGAGTTTGTGGTGGCGGCGGCCCTCGTGCTGGGGGTGGTGATGTGGATCGAGCGCTCCGCCTGGCAGCACATCGACCGGCTGCGTTCCGCATTGGAGGCGGGAGCGCCGCCGTCCGCGTGGAGCGCCGCACTCGATTCCCTCCAGCGCGTCTGGTTCTTTTCCCTGATGCTGGTGGCGGGGGCGGGAGCCGCCGTGGTGGCGGTGTTCTATCGGCGGTTGATTGCCCCCTTGCGCGCGCAATTGAGCGAAAGCCGAATCCACCTCGATCGCCAGGAGAAGCTCGCGTCGCTGGGCGTTTTTGCCGCCGGCATCGCCCACGAAATCCGGAACCCGCTCACGGCCATCAAGGTGCGCCTCTTCAGCTTGAAACGGAGCCTGTCGGACATTGCGTCGGCGCGGGACGACGCGCAGGTGATCAGCGATGAGATCCATCGGCTGGAGCGGATCGTGAACGATTTTCTCCAGCTCGCCCGGCCGTCCGAGCCGAGCTTCGAGCGTGTGGCGGTGGGAACGCTGCTGCGGGAGGCCGGCGCCCTTCTGGAGCCGCAGCTCGCCAAGAGGTCCGTTCGACTGGTGGTGGAGGATCCGCCCCAGGCTTGGCTGCGGGCGGATCCGCGGCAGCTCAAGCAGGTCCTGATCAATCTCGTCGACAATGGAGGCCAAAGCATCCAGGGCGCCGGCGAAGTGGCCTTGCGTGCGCGGACGGCCGCCCATGCGCTGGCAGGGCAGATGACCGAGACGGTCGAGATCGAGGTGGCCGACACTGGCAAAGGGATGTCGCCAGAGGTGGTGCGGCGGCTGTTCGATCCCTTCTTCACCACCAAGGAAAACGGGACCGGTCTGGGCCTGCCCATCGCTGCGAGAATCGTCGAGCAGCACGGCGGCGTGATCGAATACGAAACCAAGGTCGGCCGCGGCACCACGTTCCGATTGGTGCTGCCTCGAGTGCCGGATTATGAGGAGCTCACCCAAAATACTGCTGATCGAGGATGACCGGGCCATCGCCGGCGGGATGCAGAAGGTGATGGCCGCGGAGGGCTACGATGTCACCGTGGTCGTCCGCGGGGACGAAGGGCTGGAGCGCGCGCTGGCGGAGCCCTTCGATCTGGTGATCAGCGATCTCAAGCTGCCTGGAGCCGACGGGCTCACGATCGTCCGGCGGCTCCACCAGGCGCGACCCAAGCTGCCCATCATCCTGATCACCGCCCACGGCACGACGGAGACCGCGATCGAAGCCACGCGATGGGGCGCGTTCGATTACGTTCCTAAGCCCTTCGAGATGGAGGAGCTGCTGGACATCATGTTCCAGGCGCTCGAAACCAGCCGGCTGATGTCCGAGCCGGTGGAGATGGGCGAGTCGCTTTCGAGGCGGCCGGCCTTGGTGGGGCGCAGCCGCGCGATGCAGGCGCTCTACAAGGAAATCGGGCGCGTCTCCGCCACGTCCGTGACGGTCCTGATTCGCGGGGAGACGGGCACGGGCAAGGAGCTCGTGGCGCGCGCCCTCTACCAGCACAGCGATCGCGCCGCAGCGCCGTTCGTTGCGGTGAACTGTTCGGCGATCCCCGAGCACCTGCTGGAGAGCGAGCTGTTTGGACACGAGCGGGGCGCGTTCACGGGGGCCGACAGCCGGCGGATTGGCCGGTTTGAGCAGGCCCACGCGGGCACATTGTTTCTGGACGAGATCGGCGACATGAACACGGCCCTGCAGACCAAGTTGTTGCGGGTGCTGCAGGAGAAGACAATCCAGCGCGTGGGCGGTCGGGAAAGCATACCCGTGGATGTGCGGGTGATTGCCGCGACCCATCGCGATCTGGAGGCGGCAATCCAGGAGAAGGAGTTCCGCGAGGATCTCTACTATCGGTTGAGCGTGGTGACGATCCGCCTGCCGCCACTGGCCCAGCACGCCGAAGATATCCCTGACTTGGTGCGGCATTTCCTGCTGAAGCATCGCCCGGAGGCCGGGGAGGGCGGGAGATCGATTCAGCCCGACGCCATTGAGCACCTGCAGCGGCAGTCCTGGCCCGGCAATGTGCGCGAGCTGGAGAACGTCATCCGCCAAGCCATGCTCTTGGCGCGCGGCTTCACGATTCGGGTCGAGCACGTCAAGGAGGCGCTGGCCAAAGGCCGCCAGCCGGCTGCCGCCGCCAGCCTCTCCCATGCCGCTTACGTGTCCGACCTGCTCACCCGGATCGAGCGCGGCGAGGCGCAAAACGGGCTGGCCCAGCTGATCGCCGACCTCGAGCCCGAGCTCTATGCGCAGTCCATCCGCCGCGCCCGGGGCAACCAGGCCAGAGCCGCTCGCTGGCTGGGCATCAGCCGGCTCCGCATGCGGGAGAAGCTGCGGCAGCTCGGATTGCACCCCGCTCGAGAGCGCGCCGCCGAGAGCCCGTGAGCAGCCGCTGCGATCGCGCGGCTTGCATCGGACCTGACAAATGTCAAATATTTAGATGCGACCCCATTGCCTTGTAGGGTGTCAGATCTCGACCCACTGGCCGGGGACCGGGGCGGGGTATCGGCCTTCGGCGTCCGCCTGGACAGGCGGCGGGCTGTCAGCGGCGAGCTGATCGATGTTCGGACAGAACGAGAAGTTCGATGCCATCGCTTCGTCCCAGGTGACGATCCGGCCTGAATGCGCCGCGGCGCGCCCCATGATGTCCGCCAGGTTCGACAGGGCGGCGCGCCTGGCCTCGTTGTGGGGAAGGTCGCGGCGGATGGCGTCGAGCAGGTTGTCCCATTCGGCCTGCCAGGGGGTGATCGTCTCGGGCTCGGCGCTCCAGTCGATCTGGCTGCGCTCGCAGCGCTGGCCTTTGTAGGTGTGAACGGTGCCGGCGTGGATGTTGCCGGAGAACTGGGCCGCGCATCGCGTGCCGTGGATGAACGTGGCGAATTCCTCGTGGCACCCCGGAAGCCAGCGCACGACGTCGAACCCCTTGGCTCCGCTGGGGAAGGTCCACTCGATGGTGAAGGAATCGAGGCTCTGCCCGCAATCGTTGCTGTTGGCCGCGCGCCCGCTGATGCCGTGGGCCGACACCGGCCAGGCGTCCATGATCCAGCAGATCTCGTCGATCTGGTGAATGTTCATTTCGGCGAACAAGCCGCCGGAAACCCAGAGGAAATCGGTGAAGTGGCGGATTTGCCAGGCAAGCTCGGGCTCGGCGGGCGGGCGCTTGGGCAGCCGCCCGCAGGGCTGCATCCGGTAGGCGCGCACCATCTGGACGTCCCCGATCTGGCCGTCCCGGATGCGGCGGATGATCTCGTGGCGGTTGCGCGAGTGCCGGCATTGGAGGCCGGCGGCGATCTTCAGGTTCTTCTTCTTCGCCTCCTCGCCCGCCGCGATCACGCGCCGAACCGCGGGCGGGTCCGTGGCGAAGGATTTTTCCATGAACACATTCACGCCCCGCGAGACGGCGTATTCGAGCTGCCCGGGCCGAAATCCCGCGTAGCCCGTCAGCATCGCCACGTCACCGGGACGGAGGCAATCGATGGCCGATCTCCACGCGCGGAACCCCGCGAACCTGCGTTCGGGCGGGACATCCATTTGCGCCGCGTATTTCGCGCTCAGGTTCTTGTAGGCGGCCGCCAGTCGATTCTCGAACAGATCCGCCATCGCGACGAGCCGAACCGGGCCGTTGGGAGAATCGAACGCGTTCACCGCGGCGCCGGATCCGCGCCCGCCACAGCCGATCAGGGCCAGCCGAATCGTGTTGTCTTCGGCGGCATGGACGGCGGGCAGGGCCGTTCGGGCGAGGGCGGAGGTGGCGGCAAGCTGTCCGGCGCGCCGGATAAATTCCCGGCGCGAGGAGTTCGAGGCAAGGGGGGTGTTGGATTGCATGGTTCGATATTGGCCGGGTTCGAATTCGAGTGCAAGCGGAACAAATGTGTTCTTGCACTGCAGCCATCTGTTTGTCAAACTGGGTCTTGTAGCCGCCAGGTCGATCGGGAGCAAGCTCCCAGCCTGTCCCGCAGAACCGGCGGCAAGCGTAATCATCAACCTGTCTTTGATATGAAGACGAAATCCGCCCTGTCTCTCCTCAGCGCGCTCGCGATGTCCCTTGGTACCAGCCATGCCACGATTACGTGGATCGGCGGTTCGTCGGCCGATTTCTGGGATGACGCGAACTGGAGTTTCGCCGCCTCCACCTATACCGGCGACACGTTCAATCCGCTGACCTACATCTCCGACAACATCTTCATGGCCAACGCCACCGGCGTGAGCGTCGCCGCGGACAACGGCATCCGCATCGGCAACGGCTACGGTCTGACGCTGGATGGCAGCGATCTCCTTGTGAACGGCACGGCGGCCAGTTCCGGGGTCAATGGCGTCGACGACGATCCGGCAGCCAATCCGTCGGTCGGGCAATACTCGTTCGTTTACCTCAAGAACGGCTCCTACCTGAACACCCAGTTCACGGCCATCGGGATGTTCATCGACGTGGACGGGACCAGCCACGTGCAATATCGCGGCACTGGCGACCCGATCAACGGGCAAAGCGAGCGCACGGTTGTGGACCTGGCGGTCGGCGGCCGGCTCACGCTGGCCACGATGGGAGAGTTCACCGAGCAGGCCACCACGCAGAACAGTTACCTTCTGATCGAAGGAAATTCCTGGGCGGACGATAGCAGCCTGCTCACCTTCGGCGGCAGCGGTCCCTTTACAGCGACGGCGGTGGTCCCCGAGCCTTCCATTGTGCTGCTCGGCGGCCTGGGCCTTGCCGGCCTGCTCCTGCGCCGGCGCGCCTAATCGGCGCTCTGCCGCAACAATCGATCCTGAACCCGAGGTGCGCGCCGAAGTCGGCAAGTCGGAGGGGCGCCGAACTTAGGGTCTGTGCAAAAATTACTTCCGATTTTGGCGGGAGCGCCGCCGGGCCAGATGCGAGGCGCAAGGGAGGGAGTGTATCCCCCTGCGATACTCGACCGACTTAGCTCGTTCCCCGCCCGCTATTTCGATCGATCTTCGAGCAGCCGCAGCCCAATGGCATCCAGGCTGGCGAAGTAGCCGGTCGAGTGGGGATGTTTACCCACCACCCGGATCTCGAGTGTGTGCGGGCGATGGTCCAGGACGATCGGGCTCGGGGTCGTCACTCGCCGCCAGGTGTCGGGTGAATAGCCGTCCAAGGGCGGGCCCAGCTCGATCCCATCGATCGACCACTGGACGATGCCGTAATCCCAGGAGGTGACTGTGCTCAGGATCGCCTGGCAGGCGCCCGGCTCGATCGATGCCGGCAAGGCCAGGACGGCGCGATCGCATGGCCCGCCGAACCGCAGGAACAGGTGCTTGCCGTTCGAGAGGGGCGGCACCGCGCCTCGAGTGATCTCCTGGACAATGGCCCGCTCCAGGCGGCCGTCCGCCACACCCAGCGATTCCCCTTCGATCGCGCCCGCCATCCGAAACGGGATCTCCCAATTCCCAATCCAGTCGGCAGGCGCGCGGCTGTTGCCGCGAAAGGAATAGGTGTCGAAACTCTCCGGATTGAACAGCCCGGGCGCCGCATATTGATACGGCTGGCCCCAGGGATCGAACGGGATCTGCTTCCCGGGCAGGTCGAGAGCGAATGCTGCGAGGTCTTTGGGGAGCGCGCCGCGGTCGCGCGCGCGATCGGCCACAGCTTGGGCGAGCTGGCGGACGGTTTCCTGGGCGGTGCGGACGCGCTGGGCATCGAGCCGGGCCTCATCCGCCAGCGAGTTGGCCAGCCATCGATCCATGTGATCCCAGGGCAGCCGCCGGATCGAAATGGCGTCCATGGCCAGGCTCCTGCCCGGCTCGCCCGTTCCCTTGATGATCGAAAGCGGATTCTGGCCCACGCACTCGAATCGAAGGGTGTAGTCGCCGGGCAGAAGCCGCCTGACGCCCAGCTTGGCCTCGCGGACCGTGCTGTAGACCTGGCTCTCGGGCCAGTTCTCCTTGAGCGAGAGATAGGAATCGTAAAAATCGAGTGCAGGATCGAGGACATTGGTCTGGCCGCCGCCAACGAGCATGACCTTCCACCGCCCGTACTCGCGAAAGAGCACTTGAAACACGGAGAGAGAATACTGGGCTTCCGCCTCGATCCGGAACGGCACATCGAGCCAGGCGCCGATCCGGTCGTTCTCGAGATAGAACATCGTTTTGCCCTGACAGGTGCGATTGGAGCGGACCGCGGGCTCGAGGCCGGGAGAGCAGGGGAGCCGCTTGGCGAGATCCTTGACCTCGATCCATTGCTCCGGATTGACGCGCTCCGATAAAGGCGGCAGCGCGCAGAACGGCCGCGCGATGTCTTTCTGATACCAGAACGCGACCGAGGAGAAGAAATCCGGCCGGAACTTGAAGTCGTGGAGCTTTCGCGCGCCGGTTTGCGGATCCCGCTCGTCGATGAAACTCCGGCGTTCGATCTCGACCTTGAGGGATTTACGGAAGATGACCGGCGCGTGCAGATGCCACCGATAGGCGGTGATCCGGCAATCGACGCTCTGCGGCTCGCAGATGGTCACCCCGGCATTGGGGTTCGTGAAGAGCCGCAGGTTCCACGCGTCCGTGAAATAATCTTCGGTGCCGGTGCCGACCAGCGATGGAGTGGGCTCGCCGTCGATGTAGAAGCGGTCGTCGGCCTCGCCGAACCAGACGCCGAAACTGTTCTGCGAAGAGAGGACGGTGCCGACATAGTTGCCTTCGCCCTGTCCGTCGAAGATCGTGTAAGGCGAGAAGGGCGGGACGGGGAATTCCTGGTGATAGCGGGCATGGAAATAGAGCGCATCCGGCGGCAGCGACGTCCGCTGAATCCAATTGACCTGGCAATAGACGGTCATGCGGGCGGAGGACTGGTTCCAGAGCTCGATTCGGGCGCGCTTGCGGAAGGGCATGTGCCAGTAACTGTTGAGCGCGCGGCCATAGGAGGTCACCTCGATGGGGGTCGAGCTGACGTTCGCGCGCATGCCATGGCCGGCGGCGAAGAAATCGCCGATCGGGGTCTCCACCGACGGCGCCTCCGCGTCGTCCCAATAGATGCGCAGGACGAGCGATCGGGGCCACCGGCGGTCCTGGCCGGCCACGGTGAACCAGATATGCCGGATTTCGCCGGGTCCATCGAGGTCCGCTGCCGTGAACTGCTGGCCCGGCGCCAAGTGATACGCATCGGCGTTGGATTCCGGATCGAACAGGCCGCTCGAGAACCGCCGGGTCATGCCGGGCTGCGGGCGGGTGACCGCATCGAGAATGTCGGCGGCATTCGTTGCGCTCTCGGTCCCAAAAGCCGCAAGGACTCCGGCCAGGCATGACCGTGTTATCATAGATCCTTTTTCCACAGTTTGACGGCAGGTTGAGCGGTGGGGCGGTGAAGCAAGGGCCGTTCATCGGGGCGACCACAGGCGCGGATACGGCCCGCGCGACACGCGTTCGATCGCCGGGACGCCCGAGAGGTTTTGCGGCAGGCTCGAGATGTAACCCGGAAAACCGAGAGCGATGTCGCCGACCTCGATCAGGAAGGCATCGGGCATTTTGCCGGGGAGCCAGCCCTCGTGGAAGCCGCCGGCGGGCCGCATGATGACGTGATACCACATCACGTCGCGCCAGGCGGGGTCGTCGGTGAAGGCATACCAGGCTTTCACCACTTGCACCTTGGCGTCACCGCTGATCCGCGCGCGGAAGAGGGTTCCGTTCCGCTCCCGCCGATGGGTGACCTCGCTGATGCGGCTCAGAGGGCGGCCGTCGAACACATGGGCCACCCACATCAGGAAATCCATGAACTGGATCTCGCTGTAATTGGCGTGGTTGTAGTTGGGGATGATCTCGATGGTCATGGGGCGGCGGAGTCGTTCCTGGAGGATGTTGACGTTGAACATCCGGTAGCCGTCCTCGTTGCTGGCCCCGAGGTAGAACACCGGCGCCTCGACCTGCTCCTGAAAGAACGCGTGGTGGAAAGAGAGATGCGGCTCGATGCGGTTGGTGCGGTGCACGCCTTCGTTGCCCATGACGATCACCGATGCCACGCGGGGGTCCATCGCCGCAGCCACGGTCGCGCTGCGTCCGCGTTTCGAGTGCCCCCCCACAATCGCCCGCAAGGTGTCGAGATTGAGAAACTGCTGCAGCGCGTTCATGGCCTGGATGTAAACCACGGCGAGCTGGCAGTTCATGTTGTAGTGGTTCTGGCCCGTCTCCCGGGCGAGCCGGCCGAGGACGCCGATGTCCGGCTCGATGTCGCTCCCGTCTGGGTATGCGCCTGGATTGCAGAGCACCAGGGTCGGATAGCCGGTCCGCGCGGCGATGGGCTCCCCGTATTTGGCGACGTGGATCGGGTAGTGATCGCCCCCGGGGCAGCCAAGGATGACCACCTTGCCTTTTCGGGACGGCGCTCGAGTTCGAGATTCGTCGGCGGGGAGGAGAATCGTGCAGGAATGTCCCCATTTCTTGCCGGCCAGCTCCTGCGACCAGAAATGCGCGGTCACCCGGCGCAGTGTCAGGCTGGGATTTGTGTCGCTGGCCACGACCTCATCGGCCAGGACCTTCCACTCGAGGGGGACGCAATGTTGTCGGACGACGGGCCAGATCTCGCGCGGCTTGGGCACGTTGCGAGAGGCTTCCTCGAAGTCGAACGGCTCGGCAGGGGGAGCGTCAGCCGCTTGCAGCATAGCGCTGTTGGTCCAAAGGGCGGCGGCCAGGAACAGCCCGGCTCGAGGCAGCGGATTCAGGCGATCGATTTTCATGGCCGCTGGCCGGGGGTATCGCCCGGCAGCGGTGTCCGGGGCGTCTGCGCGTTGAGCCATTCGTTCCACCGGGCGCGGCTGGCGCCGAGCTGCTGCCCGGTGAACCTCTCGAGCAGCTGGGCGATCCGGCGGTCACCATCGGCGTCGTTCAGCCGTTCGAGGCAGTTCACGATCGCGCCCAGCTCGGCCGAGCCGCCAATCCTCAGGCAGGCGTCCGCCGCCTCGGCGCGCGGGCCTTTCTCATAAAGAAGATCGTCCAGCCACGGGAGGACAAATGGATGGCCGATCGCCAGCGCCTCGCCCACGAGGCCCGGCCGCTGCTCCCCCTGCGCGGCGTCCAGCCGCCGGCGGAACTCTTCGACCCGAGCCCGGAGCGCCGGCGAAGGCGGGGGGAACCACCAGGCCTGGCGAAGCGAGGCGGCCCGGCCCCGCCGATCCTCCCATGCATGGCTCTCCAGATAATCAGCTCCCGTCAAGGAGCCGTCGCCGCCGTCGCCGACGCTGAGCAGGAGCATCGGGCCGGGCGTCTGACCAAAATAAAGCCGCCGGTTGGCGGCCCGGTCGGTCCGGGTGGGATCAAAATCCACCCAGCCCAATCCCGGAACGTGGGCCTGGGGAAATCGATGGAAGACCTTGTCGAGATGAAACGGCACGCCGGTTCGGCCGACAATCCCGCCGACATACCGGGCCGGGATATCGCTCTTGCGGCAGAGCGCGATGAAGCAGTAGGTGAACTCGCTGCAGCTTCCCTTGCCGCTCGTCAGGACCTCGGGTGCAGGCTGCCATTTGCCATCCCGGTCATAACTGAGCCGGTCCATGACCAGGCCGAACACTCCGTCCAGAACGCCTCGGGTCCCTTCCTTCCCTCGAGCCGCCTCTTCCGATGCGGCGCCGACGACCGGATCGCTCAAAGCCAGGACCTTTCCATCCCGGAGGTTGAGAAGCCTTTCCTCGGGCGGCAAGGCATTGTGGCGGCTGTCATCCTGCCGGCTCCAATCCCAGCGGAATCGCCGGATGGCCGCCCAGGCGGTCCACCGTCCGACCATCACGGCGCCCGGCGACAACTGCTCGCGGCGATAGTGCAGGACCGGGGCGCCCCAGCGATCCGTCAGGCGCTCCGGGTCGCCCTCTACATCGAGCTCGGCGATGTCCTGATGCGGCGATCGGATCGGCGCGTGCAAGTGGATTTCCGGCCCGCGCAACGGGGCCTGGCCGCTGTTGATGATGCGCGTGACAAACACGACAACGGCCCGAGTCTCGGATCCCGGCACGACTTGGGCCGCGGCCGGTGGCGCGCCCGCTCCGTCCGGTGGAGGGGCGGGCGGCCCGGCTGCGCCTCCGACGATCGCCTGCATCGAAAGCCCGGCCATGGCGAGCAGCAGCGGAATCAAGCGAGCATGTCTTCGTGAGGTCATAGGGCGGTGCGCGTCCGTGCGATGAGCAGCAGCATAAGGGTCTGGATCGGCCTTCGGCAATACTGAAGGTTCCATGCTTGGAAATTCCTGCAGCCGTCTCGGACGCGGTCGCTCCCCGCCAACCAGGCCGCCGGGCGCTCGAGGTCCGATCTACCTCTTTGCCGGCGTCTCTTCGATCTCCTCGAATATCGCGTGCCGGTCGAAATTGAGCCAGTGGTTCAGGGAGACAATGCGGACATCATCGAAATAGGCGGGCGTGGTGCCGCCATGGCGCTTGACCAGCTCGGCCATGTCGGCCGCGATGCGCGCGGCGTACTCCGCTTTCAATCGCAGCCGGATCTTGCGGTCGCCGTAACTGAAAACGGCTTCGCAGGCGGGCGGCGCCCCGGCTGCAACCGCGATCGTGCCCCGGCCGAGGCTCGCGCCGGTGGCCACCTGCAGCCCGTCGTTCACGCAGCTCAGCGGCGGTTTGGACCCGGCGTAGCTGACGACGCGCAGCTCGTCGAGGGCGGCGTTGAACCGCTCCCGCGCCCGCAAACCCATCTTGGCGCCGACAATCGAGTAGGTGCCCAGATGGCGATGCAGCTCGCTGGTCAACACGGTTGCCTTCCACTCCTCGAGGCCGTGGCGGCGAATGATGCGGGCCGCCGATTCCCGCACGTCCGGCAGCAATCGCTGCGGCTCGACGGGAAACTCGGCGAGGACGACCGTGGCGCGCGGGGGCGCCTGGCGCAGTGCTGCCAGCAGGGCGCCCCGCACGGCATCCCCATCCGCCGGGATCCATTCCGACCAGCCCGGCTGCCCGGGAACCGGCGAGAGCTTCCCGATGTCCGGATCGAGCAGGCAGAAGGCCACCAGGTCATCCGCCAACCGCAGGCGCCGGGCGCGGACCAGCTCCGCGCCGCGCCCGCGGCGGTGCAGAAGCGAGACCAGATCCGCAGCGGGAGATTCTGCGGCGTCCATCGCATCCACAAGCGCTTCATCCACGATGGGTGCGGCGCCCTCTTCAGGCCAGTGAACGGCGATCACCCGCAAGCCCGATTCGGCGATCGTTCGGAAAGCCTCCTCATCGCGACGGGCATTCCAGGCAGGCTGCGGGGCGCCGGGCGGCGCGCCGCTCCAGAAGACCGCCTGGATCCGCGCGCGCAGCTCGGGAGCGCCTTCGAGGGCATCGGCCAGGTTGGACAGCGGCCCCAGGCAGACGTAGAGGACGGGCTCCGCCTCCTCGCGAAGCGCCAGGCGGATGAGGCCCGCCGCATCGAGCATCCCGGCCAGCGGCATCTGAGGCTCGCCGATCTTCGACCACTCCAGGCCCGTCGCCTCGGCGCGAAACGAGGGCGGGGGAGCCGTCCGCTTCCGTCCGGCACCGACGGCGATGTCGTCCCGGTTGAGGAAATGCAGGATCCGGCAGACGTTCGTGGCGCCAACCTCCGGCGGGCTGGCGCCGTCGCTGGTGACGATCGCGTGAACATCGAGGCCGGGCGCATTGAGCAGCATCGCCAGGGCGCGCGCGTCGTCGGCCGCCATGTCCGTGTCGACGACGATGGGCGGGCCGGTGTGAGCCCGGACGGGCCCGGCGTCGAGAAGGGCGAGCATGACCGCGGTCATCGACAGCGCGATCATCCGCCTGGCCCATCTCGCGGGCCGCCCCGTGATTTGTTTCGTCAGGCCGATTTGATATTGCGCCTGCCGGATTCTGAGTTCATACTTCACGCGATGAACGTAACACTTCATTCGAGTCGCGGTCAACCCATGTCGCTACAGCGACGATGCATGGCGCGCCGAGATCGCGCGTCTCAACCACGATCCGGCCACCGGCCATCCGTTCCGCAAAGGTGATCTCGTCTCCATCCGCGCGAGCGGTTCCCTCGCTTTCGGCGGGAAACGGAACATCAACGAGATGCACCGCAACGAGCCCGAGCATGATTTCACCATGTCGCTGGTGGCATCCAACTACGGCCTGCCGGAGCCGGAGGCGCTCTCGCTCGTCTCGCTGGTGCGCGCTGACGACGGAAACCCCGCAACCTCGGAAGATCTGTTCGATCCGGCGCGGCTCACAGGAGGCGAGCATTGGCAGGGGGTGCGGATCCGGATCAACGGGCTGACTCTTCTGAATGCCGAGAACTGGAGCCCCACGAACGCGTGGGCCAGCCGGCTCTGCACGGTCACCGACGGCGAAAACCGGTTCTTCAAGATTCGCCATCCCCGCTACAGCCTCGGCCCGGCGCCGGCCAGCCCGTTTGATGCGATCGGAATTCTCAATCAGGAGAGCGGCTCGGGCGTCCAGGGCACCAACGGTTACGAGCTGTTTGTCCAGGCGATCGAGCCGTCCAGCACGCCCCGGATCGACATTGCGAGCGCGCCAGTGATCACGTGGCCGGGGTCCCTGGCGAACTACGCGCTGGTCTACACCAACCTCGCCGGTGGGCCGGGGCCCTGGCAGGCGGCCACCAATGTGCCGGTGCTGGTGAACGGCCGGTGGACGGTCATCCTGGATCCATCGGAGGCTCGCACCCGGTTCTACACGCTCCAGCGATGCCAATGATGGATTGGAGTCGATCTTTCCCGGAACCGTCGGGCGGCCCCCGCATCTCCCGCCGTCCGCGTCCGGCTGCCGAGGCGGCGTTCACCCTGATCGAGCTGCTGGTCGTGATCGCCATCATCGCGATACTGGCAGGAATGCTGCTGCCGGCGATCGCGCGCGCGAAGGAAAAGGCGAAGGTCGCCAAGGTTCATGCCGAGCTGTACGGGATCGGGATCGCCTTGCACATGTATTCGGATGACCACGGAGGCCGGGTTCCGCCCGTGCGGGAGAACTGCAACAACGATCTGCGAGAGCACTGGTGCCAGCTGCCCATCGAGCTTGCCGAGGGCCGCTACCTGCCGCGCAGCGATGCCGGCGGGCGCGAGGCCCGCGTCGAAGATCCGTTCCATCCGGGGCACACCTACAAATACGCCGCGCCCGGCCCGCTGCTGCTCAACGGCGAGCCGGCGGGGGATTACTCGCTGTGGGTGCCCGCCAGCTACCCCGATCTCAAGAGCGACACCGGCCGGTTCCACTCGAAGCCGGCCGACAGCCCGGTCCGGTGGGCCATCTGGAGCCTGGGGCCGCGTCCCAACAGCGCGCGCAGCCGGAGCAGCCACGCGCCGATGAGCGCGCTCACGTGGTACCGGCGCGCCGGCGGCGACGGCGTGATCGTCCGGTATGCGTCGCGCGATGGGATGCAGATCACAAGCCGGTGACCGCAAAAGTTTTGCCGGCCGGTCGGGCGAGCCGAGGACAATCGCGTTGCCCTCATTCCTGCAGCTGCGGACGACCCTCGCAGGCGAGAAGAGTGGAAGGGGGCTCCAGGACGGCCTCGGGGGGCGAACCCGGCTCGCGCAGAAGATCCAGCAGGTCGAGCACAAACCTGTCTTTGCCGTGCGGGGCAATGACAAGCCGCACGGCAACATCGACAGCAAGAATGCCGATGACCAAAGCGATGAGGACGATTTCAGCCGTGTTCATGCCTCCCGCACAAGCTGGTTTCGTGCCATAGAAAAGGACCCGGGAATTCCCGTGCAAACAGAGGTCTTTTGAGGATGCCCAGCCCGGGAGACGATCCTTGTGTGGCACGTCCTGGACCATCTATGGTTCAGCTCCTGCCTGAGACGAAGATCAGCGCGCCGGAGCCTGGGCTTTCTCGGCGGCCGCAATCTCCGCCCAGGATGGGGCGCGCCAGAGCTGCACCTGGCGGGAAGTGCTCGAGATCAATTCATCTCCATCCGGAGGCAGAGCGGCAAGGCTGAGGATCGGGTCCCCCTGGTGGAGATCGATGTCGGGATCAGCCCAGTCGCTCGAGCCTTTGAGGGTCGCGACCTGGTGGCCGGTTTTTGGATTCCAGACCTTGATGATGCCGTCGGCGCTGCCGGTTGCTATCCGCTGGCCGTCGGGGAAGACTGCGACCGAGAAGAATGCATTGAGCGTCCGGCCAAACGACTGAATCTCGCGCTGGGCACTGAACTCCCACAGCCGTGCCGAGCAGTCTTCCCCGACGGTGACCAGGCTCTTGCCGTCCGGCATGAAAGCCGCCTCCGTCACCCATCCTTGATGAGCTTTCCAGCAAGCCGCACGCTTCTTTCGTGGGAGATCCCAGACCTCCACCGTTCCATCGGTGTTGCCGGCGGCCACCGCCTGGTCGTCGGCGGCGAAATAGAGATTCCGAGCGGGCGCCGCCTCGGATTTCGGCAGGATGGCCAGCTCCTCCAAGGGATCGAGATTCCACAGCTTCAGACCCTTTGCGGGCGCCACCGCGGCCAGGAGCTTCCCGCGGGGCGAGAATCCGACGGTCGATCGGCCGCCTTGCCACCCCTCGAGGCAGGCAATCGGGCGCTCCGTCTCCACGTCCCACAAGTAGAGAGGGCCTTCACGCGTCGCGAAGGCCAAATGCCGTCCGTCGGGGGACAGCGCCCAGGAGATGGCGTTGGTCCGCAGATCGATGGGCGCGTGCGCCGGCAATGGCCGAAGCGTTCGCGGGTCCCACAGGCTGAGCGTATTGTTCCGGTGCCAGCAGTATGGGAAGTCGACGCCGCGGGATCGAGCCGCCCCAAAGTCCAAAGCGTCATGGGGGCGGCTGAGGACCGGGCTGTCGGGCATGCTTGGCCGGCCATCCCAGGCCAGAATCTTGCCGCCTTTGGTGCCGCTGAACAGCGTCTTCCCGTCCCTGGAGAACGCAATTCCCCATGCTTCGCCTTCACTGGCTTTGAGGGAGGCGATCTGGTGCCAAGCGGTCGTTTCCCAGAACTTGATCGAGCAATCGGCGCTGGCCGACGCCAGGGTCTGGCCGTCCGGTGCGAAGGCAAGGCTGGCGATCCAGAACGTGTGATTCGTCAGGATGGCCCGTTGACGCCGTTGCGCGAGGTCCCAGATTCGGATGGTTTTATCCCAGCCGCCCGAGGCGGCCGTCTGGCCGTCGGGCGAAAGAGCGACGCACTGCACCGAGTCGCTGTGATTGGTCAGCACGGCCGTCCGCTGCCCGCTCGCCAGCGACCAGACTCCGACCGTGCGATCGAAACTCCCGGTGATCAGGGTGCGGCCGTCGGGCGAGAAAACCGCCGAGCTGACGGTGCGGGAGTGTCCTTCGAGCGTCCTGGTTCGCGTGTGAGCGGCGATGTCCCAGAGGCTCAGCGGGCCGTCCAGGGCGGCGATGGCCAACTGGCGGCCGTCGGGTGAAAAGGCCAGCGCCGGCGCGCCGAAGCCGTGCTGGGCTGCGCCCGGGAAGCGGCTGATTTCGCGGTGCTCCTGCACATCCCAGAGCACGATGCCGCGCGTGAGGGTGGAAAAAGCCAGTGTCCTGCTGTCGCAGGAGAAGGCTACGGACTGGCCGGCCTCATTTGCTTCGGGAGTCTGGAGGAGCTGGCGCGAGTCCAGGTTCCAGACGTTCACGGCGCCGGCATAGGCGGCGATCGTGGCGAGGAGCTTGCCATCCGGGGAGATCGCAAGGCCAAAGACGCCCAGGGCGCCGTCCGAGTGCTGTCCCAAGGTGTAAAGGGCGTCACTGCGGCAGACGCGCCACAAGCAGCGCCATTCCCAGCCGCGCAGATCGGCCTGCTGCGGGCCGGGGCGGTGTTTGTTGAGCAGTGCCATGGCCAGGCCAAGGTTGTTTTCCTGCCAGGCTTGGCACGCCAGGTTCATGTCCGCCGCATAAAGGTTTTGGCGTGCCGCCTCCGCGGCCTCGTGCGCTGCCCGCTCGCCCGCCTCCGCTCTTTGCTCTCCTTGCCTTGCCCGCCTTGATTCGCTGAGCGCCAGCAAGGCCAGCCCCGCCATAGCGGCGATGACCACTGCCGCCACGCCGGCGGCGCGGATGATGCCGCGGCGGTATGCGGCGCGTTCGAGGGCCGCCTTTTCGGCGGCCAGCCGTTTCAACTCGGCGCGGCGCTGGGGCAGCGCGCGGAGGTTTCGCGCGAGCTGTTCAGCGGCTGCAAACCGGTCGGCGGGTCTGCCGGCCACGCAGCGGCGCAGGTCGTCGCGCAGCAAGGCGTCCGGGACATCCTCGGCCCAATCGCTCGTCAGCGGCCGGTTGAACGCGCCCACCAGCATCTGATAGAGCACCACGCCCAGCGAGTAGAGGTCCGAGCGCGTCGTTGCCGGTTCGCCCGCGAGAAGCTCGGGAGCCAGGTAGAGCTGCGTGCCCGCTTGCGACGAAGTCGGCGAACGAGTCAAGGCCGAGGTGAACTCCGCCTGGGTGGCGTTCCCCAGGCATTCCTCCGACACCACCTGCCCGATGCCGAAGTCGGACAGCTTCGCGATGGGGGGGAGGCTTCGGGCGGATGGCAGGGCCGCATCCCGCGTCGGAGCACGGCCTTCGGACTTCGGGCTGGAAATCAGGATGTTGCTCGGTTTCACGTCCCGGTGGACGACGCCGCATTCGTGCGCTGCCTGCAGCGCGTCGGCCACCTGCGCCACGATCTCGAGCCGCGTCTCCAGCGGCACGGCGTTCACGCCGCCCTGCGCCTCGCACCAGCAAACCAGGTCGCGGCCCTGGACGTAGTCTTCCTCCAGGAAATAGGGCGGCTCGTCGAAACAGACCTCCCGCAGCGCCACGATGTTCGGATGATCCCCAAACCGTTCTTTAATGAGGCGGAACAGGGTCATTTCCCGTTTCAGCGACCGCACACGGTCGGCGCGGAAGCAGAACTTGAACACCCGCCGGTCCTTGAGCTTCCGATGTTGCCCGACCCACACTTCACCGAAGCTGCCTTCGCCGAGCTTCTCCTCGAGCACCCAATCGGTGCGGCCGACCGACTGCCCCACCGCCGGCCGCCACCCCAGCACCGGCTCCCCGCCGGGGGACGCCTGGCGCCGGGCTTTCTCGGTCGTTTCTGGCGGGCCCAGCGGGCCCAGGCCCGTCTCAGCCACCTCGCAGATTTCCACCGGCTCGCTGATGCCCTTGAGCAGATAATGGCCGTGGCTCACCCAGCTCAGCGCACCGACATCGGAGATGTCTTCGCCTTTGAGCATCTGCCGCGCACTGTCGAACACCGCTCGCGTCATCAGGACTTGCCTCCCCCGAGCCAGCTCCATCACACGGGCGCACAAGTCCACGCTCAGACCGTGCAGGTCCAGCGCCTGGTCGGCGCCATGGAGGCTGACCTCGCCGACATGGATGCCCGCGCGGTCCTCGACCGGCACGGCCATGCTGGCATTGAATTGCCTCAGCCGCGCCTGCAGCAGGAGCGCGAAGCTCACCGCGGCCGAAGGGGTGGGGAAGCTCAGGAAAAAGGAATCCCCGGCGGTCTTGATCTCCCGGGCGCCGGCGAATTGCTGGAGAGTCTGCCGCAGCAATTCATGGTGCCGCTGGATCAGCCGGATCCCGGCCTTGTCTCCCAGCTTCTGCTTCAGCGCGGTCGAGCCCACCACGTCCGTGAACACGATGGCGGCGAGCGTGCGGCGTTCCACAGAGGGGATCATGGTTCGCGGATGCCAGGATGCAGGAGGCAGGGCAGGGACTCTCGTGCCGTGTCGCCCGAGCAGGAGCTGAGCACGGCACCCCCTCGGGAAGAGCGATCACTCGAGCGAAATCGTCCAGGTGCGGTCCGGGCTGTAATCCCTGAGCGCTGCGGCGATCCGGGCCGTCTTGGGGCCCAGGTCCTTCTGATAGACGCGGCCTTGATGGTTGACGATGAAGGTCATCACGCCCGACTGCCGGTATTCGGCGGGCCACGCCGCCAGCGCGAAGCCGGCGATCATGTTCCCGTTGACGACATAATCGTGCTTCCCGCCGGGCGCGTGCTTGCCCTGGCGCGCGAGGATCTTGAAGTAATAGCCGTGGAAAGGCGCGCGCGTGCCGGCCTGGCCCCTGGCCCTGATCGCATAGCCTTCCGCCTGCGCCTGGGCCACGAGCGGCCCCATCGGGCTGATCTCCCCGTCCAGATCGGGCGGCCAATAGAGGCCGTTTTTCGTGCCCGGCGCGCTGGCGAGGCATTGCGCGTACTCGAGCACTTCGTCCCTGTCCCGGTCCCGGCTGGCGTACTCGCGCTGGGCCCCGACATAGGCGCGCATCGCTTGCAGCACCGCCAGCTCGTTGCGTCCGATGCGGCGGTTGAGCAGCTCCTCCTTCCCCGCCTCGGTATCGAATTGCCATAGCGAGCCCTGTCGCACGATCGGAATCGGGAAGGGCCAGGCGCTGGCGCCCACTTCGAGCACGCATTGGCTGCTGGACTGGGGAACGAGGCGGTGCGCCTTCTCGAGCGCCGCCGCAAAGGCATTGAACTCGTTGGCGGCCTGCACCCGATCCGGGTTGGTGACCTCCTCGCCGGCCGGCCCGAAAATGGAGCGCAAAGCGTCCCGATCCTGCGCCTGGACAGCTGCGGCGAGCGCGGCTACGGCCTCTTCAGCCGATGAAAAAGTCCGGGCTGTCTCGGCGGCCCGGGCTGCCCATGGCCCGCCCGCCCCCAGCACTGGAAGCAGCCCGGATAGCAAAACAGAAAGCAGTTTCATGTCTTGTTGTCGTTGGAGATTTTCTGTCGAAGGTCAGCGGCCCCGGCCGCCGCCACCGCGCACGCCTCCGCCGCCAAGGCCACCGCCCCGGCTGGCCGAGCCGCGGCTACTGAAGTCGCGGGCGCTTGCACCGCTGCCGATGCCGCTGAAGGCGCTGCTGCCGAAACCAGGGCTCGGCGCCGGCCGGCCGGCGGGCGCGCTGGCCGCGGGCCGCGCGGCGCCCGCCGCAGGCGCCGGCGGGGATGCGCCGGGACGGCTCACGCTTGGCGGGACTGCAGGACGGCTCGCGGAGGCGGCGCCGGCGCCGGGCCGGGGGGCGGCAGTGCCGGTCGAAGGCCGGGCACCGGCGTTGCCGGCCGTTAATGCAGATCCGGTGGCTGACCCCGGCTGGGCCGAAGGACGCGGGCTGGCGGAGCCCCACCCGCGACTTTCCATGGCGCTCGCCGAGGCGCCGGCGGTGGCGCTGGTGTGGAGGCGGTTTGGGTCGGGCTGCCACCTCTGCTGAGCCGGCTTGCCGCTGGCTGTGGAGGCCCGGCTGCCGGGCTGCGATCCGGGTCGATCCTCCCGGTTGATATTCGTGTTGCGGTCGATATCGATGTCGATGTCCACGTCGCGATGGAAATCGCCGCCGCCCCAAACGACCATGCCGCCGCCACCCCAGACCACAATCCCGCCGCCGTCCCAGTCACAATGGTTGGCGATATAGGCGCCGACCGCGATCCCGGCCCCGAAGGCGACCAGCGGCGAGACCGGGTCATAGACGTAGGTGGTGGGCGGGTAGTACACCGTGGGCGGGTAGGTCGGCACATAGATCACTTGTGGGTTGGCGGGCTGCACCTGGACGACTTGGTTGGTCACGGTGACGACCTGCGTCACGTTGGTCTGCACCAACACCACATTCGTCACGGTCACCACCTGTTGCGGCGTCGTCCGGAGCGTTCCGGCCATCTGGGCCTTGACGCGCAGGGATTGGATCGTGTCCATCAGCTCCTTCGGCTGGTCCAGGAAGGCTTGGCCCAGCTCCACCGTCCAGGCTAAATCCGCGTCCATCCTGGCGATCAACTCGGGGAACCTGGCCACCGCCTTCACGTTTGCCTCCCACGGCTGCTCGTCGATCCTGGGGATGTTGTTGGTGTTCTTCACGAATCGCGCCGCCTGCACAATCTCGATCGGATAGACCGCAGCGGGCAGGAGGATGGCAATCAATGGGTCCGGGTGGAGCGCGATCGGCGTGACGAGCCTCTCGAGGTCCGCCGCACTCCGTGGGGCCGGCGCGGAAGGCGGTGGCGCAGGGGCGGCGGCTGG
Source organism: Verrucomicrobiota bacterium (assembly GCA_022711435.1). Lineage (GTDB taxonomy): Bacteria > Verrucomicrobiota > Verrucomicrobiia > Limisphaerales > UBA1319 > JAGMXM01. The sequence goes on from JAKLFB010000043.1 coordinate 40,672, forward strand.
CGGGGCTTGCGCGAGCGGCAACAATCCGGTGTGCGCGGCGGGCGGCTGGCCCTCTTGCGCCCAATCCAGCCAGGAAACCCCCATCAAAACAGCCAGACCGAGATGGCGCCAATGTTTCGATCGGTTGATTGTCTTCATAAGTTCGCCCCAAGGGAACTGCGCCGCCCGGGACGGGAAGACTGCCCCGGCGATCTTTCTCTGGTGATTCACCTATAGGTTGAGGCGAGTCTGTGCGTTTGTCAACCATCGACGCGGGGGCAATCGCTCACTCGCTCACCGCGAGGCAGGAGAAGCTCGAGGCTGGGACCCTGCTGCGGAAGGGGACCCGCCCTGGCGGGGCAGGGAGGCGTCCGTGGTCCGGGAGTTTTCGGGGCGCGGGCCTCCTGGGCCTGCAGCGCTGTCGGCTCAATGCCAGGCCCTTGAATCCTGCAACATCCTGGTGGCCCAAGCGATGAAGTGCTTCATGTTGGAGCGGTCCTCGTGGCCGCCGTCGTGCTGCCGCCAGGCGAGTTCGCCGCCGAGGAGGCCGGTGTTGACCGGCGGCATCTTCGCGGTTCGATAGTCCTCGTTCACGCCCAAATCGCGCGCGCCCAGCAGCCGGAACACCGGCCCGGCCGCCACGGCCGCCATGAAGCTCCCCTGCTGATCGAGCCAATGGGCGTCGCCGCGCTCCGGGATGCCATAGCTGATGAACGTGGGCCGCGGCGCGCACAGCGCGATCAGCTCGTGGGCGTCCACGGGCAGGTCCCCGGCGTTCTTGCTGCCAAACGAAGATTCCGCGGCGCCGTATCGGAGGAAGTTGCCCGCCATCCAATGGTACTCTCCTGAGCCGGTGAGATTCTCGACCGCTTCGCCGAAGTTGCGGCGATGCAGCTTGGCGCCGCCCTCGCCGGAGGATCCGACCAGCGCCAGGGCGAATCGAGGCTCGAAGGCCAGCGTGACGAGCGCGGCCTTTCCGTAGCGCGACACGCCTTCGATGCCAACCTTTCTGGCGTCGATGGCAGGGTCGGTTTCGAGGTAATCCAGCCCGCGGGCGGCACCCCAGGCCCACGCCCGCAGCGCGCCCCAATCGTCGGGCTTGCGCGGCTGGCCTTTGTTGACGAGCCCGATAATGCCCTGCGTCAGCCCGGCGCCGTTGTCGGCCTGGATGCTGTTGGGGCTGATCGTGGCGTAGCCCCATCCGGCGGCAAGCAGCTGCTCGGTCGATGGCGGATCCTTGAAGGGCCCGCCGAATTCCGGAAAGCGGCTCACGGGTGCGGGGTCGCCGGCGGGACGCGGCATGCCGCCGTCGCCGAACCCGCCAAACATCATCAGAACCGGCACTGGACCCTTGGCCTTGGCCGGCACAACAACGGTCATACGGATATCGACCGTAATAGAGGGGCATGTCGAGTTGTCGACATGGCCGACGATTTGTTTGCCCCGGGCTGGCAGGTGCCCCACGAGACCGTCCGTGATATTCGAGACCACCGACCATGTCACTCGAGGCGTGTTCTTGGGCACGCGGCCGAACACTTCGCGCTCGAAATCCTCCACAATTTCGGGCCGGCGCAGCTTCCACCACATCTCGGCGGAGGTGATTTTCCGACCGTTCTTGAGCGTCAGCGGATCCGGCAGATCGGGATGGGGATTGGCGTTGGCGGGGTCATAGTTGGCCGAGTTCGTGGCGCCGGGCTGGCCGCTCGGGCCGGGGCGCAGCCGGACGATCCCGAGCTGCTCCATCATGTTCCGGTGATCCTGCTGGGTGGTCCACTTCAGGGGGGCGGCGGGGGGCGCGTTCGAGCCGGCTGCGGCCCCCGCGGCCCCATTCGCCAGGCAGACAACGGCCGCTCCAATCCCCAGAACGCGCGCGAAAAACATTCGTGTGTTCATGGAACAGTTCGTGTTGATAAAGGCAAGGTCTTCTGCGCGGGCGACACTCTACTTCATCTCCTCCAAACGGTAGTAGCGCTGGGGAGCACCAATCGCTCCAGCATCGATTAACTGGATCACACCAGCAGCAGCGCTATTGGTCCAAACGGGATCCCAATGGAGCAGATCCATGGAGGCATGGACTCGGATGGCGTGTTGTCCGGAGCTTCCGCGCAGCCCAATCGTCACGGCCCCAATACTCGGCTGGATGCCGAACTGGCCGCTGTCCAGCGCGAATGGCTCGCTGGGTCCCAAGAGAAACAAGTCGTATGACGGAGCGGAAGCGATCGCGATGACGTTGCTTAAGCCCGGTGGAACCGTGCCCATCCCGGGTCCATCCCAATCCCGGGGCCCCCAAGCTGTGACGGTCCTATCCCGATGCAATGCTAGGCAATGGGTATATCCTGCGGAGATTGCGACAACATTCGTCAGCACAGGCTGGAAGCTGCTCCAGTAGCCCCAACTCACGACAGAGCCGTCTGATTTCAACGCAATGCTGCTTTGTCCGCCGGCTGCGATCGCAATGACATTGCTCAGACCGGCGGGGACGGTGGCTTGGAAATTCGAGAATGCGTCATTCGCGCCCCAGGCCACTACGGTTCCGTCGCGTCGCAAAACCAGATCGTGATTACTCCCGGCGGCGATCGCCATGACATTGGTCGCCGAGGCGGGCACCGTTGCCAGGGCTGGATTCGCGACGTTGTACCATCCCCAGTTCGTTACTGTTCCGTCGCTGCGCAAGGCAAGTGCGTGAGCAGTCATGGAGGCGGAGATCGCAACAACATTTGTCAGGTCCGAAGGCACATTTGTCTGGCCGTGATCATTCCTGCCCCAAGCGACAATGGTGCCGTTGGTCTGCAGAGCCAGATAAAAGCCGCCGCCCGCTGAGATGGCTGTGATATTGGACAATCCAGGCGGCGCCAGTTCCGGCCCCCACGACGCCACGGTGCCATCAGAGCGCAAGGCAAGGCTGGTGTACGTGCCTCCCGCCAGCGCAACGACATCGCCCAAGTCATCCGGAGGATCGTTGGTGATGGTGCTCGAGTAAAACGTTCCCCAGCCTATCACCTGGCCACCTGCAACCAGGTTCAGTTGGAAAAAAAACACCGTCGCCAACGCCAATCTCCGAATCAGCATGGGCGGGAATATTCTCGAAAATCAAGCATGCAGCAATCCAAAAACTGATAGGAATTTGCTTTTCGCGTGCTCGCTCCCGCTCAGCGCTGTGCGGGCCAGGGAGGATTGGTCTCCAGTCCATTCCATACTCGGTTCATGGCGTGTTGTCAAAAGGACTGCCTCCCCCTGACACGCATGTCATTTTTCAATCGACGGCATTCCACAAAAAGGGGAGCCTTTCGGTCTCATGAAAATCCGGTTGCATGCCACTGTTCTGCTCGCGCTGCTATGCTGTTCTGGATCGGCTGCCAGCGGCGATCGCATCCAGTTCCCAACCCAGCGGCCCGAGGGGGCGTGCTATCCGCGGCCGTTCCCGAGCGAGACGCTCGATGTGTCGCCCCCCGGCTTCTGCTGGTGGCCGGCCGGCAAACGCGGCGAGGTCCGATATCGGCTCCGGGTGTCGATCGAGAATGGCGCGCCCGCCTATGTGTCTTCCGTGATCGAGGATCCGGCGCATGTCCCTTTACAGGCGCTGCCGGCCGGCCGTTACACGTGGACCGTCGAGGCGCTGGATCGCGAAGGCAAGGTCCGCGCCGCTCGCGAGCCGGCGCGGTTCGCGATCGCCGAGAAGGCCGTTCTGCAGCCGTGGACGCCCGCGGAAGATCTGCTCGAGCGCGTGCCGCGCGCGCATCCGCGCCTCCTGTTCCCGAAGGCCGTGGTGGCCGAAGTGCGGTCCACGCTCGATTCGACCCGGCGCGAGGCCTTCGCCACCCTCCGCCGCAACGCCGACGCCGCCCTCCGGCTCGCGCCGCCGCCCGAACCCGACTACGACAAGCTCGAGGATGACGCGGCGCGCCGGATCGCTTACACGGAGTCGTTCCGGCGGATCCGGCAGTTCCATGACGGCGGCATGGTCAATCTGTCGCTGATGTATTTGCTGACCGGCGAGCGCAAGTACGGGGAGGCCGCGAAGGCCATCCTGCTCGGCGCCGCCGAGTGGGACCCGGAAGGGATCTCGTCGGTTCTGGCGCCTCACGGCGACGAGATCGGGCTCGGCCTGACCAAGTCAGCCGCGCAGGCCTACGACTGGATCTACGATCTGTTGAGCGAGACGGAGCGCGCCCGGGTCCGGCAGATGCTGATCGCGCGCGCTGACCAGATGCTGCGGCGGCTGACCCGGAACGATTTCCTCGCCCGTCCGGAGAACAGCCACGATGGGCGGCTGCCCGGCTATCTCATCGAGCATGCCATCGCGCTGGCGGAAGAGCCCCGCGCTCGAGTGTGGCTCGATTATGCCATGCGCGCCGTGCTGACGGTATTCCCGCACTGGGCCGGCTACGACAGCGGCTGGGCCGAGGGTTCGAGCTACGCATTGGCCTACAACACCATCTACCTCACCCCGTTCGAGAGCCTGCGGGCGGCGACCGGCTTGGACCTCTGGCAGCGGCCGTTCTACCGCAAGATCCGTCACTGGTTTGTCTACAACATCTCGCCCCGGGGCGACGTCCTGCCCTGGGGGGACGGCGAGGACGGCGGCGTCCCGGGGCGCGCGTCGTCCATTCGCGCGCTGCTCCAGTTTCACGCGCTGCGATACGGGGACCCGGCCGTGCGCGGCTGGGTGAACCTCCTGCGCTCTCCCGAGGGCGGGCCGGCGGACATCAGCGCGCTGCCGGGCATCATTTTGCCCGACACGCTGGCCCCGGAATCGCCGGCGAGCCTCCCCCACGACGCGGTGTTTTACGGGGTCGGCTGGGCGGCGCTGCACACCGATCTCGGCGATCCGGACCGGGACCTGATGGTGATGTTCAAGTCATCCCCTTACGGCGCGGTCAGCCATAGCCATGGAGATCAGAACACGTTCGTGGTCATGAAAGGCGGCCAAGGCCTGGCGATCCCCGGCGGCTACTATTTCCCCACCTACGGCGGGCCGCATCATGCCAACTACACGCGGCAGACCGCAGCGCACAACGGCCTGCTGGTCAATGGCCAGGGACAAGTCCTCCGGCAGGGCCGCGCCAATGGGCATCTCGCCGCCTTCGAATCCCAGCCGCACCTGGCTTACGTCTGCGGCGACGCCACCGCAGCCTACGGCGGCCGGCTCAGCGGCTTTCGCCGCCATGTCCTGCTGGTGCGCCCTTCGATCGTGGTTGTCGTGGACGACGTGAGCGCGCCGGAGGCAGCCGAGCTCCAGTGGCTGCTTCACGCGAAGGACAAGTTCGAGCTCGACGAGCCCGGGCAGACCATCGTGTCGCGGCGCGGCGGCGCCGCCATGAAGGTGCATCTGGCGGCCCGGGGCGGATTCGGCTTCCGCCAGACCAGCGACTGGCCCGTGGCGCCCAACGCCGGGTTCCCCACCTCGACCCGGCGCGAGCCCGATCCGCAGTGGCATTTCACGGCGACGACGCGCGAGCGGGCCGCTGAGCGCCGGATCGCCGCGGTGATGTTTGTGGATGCGTACGGCGAGGTGCGCCAGCCGTCGGCGGACACTGTCGAGGTTGCGGCGGACCTGCCCCAGGGCAGGGCAAGCATGCGCCTGCATCTGGGCTCGAATGCCGCGACCGTTCTTGAAGCCCGCTACCAGCCAAGAAGCGGCAACATCGAGACGCTGTCTGCGAAACGGTGAACGGCTCGCCCGGCTTGATGCCTGGACCCAACCGTCGCCGAGGTAAGGGGCCGTCAGAAAATAACCTTTGCACTTTGTCGCCAGCGCCGTGGGGGCAGATGCGAGGCGCGACGAAGGAGCATAGCCTTGACCTCTGTGACTGAGGAGCAACGAAGCAGATGCCCCCACGCCGCGGCGACCCGCGGGGCTGCGGCCATTGGGCTTGGGGGCTTTGTCGCTCACTCCTCACAGACCGCTGGCGGGTATGCTCGTCGCTCGCTCCGCGCCCGCAAGCCCAATGGCCAGCAGCAAAGTGTAAAGGTTATTTCCTGACGGCCCCTAACGATGCGGACCCAGAAGCGGTGGAACCGCAGCCGCAGCCTTTCCATCTGCCAAAAGAGTTTGGCTTTTCAGGGGTTCTATGCCATAGGCAAAACCATGAAACGCATCTACATCCTGCTGGCCGGATGCTGCCTTGCGGCCGCGGCGGCCCACGCTGCGCTTCCGGTGCGGACCGCGTTTGCCGGCCTGAGGTCCGAGCGCGCCTGGCCGCTCGAGGAATTGGGCGCCGGCCTGCCCTCGGACTGGACGGGCTATGAGTTCCTGGTGCTCGAATTCAAGGCATCCTCCTCGCAGCGGTTTGACCTCGGGCTCGAGACGCCCCAGGGCCGGATCGCCAAACGCATCGGGCCGTTCGCTGGCGTCTGGGTGCGGGCCGCAATCCCGCTGCGGTTCTATCGCCAGCCCGCCGGCGATGGCATCGATATGGCCGCAACATATAATCAGCCGCGCAACTCGTATTGGATCAACATCCATACCAGCAGCCACGGCCCCCTCACGAAAGTGACCGGGCTCAGCGTGGCGATGGATCGCCCCGTGGGAAGCCCGACGCTCGAGATCCGGTCGGTCGCGCTGGCCCGGACCGATCCCGGCGATGCCGTGCTCGACGGCAACCCATTGATCGACGAGTTCGGCCAATACAGGCACGCCTCCTGGCCCGGCAAGGCGCGCACGCTCGACGAGCTGAAGGCGGCCTGGGCCGCCGAAGAGGTTGCGCTCAAGAAAGCGGCGTCCGAACGCTGCCCCTACGGCGGCTTCCTGGACACGCGGGCGGAGGCCACCGGCTTTTTCCGGCTCGAGCAGCGGGATGGCCGCTGGTGGTTCGTTTGCCCGGACGGCCATCTCTTCTACTCGACCGGCTTGAACGGGGTCGGGACCGGCTCCAGCACACGCGTGGAAGGGCGAGAGGAGTGCTTCGCGGCGCTGCCGCCGGCCGGCCTTGCATCGAGCGGGCGCGGCGGGCGATCGTTCGGCGCCTCGTTCTACACGTGGAACCTCCAGCGCCGGTTTGGCGACGACTGGCGGCTCGAGTGGTCCGAGCTGACCCGGCAGCGTCTGGCCGCGTGGGGCTTCAATACCGTCCATAACTGGGGCGGGCGCAATCCTGGCGATCCGCGAGTGCCCTACGCGCTCATGATGCGCGGCTGGCAGACCGGAAGGACGATCATGGGCATGCCGGACGTTTACGCGGAGGAGTTCGAGCGCCGCGTGGACGAGGCCGCAGCCAGCCAGCTTGGGCCGGTGCGAGACGATCCGCTCATGCTGGGCTTCTTCATCGGCAATGAGCCGCCATGGCCCGGCCGCGAGAGCCAGTTGTGCGATGCGATCCTCGCCGGCCCGCCCAGCGAAATCCAGAGGCGGCTCAAGGCCCGCCTCGACGAAAGCGACACGCCGAACCGGCGGAAAGAGTTCGTCCTCGGAGCGTTTCAGCGTTACCTGGACACGATCAACGCCGCGGTCCGCAGACATGACACGAACCACTTGAACCTGGGCATCCGGTTCGGCGGCAACCCGCACGACGATGTGGTCAGGGCCGCGCGCGGCTTCGATGTGTTCAGCGTGAACATTTACCGCTATGCGCCCGAGCGTGCGGTCCTGGACCGGATCTGGTCCCTGGTGTCGCGCCCGATCCTGATCGGGGAGTTCCACATCGGCGTGCCCGAACGCGGTCTGGCGCCCGGCCTGGTGCAGGCGATGAACCAGGAGGAGCGCGCCGCGGCTTACCGGTACTATGTCGAGCAGTGCGCCGCGCACCCCGCGCTAGTCGGCGCGCATTGGTTTCAATGGCTGGACCAGCCGGCCACCGGACGCAGCGACGGCGAGAACTACAACATCGGGCTCATCGACGTCACCGACCAGCCCTATGCCGAGATGGTCGCCGCCGCCCGGCTGACGCACGGACGGCTGCTGGACGTTCACTCGGGGAAGGCGCCTCCGTTCAGCCAAAAGCCGAGGGCCTCGGAGGCGGGAGCGCCGTAGTCCCAATACGCGATGCGGCCAGCATGAAAGGAAGCCGCCGAGCGGACGGCTTGCGAGATTGCCGCGCCGCTCATTGACCAGCCAATTCCAACGCCAGGCCGGGCGACCCGGCCCATATGGCGGTTGGCTTCCGAGTCGTCCAAAGCCGCGCCAGCGCGCAGGGGCTTACCGGGTGAGCTCGCGGATGCGGACGTTCTTGAATTCAACCCACATGGGTTTCCCGGCGTGGAGCTGGAGCGCGATGATCCCCTCCTGGAGGGCGAGCTGAGGATCCTTGTCCGTGAAGTCCATGATGAGGGTGCCGTTGAGGAAATGCCGGATCCGATTCCCCCGCGCGACGATGACGACGTCGTTCCAGTCGTCGAGCTTGAAGAGCTTTGTGAATGCCTCCTGGTCGATCAGGGTTCCAGTGACATTTTTCTGGCCGTTTTCCCAGGTCGCTCTCTCGCCAACGAGGCACATCCGGCCGCGCTTGCCGCCTTCGTCGTAAATGAAGCCGGTGACGCTGGGGAGCTGGTTCTGGTTCCGGATTTCGTGCTGGTAACCGCGGACGACCCACTGGTTGGCCACCTTGCCTTCGGTGATATGCTTGGATCGATACTGGATGCCGGAGTTGTTGTCGGCGTTGCACCGGAAGGAGAGCCGGAGATCGAAATCGCCGAACCGCTGGTCTTTGAGGATGAGGAACGTGTTGCCTTTGGCGGGCGTTTCCGCCGTGGTCTGGCCGCGAATGGCGCCGTCCTTGACCGACCAGAGGCGCGGGTCGCCGTCCCAGCCGGTCAGGTCTTTGCCATTGAAGAGCGAACGCATGTCAGCCCGCTCCCGGGGCGGCGTCGAAGCCCGGGAGCCATCGGCCGCTCGGGCGGACAGGCCGAGAACAAGGGTGAACGCCAGGAACGCCGCGCCAGTGCGGCTGCCTTTGAACAAATTTCTCATAAAATATTCCATTGGATTTGCTGGGGACCAAGTATGTCCGCCAATCCCGTTCCAGCAAGCTTTTCCTGGCGCACGACGTACCGGGTATAGGACAAAATTCTCTTGGTGTGTCCGGTCGCAATGGAGTGGCCGTGTGCTGTGTGTCTTCTCCCAATGGAGGGCGGGGGGGGAGGATTGTGAAATACGCCCCTCCCTGCGCCCTCCCCATGAACCTGTCCTGCCGGAGCGCGGCCTTCAGGCCGCTGCAATAAAAACCAATGGGGTCAGATCCATATTGTTGACAGAATAGAACGATGCGGAGAGATTCTCGGCATGGCGCGACCATGGCGAATTCAAATAGCGGGCGGGTGGTATCACGTGACCAGTCGGGGGAACCG
>JAKLFB010000044.1 GCA_022711435.1 Verrucomicrobiota bacterium
TGTTGTCAGAAGAGCACCGTTCTTCGTCGATTGCGTTGACCAATTGCGTAATCGCGGGTTGGGGGACCAACACCACCTACGGGGTTTATCAGGCAAGTGGTGGCGATCTGGTGATGGAGGATTGCACGGTGCGTGGGGCACAATATCCCGTGGGCCAGAGCTACGGAGGGGACTGTCGGTTGATGAGCTGCGATTTCACGGGCTGCGCGAACGATGCGGTGGCGGCAGGTGGGAATTATTATGAAAGTGCGTTCTGGAGGAATGTGGGGCGACCGGTGCGGTTGACGCAAGACGTGACGCTCAGGAGTGGCCTGACGCTGACCGTGGAGCCGGGCGTGGTGGTGGAGTGCGGGGCTTACCAGTTGCGGGTGGGATACGGGTGGACTAGTTCTGGGGACCAAGCGCATTTGAGGGCACTGGGGGTGACGTTCCGTGGTACGGGAGGGGCGGTGTTGTCAGAAGAGCACCGTTCTTCGTCGATTGCGTTGACCAATTGCGTAATCGCGGGTTGGGGGACCAACACCACCTACGGGGTTTATCAGGCAAGTGGTGGCGATCTGGTGATGGAGGATTGCACTTTGACTGGGGCGTTGATAGGGGTCTATGTACCAGCCGGGGTTGCGTTCACAGCTAGTCTCCAAAACTGTGCTGTCGTAGGAAATCGCGACTACGGAATTCGTAACGATAACGCGAATTATGTTAGCGCAAGGTCTTGTTGGTGGGGGGCCCCGTCTGGACCATATCAACCCAGCAACCCATTCGGAACAGGCGATGCTATTCGTGGAAATGTCTTTTTTGATCCCTGGCTTACGAGCTCGCCGGTAACGCCAATCCTGCATGCTAGTCCCTTTAAAGCCAGAACAGTGACTTTGACAAACGGCGGCACATACAACCTTTACGTCGTACCCTCCTCGCCAGATCTGGACGTTGGCAGCGGGCAGGCGCCAATCTGGCAGTATCAGCTTTCCCAGATGGCGGCGATTTATCTGACACCAACCAACAGCACGAACATCATTTCCAAGGAACAGGCTGTCGGCAGCGGTTTGGCGGGAGCGCTGTCGAGCTTTGTTTTGCGTTCGTCTCCCGTTACCTGCCAGTTCGCCTACCGGGATTGGAACAAAGACGGGGATCTTTTCTTTGCTGAACCGATTTACGGCGTGCGAGCCGGGGCGCTGAGTGGGTCATTCGCGATTTTCGACCGAACGAAACGAAAGCAGTTGTATTACGAAAACATGCTTGCCGGCGTGGGTCTGCACCATCTGCCATTGGATCACACATTTTACGAGGTGGTCATCAATGCCGAGTCAAACGTGCGCGTGGTTGCTGAGCGACTAAACGAAGGAGATATGACTGACTTGACCGCTGCGATTCAAAGCCTGTTAAAAGCCTACAAACCGGAAATTGAAAACCTTGGTGTGCCAGTAACTATTGCCGAAGGAGTGTCAGACTTGGGAAGCTTTGATGCCACTGATGACTACGAAATCTTCAGCAAGCTAGCCGTGCTTGCGAACAATCCGGCACCAGGATCACACAAAGTGTTTGATTACGCCGTCATCCTGGCAATGTTTAAAGCAAAGCACCACGAGATTGGCAACGCAATGGCCATCATAGGGCGGTTTGGGCCGTTTGCGCTCTACCTGGCTGCCGACATTGAGGACGTGCATGAGCAGGCGGCGCTTGAAATGGAGTTGCGCAGCTACCTGAATACGACACAAGAGGCCAGGGATCGTGTGGTGTTGTATAGGTCTGCTTTCAATTACATGGTTTCGGTCAACTCAAATTTCGACCCCGCCCTTGGGGATGCCATCGACCAGTTGGAAAGCGACACCGCGAACCAGTTGGCCAGGTGTGATGCGTACATTAACACATTCAAGGACACACATGGCTGGCTGGACGTTCCCGAATTGGTCATTCAACTCAACGGGGCGTCTGGTGGGCAAATCTACTCGGCAATCGAAAAGCTCGGAGAGCGGTTGATTTCTGCGTTTAACAAAAACGCGGGCAATTGGTTCAGCAATTCATTTAGCGGCATTGCATCGGCACGGACGCAGGCGGCACTCGGTGCAGCTGTTACGTTCGTGAGCCGGTTAAAGGAAAAGACCGATTATCACCGTGAGTATGCAAGCGTACAAACCATATATGAAATGATACGTCAGTTCTCATTGCGTGAGGCTGGAGGCAGGCTGCACACTAGCCCAGCTTTGAAAGCCGATTACTATAGCCAATTCAAGACCGCTGAACTTTTGCGTCAATACCATGCCTACATGCTAATACAGCATTACCTGGAGTATTATGCTGCTCCCGGGCTCTTTGATTGGGGACAGATGGGGGTGGATCTTGCGATCGGGATTTTGAAAGCGCCTGGAACCGCAGGCTTTAGTGCCGTTGGGTCGGTTTCTGCTGCCGGCGACAATATCGCAACGATAATTTATGGGGCTATCCATTCCGATGATTTCCGCGATCTTAACAAGCTGGGAACAAATTTACTACACAACATGACAGCGGATGTTGATTACATGATAACATGTCCGAAGGATTTGGAAGCCCTTTACCTTTCGCATACACAACAGAGCATTTCGGTGTATGATTACATGGCGGCTTCAACCTTCGTTATTATTCCTATTCCGAGTCAGACAGTGGTGGTGGGTGAGACGGTTGCTATTCCAGTGCAAGTGTCAGGCCTTTTCCGAGGTGATACTGCGACCGTTAAATTCTCCGGGGCAGTCAATGGGTCGGGCACAACGATTTGTTTTACACCAACAGCAGGCAATGTGGGCCTGACGAATATTCACGTTTCTGCGACGAGCGGGTGGAGTGGCAGCGCGAACTTCACATTGAATTTAACGGTGCTGGCTATTGCTCCACCGACGAACCTCCCGCCGAATGTGCCAAATAACGTGTCGCCGACAAACTGGGTGGCAAACATGTCGCTGACACCAAAACTGACTGCCACCAGTTTTATTGATCCGGACGCCGGGGATACACACGCAGCGAGTTCCTGGATTATCCGTCGCGCCTCAGACAATTTAAAGGTGTTCGAAAGTTTGACAGATACGGTCAACAAGGTGGAATTACAGGTGCCGGTTGGAGTTTTGAATCACGGAACTGAATACGTGTGGCAGGTGAGGTATCAGGATCAGCAGGGCGAGTGGAGCAGCTTTTCCCATGCGACTCGCTTCACAACCGCAGTGGCCACGCCCCTGACAGCAACGCCTCTGTTTGACGGTAATTTTGGGCTGCGTGTGGGAGGATTAACGGGTGAAGGCATTCTTTTCATCTACCGGTCAACGAACCTCGCGTCGTGGCTGATGGTTTTCACGAATCCGCCGTCAACAGGCTCTTTGGAATGGTATGATCGGGAAAACACAAATATGCCAGCTGCATTTTATGCGCCGCTTCAAATGATCGGCACGGGTGCGCCACCAACATCGCCAAGCCCGTAAGCCAGCATTTGATTGCACCCGGAGTTCTGGTTCAGAGCTTCAAGAAAAAAACGAACCACCGGAACGTCCTGCCAGTCTTGTACAATCCTTGCTGACGATCTGGCCATTTTCCATTGTCATTCATTCCTCATTTCCATGGAAATTCCCCCGGACTCCCTGGATCAGATGCCGGTTGCGTTCTTGCCAGCGGGCAGAAACGGCCTTGGTCGCCCGATCGAGCCAGGAACGATCCTGGGCCAACTGCAGAATCTCGGCTGAGGCAAAGAACTTGTGCCCATTGGGCGCCGGGTTGCCCAGCGGTTTGAGCAGGCGAGCGCGCATCAGGACCTGAATATCGTGCTCCAGGAATCCGAGCAACTGCGCCGTCTGGCCGACGTCCAGGCGCGCCGGAAGCCGCGCGAGGTTCAGGATTGCCGGTTCGTTCATCGCGAGTCTCCTTTCCCGGAAAAAATCCATTGATGTCTGGGGGTATGTCAGGCTGACATCAGACTTTTGGACGGGGATCACCCGACCCGCAGGCCGCCATTCAGGATCTGAGTGACCCACTGCTGGTGGCGGGTTTCATCCACCTCCAATTGGCTGGGATCCACCCTTAACTGGCCCTCGTAATCGGTCAGACACGGAGGTTGAACATCGAGGCTCAGGGTTTGTTTTTCCTGGTTGGCGAGCGAGACCCGGAAGGTCAACTGGCGCCGATCCGGCCCCGAATCCAGGGCTAACCGGTCCAGAGCGATAGGCTTGAGGTGGACCTTGCGGGAGGTCCGATCCAAGGGCAATTCAAACCGGCAGCGGACCAATTTGCGCTGGTCCTGGGCAATGAGGATGGCGCCCGGGACCACCTGGTTGGGGGCCGGGATGCCCATCTGCACTTCGAACTGGACGGCCAGGGCCCGGTGCTGGGCCAGATCGAGCGCTTTGGGATTGCTGTTCCACCGCCCCGTCGGCGACTGGGCCTTGATCCTCAGCGGCAAGACCTGAAGTTGTTCGACGATTTCCTCCAGGCAGACCACGCGAAAGCGTAAGGCCCCAATTTCCCGGGCGCCGACGGTGATAGCCAGCCGCCACCAACCGGGGGGTGGACGCGATCCGGGTGCCGCGCACCGCCATGACCACCGGATCAAACGCCAGCGGGTCCGGCGACAAGGTCATGGGCTGTTGGCGCACCAGAAACCGTTTTCCTTGGGGATCGATCAATTCGAGTCCGACATCCACGGGCAACCGGGGCACGGCGCGGTTGAAACCTCCGGCGCGCAGGGTGAATTCCGGCTGCAGGGAGTCGGTGGAATCGGGCACGATCTCCGAGGAGTAACGCGTCGTGCCTGCCACCAACTGCCAGCGTGGATTTTCCAGTTGCAGGCTGGCCAGGATCAGCGCCTTGGTGTAGGGGCCGATCTCGGCCGCCGCCAAGAGCCGGAATTCCTGCTCGGCCATGACGGTATTGACCCGGCATAGTTGTAGTCGGTATTCACCAGGAACCAGGGCGCCCTCGCCGGCGTCAAGGGGGATCTTGAGGTCGGCATAAGGGTTGGGCCCCGGCCCGGCCTCCAGCCAATAATCCCATTCGCGCCGGATCCCGGAGGTCGGCGAATGCAGCCGGATGTGCAATCGCCAGCGCAATCGGGGGGCGTCCTCATCGAAACCGCGCCCCTGGATGGTGGCACCGATCATTAAGGCGGTGTCGGTGGCAAATACCACCGCCGTTTCCACCGGTTCCCCATCCCGCTGAACTGTCCAATGGAATTCCAGCACTTCCAGGCTGGCCAGGATCCGGGCGGCTTTTTCCCGCCGGATCTGCTGACGTGGTTTATGGACGAACTGTATCTGGCCCAGGAGCCGGTCTTCGAGCCAGGCGCTCAAGCGGTAATCTCCGGGTCCGGACGAGAACGGATTTCCGGATAGCGGCAGCGATTCATGCAACGCCGCCGGGGCTTCGGTGATGGATAGATCCCGGATTTGGCGGGCGGTTTCGGTCTTTGAATCCGGGTGGTGAATCACCAAGGCCAACCGGTAGTCCAAGGGTGGCAGCCAGGGATCGGCCGGTGGGCCCTGCAACCGGCCGTGCATTGCCAACGCCTGAAAATCCTCGGCCGCCACATCCAAAGTTCGAGTTTGGCCCCGGCCGTCTACGGCATGGAACTGAATGCCGTTGATTTGGGTCTGGCGGATGACTGCCTCCCGGACCGCGCGAAGGTACTCGTCAAAGCCCAGGACCTCGGCATCGCTGACAAAAAACGGGGTGCGGCCCAGGTAAAAGCGCAGGCAGATGGCGCCCCGATAATCGCCAACCACGCTGCCCAGGGCCCCGAACCGAACGATCCACTGGCAGGTGTTTTCAGCGAAATGAAGGATGGTTTGTCGGGAAGCCAGGCGATGGGGTGATTGGCCAGCGGTTACCACCTCCAGCCGCAGGGGGATTTGGAGGGCATTGAGCATTTGGCGATACTCGAGCGAGGACAGGCGCACCTCCAAACGCAATTGCCAATCATCGATCCGGTCATGGAACCGCGCCCGGCCAATCCAGGGTTGATCGGGGCCGGCCCGGAAATGGACGGTCGGATTTTCCAGTTTGCCGGTGAGGCGGCGGGCATCCAACCGGGTAAACGTGCGCTGCAGGATGATTTTTCGGGTGCCTGCCAAACCGATCTGCACTTGAAAAGTTTTGGCCCGTGGCACGGTGGCAAAGCGGATTCCGACGTCGAGATGGCGGCCATGGGATTTCTCCTCGATTTGGAAGCTGCTGTGCAGGATGAGCTCGCGGTCAGCCTCATCCCGGACTTGATAGACCAAGGCCGGAGCCCAACCGCTGAACCAGGGCCGACTCAACTCCGCATGCACCACGATCTCCCTGGCCCCGACCAAAAACTCCGCTGATAGACCAATCGTCCGGTCACGGACCTGGGAATGGCAGACCACGCTGACGACTCGCATCCCGAAGAGCCAAGTCGTCGCGCGGGCCCAGGCCGCCTCCCCCCCGGCGATGACGCCGCGAATCATGGAACAAAGCCCCACGGTCAGCTTTCAGCAACTGATCCGCTCCCGGCATTTCCTGTCCGCATCGGCGCGCCGCAAATCAGGCAGTCCGGATTGGCCGGGATGCGAAAGAACTCAGCGTGCAAAGGGCGGTTAAGCGGAGGATTGCCGGTCCGGTTGGCAAAGACCAGCAGGTTGACATCCGGTGGTATGCCCGTCAGGTCCGTGGCCGTGCCCAGCAGCAATTGGAGGGCCATCCGTGTCTGGAGGATGGCGATCTGCTCGATGTCCAGGTTCAGCGCGCCCACCGAACGGAGCTCGTCCCGATCCAACTGATTGTAATCAATGTTCAGGTCGGTCCGTGGTTCCGGCCGCTGCAATTGGAGGTGCGCGGCGATGCAGCCCAAACAGGCCTGGGCGGGGCGGACGCAATAGACTTCCCCACCGACACCGCCGTCGTAGACCGCGGCACCGACTTCGGGAATGCCGCGCTGGACGGCCAGGATGTTCACGGCGAATTGGCTTTCCAGGTTGTCCGTGCAAACCGCTATCAGGTCTGGATGCCGCTCCTCCAAGGCAGCGGCTAGTTGTTCAGACTGGGCCACCACGTCCAGGTCAAGGGTCTGCACGCGAGTCCATGGATTGCGGTGGCGGATCCACTCGGCCACGGCCTGGGTCTTGAGTTCCCCCAGGCTGCGGTAATCGAGCAAATGGCGGATCACGTTGTGCTCCTCGAGCCGTTCGTTGGGGCGATCCACCAGGCAAAGGTCAAGGCCCAACCGGCCCAATTCCGCGGCCAGCCGGCTGCCGCCGGAGCCCAGCCCAATGACCATGACCTTGCGGCCGTGCAGTTGCTCCGGCCGGACGACAGCCTGAATTCGCCGATAGTATTCCTGGGGATTCATGGTGAAGAAAAGATGGAACGAGGTCCCGGCTCGCCGTTGCGTCATGGCTTCAAAAGCCATCGGACTCGGGTGCCCAAGCCGGGACCCGGTTGTTCAGGAAGCTCCCGACACGCGGGAGATACGGCCGTAATGACGGCGATAACGCACCAGGCCATTGGTGACTTCGCTGGGGCTAATCAGGCTCAATGGCTTGGAATCTTGAATCCCCTGTTCGGGATCGATGACCAGAACCTCCCGGCCGGTGCTGGCCCGGTTGAGGTGTTGTTCCAATTTTTCGGCCTGAACCTGCTCCAGAGGTTTGAAGGCCGAGGTTGAATTACCCATGGGGTTCCTTTCTTTTTTTCGGTTTTTTGTTAACGGAATCGGACGATTCCGAAATGATTTCAGGTATGGTTTCCCGGCCATCGCCCCGCCGTGCGGTAAATGAGCAGACATGCAAACCAGCGGTGGGCGGCGTTGACACACACCGCCGCGGTGTCGCGGGCCGGATTCCAGTCGCTGGCGGTGGTTATCGGGCTGATCCAGCAGAGCTCATGGAGACCGAGGGCATGGGGGCAGGCGGGCAGCGGGTAGACACTTTCAATTCGCGGGGGCACGCTGGGGTAGCCGGGGGGATAAATAATCCGGATCGGGAACTCGCGGCCGCATTCCCGAATCGTGCATTCCCAATATACCTGGCCGCCCTTGGCGCGGAGAATGGCGCCCCTTCCGGCGCGCTCGGCCATGGCCTGGGTTTCAATTGCCAATCGCCGCGGATCGTGGAGCAGATCGGCGTAATGTGGCGAGTAACTGCCGACGGAGGCCCGGGGCAGGGCGGGTGCCAGCGTCACCAGGAATACGTGCGATAACCAGATATGGCGGCTGGCCTGGCGATCTTCCCAAATCCCACGCACCCGCCGGCGGGGCTGGTCTCCCCGGGTGACCGTCACCTGCATCCCCCCGCTCGCCGGGGCCTGAATTTCACAGCAGTCGCCGTTGCCGCGCATGGTGGCCACCACGCCCGTGTCCTCACGGGCCGCCAGTTCAATCCGACTCCGCCAAGTCCGGGCCAATTGGTGCAATACCGCCAGGTCATAGACCGCCGTTTGGGGGCGCAGCGTCACCAGCGCCCGCAGTCCTGCCGGCACGGTCACCACCGGCAGATCGGCCAGTTCGGGGCGCACCGGGACATAACGGAATCCGGCGTCCTCGCTCATGATGTAGAAATCAAACGCCAGGCGCCGATAGACCAATCGCGCAGGTCGATGCCGGTCCGGGTTGTCGAGGGTGAGGATGAGGAATACCAGGGCACGGGTGTCGGATTCGGCCACCGCCTGCCGATCGGCGGCTTGGTCGCCCGCACTGCATTCGGACATCTGGCCGGGATGGCGATGAAAACAGCCCATATTCCCCAAGGCCTGATCCGTTAGCTGCAAGCATTGAAGCACGCCGGCCTGGTATTGATTGTCGAATTGGATGCTGGCGGCGGTGGCTTCGGCGGTGGGGCCCGCATCGATATAACCTTCGATCCGGATGACCGCCGGAGCGGATGCCTGGGCCGGGAGGAAATGCCCCAGCAACAGGCCGCCCGCTTCGCAATCCGCGCCGTGGGTTTCGAGGAATTCGACGACGTAATCGTGGATCCGGGGCAAGAGGTCGCGGGCCACGACGATTCGGATGCCGGCCGCGACCGCCGGCTCCTCCAACAAGGCCGGGGCTGAATCCGGTTCCACGCCGGATTCAGGGCCAATCCCCGTGGCGGCGGCCAGAGGCGAGGCCACCGGTGAAAGTGGCGGGGAGGACGGTTCGGGCGGTGCGTCCGGTGGGGGAGTATGCTGTGGGCCTTCCTCAGGCGCCGGAGGCATTCGCCATGAGGCCGGTTTTGGCAGGTTCAGTTCCACGGCGTGGCGCGCCAGGCGCTTGAGGATCCACGTCTGACGGCGGAGTTGACGGCCCAATCGTCCCAGCCAATAGCCGTGCAAGACCAACACCAGCACCAGAGCCACGCTCAGAAGCCAGTCGGCGGTGCCGGTCCAATCGTCCGCTGACGGGCCGGCGATGCTGGTGTCCGGCAGCATCATCTTGCCTGGGGGCAGGTCAGGATTGGCCGGCTGCGGGAACCGCTCCAAACCGGCGGTTGCGGACGAGATCAAGCGATTTTGCATGATTTTCCAGTTCGGTTAGGGGTGGAGTATTGAGCGAGGGCGTTGGTGGACCGCCGGGCATTTCTACGCCGCCAGTTCTGGGAGACGGCCCGCGTGGCGCGCGCCAGCCAGGCCGGGTCGGCGGCTTTGGCCAGAATCTCGTCCCGGCAGTACCACTTGGGCGCGTTGGGCTCCGGATCTGCCAGCGGACGGATGAGGCCGGCGCGTGTTAGTACCGGCAGGTCATGTTCGGCAAAACCCAGCAGCGCGGCGATGCATTTGCCGTCGAGCCGGCCCGGCAACCGCAGGGCGTTCAGTGGATCATACATAAACCAAGCGGTGGTGAGGTTTCATGGGGGAGAGAAACTAGTCATCGCGGGGCCGACGACAGACGATGCGGACCACGGCTACCAAGCAGGCGCCGATCAGCCCCAGCGCGATCAAACCCAGGGTCTGCTCCTCGCGGCTATAACCCGGTCCCAGCCGGGCGAGATTGGAAAGAAATGCCCCCAGCGCATGCCAGAAGCGGAAGGCCAACACTCCGGCGGTCAAGGCCAGGGCCAGCGCGATCAAACGGTCCCATTGAATTCGCATGGTGATTTTCTCCGTTTCAGGTGGATGAACTTCCCGGCCAGGCCGCTGGCCGCCAGGACGGTCGCGTTGCCTGCGCCATAGGCAATCAGGCAGGAAGGCGCGCCCCCGGAACCCGACGGGCGGGTGCCGTCCGGATTGAGGAAAGTCAGGCGCCCCTGCAGGAACAACACTGCGTCGGCATGGTTCCACACGTAATCGAAAAACATGCGGGTTTCGGTCCGGGCAAAGACCAGGGCGATCCCGTTGCCGTGCGCGGCCAATCGGGCGAGCCAGGCGGCGGTTTCCCGTCCGTAGGGAGGATTGAGCCATATGCGGCCAAACCAGGGTTGGGCCAGCCCGTCTTCCCGGAGGGTCCAATGTCTTTTGGCAGTCGGCCACGGGCGCCGGAGGGGGGCGCAGGGATCCAGATCGAATTCGCCCAGAGCGCGAATGATCTCCGGTGGAGTCAACCACTCGCACCGACCGGCAGTGCGTTCATGGCTCCAGGCCTTTCGCCGACGGCGGACGGTTATCGCCGGGTTCATTCGGAGGTCGGCGGACAATCTCGTCGGCACAGCTATTGGCATCCTCTCGGGGATTAACGGAGACGTTTTCACTGGCACACCTCGGGGATGGCGGTCCAGGGAGGATTTCCATGGCAGAGGCGCCGGCGGGCCTGGCCAAAGGTCAAGACCTCAACCCGGGGCTCGGTAAAGGCCCGGGTGGTGGACACCAAAGCGGCCAGTCTGCGCCGGACCTGCCGGGCCACCCGGCCATTGGCGGTTACAATCCAGAGGCGTTCGGCGCCGATCAGGCGCGCTTTTTTCAGGGCTTGCTTAATCCGCCGGCCCTCATTTTCGACCTCGATGACGAACCGGCCGGCCGGCAGATCCGCACAACAATCCGCATAACCGACCACCCTTCCGTGCCAGACCGGGTGTTCCAGGCGCACCTGCCCGCCCCAGCGGGCCAAAGCCCCGGCCAATTCGGCGACCATGGCGTTGTGGATGGGACAGCCTCTCATGGGGTGCCTCCCGGGTTGGCGGCAGTCCGTCCCTTGGATTGGGGCTCGAGCACGATGGCATTGCGCCCGCGCGACCCGGTGGCCACCTCGCGCTCGGCCAGGAAACCATCGGCGACCAGCCGCCGGCGAATCTGGGCCGCGCGTTGGCCGTTAACGCCGGCCACTTTGGCGTAGGCACTGGAGGATTGCAGGGGGTGTTCGACGACGGCGCGCAGATAGCGCATCTCCACTTCCGACAGGCTATCGGACGCCGCCGGTTCGACCACCGCCAGGTGGGCTGGTTCCCATCGGTCGAATTCCGGGGCGAACTCGACCGGAAGGCGCTCCAGGGCCTGGACGCTCGCGGCGGCTTCGGCGTCGTCCACCGGGCGCACCGGATTCAACAGCTGGGTCTGGAAGACGAATGGCTCACGCCACGATCCGGCGGCAAGCTGGGCGATGAACACGCCGGGGCGCTGCTGCAACCGGGCCCAGGAAAGCTGCTCCGGACTCAACGAGAGGTCGGCGCCCAGATGGGCGTAGTCCTCATGGCAACCCAAACGCCCAAAAATCTTGGTCGCCAGGTTGGGGATCAACCGCCGGGAAAGGCCCTCCATGGTTTGGACCACCACCCACAGGCTGATGCGGCTGCCCCGAATCACCCCCGCCAGCTCGTCCAAGGGCGACAACTGGCCTTCCTCGGCGGCATCGGCACCGGCGAATATTCGCTGTCCGTCGTCGGAAGCCAGCACCAGCTTCAACGGGCCCGGTTCCAGGCCGCGTTCGACCTCCTGCTCAAACAAGCTGAATAACAAAGAAGCAACCAACAGTTGCTTGACGGTTTCGGGGGCGCCGGTCAGTTCCAGGTCCAGGTGAAAGCCCATGAGATCGGCGGGATTCCAGGCCCGGCGGCAGGCGGCTACCCGGGGCGTCAGCGCCACCAGGAGCGCCCCCAACCGATCCAGAATGGATTCCTTGGCGGCGGCGTTGAGGCCGGGCGTCTTGTGCACCCATTCGTAGAGATCGAACAGCGTGGGCCAATGCTGGCGGTTCCCCTCCCAGATACCATACTGACGGTAGAGGGTGTAAGCGCCCTGGGCCAGGATGCTGCGTGCCCGGGAAGGCAACCGCAGCACCCGGACCAGGAGGTCCGCCGCCGTATTCAGGTGAACCCGGGCATCGCGCAAATGGGATTGGAGCGGATTCCAACGCCAATCCCCGGGCCGCAGGATCACCAGATCAATCCCATGGCGTTGGAGGTGGGGTCGGATTTGCCGCAGCTCCCTCTTATAGGATTCGATCATCCAAATCGACGGACCATGCATCGCTATCTGGATGAGCCATTGCCGGAGCAGCGTCGATTTTCCGCTGCCGGTATTGCCAACCAGGAGAAGGCCTGCGGCCAAAAGGGCCACGGGCACCCAGATGGCCCGACCGCGCCGGCCCAAGCCCATGAGAATGTTGCCCGCACCCGGCCGCGGAATCTTGAAGGGGGCGATCGTGCCGCTGGCGCAACGGGTCTCAAAATGGCGCAGCCGGTTCTCGATCAAATCCCGCACTTGCCGGTCCGCCGAGTCGGCATGGTGGGCCCGGACCAGGCTGACCCCCAGCGGATCGTCAAATTCCCCCAAATCGATCGCGTGGGCTAACCGAACTCCCAAATGGCGGTTTGGATCTGAGTTCACGGTTTCTGCTCGGGCGGGGATTCGATAAACAAGCCGGTCGCCATCCGGGCCAATCCCCTCCAGAAATGGCTCCTTTTGATCCGGGTGCGGCAGGCCGCGCAAACCCATAGCGTTTCCTCCTGGCCGGCTTGTCTCGAGTGCGCCAATATCGGTTGCTGGTGCTCGGGGCACAACGGCTTCGAGCACCGGGCGCACACCCGGAAACACTTTTCGCAGCTGGTGTGGCCGCAGCCCGGTTCGGCGCAGCGTCCGCCCAGCGAAGCCTGGGCGCTGTGCCCGCAGGAATAAAAGCGGTCCGGCACCACCTCCACCGTGTCCAGGGAGCCATCCGCGGAGAGCTGGATGGTCTCCCCCTGGATGGGTTCGATGACCGGATTTCCGTCTGGGTCCATCTTCAGCCTATACTTGGCCCGGGTTCGAACCGACCGGGCGTCCGGGTCCAAGAGGGGATCAAAGGGAGTGGGCGACATCATAGCCTCCATGATTACCAGGGTTGGGAAAACAGAATCCGATCCAGGTAACGGATCAGGAAAAAAACAAATTTGGTGGTGAAGTAGATGGACGCGACGGCGGCGATGATGGCGTTGATCAGCAACGCCCCGCGCACCGCAAATCGCAATCCCTCCGCCACCCGATCGGTGATTTTTGTCGTCCAGGTCATAACGGTCTTCCGTTTGAGTTTGTTTTGAATGGGAGAGCGCCGGGTTTTGCCGGTCAGGCCGGGCTCGATTCGTTGGCATTGCGACGCGGGTGATTGACGCACCGTGGCACTACCCCGCTGCCCTCCACTGGCCCTTCATTGGTACCAGCCGGCCAAGGCCACGAGGTAACCGTTCAGGTACATTTCGGTCTGCCGATTGCTCCGCGGCAGGATGTAATCGATGGCTTCGGCCTCGGTCTTGAACTTCAGCACCCGTGGCTTTGTGGTGCCGTTCTGAATCCGAACCCGGATTGACCGGGCCAGACTGGAGATGTGGATGGTCTGCTTTTTCATTAGTGACTCGCTTTCTGCTGATGGTGAGTGTGGCGGTGAAGTCCGACGGCACCCGCCGAACAGGGCGCCATCTGGCGGACGAGATTCAGCCGGACCGCCGGATTCTTCTTCCTGCCCCGTTTTTGAATTTGCCTGCGCATGTTTTAACCGTTGCCGGGGGACGGGTGAGCCTGGATTTTTCTTGCTCTCGGCCCCACGCCGTCGCCCACCGACAGCATTCCGCCATGAAAGGCAGGACGCCACTGAGAGCCTCCTGAGAA
Organism: Verrucomicrobiota bacterium; assembly: GCA_022711435.1. GTDB lineage: Bacteria > Verrucomicrobiota > Verrucomicrobiia > Limisphaerales > UBA1319 > JAGMXM01. The sequence continues at coordinate 13,957 of JAKLFB010000044.1, forward strand.
GGTTCAGGGCTGCCTCAGTGCCAAGGGACGTGGGGTTCCGGGCCAGGGTGAAGAAAGACCTCCGGCATCAAGGCAATCGCCAATTCTTGCCTCGCCGTGAAATAGGCGCGCCTGATGGAAGAACGAATCCGGGGAAGACAACGCCTCCGGAGTTTCGGCCGAGGATGATTGCGGTTTACTGACCCAAGGACGAGAAATCGGGGAGCAGCCGGCTGAATTTGGGATCCGCCAGCCGGCGAATCCATACAAAAGACCATCCGCTCCCGGCAATGTAGTAGCATTTGTTGGCGGCCGCGGCAAAGATCCGGTCTGCCAGATCCGGGGACAAGAGCCGGTTTAATCCCATCCGATACTGGTAAATGCGAGCATCCCGGGGCTCGGACTCGATTTTGGCAAATCCGAGCCACCGCGCTGCCTCAACATAGCTGAAGCTATCTCCCACATGGGTCAGGACCAGCCAGAGGAAGCCCATCAACAAGGGCGATTGGAGGCCGAGCACCAAACGCTTGGCTGGAGAAGTCCCGATTCTCAGGTAATCTTCCGGTTCGTGGATCACCAGGTTGATGTTGGTCTTTTCCAGGAATTCATTAATCCAAGCAGGCGATCTGAATCCCGGCTTCACCGGTGGATCCAGCAGGCCCTCGATATACAGCTCGGCTGGGAGGTCATCCGGCGCCACTCGCTCACCGGACGGGCGCTGGGCGAATTGATTGGCCATCAGGCAAAGCTCGGGCGCGGCGGTATCGACTAAATTGCAGATGAGGTCCCGAGGGGATTCGAGCACTACCCCGCATTTCTGGATGCACTCCTGGACTTGGTTCAACGTGCAACGCACGCCTCGGGCGCCGGTCTCCCGAAGCACCGTCCAAACGATCATCAATATGATGTGGCCGTGCAGGACCAGGCGCCCCGGCTTGGCGAAAGACCATCCAATTTCCTGAAGCCGTTGGGGCTGCCGGGCTTCATCTGGAGGCAGGGCTTGAATCCGCTTCCAAATCAGATCCAACACGGGCAATTCTTCCGGAAACCAGGCTGCCACGAAATTTTCGGCAATCTCGAATGCGCGGTCAGCCAACTCAGCAGTATTCTGCGGGCTCATCGTTAATGGAGGTATAATGAATAGCTCAAGCTAAGCGGCGGACGAATACTTTTTCAATATTGTCTTTGGCCTGTTGCGCCTCCGGTCGAAGCGCGTAATCATCGGGGTATAGAATTTGGAGAATCCGCAACCGCTCGACGATGGCATCCAAGGCCGAATCGGGTTTCAGGAAACGAAGGGAGGAGCTGTGCGGGGGCCACCAATCCTGGCGCAGGTGCTTCCAAAGAGCCGGGTGTTGACCGTCCATGCAGGTCAGAATCTCCAGCAACTGCCGCGTTTGCGAAACCGTGCGCTGGGTTTGCCGCCACCGCAGGACGGCCTCCTGGGCCACTCTTTTCCGCAACCGATCCGCGAGAGGACAGACAGCCTGAATCGGCTCCAGGGCGCGACCGATCCAGTGGACTTGTTCGAGCCACAAGGGATCGGGAAGCGGATATTTCCGGCTCAGGCACCGGCCCAGGGCCCGGCGAAGCCAAGCGGCGTGCGTGGCGATGGGGACCCGGGTCGAGGCATGCAGGTGATGGAACAGGCGCAGCCCACGAGCGGTATACAGGGGGGTGCTCGGCTGGCCCGGTATCGGCCCGAAACCACCGGTTAAATTTTCGCACTGGCCAACCCATTGGATCATCGCCGGGATTTGCGGGGCCTTGAGGCGGGCCGCCAGAGCGTATTCCACCACCCGACAGGTCGCGCTCATCAGCGGAAACCGGTTGGATTCGGGGAAATAAGGTCTTTTCGAGCTGGTCAATCGGGCCAGGGCTGCGCGGCCGGGGGATGCCATTTTCCGCAAAATGGGAGAAAGGTGGAGGATCGGATGGGCCTCCGCCAGCGCCGCCAATTGCAGCAGCAGCTTTCGCCGTCGTTCGAGTCCGCGCAGAGCCCGAACGGTCTGCCGGATCAGCAGCAACGCCTCGGCCCCCACCATCATCGAGAACGAAACAAAGGTCGAGGCGAACATCCGATCCGGCCCCACTTGGCTGTGAACAAATAAGGGGGGGAAAAACTGGCGGCGGAAAGCCACGTTGTCTTCCTGGATCCGGTCCACAGCGGTGGCGGTCAAGGCCTGGAACCGTGCCAACCGGTCCGGGTAATCGGCAAAAAATCTCCGGTCCAGATTCCGTAAAGGCAAATACCCAGCCCCCAGGATCAACCCCCAAATCAGCAAGTAGTGTTTCGCCATCCGGAACCCATCCCCGTAACCTGGGAACCGAGCGGACCGGGACTCGCATTGATGCCATCGGCTGCGAACCGAAAGACGGCCCCAGGTAACGCAGATGAGGAGAGATTCCTCGGAGGTGTACGATCCGTAAGAAAGCCAGCGAAACGGTTGGATCACGATGAGCCAGGCGCCGATCATCAGGCTTACAAAGGCCCACAGCAACCGGCCCATCAGGCTCAAACCATCCAGCAGAATCGCCGCCATGACTAAAACCAGGATTCCCGCCAACAAAATCGGCACGACCATCGGGATCATTGCTCGAACGGCGCAGAGCATTTCCGGGCGGCGAAAAGTGAGTCCCATTCCAAATAACATCGTCAGGATGATTATCCAGCCGCACGCCCCGGATGCGGACAGGCGGGCCACCGACCAGATGGTCACCGGCGGCCGGGCAAGACTTTGAATAAGAAAGCTGGATATCCCGAAAACAACCATCATCAATAGCAGGCGGACCCCCAATTGGCGCAACCCCGAGGATCGCAACTCCGTGAAAGCGGTGGGCAGATCCCGAATCGGAAGCAGGAGCAGGCTGGTGGCCAAGATAGCCGCCGCCACAGGAGCGAACTGGAAATAGAACAACAACAGCAGCGCTTCATCCGGGCGCGGCGGCCAGTGATTCATCATCCAGAAGAATTGCTCCTCGAGGGTCTTCCCCGCCACCGCACCAGTGGCAATGGCCGTGTGGAGCTGGGCGTAAAAGAGCACGATGGCCAGCCCGGAAAAGACGAATCCAGCCGTGATCCCCGCGATGACGGCCGACGCCAGATTCCCGGCGGGATGGGCGGCAAACAGCGCTTGCTTGGTGGTTAATAGAAAAGACCGCCAGGCCGATTGCTGGAAAAAGCTGGCTGGCGTCATCCGCCTGCTGAACCATTGAACCCAGGAAAGGGATGGATAAACACGGGGCACGGGCAGCCCTAAAAAGGAATGGGAAAGCGACGAAAACGCGCGCATTTGGAAGAGCAGTCGCGCCAGCGGGCTTTTCCCAGCCGGAGTTCCGGAAGGAGGGGCGGTGAGAAACCCGAGCACATCCGGATCCATGAAGAGGCTGGCGGTGGCGTCAGCCAGCCGCTCGCGCTCGACCGTGACCAGGCGCAGCAGCAGGATCAGGCCCAGGATGGCCAGCAAAGAAAAGGCGATCGCCGGACCGCCGCCGATTTGGAGACCGGTATCCAATCCGGGGCGTCGGATGAGCAGGTAAATCAGCCATATAATGGCCAGGAAGACCGGCAACGGTCCAGTGATGACGGCCCGGAGCGGCAGCATCGCCACATCGCCGTTTCGGATATGGGCCATCTCATGGGCCAATACCAGGCGGATCAACTGCGTAGCCCGAGTGGAATCACCGTGGCAGGCGTCCAATGCCATCTCGCCAAGATTGGGGGGTAACAAAATGGCCGCCCGGGTGCGGGAGACGCCCACGGCGCAGGGGGCTTCACCGGGGCGCAGCGCATGAACCAACGGGGTGCTGGGATTAATGCCCATGTCGTGGCGCAGTTGGCCGACCACAGAGGAAATCGGGATGTCATTCGGTTCGGCAATGGTCGGTGAGACAGGGGCTTGACGATATGCCCGAAGCGGACGCCAATACATGTGGAAGAGGGTCTGGACCGCGGCCAGGGGAACCATAAGGAGCAACGCGCCCAAGATCCAGGTGACCCCAGGCGATCGAGCGATCACCTCGGTGATCAAAATCAGGAAGCCCGCGTAACCCGCGACCAGGCTCAACATAGCTAACGTGATCCAGGACGCGGCAATCAGCAGGTTGGTTTGATGGGTGGGGGGATTCCGGGGCTCGCCCGTAAAGACCCAGATCGCCGGCGCTCCCAGCAGGGCCAAAAGCAATATCAGAAAATAGACCGTTTTGAAACCGTTGGAAGCCAAGCGAAGCTCCTGGATTTGGGCCGCGGCTTCGGGATCGGGCTGGATCACGAGCAGGGCATCCCGGGCCCGGGCCAGCACTTGGTCTTTCCACTGGCCAACGAATTCAAGCTCGGCGGGAAGTTTGGCCTGATGGACGATGTAGCCTCGCGACCGATCATAGACCACCAGCTTAAGACCCGCCGACCCAACCGGGATGAACAAGCACCTCCCCGCGGAAAAGGGGTGCTCCGCGAAATGGCCCGCGAGGGTCTCTGCATGCCGGTGATGTCCCGTCTGCTGATCCAGGATCCGCAGGTTGTACAGGAAATGGGTTCCATGAAGAATGACTTCTTCCCCTGCCACCTGCAGTGAATCCTCACGCAATTGAAGGGGCTTGGGAATGGGACTATCCCGGGCGGGTTGATGGCGCCATCGCACCTCACCGGTAGCGGCATCCAGGGCCAAAAGGATTTCGCCCTCGGTCAGGGCGAGGAATTGGCCCGGGGCGATCGCCAAGGGGGCCGTCAGTGGTTGCGGCAATTGGTGACTCCAAAGCAGATTGCCCGTCGCAACGTCCAGAGCCCGCAGCTCCCCCGTTTCCAAGGGCACCAGGCAGGTGCGCGCGTCTGCCGCCATAAAGTCGAATCGCAGGGCGGGAGCCACCAGCGCCCACCGGGTGAATCCCGAAACCGGCTCCACGCAGAACAGTTGATGATTCGAACCCCAAACATAGAGCTGTCCCGCGTGCGCTTGAATAGCCGCAATCCCTTCCCCCCACACCCGGCTCCAGGCCGCTTGATTCGTGGTGGGATCATATGCAGTGAGCCGTCCGCCGCCAGTGACTAGCAGAATCCGTCCCCCCGCCCAACAGGGGCCGGCTTCCCGGTCCTCGGGCCTGGGCAACCGCCAACGAACCGCGCCGGTGAGCGCATCAACCACCTGCACGCGCTCGCGGCTGTCCACCAGCAACCAGCCCTCATCGCCAATCCATTGGACGGACCGGACCTTACCCACGCCGAGGGCCGAGTGGGGAATGACCCGGACGACTTTGAGAAATCGCTGTGCGGGGCCCAACCACCGAGAGGCATCGACGGCTCGCGTTTCCGATACCGAGACGATCAGGGCCACCAGGCAAATCCAGGCGCTAAACCCGGACGCTGCGCGCGCAATAACCTCTGGCAACCAGGGGGGTGGCATGCCAGACGCAATCATAGCCGACGGCTGATTGATCGCAAAGCGCATTCGCCATGCGAAGCTTGGACAAATTGGCCTCCTGTCATCGACGTCCACTTTCGCATCGGGTTGGGGCTCCACAACGGCGGCGATCGTGCTGGGCGCGATGCTGATCGGGACCGGTTGCCAGTCGAGCTCGACTGGGCGGCCGGCGGCCGCATCCTCCGGGGGCGGCAGCGGACCGCAGGTTGCGGGCAGCCCGGCCGGTGTGGCGCCCAAGGCTCGGCCTGTGGTCGTGCACGATTTTGCCTACGATGCGGCTCAGGTGAAGAGCGATCCGGGCCCGCTACCCGGATTGCAGGGGCCGGCGCAGCTGATCCTGCAGCCCCGGCGATCCGAGGAGCCGCCGCAGGAAAAGGCGGCCCGCCTGGCGCGCTTGCTGTCGGAAACCATCGCCGAGGAGCTGACGGCTCGGAAGATTCCCACCACACGCCAGCCACGGGGGATGCCGTTGCCCGCCGACGGGCTGGTCGTCGACGGGGAGTTCCTCCAGGTCGACGAGGGGAACCGGCTCCGGCGCGCGATGGTCGGATTTGGAGCGGGCGCGTCCGAGGTGCTCGCGCAGGTGTCGGTGTTCGATCTTGCCCAAAGCCGGGATCAGCCGATCCTGGTCTATGGCACAGGCAAGGGATCGAGGCCGATGCCAGGGGCCGTGATCACGTGGAACCCCTACGTCATGGCGGCGAAGTACGTGCTTTCGCACAACGCCACCGACAAGGACGTCCGCAGGCTGGGAAAACAGATTGCCGAGGACCTTTCCCGGATCGAGGCTGGGGATGTTTTGCGCAGCCCCTAAGAGTGAGTGCAACGGGGTCCATTCCATATTCGCCACTGAATCTTGCATCCCTTTGATGGCGTAGCCGCAGCTTTCAAGCTGCGATTGGATCTCACCACAGAGGGCACCGACACAGAGAGGAGGAAGGGGATTGGGGCGGGTTGGATTCAGGTATTCATCCTCAGTGCTCTCGGTGCTCTCGGTGGTGAAAAGACTGGGAAGCAGTTCATGGCTCTCGAAGAGGGTGCCCACGAATCACACCAATCACGCGAAATAGATGTTTTGCGTGTTTTTGAGTTTTTTGTGGCAATCAAAGGTTGGTTTTTCAACCGATAGCCGCAAAACCTCTCCAAGGAGAATTCAGGCGCCCGGCCATCGGCTTCGTTGCTCGGTCGGTCGAGTATCGCAGGGGATACACTCCCACCCTTGCGTCTCGCATCTGGCCCGGCGGCGCACCCGCCAAAATCGGAAGTAATTTTTGCACGGACCCCAAGCCGGCAAGAATGTCGGCGCCGTATGCCCTCTTTTTCCTTGTTTGACCTGCCGGCGCTACTACAATGCAGCAACGGTCGATGCATGATTCCGCTGCGTTTGACGAATGTGCCTTTCGACTGGCGCCTCGGGGCACGAGAACGTCTTTGATGATATCCCGCGAGCGCCATGGATTCTCGTGGTGCGATTGTGTTTCTCATAACTCGTTGGCAAATTAAACATATGAAATTCAATAGGATACGGGGCTGGGTGCTGGCGGCGATATTCGTTGCCGCTGTTGGCGGGACTGCGTTGGCCGATCCCGTGACGGTGCCGGAGTTCTCGTTCGAGACCGCGACCAACTGGTTCCGGACAGGCAACGGCGGGGTTGGGATCCAGAGCTTCACAAACACGCTCTTCGAAGGCGCCGACGTCTTGCCGGCGCCCGCCGATGGCACGAATTGCTTCGTGGAAAACATCAACGGGCATCCCGCCTTTTGCTGGCAGACGATCGGGCAGGTGCAGACCAACACGCACTACACGTTGACCATCGCGTTGGGACAGAGCTTTACGGGTGGCGGTGGCGGCGGGAAGATCGCGCTCATCAATGGCACCTCGCCGTTTCACCCCGTGCTGGCGGAGCAGATGGTGGATACCTATCTGTTGACGCCCGGGACATTCGGCGACGTGTCGCTTTCCTACACGGCCGGCTACCAGGCGGGCGGGAGCCTGACGATCCTGATGCAGGGGGATTCGGGCGCCCAGCTCTTCTTTGACAACGTCCGGCTCGATGCCACGGCGCTGCCTCTGGCGCCGACCACGGTGCTTCCCGTCCTCTCGACCCCCTCGGGCACTGTCTATCGCGGGACGCTGGTCACCTTGACCGAGATGCCCGCGGGGGCCGCTCCCTTCACCTATCGATGGCAGTCGGACAATGGCAGCGGCGGCGCAAGCTTTGCCGACATCCCGGGAGCAACCGGCGACAGCCTCGCCGTGGACACGGCTGGATTCACTGTGGGCTTGCCCGTGCAGTATCGAGTCGTCGTCGATAATGCCCAGGGCACATCCACCAGCCCGGCCGTGGCGCTGACGGCCATTCAAGGCGCGCCGGTCATCGTCCGGGACGCGCTGCCCACGATGGCCTTCGATGTCGAGGGCGGCGAGGTCACGTTCACCGTGTCGGTCGACGGCAGCCGCCCCCTGACGTATCAGTGGTACAAGGACTTTCAGGTCCTCCCCGGCGCCACCGGGACGACTCTGACGCTTGGCAATTTGCAGGTTGCCGATTCTGGATTCTATTACCTCGAGGCGGCGAATGAGTTCGGCATGGCGACCAGCGCCTTGGTGTCGCTGACGGTGAATCCCCAGCCGGCGGACGTGGGCGGCGTGATCATTTCCCCCGCCTCGCAGCTCGGGTTCGGCGCCACGAACACGTTCTCCCCGACCTGGATCCTGGCGCCCAACAGCTTGATCGAGGGCGTGGCGCCCAGCAGCAGCGTCGGCAATTTCACTCTCGAGCGAGCCGGCGGCATCCCCGTCCTGACTGACGGCAGGTACGGCACCCTGCCGCCCGAAGGCAACGCGAGCGTCGAGCTGGCCACCTGCGGCCGCTCGGCCAACGAGGCTGGCTCGTCGATCGTCTACCCGCTCCCGGCCGACTCGAACGGCTACGACATCACCAATGTGGTCATCTATGGCGGATGGAGCGACGCCGGGCGCGATCAGCAGCAGTATTACATCTACTACTCGACCGTCGCCAATCCCACGAATTTCGCCAGCATGATCGCCTATGTGAACTTCTATCCGACGAACGATGTGAATGCCCAGTCCGCCACGCGCGTGACCATCACGGGAACCAACGGAGTCGTCGCCCGGAACGCCGCCGCCATCAAGATCGACTTCGATGTTCTGGCCGCGGCCACGGAAAACGGCTACACGGGCTACGCCGAGTTTCAGGTGTTCGGGAAGCCTTCGCCGCCGGCGCCGGTTTTGGCGGTCGACACCCAGCCCGCCACCGGTTCGGACATGGAGGGCGGCGAGGTGACCTTTGTGGCTGCGTTCACGAGCGAGACGCCAATGACGTATCAGTGGCGAGTCGACAAGGGGAGCGGGCCGGTCGATATCCTGGGCGCCACCAACACGACGCTGACCCTTGCCAATCTGCAGATCTCCGACACGGGCGGCTACAGCCTCCGGGCATCCAATGCCTCCGGATCTTCCTTCAGCAAGCCCAACAGCTTCGTCGTCTATCCTCTCGCAGGCCCCGACGCCTTCAACGTCATTGTTTCGACCGCGAATCAGACGGGCGCCGGCACAACCTTCAGCCCCACATGGTCCGTGCCCGCCGCCAACCTGATTGCCGGGCTCCCGCCCAGCGCCAAAGTCGGCACCGTCGGCTCCTTCATGCTCGAAGGCGCCGGTGGCATCGCCATGCTCACCGATGGATCGTATGGCTCCGTCGGCAGCAAGAACAATACTCGACTGGCGACCTGCGGCAGCAGCGGCGACGCTGGCCACTCCGTGACCTACACGCTGACGGGCTCTCCGAGCGGGTATGATCTCACGAACATCGTCGTTGCTGCCGGCTGGAGTGACGGGGGCCGCGACCAGCAGGGCTTCACGGTCTCCTACTCGACCATTGCCGATCCCAATAACTTCATCGCCCTCTCGAGCACAGATTACAATCCTGTGCTCCCCGGCACAGTCCCGACGATCGGCCGCGTCAGCTTCACCTCGGCCGCATCGGCGCCCCTCGCCCTCAACGTCGCCAAGGTCATGTTCGATTTCACCAGCCCCTACAGTGAAAACGGATACTCCGGCTACTCCGAGATCGTCGTGCTCGGCTCCGTCTCGGCTCCGCTTCCCATCCCGCCATCCCTGTTCGCCGACACGCTGCCCGCGACCGGCGCCGATGTGGCCGGCAGCGAGGTGACCTTCACCGCGAGCTTCACCAGCTCCGCTCCGATGACCTTCCAGTGGCGGAAGGACACCGGCAGCGGGCCGGTCGACATCGGGGGCGCGACGAATGCCAGCCTGACGATCACCAACCTGCAGCTTTCGGACAGCGGCGCCTACAGCGTCGTCGCGGCCAATGAATTCGGTAGCACCGCAAGCACGCCCAACAGCTTCACGGTGAACCCGGCCCCGGCGCCCGCCAACGGCATCCTCGTGGCCCATGCCTACCAGCAGAGCGGCGGCCTGGCCTTCGCCCCCACGTGGGCGATCGCGCCCGGCAGCCTCGTGGCCGGCTTGGCGCCCAGCAGCGTCGGCGGCGGCAATTTTGCCACCGAAGGCGGAGGGGGGATCGGCGTGCTGACCGATGGCGTGTTCGGCTCGGTCGGCGCCGGCAATGCCACCCTGGCCACCGCCGGTGTCGGCGCGGGCACTTCCGCCACCTACACGCTGGCAGGCTCGGCCAGCGGCTATGATCTGACCCGCATCGTTTCCTTTGCCGGGTGGGGCGATAGCGGCCGCGACGAGCAACACTACACCGTGGCCTACTCGACCGTTACTGCTCCCGACACCTTTGTCGACCTGGCCAGCGCCCAGTACAATCCCACAGGATCGTCGAGCATCCCAACGGCCGATCGCGTCACCATCGCTTCGGAAACCGCGGCGCCCCTGGCCGTGAATGTTGCGGCCGTGCGATTCACCTTCACCAATCCCACCGGGGAAAATGGGTGGTCTGGCTATGCCGAGCTCAGCCTGTTCGGCGTTCCTTCGGCGCCCTTGCAGCCGCTGATGGTCGAATCGACCACGGTTGCCAATGGCAACCTGATGATTGCGGGTGCGGGCGGCACGCCGGGAGCTGCCTACACCATTCTGTCATCGACCGATGCCACGGCGCCAATGGCCAGCTGGGCGACCAATAGCGTCGGCGCGTTCGACGCCAGCGGCGCCTTCTCGAGCTCGATCCCGATCTCGCAGGCGGATCCGGTCCAGTTCTTCACGATCCGGGTGCCGTGAGACTGGCTGCACGCTGCCGATTTGTGCCCGCGGAATGACGGAAATTGTGATGCCCTTGGCAAGGTAGGGCGCGCACTCCGCTGCGCGCTGAGCGGTGAGCTTGCAGCCATCGATGCGGCGCCCACGGAGTGGCCGCCCTACCTTTCAGCTTGCGGCTTGCAGTCTGGCAGAGCTCCAAGCGCCTCCGCCAGGCCCGACCTGCGCTGGGCCGTTCTCTGAATCACGTCGGACAGCAGGGCCTGGCTGCACAGCAGGCGCGCCGATTTCTTCGCGCGGGTCAGCCCGGTATACACCAGCTCGCGTGTCAGAAGAGGGCTGTCGGCGTCGGGCAGCACGATCAGGACGTGGTCGAACTCGGATCCCTGGCTCTTATGGATCGTCATGGCGAAGGCGGTTTCGAACGCGGGGAGTCGATCCCGGGCAATCGCCCGGAGCGCGCCTTTCTCGTCGGGGAAATGGACGAGCGACGCCCCGTTATCCGCGGTCCAGCAGACGCCAGTGTCGCCGTTGTAGAGCATGAGGGAGTAGTTGTTGACGGTGACCATGACCGGTTTTCCCGGGTAGATGCCCAGCCGGATCCGGGGCGCCAGATGCGGCACTGCTTCGGCCAGGATGGCCTCGACGGCGCGATTCAGCGCGATCCATCCATACGGCCCTTCGCGCACGGCGCAGAGGATGCGAAAGCGAGCGAGCGCCTCGAGGGCTTTTTCGGGCGAGGCAGCCTCGATGGCTGGGACATAATGCTCGGCCACGAGGTCTCGGATTGTCTTCCGGATCGCGCGCGGATCGGGAAAACCATTCTCGGCGCCCGGATTTGCGCATGGATCCCCTGAACCGAGGAGGTCCGCCTCGTTCTGCGCTCTCCCGCGCGGCCCGTGCGGGGGGGGTTCATGGTGAGGTTGCCAGGCGATGGGGGATCCGGCGGGGCCCGCTTCCTGCAGCAGCCGGCAGACCTTGACATGGTCGCCGGCATTGACCTGGGCGCTGACGGAGTTGAGGGCGGCAGCGTTGCCGGACCGGTAATTGACCTGGAGCTGGACTACGGCATCGTCCAGGGGGCTGCCAGCCGATCCCTTGCGGCCGCCGGCCGTCTCGAGGGCATCGCCGGTGCATTGTCGGTACTCTTCGACGAACGCGCTGCTGAACCGGTTGATGGATGCCGCCCGGCAAAGGTCGCCCAGGACGCCTCCGGGATCAACCGACGGCAGCTGGTCCTTGTCGCCAACAAGCAGCAGGCGCGTGCCGCTCTTCTCGAACGCGGCCAGCAAGCGGGCCATGAGCGACAGGCTGACCATGCTCGCTTCGTCGATCACTAGCACCTGGACCGGCAACGGATGGTTCCGATGATACCGGAAGCCGGCCGAACGGGGGATGGGCTCAAGCAGGCGATGGATGGTCGTGCCCAGGGCCATCGCCTGCAACCGCCCTTTCACCTCGGGGGCGCATTTCAGCCGATCGAGGGAGCGCGCCAGGCATTCCTGCAGGCGGGCGGCGGCCTTTCCGGTGGGGGCGGCCAACCGGATGCTGAGCGTCTCGGAGCCGGGCTGTTCGAGCAGGAGCGCCAGCACGCCCGCAATGGTCCATGTCTTGCCCGTCCCCGGGCCGCCGGTGATGATCGAGAAGGGTTGGCGAACCGCGGTGAAAGCGGCGATCTTCTGCCAGTTCGGCCCTCGAGTGGTGGTCGGGAAAAGCCGCTCGAGGCTGTCCTTGAGCGCCGCGGGGTAGATGTCGAAAGGCGGCTGCTGGCATCGCTCGCGCAGATCCTGGGCGATGGCCTGCTCGTACTGCCAGTAGCGGTGCAGGTAGAGCCGGCTCGAGCCGTCGAGGATCAGGGGTTTGGATTCGCCCGGGCCTCCAACCAGCGCGGTGGCTCGAAGCGATTCTTTCCAGCGTTCGAGGGTCGGGCAGACGATGGCTGAGCCGGAGGCATTGCCGTTTGGCAATGGGCGATCGGCAAAGTCAGCCAGGCACACGCACGAGTGCCCGTCGGCAAGCTGCCGGCTCGCCAGCGCCGCCGCCAGCGCCAGCTCCGGCGCGGCACCACCTGCGAGCCGCCGCATCAGGCCCGAGAAATGACGGTCGATCGGATGGAACCAATCGCTGTCGAGCGGATCACGCAGCGAGTCGGGATTTGCGCTCATGGTCGTTCCTCCTCGGCAGGGCCGAGCACCGATGACAGGCGCTCGATCCGCTGGCGGGGCGGCCGGTCGTGGAACAGGCCGAGATCGGCCCGGAGCGGCTCCAGCCCTCGCACAAATACGTAATGGACTCCGCCGAAGTGCTGTTCGTAGTCGTAGCCGGGCAACCGCCGGCGGAGGAACTTGTCGAGGGCGACCGTGTAGATGTGGTATTGGAGGTCGTAAAAGCTATTCTCGACCGCTGCCTTCATGGCCTCCCGCGTGTAATCCGAGGTGCGATAGCCCAGCAGGTTGGATTTCCAGTCCACGATGTGGTATCGGCCATTGAACATGAAGATGAGGTCGATGTAGCCCTTGAGGAACATGTGCAGGCTGCCAGCTGGCAACGCCGCTGCCGGCGGGCCCAGCGGCGCCGCGACGCGATCCTGGTCTCGGATCAGGCGGAGGAGCTGCCGGGCGTCCAGGCGGGCCGCCGGGAATTGAAACTCCATCTCCGTCCGCCGCTGGCTTGGCGGCACGCGTGCCAGGGTCAGGTTCGAATCGCCCGGATCCAAAGAAGCGGCGCGCACGCGCTCGAGCATATCGGCAATCGCATCGGCATGCGATTCGTTCCAGAGATGGGATGCTTCAAGCTGCTGGCGCACATCGAGCCGGACCGCATCGTCCACCGGCCTCTGGAAATCGAACCGCTCGAGGATCCGATGGAGGCAGTCGCCCGTCCGGGCGCCGGCGGGCAAGGCGAAAATGCCTTTCGCCGTCTCCTCGGGCTCGATGGCGGCGGCCGCCTCGAGCGGATCCGCCGCAGTCGACTCATCGTGATCGGGCAGGCCTTCATCGCTTTCGACGGATAACCCCTCCGGGGCCTGGCGGGCGAGCTGGGAGAAGCTCGACAGGCTCCAGGAAAGTCCGATCATCTCTCTCGAGCAAGACCTGGCCTCCATCTGCCCGGAACCGGGTCCCTCCGGATTCCATCGCTTTCCCGGATCGGTTGGGAGGTTACCGACGGCGATCCCTGAATTCCCGTTGCGTTCGGACTTGGCGGCGATCTGGCGCCATCGGTCGGTCCAGGCGCCGGCCTGCACATCGTTCTTCAGGGCGCCGACCAGGTCGTCCGGCACATCCTCAAATCCGCGCAGCAGCCAGGCGAGGGCGGTGGATGGCTTGTTGCGGTAGCGGGCGCTGACGAGGTAGCAGCGGTTGCGCGCGCGGGTCAATGCGACATACAGGAGCCGCACCTGTTCGGCGAGCCGCTCCCGGGCCGCCCGCCGGCTGCGATCGGGATCGATCGGTGCGCCGATATCCCAGCTCAGCTTGCCGCTCTTGGGATCGTGGTAGAGGACTACGTCCATGACGTCCCGGCCCCCGACCGTGATCTGCTTCGCCTTCGCGTCCTTGGCGACGAAGGGGCAGAACACGACCGGGTATTCGAGCCCTTTGGCGCGGTGGATGGTGACGATCTGGACGGCATCCTCGTCGCTTTCGAGCCGCAGCTGGTATTCCTCCGCGTCGGACGCATTGTCGATGCACCTTTCCTGGAGCCATTGAACGAGCCGGGCCGGGCCCAGATGCTCCGTCTGGCAGGCGCTCTGGAGCAGCTCCGCGATGTGCAGCAGGTTCGTGATCCGCCGCTCGGCGTCCGGGTGCTGCAGCAGGTTGTTGATCACCCGCTCCTGCCGCAGCAGCTCCATGAACATCGATAAAAAGCCGTCGTTCTCCCAGGCCTCGCGGTATCGCGCGAAGAAGTGCAGGCGCTTTTGCCATTGGGATTCGTCCGAGACCAGCGAATGGAGCTCGGTCCCGTTGAGGCCGAGCATGTCGGTGGTTATCGCGGCTTTGACGGCCGATTCCCGGCTCGAGGTGAGGATGGCGGAGAGGATCCAGAGGATCTCTCGGGCCTGGTCGGAATCGAACACGCTCTCCACGGCCTGCTCGACGCTGGGGATGCCGAGGTCGCGCAGGGCGGACTGGATCCAGCCTGCCTGCCGGTGCGATTCCACCAGGACGGCGATGTCATGGGGCTGGAGCGCGCGGTCGCCCAGGCGGGCCGGGCCGCTTAAAAGCCGCGCGACCTCGGCGGCGACGCTGGCAGGCACCTGCCCCTGAGCGTCCGCCAGCGTGACCGTGCCATTGGTGCCTTCCCAGCACCAGACCTGGAACGGCGCCCGGGGGCGGCCATCCGGGAACCCCATGGGCGCGCTGTCTGCCTTCGGCCCTGGATCGACAGGCTGAAAGCCAATCTTGTCATTGATGAACGGCACGCTTGCGCTTGAAAACAGGGCGTTCACACCCCGGACCAAGGCCGATTCCGACCGCCAGTTGGTGCCCAGCGTGTATCGATCTCGAGCTTCTTGCGCCGCCTCCAGATAGGCATCGACGTCCGCGCCGCGGAAGGCATAGATCGCCTGCTTGGGATCGCCAATCAAGTAGAGCCAATGATCCGTGCCCGATCCGAACACCGTGCGGAAGATCTTCCACTGGAGGGGATCGGTATCCTGGGACTCGTCGATCAAGGCGGCGTGGTATCTGGCTCGGATCGAGCGGGCGAGCGCCTGGCCGGAATCGCCATCGAGGGCATCGGCCAGGCGGCGGATCAGGTCGTCATACGATTGCTGCTTGGCGTCCTGCTTGGCCCGGGCCAGCGCCTGGACCGCCCCTCGCAAAAAGGCCGCGCGCTGCGCCGTGCGGTACTCATCGATCCGGCACCGGAGATGCTCGCACCGCTCGAAAATCGGCGGGCAGGGCTCCGGCATCTGCTTGTCGCTCCCTATTTCTTCGACGACATTCGACATCGAGAAGAACTCGACCGCTTTCCAGAACTCGATGGAAAATTCTTCTTCGTCCAGCCCTCTCCCAAGCCACCCGGCATGCGCCTCGACCACGTCGCGCTTCGCATGGTCGCCGATGGCCCATTTCTCGCCGCCAACAAAGAAGTCCACCAGCGCGACCCGGCCGCCCATGAACGCTTTCCACTCTTTCCCAAGCGGGTCGATACGGGCGCGGACGTCCCCTCCAGCCACATCCGCCGGCCGCGTTTCTGCGGGCATCGCCAGCTCGAGGTCCGGATGCGTGAGATACTGCTCGAGAATGCGTGAAAAGGCGTCGGGATTGAGCTGGAGATGCAGGCCCAGGCTGGCCATCAATTTGTCGCTGGTATACAGATTGTTCCGACAGAAGTCGGCGGCGGCCTGGCGGATCAGGTCTTTCTGGTCAGGAATCAGCTCCGTGTCGAACAGGATGCCGCTCTCGAAGGCGTTCTCCTGGAGTGTGCGCTGGCAGAAGCCGTGGATCGTGAAAATGGAGACCAGGTCGAACAGCTCGAGAGCGCTCCTCAGCGATGCAATGGCCGTGCCGCGCTGCGGTCCGATCCCGTTCGTCAACTTGCGCAGGAGCTCGTCCTCGGTTTCCTGGCCCTCGAGAGCCGACAGCGCCTGGCGGAGCCGGCTGCGGATCCGATCCCGAAGCTCGGCCGTCGCCGCATTGGTGAACGTCACGACCAGGATCTTCTGCGCGGGGACCTTTTCCTCGAGCATCAGCCGGAGGAAGAGCCCCGCCAGGGTGTAAGTCTTCCCCGTCCCAGCGCTCGCCTCCAGGCACTGCACACCTTTCTTCAGCTCGGTGGTCGCAAGATCGAAGTTCATGATGGTTTCTCACCCTTCCGCTTCTTTGCGCGGCTCGGCGACCCGATGCCGTCGGGCTTCGTTTCCCCCTTTTTCTTTGCTTCCTTCTTTGACTCCTTGGCTTGGTGATCGAGAATGGGCGCAACGACTCGCCATGCGATTCTGTTGAAATCCTCGCCCAGCGGATTGGAATCGTTCCGGAAACAGAGGTCGAAGTAGGGATCCTCTCTCTCCCCTTGCGCGAACTCGCTGCCTTCCCACGCACGCCACGCCGATTCTTCGGGCGGTTTCTCTGGATCACGCTCGCGGGCCAGTGCATAGGCGAAGGCCGTTCGGGGGAAGAACGGCAGCGGTCTGGTCTTGCCCTCCGCATACAGCTCGAGCAGATCGCCCAGGATCGACTCCGCACCAGGCGCCTCTTTAAACACCCATGTCTCGTCCTTGCCGAACAGCCAGCTTTTCCTCTCGCCCTCTGGCCGGAGAAGCTGCAGCACCAGGTGCTCGATCCAGAGCCTGAGATGCGCGTCCCCCTTCCTCTCGCGATCGACCTTGGCTGCGCGGCACTGGACCAGGCCGCATGGGTAGCACGCCAGCTCGCCTTCGAGGGTGAACCTGCCGATCCGGCGCGAGAACGGTATCCTCTCGATCGCCGCCTCGCCGATCAGGGTCCGAACCCGGCTTGACATGGAATCCGCCTCCGACAGGAGGGTGTTCCCGAGGATGCGGCCGGGCGTGCCGGGAGGGAGCTTTCCGGCCCCGCTCCAGGAATCGAGCACGCTCGACGCATGCTTTCCCGCCAGGCCGGCTTCGATCATCTCCTGCATGCACTGGTAGGATGCCAACGCATCGAGCGAGAACGGCTCTTCGTCCAACACCAGATCGCTCTCTTCGGGCAGCCTGAACTGAAGCTGGACCTCCACAAACGAGCGGGCCGGGTTTCGGAAGAACCGCTCGAGATCGATCAGTCTCACCTCGTTGGATTGCGGCGGGCTGGCGCTCAGAGGCTTGAGCAGGAACTGCTTTATCTCGGGCCGGCTGGCCGGGTTGGCCAGCGCCCGGCTGATCTCCGCAAAGGCGGACGAGTACCCAAACAGGCGCGGGTCGGCATCCTTGCCCTGGCGGTAATAGGCAGGGCTGAATGCGTGCAGCCGGTGGACAACCATTAGCGGAGAGGATTCCAAAGGTGCAGGCATGTTTGCGGGCGGCTCGAGATCGAAGCGGGAGCGGATGAAATCGAGGAGCTCGCTGACGACGACCGACGGCGGCCGCGGGCTGTTGTCCTGAACCGATTGCCCGATGTAGCTGATGTATAAGCGGTCTCTGGCCGAGAGGATCGACTGCAGGAACAGGTAGCGGTCTTCGTCCCGCTGGGACGGATCGCCCGGCTGGGGCCGCTGGGCCATCCGATCGAAGCTGGGCGGGGTCGGGGTGCGCGGGAAGCTCCCATCCTGCATCCCGAGCAGACAGACCGCTCGGAATGGAATGCCGCGGACCGGATTCAGGCCGCAGAATGTGACTGCGCCTTTCAGGTGCGCCCTGCCGGGCGGCTCTGCCTCGAGCCTGGGCAGAACCCGCTCGAGGATGACCTTGAGGGGAACGGATTCGTCGAAGCCGGAGATCCGCTGCTCCTGGCGGAGAGCGTCGAGGACCTGGCGGATGCGGCTGGCCGCGCGCTCCTCCTCCGGCGCGGGCAGGAAGATCGCATCGAGCCATTGGCTCAGCACCGCCGCCCAATCCTCGAGGGACCGGTCCCCAGCCAGATCGTCCATCGCGGCAAACAGTGTTTTGAGAAAGTCCAGCCAGCGCCCTAAAAGATCCGTGGCCGTCCCCTCGATCCCTTCGCACGGCATCAGGCCCGAGTCGAGCGCATTTTGGCCATCGGCCATAGCGTAGCCGAGCAGGAGACGGCCGCAACCGTGCTCCCAGGTGTGCTCCTCGAACGGAGGCAGCCCGAGCTGCTTCCGGTGCTGCTTGTCCCGCCCCCATCGGATCGAGGCGGTTTGGACCCATTGCTGGATCTGACCGATCTCATCCTCGGCGATGCCGAACCGGCGGCGGACGGCGGGCGTTTGCAGAAGATCGGTCACCGCGGTGGCCGTGAGCCGGCTCGAGGAGAGCTGCAGAAGCGCGGCCCACGCGTCGACCAGCGCGCTTTCCTCGCGCGCGCCCCAATCCGCAATCGCGTGCGGGATCGCAGGCGCGCCCGGCTCGGTGCTGCCGAACACCCCTTTGACGAACGGCGCGTAGGCCTTCACATCCGCCATCATCACCACCACATCCTGCGGGGAGAGCGTCGGATCGGCCGAGAACCATTCGAGGAGATGGTCGCGCAGGACCTGGAGCTCGCGGAGCGGGCTGTGGCAGTTGTGGACCTGAACGGACCGATCGTCCTTCGAGATCATCGGCCGATCGGCGGGCGGCGGAGCATCCTCGAGCGCCAGGATGCTGTTCTGGATCCGCCCCAATAGATGGTTATTGGCGGAGGGTGCGAACAGTGAATCGTCCTCCTCGATCGCATCGAGATCGGCCACGAGATCCTGGAATGCGCGTCCGGTCTTTCCGCACGCGGCCAGGATCGGGTTGATCGTCTCGATGTGCAGGTCCTTCGGATCGATGTTGCCGATCCCGGTTCTCGCCTGGATCCGAGCCGCCTCGCGCGGCGTCACGATGTCGCCCCAATACTCTCTGGATGGACAGAGCCAGAACATGTGCACGGGGATCTGCTGAGCCAGGGCCGCGAACACGTCGAGATAGCTCGGTGGAAGGCTGCCGGTCACGAAAAGGGACGCCCGCTCGGGGATCCGGGCCCGATCAAAGGCGAGACTCGATAGCGCCTGGATCAGCTCATACAGGAACAATCCCTGGCATGCCAGGCCGCCGGTCATCACCGCCCGCCACAGGATCGCCTGCCATGACGATTCCCCGCCCTTCTGCCATTTCGCGATCCACTCGGGACGGTAGACGCTGTATTGATCGAGCAGGGACGCGATCCGCTCGGCCAGCTGGAACTTGCGCCGCGGATCGTCGGAGGCGTCGAGATAGCTCCGAATCTCCTCGAACCCGGGCTGGCCGCTCAGCCCGTCGAGCTGGCCCATCACCCGCCATGTCAGCGCGTCCGGCTCGATGGGGCCGGCCTGCGTCCCCGCCGTCACGAGGTTCTCGACCAGGCCCGAGATGAACGCCCGGGGGAAGGGAAATTCCAGGTTCGCGGCGATCCCGATGGCTTTGGCCAGCTCGAGCTTCAGCCACTGCGCCATGCCCTGGGTCTCCACCACGATCACCTCCGGGACGAACGGCGAGCTCAGAGGCGCCTCGAGGATGCGCGAGACCAGGCGCTCGACGAGTTTTTCCATCCGGTTGCTTTTGCACAGGATCAAGCTCATGGGGTTACAGATCTGCCTTCCTCGATCAGCTTGTGGAACGCGAAGATACGTTCCAGGGGCGGCCGGCTGAGCTGCTGTTTTCGGGCCATAAATATTGATCAGGTGGCACTTTGTGTTGTGCCATCCGACCCGCGCCCCTGTCAATGCTGCTCCGGACGCTGCTGCCCCAGGACGAACATTCATTCCGAGCTCTCATTGTCATTTTCCACGATACCAAAGTCACCTATGACATTTTCGGTCATACCCGATTTACCAGGGCGCACGCGCCGCCGTGCGGGGACCAGCCTGCGCCGTGGCGGCTCTGGCAGGCATGCGTCCGCAGTCCGTAAGGATTCGGAGCGCGGGCCTCCTGGCCCGCAGCGCTGTCGGTTGACGGGCTCCACGCCGCGGATTCCTGCCCGCGGAATGACGCGGAAATGTTGATGCCCTCGGAAAGGTAGGGCGCGCACTCCGCTGCGCGCCGAGTTGTGAGCCTGCAGCCCTCGGTGCGGCGCCCACGGAGTGGCCGCCCTACCTTTCAGCTTGAGGCTTATGGGACGCGACGCTGTCGGGTCCGGCGGAAGGCCTGGAAGCTGAGCGCCACGACATCCGTCGCCTGGAACGGCATCTGCTCCTATCAAAGATGCGAGACCACAAGCAGATCACAGGGATCGAGGGGGGAGGATGACGCATGAAAAGGAACTGGAGGTGGCGTGGGTGGTGGATGCTGGCGGTGGCGGTGTTGGGATTGTCGGTGGTTGGGAATGGGCAGTGGGCGGATCGGCGGGGGCAGTTATCCCAGCCGGCAGGAGGCTTGTCCGAGCGTGGATATTCAGGGCTGGGGATCGCCCCGGGATCGATCGGGCTGATGGGGAGCGGGCGAGTCGAGCGACCGGGGCGCGATGAGGATTTGTGGCCGGAGTCAGGCGCTGACGGTCGGTATCGGGTGATCGACGCCTGCCGGTATGACGAGGAACTGCAGCGCGAGCATGAGCTGATCCTGTGCCAGGGGCATCGGATCCTGTGGCGGGTGGGGGAGCAGCTGCGTCAGGAGGCCCTCGAGTCGGTCCGTTGGGGCGTGGTGGGCGGGGTTCTCGGCAAGACGGCCGAGCCACCCTGAAAAGTGCTCGCCAGGTTATCCATCATGGGCATAATACGGTAAAGATCGCAGACAAGCCGCTCTACCGTTACATGAGCCGAGCGGAAGCCAATGCGATCCGGGAAACTGGATTACTTCGCGGCGGGAGAGCCGGCGAGACATTCTGGACGGACTCCCGGTTCACAAGTGCAGCGCGGGCAGAGAGCCGGCTGTCATTGGGATCGGCACCAGAGGTCCGGATGGAGTTCCGTCTAAAGAGCAACCCGACTCTGGAGCGTGCCGGGACAAGAGTCCAACCCGCCAACGGTGGCACCGGTCTTGGGCGGGAATGCTCGACATTCGATAGGGTCGAAGTGGAGATTATCAATGTCCAGCCATTCACACACTGACCTGACTGGCCGGCCATTCGCCGCGCTGGTAAGCGATCCGTGGGATTTCAAATCGGCAGCCGGCGATAATCGGCTCGATGGCAGAATTGTTGCTGTGTCTCCCGACTCGGCAAAGAAGCCTTGGCTGTTGTGCGACGTTTCCCTGTTCGAAGCAGGCGGCCGGCAAGTTGACCGAGTTGTGCTGACGTGTCGGTACTGGAAAACAGAATCGCTCTTTGATGACGTACTCGCTCGGAAGCGTGTAACCGTCCACATGTTTTACGCGGTCGATTCTGGAATTGTTGATGAGACAACGGCAGACGACTATCTGGACAATCCGAACCGCTCACGTTTCCTGATCAGTTCGATCCAGTTGCAGACAAGCCTTACGCCAGGGGGCTGACACGTGCCTTCCCGTGCAGGGAGATTGTTTGGCACTTGGTGCTTCCGGCCGCAATTGGGTGGCCATCCCCAGAAACCGTGATCGCCCTCCCCTCCATGGCAGTGGATGGTGTGGGGAGAAGCGGTCCAGCGGGTTGCCAAGGCCGACAAAAATGTCGGCGCTCGTGTGGGGACGCGACGCTGTCGCGTCCGGCGGAAAGCCCGAAGCCAACCGTAGCCGCCGAGGTGAGGAGGCGGACCTTGAAGCCGAAACCGTAGCCGCAGCTTTCAAGCTGCGATTCCATCTCGCCACGAAGGTCATGGTTGATCGGGGCTTTGCCGCGTGGGATCTGAGGGCTCCCGCCATGGGCTGCCGTCGTTCTGCAGCATCTGCTGCTTCACTGAAGGCAAACGATCCTTAATGGCTGAGCGCGCGGTGCGGTCCCACAAGGTAGTTCTCTCGAGTCGCAAACCGAGCACCGCAGCCGTCCACGCCTGGGCCCAACCCGATTCGATGGACCACGCCCCCCAGCCGGAGTCTCCCGAACTCGCCCAGGGCTCCCAGCGCAGAAAATCAAACGCCCGAAACCAGTTGCCTTGCACCCAGGGCATGTCGTTTGACCGGGCTTGAATCCGGCACAGGTATTCCGCGAGGCGATCTGCGGCAGCCTCGACACGCGGGTCTTTCAGCACAGCCGCAGCTTCATGAAGGCCCAGCAAGGCAAAGCCACTGACATAAAGCTGATCGCTGACCGGGTCGCCGTTTTCCTGCAAGAGGGGCGTTTCGGTTGTGCCATAGGCTTCATTGGAAGCGGGCACTTTGTAATGGCCGGTGCCAGCGCCGGCCCGAAAACGTTCCGGCAACGCTCCACTGGCGTGCTGCGCAGCCAGGTAATCGTTGATGACCAACTGGAGCCATTGGCGATGCTCGGGCGTATCCTCGATCCTCGCCAGCCACGCCAGGCAGAGCAGCATGTGCGCCCGCTCCATGTTGTCATTCCACCTCCATTTTTGCGGGAACGCTTCCATCATCATGCGCATGCCCGTCTTGGTTTTCACCAGGAACTCCCTTTCGCCGGTCTGCCGGTATGCCCAGAGGAAGCAGGCCCAGCTGTATGCTTCGAAATGGGGCGAATCATTCACCGTCTTCGCATCGTGAAAATGCTTCCACCCGTGCTGTTCGAGCGCGGGCATGTCAATCCGGTCCCCGCGGAAGCCAAGCTGGCCTGTCGTGCGCAGGTTGGCAAAGAGCGCTCGGAGCAAGGGCTCGTCCCATCGATCGGACCGCAGGCATGCGGCAGCGAGCATGGTGGCCAGCATCGCACGCGCGTTATCATCGCCGTAGTTGGCAGTCTTCCACGCAGGCGCTGTGCTTCCCCAGCCAATCAAGCCGTACGCAGGATGACGGGAATTGCCGCGCGCCTCGCCACACAGATCCGAGCTGTAATAGAGGAAATCGAGCAGGTTCGAGGATGTGGTCCGGCTGCGCCGGCTGCGGTTCAACGCCCAATCCATTGCCAGCACCATTGCTGACTCGGCCTGGCAATCAGCCCGAACCACAACGATTGGCGTTTGTTTCCCGTCAGGCCGAATGTTGGAAAAGAAGCCTTCCAAGATCCCGAAGCGGCCGTCGCCGTTGGGAGCCGGGAGCGGGGAGTCCTTGGGCCACTGAGCCCCTTCCTTCATTAGCTGATGGATCGTTTGGAAATGGTCCTCCGAAATAAGCAATCCCGAGTCGTAGCGCCAGCGGACCGCGAAATCGAAAGCTCGCTGCTCGGCCTTTGCGGGAAGCTTCCCGGTTGGGCCGTGCATGGTTGTGACATGGGGCTCCCACACCGGTCGAACGGATTCATCGGCGCCCAACCTGTTCAGGATGAAACTCCACAAGGCAACCCATTCCTGCGCAGGGGCAAAGCGTCCGGAAAGAAAGCTGCTTAGCTTGGTGGTAGCGACCAGCATCCTCCGGGCCTCGAACTCAAACAACACTGGCTGTGCGTTGGTCGGGATGCCGTAAATCGCGTGGTTATAGCCAGCCACGCGTCCGATGACGACCAGGGGATCCTTCACGACGACAGGCAGCACCCTGCAGTCATGAGCAGTGAGCAACCGCCCCTTCGGCAGGCCGGGGCCAAGTCTGTCGCTATTCACGATGAAACGCTCCCAGACTGTTTCCCGGGCTGGGCCCAGGCTCAAACCGGGCAAATTTTGAGGGAATTCGATGTAGAGCCGGAGATTTTTGGCTCTCGATCGTTCGAGAAGGCTGGACGGGATCGAAAGCGGTTTTCCAGGATACTCGTCCGCCATCAGCAACACAAGGGAACCGGGGCGGGCAGCGGATACGGCTGCTTCCGGGTTGGGATATCTGTCCGGCTCCAGGCCGCCGGCTTTCAGCGCGCGAAACACGTCATTTTCAGCTGTGCAGGAAAAGGCGAAACGGGACTTCTGCGCCCCCGCAGCGGGAGAAGGCAGCAGCAGGAAAATGGCTCCACACAGCAGGACCATCAAAGCTTCAGAAAGAGAACGAAATGCTCCCGGGTAGTCTCGGATGCGCGTGTTCATGATGGTCGGCGCCGGACGAAGAATGGTGCTCGCATTGCAGGTCGAGAAATAGCACGCAAAGAACAGCGGCGCCAAGCTCTTCGCGCCTTCGCGTGAGATCAGTTGCGCAGCTGCGGCTTCAGCCGAACACCAAACTTGGCTTCCCGGATTCGCTGTCCCAAGCCAATCTGCATCTGCGGAAATCTGCGCGATCTGCAGATCACTTTTTTTGCTGACCCTGGCAGGACAGCCTTTCGCGCGCGCGTCAAGCGATTAAGTCATCTCGACGCCGCATTTTTGGATTGGCAGAGCGAAGGCGGCTGCGGGAAGAATTGTTGCTGAAGGGAATGCCATGACTGCCCATCCTGAGACTTGCATTGGCGGGGCCCACTTGCAGGCGCGAGTGGCCGCCGAGCTCAAGCTGCCACCGGCGAGCGTCGCCTCGACAGCCCGCTTGCTTGCGGGGGGCGCGACGGTGCCGTTTATCGCTCGCTACCGAAAGGAGGCCACCGGATCGCTCGATGAAGTGGCGATCGCATCCATCCGGGATCGCCTCGTCCAATACGCCGAGCTGGAGGCGCGGCGCGCCGCCATTTTGAAATCGCTCGAGGAACGCAAGCTCCTCACGCCGGAGCTGGCGGGGAAGATCGCCGCGGCCGAGACGATGGTCGCGCTCGAGGATGTGTTCGCCCCGTTCCGGCCCAAGCGCCGCACGCGGGCCACCATCGCCCGGGAGAAGGGCCTCGAGCCCCTGGCGGACTGGCTGCTGGCCAATCAGTCCAGCCCGGCCGATCCGCACGCCGAAGCAGCGAGGTTCATCGCGGCCGGCGGCGACCCGGAGAAAACCGTGCCGACCGCCGACGACGCTCTGGCTGGGGCGCGCGATATCCTGGCCGAACGGTTCAGCGATGATCCCGAAGCGCGGCGGCTGGTCCGCGGGCTGTTCGAGAAGGAGGCGGTTCTCGCCTCGAAGGTCCTCAAGGACGCCGAGGCGAAGCCGGAGGCGCAGAAGTTCCGCGATTACTTTGCGTGGTCCGAACCCCTGGCCCACGTTCCCTCGCACCGCCTGCTGGCGATGCGGCGGGGCGAGGCTGAGGGTTATTTGCTCCTGCGCGTCACGGTGGACGAAGGGCGTGCGATCGGGCTCCTCGAGGGGCGTTTCATCGCCGGCAACGGCGGCAGCGCGCAACAGGTGCGGCTTGCCTGCCAGGACGGCTACCAGCGCCTGCTGTCGGCACAGATGGAGACCGAGGTCAGGCTTGCCTCGAAGAAGGTGGCGGACGCCGAGGCGATCCGCGTTTTCAGGGAGAACCTGCGCGAGCTGCTCATGGCGCCGCCCTTGGGCCAGCGCAAGGTCCTGGCCATCGATCCCGGATTCCGCACCGGCTGCAAGCTCGCCGTGCTCGATGCCCAAGGGAGCTTGCTCTTCGACGACGTCATCTATCCGACGGGCGGATCGGATCTGCAGGTCCGCCAGGCTCGGGAGCGCGTGCGGAAGGTGGCGGCCCATTTCGGCATCGAGGCCGTGGCGATTGGCAATGGCACGGCCAGCCGCGAGACCGAGGCGTTCATTGCCTCCTGCGGCCTGCCCCAGTCGGTGGTGGTGGTCATGGTGAACGAGAGCGGCGCGTCCGTCTATTCCGCCAGCGAGGTCGCGCGCGAGGAGTTTCCGCACAAGGACATCACGGTCCGGGGCGCGGTGTCGATCGGCCGGCGGCTCATGGATCCGCTGGCCGAGCTGGTGAAGATCGATCCCCAGAGCATCGGGGTGGGGCAGTACCAGCACGATGTCGACCAGGTCGCGCTTCAGCGGGCGCTGGATGACACCGTGGTTTCCTGCGTGAACCGTGTCGGCGTCGAGGTGAACACCGCCAGCAAGCAGCTGCTCCGCTACGTCTCCGGCCTCAACGACACCGTGGCCGAAAACATCGTCAAGCACCGCCAGGAGCACGGCCCGTTCACGGCGCGCGCCGGGCTCAAGCAGGTGCCCCGGCTCGGCGACAAGACGTTCGAGCAGGCGGCGGGTTTCCTCCGCATCCGCGGCGCAGCCAACCCGCTCGACGCCAGCGCGGTTCACCCGGAGAGCTACCCGGTCGTCGAGCGGATGGCGCGCGATGCCGGCTGTCAGGTCGCCGACCTGGTGACGGATGCGTCCCTGCATGCGCGGATCCAGCTCGAGCGCTACGTCACCGACACGATCGGCCTTCCGACCTTGAAGGACATCATGGCCGAGCTGGCCAAGCCGGGCCGCGATCCGCGCCAGCAGTTCGAGGTGTTCAAGTTCGCGGACGGCATCGAGAAGCCCGAGGACCTCGAGCCCGG
The DNA here is from genome assembly GCA_022711435.1 of Verrucomicrobiota bacterium. Lineage (GTDB taxonomy): Bacteria > Verrucomicrobiota > Verrucomicrobiia > Limisphaerales > UBA1319 > JAGMXM01. The sequence goes on from JAKLFB010000044.1 coordinate 40,408, forward strand.
CATGAAATTGCCCGGGATCGTAACCAACGTGACCGCCTTCGGCGCTTTTGTGGACATCGGGGTCCACCAGGACGGGCTGGTCCATATCAGCCAGCTGGCGGATACCTTCGTCAAGGATCCGAGCGCGGTGGTGAAAGCCGGCCAGCGCGTCCACGTGACCGTCCTCGAGGTGGATCTCGAACGCAAGCGCATTGCCCTGTCGCTCAAGACCCGTCCGGACCTTCCGTCGAAATCGGCTCGATCGAGCGAACGGCCCGCTCCGCGCGCGCCGGCCAGCCCCCCGGCGAAGGGCTCGGGAAGCTTCAACTCCGGCCTGTTCACCGCCGCGCTGGACAAGCTGGGCCGGAACAAACCTTGACACAGCTGCACGCTGCCGATTTGTGGCCGCGGAACGACGCGGAAATGTTGATGCCCTTACCTCCGCAAAAGGTAGGGCGCGCACTCCGCTGCGCGCCGAGTTGTGAGCTTGCAGCCTTCGGTGCGGCGCCCACGGAGTGGCCGCCCTACCTTTCAGCTTGAGGCTTACGGGACGCGACGCTGTCGCGTCCGCTTGTCGGCCAACATTTGCACACCCTTGATCGCGTAGGCGCAGCTTTCAAGCTGCGGCGACGGTTGCAGAATGAATGCCGCGCACGAAGGAGATTGGCATCCGGCGGCCAAATCCTCAACTGCGGGACTTCGTGCCCTTCGAGATCTTTCAGTTCACAGGCAGAACCACGGCAGCGCCATGATCTTGTCGTGCAGCCGCAGAGGATGGCGGCAACGGCACACGATGAATCCCTGCTTGGCCTGCCTGGCATGTTCATCCAGAAAGCCCATCAAATGCCGCGCATCGTGCATCGTCGGCTTCTCCGTCCACTTCACCTCCACCGGCGTAAGGCTGCTTTGCCGCTCGATGATGAAGTCCACCTCCGCGCCGCCCTTGGTGCGGAAATAGTGCAGCCGTCCGGCGCCGAGATATTTCAGCCGCTTCCACAGCTCGATCCCTACCCATTGCTCGAACACCGGGCCGGGATTGCCCAGCACGGCCGCCATTTCCAGCGGCGCCTCCGCCGCTGCGTGCCGCACCCCCAGGTCGAAGAAGAAGAAGCGGTCAGTGGACAACAGGTTCTTGCGCTGGCTCCGCGAAAACGCCGGGAGCCGGAACGCGATAAACATATATGGCACTTTATATTCAGAAGGCGTTTCCAAAGTCAAGTATGTCAATACTGTTTTGCGTGGTCATCCATCGCGATGCCAATCGCGTGCTCGATCTGCAGCGGGGCATTCCGACGATGACCGACCAGGTGCTGCCCGGCGTGGAGCTGGACCTCGTTTCCTACAGCGCCTACGACGGCATGAAGGACGGAGTGACCTTGTTCCGGGCCATCGAGACCATCCGCCGTTACGCGCGCACCGGGAAGCTGTTCGGTCCGGGCGCGGTGTATGTCGGCGAGATTGGGATCCCCGAGAGCGAGCAGCCCGATCGGGTGGCCGAGCGATGGGACGATTGGCTCGGGGCCGCGTTCGCGGCCAATGTCCATTACATTGCCCAGTGGCAGCTTTATTGCAACGAACTCAATCCGCGCCTCCAGCCGGCGCCGTCGGCGCCGATCCGGAAGCCGGATCAAGCGCGCGGTTTCTGGCTGGTGCGTCCGGACGGTTCGCTCAGCGCGACCGGCCAGTATTTCGGCGGGCTCTGGCGTCGCGGCTGATGGCCACCCGGCGCGCCCCAACGCGATGCGCGTTTTCGTCCGGACCGCGGACGTCTCCCTGCGCCGCCCATTCTCGCGCGCTCTTTGGAGCGTAGCCGCCGGATTGATCCTGCGCTCATTTCGCCACAGATAGCGCCGAGGGCACGGGGAGGAGAAAGGGGATTGGGGCGGGTTGGATTCAGGCATTCATCCTCAGTGCTCTCAGTGGTGAAAAGACTGGGAAGCAGTTCATGGCTCTCGAAGAGGGTGCCCACGAATCACACCAATCACGCGAGGCAACTCTCTTTGCGTGGTTTTAAGTTTTTTGTGGCAATCAAAAGTTGGCTTTTCACCGACAGCCGCAAGACCTCGCAAAGAAGAATCCAGGCTCCGGATTTATGCCCGCGAAACACGCGAAACGACGCGGAAATTCAGAATGCGAGGTAGGGCGCGCGCTCCGCCGCGCGCCGCGCCGTGAGCCTGCAGCCCTCGGAAAGGTAGGGACGCGACGCTGTCGCGTCTGCTTGTCGGCTTGAGAGCCCAGGCGCTTTTCGCGCCGCCCCGTTTCCCCTTGACAGCCCCACTCGTGCGGCCATGCTCGCGGCACACGAAAAAGCAAATTCCTATGAGTCGCAAGGTGTTGTTCTGTTGCATCACGATCAGCCTGCTTGCCCTGGCGACGGCCGGCGCCCAAATCGGCCGGCGATTCCCATCCGAGAGGAAGATCGTGCCCGATCCCGTGACCGGCGTCCCATTGACGTTTCTGACAAGCACTCCGGGCGGAGATTCGAAGATCTATCAGACCCATCACCAATGGACCGCTGACGGCAAATGGGTGATCTTTCGCTCCAATCGCGCGCCGGGGCAGGCGATGGCCGTCCACGAGGAAACGGGCGAGATGGTCCAGGTGACCGAGTCGGGCTATTCGGGCATGCTCTGCCTTGCTGATCACTCGATGCATCTCTATTTCCTGCGCGGCCAGCGTTCGCCCGAGCCGGCCGACGCCGCCCAAGCCCGGGCCTCCGACAGCTCGCAAGGCCGCAGAGGTCGAGGAGGCAGTCGAGGGCCTTCACAAATCATCAGGGTCGACCTTGAAAAGCTGTTTGCCGACAGCAAAGCGGGCGAACTGAAAGGCGCCGACGAATATGAGCACGTGTGCGGCACGATTCCCGTCGAGATGGGCGCCGGCGGTGACATGGCCCTCGATCCGACCGGGGAGTTTGCCTACTTTCGCGTCGACAGAAGCGAAGCAGCCAGGCACCTGCCCGACGATGTCAAGGTGGCCGAGCCCTTCGGGCCCCGCGGCATGGGGGCCGGCCCGACGGGACTGGCCCGCATGAATCTCAAGACCGGTGAAGTGAAGTTCATCGTCGCGGTCCCGTTTCAGATCGGCCACGTCCAGACCAATCCGTGGATGCCCGGCGAAATCGTCTTCTGCTGGGAAACCGGCGGCAAAGCCCCCACACGCATGTGGACAGTCAAGTCCGACGGCACCGGTTTGCGTCCGGTCTACCCGGAAGCTCCTTACGAATGGATCACCCACGAGGCGGTCATTACCCGGGACGAGGTGGCCATGGCGATCTCATGCCATCGCCGCCCTGGCACAGGCATCGACAGAGCGGATGAGTGGGGCCCCTCGGGGACAGGCGAGCACCCGACGGGCGTCGGCATCGTCAACCTGCGCAGCCGTGAGATGCGGATCGCCGGTCAGGTTCCAATAGGCGATCCGGGCCGGTCCGTCTGGCACGTCCACGGTTCGCCGGACGGCCGCTGGGCTGTGGCCGACGATTTCCAATACCGTCTCTGGATTTGCGACCGCGCGTCCGGCGAAATGGCCCTGCTGGCCGACCTCGGCCACAAGACAGCGGCTCGCGACCACGTTCATCCGACGTTCAGCGCCGACAGCACCCGAATCGAGGTTCAGACCGCCATGCTGTCCGAGGAGGATCGCTCGCTGAACATCTGCATCGTCCCCGTGCCGAAGAGCTGGCTCGGTCGCACATACGGCAAGACACTGGCACCCTGATCGGGCGAGACTCCGGTCGTGCGGCTTCCATCCAACCAGAAGACATCACAGCAACAGGAGGCTTCCTCCGCCCGGCGCCGCCCCGCCCCTGCGGGCTGGGGGCCTTGGGCGCGCTGGCTGTGTTGCTCCTCGCTCACAGACCGCGCGGGTATGCTCGCTCGTCGCGCCTTGCCAGCCCGCCCAATCCCCTCCAGCAAAATCGGAATTCATTTTTTCACAGACCCTAAGTTCGTGGTTTCCAGATTCAAGTTTCATTCTCCCGCAGAGACGCAGAGACGCGGAGATTCATTTGTCCGCAGATGATCGTAGCCGCAGCTTTCAAGCTGCGGTTGTATCTCACCACAGAGGGCACCGAGAGGAGGAAGTGGATTGGGGCGGGTTGGATTCAGGCATTCATCCTCAGTGCTCTCGGTGATCTCAGTGGTGAAAAGACTGGGAAGCAGTTCAACCTTAGGCATCCAGCTGCAGACCCCGGATTTTTGCCCGCGGAATGACGCGGAATGACGCGGAAATGTTGATGCCCTCCCCCCGCTCGTGCCTCGTGGGGCGAGGGGATCACGGCGGAAGCGCACGCGAAGGAGCGCCGACATTCCTGTCGGCTTGAGAGCTGGATGCCACTTCGTGCTCTTCCCGATCTTCGTGGTGAAGAAGGTTTCTCTCTTTGTGGTGAAAATCGTATTTCCTGGATCACCCGGCTTGCGGGCATCCTTGCGCCCGGATAGGATCATCAGCCATGAAGCTCTCCAAAGTCCGCGACCAGATCGAGTCCCGGCTCATCCGGCTCGGCCAGCGGATCGACGCGGAGACCGGAGAGGACACGCACTGATCACGCCGGGCAGCAGCGGCAATTGGAACATTGGATGTCAGCGCGATGGGACAACTGGCTTGAGCGCCTTTACAATCTCCGGCGTGACAAGACCAGCGGGCACGAACGCCCCCACAAGCCGGTCCTGCTGTTGAGCATCATCGACCTCATCGACCGCGGCCGGCTCGCAAGAAACGAAGTCCTGCTTTCCGACGAGCTCATCGTCATTTTCCGCGGCTTGTTCAAGGCTGTCTGCCAGGCAAACGACCAGCCAAGCATCCAGAATCCGTTCTTCCATCTCAGCGGCGACAAATTTTGGGAATTGGTCCCCGTGGCCGGGGAGACGGTGATCTACAGGCCGGGGGCGACGGCCGGGGCGCCGAGCGTGGCCGAGCTGCGCCGCCGGGTGGCCTATGGCCGGTTCGATGATGGCCTTTGGGCTCTGCTGAGCGACCCGGTTACGCGCCATCAACTGCGCGAGGCCCTTATCGCCCGCTATTTCCCGGAACGCCGCGAGCAAATCGCTGCGGTTCTCGGGGCCGGCGCCAGGCTGGCCCAGCCGGATGCGCTTCGAGAGGAATTGCCGCCCGGCCGGGATGCGGCGTTCCGATGGACGATTCTCGAGATCTACGATTTCACCTGCGCCGCTTGCGGGATTCGCCTGGTGCTCCACAGCGGTCTGTCCCTGGTCGAGGCAGCGCATATCATCCCATTCAGCGTGGCCTGGAATGACAGGCCGACCAACGGGCTGGCGCTCTGCCCGAACCATCACTGGGCGATGGATCGGCACCTGATCGCGCCGTGTCCGGACGATCGACACCGTGGAGGCGTCTGGCGGGTTAACAGGCAGCTCGATGACCGACTCCATGGGCAGCGCGATTTGATACTGCTGTCTGGCAGGCCGGTGATACCCCCACACGACAAAGAGTTTTATCCCGCTGAGGAAGGCCTGCGATGGCGAGAGGAACACCTGACGACCGTCTATTGATTGACGCCATGTTGAAACATGAACCACAACATCTGGGCCCTGCCATCGAGCTTCCCGCCTTTGGCGCGATCGACCGGGATCGGCTTCTCGCCCAGGACGACCTTTTCGCAGTGGTCCTGGACAAATACCCGGTGGCGCAAGGGCACGCGCTGATCATTCCTCGCCGGCCCGTCGAGCGGTTCTACGAGCTCACAGCGACCGAGGAGGCGCGCCTGATGGAGTGGGTGGATTGGGCGCAGGCGCACCTGCAGGCAACGATCTCGCCCCCGCCGGATGGCTTCAACCTGGGCGTCAACGATGGTCCCGCGGCCGGCCAGACCGTTCCGCAGTTCCATTTTCACGTGATCCCGCGCCACGCTGGCGACGTCACGGACCCCCGTGGGGGCATCCGCTGGGTCATCGCCGCCAAGGCGCGATACTGGTGATCGGGTTCGGGGAGCGCGCCCGCTACGCTTCGGAGATGCGGAGCTTGCCATCCTGATGCGAGATGTCGAAGGTTCCGAAGTGGCCAGTGTCCCGGAGTGCGGTAGCGGCGGCCCTGATCCTGGCTGGAAAACGAGTCCAGTCTTTGCTTTCCCAGTCCCCTTCAAACTCGCGCGCTTGGCGCTCCTCAATTTTAACGCGAATGAACCCACTGTAGCCTCCTCCGACACCAAGATCCGCATTGTGTTGGCGGCGGCGTAAACATGGGGTGAAAATGGCGGTTTGAAAATGCAGGTAGTGGGGAGGGGGGTACAACAAACGGGCGGCAGGTTGCGAGTCTGCCGCCGAGCGGAGAGGTGAAGGAGATTT
>JAKLFB010000045.1 GCA_022711435.1 Verrucomicrobiota bacterium
CGGCCAAGGGCCGATGAGAAGCCGGCAACCATTCAAAGGCCGGGAGCAATCCCGGCCTTTTTCATAGCAGGCTGCCAACTGTTCCCAAAAGGCGGCAGAGGACTGCCGCACTCCAAGACGCTTCGCGCACGGCCAGGGTGTGTCCGAACCGGGCGTCAGCCTCGTGGAGTGCGGCAGCCCTCTGCCGCTTTCCATGAACCGCCCGGTGGGGGCACCGGGCCTACACAGTGTGGGCCGGGTTCCCCGACCCGGCGTTAGTCCGAGCATGGCCGACAGGCCAAGGCCGCTGTTTGTGGCCCTTCCCGCTCTCCAGGGTCTTCACGCCCCTCCTCGCTCGTGCCTCGCGGGGCGAGGGAAGCAGCAGGCGCTGCGTCCGTGCGTCGAGGTAGGGACGCGTCGCTGACGCGTCCGGTTGTCAGTCGGCCCTTGGCCCAGCCGTCCCCATGAACATCCCAGTGCCCGGCTTGAATATCAACGACTTGCACAAGACAAGGTTCAGTGGTTCAAAGCGCGATTTGGATCGGGGAAATCTATCCCCGACGCTCCACTGCCGCGGAGGGGAGAAGACGAACTGCAAACGGCCGCCCCACTGCGACCAAAAGCACCAAGCACGGTAGAATTTTGTCCTAGCGGAGAGCGCCGGGCGCGATTATTTGATTGCATTCGGATCCAGATTTCCTTTTACTGATGCTTGAATAGCCAAAATCTAATGTCCCTTCCGGGCGGCGCATTTTCCTTGCCGTTAGAGGGGGGGCCTTTGGCTTGGCGTTGAAGTGTGAACCTGAGCCTGTGGAACAAGACTAATCTTATGAGAATAACATCGTTGAAAAGTGCTCTTCTGGGGCTCCTGGTGGGTTTGATCGGCATCCAGACCGCCCAAGCTGGCTTGTTGAAGCGCTACATTTACTCCAACTTCACCGGTACGGCCGTAACCAATCTGTTCGGCACCAACGATTTGGGGGTAGTGGTATTCCCCCATAGCCCGGACGGCTTCGAACGGATCCCAGCCGATTCTTATTACGGGCCGTTCTATGCCGAGTCGGTATATAGTTCTGCGGGGCAGAATTTGTATGGCAGTTGGACGCCCGGCTACGTCGAGCCCCCTGAAACCGGGAATTATGTTTTCTACCTGTCGGGCGACGACGAGACGCAGCTCTGGCTGACCTCCGATCCGGCCGATCCGAAGAACCCGGCGAAAAAACAATTGATCGCGACGGTCGTGGATCCCAACACGCCCGGGACGGGCTACAGCAGTTGGCATCAATGGAACAAATATGCCACGCAGCAGTCGGCGCCGATCTACCTCGAGAAGGGCAAGCGGTATTATATGGAAGTGCTGCACAAGGAAGGCAGTGGCGGCGATCACATCGAATTGGGCTGGCAGACGCCCGACGGCAAGATCCAGCAGCCGATGTCGAGCTTTTATTTCCAGCCGACACAGGACATCAACGCGGCATTACCGCTCGAAGGACCCTATATTGGGCTGGTGAATCCGAACGTCGATCCGTGGACGGGATCTTTGGATTATTACACGATTTACGAGGGCAACCAGGCGGCCATTTGGGTGGACCTGATCAACGTGGGGATTGACACTGGCACGGCGACGTTCACGTGGTATAAGAACAACCAGGTCATCAGCGGCGCGACCCAGAGCTACTATTTCTTCCGGCCGACCCTGGCCGACAGCGGGGCCAACTACCGGGTTCGGGTTCAGGTCGGATCCCAGACCCTCACCTCGAGCGATATTTCGCTCTTCGTTTACACGGATTCAATAGCCCCGACGGTATCGAGCGCGGCGTTTGGGTTGGGCAATCCGACCGAGATCCGAGTGGTGTTTTCGGAAGACGTCGAGGAGGCGACAGCGGAGGCGTTGAGCAGCTACTCGATGCCAGGCGCCACGATCCAATCGGCCACGCTCCAGGGCGACAGCCGGACCGTCATCCTCAAGATCGCCATGCCCGATCCCACCCAATCATACACATTGACCGTGAGCAATGTGAAGGACCGCGCAGACACGCCCAATGTAATGACGGCATCGCAGCACACTCTTTTGGTCACCGACAGCCAGATCATGCTGCGGGTGTATTTCTCCACCCCTACCAGCTTGGCCACTTTACGGACCTGGACGATCAGCGGTTCGGATTACACGAACGTGAATGCGGCCGAATCCCGGCTGATCACTTCGACAACAGTTGGCTGGTCCCTCGGCTATGACTATTATCAAGGTCAAATCGTCGGCTACCTCACTCCGCCGGTGACCGGCAATTACAAGTTTGCCATCGCCTCCGACGACCACAGCGTACTGTACCTGAGCACGGATGATCAGAAAGCCAATCGACGCGAAATCGCGTCTGTCAATGGCTCCAATGGCCAGTACCAGATCACCGAATGGCCCGACACCCAGATGACCCAAACGAATATCTGGCTCGAAGCTGGCAAACGCTATTATATCGAGGCAGTCTGGCGCGACGGCACCGGGGGCGACGGCTGTACAGTGGTCTGGCAGAAGCCGGGCGACGACCCGTTCCCAACCACCGGCAACGTCTCTTCCACCTACCTCATTCCAGCCCAGTATCTCTCGGCCTATACCGCTTTCGGCAACGTGACGATCACGAACCAGCCAACCAGTTTCTCGACGATGGAAGGCGACCTGAAGAATTTCACGGCCAAAGTCGATGGCACGATGCCCTATTTCTTTCAATGGTATCGCGCGGGCGTCCCGATCCCCGGCGCCAACAACAACGTCTATCAATTCCGGCCCGGCGCCTCCGATGACGGCGTCGAGTATCACATGGTGGTCAGCAACTATTTCAGCGCCGCCACCAGCTCGATCGTGAAGCCAACGGTCAGCCAGGATACCGTCCAACCTGTCACCGCGGCGGCCGGGAGCTTGCTCAAGCAAGTGGTCCGCGTCCGGTTCAGCGAGCCGGTCAACACGAATGACTCGACGACGCTGGCCAAATACAGCCTCAAGACAGCCGCCGGCGCCGCCGTGCCGATCCATTCGATCAAGCTCGACACCAATAACTTCGCGGTTGTCTATCTCCAAACCGGGCCGCTGGTCGAATACGGCGCCTACGAGCTCACCGTCCAAAGCATCCGCGACAATGCAGAAGTCCCGAACACCACGGATGTCGCGACGCTGCCGTTTATCGCCTACAACTTCGACAACGCGATCCGCGTCAATAATAACTATGGCTGGGATGCTTACGCCGAAGGCAGCACGATCACGCTGACCGCCGGTGGTACCGATATTTGGGGCACGTCCGACCAAATGGTCTTCGCCTACAAGAACATGACCGGTAATTTCGACCTCAAGTTCCGCGGCGTGTCGATCTGGATGGCCGGTAGCACCACCTACGCCGCCAATAACTGGTCCAAGATGGGGCTTATGGCCCGGGAATCGACGAATGCCAACAGCCGGAATGTGTTCTCCGCCGCCGCTCCCAGCGGCACCATGGCCGACGGCACTGCCTCCCAGAACACCTGGACCGCCCAGCACCGTCCCGCCAATGCCGGCACGAGCTATTCCAGCGGCGAAGGCACCAAACCGCCCTGGCCCATCGTTGCCAATCTCCAGCCCGGCGCTCTGCCGCGGCCTACGGTGACCTACCCAAACACATGGTGCCGCCTCCAGCGAGTCGGCAATACGTTCTACTATTATTACAGCTCGGATGGAATTAACTGGACATATTGGACATTCATTAACGTCGAAAGCGACGCCGCCGGCGTCTACCCGGACACGGTCCCGGTCGGCCTGGCCGCCACCAGCCACGCCAGTGGCACGCTCTGCGACGCCCTCATGGCTGACTTCGGCCCGACCGTCCACGGCGCGCTGGCTGTCGCCCAAGGGCCCGCCAGCCAAACGACCGTCGAAGGCACTCCGGCGACCTTCTCGGTGGTCGTCTCCGGCCAGCAGCCCTACCAGTATGAATGGCGGATCAATGGCACGCCTTACGTGGATCCGATCACATTCGTGCCCGCCACCAACGCGACATGGACCTTCGCGCCGCTCTTCACCCACAACGGCGCCGTCATCACCTGCCGGGTGTTCAATCCATCGGGACAGAGCGTCGTAAGCACGGCGGCCACGCTGACGGTCACACGCGATACCACAGCGCCGACCTTCACCCTCTTGGCCATGCCGCGTGTGATCGGAACCAACATCGTCCAGCTCCAATTCAACGAGGCGCTTGCACAGGGTCCGGCGGAAACCACCGGCAATTATGTGATGACCAGCCCGGCCGGATCGCTCTCGGTCCTATCGGCTGTCTTGAGTGCCGACCGCAAATTGGTGACCCTGACCACAGGTGTCGGTGTCCCTGGAACGACCTATACGATCACGATCAACAATGTGACCGATGCGGCGGCTACGCCCAACGCGATCACCGCCGGCAAGATCGACTTCTTCTACGCCGGCACCACGCAAGGCGTCTTCACGCAAGGCGCCGGCGGTTACGTGATCATGGAAGCCGAGCATTACACCCGACTGGTCACCGGCACCACGCCCGCTTACGATTGGGAGCTGCAGAACGAGAAGCCCGGTTTCTCCGGCATGGGTTACATGGTAGTCACCCCTCCACATCCCAGCATCAACGGCACCACGGGCGGCTCTTCGTTCAGCACGACCGCTGGCGCCTTGGCGACTGGCCCCCGGATGGAATACGACATCCTGTTCACGAACACGACTCCAACCCGGTTTATTATCTGGCTCCGCGGCTGGAACTATAACACCGCCCAGGCGGGCAGCGACGACTCGGTCTTCATCGGATTCCGTCCTGAAGGATCGACAATCGTGAATCCATTGATCGCTCAACCGCCGGCGGCCGCGAATGTGAACAATTCGCAGATGTCCGGTTTCCCGGCCTCGGGCTGGGATTGGCGCGCCGACCGGAATTCTGGGACGGATCCCTTCGCGTTCACCAACAGCACGCCTGGCCTCCACACGTTCATCATTTATGAGCGCGAGGACGGCACGCTGATCGATAAAATCGTGCTCGAACCCGGCACACGCGCGGCGGGCAATAGCGCCGAACCCGCCAGGGCTTCGATGAACGGCGGTTGGGGCGACCTCGAGACCTGGGATTATGCAGCCGCGTTTCCATCGGCCCCGACTGCCTCGATCTCGAGCCCGAGCAACAACCAACTGTTCGCCAATGGCTCGAGCATCGCGATCGCGCCGGCCATCACAGGGCCCAACCCGATCCTTCAGGTCGAGTTCCTCCGGGCCACATATGACATGGCCTACTACGTAAACAACACGGTGATCGGCGTTGACACGACCGCGCCGTTCGAGTTCACGGATCCCAACGTGCCTGAAGGCATCTACCAATACACCGTCCGCGCCACCGATTCGATCGGGTATCAGGTGACGTCATCGGCTGTCCGAGTCGTGGTCGACAGCACCAAGCCAGTTGCCGCTGAGGTCGGCAGCTTGGGCGGCAACCTCATCGGCGTGCTCTTCAAGGACACTGCCGGGCTCGATCCGGCCTCGGCCACCAACATCGCTAACTACACCGTCAATAACGGCGCGGTTGCGGTGACGGAAGCCACGCTCGAGCACGATGGCGAGACGGTCCTGCTGACGCTGGCCTCGACCATCAGCGGCAACTTCACGGTGCTCGTCCAAAATGTCGCTGACCTGGGCTTCGGGCCGAACGTGGTCAATCCGACCACGCTCAACGGCACGGTCGTCACTTCCTGGATGCACCAGGATGTCGGTGTCTTGAGCACGAACGACCCGCCTGTGTTCACGGACCCGATCCAGCCTGGCGAAGCGGTTGCACTCAGCGAAACGGACTTCTACGTCCGGGCCGGCGGCCACGACATCTGGGATGCCGCCGACGGCATGCACTTCGTCTATAAGCAGGTCACAGGCGACTTCGACATCCGAGGGCGCGTCGAGCTGATCACTCGGCCCAATGAATGGTCCAAGGCCGTCCTGATCGCCCGCGAGGATCTCGATGGCAGCAGCCGGAACGTTGCCATCCTCGTGGCCCCGCACGGCGGCACGCCGATGGGCCAGGACCTCTGGAATGTCCAGGAGCGCGCCACCAAGGGCGGGACCAGCACCAGTCTGGCAACTGCTTTGCGGCCGCTGCACCCGCCCTATCCGAATGCCTGGATGCGATTGGTCCGCGAAAACGGAACCTTCACGTTCTACTGGGGCACCAACGGCACGGATTGGACTGTGCTCTCCACGAACACGGCCGCAGCGACGTATCCCGACGCGCTCTATGTCGGCATCGGAGCCACATCCCACGACAACGGGGCCACTCCGGCCGACCTGGTGAAAGTCCTCTTCCGTGACGTGACAATCACCACGACCGCCCAGCCGCCGGCGCCGCCGACCCTGTCGGTCGCGCGCGTTGGCCAGACGCTCGAGATCTCCTGGACGTCCGAATCCTCGGCGTTCGTTCTCGAGAGCACAGCCAGCCTCAAGGCGCCCGCCGATTGGCAGTCGGCCGGCATCGCGCCGGTGGCCAGCGGGAACGTCTACACGTGCACGGTGCCGATCGGGACCGGGCCTGCGTTCTACCGGGTCGTGGCCCCGTAAGGGACCATTCCTGACCCGGCTTTCGTGCCCTTGGCCGCCGCCGGCGGCCAAGGGCCGATGAGAAGCCGGCAACCATTCAAAGGCCGGGAGCAATCCCGGCCTTTTTCATAGCAGGCTGCCAGCTCTTCGAAAAAGGCGGCAGAGGGCTGCCTATCAGGACGCTTCGCGCACGGCCAGGGTGTGTCCGAACCGGGCGTCAGCCTCGTGGAGTGCGGCAGCCCTCTGCCGCTTTCCATGAACCGCCCGGTGGGGGCACCGGGCCTACACAGTGTGGGCCGGGTCCCCCGACCCGGCGTCAGCGGTTAGTCCGAGCATGGCCGACAGGCCAAGGCCGCTTTCCATGGACCTTCCCGCTCTCCAGGGGCTTCGCGCCCCTTCCCGCTCGCGCCTTGCGGGGGAATCGCGGCGGAGGCGCACGCGAAGGAGCGCCGACATTCGTGTCGGCTTGACAGCCCTGGTGCTTTTCACGCTGGCATCAGCCGGGGTCCGCAGGGACCGTCGCCGGCTTGAACAGCCGGAAGAACTGGCGCGGCGCCATGTTGGTTTCGAAATACCGGTGCGACACCCCTGGGATCGACAACCAGTGCGCCGGATCCAGCCCGGCATTTTGCTGCAGCTCGAATCCGGCGAATTCCCCGGGCCAGCAGACCAGGATTCGATCAGCCTGGAGGATGCTCATGAACGGTCCTGGCGGATCGGGAGCGGCCACGACGACCAGCGACAGGCTCTTGGGAGCCGACACGGGCGCCAATCGCAAGTTTTGTCCCAACAGAAAGAAACCGTTGAAACAGGCCAGCGCACCCTCACTGGACAAGCTGGTTATCACCGGGTAGGCCGCGCCCGGCTCGGGCACCCAGCCTGGCGCGGTTCGCACGCCGATGGATCCGTTGAGAAAAGCGTGTCCGGAGACCTGCAGGCGGCTGTGATCCATCGAAGCGCCCAGACCTCCCACTTCGAACTCGATCGTTCCCTCGAGCAGTTGGGTGTAATCGCCTTGAATCGCGAGGATGCCGTTTGTGCCAGCGGGCGCCACCGTGCCTGAGCTGATGACGCTGGCGATGACCGTTCCGTAGCCGCTCAGCCGGCCCGAAGTCGCCAACAACGCCTGCGGGACAAGCTGGATCGCTCCTCCGGCGAGCACAATGTCGCCCGCTTGGCTGGCATACGATTCCCCGAGCGTTAATTGTCCCGACTGAATCTCGACCATGCCATCGCCCGTGAAGTTCAGCCCCGACAAGTTGAGTGTTCCCGTATAGAGCGTCTTACGGAACACACCTGCATTGTGAAACACGGGCCAGGAGGCAGCCAGGACGGCAACCCCCCCGGAACCCTGCATCTCGAACACCGCCCCGGCCAGATTGTCGATCCACGATGTTGCCGTCAGATAGATCGGACCTGCGCCCTCCACCTTGATGATCCCTGCGTTGGCCAAGGATCCTGAAACATACTTGCCGCCTGAGCCCGTGATCCGAACCAGGCTGCCGCTCGAGATGGCGATCGCCGAGTTCGTCGCAAAGCCACCCGCGCTCCAGCTCCACGATCCAGTCAATCGGTTGGTTCCTCCCAGGGTCCCGCCGGCCCACTCGATGCCCGACATCCCCACCTCGCCGTCCAGCACCACTTCCCCGCCCAATGCCGTGATCCGGCCGTTTCCGGAAAAGCCCGATCCGCTCAATCCCGTGTATCCGCCATCGAACGCCAACTCCGTCGACGCCGAAAGCTCGAACGTTCCCCATCCCCATCCGCCATAGCCGATCCGCAACGTTCCCTTTTCGACCTGGACGATCCCATCGTTATCAAAGGCGGTGTTGAGGCACTGGAACGATCCGGTGTAAGCAGTCTTGCGAAACGTTCCTTCGTTATGAAAGAGTGCGCGTGATCCTCCCAACACCGAGAGGCCGCCGTAGCTCCGCACCTCGAATACCGCCCCCGTCAGGTTGTGGATCCGCGATGCCTCTGTCAGAGAGATCGCGCCCGATCCCTCGACGACCACCGTCCCTGCATTGGCCAATGCGCCATAGGCATACTTACTGCTGGATCCCGTGATCCGGACGACGCTGCCGATCGAGATGGCGATCGCCGAGTTCGTTGCAAAGCCACCGGCGCTCCAGCTCCACGATCCGGCCAATCGGTTGGTTCCTCCCAGCGCGCCGCCGGCCCACTCAATGCCCGACATCCCCGCGTCGCCGTCCAGCACCACTTCCCCGCCCGATGCCGTGATCCGGCCGTTTCCGGAAAAGCCCGATCCGCTCACTCCCGTGTATCCGCCATCGAACGCCAGCTCCGTCGACGCCGAAAGCTCGAATGTCCCTCGGCCTCGTCCGCCATACCCGATGCGCAACGTTCCGCTCTCGATTTCGACGATGCCATCGTTGTCGAACGTCGTGTTGGAGAACAAGAACGACCCGCTATACATCGTTTTACGGAAGGCCCCCTCGTTATGGAAGATCGACCGAGGCCCCGCCGGAGTCGTCAGGCCGCCGTAGCTCCGCACCTCGAACACCCCCCCCGGCAGGTTGTGGATCCGCGAGGCCTCTGTCAGAGAGATCGTGCCCGAACCCTCGACGGCCACCGTGCCGGCATTGGCCAATGCGCCATAGGCATACTTGCTGCCAGATCCCGTGATCCGGACCAGGCTGCCGCTCGAGATGGCAACCGCCGAGTCCGCCGCCAGCGATCCCATGCTCCAAGTCAGTTGGCCGACCAAGGTGTTCGCCCCTGCAAGCGTCCCGCCCGCCAGCGCATACACTCCATTGGACCGGACCTCGCACGTGCCTTGCAGGGTGAGGATGTTCCCGTTGTGATTGAAGGTTTGTGTCCCCGGGGCGCCGCCGATGGTCAGACCCGCAATGGAAGCGTTGGTGTTGAGCCGAACGGTGTACGTCCCGTCGGCGGTGATCTCGGCGATGTCGTCCGGACCGGGCACTTGGTTCGGACGCCAATTCGCCGCCACGCTCCACGATCCGCCAGCCGTGTTGGTCCAGAGGATGACTGCTCCCGGGCTCGACACCACGAAACCGAAGAGGAACGCGATCAGGCTGCGCATAAAATGGATTGGATTCCGGTCAATCAATAGACTCGCTGAGGAATTACTGTCAATCCGTTCCTCCCTGAGCCCCCCCCGCTCGATCCTCGCGGGGGGAGGGGGAATCGCTGCGGAGGCGTACGCGAAGGAGCGCCGACATTCTTGTCGGCCGACGCTTGCATACCCTTGATGGCGTAGCCGCAGCTTTCAAGCTGCGATTGTGAGCGCATCGTTGAGTCAACGTGTTCTGAAAACAGTGGAGTGCGGCAGCCCTCTGCCGCTTTCCATGAACCGCCCGGTGGGGGCACCGGGCCTACACAGTGTGGGCCGGGTCCCCTGCCTGCCGCGGCGGCGCAGGCAGGCCCGACCCGGCGTGAGCGGTTCATGGGCGTCGAGCATGGCCGACAGGCCAAGGCCGCTGTTTGTGGTCCTTTCCGCTCTCCTGGGCCTTGGCGCCTCTCCCCCCGCTCGTGCCTCGCGGGGGGAGGGGAAGCGTGGCCGGCTTAGGGTCTGTGCAAAAATTACTTCCGATTTTGGCGGGAGCGCCGCCGGGCCCGATGCGAGGCGCAAGGGAGGGAGTGTATCCCCCTGCGATACTCGACCGACCGAGCAACGAAGCAGATGGCCCGGCGCCGCCTCGCCCCTGCGGGCTGGGGGCCTTGGGCGCGCTGGCTGTGTTGCTCCTCGCTCACAGACCGCACGGGTATGCTCGCTCGTCGCGCCTTGCCAGCCCACCCAATCCCCTCCAGCAAAATCGGAATTAATTTTTGCACAGACCCTTACTGGAGACAAATCGCAACCGGCTTACCGGAGACAAGGCGGTGTGCCGGCGAGCTGGTTCACCCGGCCTTTGAAAGTCTTCTCCCTCCCCTCGGCGGCAGTGGAGGGGAGGGACGGGGAGAGGCGGGCGAGCATTAGATCCGCTTTGATTTTGGGCTGAAAGGGGCCAATTTTAGCAATATTGGCGGATATTATGACAATTTAGGCAAAGCTGTCCTGGGCCGCACCCGCTACACTGCCATCACCCTAATGCAACGAGTATGACCAGGATGAACCATACACTAGTATCGGGCGATCCCACGGTCGAGGGGGCTTTCTTTCATCTCTGAACCGCATGAATATCGTTGTCTTGCTGAAAATGGTGCCGGACACCGTCGAGGAACTGAACGTGGGGGCAGACGGGCGCTCGCTGGACGCCGAGTTCCTCCGATACAAGCTCGGCGATCCGGATGAACACGCGATCGAGCAGGCCCTGCTTCTCAAGGAAAAGCACGGGGGCACTGTAACCCTCGTGGCATTGGACGCCCCGGAGGTGGACGATGTCCTGTTCACGGCCCTGGCCAAAGGGGCGGACCGGGCCATCAAGCTCACGGGGGCCGAATCGCCGCCGGGGACGCCCGTGCTGGCGCAGGCCGTGGCCGCTTGCGTGCGAGGGGTTTGGAATCCATTGCCGGCGGACACGCTGATCCTCTGCGGCTCCTATGCGATCGACGATCTCGAGGGCGAGCTGGCGCCGTGGCTGGCCACGGCCTTTGAGATCCCGCTGGCCATGGTCGTGGCGGGCGTGCAGATCGAAGACGGGGGCCGGAAGGCTGTCGTCACCCGCGAGTTCTTTGGCGGCTTGCGCGGAGAGTTCGAGCTCGATCTCCCTGCGATCCTTGGGATCCAGTCCGCGGAGAAGCCGCCGCGATATGTCCCCATCGCCAAGGTGCGCGCGGCGATGAAATCGGCGCGGATCGATTCGCAGGCGGCGGAGCTTCCCGAGCCGCCGGCCGGCCTCGAGCTCGGCCGCATGGCCAAGCCGGAGGCGGCGGGCCACGCGCAAATGCTCGAAGGCGATCCCGACAAGGTGGCGGATCAGATCATCGAAGTCCTGGCCCAACAAAGCCTGATTTAAGGAGAGAACCATGGCAAATCCCATACTGGTCCTGGCGGAGCACCTTCGCGGCAGCCTCACGGAGGTCACATTCGAGATGCTGGGCGCGGCCCGCGCGCTGGCTCAATCCACGGGCGCGCCGGTTCAGGCCCTCCTGGTCGGCTCGGGCGTCGAGCCCCTGGCGGCGCAACTGGGCGCGGCCGATTCGGTCCTTCTGGTGGACAGGCCGGACCTGGCCAATCCATCGTCGGAGCAGGTCAGCCTGGCGGCCGAGCAGGCAGCCGGGAAGACGGGGGCGGGGCTGATTTTCGTGGCGGGGACCAACGTGTCCACCGGCATCGGGACGCTGCTGGCCGCGCGCGCCAAGCTGCCCCTGGTCAATTTCTGCCGCGAGATCAAGGTCGCCGATGGCCGGCCCACCTTTGTCAGCCAGCTCTTCGGAGGCAAGGTTTTTGCCGAGGTCCGCATGGCGGGCGACCGAGGGGTGGTCAGCCTCTATCCGGGTGCATTTCGAGCCGAGGCGGGCCGCGCGGACAAGGCGGCGCCGGTCGAGAGATGCGACCTGCAGGCGCCTCCGGCCAAGGTGCGGTTCCGGCGGTTCGTCGAGCCGGAGACAGGCGACGTCGACATCACCAGGCAAGACGTGCTGGTGGCGGTGGGGCGGGGGATCCAGAGCCAGGACAACCTGGCGCTCGCCGAGGAGCTCGCCCAGGTGCTCAAGGGCGCCGTCTGCGCCTCTCGTCCGGTCATCGACCAGGGCTGGCTGCCGCTGAGCCGGCAGGTGGGCAAGTCGGGCATGAGCGTCAAGCCGCGGCTTTACATCGCCCTGGGAATCAGCGGAGCGCCCGAGCACTGGGAAGGCATGCAGAGCTCCCGGCTCATCATCGCCTTCAACACCGATCCCAAGGCGCCGATCTTTGACGGCTCGCAATACGGCGTGTGCGGCGATCTGTTGGACTACGTGCCCGCTCTGACTGAGAAACTCAAAGCCCGTTCGAGCTGACCTTCCCATGGATCCGGTTCAAATCTCCCTGCTGGGCGTGCCCGGGCGCGCTGTGCTCTGGGCCTTGGCGATCGCCGCCTTCGGCGTGTTCGGCTGGCGGATCTATCAGCTGGTCGGCCTGTTGCGCCAGGGGCGGTTCGAGAACCGGTTCGACCGCCTCGGATGGCGTGTCGGGCATTTCCTCCGGAACGTCCTGCTCCAGCCGCGGATCTTCAACGAGCGAAGCATCGGCCTGCCCCATTTCCTTATCTTCTGGGGGTTCGTGCTGTATGCGGGTTGCTTCAACTGGGGGCTGATCCGGGGATTGCTGCCGTTTGTGCCGATCCCCTATCCGGACGAGGTCCCGGTGGTTCGGCTGTTTCTCGAGCTGTTCGCGGTGCTGGTGCTGGCGGGGCTGGGGGTGGCGCTGGCGCGGCGCCTGTTCTTCCCGCCGAAGTACCTCCACCTCAGTTTCGATGCCAACCTGATCCTGTTCCTGATCGCGGTGCTCATGCTGAGCAACCTGTTCGGCTCGGCCTTCACCCAGGTGGCCGAGGGCAGCCCCGCCACTGGGTGGGCGCCTTTCGGCAGCCTCCTGGCGGCCGCCTTATCGGGGGTGTCGAAGGGGGCCGCTCACTCGCTGGCGATCGCGATGTGGTGGCTGCACATGATCGTCGTGCTGGGATTCCTCGTCTACCTGCCCTACTCGAAGCACCTGCATTTGCTGGCGTCGCCGTTCAACGTCTTCTTCAACAACCCGGAGCTGCCGGCTGATCTGACGCTGCCGGGCGCGCCGGCGGAGATCTCGGCGGGCGCCTCCCGGTGGCAGGAGCTGACATGGAAGCAGCTGTTCGGCGGTTTCTCGTGCGCCGAATGCGGCCGCTGCGATCGGTCATGCCCGGCCGCTGCCGCAGGGTTCCCCCTGCAGCCTCAGCAGATCATCCAGAAGGTCAAACAGCATCTCCTGGCGACCACAATCGACCAGCCCCGCTCCGCCGCCGGCTCGCCCGCGCCCAGCCTCATCGGCGATGTCTTCACCGAAGGCGAGATCTGGGCCTGCACAACCTGCATGGCCTGCATGAACTGCTGCGCCGTCTGGAACGAGCAGGTCCCCCTCATCGTCACGCTCCGCCGCCACCTCGTCAGCCAGGGCCAGGTCGAACGCACCGTCCAGGACATGCTGGCCAACCTGACCCGATACGGCAACTCGTTCGGCAAGTCCGACCGGATGCGCGCCAAGTGGGTCCAGTCGGGCGGGCTCAAGATCAAGGACGCCCGGAAGGAGCCGGTCGAGTACCTCTGGTTCGTGGGCGATTACGCCTCCTTCGATCCGCGGCTCGAAGAGATCACCCGCAAGACGGCCCGGGTGTTTCAAGCCGCGAGCCTCGATTTCGGCCTGCTGTTCGAAGGGGAGCGCAATGCCGGCAACGACGTGCGCCGCGTCGGCGAGGAAGGGCTCTTCGAGCTGCTCCGGGACCGCAACCTCCAGACCCTGGCCAAGGCGCGGTTCCAGAAGATCGTCACGACCGATCCCCACACCTACAACACGCTCAAGCACGAATACCGCGTCGATGGACGGCCGCTCGAGGTCGTCCATTACACCGAGCTGCTCGACCAGCTCATCCGCGACGGCCGCCTGCCCCTCAAACCCCGATCCAACGGCCCTGTCACCTACCACGATCCCTGCTACCTCGGCCGCTACAACCGCATCTACGACCCTCCCCGCCGCGTCCTCGCCGCCCTCGGGCTCGAGCTGCGCGAGATGCCTCGCCACCGCGATACCAGCTACTGCTGCGGCGCCGGAGGCGGCCGGATCTGGATGGAGGACACCGCCGACGTCAAGGAGCGGCCCGCCGAGAATCGGATCCGGGAAGCCGCCGCGCTCGAAGGCGTCCGCACGTTCGTGGTCGCCTGCCCGAAAGACATCGCCATGTTCCGCGACGCCGTCAAGACGACCGGCCAGGAAGGCCGCATCGCCGTCCAAGACATCGCCGAGCTGGTTTGGGATGCCGTTGAGAACGCCATGACCCCCGCCAAAGGAGCCACCGCATGATTGCCACCCAGGAAACCATTGACGCCACCGCCGCCATATTCGACGACCTGCGCTGCCAGAAGAACACCAGCCTGGATAACCTGCTCGAGACGCCCGACGGCAGGCGCATCCTCTCCTGCATCCAGTGCGGCACCTGCGCCGGCACATGCCCCTACGGCGAGCACATGGATTACCCGCCGCGCCGGATCATCAACATGCTCCAGCGCGGCCTCATCGACGAGGTCTTCCGCTCCGACAGCATGCTCCGGTGCGTGAGCTGCTACGCTTGCATGGCCAAGTGCCCCCGGAACATCCGCCTCTCCGATGTCCTACTGCCCCTGGTCAAGGAGCAGACGCTGATCCACCTCACCGAGATGCCGGCCGAGCTCCAGAAAAGCCTCCAGAACACGCTCCGATACGGCAATCCCATGGGCGAGTCCTCGCGCAAGCGGGCCGCATGGACCGCCACCGCGGGGGTCCCGGTGCCGACGATTGGCGAGAAGGGCGGGGTGGCCGACATCCTGTGGTTCGTCGAGTGCTACACGTCCTACTACGCGCGTGGCCAGGACAACAGCCGCGCGACCGCCCGCCTCTTCCACGCCCTGGGCCTCGACTTCGCCATCCTCGGCAACGAGGAGAAATGCGCGGGCGACTGCGGCCAGCTGACGTGGGAGTCCGGGCTGTTCGAGACGCTGACCGATTACAACATGGTCGTGTTCGGGAAATACAAGTTCAAGCGGCTGGTGACCGGCGATCCGCATGCGTTCAACGCCTTCCGGATCCGGTACCCGCTCTTCGGCTTCGATTACCCGGTCGATCACACAACCCCCTTGCTGCACGGCCATCTCGACCGGCTCAAGCCGATGCTCAAGAAGAAGCTCGACTGCACCGTCACCTACCATGATTCCTGCTGTCTGGGGCGCCGGGCGGGCTGCTACGAGCCGCCCCGCGAGCTCCTCCGGGCCATCCCCGGCGTCAAGCTGGTCGAGATGACCCACAACCGCGTCAATGCCATCTGCTGCGGCGGCGGCGGCGGCGGCATGTGGCTGGACACGTTCTTCAAGGCCAAGGGCATGGAGCGGCTCTCCGAACGCCGCATCCGCGAAGCCATCCGCACCGGCGCCGATGTCCTCGCTGTCTCCTGCCCCTACGAGATCTCGCGGTTCGAGGACGCCCTCAAGACCGTCGGCCACGACAAGCCCATCGTGGTCCGTGACGTGGTCGAGCTGCTGGCTGATTCCCTGGGGGATTGATCGCCCGGCCCCGCGCCCATCGACATCACATCAACCGTCGTTCGCACACACCTTCCTATGATCGTTCCCAAGAAAAAAGAACCGATTCGAGTCGGCGTTTATGTATGCCATTGCGGGGTGAACATCGCCAGCATGGTCGATGTCGAGCAGGTGGCTCAATATGCCGCCAAGCTGCCCGGGGTGGCCGTGGCCCGCACCTACAAATACATGTGCTCCGATCCCGGCCAGGAGATGATCGAGCAGGATATCCTCGAGCATCGCCTCAACCGCATCGTCGTCTCGGCCTGCTCGCCGCTCCTCCACGAGCACACCTTCCGCAAGGCCGTCGAGAAGGGCGGGCTCAATCCGTTCTTCTTCCAGATGGTCAACATCCGCGAGCACAACTCCTGGGTCCACACCAGCCGGGCCGAAGCCACCCAAAAGGCCATGAGCCTCGTGCGCGCGGCCGTCCAGCGCGTGTTCCATCACAAGCCGCTCGAGGTCAAGAAAGTGCCCATCAACCCGAACGTCCTGGTCCTCGGCGGCGGGATCGCGGGGATCCATGCGGCGCTGGTCCTGGCCAATGCCGGCAAGCATGTCTACCTGGTCGAGCGCGAGCCCACCATCGGCGGGCACATGGCCAAGTTCGACAAGACCTTTCCGACGCTGGATTGCGCGGCGTGCGTCCTGTCGCCGAAGATGGCCGCCGTCGGCAACCACCCGAACATCACGCTCTGGACCTACTCCGAGGTGACGAAGGTCGACGGGTTCGTCGGGAATTTTCGGATCACGGTCCGCCGCAAGCCCCGATACGTCCTCGAGGACCTCTGCACCGGATGCCAGGAGTGCATCGAGGCCTGCGTCTACCGCGAGCCCAAGTTCAAGGACGAGTTCAACCTCGGCCTGGGCAAGCGCAAGCCCGTCTACCTCCCCTTTCCCCAGGCGGTGCCCCCCATCGCCATCATCGATCCCGAGACCTGCATCGAGCTCAAGACCGGCAAGTGCAAGAAGACATGCGTCGAGGCCTGCGGCGATCGCAAGGCCATCGACCTCAAGCAGCAGGAGGAGATCCGCGAGATCCAGGTCGGAGCCGTCATCGTCGCGACCGGCTTCCGGGTTTTCGACGCGCGCCGCGCCCCCTTTTTCGGCTACGGCACCTACCCCAATGTCTACAACGCGCTCGAGATCGAACGCCTCATCAACGCCTCCGGGCCCACCGGCGGCGAGATCGTTCTTCCCGACGGCCGCAAGCCGAAATCCGTCGCGATCATCCACTGCGTCGGCTCCCGCGACGAGCACACCAACCGCTGGTGCTCGAGGGTCTGCTGCCTCTACTCGCTCAAGCTGGCCCACCTGATCCATGAGCGGACCGAGGCCCAGATCCACAATTTCTACATCGACGTTCGCACCCCCGGCAAATCGATGGAGGAGTTCTACAACCGGATTGCCGAGGAGGGCGTCAAGCTCATCCGCGGCAAGGTGGCCGATGTCTACCCGGACACCTCGGAAGGCGCCAACGGCCGCCTCATCGTCCAGGCCGAGGACACCCTCATGAGCCGGATCCTCAAGCTGCCCGTCGACATGGTCGTGCTGGCCGTGGGACTCGAGCCCCATCCCGATGCCCCCAATGTGCGCCGCCTCTTCAACATGAGCTGCAGCAACGAGGGCTACTTCCTCGAAAGGCACCCCAAGCTGGCGCCCGTGAGCACCTTCGCCGACGGGATCTTCCTCGCAGGCTGCTGCCAGGGGCCCAAGGACATTCCCGACTCGGTCGCCCAGGCCGGCGCCGCCGCCGCCGAGGCATTCTCCCTCATCGACAAGGGCCACATCGAGCTCGAGCCCAACACCGCCTTCATCACTGAAGCCGAATGCTCCGGCTGCAAGTCCTGCATCCCGCTCTGCCCCTACACCGCCATCTCGTTCCTCGAGGACAAGAAGAAGGCGTTCATCAACGAGGCGCTCTGCAAGGGCTGCGGCACCTGCGTCGCTTCCTGCCCCTCCGGCTCGATTCGCCAGAACCTGTTCGAAGACGACGAGATCTTCAGCGAAATCCAAGGGCTCCTCGCCGAGGTGTGAAGGGGCGCCTCGGGCTCTATTGCCTGCCGCTGCACGCGTTGGAGGTTGAAAACGCGATCCGCCACCGCGCCTTTCACGAGAGGCGCATTCGACCAGCCAGCGAACGTGCGCAGATTGTGCGCGAGCGAGACGCGGCTTTGGCCCGTGTTGATCAGTTCTTGAAACGGGGAACCCTCGAGGAGATCGCTTTGGACATGGATTCGGCCTTCTCCCAGGCGCGCCGGCTGTCCGCGGCTCACTCGGAAAGGGTGGGGGCTCGGGCCATCGATCTTCTTCACGTCGCTTGCGCCTTGTTGCTCGAAAGCGAGGTCTTCCTGACCTCCGACGAGCGTCAGGCCGCCCTGGCGAACGCAGAAGCGCTGGAGAGCGCTCTTGTGCCCGCGGCGGATTGACGATCGACATTGTCGCCTTCAGCCGGCCAGCGAACTGCGCCAGTTGCGCATCTTCCTCCGCCCGGCGCCAGAAACACCGAATCCCCTGTGCGGCGACCCGTCTCAGGAACCGCCTTCGGCCTGGCGGCGGGCCTTTTCGAGCACGCTTTGGATGGACACCGGAAGGCCGCCTTGCCGCAGGCTCTCGTCGGCCGCTTCCATGAAAGCATAGATCTCGATCGTCTCCTCGGCGGAGACCGGCGGCTGGCCCGTTCGGAAGAACCTGGCGATCTCGACCAGCAGAGGCTCGTAGCCCTCGAACTTGCCCGCCGGCGCAATCCCTTTCTCTCCAAAGACCGTCGCGCCGAAAGCCGTCGAGCCGTTCAGGATGCCTCGGAATGTTCCCACGCGTCCGTCCGTCCAGACGCCGGTCACCAGGTCGGCTGTTTCACCCTGGACACGGCTGACCGTCTGGCATCCGGAGCCCATGATCGTGAAGAGCATCTCGCTGCCATGGATGCCGTAGTAGAAGAGGTCGGGGTGCCCGGGGAGGATGGATCGGTTGTTGCCGTAGGCGTCGCAGCCGAGCACGCGGCCGACAGCAGCATGGTTGGTCATCCCGGCAATGCCCGGGCTGTAGCGCAGGGATGAGCTCGAAAAGCAGGGCGTGCCCGACGCCCTCGCTTCCCGAAACAAGACAAGAGCCTCTGCCAGGGAGGAGGCAACCGGCTTGTCGATGAACACCGGTTTTCTGGCGGCGAAGACGGGCCGGGCCTGGCGCAGGTGCGGCCGGCCGTCGATGCTCAGCACCATCACCGCATCGACCTTCGGCAGCATGGCCTCGATGCCGTCACAGATCTCGACGCCGAGTTCGCGCATGGCGGCGGTGTTCTTTTCGATATGATCCTTGCTGAAGGGGATGTCCGGGCTGAAGGCGGGGACCGCGGCCGCAATCCGCATGTCGGCCACCGGACGCGCCGCCTGTCGATCATGGATGATCTTCGTCCACGGGAGCGCGTGCGCGTCCAGCCCGATGATCCCCACCTTGATCGGCGCAGCCGCGGCGGCGGCCATCGGCGGCCCGATGAGACATCCGGTCAGGATCCAGAGAAGTGCAGTCCTGTTCTTAACCAACGAGAAAAACGTGCCCAGGTTCATACTGAAGTCCCAAGCTATCCGCGGATCGCCCCCCTGACAAGCGCGTCGAGCAAAGGCTGGCTTTCAGTCCTGCCGGAGGACGTTGCCCAGCCAGGCGATCAATTGAACCTGCATCGCGAAGCGGAACGTTCGAGTCCAGGTGTTTTTCGGGCCCCCGGCGGCTGTATCCGTGCTCGCGCAAGCCATTATCGGGCGTCCGGTCCGCGAGGAGCGCGCGGGGATGGAGCGATGGCGTCGGTGCTCGACCGCATGGCGGCCGGCCACTGGGCCGCATCGTTCTTCGCCCCTTGCAGATGGTAGGCGAGGAAATCCCTGCGCATTTTCTCGAGCTCGGGGCCGCCAAAGCCGGCGCCGTGGCCGCCGCCTTTGACGGTGTTGAATCGCACGGGGACGCCGGCCTTCTTGAGCGCCTCGAAGAGGAGCTCGCTTTGGTGGTGCGGCACCGTGGCGTCCGCATCCCCATGGTTGATCAGGAACGGCGCATCGCCTGCGGTGACGAACGCGATCGGGTTGGCGCGCGCGACCTTCTCCTTGTTTTCCGGGAGCAGGACCGATCCGCCGATCAACAGCGATTCGGGCGAGCCGGCCACGGCCAGCGCGCTCCTTTGGCCCGCCAGCCGATGGGCATCGAACTGCGAGAAATCCGTCGGCCCATAGTCATCCACGACGCACTGCACCGCGCTCGAAAACTCGAGGTGCCGGCCCACATCGAACGTTTTCACGTCGCCCGTCACGCCGAGCAGGGCGACCAGATGCCCGCCGGCCGAGCTGCCCCAGACGCCGAACCGGGCCGGATCCAGACGATAATCCCGCGCATGGGCCCGCAGCCAGCGGATCGCAGCCTTGCAGTCCTCGATCTGGGCAGGATAGACCGCGTGCTGGCTGAGCCGGTAGTTCAGGCTGGCAACCGCATATCCCTGTTCCGCAAAACCCTGCCGCAGCGGAGGGCATCCGCCCTTGTCGCCTCCCATCCATGCCCCGCCGTGGATCCAGACGATGACGGGGAGCGCTTTCTCGGCCTTGTCGGGCACGAACAGATCGAGCACCTGGCGGGCGTGCCCGTTCTCGACATACGGAAGGTCGCGATAGGCCGTCACGCCTTCCGGCATGCGGGTCGTCGCCGGCGCTCTGCCCGCCGGCTGCGCCGCGGCTGCGGCCAACGCCGCCGCCAGTGCCGACACGAACATCCAAAGGAGCTTTTTCATACGCGTGAGGATCGAACGATCAAGGGTTGCCGCCAGCGCTGCTGGACAAGTTGAGAACCTCCCGGCCAGCGCTTGTTTGATGCATCGCCTCCGTTTCTTATGCGGGAAAGGCCTTGGGGTCAAATCCGAATCGAGAGGACCAACGCCCAGGAGGCCCGGCCTGGCTCGTTTGCGGGAGATCAGGGCGTGTCGATCGGCAGCCGGCACGGTCCGGCCGCACCCTGGCGACGGAATCACGCCATGTGGCAGAGGCTGGCGACCGATTCGATCGCTGCGGCCATGGCCTTTTCCGCGCCTGCCGACAAGGGCGCTCCGATGTCGAAGCTCTGGGCAGGCGCGGTCACCAGCCAGGCGGGCGGACGGCGTCCATAGAGCGCCTGGGCCAGGGCCAGCAGCTCACCGGGGCGGCTCAGGTGCCCGATGGCTGTCGGTTCGTTCGAAGGCTCGATGGATCGCAGCTCGACCGCGTCCTGGCCCGGCCTGCTCGAGGCATCGACGAAGATGGCGCGCCGGGCTTGGGCAAGGTCGGCGGCCAGCTCGGGCGCCAGTTGATGAGGGGTTAGCACACGGACACCGGGCAGGCGGCGCTCGGCGATGGCGGCGGCGATTCGAGGGCCGAGGGCGTCGTCGCCGCGCAGGGGATTGCCGCACCCGATGACGAGGATGCCGGCCATTATTCCCGGCGGACTTCATCCAGGACGGCGCCATCGGGGCCGAGGAGAACGACCTTCAAGGCCAGCGAGCCATCGGCATGAGTCGAGCAGCTCAGGCAAGGATCATAAGCCCGAATGCCGGCTTCGACGCGGTTGAGCATGGCTTCGGGGATCGTGTCGCCCTGAATGTAGTGGCGCGCGATTTGGGCCACGGTGCGGTTCATGGCCAGGTTGTTCTGGCCGGTGGCGATGATCATGTTGACCTTTTGGATCAGGCCATCTTCATCGACGTGGTAGTGGTGGAAGAGCGTGCCGCGGGGCGCCTCGCTGGCGCCGATCCCCTCGAGCTTGTTGATGCCGGCGTCGGCGCGGAGGCGATCGGACAGCAGTTCGGGGCCGTCGATCATGGCCTGGATGCGCTCGATGCAGGCCAGGATCTCGATCAGCCGCGCGTAGTGGTAGAGGAAGGACGACGTGACCGCGCCGCGGCCGAACGAGCGGAAGCGCTCGAGCTCCCCGTTGGCCAGGGGCGTGCCCATCTCCTTGCAAACGTTGAGCCGCGCCAGAGGCCCCACCCGGTAGATGCCCTCCGGGAAGCCCATCGGCCGGTAATACGGCGACTTCAGGTAGGAGTCGTGCTGGACGGCCTCGCCGATGACGTCCCGGTATTGGCTGACATCCACCTGGTCAGCGATCACGTTGCCGCCGGCATCGACGAACCGCAGGAAGCCGTCGTAGTGCTCCCAGAGCCCCTCCTCGTTGGCCAGGCCCAGGAACAGCGACGGGAACCTGCCGAAGACCTGGATCTCGCGCTCGTGCTGCCCGAGGGTTTTCCGGAAGAGCTGGATGGCGTGGCGGGCGGTCTCGAGCGCCTCGGGCAGCCTGGTCCGGATGTGCTGGCGGCCTTCGTCGGTGAGGGGCTCGCGGACCCCCCCGGGCACCGCCCAGGCCGGGTGGATCTTCTGCCCGCCCAGCAGCTCGATCACCTCCTGCCCAAACTGCCGAAGGCGGATCCCGCCCCGAGCCAGGTCCGGATTCGCCCGGATCAGGCCAAACACATTCCGGGCCTGCGGCGGGGTCTCCCATCCCAGGAGAAAATCGGGCGCGCTGAGATGGAAAAAGCTCAGCGCGTGCGATTGGATGATCTGCCCCAGGTTCATGAGACGGCGCAGGTTCTCCGCCGCCAGCGGGATCCGGACCGCCAGGATCGCGTCGCATGCCTTGGCAGAGGCCAGCAGGTGGCTCACCGGGCAGATGCCGCAGATGCGCGGAGTGATGCTCGGCATCTCCCACATGGGGCGGCCCTCGCAGAACTTCTCGAAGCCGCGGAACTCGACGACATGGAACCGGGCATCGGAGACGTTGCCGGCGCCGTCCAGGTGGATGGTGATCTTGGCGTGCCCCTCGATCCGGGTGACGGGGTCAATGAGGATTCTTCGAGCCATAACGAAAGGGTGTCAACCGAACTTGATCTGGGCGGCGGTGAGCCGGGGCGCCTGGCCGTCGAGCAATTGCTCGAGGAGCGCCCGGATCCGGTCGGCGGGAGGGGGGCATCCCGGCAGGTAATACTCGACCGGGACCATGGCGTGGACCGGCACCACGCGATCGAGCAGGGGGGGCACGATGCCCGGCTCGGAGGGCACCCGCGCCAGGAGATCGGCCGCCTCGAGGTAGGCGCGTTCGAGGACGGGCCGGGCCGAACCGAGCGGGTTGCGCAGCGCGGTCACGTTCCCCGTCACCGCGCAGTCGCCGAACGCCACGATCGCCCGGGTGCGCCGCCGGATCTTGTGAATCATCTCGACGTGGTCCTCGTTGCAGATGGCGCCCTCGATCAGCGCCACATCCACGCCCTCGGGATACTCCTTGGCATCCACCACCGGGCTGTAGACCAGCTCGGCCCGGCCGTGCAGGTCGATCAGCCACTCGTCCAGGTCGAGAAACGACATGTGGCAGCCGGAACAGCCGCCGAGCCAAACGGTTGCGAGTCTTAGACGATCCATTGCTTTTTCTCCCGGGCGATGACGATGTACTCGAGCTTGTCGCGGTCCCGCTCCATTTCGGCGACGGTGGCCCCCTTGTTGAACAGGGCGCCCGTGGGGCAGGACTGCACGCACTTGCCGCATTCGGTGCATGTCTCGGACTCGCTCCATGGCTGGTTGAGGTCGGTGATGATCCTCGAGTTGGCGCCGCGGCCCGAGACGTTCCGGGTGCCCGCACCCTCGATGTGCCAGCACGCCCGCACGCACCGGGTGCACATGATGCACCGGTTGTGGTCCATGCCAAAGAGCCGGTGCGACAAGTCCAGCTCCAGGCGCGGGTGGCGATACTCGTAGCGGACGTGATCCATGCCGTGGGTCATGGCCTGGTGCTGGAGCTCGCAGTGCCCGTTGGAGACGCAGACGGCGCAGACGTGGTTGCGCTCGGCGAAGAGCAGCTCGAGGATCATGCGGCGGTATTTCTCGAGCCGCTCGGAGCGGGTGGTGACGACCATGCCTTCGGCGACCCGGGTCACGCAGGCCGGCAGGAGCTTGTGGGTCCCTGCCACCTCCACCAGGCAGAGCCGGCAGGCCCCCACGTCCATCACCCCCTCCAGATGGCACAGGGTGGGGATCGGGATGCCGTGGTCGCGCGCCGCCTCGAGCACGGTCTGGCTCTCCTCGGCGCTGATCATCTGGCCATCGATTGTCAGGGTTTTTGCAGCCATAACGATTCTCCTCGGTTGCCGCGGATTCAGGGGGCCGGCGCGGGGGGCGGATCGCCCGGCGACAGCAGGTCCAGATACTCCTGCCGGAAGAACCGGATCGTGCTCAACACCGGGTTGGGCGCCGTCTGGCCCAGGCCGCACAAGCTCGTGCTCTTGACCAGATCGCACAGCTCCTCGAGCCGCGGGAGGTCCGCGGCCGTGGCGCGCCGCTCGATAAACTTCTTCAGCAGCTCGTGCATCTGCACCGTGCCCGCCCGGCAGGGAACGCATTTCCCGCACGACTCGTCCATGCAGAACTCCATGAAGAACCGGGCGACGTCGACCATGTTGGTGGTCTGGTCCATGACGATCATGCCGCCGGAGCCCATGATCGAGCCCAGCTGGCCCAGCGACTCGTAGTCCACCGGGGTGTCGAGCGCGGAGGCGGGGATGCAGCCGCCCGAGGGGCCGCCGGTCTGCACGGCCTTGATGGCGTTGCCTTCCGGGGCGCCGCCCCCCATGTCCTCGACGATCTTCCGCAGCGGGGTGCCCATAGGCACCTCGATCAGGCCCGTGTGGTTGATCTTGCCGGCGAGCGCAAAGACCTTCGTGCCCTTGCTCTTTTCCGTGCCGATCCCGGCGAACCACTCGGCCCCCCGCAAGATGATCGGAGGCACGTTGGCGAATGTCTCCACGTTGTTGATCAGCGTCGGCTGGCGAAACAGGCCGCTCTCGGCCGGGAACGGCGGGCGGGGCCGGGGCAGCCCCCGGCGGCCCTCGATCGATGCCATCAGCGCCGTCTCCTCGCCGCACACGAACGCCCCCGCGCCGATCCGGATATCGATGTTGAAGTTCAGGGGGGATTCGAAAACGCCGCTGCCGAGGAGCCCCATCTGCTTGGCCTGCCGGATGGCGTTCTGGAGCCGCTCGATGGCCAGCGGGTACTCCGCCCGCACGTAGATGAACCCCTGCTCGGCGCCAACCGCATAGCCGGCGATGATCATGCCCTCGATCACCCGGTGCGGATCGCTTTCAAGAACGCTGCGGTCCATGAACGCCCCGGGATCGCCCTCGTCGGCGTTGCAGATGACGAACTTGCGGGTGCTGCGCGTCTTGGCGACGGTGGCCCATTTCAGGCCGGTCGGGTACCCGGCGCCGCCCCGCCCGCGCAGGCCGCTCCGGGTAATGGCCGCAATCACATCCGCCGCCGTCATCTCGCGCAGCACGTTCCGCATCGCCAGATACCCGTCGGCGGCGATGTAGGATTCGATCCGATCCGGATCCACGACGCCGCAGTTCTCGAGCACGATGGCCATCTGCTCGCGGAAGAACGGCGCGTTCAGGTCGCCCTGGCGGACGCTGCAGGGCGCCCCTTCGAGGGCGGCGACAATCGCCGGAGCGTCGGCCGGGGTCACCTGCTGATAGAGGATGTTCTGCGGCTCGGCCGCCACCAGCGGGCCTTCGCAGCAGAGCCGCATGCAGCCCACGCTGCGCACCTCGACCTGGTCGTCCATGCCCGCCTCGTGGACCGCCTTCACCAGCGCATCCTTGACGGACCCGGCGTTGGCGGACACGCAGCCGGCCGCCATGCAGCAGCGCAGCGTGTGCTTCTTCCGCCTGGCGAGCTCGGCCTGCTTGATTCGGATCAGATCTTCAAGAACCATGGCTTAGCCATCCTTTCACGATCTCGAGGGACGATTCCGGGGTTTGCTTGGCCGTGACGGCGCCATCGTAGACGACGGCCGGAGCGATGCCGCACGCGCCAATGCATCGGGCCGTGGCCAGCGACAGCCTGCCGTCGGGCGTGGTCTCGCCGGCCTTGATCCCGGCGAATGCCTCGATCGCCGCCACCACCTTGTCCGCGCCCCTGACATAGCAGGCGGTGCCCATGCAGACCACGCACGAATGCGCCCCCTTGGGCTTGAGGTTGAAGAAATGGTAGAACGTCGCGACTCCGAACACGCGGCTGGGCGGCAGCTTGAGCTGCTGCGCCACAAATGTCATCAGATCGTTGTCCAGAAACCCGAACAGCTCCTGTGCCTTGTGCAGCACCTCGATCAGCGCGTCCTGCTTGAACTGGTAGCGCTTCATCTGCGTCTCCAGTATCTTGTACCGCTTGTCGTTCGTATTCCGTGAAACGGCCGGTTTCTGAGCCAGCCGTTTCGATCGGGCAAAAGTCGCAATCATATCCAATATCGGCAAATTCCGCGCCGGCGGTCGGGCATGGGGTGGGTTCACCATGGCGTCGAATCACCACGGGAATATCCTATAAGGGTTCGGCCCCGGCTGTGCAAGTCTGTCATTTCCGAAGCGGCTGGCTCGGCCCCGGGGGGCGCCGGCCGTCGCCCCCCGGGCCGATCAAGGGATGCTTGGCGCGGGAGGGCGGATCTGCCAGGATGATCGCATGAAATCCGCTCACGCGCTTTGGGCAGGGGTTTTGCTGGCGGCGGCAGCATGGCCGGCAGCCTCGCCGGTCCGGGCCGCCAGCCGGCCGAATCTCTTGTTCATCTACACCGATGACCAGCGTTACGACGCCCTCTCGGTCGTCCAGCAGGAGCAGGGCGATCAGGGCCGGTTCCCGTGGTTTCGCACGCCGCACATGGACCGGCTCGCCAGCGAGGGAGTGCGCTTTCGGAACGCCTTTGTCGTCCACTCGCTATGCGCGCCCAGCCGGGCGGTGAACCTGACGGGCCGCTACGGCCACTTCAACGGGGTCGCCTCGAACTTCCGTCCGCTGCCCGTCGACAGCGTAACCCATGCCAGCCTGCTGCGCGGACAGGGCTACACAACCGCTTACGTGGGCAAGTGGCACATGGACAGCCAGCGGGAGCGGCCCGGGTTCGACCATCACGCCTCGTTCATCGGCCACGCACGCTACAACGATCCGGTCTTCATCGTGGACGGGCGGGATGTTCCGAGCCGGGGGTGGATTGACGACATATCGACCGATTACGCCCTCGAGTTCTTGCGTCGGCAGAAAGGGCGCCCGGAGCCGTGGCTGCTGATCGTGGGATTCAAGTCGCCCCATGGGCCCTTCGATCCGCCCGCCCGCGCGAAGGATCGATTTGCAGGCGAGCAGGCCCGGCCGACGCCCAACCTGAATGTGCCCGCCCCCTACATGGGCGCGGCGGGTTCTCGGCGCGCGGAGCCCAGCCCGGCAGCCGTGCCGGTCAATCTCAATTACTTCCGCTGCATCAGCGCGGCTGACGATTGCCTGGGCCGTTTGCTGGATGGCCTGGACGAGCTGGGCATGGCGAGGAACACCGTGGTGATTTACACCAGCGACAACGGATACTACCTGGGCGAGCACGGCCTGGGCGACAAGCGAAGCGCCTACGACGAAAGCCTGAGAGTGCCGCTCCTGGTCCGCTATCCGGCGCTGGGCGATCCGGCCCAAGGCCGGGTCCGGGACGAAATGGTCCTGAACCTGGATCTGGCGCCGACGCTGCTGGACTGGGCGGGCGCGCCGATCCCGGCCGGCATGCAGGGCCGGAGCTGGCGCCCGCTGGTCGCAGGCCAGAAGGCCGATTGGCGGACATCGTGGTTTTACGAATACTTTGCGGAACGGCAGCGCAACTCCCGGGTGCCGGACATCACCGCGGTCCGAACCGCCGGCGCCAAGCTGATCAAGTATCCCGGCCACGACGACTGGACCGAGCTGTTCGATCTGGCGGCGGACCCGTTCGAGACGCGGAACGTGTTTCGGGACCCGGCTCGAGCGGAGCTGCTGCGGCGGCTCGAGGCCGAGCACGATCGCCTGGCGCTCGAGGTTGGGTATCGCGTCCCGGAATACGTCGATCGACCCGAGTGGTGGGGCAGGGCGGGTGGTGCGGACTGGCAGCCGGACGCGAAGCCGGAGCTGCGGCTGGAATTGGACGCGGCGCATTTCGAAGGCGGGCATGTTCTGGATGCCAGCGGCAAGGGAAACCATGGCGCGGTTCTCGGCGTGGTTCTGGCCGATGGCAGATCCGGCCGCAAGGCGATGCGCTGGCAAGACGGCGGTTGCATCGAAGTGGGCAAGTCAGCCTCGCTGAATCCGGCAGGGCAGGCGTGGACCGTCGAGGCCATGGTGAGGCCCGGCCAGCCCGACGGAGTGATTTTGGCCCGAGGCGGCCGGAGCCAGGGATACGCGCTCTGGCTCGATCGCGGCCGTCCGGCATTCACGGTGGTCGCCGGCAACCAGCGCGTGACCGTCCAGGCGAAATCGATCCTGGACGATTGGGCTGTGCTAGCGGGGATCATCACCGCCGATCGCCAGGCCCGGATTTATGTCAATGGGCAACTGGCGGGCAGCGCCCCGCTGCCGGGCCTGATCGGGAGCGACCCGATGGACATCATGCAGATCGGAGCCGACCTGGGCAGCCCTGTCATCGAGCCGGTCTCGCCGCGATGGACCGGCTGGATGGAGTGGGTGCGGATCTATTCCGGCGAGGCGGCGATCGGCCCGCTGCCGTGAGCTCGAGCGGAGGGCGGATCCTTATTCGCTCGGCGGTGCAGGCGCAACCCGCGGTCGTTCCGCGGCGGGATGCACCGCTCCGAACTTGGCCCCGATGAGGCCTGCCAGCTCAGACTGCTTCCAGCCAAAGATCTCCGGGGTGACGGCCAGGTTGTTCTCGGCTTTCACCTCCGGATCGGCTTTGTGGATCATAAAAAAGGCGTCAGGAATCGGGCCAGCCCGTCGCGAAGCCGTATGGCGTAGCCGCGGGCGTCGACTTCCGCCAGCGTCACGGGTCGGGCAGCCTGCCGGCGCCGGTCGAATTCGCGCCCCATAGATTGCGCCAGGGCAGGATCGTAGCACTCGACATTGAACTCGAAATTGAGCCGCAGGCTGCGTGGATCCCAGTTGGTCGAGCCGATCAGGGTCCAGCAGTCGTCCACGATGAACAGCTTCGAGTGGTCGAAGGGAGGGGGTGTCAGCCAGATCCGGCAGCCGCGCTCGAGCATCTGCCACCAGTGCGCCTGCGAGGCCCAGTGGATGAAAGGCAAGTTGTTCCGCGAGGGCAGGAGGATGTCCACATCAACTCCGCGCAATGCGGCGAGGTTCAGGGCTGAAATGAGCGCGGGCTCGGGCAGAAAATAGGGGGTCATGATCCGGACCGAGTGCCGGGCGGCAGCCAGAGCGCCCAGCAGGGTCCAGCGGAGCCGTTCGAAATCCTCATCGGGGCCATCGATGATCCCTCGGGCGAAGACAGAGCCGGCGGGTTCAAGCGGCGGGAACCATCGATCGCCTTCGAGGATCTCGCCGGTGGTGAATCGCCAATCTTCGGCGAAGGCCTCCTGCAAATGGGCGACGATCGGTCCGTCGAGCCGGAAATGCATGTCGCGGACGGGGTGCGCGGGTTTCTTGCTCAGCCAATGTCCGACTCGGATGTTCATGCCCCCCGTGAATCCTGTGGTGCCGTCGACCACGAGGATCTTGCGGTGGTTGCGCAGGTTGATCGAGACCAGGTGCCGGAGGGGGAACGTGCGGAGGAACCGGGCGTGGCGGATGCCTTCGCGCCGAAGCGTGCCAAGGATGGACGGCCAGGTGTAGCGGGTGCCGGCGGCGTCGATCAGGATCCGGACCTCGACCCCTCGTCGGACGGCCTTGCCCAGGGCGTCGGCGAAGGCATAGCCTGCCTCGTCGCGGTCGTAGATGTAGGTCGAGAGCGCGATCGACGACCTGGCCTCCTGGATGGCGGCCAGCATGGCGGGATAGGCCTGGTCGCCATCGAGGAGCGGCTCCACCGCGTTGCCCGGAACCAGGGGGCGCTGAACGACCTGATCGACCAGCGATGCCAGCGAGATGAGGCGGCGGGCTTCGGGCGGCAGATGCTCGGCCAGCGTCTCCGGCGGCGAGGCCGGCGGCGGCGGCAGCGAGCGGTAGGTCTCGACTTGGCCGCGGAGCACCAGGGCCCGGCGCCGAATCCGGTTGATCCCCAAAATGAAGTAGAGCAACGCCCCCGCCAGCGGCAGCAGCCAGATCAGCCCCGTCCACAGGACCGCCGATCGCGGATCGCGCTTGTAAAGGATGGCATGGCCCGACGCTAGAACGGAAGCGACCCAGGTCACCACCGCGATGACATAGGGCCAAATAACGTTCAGCGCCTCGAGCAGGCCGGAGTTGTTCATGCTCGCACCCTTGAAAAGCCAGATTGGACGCCATCAGGTCAAGTTTTTCCATCCCTCATCTTTTCCTGTTTCACGGCGCTGTTTGGAAGGATGCTCGCTTGTCAGATCCCGCAAACTGGGCGAGCATGGGGCTGATACCTATGAGAACCTTGGAAATCTTGTTGGGAGTGATGGCTGCGTGCGTCATGGCTGCCGGCGCCGATCCGGCCGGGTTGGTCCGGCACGAATTCATTTTCGAGACGGCTCCGTTTCCGGAGTGTCATGCGTCGACTATTGCAGAATCCTCAGGCGGGCTCGTGGCGGCATGGTTCGGCGGAACCCGGGAGGGCCGTGCGGATGTCGGGATCTGGCTTGCGCGGCATTTGCAGGGGCGGTGGACGCCGCCGGTCGAGGTGGCCCATGGCGTGCAATACGCGAAGGCGGACGGGACCCTGGTCCGCCATCCATGCTGGAACCCGGCGCTGTATCAGGTGTCTGGCGGCCCCCTGCTGCTGTTCTACAAGGTCGGGCCATCGCCGCGCGAGTGGTGGGGCATGATCATGCGGAGCACAGACGGAGGGCAATCCTGGTCGGAACCGATTCGGTTGCCGGAAGGGATCAGCGGCCCCGTCAAGAACAAGCCGGTGCGCCTGGACGGCGTGCTGTTGTGCGGTTCCAGCACGGAGGACCAGGGATGGCGTGTGCATTTCGAGTCGACGGCCGATGGGGGGCGGACCTGGCAGCGGACGGATGCGGTGAACGACGGGCGGACGATCGCCGCGATTCAGCCGAGCATTCTCTTTCACCCGGGGGGGCGCCTCCAGGCGCTGGGCCGGAGCCGCCAGGGCAAGCTCTGGGAGTCATGGTCCGCGGACCAGGGACGAACCTGGAGCGCGCTCGCCCTCACCGAGCTGCCCAATCCGAACTCGGGCACGGACGCAGCCACCTTGCGCGATGGACGGCACGTCCTGGTGTACAATCATACCGCTCGGGGCCGGTCGCCATTGAACGTGGCCGTTTCTTCCGATGGCAAGGAGTGGAAGGCGGCCCTGGCGCTCGAAACGGAGCCGGGCGAGTATTCGTATCCGGCGGTGATCCAGACCGGGGATGGAATGGTCCGCGTCACTTACACCTGGAAACGCCAGCGCATTCGGCATGCTGTGATCGATGCGGACCGGCTGGATCTGCGCCGGATTGCGGGGGGCCAATGGCCGTCGCTGCCTTGAGGCATTGCCTCGTCCGATGAACGATCCGTCGCCGATGCTGGAGCCGGCGCAGGCTGTGATCGCGGCGCGGTCGGAGCAGCAGGCCATGGACTGGAGCCTGGTGCTCTCGAGCCAGGGGATTGGCTCGACCATCCAGCGGAGCGAGGAGGGCGGCTGGCGGATCGAGGTGGATCCGCCCGATTACTTGCCCGCCATGGCAGCCATCCGGCTCTACCGGCGCGAGAACCGCCGGTTTCGATGGCGCCAGCCGCTGCCGTGGAGCGGCTGGTTTTTCCACTGGGGCGTGCTGGGGTGGGGGCTGGCGCTGGTCTTGTTTTTCGCCCTGCCCGCATGGCAGGGGATCGATCTCAGGCCGGCCGGCTGCGTGGATAACGCGGCGATGAGCCGGGGCGAATGGTGGCGGCCGTTCACCTCAGTGACGCTGCACGGCGATGCCGGCCACCTGGCCGCCAACCTGGGCCTGGGCGGCATTCTCCTCGGGCTGGCCATGGCGCGATACGGGTACGGGATCGGCCTGCTGGCGGCGTATGCCGCCGGAGTCTTGGGCGGATGGGCTGGCTGGCTGATCTATCCCGAAACGCACCGATCCGTCGGCGCCTCCGGCATGGTGATGGGCGCGCTGGGATTGTTGATGGTGTCCGAGCTTTGGCGGGGCCAGCGGACACCCGTGCGCTGGGGCGCACCGGCCATCCTGGCCGGCGTGATGCTGTTCGCGTTGACCGGGACCAATCCGACATCGGACTTCGTGGCGCACGGGGGCGGATTTTTTGCAGGAGCCCTGCTGGGGCTGCCGCTGAGCCGGGCGCCAGCGCCGCCCCGCCAGGGCCGCTGGCTGGACATTGCGGCGCTGGGCCTGCTGGTGGGGGTGGTGATGGCGGCTTGGATCCGGGCCGCCGGCCTTTCGCTCCCAGGATGATCACCATGGTCGTTCGCCCTGCCCGAAAGCCGGTCGGTGAATCCTGCATCCGGCGGACACGCACATAGGGTTGGCAACGGGCCGGCAATTGCATATGAAAAGAGGTCATGCAGAAACAACTTGATCGTCGTGCCTTTCTTCAAGCGGGCGCCGCCATCGGCCTGGTTGCGCCGATCGTCGCCGCCGGGGGAGGCGAGCCCGGAGGCCGGGCTATTCGCCTGGGGATTATCGGGGTGGGGGGGCGGGGCACCTACCTGATGACCGTGGCGTTGGGGTTCGAAGGGGTCGAGGTGTCCGCGGTGTGCGACATCGACGCGAGCCGCGTCGAGCGCGCAGCGGGCATCGTCGCCAAGTCGCGCGGCCGGCGGCCGGCGGGCTATTCGAGCGGGCCGCTCGATTACCGGCGGCTTCTGCTGAGGGAGGATGTCGACGCGGTCCTCATCGCCACGCCCCTGCTGCTGCACGCCGCGATGTCCGTGGATGCCCTCCGGGCTCGAAAGCACGTGCTGAGCGAGGTGGCGGCCGCCGCGACGATGGACGACTGCTGTGCGCTGGTCCGGGCCGCGGAGGAGTCCCCATGCCTCTACATGATGGCCGAGAACTGCTGCTATTACCGGCGCAACCTGATGGCGCTCGAGGTGGTACGGAAGGGGTTGTTCGGCGATCTGACCTATGCCGAATGCGGCTATGTCCATGATTGCCGGGCTTACGTGTTCAACCCCGACGGTTCGCTGACGTGGCGCGGCGAGATGGCGCGCGACATGATCGGCAACCTGTATCCGACGCACGCCCTGGGGCCGGTTGCCCGGTGGCTGGGCATTCACCGGGGCGACCGGCTGGTGTCGCTGTCGGCCTCGAGCAGCCCGCCCAAAGGGATGGATCATTACGTCGCGCAAAAGTTCCCCGCCGGCCATCCGGCCCGAATGATCCAGTTTGCCGTGGGCGACACCACGACCACGCTGCTGCGGACAGCCCGCGGTGCGGTGATTGATCTGCGCTACGACACCCATTCCGCCCGGCCGCATCCGAGCACGACGTACTTCACCCTGCAGGGGACAACCGCCTCCTACAAGGACGATGGCGTGGCGAGCCAGGCATGGGTCGAGGGCAGGAGCCGGAGCTATGCCTGGGCGCCGATCGAGGATCTGGCCGCCGATTGCGAGCACCCGCTCTGGAAGCAGGCGGGAGAGCAGGCCGCCAAAACCGGCCACGGCGGCGCCGATTACTTCGTCATCGCCGAGTTCCTGGATGCGATCCGAACCGGCCGGCGATCACCCGTCGACGCCTATGACGCGGCGGCGTGGAGCTGCATCATCCCGCTTTCGGCCGCTTCGCTTCGAGCCGGCGGCGCGCCCCAGGAAATCCCCGACTTCACTCGAGGCGCGTGGAAGACGACAACGCCTGGCTGAGGCCGGGTGAGGCCAATGGGGTCGCATCTAAATAATTGACAAATGAGGCGAAGGGGATCAAACCCAGGCGCGGCGCGATCGCCGCGGATCAGAATATTCAACGCCTGATCGCCATGGGATTCCCCGGGAGCGTTCTCGGGGCGCGTTGTTAATGGAACCGAGATGCGATCCAATTTGAACGAAACCCGAAGTGCGGCGTCATATACTTTGTGATACAAAGTGAACTTCGGATGGCATGGCGCAGTCGGGTTCTCCAGGCATGGCCGCGGCCGGCGGTGGCCGGTGTTGCCGCTGCTGACCGCCCGCCGCCTGCAAGGCTCGCCGGTGGGCAGCCTGGATCCCTGTGAACATCCTCCTCCTGAATCCGCCGCATCCGGCGATCGGCAGCCGAATTCCCATCGAGCACCTTCCGCCGCTGGGCTTGCTGGCGATCGGCGGTCCGCTGATTGACGCCGGCCATCGCGTCGAGCTGCTGGATGCGGACATTGACGACCAGCCGACGGCCGAGATTGCGGCGCTTGTAAGAAGGCGGGCGCCTCGATCGGTGCTCGTGGGGCATTCGGGTTCCACGTCCGCCCACCCTCGCGTCGTCGAGATCACCCGGGCAATCCGCGCGGCCTGGCCCGAGGCGTGGATCGTGTATGGCGGAGTGTTCCCGACCTATCATTGGCGCGAGATCCTCGAGAACGAACCGCAGATCGACATCATTGTGCGGGGCGAAGGGGAGGAGACGGCAGTGCGGCTCATGGAGGCCTTGGAGATCGGGACGCCATTGAACCGCGTGTCTGGAATCGCATTTCGCGAGCCGCTCGGCACGGCTGGGAGCGGCACGCATCGTCTCCCGATGGAAGGGATCGGGCCGCCTCGATCGACCGGGCGGGCGCCGCTCATCCAAAACCTCGATGGTTGTCGGGTGGGGTGGGAATTGATCGATCCGGCCCGTTACAGTTACTGGGGCCGCCGGCGGGCGGTGGTCGTACAGTTCTCACGCGGCTGCCCGCACCGATGCAATTACTGCGGCCAGCAGGGGTTCTGGAGCGCGTGGCGGCATCGCGATCCTGTCGGGTTCGCCCGCGAGCTGG
The DNA here is from genome assembly GCA_022711435.1 of Verrucomicrobiota bacterium. Lineage (GTDB taxonomy): Bacteria > Verrucomicrobiota > Verrucomicrobiia > Limisphaerales > UBA1319 > JAGMXM01. Next base: position 34,573 of record JAKLFB010000045.1, read on the forward strand.
CATGGCTCCACCGCGAGCACGGCGTCGAAGTGATCAACTTCGCCGACGAGAATCCGACGTCATTGCGCCCAGCCTGGCAGGCCTTCCTCGAAGCGCTGGTTGCGGAGAACGTGCCGTTGATCCTGGTGGGATCGACGCGGGCCGACGACATCGTGCGCGACGCCGACATCCTCCCCTTGTACCGGAAGGCTGGCGTTGCCCGATTCCTCCTCGGGATCGAGAGCACGAACGACCGCACCCTGCGCCGCATCGGCAAGGGCAGCTGCATCGCAACCGATCGCGAGGCCATCCGCCTGCTGCGCCAGCACGGCATCCTGTCGATGGCCGCCTTCGTGGCCGGATTCGAGCAGGAGACGGACCGCGATTACTGGCGCATGCTCCGGCAGATCCTTTCGTATGATCCCGACCAGATCCAGGCGATGTATGCCACGCCGCATCGCTGGACGTCGTTCTATCGCCGCGAATCGAGGCGCCGGGTGATCCAGCCCGATCTGGGCCGATGGGACTACAAACACCAGGTGCTGGCCACGGACCGGGTGCCGCCCTGGCGGGTGACACTCTGGATCAAGCTGATCGAAGCGGCCGCACAGCTGCGTCCGCGGTCCCTGGGGCGCATGCTGGCGCACCCCGATCCGGCCCTGAGGAAAGCCATGCGATGGTATTACGAGATCGGCCGGAAAGTCTGGCCGTATGAGCTGTTCCATTTCCTGTTTCTGGACGGGCGCATTGCTCAGGGGCCGACCCTGCGCGAGTTCATGGGGCCGCCCCAGGACGGTCAGTCGGAGATCCTCGACGCCTGGGCCCGTGAGGTCTCATCCCGCCAGGAACAGCCGACCTGAGCACATCGAGGTGCAGACAACTATGGATACGTGAAAAAATCCTTCCGATTTTGGCGGGAGCGGCGCCGGGCCGGATCGGCAACGGTCCTTTTTCTTGGGGCTGCCGCGGATGCCAGGTTCGTCCTCACCGATTCGGCTTGCGCTTCACGGCAGGAGGCGGAGCCGATAGAACTGCATCGCCTGCCCGGGCTGCATTGGGATTTCGATTTCCATCAGCCCGCCGGTTCCGAAGAAGGGGCTTCCGTATGCCAACCATCCGGGCGGACTGATGCTGGCGGAGTATTCCAGGATGTGGCGCCGGCCGATCACGGATGGAAATCGAAGCCATAGACCCTTGCCGGACGGAACCGCCTCGAGCCAGAGGACGCTCTCGAATGACAGCGGATCCGTGCCGGCCCAATATTCGGCGAGATTGGACAACGTATCGCCGTCCGCATCCAGAAAAGCATCGGCAGGATCGGTCGGGTCCAAGCCGAATGGAAGCTCCCAATCATCGGGCAGCCCATCGCCATCAGAATCAGTTTTTACGTTCAAAGGGCTGCTCCAACCCATGCGCCCCAGCCCATCGGCCGCTCGCAAAGAAAGATCTCTGCCGGACTCGAAGACGGTGACGCAGCCCGCCCAGGCGCCATTCGTCAGTATTAGCGATGCATCGGGAATGGTGAGAGCGACTGGGGCCTCGCCAAGGCCTTGGTTCCAGCGGACGGCATTGGCGAGAACGTGATCCATTTGCGAGCCAGGGTAATAGAAACCGCTGCCGATCATGAAAACGGCGCCCCAACCCGCCTCGCGTTGGATAACGACCGCATGGTTGTTGGCCGCGGTTTTCAGCGCGACAACTCCGTTGCTGGCTGCATATTCGGCGACAAACGGGCCGGCGAATGAATTCGAAACACCTTCGGTAACGCGCGAAGGAGCGCCGATGGCGACGTTGCCCGAGTAGTCATTGCCGAGTCGCTGCAACTCCAGGAATCCGCCTCTGACCAGCAGGAGATGTTCGTCGTAGTGGTCCGAACACACGATGACGACCCCGCCCCGGTGGACGAATGGATTCAGGACCGCCGACCAACTGGCGCCGAGAACTCCCATCTGGCCCATCGGGGCCTCCTGCGGAGGCACGAGCAGAACATCCTTGTCGGACAAAAGCGCCTCGAGAACGGACGGGTCGTATGCCGTCGCAGTGGTTTCGTGAAAGTCGGTGAACCAGTTCGAGACCGCGGTGAGTATCTGAGGATATCGATCGTTGTCCACCCATCCAATCCAGGTCAGGATTTCGACGGTGTCGCTGTGGCTGACAACACTCCGATAACCGTCGAGTTGAAATGGTCCGCTGACGTCGGGCAGCGCATAGTTCCATGCATCTCTCGCGGTTACGGAAAGCCAGAAAGGCTGGCGCTCGACCACGGGTGCCAGCACGGGGGCCAATTCGAAATGATCCAGCTTGCCCGGCAAGCCGTCGTCGTTGCGGATCAGGCCGGAAGTTTGGACGAATAGGGGTGTCGCGTTCGACACGCTGAGAAGATCCACCAGGAAGAACTCGTCAGGCTCGTTGACTGTATCGCCCCGAATCGACATCGCAAATGCCTGTTCGGTCACGCCGGGCGGAAAAACCAATTGGCCGGCAACGGCGTCGAAATCGACGCCGGGGGTCGCGGCGCCATTCCCGGTGGCAAACCGAACCGTGACCGTCCTGCCGCTCCCGGTCGAAAGCCGGCCCGTGAACACCATGAGGCTGGTTCCCGCGTCGCCCTCGAATGCGCTGGCCGCGTCCAAGGAAAAGAGCGGGAATGGATCGTTGTCGTCCGCAATGGCGCCGGTCCCCACGGCGGCGCCCAAGAGGGCGTTGGTCGGATTCGATAATTGGACGTTGAACATCTCGGTGTCTTCACTGAGCAGATCGCCATGCACGGCGACGGTGATCGACTGGTTCGTGACGCCAGGCGGAAATGTCAACAGGCCGTTCGTGGGCGCGTAATCCAAGCTTGCAACGGCGCTGCCGTCCGCCGTTGCGTAATGGACCAGCGAGGTCTGCATCGAGGGCGGATAGAGCCGGACCTCGAACACCGCGTCCGTGGCATCGGTGTTACGTTCCACCACGGTGGCGTTGCCGATGTAGAACGCGGTCGGCAGAATGGCAATCGCGGCCCATGAAGCGGTGTTGTTCGGCAAGTAGTAATCCGGTTCGGCGCGGGTGACGCTGGCCACATTCGTGAAGCTGCCGGTTTGGGCGGCTCGAAGGGTGAGCGCCAGGCTCACCCCGTCGTCCCCCTCCAATGTTCCGACGTCCCAGACCACGTCGTTGCCGGCCACGAAACCATTGCCCCGGGAGGCAGTCATCTCGAGAAGCGATGTGCCAGCGGGAATGGTGTTGGTCAATCGGACGCCCGTGGCGGAATTGGGGCCGACGTTAGTGAGGGCAATGAGGAACTGCAGCGGTTCACCGACAATCGGGAGAGGATTCGATAGCACCATGGAAATGCCGATATCGTTGATCACGCCCACGGAGAAGGGATCGGAGAACACCGCGTTCAAATGGCCGTCGTCGGTATGGAGAAAGGCGCGGCCCACCGTATCCGGGATCGTGACGGTGCCCGTCCAAACCCCATTGCTGAATGGGCCGGCGGTGGTGGGGCTCAAGCCCAGCGCATGGGCCGGGCTGAACCGAGCCCACTTCACCGCGTTCGCGAAAACCCTGTCCAGTGGCGAGGCGGACGGGTAACCATTCGACATGTCGCCGCCGAACAGCACGACATGCCCCGCTCCGACATCGCGGCTCAACACCACGGGGCCATCGCCAAGTCCATAAAGCACCACGGTCGAATTGGTGTGGAAGAAATACCGCAAACCGGGGGACTTGAACCGCTTGGGAAGGTCGGCCGTGAGGATGTGATCGGTGAGTACGGCCATCGACGTGGCCCCCGACCCTTGCCAGGCGCATTCGAGCAAATGGCTGCTGTTGAGGATTTCATAAGCCTCGCCGGTTCCAGCGCATACGATGATGATTCCGCCAGCGCGGAGGAACTCCGTCAGCACTCCCTCCAACGCACGCCCCCATTCCGCCATGGCGCCCGCGGGTGCGTAGCACTGCCTCGCCACGAGGAGGACGTCGCTGGAGGCCAATTGGGATTGCAGATAGGATGGGGTGGCATTGGTCGTGATGGTGGCGTTGAAATCGGCAAACCAGTTGGAAATGACATCCAGCGGAACCAGGGTATAATCTGGATCCGTATACGTATGCAGGAACAGCACCCGGACGGTCTTCTGGGTGGTGGCCCGCAGTATGACGCTGCCGGTGTAGTTGGTGACCGTTATGCCAAATGCATCCTTGGCCGTCAGCGCGGCGGCAAAGGGTTGATTCGCCAAGTGAGGCCCCGTGAGGCTCCATTCGAAATGATCGAAAACGCCATGGGGTCCGGGGATCACGTTGAAGGTGGCGCTGAGACCCTCGTGGCCATCCTCGCCCTCGACGCGCAACTGCACATTGGTGGCCGGTTCCTGCACAATCACTTCGCCCGTCCACAGGCCGTTGGTGAACGGGCCGAGCATCCATGGCTCGGACGCCACCGTGTGGGCCGCCGCGTCGCCCACCAGCTCGAAATCATCCCAATACGAGGTGCAACCGTAAATATTGCGCAGGTACGCATAAGTCAACCGGGTCGCATCCGACCCCATAAAAGGGATGTTGGCGGAGGCCAGAGTGCCATCCACAAACCAATCATACGTTCGCGCCGGCCAGTGGAACTGGAATCGAATCTCATACCAACGATCGGTGGTGCAGGGATGGGACAAGGACAAGGAGCCGCCGTTATAGTAGACAACCATGACGTTGCGGGTCATGCGAAAATCGATGATCCTCTGGTGGTCGGTCGGCCCGCCGCCCAGCGTGCAGTAAAGGTCGCCCTCCGGCGCGGCCAGTCGGACTTTGAACGCGGCTTCGTCGGGCAAGAGGTCGGGAAATTCGTGCCGGACACCGGGCAGGTTCGAGAAGACGAGCGCCTGATTATTCGCGCCCCCCAGCGAGTTGGTCACCGCGATCTCACGCGGGCTCTGCGACACACTCCAGCTCCAGCCGCCGATGTCGCCATCCTCGAAGTCGTCCTTGAACAAGCGGGTGGCGCTGAGGCGAACCCAGCCGTTGAAGTTGCTCACGAGGGTGTTGTTCAGATCTCGCGCCGCGACCGTGATGGGGAACGGAATCAACGATTGCTGGGTTGTGGATAGGTTGTGGAACACGAAATGGTGGAGGGAGGGCAGGACGCGAGTGGCCAGGGCGACCGTGTTGTTCAGCGGATTGAGGTCCGGTTCGCTTGGGCGGGCGGCCGCCACGTTGGTCAGCAATCCATGGGAATCGACCCGGACGGCAATGCGGAGGGTGGCGTGGCTGTCCGCAGGCAACGCGCCTACGTTCCAGTTCACCACCGGGCCGCTGAATGACCAGTCTCCTTGCGAGGCGGCGGCCGACAGGAAGGTGACGCCCGCGGGCAGGGTGTTGCTCAACTGGATCCCGTGAAGCGTGCCGGGGCCGGTGGTGTTCAGCTGGAGGGTGTAGGCGAGCGTCTCGCCCGCGTAGACAATGGCCGCATCCGACGCCGCAGCCAGGATCAGGTCGTCCGGATAGCTCACCTCGAACGGGTTGCTGAACCCCACGAAGCCGTCGTCGTTGGTTGCACCCAGGTAGATCTTCGCCGCCACCGACCTCAGCGCGAGATTGCCAGCCCACACGCCATTCGTGAACGGGCCGGCGACCGCGGGCGAGATCATGTCGGGCGCGGGGACCCAATCGTCGTCCAGAATCTCAATCTGGTCCCACCAGCTGCGGCCATAGGCAAAGAGCCGCAGGACGGTCAGACGGTCAACCGCTGGATTTCGGAACGGAATGCCAGCTTCGATCAATGCATCGTTCACAAAGTAATCCACGGTGCGGTCCTCCCAATGAAACCACAGCGATATCTTATACCATTGATCGGGCTGATACGCGATGGCATGCAGCCCTTTCGAATATTCATAAAGACCCATCTGTCCGCCGCCCGTCATGTAGAATAACACTGCCAGATCGGCGTATTCGACGCTGGTTCCGAGAATGAGCCTGCAAACTTCATCCTCGCGCACCTCTCCCCGCACATAGAAGTTGACGCCATTGGGTGTCAGGTTGGACAGCGAGTGAGTGAGGTAAAAGTGGCGGCTCAGAAAGAGGCAACTCGAACCTTGAGGAGCGACTTGGTTGGTCGCGTAACGATAATCGTTGGTCCAAGGCTCACCCCATCCGTCCAGGTTTCCGTCTTCGAAATCCTCGATGAAGATGGGCGCGGTGGGCGAATTGGTGCGCGCGAAGAGATGGGCCGCGCCGTTGAAGTCCGCGACCCGATTGCCGAAGAAATCTTTGGCAAGAATGCTGGCATCAAAGACCACCCCCGTCCGTTGCGGCGACGGAATCGCGCTCCATTCGAAGCAGTGCATCTGGCCGGGAAAACCGTCGTCATTGAGAATGGTCCCAACGCCTGGATCAGCGATGGAAGCGTGCGCCGCGCCGCTCAGGATCAAACGAAAGACCTCGTTCGACTCCACCTGGCGGTCGCCCAGCACGGGCACCGACACCGAGAGATTCGTCGTGCCCGCCGGAAACGTCAGGAATCCGCTGGCGCCCGCGTAATCGCTGCTCGCGGCCGCCGTGCCGTCCGCGGTGGCATAATGGACGGTTGCGAACTGGTCGGTCCGGCCCGTGAGAGTCACCTGGAACTCCAGGTTCGTGGCGCCGCCGTGCCCTTCCAGCGTGCTGGGAGACGACACGCTCAACACGGGCGGCGGTTCGTCGTCGGTGATCGTGCCGGCGCCCTGGCCGTCCAGGATCGTGCTATTCACCGGTTCGCTGAGACGGACGTAGAAAACCTCGTTCGCCTCATACGCCGGATTGTCGAGGATGACGACCTGGAGGGTCTGCGTGGTCATCCCGGATGGGAAGATCAACCAACCGTTGGTGGGGAGGTAATCCTCTCCCGCGATCGCGCTGACATTCTCGGTCGCATAAAAAACCTCCACCGGCTTGTTGGTCGGCGGACTCAGCGATACCACAAAGGAAGCGGAGCTGCCGCCGCTGGCCTCCTGAACGGTTGCATCGCCAATCGCTAGGGTCAGCGGATCGTTATCCACAATCGTCCCGACGCCCTCGTTGTCGGCAATCGTGGCATTGACCGGATCGTACAGAGTCACCCGAAAGGTTTCGTTGGATTCCCCCGTGATGTCCCCGAAAACCGGCACACTGATCGTCTGTTGGGTCGAACCGGGAGGAAAGGTCAAGGTTCCATGATACGAAGCGTAATCCGCGCCTGCGGCCGCGGAGGCATCGGCCGTCTGATACCGGACGGCCACCCTCCGACCGCTCGGCGCGGAAAGCCGAACCGAGAACACGGCGTTGGTGACCGAGTATACCGCATTGCTGGATGAGCCGCTGTCTTCGATCACCGCGGTGTCCAAAATGGTCAGCGCCGCGAAGGGATCATCATCGTTGATGGTGGCCCGCCATGAGGCCTGCGAAATCGTCGCGTTCGTCGCGCCGCTCAAGTTCACGAAAAAAACCTCGTTGGATTCGCTCATGAGATCGCCAATCAGCGGGATCGAGATCGGCAGGTTCGTCACTCCCGGCGCAAAGACCAGCGTGCCCGAAGTGGTCTGGAAATCGACCTCCGCGCTGGCGCTGCCCGGGCTGGTCGCGTAATCGACGGTCACGGTCTGGAGTGTCGGAAGCGACAGCTGAACCGCGAGAACCGCGTTTGTCGGATCTCCATCTCCCTCGATGAACTCGGTGTTCTGGATCGACAAGACCGGGCGGCCTCGTATCGTCACGGCAGCCAGAACCTGATTGTTGTCGTACGATCCATCCCATTCGCCGCGGATCAGCGACGAGTGGAGCGCCACAATCCCGGAGTTGGACGCCACGGCGCTGATTTGGATTGTGGCATGCGTCGCTCCGTCTGCCGAGCCAACGCTCCATAAGGCCGCGTTGTCCGCGATCCAGGCGCTCCCCTTCGAAACCGTCGCCGCCAAGACGCCGACGGGCCCGGAAAGCTGGTTCGAAATGAAGATCGAGGTCGCCGCGCTCGGACCGGTATTCGTGAATGTCACCCGGAAGACAAAAGGATCGCCCATGGGCAACGGTTCGTGGGGCGCCGAAACGATCAGCGCCAAATCGTTGTTGGCATGCACCCCAAATGGATTGCTGGTTCCCACGTGTCCTTGGCCGTCGTCCGCGCGCAATCGAACATCCTCGGCGGCGCTCAGCACGGAGACGACTCCCGTCCACGCGCCATTCATGAAATGGCCGCTCGCCAGCGGCGCGATCGGCACGGCACGGGATCCGCCCGCAGTGTAGCGCAAGTCTAACAACCACGTGCGCGACAGAACCAGCGATTGCGGGAGAACATCCGCGTCCGCAGTGTAGCTCGGGCCGATGATCCCATCGGCGAAATTTGTCAGGCTATCCTCTCGCCAACAGTATGAATACGTGTCCGACCAGAGCGCGACTCGGTACGTGTGGCCGGCGTAAAGCGTCACCGGCACGAAGAATGGCGTCTCCATCCACCTCCCGAACCAATCGGCGACATCGCGAGCGGCCAGCAGCACGCCCGCATCGGTCCAGATGGATACCCGCCCCCCCGAGTAGTGGCGGGCGTGTGTCGCCACAAGATCCGCGTGGGGAGTGAAGGCGAAGCCGGCGGAAACCGGGCCATGGTAGCTGTAATTGTAGGAAAAGTCTTGAGGCGATAGATTGCCCAGCAGCGTGCTGGACCGTGCATCGCTGCCTGAGTTGGCAGCCAGCGACACCGACCCCGCGAAATCATCGGCGATACCGTTGCTCGCATCGCGCGCGGTGATCACAACGCTCCATGGGATTCCCGCGCGCCGCGGAGACTCGATCGGGTTGAACTCGAAATGATGAACCGAATCTGCGCCTGCCACCCAGGGATTGCCGAGCAATATTGCCGTGCACAAAAAGATCCGCCCCGCCGTTTGGAGTTCAATGAACCGGTCCATAATACTAAGACCATCAGTTCGCAATGACTGTTCGATAAAAGCGCGCGGGATGATTGCTGGCCGCGGCGTCCGCGACTTCGAGGGAGACCGCCAACAGGCCGTTGGTCGCGAGCGTCATCCAGTCGACGAGATTCGTGGAAGCCTCGACGATGCA
>JAKLFB010000046.1 GCA_022711435.1 Verrucomicrobiota bacterium
CGCCGAAGAAAACGGATAAAGAAGAGAACAAGAGATGTTTCGATCGAATGGCCAAGAAGATCCAGTACTAAGAAAACCGCATTTTCAACTCGCCGCTTTCAATCCGTTTTCAGACCGCCGCTGGCATAGCGGATACATTCGGCCAGAACCCGGTCATCGAAGTCCACGTCCCTGCTCCTGCAAAACTCCTTAATCCTCGCCAGCCCGTCATCTCGCCTCCCCATCAAGATGAGCACGAAGCCAAAAACCAGATTGTGCTGAACGTAGTTGTGAAACAGGAAGCGTCGATATTGGAGTTGGCTGCGCTCAAGAAAGAACCGGCAAAAGTCATGTAGCGAATGAACACGGTCGAAATCGGCCAGAGCAAGCGGCACGAAATGCTCGGCACAGGCGCAAATCTGCCCGGTCGGAATCTGGGTGTCGCAGCCGGTGATGAACCGGAAAGTCTGCGACGGTACGTCGCCGGTGATGTCGATGGGATCAATGACCAAATCCATGATGGCGTTCTTGTCAGTACTCTGACGCCGGAACGTTTGGCCGCGAAAGGAGGGAACAGTGCCGGAACTGAACCCCCATGCCGGAGAATACCGCCCACCCTTGAGCGTGGCGATTTCAAAAAGTTCTCTGATGGGCTGCTTCTGTGACCGAACCCACCTGCGTTGTGCGAGTCGTTGGAAGCCTAGCGGTTCAAGGCGTAACCCGAACTCTTTCTCGATGTGCGGTTGAATATCATTGACCGTGAGCATGTGATGACGGCAGCTAAAGTTTGGAGTGAAAGACCGCCACTGATGGGCGCAGTGGAGCGTGAGGACTCCACATGGGCCGCCGTCCCGGCTTGGCGTGGACGACCGGTGCCTGATGGAGCTTAGGCAGCGTAATGTCTACGTGAACCATAATGCTCAACGGCGAAGACCGAACCGCCCAGTACCAGCAGGCCAAGGCCCACGAACCACATGTCGAGCACCTGCGCAACGGCGGACTGCTCCGTGCCGGACACCAAAGCCCAGTCCGTATCCCAACACCTGATCACCGCCCCGCTGACTGGATCACGTTCGGTCCAGTAGATGCAGCGATGAAAGTTCCCAGCTTCCAGATCACCGTGACCGTAAACGATGGCGCAATAAGCGCAGCGGCCAAGGACCAGCAGGCCCAGCCCGGCGATGCAGACACAGATAAACGTGACCGGCTTGTTCATGCCGCCCCACACGCCTATCGCAGAAAACTGACAGAGACAAGCCTAGTAGATCGCGACCTAGACCAGCGCTGGGGGTGGAGTCGAGCGGTAGGCATGAAGTCACGACCATTTTCCTGAAAATTCCTGAAAGATTTTTCGAGGTTTTGTACCCCAACTTTGAACTGGCATTTTTTTGTGTTTACCACTAAACCCTTCAGGAATGAAGACTTACGTCAGCCCGAAATCGGGCTGGCAGGTCGGAGTCCTTGGGTTCGAATCCCTTCGCTCGCTCCATCTTCCCCGCCATTTGCGGCTTTGTACCATTGGCCCTGCATGATCAATCCGCAACCTGGAGCTGGCCTATGACGATTTCTGAAATCCTGAGAGAGTTGGAGCCGTATACGGGACGATTCCCGATGAAGGCCATGCGCGCGGCGATCGAGCAGCGCGAAGCCATCACGCCCGAATTGTTGCGGACGCTCGAGTCTGTCGCCGCTGCGCCTGCGGAATGGGCTGCTCGGCAAGACAACATGCTGCATGTGTTCGCCATATTCCTGCTGGCCCAGTTCCGCGAAAAGGCCGCCTATCCGCTTCTGGTCAGGATCGTCAGCGCACCCGGCGAGACTCCGTTCGATTTGTTCGGTGACACGATTACGGAAGCGCTCAGCCGGATTCTGGCGTCGGTCTAAGATGGCGATCCTGCGCCGTTGCACGGTTTGATCGAGAACGAGCAGATCAACGAGTATGTCCGCAGCGGCGCCTTGGAGGCGTTTTTGGTGCTGGAGAATGAGGGCCAGGTATCTCGTGAAAGCGTGCTCGAGTATTTCACGAGCCTTTTTCACGGAAGGCTTCAGCGCGTTCCATCTTACGCTTGGAACAGCTTGGTCTGCGCGGTGGCCGACCTGCCAGCCCCGGAATTGATCGACGACATTCGACAGGCGTATGACGAGGGCTTGGTGGACACGATGGTCGCCGGCCTCGATGGCCTCGAGCGCGACTTGAAATCGCCGCCGCGGCGCGACCGGCAGCCTCTCATCACGGATGCCATCGACGAAATGGAATGGTGGGCATCCTTTCATCCGGACGATTCCCAGCCCACGAAACTGCCCAAGCTCAAAACACCCGTCCCACCGCCTCGCGACTCCGATTTCGCCCCCGACGATATTGCCCCCGACGATATTGCCCCGCTGCCTTTTGTCCGAGAGCCGAAGATAGGCCGCAACGAGGCATGCCCATGCGGCAGCGGCAAAAAATATAAGAAGTGCTGCGGGAAGTATGAACGCTGGAATAGTTGCGCGCCTTGTTGGCCAATCACAAGAACTCACAATTTCAAGCGGTTCATCTTTGGCGCCAGGGGGGCCTACTCACGCCACAAAGCGCCAGGTGGTCTTGCCAAAGGCCATGTGCGAACGCAATCGCATCCGGGCAGGAACCTCCTTGCGGATCACCGAGGTCAGCGAGGGATTCTACGTGACGCCGGTGCCTGAGCCGACCGAGGCCGAGCTGACGGCGGCACTCCAAGACGCTTCGCGCGCAGCGAGGGCGTGTCCGAATGGGCGTCAGCCTCGTGGAGTGCGGCAGTCCTCTGCCGCTTTCCTTTCAGCCTGGATGCTGGGATACGCAGGCTGGCCGGCATGATCCAAGGCGGCAGGGGGCTGCCGCACTCCAATACGCTTTGCGCGCAGCGAGGGCGTGTCCGAACCGGCGTCAGCCTCGTGGAGTGCGGCAGTCCTCTGCCGCTTTCCCTTTCCATGCTGCTGGCCAGTTACTGTTCCACCAATGGTTCGAATTCGTCGAGGATCTGAACTCGTTGAATGTTAAACCGATAAATGGCCTTCACCATGGGGGCCGATGCCTCGCGTTCGAACCATCCAGCCGAACACCAGCGATATTGGTTGGCCACGGCTGCCAAGCCGTGCTTTACCGGATTCTGGTGCACGTAATTCAACCGTGCCAGATAGGATTTCTGGTATGTCAGCCTCGTTTCCCAGTAATTGAACCACACTTGTCGGCCAGGAGTGCAATCCATACGGTTGATCCATTCCGCGGTTTTCACGTGCAACATGCTCAGCATGTCGGGCAGATTCGCTGCATCCGGCGCATCGGACGGGGAATGCCCGACAAAATGGTAATGGTTGGAGAACACCGACCAAGCTTCGAGATGCCACCCGAAGTGGCGCGCTACCGTGAGCAGTCCGCGTTGCAGCACATCCAGGCGTTTGGCTTGGCGAAAGAGATGCGCCTTTTGGTATGTGCCGGCCGTCACGCAATAAGTGCCACGCATGCTCAATCGGTGGTCGGGGGCGTGAGGCCACGGTATGCGCGGTTCGTGCATAACCGTAAAATGGCGGCATGCCGAGAGCCTTGCGAGATTGAATCCAAGGCGGCAGAGGGCTGCCGCACTCCAAGACGCTTCGCGCGACCGGGGGCGCATTCGAACCGGCGTCAGCCTCGTGGAGCGCGGCAGTCCTCTGCCGCTTTCCTTTCAGCCTGGATGCTGGGATACGCAGGCTGGCCGGCGTGATCCAAGGCGGCAGGGGGCTGCCGCACTCCAAGACGCTTCGCGCGACCGAGGGCACATCCGAATGGGCGCCAACCTCGTCGAGTGCGGCTGTCCTCTACCGCTTTCCTTTCAGCTTGGATGCTGGGATACGCAGGCGGGCCGGCGTGATCCAAGGCGGCAGGGGGCTGCCGCACTCCAAGACGCTTCGCGCGACCGGGGGGGCATTCGAACCGGCGCCAGCCTCGTGGAGTACGGCTGTCCTCTGCCGCTTTCCCTTCAACCTGGATGCTGGGATGCGCAGGCTGGCCGGCGTGATCCAAGGCGGCAGGGGCTGCCGCACTCCAAGACGCTTCGCGCGACCGGGGGCGCATTCGAACCGGCGTCAGCCTCGTGGAGCGCGGCAGTCCTCTGCCGCTTTCCTTTCAGCCTGGATGCTGGGATACGCAGGCTGGCCGGTGTGATCCAAGGCGGCAGGGGGCTGCCGCACTCCAAGACGCTTCGCGCGACCGAGGGCACATCCGAATGGGCGTCAGCCTCGTGGAGTGCGGCTGTCCTCTGCCGCTTTCCTTTCAGCTTGGATGCTGGGATACGCAGGCTGTCCGGCGTGATCCAAGGCGGCAGAGGGCTGCCGCACTCCAAGACGCTTCGCGCGACCGAGGGCACATCCGAATGGGCGCCAGCCTCGTGGAGTGCGGCAGTCCTCTGCCGCTTTCCTTTCAGCCTGGATGCTGGGATACGCAGGCTGTCCGGCGTGATCCAAGGCGGCAGGGGCTGCCTGCCTGCCGCGGCGGCGCAGGCAGGTCGCAGTGCAAGACGCTTCGCGCGCAGCGAGGGCGTGTCCGAATGGGCGTCAGCCTCCGAATTGCTGGCCCGCTTCGGCTGGCTCAGCGTGCCGCAAGGAAGCCCCGGCGCTTCAGGAACGCCGCCGCCGCACAAAGACCGAACGCAGCCAGGTACCCCGCCGGTTCAGGAACCGGCGCAACAATCACCTCGAACTGGTAAAGCCCGAAGAAAATGCCGCCGTTGGAATATCCATCAACATTCGTGAAGTCGAGAGCAAAAGAGTGCGTAGCATCCAGAGGATTGCCCGTGAGCGAATCCTCGCCTTGCGAATGATCCAACAATCGGTCCTTTGGAAGGGCGTCAACTTCAGTCCATGAAAAAGTGTCCGTGCCCAGGTACGGAAATCCTGGATCGGTTCCCGATGGAGCAGTCTCGCTAAAGCTTTCGAAAATCTCGCTAACGTTGAACCCCACGTATTGGTAACTGGAAGGCAAAGTCGCCGGAGTGAAATCGAAGTTCCATACTCCAGTCGGATTCGGGGCCACCAAGTCGAAAGCCAACATTGCAGTGCTGCTCCATGGTTCCGTGTTCTGGCCATAGCCGCGATAGTACACTTCGCCGTCACCATCGCCATATGTTGTGCCTCCTGCACCACTTGGAAGGTGATTGTAGGCGAAGAATGCCTCCGATCCCTGAGGACTTATATCAAGAGTAAGCTCAAGCGTGGAGTTCAATCCGGACGGGGGTGTTCCCTGATAGTCCAATATAAACTTGATGGTCCCCCCGCCGAGTGTCATTCCACTCAAATCGATCTTGTCCTCATCGGTTGGATCCCAAGTGTATACGATCTGCGCGTGAGAGGACGCAATCGACAAACCCGCCAACCCGATCAATACCAGCCGAAGCATTGTTTTCATCAGGACTACACTTTCTCTCCGAACTCGATGATCCGAATTGCGCCTTTGCAGGTTCGCACACCCCCCCGCCAGGAAAAGACCTCGATCAATCTCGATGCCATTTCACCTTACTAAAAGGTGGATAGGCAAGCAAAAACCGCCTATCCACCTTTGGCTGAAGGATGACTAAACTTGTTATTCGAGCGAATCCCGGCTGGGGCAGCAGAGCAAGCCGTTGTTGTAAGCGTCGAGCAGGTTCTTGAGCGGCTCGCCCACTTCCGTCCAAACGGGAGTGCTGCACTTGACTGCCGAGCCTAACGGGTGAGCCGTCATCCACGCCTGGGCTGCCGCAATCACGCTAGGATCCCCTTCGGCCACGCATGTAACCCAATCCGGATTGGCCTTGTTCAGTTCCACATTCAGGACAGCAGCCACCAACTGGAAGAACATGATGCATGTCCCGTCCGCTTTCTTGCCAACGGTGTACTTCTCGGCCAATTTCATGTAAGCGATCGCCTGGTCCTTGGTGTAGGTAATTCCCCCGATAACAATAAACTGAACGGGCCAAGCTTCTGGGTGGTTCTTCCAATAGCCGGGCGTCCCGGCCCCGCCAGGAGGAGGAGGAGGCGGCACGCTATACAGATCGTAATCCAAGGTGATGAACAGGTCGTTGTTGAAGTCCAGACCAATGAACTTCCATTCGTAAATGCCTGCCGGCAGTTTCGGGGACGGAATGACTACGTCCGGATTACCTGCTTCCGAACTAGAGGAGACGATTTGAAAAAGTTCCCACTCCATGTTCCCTGATGGATCGAGGTTCTGGACTTGCCACTGCCCATCGGGCGACGTGACGACATAGTTGACCGCCGGCGAGATTCGCCATCGAGCATCCCGGTGGTCGTCACGAGGACTCCCTAAATGTGCGCCTTCGGAAACTGTATAGCTCGAATAAAGAAATGGCGGGAATTCAGGGGAATTCAAATCGTCGGTGTCGGTTATGCCGAGTGCTATCCACCCCAAGTCAGCATCCCCATCCCATAGATCGATTCGTTCAGTGGGGCCGGTTACCAGAAAGTTGAACGTAAATGTCCCATCATAGGTAGTTGCCGGCAGTATGGGACCGGCGTCCTTAAGAGCCAAAAATCCGATGCTGCTGCCGGCCAGCAGGAAAGGTTGGCCCCCTGTCACCGCGAGCTTAAAGTTGTTCTGCTTGCTCAGCGTGGTGTCAGTCACTTCCCACTCGCAAACCAGATGGTAGTAGTAGGCCAACTTCTCGGCATTGTATCCTGAGCGTGCCGTATCAGTTATCGTTGCCTCAAACCAACCGTTGTCAGGCATGCTCCAAATCGTCCCGTCAGGATTGTAGTCGAGGCTGGGTTGGTACCAAATCATATCGGCCGGATCGGTGTTGCCGAGCAAATCCGGATCGGCATAGAGCTTGTATACAACCCGATCCAGCCCCGCCAAGCCGGCAGGAGGCAAGCTGACAATGTCCCAACTGCCGCCGAAATCACCATCGAAGATGCTCAGGTTAAACGAGTTGCCTTGAGACTTGGGCACCATGATCGACAGGTTGAGCGGCTTGCCTCCAATAGGCACATCTCCCAAGGTTTCCAACCCGATGGTGGTATTGATGAACCGTCCGCTCATCGGATCACTATCGGGGAATCCGATGGTTGTTTGTGCCTGGCTGCCCCATCCGATCAGCAAGGCGCCCGCCAATGCGAGGGTGGTCTTCAATCCGCTCATTGGCCCCCAAGGCTTATTACCTGTCCCGCCCATCATCCTGTCAGTTTTCATTTGTTCGTTCCTTTTCGGCCGCCGCGAACAGCCAGTTTCAATCTCAAAAACTCATCAAGCCTATCACTGATCGTTATAATAGTAAATCTGTCGTCGAAATACCCTGCCTATCAAGCAGGTAAAGAAATCCACCAGAGCGCGGGACTGGATTGGCTCATGGATCGAGCATTGATTCCACAGTCAAATTTTGAGCCCATTTTGCCCATTTCCAGGAGAAGATATAAAATAAAACGACGCTGTCAAGTCTGAAGATCAATTTTTTGGCTAATTGCAAGCCCGATGTGTAAGGAGCTTCAGGCTTGTGGGCAGTGTGGCTCTGTCCAATTTGACATGAACAGATCCATGTGACTGCTAATTCGCGCCTTACGCACATCCGCCATCGGATTCCAGCATTGGCATCTCACCCATCCCAGCAAGATGTTCTACCTCCGATAACTTCGGCGCCACACAGCAAATCCGGCCAGGAGCGCCGCAATGGCTGCCGCTCCGGCTGGCTCAGGCACCGGATGCGTATCCAGAAAGGCACCGATCTCGGCATCGTAATTCCCAACGTAGGTGAACCAGCTTCTGTAAGTGGTCACGCCTCCCATTGTGAGTGTGGAAAAGCCCCAATTGATCCCGACCAAGGTCAGCCCCCCTGATCCATCGTGCACGAACATGCCACCGCCTGAATCCCCGGGATCCAGACGCGCCTCGTGCTCCACATAATGTGCGGTGCCAAAGGAGTCTTTGGTTGCCCCAACCCTGTCCGGAGATCCCCACAGATCGAGAATGTTCCGGCCCACGGCCACGTCCTGGGATGTGGGCCAAGTCTCCGTCTCGGATCGCCCGAACATGTAGGCATTCTCGCCATTCAAAGGCGAACCAGTGAAATCAGTTGCGGTCCCAATATCTTGCGTGGCGAAATCGTAATAGGCAAATCCGGCTGGCAACGGCTGGCTGATGGCCCCGATCCACAAATCCGAAGATCCAATTTGCTGCCCCAGGCTCGAGATCGTTCTTGTCACACTCGATCCGATGGGGTCATTGGATGCGTAGAATGTCACCGATGCCCCTGCTGCCGAGTGGTAGTGGTTGGCGCTCAGGTAGATATTGGGGCTGATCATCGCCAGCCAATGGCCGTCATCGTCCACGGCGATCCCCGACAGATCGAAGCCTGCAGCGATGAAATCGGTTGTGTTGGCGAATCGGTCGTTTTTCGCCGAGCTGAAACCGTCAATCAGGATGCTTGCCCGCGCGACTGGGAGAACAAGACCCACTCCAACGCAGCCAACCATCAGCCAAAAAGCGCGCCGTTTCATGTGCCTATTTCAATGTCGCGAGTTCCGATGCCAAGCCGCAAATCCAAGCGCCAGAACGGCTGACACTGCCGCCAATCCAGCAGGCTCGGGCACCGAATGCAAGTCCAGAAACGCCTGGATCTCGGCATCGTAATTGCCCACATACGAGAATCCGCTTACGTCATAAGTGGTTTGACCTATTTGGACTGTGCCAATAAACCAGTTGATGCCGACCAGTTTCAATCTGCCCGAGCCGTCGTCTACAAACATGCCGCCACCTGAGTCTCCCCCTTGCAGATACGCCTCGGAAGCCACGAAATTGCGCTGGCCGGAAGGATCCCTGACCGCCACGACGGCCGAGTCGGTGGTTCCCCCAACGATAGCTTCTTCGTCCCACAAATCGAGCTTGTTCCTTCCTACAGCCATGTCTTGGGATGTTGGCCAAGAAGCGGTTTGCGACCGCCCGAACATGAACGCCTCTTCGAGGTAATACGTGGAGCTCTCAAAACCAGCTTTCGATGCGATATCCTCGACTGCAAAATCGTAAAAGGTGTAATCAGACGTCAGCGGCTGATTGATGGTCCCAATCCACAGATCCGAATTTGGAATTCGCTGTGCCGGACTTGAAATCGTTCGCGTTGTATTCTGTCCGGATGGGTCATTGGACGCATAAAACGTCACTGAAGCGCCGATCGGTGGCGGATAATGAGCGGCGCTCAAGTAAACATTCGGACTGATCATCGTCACCCAGCGCTCAAACGTGTAGTCACTAGTGACGAGCTTGGATATAGCGATCCCGGACAGATCGAAGCCTGCTGCAACAAACAACGATGCGTTGTTGGCGAACCGGTCGTTCTTTGCCGAACTGAAGCTGTCGATGATGATGTATCCCTGCGCCGTCGGGAGGACGATGCCCAACGCAACCAAGGCAACCGCTGGCAGGCGCCGGAGCATTCTCATGCCCTACAGCAAATCAAAGAATTCGCTGATTCTCAAGCATTTATTGCCGGGGCCGGGCAGCCGCCGCCATACCGCACGCTCGACAATCGCTTCCCAGGCGGTGTGCTGGGTAACTCGGACCCCGGTAGCCGATCGTCTTCTCCCTCCCCTCCGCGCCAGTGGAGGGGAGGGCCGGGGAGAGGCGGGCGTTGGAACGAGCCCCTTCCCATGAACCGCCCGGTGAGGGTGCCGGGCCTACACAGTGACCGGGTCCCCCGACCCGGCGTGAGCGGTTCATGGGCTTCGAGCATGGCCGACAGGCCAAGGCAACTTCCCGTAACCCTGCCCTGCCGGAGCGTGGCCTTCAGGCCGCTTCAACACGTGAAAGGCCGAACGCGCGGAAGCGGGCTAAAGCCCGCGCTCCAACACGGTTCATGGCCCCGATGCGTGACAAGTCGTTTGTCATCAACGCTCCCTCTGCCCCCCGCTCGTCCCTCGCGGGGGGAGGGAAATCAGAGCAGGCTTGCGAGAGACGATGCGGCGTCTGGATTTCTTTTGCCCAAGAGCTTGGCCGCCTGATCGACATCCTTGTCTCCACGCCCGGACAAATTCACGAGGACAATCCGCTGGGGATCCATCGAGGGGGCGATCTTGACCGCCTCGGCAATGGCGTGGGCGGATTCGAGCGCGGGGATAATGCCCTCGAGCCGGGCAAGCAACAGGAAAGCATCCAGGGCTTCCTGATCGCTTGCGAACGTGTAGTCGACGCGCTTCCGATCTCGGAGCCAGGCATGCTCTGGACCGACCGCGGCATAATCCAGGCCCGCCGACACGCTGTGCGTGAGCTCGACCTGTCCATTCTCATCCTGCAGCAGATAGGAGCGCGCCCCTTGAAGCACCCCCAGCGACCCCCCCTGAAAGCGAGCAGCGTGCTTCCCCGTCTGAATCCCCTCGCCCCCAGCCTCGACACCCACCATCCGGACGCTCGCGTCCTCGAGGAACGGAAAAAACAGCCCCATCGCATTGGATCCGCCTCCGACACATGCCACCAGAACATCCGGCAAGCGCCCCTCCTTCTCGAGGATCTGGCGCCGGGCTTCATCGCCGATGATTCGCTGGAAATTGCGGACCATGAGCGGATACGGATGCGCTCCATAGACCGTCCCCAGGATGTAATGGGTGGTTCGGACATGGGTGACCCAGTCGCGCATGGCCTCGTTGATGGCTTCCTTCAGGGTCTGCTGCCCGGCGGTGACGGGCGCCACCTCGGCCCCCAGCATCCTCATCCGATCCACATTGAGCGCCTGGCGCTGGCAATCCACCGCCCCCATGTAGATCACGCACTCGAGCCCGAACATGGCGGCCACCGTGGCGGTCGCAACCCCGTGCTGGCCGGCGCCCGTCTCGGCGATGATCCGGCTCTTGTTCATCCGCCGGGCCAGCAGAACCTGGCCGAGCGCGTTGTTGATCTTGTGGGCGCCGGTGTGGAGAAGGTCCTCGCGCTTGAGATAGATCCGCGCGCCCCTCAGGCGCCGGGTCAGCCGCTGGGCCAGATACAGCGGCGTGGGACGGCCGCAAAAATCCTCGAGGTAAAAATTGAGCTCGCGCTGGAACTCCGGATCCCGCTGAGCTCGAAAATATTGCTCCTCGAGCTCGAGCAGCGGATGCATGAGCGTCTCCGGCACGTAGCGGCCTCCATACAGCCCGAAATGGCCGCCTGCATCCGGAACGATGCCCGGATCCGCTCCAGTCGCGACGCTCATGGGTGTCATCCCGGGTATTTCCCGGCGATGAAATCCTCGAGGTGGCTGATCTGGGCCGTCTGAGCCGAGATGATCCAGTTCACCAGGTTCCCGATCGAGACCACGCCGATCACCCGATGGTTCTCCACCACGGGCAGATGCCGGACGCGGCTGGCGGTCATGATCCGCAGGCACTCCTCGACGGTGTGCTTGAGCGTGACCGTGCAGAGCGCCTGCGTCATGATCTCCCGAACCCGGACCTGCTTGGACGATTTGCCCAGGAGCGCGACCTTGCGGGTGTAATCCCGCTCGGAGATCACCCCGGCCAGCTCGTCGCCATTCATCGCCAGCAATGCGCCCGCGTTCTTCTCGGCCATGACCTGGATGGCCTCGAACACCGTCGCTTCGGGCGAGATCGACCAGACCTCGTAGCCTTTCTGATCCAGAACATTGCGGATAGTACCACTGGTCTTCATGCGTGCCATGCCTTGCTGTCTGCTTTAATGTTTCATCTTTGGCGCGTCGTGCAAGGATTTTCCCCGCCGCGGACCCATCCCGGGGGCCAGGACAAAATTCTTCGGCGCAAGATGCGAGCCCTCTCTGCCTGGAACCTGCGACCGGACGCACCAAGAGCCGAAGAATTTTGTCCTGCGCCCCACCGAGGAATCCACTCCCGAATACGATTGACTGGGCGCCCCATATGGATGATCCATTCAGCCGGAACCCCAACCCCAACACAACATGACGAAAACCGAGCTGTGGTCCCGCCTGGCGCGAAAGGGAACTAATCCGGACAAGATCGCCGAGCTGGCGGTCCAGCAGCGGACCTTGCTGCCAGCGCTCCTGGAAGGGCTGGAGGCCGCCGAGGCGCCCGTCAAATTCGGGTGCGCCAAGGTGCTCCGCCTGATGAGCGAGAAGGCGCCGGCGATCCTCTACCCCCACGTGGATCTCTTCATCGGCATGCTCAAGGCCCAGAACTCATTTCTGTGTTGGGACGCCATCCGGATCGTGGCCAACCTGGCGGCGGTCGACGAGTGGGGCCGGATCGAGCAGATCCTCGACGATTACCTCGATCCCATCCGCGGTACGGTCATGATCACCGCCGCCAACACCATCCAGGGCGCCGCCGCGATCGCCCTCGCCAAACCCGCCCTCGCGGACAAGATCGCCCGGGCCATCCTCAAGGTCCAATGGGCCAAGTACCAGACCGACGAGTGCCGGAACGTTGCCATCGGCCATGCGATCGAGTCGCTCGATCGCTTCTTCGACCGGACCAGCCTCCAGAAGGAAGTCCTCGAGTTCGTCCGGCTTCAGACCGGCAATCCCCGGAATGCGACCCGCAAGAAGGCGGTCGAGTTCCTCGAAAAGCGGGATCGCAAGAAGAAACCTTGAGGGCGCTGCGGAATTCCCAGGGGTGCTGCGGCGGGGCCAATCATGGGGGCGTCACTCGGCAGGAGATCAGCCAGTTCGAGGCTCGTTGTCGGGGCGGGCAGGCGGCCAGCGCTCGAGCCGCGGCTGGGCCCGATGGAGCATCATTTTGAGCCCATGGCATCGAGGGCGGCGCGCAGGTCGGCGATGACTTTGGGAGGAAGCGCGGGCGGGCGGTTGTGCCGCTCGCACTGCTCGATGGCACGCCGCAGATCCGCGGGGCGGGGCGGCCGCTGCTCAGCCAGGAACTGGGCATACCAGGACCAGAACACGGCCGACTCCGGGCGCTGGTCCAACAAGGCGCGGTAGCAGGCCTCGGCCTCGTCGAAGCGGCCGGCTTTGGACAGCAGGTTGGCCAGGCGCCCGCGATACCAGAACTGCTCGGGGGATGCGAGCCGGACCGCTTTTTGCGCCGCTTCGAGGGCGTCACTGTTCCGGCCGAGCGTTCGGAGCGCGCCGGCGTAATGGAACCAGCCATTGGCCAGGTCCGGCGCCCGGTCGAGCAGCAAGCGCGCCGCCTCGATCGCCTCCTCCGGCCGGAGATCGGAGAGAATCTGGAGGCGAGCGACCTGGACGAATGCATTGGCGGGCTCGATTCGGGCGGCGCGATCGAGCTGGGCCAAGGCATCCTCGGACCGCCCGCGGCTCTCGAGATGCGCCCCGAAAGCCGCGCGGATCAGCAAGCTGTCGGGCGCCAGGCGAGCCGCCTCCCCGTAATGCTGCTCGGCGGTTTCCGCAGCGGCCGCGTCGCCGGGACTGCGGAGGCAGACAGCCGTCGAGCTCATGGCCAGAAGAAGGTGCGCGAGGGCCGACTGCGGCCGGCATTGGAGAAAGGCTCGAGCGGCGGCCACGCCTTCCTGCGGCGGGCGTCCCGCCTGCGTGTCCAGCCATTCCATCGCCGCCCCAAAGGCCGCGGCCGCACCGGCGCGCGGCGCCCATTCGGCCGCCGGATCCTGGATTCGAACCTGGCGCGACCGCATCAGCTCGCGAATCGCCCGGACGCTCCCGCCCGAGCGGATCTGGAAGACCGGGAGATCATCGAGCGTCAGATCGTTCTTCCTTCCGAAAATGCCGCCCAGCCGGCCGCTTCCGGTCAGGATCATGGGGGACCCGCTCCAGCCGGGGCCAATGAACCGCGCGCTGCCCAGAATGGCCTGGTGGTTTCGTTCGCGCCCTCGGATCTCGAGAACAGGCAGCCGCTCCGCCCGCACCCGGGGGGGATCCCGCGGAGCTCCCGCCGCTGTGTTCTGCGGCGGCGGGTAGCCCGCAACAAGCATCTCCCGCGCCCGGGCCAGGTCGGTCTCGCCGGCCAGCGGCAGAGCGGGGTGCCCTTCCCATGCCACCCGTAGCAAGGCGATGTCCGCCGCTCTGTCCACGCCGATGACCTCGGCCTCGAACACATCCCCATAATAAGGACTGACCACGAGAGGCTTCGCGAGGATCGCCTTCCGATCGGCTTCGGCGAAATCGTCGACGCAGTGGGCTGCCGTGACGAGAACGGAGCCGTCGCCGGCAGCAACGCCCATGCTGTTGCCGCGGTAGGTCCGCCTGTCTTCGGCGATTCCCAGATAGGGAAGGATGACGATCGCTTGGGGATCGAATCCGAGCGGCGGCTGCTGGGGGTCCAGCAGCTGGCGGCGGTCTCGCTCGGCGCTCCGGGCGGCGGCTTGTTCGGGTGTCTGGCCGAAGGCATCGGGGATCGACGAGTCGGCCCCGCGCTCGAGCAGGAGGGCCGCCACGCCTTCGTGGCGGGCGATCCTGGCCAGATAGAGCGGGGTCACGGCGTAGGAGACGCTTCGTGCATTGGGGTTGGCACGGCGGTCGAGCAACTGCCGTGCGGTCTCGACCTGCCCTTCCAGGGCGGCCATATGAAGGGGGGTTTGGGCAAGCTCGTTGGTGTCGCTGCGGGCGTTGGGATCGGCGCCGGATTCGAGGAGGGCTTCGACGGCGCGCACGCGCCCCTCGGCAGCCGCGGTGAAAAGCGGGGTCCGCCCGCAGGCGGCGCGTCCATCGACCGGCGCGCCGGCGGCAATCAACCGGCGCAGGATCTCCGCGTGTCCATGAAAGGCGGCCGCATAGAGCGGGGTCACCCCGTCGGGGGTTCGCGCCTGAAGATCGGCGCCGCTGGCGATCAACCGGTCCACTGCGTCCCGCTGGCCGCGTTCGACCGCCAGGATCAGGGGCGGCCGCTTAGCGGCGGGCGCCGCGGATCCGCCGCGGCTGTCGAGGCCGGCCAGCGGTGCGATCCACAGAATCGCCAGCGCCCACCCGATGGCGGTCTTCATCGGCCGGCGCCGCGTCCTCTTCCCGAGCGACGGCGTTTCAGGGAGTCGGCGGCAGCAGCCCCGCAGGTTCGATTCGGACATATTGAGGCAGGGGACCCAGGGCGAGCGTGATCTGGCCGTCGCGGACGACGGGATCGAACGATTCGCCGGCTCCGGTGACGCCCTTGGCCCGGCCCGCGGCTGGGAAGGCGAACGTCACGGAACGCGCCTCACCCGTAGTCCACGCAGCCAGGACCTGGCGTCCGGACTCCGTCTCGGCAACGAGCACGTAATCCGCTGGATCGGGCAGAGGAACCCGCCGGGAGATGCGGCAGCCGGCCAGCTCGCGGGTCATGACCTGGAGGGCGCGGTAGGCGGGCTTGGGGGCCAGGTCGGTTCCGACGGTGCCGAAATTGTGTTCGCGCTCGCCGGGATCAGACCCGTCATTTTTCCAGTCGTACCAGATCGAGAGGGGGACGCCGTCGTGGAGGTTGGCCAGCTGCTGGCGGACGAGGAACGCGGCCTGGGTCTCGAGGGACACGCCGCGCGTGTGTGTGGCGTAGCCCCATTCGCCGCTGAGTATGGGCAGGGCTCGCCGATCCGACGGGGGCTGGTGGCGCCGGATCAGCTCGCGCAACCTCCGGTAATCGTCGGAGGCGGTCTCGGGCGGCCTTTTGTAGTCGCGATAGGGGTGGACGCTGACGGCATCGAGATGATCGAGGGCGCCGGCGGCGAAGAAGGACTCGAGGAACTCCCACGGGAATTCAGAGGTGGCCGGCGCCACAATGGTGGCTTGCGGATCCGCAGCCCGAATGGCGCGGCAGGCAGCCAGAGCCAGAGCCGTATACTGCCCCACATCCGGCTTGGGCTTCCAGAACGAGATGTTGGGCTCGTTCCAGATCTCCCAGATGATCCGGTGGCCCCGGAAATGGCCCGCGGCAGCGCCGGCCCAGCGGGCGAAGGCGGCAACGCTTTCGGGCCGCCGCGGCGACGCCACATCGCGGCGGTTCTGGCCGGTGATGGGATTGCGGGCATCGACGGTCTCCTCATACAGCGAGTTCGAGTAATCGAGGATGTAGAGCGCTCGCAGGCCGCGGCGCTCGAGCTGCGAGGTCAGCTCGTCGTAATCGGACCAGCTATACTGGCCGGGCTTGCGCTCGGTGCCCTGCCAGCTGAAGTCCATTCGGATAAACCGGAACCCGGCCGCCGCGATCATGTCGAGGTCGCGCTCGTGCCCGCGGGTGAAGTGGATGTTGACGCCGACTCCCTGCGGGATGACCGGCTCGGGCAAGTCGGCCGCAGGCGCCGGAACAGCCGCCGGCCCCAGCCATCCGGCAAATCCCGCGATCGCGGCGGCGGTCCCGAGCGCGCCGCGGAGCCTGCCGATCGAGCGGGCCTGCGCCGGCCTGCCGGGCGCGCGCCCCGATGGCCGCCTGGATGTATTCTTGTCAGTAGTCATAAAGGCCTGAGTCGCGTGTGTAGCCGCCGCCGCCGTAGCCGCCTCCCTGCTCCTCGTCCTCGGCGCCGCCCATGAGATCGCCAAGGACATCCCCCATGTCCTCCTCGATCTTCTCGGGATCCTCGCCCGCCTCGAGGCGTTTGATGGCGACATCGAGCTCCTTGGGGGTCTCGCTGGCCGGGAGGATCTCCTTCATTCGGCGCATCATGTGCGCGAGGTGGCGGGGATTGTTCTCATCGAGGTGCTCGAGGTCGCGCTCGAGATCGCCCATGGCGCGCTGGACGCGGGCGTCGTCGAGATCCGGCATGGGCGGGCCGCCCTCCTCGGTTTCCGGCCCGGGCGCCGCCGGCTCTTTGGCGCCTCGAGGAGCGGAGAAGCGGCTCACCTGCTTCACCAGGTTCTTGTCCCCGCATTTCGGGCACGCGGGCGAATGATCGGGCTCGAGCCGGCGCGACAGGAAGCTGAAGATGCGCCGGCATCGCGGACAGGCAAATTCATAGATTGGCATGGGACGACTCCACTGGGGCCCTGTTCGGTCCGGTGGCGATGGCAAGGCGACGGCGCGCAGACGCGGATCGCCCGGCGCCTTCCCCGGCTCCGGACATGGCTGCCGAAGCCTTTGTATCCGCCGCAAGCCGTTTTCGTCAAGGCGGACTGGCGGGAACACTTTATCGTTGCGGCGGGGGGCCAGCGCCATAAGCTGGCCTCGGGCCGCCGGGCCGCCGATGCGAGCCCCGAGCGCGCGGGCCGGGTGCGGAGCGGACGGGAGGATCGGATGGGCATGACCGTGCTGGAAGTGATACAAGGGGCGACGCGGTATCTCGAGGAACGCGGCGTAGGATCGGCGCGCCTGCAGGCCGAGTGGTTGCTGGCGGGCGTCCTGGGCGTGCCGCGCCTGCAGCTCTACCTGGATTTTAGCCGGCAGGTGGGCGCGTCGGAATTGGACGCGCTGCGGCCGCTGGTCCGGCGCCGGGGGCGGCGGGAGCCGCTGCAATACATATTAGGCACCGCGGTGTTTTGCGGGCTCGAGCTGAGGGTGAGCTCGGCGGTGTTGATCCCGCGGCCAGAGACCGAGCAGCTCGCCGAGCGCGGCTGGACCCTTCTGAAGATGCGCCGGACAGAGAATTCCCGGAGCACGGATTCGGGCGCGGAAGCCCTGGACCGGAGCCGGCGGCGCGAGGAGGAGGCTCCCGAGAGGGAGGCCGCGGATGAGGAGGGATCGGCAGACGGATCGGCTGCGCCCCGGGTGCTGGATTTCGGGACCGGGAGCGGGTGTCTGGCGATCGCCCTGGCGGCGCATGTGCCCGAGGCGAAGATCACGGCCGTGGACCGCTCCGAGGAGGCCCTGGCGGTGGCCAGAGCGAATGCCCAAAAAAACCGCGTCGCCGATCGAATCGAGTTTGCCCAGGCCGATGGGCTGGATCGCCTCCAGACCGGGCGCGGCTTCGACCTCCTGATCGCCAACCCGCCGTATGTGCCGACGGCGGAAATCGCTCGGCTCGAGCCCGAGGTGCGCGACCACGAGCCGCGATTGGCCTTGGATGGCGGCGCCGATGGGCTCGAGTTCTACCGCCTGCTGCACCGGCAAAGCCCGGGGGTGCTGCGCCCCCAAGGACAGATCCTCTGGGAGTTCGGCGACGGCCAGGCCGAGGCGATCCGCGCCATGCTCGATGCGTCGGGCTGGCGCCAGATCGGCGTCCATCTCGACCTGTCCGGACGCCTGCGCTTCATCGAGGCCCGGCGGCCGTGAATCAGAGCCGGCTGGCCGATTGGGCGTCGAGGTGGAGCGTGGCGTGGCTCTGCCATCGGAGGAACGAGGCGGGGCAGGCGGTGGTGATCGGCCCCTGAAGCGCCTGCTGGACAGCAACGGCCTTGCGCTGTTCAGGGACGATGCCGACGACGCGGCGCACGGCGCAGAGGGCGGGGATCGTGAGGGTGAGGGCGTATTGAGGGACGGCCTCGAGGGCGGGGAAGCAGCCTTCGCCCACCTGCTGGCTGCGGCAGGCCTCGTCCAGCTTCACAATCTTCACCGCAGCCAGATCGGCGAAGTCCGCCACGGCAGGATCGTTGAACGCGATATGCCCGTTCTCGCCGATGCCCAGACAGCAGAGATCGATCGGCTGCTGCCGGAGAAGCCGCGTGTAGCGGTGGCACTCGGCGATCGGCTCCAGCGCGTCCCCTTCCAGCCAGTGGGCAATCCGCGGCTGGACCCGGTCCACCAGATGCTCCCGGAGAAACCGCCGAAAGCTGGCGGGATGCGTCGCCGGAATCCCCAGGTACTCGTCCATGTGGAACACGGCGATGCGCGTCCAGTCCAGGCCGGGCGCAGCCGCCAGGGCGGCAAGGAACCGGACCTGGGATGTGGCGCATGCGAAGATGGCGGAGGCCTGACCGGCGGCCTGGACGGCGGTCTGGAGGCACTGGGCGGCCTCGGCGGCCGCCGCCGCGGCGAGGGCGTCGCCGGTGGAATGGACCTGGACCTGCAGGGCCTGGGCGGCGAACGATTTCAATGGCGCGAGGTCGTGTTTCATCATGTGCTACAGCATGGCCGGAGCCGCGTCGAAATGCAAACCCTGGGGAGGGGCTTTGCCCAAAAAGAGGCGCCCCGAGGCTGTTTGGCCTCGGGGCGTCCGCCGAATGAAAAACCGCTCCCGCGCGAGGATGGATCAATACATCGGATCGTAATGAAGACGCTCGGCGCCGTACGACCTGCGGACGGCTTCGACGTGGCCGTCGCAGAGCGATACGATGCCTTTCTTGCTGTGCCGCTCGCTGATGTAATTGCCCGGCGGCACCCAGCGGCCATCGTCGGGAGATCCGGTCGAGCCGGCGGTCACCTCGCTGTGCTCCTCGACGAACATGATCTTGTTGGCGGGATTCTTGATGGCCGTCGACTTGAAATGCAGCGGCGGAGCGCTCCCGGTCGAGTCGTAGATCGATGAGATGCCGCGGTTCTGGCTGCTCTCGACGTAGCTGGTGAGGGTGTAGCTATAGATGTAGTAGTTGACGCCGCCCCGGGGGTTTTTCTCGAGCAGTTGCTGGCGCTTGACGGCCTCGCGGTCGGCAGGGCAGCGGAACAGGTTGGTGTTGAACCGGGCGATGTAAGGCGCAAGCGCGCTCTGCTGCGGATCGCGGAAAATGGTGCCGCTCAAGCGTGAATCGTAGGTGTTCCAGAAGATCCAATCCTCCTTCATCGGGGCGTAGGATCCCTTCGAGGCGGCGCCGGGAAACCGGTCGTAATTGCTATCCGTGTAGAGCTGCATCGCGAGCGTGAGCTGGCGGAGGTTGCTGCGGCACATGGTCTGGTGGGCCTTGTCTTTGGACTTGGCCAGCACGGGCAACAACATGCCGGCGAGGATGGCGATGATCGCGATCACCACCAGCAGCTCGATGAGGGTGAATCCGCGGGCTGGACGCCGAACCGGCGGGCTCGCGCTCAATCGAATGAGAGTTTGCATAGCGACGGCAACGATTGGTTTGTATGTGAGGCAACTACACTACATTTATCACGCTATGTCAAAGCTAAACCCGCTGGCAGCTTTGGCAAGTGGACGTTTGCGGGCACAGACGGGGCATGGGCGCCGGGCGGGGCGCCCGCCTCAGGCGCGCGACCGCCGAGCCGCCGGCCGCACGATCCAGGCCGTCAGGATCCAAATCAGCAGGAACCCGGCCGCCACGAGGCCGATCCGGTGCGTCCAGCGGGGTGTCTTGGTGCTGGCGGCATCGAACCGGATCGTCATCGGCTTGCGGATCTCGGTCTGGAGGACCTGCTGAAAGGCCAGACGCACTCCGCGCGTGGGCAGATTCACGTGCAGAGGCTCGGGGCGGACTGAGGCCAGCTCTTGGGCCTGCTGGAGCTTGGCCGCCTGCTGCTCGGCAGCGGGATTGTCAAATACCTGGAGTAGCTGGGTCTGGGTCGGGCTGGCGGCGGCGCCTCCCTGGGGCGCCAGCACCCCGCCATTGTTGAAATACGCGAAGGTGTTCTGGCCCAGGATAAGATTGCTGCCCTGGGCCCGGCGAAGCTGGGTCTCGAGCTGGACCAGACCCTGGTTGGCCGTCTCGTCATAGTTGGCCCGGCCCTTGCCTCGTGCCCGGTTGAAATCTTCCACTGCCTCCCTGACATTTCCGATCGACAGGTTGCGCTGGGCCGTCGAGAGGTCGTTCTGGAGGGAGGACATCAGCTCGGCTTTCTTGGCGCTCTCCTGGCGAGTGTACTCGCTGATCGAATAGCGAAGGACCGGGGTCGCGGCCGCGTCCGCCGTCTCGCGCGCCATCGAGCCGCCGAAGGATCGATACTGGAAGTCCGGCGGCAGGTAGAGCTCCCACCGCGCGTTCTTCAGAGGCACGTCCAGGAGGGGCGAAGCCAGCTCCAAACGCCCGTGCGTCCGGGGGAATCGCTGCGTTTCGACGAACACGATTTCGACGGGGATGGGGGCGCCATCGGATCCGGACCGTTCGAGGGGCAGGAGGATGGAGCTGTCGCGGCGCTGGGGCCGGACGGGCTGGCCGCCAACAAAGGCGGACCAGACGGCCGCGTTGGGCGGCAGTTGCAGGTCGAGGAACTGCTGTCCCTGGTTGCGGATGGCGAGGGTCATCTGGGTCATCATCTGCCCGTCGTCGGCCACCACGGTTGTCAGGCGGGCGTGATCGACGAGGGCTTGCAGGGCCGCCGCCTCGGCGAAGCGCTGAGCCTCCAAGGCCAGACGGTAGCCCGGACGCAGGTAGCGAAAGACCAGAACCGTGGCCGGATCGGCGCGGCCCGCCCAGGCCGGGAGGTCGTTCAGATCGGCCTTCTGAAGGTCGGCCTGCGACTGTTCCGTGACCTGGAGCGACGATCGGGCCGCCACGGCCAGGAACCCTGTCTCGCGCTCGACGCCCAGGGCCTCGAGCCCCGACACCTCGAGGACGCTCGCCGCCTGGACAGCGCGCTTCTGCTCCCACGCGACGGTGAGCAGGTATGTCCCCCGCACCTTGTTCTGCAGCTCGATCCGCCAGTCTCTTCCTTCCCGATCGCACCGCCGGATGCTGGACCCCTGGAGATCGACATTGGTGGCCCCGGCTGGCAGCCGGATCTGAAACTCCTTGACTGGCGCGTTGGCGACTTCGTAGTGGACCAGGGCGCGGGCGCTGATCATGTCCTCGCCGATGGTCTGGAACTGGACTGTCTCCGCCCGCAGCCAGGATTCCACCGCCTCCGGGATGACGGTCAGGCGCCATTCCGCGGCCGCCGCCGTGTCCTGGGGCAGCTGCTTGTAGGCCAGGAGTGCGGGGGCGGATTCCGCGGGCGGAGCCAGTTCGGCCGATGGTGCCCGCTGCCGCGGTGCGGCCTGCGGAGAGGGCGCCGCGGCAGCCGGCGGCGCAGGCTGCTTAGCCGCGCGACTCAGGATCGGCAGCTCGGCAACCGGGATTTCCGTCAGACCTTGGAATGACTCGGACCGCAAGGCCAGACCCGTTTCGGCCGCAACCGAGACATACCCGGCCAGCTTCGAGGTTCCCAGGGGGCGGACGCCGGGCACCTCGAGGCGCGCGGGGGTCTCCTGGATGGGCTGGGACATCGCGATCTCGACCAGGCCGGTCCCGAGAAATCGTTCCTGAAAAGCCAGCTCGAGACGGCGGCCGGCCGAGTCCGCATGCTCCGTCCATTGATGAGCCTGGTGCGCGCTGACCCTGTCAACCTGGCCCGCCGGGGGCAAGGCCAGGCTCAGGCGGAACACCCCGGCCTTCTTCACGGCATACTCGATTCGCGCCAGCAGCCGGAGCTGATCGGCGCCGACGGTGAATGCGTTCAGGATGACCGCATCGATCCGCGGCTCGACCGGCTGGATCTGGACGGCCAGATCGAGGTCGGCCTGGATGAAACGGAAGGCGCTGGCCAGCGGCTCCGGCTGGGCTCCCGCAATCCGGGCGAACTCGGCCTCGTCGATCCGCTGCAGGCTCCGGCTCTCGGACAGCAGCTCGACCTCTTCGCTGCCCCGGAGCCCGATCACGCCCGTCTCGCGCACGACCTCCAGCGGCCGCGGCAGTGCCAGGCGGATCCGGGCCGGCAACGCGGGCAGAGGCGACTCCGTCTCGATCACGAGACGATACGCCGGCGAGACGCCCCGCAGAAGCTCGATCGCCACCAGCGGCCCCGCCGCGTCCTCCCGGAGATCCCAGGTCCGGATCGATTCGCCTTCGACGCGCAGCAGTTGATGATCGAGGGGAAGCCGGACGCGGATTTGGCGGAGCTCGCCCTGGGAGATCTGGTAATCGAGGGTTGTGCGCAGGCGGAGGGCGCCGCGGCCGAACCCGGCAACGGTCTGGTTCTGGCAGAACACGGTGGCGGCGACCTCGGCGGCGCGTTTCATGCGCGGCGTCCATCGCAGGTCGAGCCGGCCGGCAGCGGCGAGGGTGGCTTCAACCCGGGTGGCGGCGCCGTCCCAGGTCCGGCGGAAGGCGACGGCCCCAGGGCATTCCACATCCGCCTCGGTCTCGTCCAGGGCCATTAGCAGCCGGCTGGACAGCGCCCTCGGCAGCATGAGCTCGAGCTTGCGCTGGGCGGCGTCAACGCTCACGCGCGCCAGCAGCGAGCATTGCAGCCAAGCCTCGCATGGGCTCTCGATCCGAACCGCCACGGCGGCGCCTTCCCGCAGCAGCCGCACCCCGGCGTTGGTCGTCGCAAAGCGTTCCACCACAAGGTCCGGCCCGAACAGCGGCACGACCTCGTTGGTGCCGCCCGACGCGATTCGGATCACGGCCTCGAACCGGGCGACATTGCTCCGGACGGTGCCGGTATAGGTCGCAGCCAGTATCGAGGCGGCGGGTTCAGACGCGGCTGCGGGGCGAACGAGCAGGGCCGTCGCACCGGCGATCAACAGGACCAGAACCGACAGGCTGCGGGCCGCGGCGGTTCCGGGATTGGCCCCCGAGCTGTCCGATCGCCGGCTCCGCCACCACCAGCGGAGCAGGAGGAAGCCCGCCAGCATAACCCCGCAGGGCGCTGCAAGGATGAGGGCAACATGCAGCAGGCGCCAGGCGATCAGCCAGTGGGCCACCGCCCCCAGCATCAGCGCCACGCCCACCGCCGCCCGGAAGCCGCGGCGTCCGTCGGCCCGAAACGGCTGGGCCAGGAGCAGCAGCCCCGCCAGGAACGCCGCGATCTCCCCGGCAGCCCGGCTCCGCTGGATGGCCGTCACCGATCGCACGCGGGCCTGAAGGGTGAGCGGATCGTCGCTGAGGTTGAGGACCTTGGTGAAATTGTAGGCCAGACCCGCGCGGGGGATCTCGATGCGGATGGGGCGCACGCCGCCGCTCGCGGGCGCAATGGCGCCCTCGGGAGAAGGGCCGGCCGGCGCTGCCGCCGCGGGGCGCTGGACGGGCGCGGCCGCCTGTTGCGGCGCCGACGGGGCCTCCCGAACGCTCTGGACATTCCCGAAGGCCCAGGCATCGATCTGCTCGAGACCGAGAAACCCGCGCCGCTCCAGCTCGGCGAACTGCTCGGTGGTCAGGCGCCGGACCGATCCATCCCCCAACAGCACATCGCGACCCTGGATGTCGAGCGGGGTGTAGGCCAGGACCGCGTCGGGAGGGATCTCCCCGCCAGGCAGCTCGCTCCCGCGGTAAACCAGAGGCAGGCCATTGCGCGGATCCACCAAGATGTTTGGATTGCCGACTCGGGTGCGGAGATCTTCGAGTGAAGCGGGCAGGCGATCCTGGTTCTCGGAGGCGGCGAGCCGGGCCGCCAGCCCGAGCTGCTTGAGGTTGTTGACCGCGCGAATCTCCGTCGCTTTGGACTTGGCCCGGGCGAGCGACGGCAGCAGCATCCCACCCAGCACGGCCATGACCACCGCCGCACCCAACACCACGTAGATCCCGTTCCAGCCCCGCCGGAACGCCGCGATGACCAGGGCGACGCCGAATGCCACGAGAACCGCCATCACCGCCAGCGCCAGCCCGATCTCCCGGATCACGGCGCGATAGAAGGCGGCGCATTGCTCCCAGGCATCCCGGAGCTCATAGGTGGTGCCGCGGGCGACGGTCATGTTCCCCCCAAACACGCTGAGCCGATGGGAGGCGGGCACATGTAGATCCCATTCGGCGTAGGTGTTGGGGACGTCGGTGCGGGGGGCGGCCAAATCGAGCCGCTGGGACCACCAGCCGCCCAGCGGGCCGGTCTTCTCCGCATAGACCAGGTCGACAGCGAACGCCCGGTCGCGGTTGGCGGCGCGCGGCAGGGGCACCAGCAGCCAGTCGCCGTCGCGCTCGGTCTTGGCAGGCTGGTTGTCGACGAAGCAGGACCAGAACCGGGCGCCCTCGGCCAGCCGGAAGCGCTGCGACTGTTTGGCATTGTTCTTCACCATGAAGGATGCCTGGGTGAGCATCTGGCCCTCCTCGGTCAGGACGGTCGTCAGCCGGGTCAGGTCGGTCACGGCGTCCAGCAACGGGATCTGGTCGAACCGGGTCGCATCCACCGCCAGCCGATAATCCCCGCCCGCATACCGATAGGCCAGAAGGACCGGCCGCGCGATCAGTGCGCGATCGGCCTCGGCCAGCTCGGACTCGTCGATCAGACGGAGCGGCTCCTCGGCCGGGCGCGGCTTGAGCTCGAGGTCGGCGCCAGTGGTGATGGCGATGGTGCCTGTCTCTCGCTCGACATCGAGGGCGTGGATGCCCCCCAGGTCGAGCGCGGCGCCCCGGGGATCGAAGGGGAAATCATAGGTCACCACCAGGGTGTAGGCGCCCCAGGCCTTGTCCTGAAGCCCGATCAGCCAGTCGTTGGTGCGCGATTCCTTGCGGCGAATGTGGGCGCCGGTGAACTCGATGTTCTTCCAGTGGGCCGGGACGCGCAGGCGAAACTCCTGGACCCCTTGGTTGAGGATGCCGAAGCGGACGGTTGCGCTGCCGCTCACCAGGCCGTCGCCGATGGCGATCAGGTTGAAGAGGTCGGCCAGCACCCGGGGCGGGAGCTTCTCCGCCGCCAGTTGCAGCCGCCACCCCGGCCGGTCAGCGGCGTAGGCCAGCAGCTCGTCTGTGCGCCCCGGCAGCCGCGTCGCCGGGATCTCCCGCAGGCCCGCCAGCTCCGCCGTCTTCAGGCTGAATCCAGGCGCGCCAGCCACGCCGATCTCGGCCGTCTGGCGGGCGGCATCCGCAGCCTCGAGCGGCGCCACGACCAGCGAATCCGGCACGGACGAGAACGGCTGCTCGAGCTCGACCGACAGGGCCCGATGGCCCAGGACGCGGCGGGCGAAGCGGACCCGGAGGACCGCGCCGGTGGCCTGCCAGTCGTCCACGCCTTCCCCCCGGACCTGGGAGACCGCCAAGCCCGGCGGCAGCGCCAGGTCCCAATGGTAAATGCCCGCCTTTTCAACGTCGAGCTGGAGCTGATGCAGCAGGCGCAGGCGCGTCTCCTCGAGGCGCACGGTCAGGCGGTCGGCCTGCCGCACCTCGGGCTCGACTCGCCGGACGCGCGCTGCGATCGCGCACGGCCGCCCGAAAAACCGGAACGCGGCACGCATGCCGGCGGGTGCGTTGACCTGGTGCAGGCCCGAGGCCGAGTCGATCTCGATCTGCGTGTCCTCGGCGGCAAGCTGGAGCGCCCCGCTCTCGCGCTGGACGCCCAGCGGCCGCGGCGGCTCGATCGCCACCGCGCCCGGCCCCCCATCGATCGGCTGCTCCGTCAGAAGGGTCAGAACACACCGCTTCTCGATCGCCTTGACAAACTCGATCGTCAGCACCTGCCGCTGGGTCTCGACGCGCACCTGCCAGTCGCGGATCTGGTCGCCTTGGAGCCGGGTGAGCGCCTGGGCCCGAGGCAGCTCGATCCGCAGAAGCGGCGTGCTCCCCTGAAGCACGTCGAACTCGAACTGGTTCGTATATTTGACCACATTCGGCGTCACCAGGACGCTCGCCGCGGAATCGACGGTCACCAGCGCCGGCCGCTCGACCTCCGCCGTCCGGCTCCGCCAGCGCAGCGCCAGCCGCCGATCCGCCCCCAGCCACCCCTCCACCCCGGACGCGGGACCGTTCGTGCGCCCGCCCGCCGGCCAAGGAACCCCACTCATCAGCTCCACCTCCACATCCGGATCCGCCGCGCTCGCGATGACGGACGCGATCGCCGCCGCCGGGCCCGAGAAACTGATCTGATGCCATGGCTCCGCGCGCGCCAGCTCGGGAACGATCTCCAGCTCGAGCCGGAATGCGCCCGGCCGCCGCGCCTCGAGACAGATGGCGCGGTCCCGATGGAACAGGCGCAAACCCCGCGGGATCTCTCCCGGAAACACCGCCACATCGTCCGAGAAGAGCGGGGCCGACAACGCGTTGGTCCCGGGCGACTCGACGTGGACGACCGCCCGGAAGCGGGCTTCGTTCGTCGTGATGCGGCCGGTGTATTGGATCTCGCGGAACACAAGGTTGGTGAAGGGATCGAGGGCGGCGACGGCCGGGGGCCGCCACTCGGGCGGCCGAGTCCCTCTCGAGCTGATCTGGAGGCCGTTGATGACCGGGATGCCGTTGGGGCCCGCGGCAACCTCGATGACCACCGGCGTGCCCGGCCAGGTCTCCACATCCCGGAATACCACGTGCTGGCGCCCTTCCTCCCAGGGGAGGTGGGCCTTCCAGGCCCCAAAACCCGCCGGCGCCATCGGCCCAAACACGTTCGTGCCCGACCGCAGCGTGAACCGGCTGTTCTGTTCGCCCGCCACGTCGGGATCCGCATGGCCGTAGAGGTAGAAATGATATCGGCCAGCGCCGAGCTCGCGGATCGTGACGGTCATGTTGCTCCCGTTCAGCGAGAATAGGTAGGAGTCCATCATGGCATGCCCCGTCGCGTTGCCCCACACGCCCGGCGCGTTGCTCACCACGAGCACGGCCGGCGCGGGAGAGCCGTCCGCGAACCGGAGATCGGCGAGCCGGCCGTCGGCAACGGTCGGGCTCCCCGGCACGTACCTCGGATCGTAGTGGCGATAGAGGTTCCAAAAATCGTTGGTGGACTGCCCGGCGGCCGCGAAGCCGGTCTGCCGGCTCGCCTGCCCGGCCCCGAAATCCACGTTCAGCAGCGTCTGCCCGCAGAGCGCCGGAACCGCCATGGCCAAAAGCGCGCCGCACAGAACCCGGAGGTTGGTTTTCATGGTCAATCTGTCGTTGTTCGCCCGATGCCAGCAGTAACGATTTTTCAATCATGGTAGCGATCGGCTCGGGCGGAGCAACCATCCCCCTGTAAAAAGTTTGTCAAACCGATGGCAGACCGCAGCGCCTCGGGACTGGCCGAATCGAGGAGGGAGTTCGTGTCCAAATTCGATTTTCATCCGCCGATGGATCTAGTACACCTGGGGGCCGCACAGTCCATCGACACCGATGAAAATGAAGGATCCTCGTCCGAAGCGTTCTGCGATTCGGCGGCTCGCCCTGGCTGCCGCGGTCCTGCTGCCAGCGATGCAAAGCCTCGAGGGAGGCGCTCCTCCGGCCGCCGGCCCGGCCGATCCGGCTGCTGCCGACGAGACGCTCCGCGCCGAGGTGGCTGGGCTCGGCTGGATCCTGTTCGCCGCGCGAACCGGCGCGGGGGATTACG
The DNA here is from genome assembly GCA_022711435.1 of Verrucomicrobiota bacterium. Taxonomy (GTDB): domain Bacteria; phylum Verrucomicrobiota; class Verrucomicrobiia; order Limisphaerales; family UBA1319; genus JAGMXM01. The sequence continues at coordinate 27,814 of JAKLFB010000046.1, forward strand.
ATCTGTTTGCGTGCCGGCCCGACGGATCGGCCAGGAGAAACCTGACCCAATCGCCGGCCTGGAGCGAATATGGCGCCCGGTTGTCGCCGGATGGCAAACAGCTGCTGTATCGGCGCCTGCCCAAAGGGCCGGACGTCCGGCCCGGCGAAGGCATCAATCACGATCTGTGGGGCGCCCAGGGATCGCTTGTGATCGCCCGGGCCGACGGGTCCCAGCCCCAGCCGCACGGCGCGTTCGGCGCGTGGCCTTGGGCGTCGTGGGGCCCCGACAGCCGTCAGATCGCTTGCCTCTACAAAAGCGAGGGCCGGATCCGCATCCTCGACCTCGCCGCCAAATCCCTCGTCCGGGAGCTCCCCCGCCACGGCATCTTCCAGCAGATGTACTGGTCGCCCGACGGCCGCCGAATCTGCGGCACCGCCAATATCCAGGGCCAGGACTGGAACATCGTCGGAATCGATCTCGACACCGGCCGCCCCACGCTGCTGAGCCGGGGACAGAACTGCACCGGCGACTGGTTTCAGAACGACTCGACCCGCGTGATCTATTCCCATCGCACGCCGGGGCTCGGCAGCAGCTACGGCTGGACCATGCTGATGCAGGCAACCGCCGATGGCAAAAGCCGGTCCCTGGTCTATGCCGAGCGCGGCCGGCACGTCTACTACGGCGGGACCTCCCCCGACGGCCGCTACGCCCTGTTCTCGATCCCCGAGACCGACGGCGGCACCGACGCCCCAATGGCCATCGTCCGGCTGGCCGACGCTCCCGTGATCGTGCCGCCCGATTACCGGGAGCTGCGCTCGCTGCATCCCGAAGCCCGGACCGGCCCCGTGTTGCGCCTGCCGCATGCCGGGTTCGAGCCCCATTGGACATTCGAGGAGGCGATCGGCCGGTGATGTCCCCAGGCCGCTAATCCCGATCATGCCGAGGGAGCCGCTCGATTCTTCGCACCCCGCCCCCGCCCCGGCGCCATGCCCTGCCGTCGCGCCCGAGCCGCCTGGCAGCCCGCCCGTCTATCCCGACACGCCCTCCCCGATCCGGGGCCTGGCCGTGCTCGCGGGTCTCGCCGCCCTCCTCCTCTGGCTGGGAACGCGCGGAGACACCGGCGAGGACGGCATGATCGGCCGGCTGGGCCGGATCGAAGTCACCGCCCGGCTCGACGAGTGCCCCGATCCGTTCCCGTCCCTGGGCGCCTATCGATACACCTACGTGCTGAAATACCGCGTCCTCCAGATCCACCGGCCCGATCCCGCCGGCCTCTACCCGCTGCGGGCCGGCGACGACATCTTCGTGGGCCATTACAAGCCATGGCTGCCCCGCGCCGCCATCCGGGATGCCGACTGGGGCGACCGCCCGCTGGGCGGGCGGCTGGATCGGTTCGTCCCTGGCGACACCCACCGGCTTGCCCTCGATTACGAGCTCGCTGACCTCGCCCCCAGCGGCGTCCTCGATTTCTGCTACCCGCCCGGATCGAACCGGTTCTTCGCCGTGTGGGCGAACCCGGCCGGGGACTAGCCTCCATGGTATTCTCCACCCACATCTTCCTCTTCTATTTCCTGCCGGCCTTCCTCCTGGTCTATTTCAACCTGCCCTTCCGGTGGCGGAACCTGTGGATCACGGTCGCCAGCTATGTGTTCTACGGGTGGTGGCAGCCGTGGTTCGTCGGGCTGATGATGTTCACCACGGTCATGGATTTCATCTGGGGGCGCGTCATCTGCCGGCCCGGCGCGACGCCGGCCCAGCGCCAGATCGCCGTCGCCGCCTGCGTCGTCACCAACCTCAGCCTCCTCTGCTTCTTCAAGTATTACATGTTCGCCGCGGACACGCTCGGCCGGCTCCTGGCCGCCGCCGGCGCCGAGCCGTTCCAGATCCTGCGGGTCGTCCTCCCGATCGGGATCTCGTTCTACACGTTTCATTCCCTGACCTACATCCTCGACCTCTACCGCGGCCACGCCACGCCCGCCCGATCGTTCACGGATTTCTCCGCGTTCGTGGCGCTGTTCCCGGATCTGGTCGCCGGGCCGATCATCCGCTACAAGACGCTGGCCGCCCAGCTCGCATTCCGCGAACACACCGTCCGCCGGTTCGCCTCCGGCGTCACGCTGTTCATCCTCGGGTTCGCGAAAAAGGTCCTCCTGGCCAATCCTTGCGGCCACGTTGCCGATGCGGTGTTCGGCGCGGCGCAGCCGGACGCGCTCGCCGCCTGGGCCGGCGTGCTCGCCTATGCCTTCCAGATCTACTTCGATTTCGCCGGCTATTCCGACATGGCCATCGGCCTCGGCCGCATGCTCGGCTTCGAGTTCCTCAAGAACTTCGACGCCCCGTACCGCTCGGAGAGCATCTCCGACCTGTGGCGGCGCTGGCACATCTCCCTGTCGAGCGTTCTTCGCGATTACCTCTACTTCCCTCTGGGCGGCAGCCGCAACGGCGAGCGCCGCACCTACATCAACCTGGCCGTCGTCATGCTCCTCGGCGGCCTCTGGCACGGCGCCAAGTGGAATTTCGTCGTCTGGGGCGCCTATCACGGCCTCCTGCTGGCCGGCGAACGCTGGCGCGGCAAACAGAGCGCTTACCGCGGGCTGCCCCGCCCGTTGCGCATCGCCTGCACTTTCGTCCTCATGCTCTTCTCGTGGGTGCTGTTCCGGGCCGACAGCCTCACGGCCGCGCTGCTCTATCTCCAGGCCATGCTCGGCTCGACAGCCGGCCCCGCCTCCGCCTCGAGTGCACTGCTCGCCGCCGACATCTATACTCCCACCACTCTCGTCGTCATGGCGACCGGCGCCGCGCTGGTCTTCCAGCCTGTCCAGGCCCACGACTGGTCCCTGCGCCCGACGTCCTGGCCCCAGGTCTTCGGCCTGATGATGCTGTTCGTGTTCGCCGTGCTCGTCCTCTTCTCCCAGGATTTCAACCCGTTCCTCTATTTCCAATTCTGATGCCCGATCCAATGACATCCCCGCGCGCGCGCGAGCTGGCCCTCGTCGTCGGTTTCCTCCTGGCCATCGGGAGCGTGCCGCTGACGCAGACCGCCCTCGAAGTCGCCCGCGGAGGCCGCGTCCTCGTCACCGATGTCTTCCGCACCCGGCCCACAGCGGCGCATCTCCGCCAGTTCGAGGACGCCCTCGAGAAAAGTTCCTGGATCCAGCAGCGCGGCCGGCCCCTCATCCAGGAATTCCTCTTCGCCACCCTCCGCAATCCCGGATCTCAAATCGTCCTTGGATCGGCCGATTGGCTCTTTTACCGGCCCGACGTTCGATACCTGATCGAGCCCGACCTCCCCGATGCCGCGCCCGTCGATTCCCGCTGGATCGAGCCCGGCGCTGGCCGGACCCGGCAGGCGAATGTGGCCCGCACCATCGTCCGGTTCCGAGATCAGCTCCGCGAGCGCGGCATCGATCTCGTCGTGATGCCGGTTCCCGGCAAACCCGCCGTGTATCCGGACCGCTTCCGCCCCAGGCCCGCCGGCCCGCCGCCGGCTCTCGAGTCGCCCACCCGGCAGCTCCTCGACGCCCTCGAGCGCGAAGGCGTGCCCGCGGTGGACCTGCTCGCCATGTTCCAGGCCGCACGCGGATCCGGCGGCAGCTCGGATGCAGCCCCGCCGCTTTACCTGGAACGGGACACGCATTGGACGCCGGCCGGGGCGCGCCTGGCCGCCCGAGCCGCCGCCCAGCGCCTCCGCGAGCTCGGCGTCGCCCCGGCCGCCTCCCGGCAGTTCCAAACCGATCAGGCCACCGTCCAGCGCTGGGGCGATCTCCTCGACCTGATGCCCGTGCGCGGCATCCGAGATGCCTGCGAGCCCGAAACCGTCGTCGCCGAGCAGGTGCGGGACGCGGATCTCGGCCTGCTGGTGCCCTCGGCGTCCGATCGACCCGGCACATGCCGTTTCCCTGGGCAATCGGCAACGGTGCTGGTGCTCGGCGACAGCTTCTGCCGCATCTACCAGTATGCCGAGCCCGCCTCGCTCGACGCGCGCCCATCGATCGGCCCGGCGCGCGCTGGACATGCCGGCTCCGAGCGCGGCCGGCGGCCGTTGCTGCCGGGATCGGCCGGGTTCATCTCGCATCTGGCCCTGGCGCTGGGAGCGCCCGTCGACGCGATTGTCAGCGATGGCGGAGCATCGACCGACGTGCGACGCCGCTTGTCCACCGACCGGGAGATCCTCGAAGGCAAACGGGTGGTGATTTGGGAATTCGTCGAGCGCGACATCGCCCGCGGCCAGGCCGGCTGGGAGGACGTCCCGCTGCCCGCCCCGCTCGATTCCGCCCTGTAGGCGCCCTCCCGGAATAGGTTTGCCGTTGCCCGACAACCTCGCCACTATCATCCCATGCGCCTGCCCGTTTGCTCCATCGTTGCCGGATCGCTGCTGGGTCTGGCGGCCTCCACGGCCGCCGCCTCTCTCGAGTCCGGATGGCAAAACCCGCCCACCCAATCCCGATTGCGCGCCTATTGGTGGTGGCTCAATGGCCAGGTCACCCGCGCCGCCATCACCCGCGACCTCGAATCCATGAAACAGCAGGGCTTCGGCGGCGCCCTGCTCTGCGATGCCGGCGGCGCCGACCAGGACGGCAACGATACCGTCCCGCACGGCCCCACCTTTCTCACCCCGCAATGGCGCGACCTCTACAAGCACACGCTCCGGGAAGCCGACCGGCTCGGCCTCGAGATGAGCCTCAATATCCAGAGCGGATGGAACCTCGGCGGCCCCATGGTCAGCGCCGACGACGCCGCCAAAAAGCTCGTCTGGTCCGAGCTGCGCGTGCGCGGGCCCGCCGCACTCGAGGCCAGGCTCCCCCAGCCCAAAAGCCGGGACGGCTATTACCGCGATCTCTTTGTCGTGGCCTTCCCGCTCGCCTACACGCCCACTGGCTCGACATCCGCCCCCCCCCGCCGGCCCCTCCTGAACTGGGAGCAGAAAGGCATGCACCGAGCCCTGAGCTTCTCGGCTCCCGACACGCGCCCCCTCTTCGAGGAGCTGCCCGTGACACCCGGCGAGGAAGACCTTCGCTCGAACGACGTCCTCGATCTGTCCGGCCGGCTCGAGCCGGATGGCACCCTGCGCTGGCAGGCCCCGGCGGGGACATGGGAGATCCTGCGCTTCGGATGCACCATCGGCGATCACGCACGGGTCTCGACTTCGAGCGACGGCTGGAAAGGCTACGCGCTCGATGTGCTCGATGCCGGCGCCTTCCGCCGCTACTGGGAGGCCGTCGTCGAGCCGCTGATCGCCGATGCCGGCCCCCTCGCCGGCCGAACCCTCAAGTACCTCCATACCGATAGCTGGGAGGTCGAAGCCGTCAACTGGACCCCCACGCTGCGCGCGCAGTTCCATCAGCGCCGCGGATACGATTTCCTCCGGTTCCTCCCCGCGCTCGCCGGCCGGATCGTCGACGATCGCCGCATCAGCAACCGGTTCCTCCACGACTATCGCAAAACGCTGGGCGATCTCGCCATCGACCACCATTTCCGGCTGTTCCGCGACGGCGCCCACCGGCACGGGCTCGAGTTCCATCCCGAGTCCGGCGGGCCCCACGCGGTTCCCATCGACGCCCAGCGCTGCCTGGGATGGAACGACGTTCCCATGTCCGAGTTCTGGGCGTGGTCATGGCGGCATCGGGTTGGCGAGGCCAACCGGTTCTTCGTCAAGCAGCCGGCCTCGGCGGCCCACACCTACGGACGCCGCCTCGTGGCCGCGGAGGGTTTCACCACCATCGGCCCCCACTGGCAGGAGACTCTCTGGGACAACCTCAAGCCGTCGTTCGACCAGGCCGCCTGCGAAGGTTTGAACCTCCTGGTGTGGCACGCGTTCGTCTGCTCGCCGCTCGAGCTCGGCCAGCCCGGCATCCAATACTTCGCCGGCACCCATTTCAACCCCAACACCACTTGGTGGTCTCGGTCCGGGCCGTTCCTGGCCTACATCAATCGCTGCCAGTGGATGCTTCAGCAAGGCCGGTTCGCCGCCGATGTCGCCTTCTATTACGGCGATCACGTCCCCAATTTCACCCAGTTCAAACGCAGCGATCCGGCCCGGATCCTGCCCGGCTACGACTACGACGTCCTCACCGAGGAGGCGATCCTCACCCGGCTGACCGTCGAGAAGGGCCGGCTGACGCTGCCCGATGGGATGTCTTACCGCCTCCTGGTCCTGCCCGAGCGACCCGGCATCTCGCGGGCCGTCCTGGGCAAGCTGCATGCGCTCGCCGAGGCCGGCGCATGGATCCTCGGCCCCAAACCCGCCGCCGCGGCCGGGCTCGAAGGCTGGCCCGCTTCCGATCTCGATGTGGCCCAGATGGCAGACCGGATGTGGGGGCCGGAGCCTCGGGCTGCCACGGGCCATCGCCAGGTCGGCCGCGGCCGCGTCGCCTGGGGACAGTCCGCCCGCGACATGCTGTTGTCGGAAGGGATCCGCCCCGACTTCGAATACCAAGGCGCCGATGCGCACGCCGCCCTCGATTATCTCCACCGGCAGGATGACGGCGCTCATATCTATTTCGTCGCCAATCGATCCAATCGCTGGGAGCGCGCCCGCGCATCGTTTCGCGTGGCCGGGTTCGCCCCCGAGATCTGGGATCCCGTCTCGGGCCGGCGGCGCATCGCCTCGGATTACCTGCTGAACGACAGCCGCGTCGAGGTGCCGTTGGAGCTGCCGCCCTATGGCTCGGTGTTCGTCGTGTTTCGCGAGCCGTCAGCTGCCCATCCGCCTTCCGGACAGCCCAACCATCCGTCATTCGAGCCTGCTGCCGAGCTCCCAGGGCCGTGGACCGTCCGGTTCGATCCCAATTGGGGCGGGCCCGCCGCCGCGCAGTTCGACGTCCTCGCCAGCTGGACCGATCGGCCCGAGCCCGGCATCCGGTATTACTCGGGAACGGCCACCTACGAGAGATCGTTCGATCTGCCGGCCGGATCTGCCTCCCCGGGCGATCGATCGAGCCCGCCCCGGTGGTATCTCGACCTGGGCAGCGTCCGCGAGCTGGCCGAGGTTCGCCTCAACGGCAGGCCTCTGGGCATCGTCTGGGCGCCCCCCTTTCGGGTCGATCTCACCGATGCTCTCCAGCCGGCCGGCAACCGGCTCGAGATCGACGTCGTCAATTTCTGGCCCAATCGCATCATCGGCGATCAGCTCGTTCCCGCAGGCCAGCGGCTCACCCGTACCAATATCCGCAAGCTCACCCGTGACACCCCCTTGATGCCGTCCGGCCTCCTGGGACCTGTGCGGCTCCTTCGGCAGCGGTGAGGATCAAGAGGGGGGATCAAGGAGAGCGAGGTCGAGCCTCCGGGACACGCCCGAATACAGGCAGGCCGATATCGCGCACCATCCAGGCGGGCACCTCCTCGGGCAACTTGCCCGATTTCCCCAATCGTTCACGAAACCGGCGCAGCATGGAAGGCATCCTGTAGAGGCGAGCGGTAGCCTGGTAGCGCGCCAGCCGGCGCAAAGCGCGTCCAGAAGCCGCGGGCGCTTCCGGCAACCGCTGGTGCAGTGTCAAGGCCCAATCCACAGTCAATCGCAAGAAGGCCGGGTCCGCCGTTGCGCCCTGCTCCCATTCGTTCCAGGCAGCGTTCAAGCGCGCCGGATGAAAAGCCAGCTCGTAAGCCATTTGGAGTTGTTGCCGGGGAGTCACGGCTGTCATTCTCAATGCGTCCAACGAGCCAAGTCGCGGCCCAAGTTGTCCAAGTTCTCCCGGACAACCGGATCGTTGCGGAACGGCGCAGGCAACCGGCCCACTCCTTGAGCCACATCCTCGAACCGGACGCGGCAGTGGGCCACCAGAAACTGAATGTCCGCCTGGTCCGTGGGGTCGTAGCGAATCAGACGGCTGGCGACCAGATCGGCCGCCGGCAGCGTGAACACGGTCAGCCGGCTGCCTCGCCAAAGCACCACGGTATCGTCCTTCGAGGGAACCGCTAGGCACAGCCGGGCCGGCCCCACCCACTCGATATGATCCCCGGAAAAACCTTCCGGCGGATTGACGGGAAGACCCGCCTTCAGCGCCGCGGCCGCAAGGTCTCGCTCATTGACGTTGCTGTATGGTCCTGCAACGTCCACATCCACGCTGAAGCGATCCTCCTCGCCCATGAGCATCAGTGCGGCGCTGCCGTAGACACAGAGCCTGGCCGGCTCGCTCAATGCGGCATCCAACCGGCCCAAATGCTCGCGCAGCACCAAGACATCCACGGATTCTCCCTACTGGATTTCCCGGGCAGAGTCGAGCCAGAATCGTGTTGAGCATTCTCCCCGCAACTCGTTACATTCGCCCCATGCAGCCGGTCGACATCCAGGTCATCGGGCAGGAATTGGCCATACGTTGGGATGACGGTGTGGAGTCGTTTCTGCGGCTCGAGGAGATGCGCCGGCAATGCCCTTGCGCCGGATGCCAGGGCGAGCCGGATGTGCTGGGGAATGTCCATCGCGGCCCCGCCCGGCCCCTGACCGCGCGCTCTTTCGAGATCGATCGGATCGATCCCGTGGGCGCCTACGGGCTCCAGCCCGTCTGGAGGGACGGGCATGCGACCGGCATCTACGCGTTCGATACCCTGCGCCGGCTCGGGCAGCCCCCTGCATGAAAAACCGGCTTCACCGCGGCGTGCGCGTGACCTGGATCGGGTTCGGCACGAACCTGGTCCTCGCTACCGGCAAGCTCACCGCCGGCCTCGCGGGCAATTCCTACGCCCTGGTCGCGGATGCGGTCGAGTCGTTTGCCGACCTGTTCAGCTCGCTGGTCGTCTGGCGGGGGCTGGTGATTGCCGCCGCGCCGGCGGACGCGGATCATCCGTATGGCCACGGGAAGGCCGAGCCGATCGCATCCGCAGTCGTCGCCACCATGCTGCTGCTGGCTGCCGTGGGCATCGGTGCCCAGGCCGTCCGTGAGATCATCACCCCCCACCATGCGCCCGCCGGCTTCACGCTGGCCGTCCTGATCGGCGTGGTTCTGGTCAAAGAAAGCCTCTATCGCCTGGTCAATCGCGAAGGCGTCCGGCTCGACAGCTCCGCCGTTCGGACCGATGCCTGGCACCACCGCAGCGATGCCATCACTTCCCTCGCTGCCGCCGTCGGCATCAGCATCTCTCTCGTCGGCGGGCCGGCCTACGCAGCGGCCGATGACGTGGCCGCCATCGTGGCCGCCGGCATCATCGCCTGGAACGGCTGGCGCCTCCTGCGGCCGGCGCTGGACGAGCTCATGGACGCCGCACCCCCCCCCGGCGTCGCGGTCCGGATTCGCGAGATCGCCGCAGGCGTGGACGGCGTGACCGCGGTCGAGAAATGCTTCGTGCGCAAGATGGGCTTCCAGTTCTACGTCGATATGCATGTCGAGGTTGATCCGGGCATGACCGTCCAGCGCGCCCATGCCATTGCGCACCAGGTCAAGGACGCCGTGTGCACCCACCTGCCGTCCGTCTCGGACGTCCTGGTCCATGTCGAGCCCAGCCCATCCTCGGCCCGGGCGCGCCAATAATTGGCTTTCCAAGCCGCTGGCGATCGCGTTAATTGCTCGCCCATGAAGATCGTGCTCGCTTATTCCGGCGGACTGGACACCTCGGTCATCCTGGCCTGGATCCAGGAGAAGTACCAGGCCGAGATCGTCGCCTTTTGCGCCAATATTGGCCAGGGCGAGGAGCTTCATGGGCTCCGCGCCAAGGCGCTGAAAACCGGGGCCCAAAAGCTCTACGTCGACGACCTCCGCGAGGAGTTCGCCCGCGATTTCATCTTCCCCATGATCCAGGCCGGCGCCATCTACGAAAACCAATATTTCCTCGGCACCAGCATCGCCCGGCCCCTCATCGCCAAGCGGATGGTCGAGATCGCCCGCGCCGAAAAGGCCCAGGCCGTCGGCCACGGCGCCACCGGCAAGGGCAACGACCAGGTCCGCTTCGAGCTCACCGTCGCCGCCCTCGCGCCTGATCTCCAGATCATCGCCCCGTGGCGGGATGCCTCGTTCCGAGCCGAGTTCCCCGGCCGCACCGAAATGATCCGCTACTGCGAGCAGCGCCGGATCCCTGTCCAGGTCAGCGCCAAGAAGCCCTACTCCACAGATCGCAACCTGCTCCACATCTCCTACGAGGCCGGCATCCTCGAGGACCCCTGGCTCGATGCCTCCGCGCCCGCCCACAAGGGCATGTACAAGCTCAGCGCCTCGCCCGAAGACGCCCCCGTCCGCCCCGAATACGTCACGCTCGATTTCGAGCAGGGCAACTGCGTCGCCGTCAATGGCCGGCAGCGCACCCCCCTCGGCGTCATGGAGATCCTCAACCGCCTCGGCGGCCGCCACGGCATCGGACGGGTCGACCTCGTCGAGAACCGGTTCGTCGGCATGAAATCGCGCGGCGTCTACGAAACCCCGGGCGGCGCCATCCTCCATTTCGCGCATCGCCAGATGGAGACGCTCACCATGGACCGCGAGGTGATGCACCTGCGCGACTCGCTCGTCCCGCGGTATTCGGAGCTGGTCTATTACGGATTCTGGTTCGCCCCCGAGCGGCTCGCGCTCCAGGCCCTCGTCGCCGAAAGCCAGAAAAATGTCACCGGCACGGTCCGGCTCAAGCTCTACAAGGGCAATATCATCAACGCCGGCCGGAAATCTCCCGTCAGCCTCTACAACCCCCACATCGCCACCATGGAGGCCGACCCCACCCAGGCCTACAACCAGGACGATGCCACCGGGTTCATCCGCCTCCAGGGGCTCCGCCTCCGCGTCGCCGCCCAGGTCCACGGCCGCAAACCCAAACGCTGAGCGACCAAACCCCGCCCCCCATCCCGGCGCTCGGCCGCCTCCACGGCCCCGCAGCGGGCTTGACGGTGGGCCCGAGCTTGCCTAGGGTTGCCATCGGGCGGTCGATGGATTTTCCCATCCGGAAGGTCCGATCGCAGCCATTCGGGATCGATTTATGGTGAATGTTTCAGTCGAGAATTTGGCGCCGTGCAAGAAGCTCTTGCGGATCGAGGTCGATGGACCCCGAGTCGAAGAGGTGTTTGTCGCCGTGGCCCGAGACTTCCGGCGGCAGGCCCATGTGCCCGGCTTCCGGCCCGGCAAAGTCTCGCGCGATCAGGTCGAACGCATGTTCGCCAAGGAGATCCGCGATGAGGTCCGACGCAAGCTGCTGTCCGAATCCTATGCGCAGGCCATCAAGCAGCAGAAGGTCCACCCCATCGGCAACCCTGACGTCGAGGTGCTCCAGTTCGAGCGCGGCCAGACGCTCCAATACACCGTCACAATCGAGACTGCCCCGGATTTCGAGCTCCCTGACTACAAGGGGCTGCCGGTGCGCGTCGCCCCCACCGTCGTCACCCAGGCCGACCAGGACCGAGCCTTGACGGTCCTTCGCGAACAAAAAGCCACCTACCTCGACGTCGATCGGTCGGCGCAGATCGGCGATTTCGCCGTCATCAACTACTCCGGGACTTGCGAGGGCACACCCCTCGCCGACCTGGCCGCCACCGCCAAGAGCCTCGCCGAACAAAAAGGATTCTGGCTCCGGCTCGCCATGGATACCTCGTTCATCCCCGGCTTCGTCGAGCAGATCCAGGGGGCCAAAACCGGCGACCACCGCACCGTCTCCGTCACTTTCCCCGCCAATTTTGCCGAGCCCAAGCTCGCCGGGAAAACCGCCCTCTACGAGGTCGACGTCGTCCAGGTCAAGGAGCGCATCCTGCCCGAGATCAACGACGACTTCGCCCGCTCCTACGGCGCCCAGGATATGGACGCCCTCCGCGAGGGGGTCCGGCGCGATCTCCAGAACGAGCTCAACCAGAAGCAGCGCAGCAGCGTCCGCAACCAGCTGGTCCGCGCCCTCCTGAACCGCGTCACCTGCGAGCTCCCCGAATCGGTCCTCCAGGCCGAAACCCGCCACATCGTCTACGACATCGTCCGCGACCAGCAAGAGCGCGGCATCGACCGCCAAAACATCGACCAGCACAAGCAGGAGATCTATTCCCTCGCCAGCAGCAGCGCCAAGGACCGGGTCAAGCTGGCCTTCCTCCTCGGCCGCATCGCCGAAAAGGAGGACATCGAGGCCACCCGCGAGGAGATCGATCAGCGCATCGCCCTCCTCGCCGCCCAGCACCAGATGCGCCCCGAAAAACTCCGCCGCCAGCTCGAGGAGCGCGACACGATCGACAATATCGCCGACGAGATCGTCCGGTCCAAAGTCCTCGATTTCCTCCAGCTCCATGCCCGGATCGAGGAGCTGCCCGCCGGATCCCCCGCGCCCGAATAAGACCGACCCCCCCCTCACACCCTCACACCACCCGGCCAAACTTCTTCTCGATCTCGCGGTAGCTCAGCTCGACCAAAGTCGGCCGGCCGTGAGGGCACGTGTACGGCATCGCGCAGCGGCGCAGATCCGCAATCAGGTTCTCCAGCTCCGCGGGCGTCAGGGGATCGTGCGCCTTCACCGCGTGGCGGCAGACCGTCTGCGCCACGGTGTGCTCCCCCAGACGCAGCGCGTTCACGTCCGATCCCGCCTGCTTCAGCTCGTCGATCAGATCCCGCACGAACTGGCGCGCATCCGCCACCCGCGCCAGCGGCGGGATCGCATCCAGCAGAAATGTCCGCTCGCCAAACTCGCTCAATCCAACGCCCAGCCGGTTCAGGGCCGCCAGCTGCTCCCGCAGGAATTGCGCGTCCGCCGGCGGCAGCTCGATCGTCTCCGGCAGCAGCAGCCGCTGCGAAGGCGCGATCTCGCTCTCGAGCCGGCTCAGCATCTGCTCGAATAAAATCCGCTCGTGCGCCGCATGCTGATCCAGCAGGACCAGCCCGCAATCCGATTCATACAACACATACAAGTTGCCGACCACGCCCACCAGCCGCAGCGGCACCGCCAGCAGCGGCCCCGCGCCGCCCCCGCCCCGCGCCGGCCCCGCCTCCGCCGCCGGCAGACCGCCCGCGGATCCTTGAGCCCCCGCCGCAACCGGCGGCCCGAGGGACAATGTGGTCGGCGCCGGAGCCCCTTCCCCTCGAGCCGAGCCCGTGCCCGAGCCGGGGATCGGCGGGATCAGCGCCGGCTGGAACGTGTCCTCCACCGGCGCGGGAGCCTGGGGAGCGCTCGGATCCTGCGGGACAGCCGGAATCGATCGCCCGCCGGGCGATGCGGCCGTTGCATGAGCCGGAGCAGAAGGCAGCCGGAGAGCGTCCGACGGCACGGCCCCGGATCGAATGCCCTGGCCAGGAGCTGGCTGCCGGCTGGCCCCCTCCGCACTGCGCCCATGGAACTCGCGCAGGGCGGTCCGGACCGCCTCAGCGGCGTGGTTCCGCACCGCGTTCTCACGCCGGAACTTCACCTCGCGCTTGGTCGGATGGATATTGACGTCGACCTCGGCGGGAGGCAGCTCGACGAACAGGCACGCCACCGGGTAGCGCCCTTTCATCAGAGCCGTGTGATATCCCTCCAGCAGCGCAAAGTTCAGACCTCGGTTCTCGATCGGGCGGCGATTGACGAATGTATGCTGCTGATCCCGCGTGGCGCGCGACACGCCCGGCGCCCCGATCCATCCCCAGACCCGCAACCGCGGCGCCGAAGTGACCTCCGCCGCCCCATCTCCAGGCGCATCCCCCAGCGCCCCGCTGTAATCAACCGGGATCAAATCCTCCACCCCGCCATGCAAAATCCGCAGACGCTCGCGCAGCGCGCCCAGGGGCGGATCCTGCCCTGCCAGCTCGCATGGCCCCAGCTGCCAGATGACGCGTCCGTCCTGGATGAGCGTGAACGCCACGTGCGGATGCGCCAGAGCCGCCAGCGTCAGGTAATGCTGGACATGGCCCCGCTCGGTCTCCTCGCTGCGGAGGAACTTCCGCCGCGCCGGCAGGTTGAAGAAAAGCTGGCGGGCCTCGATCCGGGTTCCGACGGGCGCGCCGGCTTCGCGGACCGCCACGATCTTGCCCCCATGAATGACGATTTCCGTAGCGGCGGCGGCTGAAGGATCGGTCTCGCGGGTAGTGAGAGTGAGGCGGCAGACGCTGGCCAGGCTGGGCAGGGCCTCCCCTCGAAATCCCATGGTCGAGATCGCCAGCAGATCCTCGGCCAGCCGGACTTTGCTCGTGGCGTGGCGTTCCAGGCACAACAGTGCGTCATCCCGGCTCATCCCCCAGCCATCATCGGTCACCCGGATCAACGATCGTCCGCCGGCCTCCGTTTCCACCATGATCCGGCTCGCCTGGGCATCGAGGGCGTTCTCGACCAGCTCCTTCACCACGCTGGCGGGGCGTTCGACCACCTCGCCGGCGGCGATCTGATTGGCCACCTGCTCGGGCAAAAGCCGGATCCGGTTCATGCCGGCGAATTCTCCATCGCTTCGGGTCTGCTTGCGAGCAAAACCTCCTGCTCGGCGGCCACGGATCCAACTCTCGGCCGGACCACAGCAACTCTTGAGGCCCTTTTGAGGCGCGGCGCCAGCAGATTGACGGATTAGACCCCCCCTCGGGCACCCAAAGTGAAGCGTGAGAGCGTCCTTCCCCGCGGCATGTTCATTGTGAGCCCTCCATTCTCATCTCAATCTCAAGACCGCACTCTACTCCAGGCGGCACCTTACTCGCATTGCCACCATGCCATACAGAAGAAAAACGCAGGATAAAACTCAAAGAACGGCCAATAGATGGCCAATAGAGTGACAGGTTCACAGTTGATATGGCCTGTGAGCTGCGGCCCGTTCGGTCGGCTTTCGCCAGGATCTGGACCGTCGTCCAGGAGCCAATAGGGTGACAGGTTCATAGTTGACAGGGTTGGCAGGGCTGGGGTAGAACTGGTTTCAAACAACCGAAACGGCGGAAGGGAAAGGCTGAGCATGCGAATGGCGCGGATCAAGGTAAGGGGTCGGGGGGCGGTGTATCACTGCATCTCGCGGGTGGTGGGGGGAGAG
>JAKLFB010000047.1 GCA_022711435.1 Verrucomicrobiota bacterium
CCTCGCCGCGTGAGGGCACGCGGCCTACACCAACGCCGCGTGAGGGCACGCGGCCTACACCAACGCCGCCTGAGGGCACGCGGCCTACATCGTCGGTGTCCGCCGCCGTGTAGGCCCGGTCCCCTGACCGGGCGTCCGGAGCCTTGCCTTCAACCTCGCCGCGTGAGGGCACGCGGCCTACACCAACGCCGCGTGAGGGCACGCGGCCTACACCAACGCCGCCTGAGGGCACGCGGCCTACATCGTCGGTGTCCGCCGCCGTGTAGGCCCGGTCCCCCGACCGGGCGTCCGGAGCCTTGCTTTCAACCTCGCCGCGTGAGGGCACGCGGCCTACACCAACGCCGCGTGAGGGCACGCGGCCTACATCGTCGGTGTCCGCCGCCGTGTAGGCCCGGTCCCCCGACCGGGCGTCCGGAGCCTTGCTTTCAACCTCGCCGCGTGAGGGCACGCGGCCTACACCAACGCCGCGTGAGGGCACGCGGCCTACATCGCCCGCGTCCGCCCCCATGTAGGCCGGGTCACCCGACCGGGCGTTTGCATAACCCTTTAGCAGTTTCATTTCTTGGACCCCTTGCTTCGATCAGACACGCTTTCATCTTCCTTGATCAAAATTCCTTTCTTCAACAAAGGCGGCGTCCCCCGCGCCAGCCGCGGGCCGTCAGTCACATCAAAGTGCATTTCTCCACCGAATGGCCATTCCTCCGGTCGGTCGACCAGCCCGCATCGAACCGGATTCAGACAGACATATTCCCATTTCCGTTGTTCGCTTTCCGAAGTCCGAAATTTGTGGTCGTGGAATCCCGCCTGCCAACGCCACGTCCGTTTCATGCGGACCGAACCGCCGCGTGAGGGCACGCGGCCTACATCGCCCGGGTCCGCCCCCATGTAGGCCCGGTCCCCTGACCGGGCGTCTGGAGCCTTGCTTTCAACCCCGCCGCGTGAGGGCACGCGGCCTACATCGCCCGCGTCCGCCCCTTCTGATCCGAATCCGCCCACGACTGCTTTAAGCGCCTTGATCCAGTGTCCCAACGTCACGGCCTCGAGCCCTTGATGTGCGATAAGATGCAGATGATCCGGCATCACGACAAACCGGCGCGGAAACCAGCCGTAGCGACGCGGACTCTCGAGAAGAAATGCGGTCAATCGGGCAAAAATGGGCTCATTGGCAAGGACACGAGCGCGGCCCTCGACGCATAATGTCAGCAGATAGGAAATGTTCCCTTCGTGGTCTCGCCAAACCCGGTCGAGCCGGCGCAACCGGCGCGGCGGCGGTTTGGATTGGTCGTTATGGGGAGGTATTTCAGGCATTTTTCTCACGTTAACTTAATTGCAGGCTGGATCATCAACCCCGCCGCGTGAGGGCACGCGGCCTACACCAACGCCGCGTGAGGGCACGCGGCCTACATCGCCCGCGTCCGTCCCCATGTAGGCCGGGTCCCCCGACCCGGCGTCCGGAGCCTTGCTTTCAACCTCGCCGCGTGAGGGCACGCGGCCTACACCAACGCTGTGGCTTTGTCTTCAGACCCGCCGCGTGAGGTCACGCGGCCTGCATCGCCGGCGTCCGTCTTCATGTAGGCCCGGTCCCCCGACCGGGCGTCTTGTGCCATGCCTTCAACCTCGCCGCGTGAGGGCACGCGGCCTACACCAACGCCGCGTGGGGGCACGCGGCCTACATCGCCAGCGTCCGTTCCCATGTAGGCCCGGTCCCCTGACCGGCCGTTCGAAACCACCAACCACCACCCACCTGCCGCTTCTTTCAAGGTGTAAAGGAGTAAAGGTTCAAGAATTAAAAAGCAGTCCTCGCCACCCGGAACCCGTGGCCGAGCCGGCCTGCCGGGTCGTTGTCGCCGCGGTACGCACCCCGGAAGTAGCCGGGAGCGTCGCCGGCCCAGGAGCCGCCCCGCACCACACGGTGGCTCCCGCTCGACGGTGCCTTGAGGTCCCCTGCCTTGTACCGATTGTACGCATTGCTTTCATACCAGTCCTCACACCACTCCCACACGTTCCCCGCCATCTGATACAGCCCCCATGGACTCATTCCTGCAGCGTATTCCCATACGCTCGCTGTTGTACCATTGCCTCTGTTCGTCGAATTTCGGCATTTGGCCGGTTCCCACTCATTTCCCCAAGGATACTCACGCCCGTCCACCCCCCGCGCCCCTTTCTCCCACTCGAGTTCGGTTGGCAGCCTTAAGCCCGCCCATCTGCAGTATGCCCGCGCGTCATCCCAACTCACGCACACCACCGGATGATCTGCCTTCTCCGCCGGAAAGCTCCTGCCCTGCCAGGTTGGCGTGCCAAAATCCGCATGATCCGGCACCCGATGCCCCGTCGCCTCCACAAACCTCAAGTACTGCGCATTGGTCACCGGCGTCACCGCCAAGTAAAATGGCGGCATTTCCACAGGGAAAGGTCCGCCTCCTTCGTTGCTTCCCTTACCGCCCGCTAGGAATTTGCCCGCCGACACCAGCGCCAGGACGCTGCCGTCCTTGGTGTTCATGATAAGCGGGTGGACCTGCCGGAATTTGTCCGCTTGCTCGTCAGCGATTACCAGTTTGTTGTCAATGATAGGCATGATGCCGACGGGAAAAGGGTGGCAGCGATTGGATTGTTGGACAGAGCGTCATAAGCGAGTTTGATGGCAAGGCTCCGAACGCCCGGTCAGGGGACCGGGCCTACACGGAGACGGCCGCTGGCGATGTAGGCCGCGTGCCCTCACGCGGCGAGTTTGATGGCATGGCTTCGGACGCCCGGTCAGGGGACCGGGCCTACACCGAGACGGCCGCTGGCGATGTAGGCCGCGTGCCCTTACGCGGCGAGTTTGATGGCATGGCTTCGGACGCCCGGTCAGGGGACTACAGATTCCCAGATTATTCGATTGGTGGGTGTTGGTCATTGGCCTGATTTCAAAACTTCAGGTCTTCCTTCCTGACATCCTGGTCGCTGACGTGGGTGGCGCCTTTCTGATGGGCGCTGTCGTCCTCGAACACCCGGATGGCGCCGCCGGACAAGGAGCGGAACGAGGCGAGGATTTCGGCCAACGCAAGGTTGCGAGCCGCTAATGCGCCTTTCTTGTTCCGCAGCGCAGCGCACAGCGCCTGGACACGATCCAGCTCTTCCGGGCCGCACTGGATCCGGCTGCCCATCAAATCGTAATCGGCGCCCGCACACTCGTTGATCCATTGGACGGGATCCGCCTTCTCGGAGGCATGGCCCGCGTGCAAAACGACGGCCATCCGTTCCGGCCAGTGCTCGCTCGAAGCGCGCTCACCGATCGCTTTGTCGTCTAGTATTCCCTGCTGGCCGCCCAGCAAAATGGCTCGAGCACGCACGAACGGATCGCTCGATTCAAGGTCCTGTCGGATCTGGGCATCGGTAACCGTCTCGCTCTGCCACTGCTCGATCAGATCCACGAAACCCTCCGGCAACGGCGGCGCCGGCTCGATCTCCACCTCCGGCATCTGCCCGATCGCCGCCGCAGCGCGATCCACGATTTCCCCGTAACGCGGGTTCTTCGGACGCCGGCCCGTCTCGGCCCAATGCCGGCATAACGGCAGCACCTCCGCCAGCTTCATCCCCCGAGCAGCATCGAAAAGCGCATCCTCGTTCCCCGAAGCGATCAGCGCCCGCAATGCGATCTGGGGATCCGCTTCGGCGCCCGCGCCTGTTGACCGGCGATACGCATCGGCCAGCGCGCCGTCCTTGGCCTCGAGAACGACTTCATTGATGGTTTTGCGCAGCTCCGGCGATGCCATCGCCAGCGCCTCAGCCAGCAACGAGCCATCCTGGTCCTCGAGCTTCCGGTAGCCGGCAACGTTCCGGCTGGCTAGATGCAACAGCGCTTCCTTGGCCGGATTGGATGGCAGCCGCGGCGCAGCCACCAGGCTGCTCAGGAATGGTGTCTGAGTTCGGATCCATGCATCCACGATCGGATCGTTCCATTGCTGGGTGTTCGGAAGCGCCTTCAGCCAGGCCTGGGCCCCCGTTTGCACATCGGCGTCCGGATCCTCGAGAAGCTCGAGCGCGCCCGAAACCGCAAGGCGGTTCAGTTCGAGCTTGTTGCCCCACCCAGCCTTGAATACCAACGCTTGCAGAAAAGGCGGCTTCTCCTGAATCGCGCGGCCGACATACGCCTCCGCTGCCCCGGCAATGTCGCCTCCACTCTCCAGACGGGACACAACCAGCCAGGCCGTCGCGCGATCCATGGGCAAGCGATCGCCCATCCCAGCCGCCAATGCCCGGTCCACCGCGACCGGGCCAAGCCATGGACGCTCCTTCTGCGTCCATTCCTGGATCAGCGCCTCGACCGCGCCAGGATCGGTGAGGCCGCCAAGGTACGATTCGATCGCGCGCGATTCCGGCTGCTTCCGATCGACAGCATCCACCAGGATCCGCACCGCCTTGGCATCGCCTTGCTGGAACAAAAACTCGAGCGCTTTGCGCCGGCGCCATGATCCAATGAGGAACGTCGTGTCGAACAGATGGTCCTTGGCCTGCTGGTGATTCATGGTTTGCCTCCTTCCTTTTGCAGGCGTTTGGATGTGCTCTGCTCGGTCAACTTGCGCTGTTCCTCGAGCCAGGCCTCGATGTCCTTCCTCCGAAAACGCCAGGAAGATCCCACCTTCACCCCCGGTAGGAATCCCCGCTGCGCATATGAGTAAACCGTCCGTTCGGCCAGTTTCAGGTAAGCCGCCAGCTCGGGCAGGGTCAGGATTTCGTCATTCACAATATGGACTCCAATTGGGCTATCATTTGGCACTATATTACAGAATATGTCAGTATATGTCAACTCCCCAAAAGTTGCTCGAAAACAGAACCAGGCCGACCATCCTGATCAGCAACTGAGGAGCGGTTGACAAAAAACGTCCGAAGCCCACCCGCTCGAGGCGGACTTCGGACGTTCGATGGATCTCGGCGATCGGCGGTTTACGGTGCCGGCTGAGGGGGCACCATCGGGCAAAGCCCGGCCTGGGCGCGCGGCCCGGCACCATTGCGAGGGCCTCGGCCCCGGCCCGGCCCCGGCGCTGCGGCGGCAGCCCCCGCTTGGCCTTGACCGCTGGCGATCGGACAAAGCCCCATCTGGGCGCGCGGGCCCGTGCCGTTGCGCAGGCCGCGTCCCGGCGGACGCACCTCGTCCGGCGTCAGCTGGCCGTCGCTGTTCCGGTCAAGCTTCCTCAGGGCGGCGCCCGCGGCGGCAGCCTCCTCGGGCGAGATGGCGCCGTTGCCATCGGCATCCAGGACGGCAATGAGGACCGTTTGCGCGCCGGCAGGCGGCACGCCATTGCCCTGGAAACCCCACGGGCATCCGGCGCCTCGAGGGCCCAGCCCGGCCGGGCAAAGCTCGTTGGCCGCGATCTGCCCATCGTTATTCTTGTCCAGATTCAGAAACGCGGCGGGAGCCGCATCGATCTCCGAAGCTGAAAGCACTCCGTCCTTGTTCGCATCGAGCAGGAAGCTGACGGCTGGCGGAAATCCCTGGGCCGGCCCCCGGCCCGCGCCCATTCCCCTGCCCCCGCCCCAGCCGCGTCCCTGGCCCTGCTGAGCCGCGGCGGTGAACGCCGACACCGCAAGTGCCAGCCCGATTGTCAGTATGGTCGTTGTTTTCATACGCCTGTTATCGTTGGTTGTTTTTCGAGGTCCGCCCGACGCCTGGCGCCGCTCTGAGCGGCCGCCACTGCGTCCCAAGCCAACCTTCTACAATCAATAGACCGCACGTTCGTTAAGGGAGTATGTGCCCAAGCCAACAAAATTGTTAAGAGAATGTAAAAGACGATTCCAGGTTGACTCGATCCGCTCTGTTCTACACCTTATCATTCATGTCAAGACGGCGCCCATGCAAAACGCGGGCAGCTCGCGTCGCGTCGGCTGTGCCGTTCCCCGTTCGCCGGGCGCCTCATGTCTTCCCGTCAACGTCGCTGCAAAGATAACGTTCCGATTCACGGTCCGTACGAGGTCATAACTATGAAACGAAGAACTGCGGTCTATGCATGTTGGCTGATGATTCTGGCGCCGGCTCTCGAGGCGGTCGAACCGCTCGACATCTGGCAATGGCGGAACCCGCTTCCCCAGGGGAATCGTCTCTACGCCATCACGTATGGCGGCGGCCGGCTGGTCGCGGTCGGCGATTACGGGGCCGTCATCACGTCGCCGGATCTGGCCGCGTCCCCGTGGGCCGTCAGCCATCCGCCCACCAACGGCGATTTGCGAGCCGTCGCCTATGGCAACGGTCTTTATGTGGCCGGCGGCGCCGGCGGCGGGACCTCCGGCATGATCCTGACCTCGCCCGATGGCATCGAGTGGACCCGGCAATCGTGGACCAATGCCAACACCCGATCCATCCTGGCCCTCGCGTACGGCGCGGGGGTCTTTGTGGCGGCATGCGAACGAGCCGAGATCTGGTCCTCGCCGGACGGGATCAACTGGAGCCAGCGCGTGGCCGGCGGCAGCAGCTCCACCTCCGCCAACGGCGTGGCCTACCATCCGGACTTCGGGTTCGTGGCGGTGGGCAACGCAGGCAA
Source organism: Verrucomicrobiota bacterium (assembly GCA_022711435.1). Lineage (GTDB taxonomy): Bacteria > Verrucomicrobiota > Verrucomicrobiia > Limisphaerales > UBA1319 > JAGMXM01. Next base: position 6,519 of record JAKLFB010000047.1, read on the forward strand.
GCTCATGACTTCTTCGAACGGAATCGACTGGGTGGACCAGCTTGCGCCCACGACGCTGAACCTGAACGCCATCACCTACGGCACCAACAGCCTCGGGCAAGGCATGTTCCTCATGGGCGGCAACTCGGGCTTGATCATGACCTCGCCCGATGGGACCAACTGGGTCGAGCAGTTCTCCGGCATGCCGGTTGCCGTGAAAAGCGTCGCTTGCGGACCCGGCGTCGGCTTCGTGGCAGTCGGGTCTGGCTCGTCGGTTTCCTGGGTGGCGAGCTCGCCCGATGGTGTCAGCTGGACCCCCGGCATCCCCTCGGTCGGCAACGAAGACTTGCGAGGTGTGGCTTACGGAGCCGGCCGGTTTGTCGCCGTCGGCCATTACGGCGGCACCGAATCGTCCGAAACCGGCGAGCCGACGACCTGGATCAACCACACCCCCGGCTGGGGCCAGTACAATAACGCCGGCGTCTGGACCGGCACCAACTTCGTGGTCGTGTCCACCGAAGGCATGATCCGGACATCGCCCGACGGGATCCACTGGACCTTGCGCGACCGGCCCGCCGAACGATCGCTCCGCTGTCTTGCCTGCGGAGCGGGGCTCGTCGTGGCCGGCGGCGATGGCGGCACGATCGTCACCTCCGATAACCAGGGGACCAACTGGGCTCTGCAGGTTTCCTACATCGACACCACAATCAACGGGATCGGCTATGCCGCCGGCACTTTCGTCGCCATGGGCGCCGCCGGCGTCATCCTGACCTCGCCCGACGGGACCAATTGGTTTGCGCAATACTCGGGCGTCAACACCACCTTGCGCAGCGTCGCTCACAATGGAACCACCTTCGTCGCTGTCGGCGATTCCGGCGTGGTCCTGACTTCGCCCGATACCATCAATTGGACGCCTCAGACCGTGGGGGATACCCGCGCGCTCAATAGCGTTGCTTACGCCGAAGGCTTGTTCGTCGCCGTAGGGGAACGCAACCGGATCTTCTCCTCGCCCGACGGCGCAATCTGGACCCCCCGCACCACGGCCGGCGGCAGCTCCAGCCCCACATTCAATAGCGTGACGTACGGCTCGGGCACGTTCCTGGTCGCGGGCGGATCGGCCGCGATCCTGACTTCGCCCGATGGGATCGATTGGGTCAGCCGCCCCAACATCAACAGCATCTCCCAGCGGTTCGCCGCTTACGGTGACGAGGTATTCCTGATTGGCGGATCGGGCGGCATCCTCATCCAAGCCAGCGCCGTTCCGCCTCGCGTCCGGTTCGAATCCACGGCCGATGGCCTCACGCTGACATGGAGGGGCGGCGGCACGCTCCAGGCTGCTCCGGAGGCTTCCGGTACCTACGCCAATGTGCCCGGCGCCGAGTCGCCTTTCGTGGTCGATCCGTTGACTGAATCGAGGCAGTTTTACCAGGTCCGCCTGCCTTGATGGGCGCGCTCCCGAACGACGATCCAGATCGTCATAAGTCTACGAGGCTGGTGCAGGCCTGCCTGCGCCGTCGCGGCAGGCAGGCCCCACGCGGTGAGACGGATGATGCCGCAGAAAACGACCGAACCAGGGTGAACGAAAACTCCACGCAATGGGCGGGAGGGGCTCCGCGGAGCGCCCCGTGGCTGCTCGCCAGCGTGTGCGGGCTGGCTTTCCTCCTCTCCGGAGCCACGTGCCAGCGGGCCCCATCGCGGCCCGCTCGACCGTTCACCCTGGTCATGCTCCCGGACACGCAGCATTACAGCCGGAAATACCCCGAGCTTTTCCTGGCCCAGACGCAATGGATCCGGGAAAACCGCCGCAAGGAGAACAACCAGTTCGACATCCCATTCGAGATTGGCGCCGGCAGCCGCCCGCCCGAGCCGGCGCGCCTCTCGGCAAGGCGATGAGTCCCTTCAACACGAATCGGCGCCCGGGGTTCACCCTCATCGAGCTGCTGGTCGTGATCGCGATCATCGCGATCCTGGCGGGCATGCTCCTCCCCGTCCTCGGCAAGGCCAAGGACAAGGCCCGCCGGGTCGGCTGCCTCAACAACCTCAAACAGATGGGCCTGGCCAGCCAGATGTACGCCGACGAGCACAACGGCGATCTGGTGGCAGATTCGCGCGGCACGTCAGCCGGCAAGCGATCCGTTGGCGATGACGACCTGTCCTGGATGTACCCCTCCCCCATCCGATCCGTGAAGAGCTTCGTCTGCCCCGGCACCCGCCACTTCATCAATCTCAGCAATATCGTCGTCGTGCAGGCGATCGGCGCCAAAACGCTGGACCGCACAATTCGGGGTCTGCTCGACAACGCGCCCAACGGCCGCGACCTCGGCGAAGGGCACAGCTACGAGGTGTTCGGCCTCATGGGCGACGATAGGAAGGTCACGTTCAACCGCGTCCTTTCCTACACGATCCAAAAAGTGCCGGGATACATCGGCGTCAAACCCGGCGCATCCGCAACCATGTTGATTTCCGACGGCGACGACGCGAAGCCCTCGGGATCGAACAATTATCCGGACGCCGTGGACAACCACGGCGACGGCGGCTCGAACTGGCTCTTCAACGACGGACACGCCGAGTGGGTGAAGCGGGCCGAATACCTGCTGCGGTGGAGCATCTCGCGCGACACCGATCGCACCTCGCCGTAGACCAAAGGCCGCGGCAGGGCGGCAGACGGGCCACTCCACGGGCGGCGCTCGATGGCCATCAGCTCACAGCCCGGCTCGCGGCGGAGCGCTCGGCCTGCCTTTCAAAGCCGAATGGACGCAAGGGGCAACATGCGCGATCCTCTTTCCTCCTCATCTTCCTCACTCTCGTGTATCGGCGTTCCCTCGCGGTTGGCCTGAACAGTCACTACAAAAGAACCTGGACCATTCGCTGCCTGGGACGGCATACGCGCGTCCCCAAGCCAGCATGTCCGCCACCATGTAGGCCCGGTCCCCTGCCTGCCGCGGCGGCGCAGGCAGGCCCGACCGGGCGTCTGAAGCCACCAGCGACCACCCGCCTGCCGCTTCTTTCAAGGTGGAAAGGTGCAAAGGTTCAAGAGTTAAAAAGCAGTCCGCGACACCCGGAACCCGAGGTGGTCGTACCGGTGCGTCGGGCCGAGGCGGGCGTCGCGGAACGCGCCGCGGAAGTGGACGGGATTGTCGCGGGGCCAGGAGCCGCCCCGCACCACACGGCTACTTCCACTGGTTGGCGCCTTGAGGTCACCGGCCTTGTACCGATTGTACGCATTGCTTTCATACCAGTCCTCACACCACTCCCACACGTTCCCCGCCATCTGATACAGCCCCCATGGACTCATCTCTGCAGCGTATTCCCATACGCTCGCTGTTGTACCATTGCCTTTGTTCGTCGAATTTCGGCATTGGGCCGGTTCCCACTCGTTTCCCCAAGGATACTCACGCCCGTCCACCCCCCGGGCCCCTTTCTCCCACTCGAGTTCGGTTGGCAGCCGTAAGCCCGCCCATCTGCAGTACGCCTGTGCATCATCCCAACTCACATCCGTCACCGGATGGTCTCGCTTCCCGCTTTCCTGCCAAAAGCTGTTCTCCGGCGCCCGATGCCTTGTCGCCTCGACAAACCTCAGATATTGTGCATTGGTCACCGGCGTCACCCCGAGATAAAACGCCGGCAGCTCGATCGGGAAAGGTCCGCCTCCTTCATTGCTGCCCTTGCCGCCCGCCATAAACATTCCTGCCGGCACCAGCACCAAAACACTGCCGTCCTTCGTGTTCACGACAAGCGGGCGGACCTGGCGGAATTTGTCCGCTCGGTCGTCAGCGATTACCAGCTTGTTGTCAATGATGGGCATGATGCCGACAGCAAAAGAGTGGCAGGGATTAGATTATTAGACAGAGCGTCATAAGTCCACAACGCCGGGTCTTCGAACGCCCGGTCAGGGGACCGGGCCGACACGGAAACGGACGCTGGCGATGTAGGCCGCGTGCCCTCACGCGGCGGGACTTATGACGCTGCGTGTAGTCTCCCGGATGATTAGTATGATGGGTGTTAGTCACTGGTCAGTTTCACAGTTGCGTGCGCTTCCGCATGATCCCCTCGTCCCGCGAGGCACGAGCGGAGGGAGAGGGGGTTGTCCCAACGCCCGCCTCTCCCCGACCCCCTCCACTGCCGCGGAGGGGAGGGAGAAGACAAACTGCGAACGATCGCCCAACTGGGACCGGATGCACCAAGCGCCGAAGAAAATTGTCTCACACCCGAGCGGGTCAGCCTGCGGCCGTTCTTGCTTCCCAAGCGCGCTCCCATCAACAAAAATGCACCCCATGAATCATGTGAGGCGCCCAATCGCATCCTGGGCCGGAGCTCTGGCGGCGTGGATTCTGCTTCTGGCACCGTCAGCGCTCGGGCAGGATCTGTCCCCTGTGCCTCAAGGAGTCGTCGTGCGGATCAGCGGCAAGCCAACCCCCACGCTTGCCTATGCGGTCGAGCGAATTGTCGCCGAGCTCCAAACCGTCCACGGACTCAATGCGCATGGCGAAACCGAAGCTCCCCGTCAGGCCGCGATCGATGGCCAGGGCGTCGTGACGCTCTGCCGAACGGTGGTTGCCGGGCAACCGCAGGAAACCGGCTCGAATCCAACCGCGCTGCCGCCCGACGGCTTCCGCATCACCGTGCAACCGACGCCCTTGCGCGTCGCCATTGTCGCCGCATCGGACATTGGGCTCTGGTACGGCGCCTGCGCGTGGCTCGATTCACTCGACAACACGGCAAACGGAACCGTGCTCACGCCCGTTGGCGAATTCAGTGGCCACTCCGCGCTGGCTCTGCGGTTCACCAGGGGTTTGACCCCCGGCGATCGGATCTCACGCATCGAAGATGCGATCCCCGCGCTGGATTGGTGGGCGCGCTGGCGGATGAACGTGACCGTGGCCAGCCAGTATCCAGGCCCGCTGCTCCAGGAATACCTGGCGGAGGCGCACAAGCGGGGCATCCGCGTCCTGCGGGGATTAGGCGTGCGCAACCTGTGCGCGGCGGACGACCAGGCCGTCGCCGAATGCGCCGGCGAGTTCCGGCGATTCCTGCAACAGGGCGGCGATGGCGTCTCGCTCCTGTGGGACGACCTGCCCCATGAACGGTGCCGCGGACACTGCCAGCGGTGCATCGAGCGATTTGGAACGAACAGCCTTCCCCATGAGATCGTCCGCGTGCTCGATGCCCTTTGCGATGTGGCCGCCCAATCGCAGGCCAATCCGCTCATTGTCTGGTGCCCATCCCACTACTCCGAAAACCGCTACCCGGAAATGTCCGATGAATCGTTCTTCCGCGTGATTGGCGCCTCCCGGCCGATCCGAAAGCAGACCCACATGTATCACTGCGAGTTCGCCCCGGACAAGACCGCGATCCTGGAGCGCTTCGGCATCACCAACCGCGTTTGGTGGTACAACGGGATGCGCACCGTCTACCATGTCTGCCGAAACTGGCCGGATTCGCCCGAGTGGAAGCTCGATATCCCGGGCGTCAAGTCGTTCGGCGCACCCGATTTCGCCCGGTTCGAGGTGGGCTGGAAGACGGGCATCGGCGTGCGAGAGGATGGAGCGGTCATTCCCGTTCCCGATCGGACCTGGGAGAATCTCCGGACCTTATCGCTGCGTTTCCAGGGCTGCTACCCGTGCATGGATCAGCATCCCTACCATGCGGCTGTCAGCGGGCTCTTCGCCTTGAGCCCTCGAACGTTCGATCAGAGGGAAGCCGATCGAGTGGTCTTCCGCGCCATGTTCGGCCCTGGCAGCGCTGCTGTGGCCCGCAACTGGAGCGACGCCTATGTTCACCTCCAGGTCCGGCTGGCACAGACGGCTCATCGCTCGCCCGGGAACGCCCAGGCCGCCGACCTCGAGCGCGCGCTGGCCCCGTGGGAGGGCCTCGCGCGCGAAGTGCGCACGCGCGCGGATCGAGGACGCTCTCTGCTCCCAGCCACGATCCTGGAATCGGTGCTGTCGCGCATGGACCAGGCCGGAGCCGCGGTGCGGAAGATGCTGAGCCAGCCCGATCGGCTGCCTCCCAATGCTCCAACCGCCACCGCACGTTCCAACGACACCCTGGTCGTGATGACATGGAACATTCGTTCCGCCAGCCCCGGCTCGCCCGTGCCCTGGCCCAGCCGCCGGCCTCTCCTGCGCGAATGCATCCAGTCCGTCTCGCCCGATGTCATTGGAACCCAGGAAGGCTATTACCAGCAATTGAACGATATCGCCGTGGACCTGCCGGAATACGGCTGGATCGGCCAGAGCCGGACCGGTGGCAGCCGGGGCGAGTTCATGGCGGTGTTCTATCGCAAATCGCGCCTCGAGCCGGTCGCATTCGATCATTTCTGGCTTTCGGACACGCCGGAAACGATCGGCTCGAAGACATGGGGCAACCCGGTGCCGCGGATGCTCGTTTGGGTTCGATTCCTGGATCGGCTCACCGGCAGCGAGTTCCATCTCGCCACCACCCATGTCGACGGCAACAAGAACGCGCAGGCAAGGAGCGCGCGGTTGATCCGGGAGCGGCTGGAGGCGCTGGATCCGGCCGTGCCGCTCCTGCTGACAGGCGATTTCAACGCCGTTCCCGGCCGGGACAGGCTCCACGAGTTGCTGGTGGGAGAGGACCTCTTCGCCGACACTTGGCTGGCAGCCAAGGAGCGCCGCGGCGACGGCTGGAGCACGTTCACCGGCTTCAAGGAGCTGGTTAAAAACGAGCGCCGCATCGACTGGATTCTCGCGCGCGGATCCGTAGCCGTCGACGCCTCGGAAATCGTCACCTGGAACCGGGCAGGCAAGTTCCCTAGCGATCACCTCCCAGTCGTCGCGTGGCTGAGGCTCCCCTGAAAGCCGAAAGGACGGCCATTCCGTGGACGCCGCCTTGTTGGCTGCAAGCTCACCGCCCGACGCGCAGCGGAGTGCACGCCCTACCTTGCAAGCGGGATCAGCTCATGCAAGGCGCCCATGATGATCTCCTCGACGTTCTCCGCCAGTCGCGTCGGCTGATCGTAATAGACCATCGATAGCTCGCCTTCGTACCCGCGCGATTCCCAGACGCGTCGGGACGGGATGTAGCAGGGTACCTCGTTCGCGTAGGCGGTCACCCAGAGCCGGTCCTGGCCGAACTCATGCTTCAGCCGCAGCGAGTAGTCGGCGACCACCTCACCCGCCAGGAACACCATCGTTAGCCCGGGCGATGCATCGCGCGGCGAGCCCTCGCTCGAGGGGGCGCGATCGAAGCTCCATGTCTGGATCAGATAGGGCAAATCGGCTGGCAATGGCTCGCCCCGATCGATCCGCGCCAACTGCTTGCGCGCGTTGTAGCCGGTCGGATCATTCCGTTTCCCCAGCTCCTCGAGCATCGATCGGGTCGGCAAGGTATCGAAGGGAAGACGAATCCATCGGGCCCGGCAATGGGGCGGTCCAGCCAGCGGTGTCAGGCCGCCGGCAATGCATTCGCGGACCGCGTCGGCGATGGCTTGTCCGTGGGCTTGGGCGTGCCCGACTTGTTTCAAGGGGAACGGATTGCACTCGGCGCCGCAGCCCACGGGCGTGAGGGCCACCGCGTCGGGGAAGTCGCGTTCGATCGCCTCCTGGGCGAACCCGGCCCAGTCGCCGCTGATCAGCATATTATCCGCGCCCAGCGTGGTGCAGTGGCATGCATAGTTCGCCACCAGCGCGGTGGTTTGACCGCGCCCGTCGATCACCTGAAGAACCGGCAGATCGTGGTCGACAGGGCCGTCCGGAACGCGGCGGTTCCTGGCGAAGCCCGCGCGGGTCTGGCCCCAGAAGAGGCGGGCGGGCCGCCGGTTCTCCAGCGCCCTCAATGCCACATCCTCGAGATGATCCAAGAGCTCGCGCGTGTAGCGGCCGATGCGCTCCTGTCGATCCGCCGGGATGTCCGCGCCGAAGATATTGTCGATGCTCCCGGCCAGCTTCGGGGCCGCATGCGTGTGCGACACGCACAGCGCCAGCCTGGCATCGGTGATCCCTCGGCCCGCCAGCCGCTCGAGGAGTGAGGCGCGGATCCGCCCGGGCAATCCGCAGTTGTCGATCGAGATCAGCAGGACCGGACCTTCGGCGTCCGCGCCCATGGCCAGGGCTTTGGCGTAAATGCGCTGCATCACACCGGCCGATTCCCCGGGCCGTGCGAGGTACCCATTCATGAGAATGGGATAGCCGGGCGTGATATCGGCCTTGGCGACCCCGGCGGAAACGAAGCGCCCGCTCCCCGCCGGGTCTTGCGGCAGGCTGCCGGCCGCCTCCCCAGAGCTGAGCGCGTTGCTCAGCGCACAGACAACGGCAAGCAAACCGGCAAAGGCGCGCCAGGCGCAGCGAGAGTTCAGGCGTTGCATGCTGGATCGACAAGCGCGGCGCAGATCCGCGCTTGCGCAAGTGGGCCTATGCCTGGGCCAGCTCTTTGCGGCGGCTCCAGATCTTCTGGAACGCCTTCACATACTGTTCGGTCAGGTCAGGCGCTTCCTCGTAGAAGATCGGCAGGAAGATGTGGTTGGCGTTGACGTATGCGTTGCCCGGCATCGAGGCGGGTATCTGAGGCGGGTGGTGCCACCACTTGGCTTCGGAATAGATCTTGAGCTTGTGCTGCTCGGGATAGTCCCAGAAATTGACGTCGACGCCTTCGGCCTTGAGCGCCTTGATCAGGGCATCGCGCGAGAACCCGAGCCGGTTGAAGTCCACAAACAGCATGTTCCGATGGTAATAGACCCGCTTCTGGTCGGGCCGGCAGAGCGGCTCCGTGATCCCCTCGAGCTGCACGAGATGCCGGTTCATCGCCTGGACGTTTTTCTCGACCAGAGCGTTCATGCGATCGAGCCCCTTGAGCTGCTGCCGCGCCAGGGCGGCCCCCAGCGGATGCATCCGGTATTTCTGGCCGAACCCGGTCCCCGCGTACGCGCGGACGGGGCTGTCTTTGGGGAACCGCGCCGGGTCGTTGTATTCGCCGAACGCCGCCGCCCGCTCGTAATGCTCGCGCCTCTGGTACATCCCCATGCCGCCCTCGATCACCGGCATGACCTTGCTGGCCTGGAAGCTGAAGATGCCCATCGTCGCCCAGGCGCCCATCTTCCTGCCCTGCATCGAGGCGCCATGCGCATGCGCGGCGTCCTCGAGAAAGATCAGCCCTTTCTCCTTCGCCCAATCCGAGATGATGTCCATCTGGCAAGGCAGCCCCCAGGAATGCATCACCTCGACCGCCCGGGTCCGCGGAGTCAGCTTCCGCTTGGCGTCCTCGAGGTCGAACGTCGCGGTCTTCGGATCCACATCGATGAAGACGGGGACGCACCCGAAAAAGCGCATGGCCAGCGCCGCGGAAAAGAACGTGTAGGATGGCACCATGATCTCGCTGCCCGGAGGCAGATCGAGCGCGAAATACATGCTGGTCAGCGCGCTGCTGCCGTTGATGTGGTTCTTGACAAAGGGAGACCCGGTGTATTCCTGCCATTCCTTTTCGAACAGCGGCAGTTCCTGATAATACTGGTTATTGTCCAGCAGGTTGGAAAGGGCCTTCTTTTCCGCGTCGCCGTATCGCGGCCATTTGGTCAGGACGGCGTAGCGCCCGCCGGACACAGTGACCGCTTTCGGGCCGCCGGACAGGGCAAGCCGCTCGCCCGGGGCCGCAGCGAAACCATAGTCGGCCAAGGCGAGGCCAGCGGTGGCCGCCGCGCCGGTCTTGATGAAAGTGCGTCGCGTCTGTTGCTTCATATCGTCTTCCTCGGATAGGCTCTGATCGGTTCGTTCCTTTTTATAGTACCGCGGGGAGCGGCCTTGGCAAGGCATAACATCCTTGTGTTGCATTTGCACGCGCCTGATCCTATAAGGGAATAAGACCCGCATGGCTCCATCACGGCAACAACGCCGGATCCTCCGCGGCTTGGGAAAGCGGATTCCCGAGACGCGAGAGCGCGGGTCTTTGGACTGTGGCCAGACCATGCCCCAATATCCGAACACGCCGTTCAACTACGCCCGCCCCACCGTGCATACCGGCGGGTCCGTGCTGGCCCTTCTGGACGGGCACGTCGAGCGGGTCGCGTTCGCACAGCTCTGGAACGTGGACCCGTCCGGAAAAGTAACCCACTCGTTTTGGCGCATCGAGGACTGAATTTCTCAGGACAGCAGGGCCTGCCCTGCCCGCCAGGCCTCTCAGGCAAAACAAGATTCTCGAGCGGTCGCATGTCAAACCTTACCCATTCTCCATTGGCGATCTTCGGCGGCCGGAAGGTCCGCGAAAAACCGTTCGCTGGATGGCCCGTCTTCGGCGCGCCCGAAGAGGATCGGCTCTTGCGCGCCTTGCGCAGCGGCAAATGGGGCAAGCTCCACGGCGGGGAAGTCGCCGAGTTCGAGCATCGGTTTGCGGCCATGCACGGCTGCAAGCACGGGATCGGGGTTGTCAACGGCACCGTGTCGCTTCGGATCGCCCTCATGGCATCGGGGATCCCGGCCGAGTCAGAGGTGATCGTCCCTCCCTACACGTTCCTCGCCACCGCCTCGGCCGTCGTCGAGGCCAACGCCGTCCCCGTGTTCGCGGACATCGACCTGGAGACCTTCAACCTCGATCCCCGCGCAGTCGAGCAAGCCGTCACGCCGCGGACCCGTGCCGTCATTCCCGTCCACATGGGAGGCCAGCCGGCCGACATGGACCGGCTCATGGCCATGGCGCGCCGGCGCCATCTGGTGGTCATCGAGGACGCGGCCCATGCACACGGGGCGTCTTACGCCGGCCGCCCCGCCGGCTCGCTCGCGCATCTGAGCTCCTTCTCGTTCCAATCGAGCAAGAACCTCACCTGCGGCGAGGGCGGGATCGTCTGCACCTCGGACGACGCGCTGGCGGAGGCGTGCCGCTCGATCCACAACTGCGGCCGCATCTCCGGCGGCCTGTGGTACGAGCACCACGTGATGTCCGGCAACTATCGCCTTGGAGAATTCCAGGGGGCGGTGCTCAACGCGCAGCTCGACCGATTGCCGGAACAGGCTGCGACACGGGACCGGAACGGCCAGTGGCTGGCATCGCGGCTGGCCCGAATCCCGGGGGTCTATCCCCAGCGCCGGGACCCGCGATGTACGCGACACAGCTATCACCTGTTCCTGTTTCGGCTGGACGCGCAGGTCTTCGGAGCCCCGCGCCGAGCCGTCCTCCAGGCGCTCGAGGCCGAAGGGATCCCGGTTTCGGCCGGCTACGCCCTGCCGCTCTACCAGCAGCCGCTCTTTCTCAACAAGGCGTTTGGACCCTATCTGCCCGGTGCGTCCGCCCGCCTGGATTACCGCAAGACCCATTGCCCAAACTGCGAGAGAATCTGCTCGGAACAAGGCGCATGGCTCGAACAGAATCTCCTGCTCGGCAGCCCGTCCGACCTCGAAGACATCGCCTGTGCATTCGAGAAGGTCCATGCGCATCGCGGCTCGCTGGCCTCGATGGCCGCCTGAAGCCTTGCATCCGAGCTGCTGCAGCCCGCCCCAGGAGATGGATGCCGATCCGCAAAGGACTGCGCCTTGATCGCCAGCCCCGGTCGCTTGCGCGCGTTTCTTGATCCGAGCGCGCCTACGGAATCCGCAGCCGGAAGAACCTGCTGGGGAAATCGCCCGCCGGCACAGCGATGCTGAGCGGTCCGCCGGTGCCCGCATGGGGTGCACCTTCCTCGATCCACACGGCCGCAGGGAGGCTGGCAGCCGACTCGAGCTGGTACTGCACGCCCGCCTCGCCTGGCCAAGTCATGCGCACAGCGCCTTGATCGAACACCGCCGTCAGTGTCGGCGCCGTTGCGCCCGACACGGTCACGAAGCCCGTGTTGGATTGTGCGCTGGGAATTCCCGCGCTCTGCGCCGCACCGGCGGGCACGACGCACGTGACCCGGCTGCCGGCAATCGGCTGCACGGTGAGAACATAAGTGGTCCCGCTGCCGGCGAGAGCCAGCACAGACCCGTTTCCGACCAGGACATCCTCCTGGGTCAGGCCAGTGACCGGATCGGCGAACTGCAGCGTGAACTGGACCGCGTTGCCCGATGCCGTCCCGCCAGCCGGTGTCACCACACATGGCACCGCATGGTTCGTAACGAGTGTGCCGGGCTGTCCGCTGAATGTGCCACTCGAGCCGCCGGCCACGGATAGCGTTCCTCCAAAATCCGCGCTCCCGACATCGAGCGCGATGCGCCCTCCGCCGCCCCCGCCGCTATCCTCCTCGTAAACGACCCGACCCCGCCCTCCCGCCGCCTGGATAGCGCCCGAGCTGCCGGACAACCTCCGTGCGGAGATCCAGATGCTGCCTCCAGCGCCTCCGCCGCTCCCACCCCATGAATGCTCGGCTCCAGCCGATCCGTCGGCAGCCAGCAAGCCCTCCACCACAACTTGCCTGGTTGCGATGATGCGGATGGCGCCGCCGCCAGAGCCGCCGCGGCCGGCAAAGCCCGCCCCCCCGGCAGAACCGAGGTCCAAAGGATGCGTCTCGGAGCCGTAGGTGATGCCGCCCGGCTGATTCGCTTCCCCGCTGCCGCCTGCGCCACCGTAGCCGCCGCCGCCGCCCCCGCCATTGCTATCCGACCGGGTTCCATAGCCGCCGCCGGGCCCGCCGCCGCGGCCGTCCGTCCCGATGTATCCCTGGCCGGTGGCCGTTAAAACACCTCCGGCATGGACCGCCACGGTGCTGACTAAGAACTCCGGACCATATCCAGCCCACTCGGCGCCCACCTGGGCTGAACGGTTGGCCGATTCGCATTGCACCAGCCCGCCGTCTTCCACGGTCAGCGTGTCCGCCAGCAGGATGGCCCCGCCTGTCGGCGCCAGTATCCCGTTGGTGGAAACCGTGATGGAGGCCGCAGCGAACGCCCGCCCTGCCAGCAGCTCGAGCAAACCGCGGTTTCGAACCTGCACATGGTCGAATGCCTCTGCGCCCGTCAGAGAGGTGCGCGCGCCGGCCAGCCCACCGTTGTCGACAACCAGGTTGCCGACGCTTTGAGGCGAGGTCCTGACATAGATAGTGCCTGCGCCGCCGGGCACGCCGCCGGCCCCGCCGGCCGCCACAAGCCTTCCCTCGAAGATGTTCGCGCCCGCCTCCACGGCAATCCGACCGCCCCCGCCGCCGCCGCTGTCCTGCTCGTAAACGACTGCGCCGTTGCCGCCGCTTGCGTCCACTGTGCCACGGCCGCCGAATGTGCCCGCGGAAATCCACACGCTCCCACCCGCGCCGCCGCCTGCCGCGCCGAAGCTGTGGACGGCGCCATTCAGGCCGCGGGCGGCGATCAGACCGTCCAGCACGCACTCGCCGTCCACGATCATGCGCAGCGCCCCTCCGCCGTTTGCGCCCGGCCCGGCAAAGCCCGCCCCACCGGCAGATCCAAACCCCAATGGATGCGCTGCTGAGCCGTAACCGCTCCCGGCAATCCACGGTCCTTCGGCTGGGCCGCCATTGCCGCCGTGGGCGCCCCCGCTGCCTCCGCCGTTGTCGTCGTTGCGCCAGCCATCCCCGGCGCCCGGGCCGTTTCCTTTGGTGCTGGTGCCCGCGTAGCCCTCGCCGTCGGCGGTGATGATCGCCCCGGCCTCGATGACGGCTGTCTGGGCATGGATCGTGACGCCGCGCCCCGCCCAGGTCTCGTCAACCTGACCGCTCCGGTTCTGGCCGTGGCAATAGACCAGAGCGTTGCTGGCCAAGGTCAACGCATTCAGACGCAGCGAGGCGGCATCGCCCAAGTGCAGGACGCCGCCATCGGACAGATACAGCGCCGCGCCGGTCCAGGAGCGATCGCCGCGGATCTCGAGGTTCCCTCCCCGGCCGACCGTGGTCTCATCGAGGGTGAGCGCCGCGGGCCACGGGGTCAGGGCGCCCAGGACCTCGCGGTTGTCGACGATGAGGTTGCCGGCGGTTTGTGCGGCGGATTGAAGGTAGATCGTGCCAGCACCACCGGCCTGGCCCTGGCCGGCACCGCTGCCGCTCAGGCCGCCGTAGGCCTGAACCTGGCCGGCAAACGTGTTGGTCGAGTAATAAATGGCAATGCGGCCGCCCCCCCCGCCGCCGCCGTCCTCTTCGCTCACGACAAAGCTGCTGCCGCCGTTTGCGGACAGCAAGCCAGCGCCTCGGATCGCGCCGACCTGAAGCCAAAGGCTCCCGCCCGCGCCGCCGCCCGAAGCGCCGAGATACGATGATCCGCCGGCAAGTCCGTCAGCTCGGATCTCCCCATCCAGATCGAGGAGAGAAGCAGCGATCTTCACGGCGCCGCCCCCCGCACCGCCGTTCCCGGCATAACCGGCGCCGCCGGCGGAGCCTGGAGACAACGGCTGCGTCACTGAATCATACACACCTCCGCCAGCATAGGGGCTTTGCGGGCTGCCCCCATTGCCGCCATGCCCGCCCCCGCCTCCGCCGCCGCCGTTGTCGCTGCGTGTTCCTGTGCCGCCTCCGGGGCCGTTGCCATGGGCGCTGGTGCCGGTGTAGCCCTGCCCGCTGGCCGCGAGGAGCCCACCGGCTTCGACCCGCAGAGTGCCCGTCGTAATGGCGACACCCGCACCCTGCCAGGAATCGTCAACCATGCCGCTGTTGTGAATAGACCGGCACAAGAGCGCGCTGTTCGCTGCAATCGCGAGCAGCTGGCGGGTGGCCAGCGTATCGCCCCCGAGCAGTTCGAGTTGGGCGCCGTTGGTGAGCACCACCGCGCTGCGATCGTTTGGCCCGATCCAGGTCGTTCGGGAGTTGGCCTGGCCTGCGTTGTCAAAAACCACTCTGCCGCGATCGACGGGCAGCTCATGCCAGTAGATCGATCCGGGGCCGCCCGCCTGGTAGCCGCTGCCGCCTGACGCACGCACATCGCCCAGAAACTGGTTGGTGCGGAGATAGAGCGCGATCCGCCCGCCTCCACCGCCGCCGCCATCTTCTTCCGACACCACCGAAGCGGCGCCGCCACGGGCAGAAAGGAGACCGCTCCCCGAGAGGGATTCCACTTCGATCCACAGGCTGCCGCCGGCGCCACCACCTGCCGCTCCCAGGTAACTGGCTTGACCGTCCAAGCCATCAGCGGCCAGCGCGCCGTCCAGTTGCAGGGCGCCGGCCACAACGTGAATTGCTCCGCCCCCCGCACCGCCGTTCCCGGCATAGCCGGCGCCGCCCGCCGACCCCAGCGCATCAGGTTGGGTGATCGAGCCGTAAGGGCCGCCGCCGATAAAGGGACTTTCGGGATTGCCGCCGTTACCACCATAACCTCCCCCGCCCCCGCCGCCGCCGGTGTCATTGCGCGTCCCGGTGCCGCCGCCGGGACCGCTGCCTGCAGCGGCTGTCCCCAGGTACCCTTGCCCGCTGGCGGTAACCAAGCCTTGAACCTCCACTCGGATCACGGCTGAAGTAATCGTGACACCGGAGCCGATCCACCGATCCCCTGCGGTTGTAGTGTGGTTGGTTGCCCGGCACAGCAAGGTGCCCAGCGGGCCGACCACAACCTCCTCGGGAACGGCAAGCGCCGTTCCCGCGAAGAGTTCGATGGTCGCGCGATTGCTGACGACCAGGGCATTGACCAGCTGGGCATCGATCCAGGGCGTGGCCACGCCCTCCAGACCGCCGTTATCGACCAGGAGCCGCCCTCCACTCTCCGCCAGCGGCATGACAAAGACCGATCCGGCCCCGCCACAGCGGGCGGCGGCATTCCCGCCAGCGCCGCCCCGCGCACTGAGCGAGCCGCTGAAGGTCGAGCTCTGGAAATGCACGGCCACCCGCCCGCCACCGCCGCCCCCGCTGTCTTCTTCACTCACGGCGTGCCCTAACCCTCCATTGGCAGAGATCTGGCCCGTGCCGGAAAACTGGCTCGCTGTCAGCCAGACGCCGCCGCCGGCGCCTCCACCGGAAGCCCCAAAGCTGTGTGCCGATCCATTCTGTCCGTGGGCCAGAATCTGGCCGTCCAGTTGAAGCTCACCGCCCACCTGCAGACGCACATAGCCGCCGCCGGCGCCACCCTGGCCGGCGTACCCCGCTCCGCCCGCCGAACCGTGCTCTGCTGGCGCCGACACCGAACCATACACCTTGCCGCCCGCATAGGGGCTTTCTGGGTTGCCCCCGTTCCCGCCATATGCGCCGCCGCCTCCCCCGCCTCCGTTATCAGATCGAGTGCCCGTGGCAGCGCCGGGGCCGTAGCTCTTGCCGTCGAGGCACGCGTAGCCGCGCCCGCTGACATCCACTCGGCTGGATGCATCGATCCGAAGATCCCCCGTTACAGCAATATCGAGCCGGAGCGCCGGATCCGTGCCGTCGCCGCACGGCGAATGGGTCAGCACCGCGCCATCCAGCAAGGTCAAACGGGCGAACGTATGCAGCCCATTCACCGTCAGCGTGCAGCCTTGCACCACGATCTCCAGCCCGTCGTAGGTTGCATCCCCGGCGGAAATCATGCTGTTCGTGGCAAACGTGACGGCGGACGCATGGGCGCCTGACAACCCAAAGGCCAGCATGGCAAGCAGGATCCTCTTCATTTTCGTGAGTCAGCTTCGTTTACAGCAAACGATATTTTGCATTCTGTTCGTCTGCGCGCCAGATATTTGCACAGGATTCCACAGCAGTGAAAGACAAGACATCGCGATCCGGCAAAGCCGACGCCACGCCCATCCTCGCTCGGCCATCGACGGGGGCAGCACCCACATGGTGCGCTTCGTTGGCCCTGCGGCTTTTTCTCCTGGCAACCGCTGGCGGCAACTACCATCCTGTCTCCATGCAATTGTTACATCCTCGTTGCCGGCACGCTTTGTTGGGAGCGATCCTGGCATTCCCAGTGTTGATGGCCGGCCAGGCCGCTCCAACGGAAGGCCGGCTGACCTTCGAGCCCGCGATCGCGCGCCCCGAGGTTTTCCAGCGGGTTGAAATCCGAGTCGAAGGAGCCCCGCCCGCCGAGAATCCATTCGATCCCGATGTCATCGCGCTGGACCTCGAGTCTGTCTCGCCCACCGGAAAACGGACTCGAACGCCCGGCTTCTTCCATCGCGAGTTCACTCGAAAGCTCGAAGGAGGGCGCGAGGTCCTGGCTCGATCGGGGGAAGGGGCTTGGCGCGTCCGATGGCTCCCCCTCGAACCCGGCCGCCACCAGCTCGAGCTGTCCGCATCGGTCGGCGGCAAAGCCGTTGCACGCGCGAGCGCAGCCATCGAGGTCGTCCCCGGCCGGCGGCCGGGCCTGGTCCGCGTGAGCCGCCGGTCGGAACGGTATTTTCAACTCGACAACGAAACGCCCCTTTTCCTCAACGGCCTGTGCGCCTGCTGGCACGGGCCCCGGGGCACCCGCGATTACGACGACTGGCTCGATGCCTACCAGAGGTCGGGCATCAACTACATCCGCCTCTGGATGTGGCATCACGCGTTTGGCATCGAATGGGATCGCCAGGACAAGCTCCGATACCGTCTGGACAGCGCGTGGCAGCTGGACCATGTGATGGCCGAAGCCGAACGCCGCGGCATCTTTGTCATGCTCTGCCTCGATTACCACGGGATCTTCGAGGTGAAACCGGACTACTGGGGTGGGAACAACTTCTGGCCGCGCCATCCCTACAATGCCGTCAACGGCGGTCCCTGCCAGACCCAGAACGACTTCTTCACGCATCTGGAAGCCCGCCGCCTCTACCAGAAGCGCCTCCGCTATCTGGTCGCCCGGTGGTCGGCCTTTCCCAACCTGCTGGCCTGGGAGTTCTTCAATGAGATCGACAATGAATACGCCTACCTGAAACACGACGACGTCGTGGCCTGGCACCGCGACCTCGGCCGCTACCTGCGATCGATCGATCCCGCCGCCCACCTCATCTCATCCAGCTTCACCGGCGGCAGCGAGCGCCCGGATCTGTTCGCCTTGCCTGAAATGGACTTCGTCCAATACCACTCCTATAATGAGAAACACCCGGCCCGAATGACCGCCGAAAAGACCGCCCGCTTCTTCCAGAAATACCGAAAACCCTTCTTCGTCAGCGAGTATGGAACCGATTGGCGGGGCTGGAAGCCGGACTCCGACCCGCATTTCCGGGCATTGCACCAGGCAGTCTGGAGCGGTGCGTTTGCCGGCGCGGCGGGCACAGGCATGACTTGGTGGTGGGAAAGCATCCACTCGGCTAACCTCTACCGGCACTGGTCCGCGCTGTCGGCCTTTCTCGACGGAACCGGCATGGCGGGGGCTGCCTTCAAGCCGGCCCGGTTTCAAGAAAATGCGGAATCGGTGATCCCCTTCGGGGTGGCAGGACCGGACGAAGCATTGGTCTGGTTGCTCGACCGGGACCACGACTGGCCTAACGGTGCGATGGAGGCCGAACCCGCCCCTGTCAAGGACGCAGCCGTCACCCTGCTCGACATGGCGAACGGACAATGGTCGGTGCAGTGGTGGGACACGCTCGAAGGCAAGCACGTCGCCGTGGGCGAGGCCGCCGTTGCCAACGGCGCCCTGCGCCTCGAGCCGCCCCCTTTCCGAGTCGATATCGCGGCGCGCCTCCGCAAGTAGGCCTCACCCCCCCGCTCGAGCCTCGCGGGGAGGGAGGGAAATCGGAGTCGGCTTGCAGGAGAAAAGGCGGCGTGCTGACGAACTTGTTCGCCTGGTCGCCGATTCTTTTCTCCCTCGCCTCCATGGCAATGGAGGAGAGGGCCGGGGAGAGGAGGTCGTGCATTTTCTGTAACCCCTCCCCCTGGCCCCGCTCGTGCCTCGCGGGGCGAGGGAATCGAAAGTTGAGTGGCAAGAGATCGAGCGGCGCCCACGGAGTGGCCGTCCTACTCTTCGGCTGTCGGCTTACGGCATTCCGGTTCGTGTGATTCGCGGGATTCGCGGGCAACCTGCACTTCACGACCTTGCGCAGCATTTTGATTCTAAATCCCGTTGCCGGAGAACAGCCGGCAATGGTATAACCCGACGCATCCGCAACAAACGATATGAACACACCCATCCGCTCGACCGCTTCGGAATCCGCATCCGGTCTCAATCGGCGTCAGTTTTTGGCCAGCGCGGGCGCGACTGCGCTGTCGCTATCCGTCCTCCAGCCCGCCATGGCGGCCGGCGCCGCCAGCCCGGACAAGATCAAGCTGGGGCTGATCGGCTGTGGCGGCCGGGGCTCATGGATCGCGAACCTGTTCCAAAAACAGGGCGGCTACGACCTGGTCGCAGTGGCCGATTATTTCCCCGATCGCACGGCCGCCGTCGGCCAGAAGCTCGGCATCCCTGAGTCCCGCCAGTACACGGGGCTGTCCGGGTACCGGCGGCTGCTCGAGCAGCCCGGGCTCGAAGCGGTCGCGATCGAGAGCCCTCCCTATTTTCATCCCGAGCAAGCCGCGATGGCGGTGGCGGCCGGCAAACACGTCTATGTGGCTAAACCGGTGGCCGTCGACGTCCCCGGCTGCCAGACCATCGCCCAGAGCGGCGAGCGCGCCCGAGACCGCAAGCTCTGTTTCCTGGTCGATTTCCAGACTCGAGCCGACTCCTTCTACATCGAGGCGATCCGGCGGCTGCACCAGGGCGATCTGGGCCAGCTGGTCTTTGGCGAGGCGATCTACCACGCCGAATGCCCCTTCCGATCCAAGTACAAATACCTCGAGACCGATCCTGCCAACCCGGAGAACCGCTTGCGCGCCTGGGGGCTGGACCGCGTGCTTTCCGGGGACATCATCGTCGAGCAGAACATCCATACCCTGGACGTCATGAGCTGGATCATGGACCAGGCCCCCGAATACGCGGTGGGAACCGGAGGGCGCAAGGTCCGCAAGTTCGGTGATTGCTGCGATTATTTCGCCCTGCTGTTCCAGTACCCCAACCAGGTCGGCATCACGTTCAGTTCCCGCCAGATCGTCGGGCACGGCACGCAGCCCGATGGGATTCGGAACCGGATGTTCGGCAGCCAGGGCGTCCTCGAGACCGCTTATGGCGGCCAGGTCATGATCCGGGGAGAAAAATTCTTCGATGGCGGCCGGTCGCCCGGCATCTACCAGGAAGGCGCCGTCGCCAACATCGCCGCCTTCCACCGGAGCATCCGCGAGGGAGATTGTCAGAACCTGACCGTTGCGCCGAGCGTTCGGAGCAATCTGGTGTCCATCCTCGGCCGGACCGCCGCCTATCAGCCCGGCCAGGTCGTCACCTGGGATGACCTGCTTCGGCGCAACGAGAAGCTCGAGTTCGATGTTCGCGGCATGAAAGGCTGACCCGTCCCCTGCCCCGCCCACCCATGAATCCACTCTCACGCCGCCGGTTTTTGCGGGTCGGCGCAGCCGCCCTCGCCGCCCCCCAGGTGTTGCCTGCCCGCCTCCTCGGCGCCGATGCGCCCAGCAAGAAGATCACGGTCGGCTTCATCGGGACCGGCGACCATGGCACGTCGTGGAATCTCCGCCGCTATCTCAATCAGCCCGACGCGCGGGTCCTGATGGTCTGCGATGTCGATGCCGCCCGCCGGCAGCGGGCCAAGTCGATCGTCGATGAGCAATACCTCAGCCGGGATTGCCGGGCAACCGGCGACTTCCGCGATGTCCTCGCTCGCCCCGACATCGATGCGGTCATGATCTCGACCCCCGACCATTGGCATACCCTGATCAGCGTGATGGCGCTCCGGGCCGGCAAAGATGTCCAGTGCGAGAAGCCCACCCTCACGATCGATGAAGGCAAGCTCCTCATCGGGACCGTCCGGCGCCTGCGGCGCGTGTTCCAGACCAGCACCGAGGACCGGTCCATCCCCGTGTATCACCGGATGGCTGAGCTGGTGCGGAACGGGCGCATCGGCCGGCTCCAGAAGATCGAGGTCATCCTCCCCCAACAGCCGAATGTTCCCGGCGACCCCACCCCCCAGCCGGTGCCCCCGGAGCTGGATTGGGACATGTGGCTCGGACCGGCCCCCTTCGCCCCCTACACCAAGGACCGCGTCCATTTCAACTTCCGCTGGATCTGGGATTACTCGGGGGGCATCATCTGCGATTGGGGCACCCACCTCTTCGACACCGCCCAATGGGCCAACGACACCGAGCACAGCGGCCCGATCGAAATCGAGGGAGCCGGCACCCATTGGGAGGGCGGCCTCTACAACACGGTCAAGGAGTACGACGTCACTTTCCGATACGCCAATGGCGTCGTCATGACCTG
This sequence comes from Verrucomicrobiota bacterium, assembly GCA_022711435.1. Lineage (GTDB taxonomy): Bacteria > Verrucomicrobiota > Verrucomicrobiia > Limisphaerales > UBA1319 > JAGMXM01. Next base: position 27,533 of record JAKLFB010000047.1, read on the forward strand.
CAAGCCCGGCAACCCCAGCATCAAGTTCATCGGGGCCGATGGCTGGGTCGGCAACCGCGGCTGGCGCGGCGAGCTCGAGGCCAGCTCGCCCGAGATCCTCAACGCCAAGCTCGGCCCCGGCGATCTCCGCCTCTACACCAACCCGGCCGGCGAACACCGCGATTTCCTCGATTGCGTCAAAACCCGCAAAGACCCCTACTTCCCCGTCGAGATCGGGCACCGGGTCTCGACGGTTTGCCACCTGGCCAACATCGCCATCCGGCTCGGACGCAAGCTGCGCTGGGATCCAGCGGCCGAGCGTTTCATCGACGATTCCGGCGCCGACGTCCTCCGCTCCCGCCCATTGCGCAGTCCCTGGAAATGGGAGGCGTGACGGATCTTCGGTCTCTCGTTATCGACGGATCGTCCGATCAAACCGGGATAAGATATAGAGTGACAGGTTCATTGTTCTGACCTGTCGCCGGCTTGGTTCAACCGCTGGAGCCCTCCGTCCTTCTCTCGCCCACAACGCGCCGGAAAAGCGGGCATGGCTCCGATTGACAATCATTCTTTTCTTGTCACATTCAGCACCGATGAACAACGACCCTGAACGCCCTCGGCGCATGCGTTGGTGGTGCCCTGCGGCGATGATCCTTCTTGCGCTGGGCGCATGGGCATGGCTTCGCGCCGCCGAAACCGGTTACGGCGAATTCATCGCGGCGCTCATCCTGATCCTCACCGTCTTTGGCCTCGGATTCTGGTACATCTTCCTCACGGGATTGCGCTGGCGGACCCGGTTCCTGCTGACGGGAGCGGCGGTGGCGGCCATCGCCAGCATCGTCCTCGGGCTGTGGAAGTATACACGAATCGACGGATCGATCGGCGGCTCGGGCTTGCCGCGGCTCGCCTGGAAATGGTCGCCGCCTCGGGACGCTGCGGCAGGCGCACTGGTGGTGGCATTCAAACCGGCAGCGATGGATGCGATCGGGAACGTGTCATTCCCACAGTTTTTAGGCCCCGATCGGTCGGGGATCGTTCACGGAGTCACCCTCGAGCGCGATTGGAGCATCTCGCCGCCGCGGGAGCTATGGCGGCGGCCTGTCGGAGTCGGGTGGTCGGCCTTCGCGGTTTCCGGCGGCCGGGCGATTACCCAGGAGCAGCGGGGCGAGCAGGAGTTGACGGTGGCCTACGATCTGGCGACCGGGAATCCAGTTTGGGCCCACACGAACCGGGTGCGTTTCCGCGAAGCCTCGGGAGGCGATGGCCCGCGAGCCACGCCGACCGTGCGCGACGGCAAGGTCTATGTGATGGGGGCCACGGGCATCCTGGACTGCCTCGACGAAAACACAGGCAACCGGGTCTGGACGCGCGATGTTTTGCGGGAATACAACCTCCAGAACATCATTTGGGGCAAAAGTTGTTCGCCCCTGCTCGTCGGCCGGCTGGTGGTGGTCACCGGCGGTAAAGAAAGAGAAAAAAGCCTGTTAGCTTTCGCAGCCGAAAATGGCGAACCCGTCTGGCAATCGGGCCGCGACTGCGCCAGCTACTCTTCCGCTGCGGTGGCGACGCTGGGCGGGCAGCCGCAAATCCTCATCGTCAATGGCCACAGCGTCACGGGACACCATCCGGCCGACGGCCGGATCCTGTGGGAATACCCATGGCCGGGCAACGAAGCCAAGGTCGCTCAGCCACTGCCCCTGGAACCGAACCTGGTCCTGGTGGCGACGGGCTACGGCATTGGGGGTTCCTTGCTCCGGATCGAGCCCGCGGCGGCGGAACAGTGGACGGTGACGGAGCTGTGGAAGAACCGGAACTTGAAGCCCAAGTTTTCGAGCCCTGTGCGGCGAGGCAATTACGTGTATGGCCTCGATGACGGCATCCTGGTCTGCTTGGATTGGCTCACAGGCAAGCGGGTATGGAAAGAAGGCAAGTATGGCTACGGGCAAATCCTGCTTGTGGAAGATGTATTGCTGATCCAATCCGAAGCTGGCGACGTGGTGCTGGCCGAGGCCGCGCCCGATGGACATCGCGAGCTGGCCCGCCTGCCCGCTCTCCCAAGCAAGACGTGGAACAACCCCGTGCTTGCCGGGGACCTGCTCCTGGTCCGGAACGACCTGGAAGCCGCCTGCTACCGCCTCCCCCTTGCGACCGGGGGCGCCTCCACAAGGCCAGCGGCCAACGCATCGCATTAACGCCGCTGCGAGCCATTGGCTCGGTGGGGCCGGAGGCCTCTGGATTGGGAGCAGCCCTTAAAGAGCACGATTGGGAGCACGGCTCTGTCGTCTTCCGGCCGGGCCAGCCGCACGTGTGGGCGCCCGATGTCTGGCGGGATCCGGCCTCGGGGCGTTTCTATCTCTACTATACCGTCAACCAGACCGTGGGCGTGGCCGAGGCCGACGCACCGCGAGGGCCGTTCCAAGTGGTTCGCAAGTTTATCGACAGCGCCATCGATGCGCATCTATTCCGCGATGATGACGGGTCGCTATATCTTTACTATGTCCAGTTGCCCGGGTTCCGCATCAGCGTGCAGCCGATGGCGAGCCCCACCCAGCCCCGGGGCGAGCCGCGAGCCATTCTCTGGCCGGAGTCCGAACGGGAAAAGCGCGCGGGCCATGTCACGGAAGGTCCGTGGATGATCAAACGCCAGAGCCGCTACTATCTCCTGTACAGCGGTTCGGGGGCGGACACGCCCGATTATGCGGTCGGTTATGCGGTGGCGGATCATCCGCTCGGGCCGTTCACGCGCGCTGCTCGGCCTGCCGAAAGAGCCGCTGGACACGGGGGAATACGACCTGGTGGTGGTCGGAGGCGGAATGGCGGGTTGCTGCGCGGCCATCAGCGCAGCTCGGCTCGGCTGCAAGGTGGCCCTGATCCACGATCGGCCCGTTCTGAGCGGGAACAACAGCTCCGAGGTGCGCGTCGGGCTCTCGGGCCTCATTCATCAACCACCTTATCCGCGCCTGGGCGACCTCGTCGAGGAGTTGGGCTCGATCGGTCACTGGAGCCTTTACCAAGCCAATCAGGCTCCGGACTTGCCGCGCAGCAAGGAAGTCCTGGCCATCATCCAACGGCACCCCGAGAAGAAAATTCACAATGCCGGTCCCGCGTCGAACTACGAGGACGAAAAGAAAATCGCGCTGGCCGGGGCCGAAAAGAATCTCACTCTTTACCTCAGCACCCGCGCCAACAGCGTCGTCATGGAAGGAAACCGCATCCGTGCGGTCATCGCGCAGGACATCCGGACGGGCCAGGTACGGAAGTTCAGCGCCCGGCTTGTGGCCGATTGCACCGGCGACGGCGCCATCGGCGCGCTCGCCGGTGCGGACTTCGCTTACGGCCGGGAATCCCGGGCCGAGTATGGCGAGGAAAGCGCGCCGCTGGAGAAAGACGAGATGGTCATGGGCACCTCGGTGCAGTGGTATGCGGAAGAGAACCCTGAGCCCTCCGTCTTTCCGGAATGCCCCTGGGCGGTGCGCTTCGACGAGAAGAGCTGCGTCCAGGCCACCCGCGGAGACTGGGATTGGGAGACCGGGTTCCATCAGAACCACGTGACTCAGATCGAGCAGATCTGCGATTACGGCCTCCGTGTCGTATTCGGCAACTGGGCGGTTCTGAAGAACCATCCCAGGTTCAGGGATGAGTTCGCGCGCCAGCAACTGAAGTGGGTGGCGCATATCGGAGGCAAGCGCGAATCCAGGCGCCTGCTCGGCGATGTCGTGCTCCGACAACAGGACATCGTCGAAGCCAGGCCGTTCCCGGACGCTTCCGTCACGACCACATGGACGATCGACCTGCATTATCCCAAGGAACCTCTGTGCGCGTACGACGCGTTCCGCTCGGAGGCCCGTAACATCCAGATCAGTCACTATCCGTTCCCGTATCGCTGTTTCTACTCGCGGAACATCGAGAACCTGATGATGGCGGGCCGGAACATCAGCGTGACGCATGTGGCGCTGGGGACCGTTCGCGTGATGCGTCCGCTCCAACCATGACCTCAGTCAAGCAGGGCAAGCTCCGGCCACGGGTCAGGCTCCGGCACCGGCACAAGCTGGAAAACGGCTGGCGCCTCGAGGACGGGGAGGGTGTTCCTGGCCAAGACGCCGGAGACGTTCGTTCACGACGCCGACGGCAACCTGATGCAGGACGGGCATTGGACGTATACCTGGGACGGCGAGAACCGGCTGGTGACGATGGAGGCGCTGAGCACGGTGCCGGCGGCGGCGAAACTGCGTGTGGAGTTTGAGTATGACTGGCGGGGGCAGCGGATTGGGAAGACGGTGAAATCGGGCGCTGATTTCTCGAACATTGTTTATTCGCATAAATTGGTTGCGCCGGTGCCGCAGTCAGATCGCGTTCTCAAACAGTTCATGAACTGGCTATCACCTCGCCACACCTGCCTGCAATCGCTCCATGACCCTCTGCCGCAGGTCCACGGGCGCGAGCACGCGCACCTCGGGCGTCCATGATAGAATCCACCGTACCAATTCCTGGCGTCCCGTGGTCGTGAGCGCCAAGTCAACCGAACCATCGGGCCGATCCCGGATGGTCTGCGACGGATGCCAGAGGCGTTCCTTGATGTAGGTCGCCACCTTCGCCGAAAACCGCAGGCGTACCGCCATTGGTTCCTCTCCGCGCGAAATCCCAAACCCGTCCCTGATCACCTCCCGCGCATCATACCCGGCTGGCCGCTCAAATCGCTCACCATTGGGCGCCACTGACCGGAACCGCGATAGCGCAAATGTCTCGGTCCGGCCATTCCGTGTGTTGGTCGCCAGCACGTACCAATTCCCGTGGTAGCCAACCAGATGATGCGGCTCCAACCGATAGTCCTTTACCTGTCCATCGAACCGCTGGTACACCGCAGCAAGCTGCTGACAACCGTGGATGCCCTGCACCACCGTCCTCCAAACCCGCGGATCAATCCGCGCCCGATCCTCCGCAATCACGGAGAACCGGTCCGTCAGGCTCTCCAGGTCCACCGTCACAAACCCCTGCAATGACTCCGCGATCTTGCCCATGACTGACTGCATTCCAAGCTCCATCGGGGTTCCCTGGAACGCCTCCAGAATCTTTCTCGCCACAAAGAACTCAAACACCTCCTCCGCCCGGAGCCGGATCGGCGGCAATTCGTAGGTCGGCTCCGTTAATCGCCAACACCGCGCTGTCGCGTCGTAAGCCAGCGGGGCATTCTCTTCATCGCGGAGGTAATCAAGGTCGCGCGCCACGGTCCGCCGTGAGACACCCAATTCGAGGCAAAAATCCGTGCTGCTCGGGCCGTCTCCACTGGCTGGGCCTTCTCGCACCATTTCGACGATCCGGCGCAGCCGGTAATACTGCGATCGGTTCTGCGGTTTCATTTCTTCCTCCCACCTGTGACGCTCGATGGCATACCTGCCTTTCTATACTGGCCCCTATGCAGGCGCTCCAGCTCTATCAGCCCCGCCAACCCCGCCGCTCGCCCCTCTGGCAATGCGTGCACGAGCAAGCCGTCACGTTTCGCCAGGAATATCCCCGACGCCATCTCGACCGCTATGGCCCGCTCCGGCCTGTCGTGACCGAGGTCATTGCAAAATTCCTCGACTGCGGCGACCTCCATCAAGGCTTCGCCCGTGTCCGCTGTCCGGACTGCCGCTTGGAATATCTCTTGGCCTTCAGTTGCACGACCCGCGGATTTTGCCCCAGTTGCCAACAACGACGACCGTCCAAACCGCCCATGTTTTGATCGAGGAAGTTTTCACCAACGTGCCCCATTGCCATTACGTGCTCAGCCTGCCGGTGGCCGTGCGCAGTTTCTTCCAACGAGACCGGTCCTTGCTCACCGATCTCTGCCGGCTGGCCAATGACAGCCTCGTCGAATGGATGCGCACCACCATGAACCGCACTGACGGCGTGCCTGGGATCGTGCTCACGCTGCACACCTTTGGCGACTATCTCAATTTCCATCCCCACATCCATGCCATTGCCACCGACGGCCTGTTCGACCGGACCGGAGCATTCATCCCTCTGCTTGGCGCCGCACTTCGCCCCCTGCGTGGCCTGTTTCGAGCCAGGGTCTTCAGGCTCCTGGTCGAGCGAAAAATGCTCTCTCCCGCGCTCGTGCATAAGTTCATGCAATGGAAACACAGCGGATTCAACCTTTTCCGCGGCAACCCAGTGCCTGGCAACCACCGCGCCGAACTCGAAAATCTGGCCCAGTACATCCTCCGTCATTCCTTCTCCGTGGAGAAGATGACCTACATTGCCGACAGCAGCCGGGTCATCTACCATTCCCGACTGAACCCGGCCACCCGCCGCAATTTCGAGGTCTTCCCCGCTACCGACTTTCTCGCCGCCATTTCGCAGCACATCCCCGAAAAAGGCGCGCAAACCGTAAAATACTACGGCTATTACAGCAACAAAGCCCGCGGGCTGCGTGCCAAACGGCTGGCATGTCATGCGGAGCGAAGCCAAGGAACCCTCGAGTTGCCGCCCCCACTCCCCCAAGTCCGCCGCAAAATCCCCTCTCGCACTTGGCGCCAACTGATCCAGAAAGCATGGGATGTTGACCCGTTGCTCTGTCCTAAATGCGGCGGCCAGATGCGGTTGATTTCGCTGATTGACCATGACAAAACGATCGAGAAGATTCTCCGACATTTCGACCTCTGGGAAGACCCGGTCCGGCGGACCGATCGGGCCCCCCCGCTCCGCCTCGAATCCGAGTACATCAGGGAACCCTTCTACGACGACATGCCCTTCGGCCCGGAAGCCTGCGCTGAGTAAAACCATCGCGATCCCAGGCAGTCGTCTCGCCACCGAAGCGGAAAATCCATGCCCACCGCCGTCGTTCCGGCGTCGTTTCCTCTTGACTCTGGAGAGGCTTTCGCTCAAGGTTGGCTCAGTAATGGAACGAACGCGGCCACAGCGAACTTTCGCGCGCCTCATAAGCGCTTTGGCCCGTCAGCCGAGGTTCGGGGCTCCCCCCTTAACCCCCCTGCTGGCGCCCATGCCCAGCTCCTCTGAAAACCAATTTCCTACCAGTACAAGCTGCTCAGCCACAGCCTGCTGCGAGACACCCTTGAAATAAGTCGGAAAGTCGGGCTAGGATTCGGGGCTGGCAGCTGGATGTGGCGGATCCGGCGGGGTATGAGAATCTGCTCGTGGATTTCGACTGGATCGTGAACATGGTGTCTGCAGGGCCGGGAGGCTCTGCCGCCTACGAAACCACTTATCGCCAGGGGACGCGCCAGCTTCTGAACTGGCTGCGTCGAGCCCCGCCTCGCAGGCTGCGATATCCGACATTCCGCGAGGGGTATGCGGCCGAGCTTGAGTCCATGGGGATTTTCCCTCAGATCCGGAAGAGCGGGCGGAAGCTGCCTTCGGGGGATGCAGATTCCGCCTGGGAATAGGTCCAGGTAATCGAGTGTCGCGCCGGGGCCGAAGCCCAGCCCCTGTCCGGTTAAGGATTTGTGTAAAAAGCACTTCCGATTTTGCTGGAGCGTCTTGGGCGGCCTGGCTTGGTTGGTCAGAAGGAGTTAGGTTGCCGGGGATCAGTCGGCGCACATCCCTATTCCCGAACCAGCCGGTAGAACCGGATGGGATCTGATTCAGACATTTCGAGCAGGATGACTCCCACGCCGTCGGCGTCCAAGGCAACCGCCCCCACCTGGATCCATGGGCCGCGTTCGAGATCGATGGCAGCTTCAACCTGCACGTCCCGGTTTGCAGGACCTCGGATGCTTACTCGGAGGCCGCTCGGGATCGATTCGAGGACAGCCTTCAATCCGACCTGGACGATCGCAGTCTGCGCCACGGTCGGTTGGCCATCCGTGCCGACGGTCAACAACCGGTAATTGACTTCGCCGGTCTCCAAGACATTCGCTTCTTCGAATCGGTAAGCGTTGGAGAGGTTGCCTCCCTTGGCCGGGACCATTTCCTCGTTAACGCGCAGCCAATGGCCACTGGCGGAAAGTCGTTCGAGCTGAAAGCCGAGCAGGTTCGATTCGTCTCCAGTCGTCCAATGGACCACCACACGACCAGGCGCAGCCCAACTGGCAACGAAAGACTTCACAGTATTGTTGGCGGGTTCGGATGGCGCCGCAGTGTAGGTGACGGTCAGACGGCCGGCCACGCGAGCGTTGCATAGGAGAATGGTTACGCTGGCCGGCACGGCAGTCACCATCGGTGGATAGTCCGCGATGAAATCGATGTCGTATCCGACCGTTCCGGAGCCGGTGTAATCCTGCATTTCCCCGGGATCTGAGGTCGAAACCAACGAGGCGCCGCTCGATTGGGGAAAGGTCGAGATCGATCCGCTCGCAGGAACCGATGTCGAGTCGTTCAACGACAGCACGATCGGATCCGGCCCCAGAAGGCCGGCTCCGATCGGCGTGGCCATCACCCGCGCAGCGGACAAGGTTCCTGATGCGACGATTTCTTCGCTCGATTCCTGGGAAAAGGTTGCCCCAGCGCTGAACGCGGCCGTAAGCGTGATTTGGACAGACTCGAGGACAGGGGTTTCGGGATGCGCACTGGGATCGAATCGCGGCAACGGCAAGGCAAACGCCGTCTCGCCAGGCCCGAGCGAGAACGAGTGCTGAAAACTCACTTCCGCGGCACTCGCCGCAACTGCAGACGCTAGGGCCAGCCCAATGCTGGCGCCCAGGGCCCACGGACTCACAAGCCATCCGTGTGCCTGCCCGGCCTTTCGCAGAGCCGCTTGCAGCATCGGAAGACTCGCGGCGGGGCCGGGCATCGCTGATCCTATCGACTCTTTCGCCCCCTTGATTTCCAATTCCCGCGGAGCGCTCCGGAAGCGGACGCGCCGCTCAGCCGCCGCCATCCGGCAACCGCAAGAAGGCTGATCCCCGACAGCAGAGCGAAATGCGCCGGTTCAGGCACGGCGATCCAGCCCGCCAGATGTGCCTCTGCATTCAACTCCGCATTTTTGAGGGTGCCCGTCATTATGGGTGTGCTGCTTTCGATCCATGCAACGGTGAACGTCTCGGTATCGTTGAGGGGTAATGGCAGTGTTAATCCGTAAGAATTGATCCGCGTGACGGGGAGCAGCGATGGGATTTCATAGGTGGTAAGAACATCGAGATCGATGGAGAGCGTAAAATTAAATGCAATCGGACCGAGCTGCATTTGGACCGGCTCGCTATCGACCACTCCCGATGCCGATGAGAGCTCGAGAATGACGCTGTTGTAAGTAATCGTGATGTCATAGCTGTCGTCAGGCGTACCTAAAACGGGCGTGATCGAGCCTGTTGTCGTGAATTCAGCGCCGACCCAGAGAGCGGACGGATCGCCTCGAGTATCGAGAGTCATGTCGGAGGAGATCCTGCCTCCTGCCCAAGTCCACGGCCCATAAGTGGCAAAAACCTGACCATGGGAGGTGGCCGCGGCAGCCAGGAAGATGGCCGTCGCAATTGCAGCAATAGTCGTTTTCATGGGGGCAGCAGTAGTCGTTTTCGTGAGTAAAGAAATAGTCGTTTTCATGGGGAAAGCAATAACCATTTTCATGGGGGTGAATCAGAGAGGGTTCAGGGCCGGTGTGAAAGATGGGGTAACGAGCTTGAGGGCGGGATCGCCCAGGAGATTATAGATCCAGACGGGGGTTAACCAGGCGTTTCGACTGTTGTAGAGGGATGCGGACTGAGCAAAGGCATCGCCGAGGCGGCTGGAGGTGTTGCAGGCGAAAAGCTCCATGATCCGGCGATTGAGCCAAACGGCTTCATCGTCATAAGACAACCCTGTAGGAGCGACGACGGCCACGGCGCCAGCTCCGGGCTCACGCAGAACTCCTTCGGCCAGACTGGTGTATCCAGGCGACGAGTATTGTCCCGCAACGCACGTCATCGCCACCAGAATAGGTAGACGCGCTGCGTTGGCTAAGATCGGGTCGAGCGTTTGCGGTTGGATGACCCGCAAATAGTAATCGGCAGTCGCACCAAACTGCGTGGTGGCGCCGTGTCCGACATAGCTGAAGATGTCGATCCCTCCATTGAGGAGGGATTGAATTTCGGTTCGGATGACAGGGGCATTGACTTCGGCGGGTTCGTAATTCGGATGCACCAAGCAACTCGTGAAGGCGGGAGCGAGGTAGCCTGCAATCGCCTCGATATCGGCAATGAAATCGCCGGCGCCATCCGGTTGGTCGGCCACCAGGAGCGCTTTGAGCGCCCCCTCGATCCTCTCGGCTTCATAACTCTGGATCTTGGCGAACACCGCGGTAAACGCAGCCGCGCTGACCACGGGCAACCGGCCGATCATCACCCGCATCACCCCATCGCCGCTGATATTGGCCAGCAGGGAATCCGAAGTAAAAAGTCCGTAGGGGGTGTGGACCATGAGCGGCGGCAGCAAGTTGTCCCGAGATGCGGTCAAGTCGCGGTAATCCCACGTGCCGTCGCCGACCAGGACGACGTAGCGAGGCGGGATGGCCCATTGGAGGCAAGCAGTCTGGATGAAGCGGGCGATGGCATGAGGCGTCGCCAGCCCGTGGCTGAACTCATGGAAAATGTCGTCCAGCAAAACGACTTTGGTGCGGAATTCTTTGCTTCGGTAATCGGCCAGTTGCTGGCCGCTGGCCAGCAAGCTCGCGGGGGCAATGGCGACATAGCTTCCTCGGTTGCCCGGATCGGACAGATGAGCTGGATAGACCACTGCCAGGCTGGTTGCCGTCAAGACTTGGGCCGCCGCCTTGATGACAGGCTGAATCATGGCAAAGCGCATGGCGGGACGGTCGGGTGCAAAACTGGCTTCCCAGGTCGATCCTGGCCCGAGCTGATCTATCCGCAGGTTATGGATCTGGTTCATCTGGCGGACATCGGTAATGTCGAAAGCGAGAATGACAGGGGCCGCGGTTCCGGTTCCGAAGTTGGGGACGGTGACAATGGAATTATTGTTGGCTTCCGCCTCGAGCCGGCTCGATGCCGCGGAATAAGTCCGGGCATAACTCAGGTGGTAGCCATCGACCCAGACCGCGCTGGCTGAGACTCCCTCCTGCAGCAGGGCTTGAACGGTCAGGGTGTTGCTGCCCTGGCCCGCGGCGCTGTCCTTGAGAATCGAATCAAGGGTGGCATCGACGGGAAACTCGGCCTCCTGCGGGGCGATGCCCGCCCAGCTGTGGGCGCCCAACAAGACGCCGTTGAGACGCACCTCGACGGAATGCCGCGTGGCGCTGCCCCCGTACAGCCGGACCCGGATGGCGGCGGTGGTTCCGGCGGTGCGCACCAGGCGCTCGACCGAAAATGAGCTTGTGAAAGTGTCAAATTGCGGATTCCCCGCCGTGAGCTTCTTCCAAAACCAGAAATCGGTCTCCGGATCCTCGACAATAGTCAGGCCCGGCGTCTGGTCCGATTCAGCCTCGAGTTGCGCCGTGTAAGGCCCTGGGATGGCAGGGGAAGGGTTGCCACCGTCGATGATCGAGTAGCGGTTGATCCCACCGCGAATCCAGTAGACATTCCTCGCAGTGTAATTGTTCAGGATAGGCTCCGCATAAAAGTAGATCCCCGGGCCCAGCTTCCCGGCTGAAATCCAGCCGTTGCCGGGAACGAAATTGGCGGCTCGACCCTGGTTAGAGAGGGCGATCGTCCCGCCATCAATCCACCCCTGGACGGTCTCGGTCGTTTGTCCCAGAACCGCGGCGAGCGTCGCGGTACTCAGAAAATGGAGGCCCTGAACCGTGGTGGTGATCTTCACCGCTGCTGAACTGGCGGGCAGATCGACCGGCGTTTGCAGTGCCATGGGAACAATCGGAAGCGGAAGGCGGGTCTCTTCAGGGGGGGTGGGGGGGATTCGAGGCTGGGTGCGTTGGGTAACGACGTGAGCGATGTCAACCGGCTCGACGGCGAGCAGCGAGTCCGTCTTCAGATCGAGCGTGCGGCCGCTGGTCAGCGTGACGGCGAGGCGATAGCTGTGCGGTCCCGGCGCGGGGGCGCCGGCATCAAGCAGTTCATAGCGGCCGCCCGCCAGGGAATCCTGAGCAGGCAGCATGCCGCGGTTGACTTTGACCCACTGGCCTTGCGATTCCCGATAGAGATCAAAACCGACAGCTCCAACCTCGAACTGGGTCTCCCACCGGACAAGCACCTGACCGCCAGCATCGAAAGCTTGAAGCGGGGATGCCGCCACACGTTGGGGTTCCGGAAAGGCCGACGCATGGCAGTGGCCGCTGAATAGGGGCGCTCGATGGAAGGCCAAGACAACGCAGACCGCCATCAGCAATCGCTTGGGCCTTGTGCAATTGACAGCCATCCTCTGCATCTCACTCCATGGCGTTTCGCCATTCACTTAGAATCTACATCGCGCGTATGCTTTGCACGCAGACCGTGGCGTTCAAGCCCAATTCACTGCAGGTTAGTAGCCTCAGAAGTCACAACACCATCAAACAACACATAACAACAAATTGAACATGCTTTATTGACTAATTTCTACGTCAAAAAGGAGGACGCTGTCAAGTTGGGCGCATCTCAGTTTCTTGCAGGGTTGAAGGCGGTGTGAGGGAACAGGAGGTGCCAGCGGCCGTTGCGCCAGAAGGTTTCGAGACACAGCAGGGCTTCGTCACCGCGCTGACTCCAGAACTGGCC
>JAKLFB010000048.1 GCA_022711435.1 Verrucomicrobiota bacterium
CTGTATGGGGAGTATCGGGATCGGTTTGGGCCGAGGCGGCGGAGCGGGGCGCGGCCGATGCGGGGAGTGGAGGCGCTGGGGGATCTGGCGACGATGAGGGATCTGCGGGTGGATGCCGTGGGGTGAGATCGGCTCGTGCGACTCTGGTGCCCTGAGGGCGAGCAGGCTTGCGCCGTCGGGGAGTCTGATGCGCATTCCATCGAGCCGGGGCTGTGTGAGGCGCCGAGGAGTGGAGGCGTGCAGGGAGTTCAGGCGGAGCTGGAAGCTACCCGATCCTGATCCTGCGATGGAGGGCTTGCCAAGCCAGGATGAAGATGCGGGGGGGGCGCGCCGGACTGGGTTCACTTGCGGGCCAACACCATGATCTCCATCTCATCCAGGTCGACAGGCCGCCGACCCCAGTTGCCCGCCGTGCCTCCCCAGATATTCAAGACGGTCAGCCCAGCTGTTTGAAACAACAGAGCCAGTTCGGTGGGAACGAATCCGCGTTCCCGCAGCGGGCAGCCGCCGAGGGGCATGTCGGGCGTGCAATCGGAAATCTCGGTTAGATTGAGCGGATCGAACAGGCCCCGCTCGACGTCGTCGCCGCAGCGCCGGCGGGCCATGGCCAATCCGTTGAGGACGGTGAACAGGCACTTCGCCGACGGCCGCAGGGCGGCAGCCACTCGGCGCAAGATGGCCAGCGGCTGGCCAAGGGCGTCGTCGCCGGCTCCCAGCAGTCCGAACGCCCCTTCGCACAGGCAGATGACCGCATCGAAACTGTCCCCAGCCACAAATGTCGCCGCGTTGTCGTGCCGCCACACGACCTGCACGCCGGCGGCGTGCGCCTTCGCCTTGGCCTGATCGAGCATTGCCTCGGAAAGATCGATTCCCGTGACGCGATATCCGCGCCGGGCCAGCTCGATCGAGTGCCGCCCCGTGCCGCAGCCGACATCGAGCACGGCGGTGCCCGGGCTCAAGCCCAGGACATCGATCAGGAATTCGATCTCTGCGGCCGTGTTCTTCGTGAACACATTCTGGTCGTAACGGGGCGCGTGCGCGTCAAAGAACTCCTGCCATACAGTCTTGGGTTTCATGCGGCCACCCGGAATCCTTGTGAGAACTTAGTTGGTCGCGGATCAGAAGGCAATGAAAGACGGCGGGGGTCGCGGGGCTGGCATGGTTGCAGGAGCCTGGTGCCACTGGCCAGCGGACAGGCGGGGTGGATCCTGTTGATCCGGTCCTGGTCGAGGGGCGGCCACGGAGGGGCAGCCCGGCCTGGCCGGGCAGGTGCGGATTCCGGCCGATGGGCGGCAGCCACCGCGCGCTTCGGCAGACGAACGATTTCGAGATTGAACTGGGGGCGCCGATCGGTCAACCTCGCCGCATCACGGGTCCGAACACGATGGAATTCCGTGAGGCGATATCTGGAAATGCCGGAAGCCCCGTAAAGTTCGAGGCCACCGACCATCATTGGATGAAGATCGATATGAAAGAGATCATGGACACCAGGACGACGAGGCGGGAATTTCTGAAGACGGCGGGGACGGCGGCGGCGGCAACGGCGCTGGCGGCGCAGACGGTCCCGTTTGTGCATGGGGCGGCCGACGACACGATTCAGCTGGCGCTGATTGGCTGTGGGGGGCGCGGCACGGGGGCTGTGGGCGACGCGCTGGCGACGAGCAAGCTGGGTCCGATCAAGCTGGTCGCGATGGCGGATGTGTTTGAAAACCGCCTGCGGGGCAGCTACGCGCAGTTGAGCAAATCCCCTCAAGCGCAGGTGGACGTGCCGGCTGACCGCCGGTTCGTCGGGTTCGACGCCTATCAGAAGGCCATGGATTGCCTGAAGGCGGGGGACATCGCGATTTTCGCCACGCCGCCCGGATTCCGGTGGGTGCATCTGGAGTATGCGATTCGGAAGGGGCTGAACGTGTTCATGGAAAAGCCGGTCACAGTGGACGGGCCGACCACGCGCCGGATGATCCAGCTGGCGGAGGAGGGCGCGAAGAAGAACCTCAAGATGGGCGTGGGCCTGATGTCGCGCCACAGCCGGGCGCTGCAGGAGCTGGCCCAACGGATTCACGATGGGGAGATTGGGGATCTGATTTTGGAGCGGGGCTACCGGGTGCATGGGCCGGTGGGGAGCTTTGCATCGCCGCCGCGGCCGGCGGGGATCAGCGAGGTGATGTACCAGATCCAGCGGTTCCACAGCTTCCTCTGGGCCAGCGGGGGCAACTACAGCGACTTCTACATTCACATCATCGATCATCTCTGCTGGATGAAGAACGCATGGCCGGTGAAGGCCATGGCCCTTGGCGGCCGCCATTACCGGACCAGCCCGGAAGGCGTCACCTATGTGGATCAGAACTTCGACGTGTATGCAGTCGAATACACATTTGCCGACGGGAGCTCGTTCATGTTCGACGGCCGGTGCATGACCGGGTGCAGCGAGATTTACGCCAGCTACGCCCATGGCAGCAAAGGCATGGCGATCGTGTCGAACAGCGGCGATTGCGGGCTGCCTTCCCGGATCTACCGGGGCCAGAAACCCGAACGCTCGGCCATGGTCTGGGAGTCCAAGGTCAACGCCGACGAGCAGAATCCGTATCGGAACGAATGGATGGACCTGGTGAAGGCCATCCGGAACGACCAGCCGTATAACGAAGTCCGGCGCGGCGCTGAGGCCAGCCTGGTGACGTCCATGGGCCGCATGGCCGCTCATACGGGCCAGGTCATCACGTTCGATCAGATCCTCAACAGCACGCACGAGTTTGCGCCGGGCGTTGCCAAGCTGACGCCGGAGGGTCCTGCGCCGCTCCAGCTCGATGCCAAAGGCCGCTATCCGGCGCCTCAGCCCGGCATTGTCACCGAGCGCGAATACTGAGCGCAGCTGGCCTGCGAATCTCGAGCGGCAGGGGATTGCCGCGTTTTTAGATGCCTCGCGCGGGCGGGAGCGCGGGGAGGGTGGCGTGCGCATTGCGGAGCGCGCGCTGCCTCGATCGCTTTCCGCTCGCCAGCGGTCTGCGAGCCGCGGCCCGGCCGGCACGCCGGAGCCATGCTATTCAATTCCGACGTATTCTTGGTATTCCTGGCGGGGTTCCTGCTGTTGTACTACGCGGTCCGGGGCCGGCTGGCTTGGCGGAACGGGCTGATCGTGGCGGCCAGCTACACGTTTTACGGGTGGTGGGACTGGCGGCTGATGAGCCTGCTGGCGGGATCGAGCCTGCTCGATTTTGGCGTGGGGCGGGCCTTGATGCGGTCCGAGTCGCCCGGGCGGCGCCGATGCTGGCTCGGCCTGAGCCTGGCGGGCAATCTGTCGCTGCTAGGGTTCTTCAAATATTTCGGTTTTTTCTACGACTCGCTGGCGCTGGTGCTGGCCCAGATCGGATTCGAGCCGCAAGCGCGGACGTGGCAGATCATACTGCCGGTGGGCATATCCTTTTACACGTTTCAGACGCTGAGCTACACGATCGACATCTATCGCCGGCAAATGGGGGCGGCGGGATCGCTGCTCGATTACCTGGCGTATGTCGCGTTCTTTCCGCAGCTGGTTGCGGGTCCGATCGAGCGCGCGCAGCATTTGCTCCCGCAATTCGGCGAGACGCGGCACATCACGCGGGCGGGGGTGGCGGAGGGGATCCGGCTGATCCTGGGGGGGATGTTTCTGAAAGTGGTGGTGGCCGACAACCTGGCTCCTCTGGCCGACCTTGCCTTTGGGGTGGCCGACCCGGGAGCGCCGGTGATCGTTCTGGGGACTCTGGCGTTTGGGCTGCAGATCTACGCCGATTTCGCGGGCTACTCGGACATCGCGCGCGGGCTGGCCCGGCTGCTGGGGTTCGAGCTGCGCGTGAATTTTCGCTGGCCGTACCTGGCCGGCAATGTTCGCGAGTTCTGGCATCGCTGGCACATCAGCCTGTCGACATGGCTGCGTGACTACCTCTACATCAGCCTGGGTGGCAGCCGCTGCGGGCCGGGTCGGACGCGGGTGAACCTGTTTCTGACCATGCTGCTGGGGGGCTTATGGCACGGGGCGGCGTGGCATTTTGTGTTGTGGGGCGCGTGGCATGGGGCGGGCCTGCTTATCCATCGAGCCTGGCGGGGGAACCGGCCTGGCAGCGAATCCCGCCTGGCGCGCAAGGCTGCCTGGGCGGGCACGATGCTGTTCGTTTTCTACGGCTGGCTGCTGTTCCGGGCGGGATCGATCGGGCATGCAGTCTCGCTCACGCTGGGATTGGCGGATTGGTCATGGCCGGCGTGGGGCGGCAGCCTGGGGCTGAACCTGCTGGTCTTCGGTGCGCCGGTGATCCTCGGGCACTGGGTGGCGGGGCGGGAGGCGTCCGGGGCCGCGAGCGACGATGCCGGCCCTGGGCTGGGCGCATGGCGTTGGGTTCTTCAAGGGATTCAGCTGGCCGCGATCGGCCTTTTCTGGGGCAAGCAAGGAACGCCTTTCATCTATTTCCAGTTCTAGCCAGATGCGCAGCCACGACTACCAGATCCGATGGGCCGATGCGGTTCGCGCGGCGGCCCCGCCTCTGGCCGCAGTGGCCCTCGTGGCGGCCATCCTGCATCTGGGGGTTTGGATCGGCGTCTGGCCGCGGCCGATCCCCGCCCTCGATGTGGACCGGACCGTTCTGCTGCATCAGGCGGCCGCCAGCGAGGTCCGGTCCGAGGCGGAGCTGATCTTTGTGGGGGATTCGTCATGCCTGATGGACGTCGATCCGCGCGTGGTGGCGCGCGCGACGGGCCGGCCGGCGCTGAATCTGGGGACGCTCAGCCACCTCGATCTCGAAGGCCAGCAGCGGCTGCTGGGGCGTTTCTTTCAGGCGAACCCTGTCCGCGGCCAGACCGTGGTGCTGCTGATGAACCCGGCCAGCCTGCGGCTTTGGCCGGAAGCGGCATGGCCCAGCTCGATCCTGGATGACTTTTATGCTCGCCGCGATCCCATCGGGCATTCGAGCGGGATCGACCGGTGGCTGGGCTTTGAAATCGTCCGGGCCCGGCTACTGGGCCCGGCCTGGCCGACGCCGCTGCCGGGGGCCTTTGGCCAGCGCTATGGCTTCACGCGGGATCTGTGGCGCGCAATGTCAGCGCAGGGCGGGCATCTGATCGATCCGCGCCGCCTCGAGCCGGGATCCATCCGAGGCAGCACCGAATACTCGATCGCCGCGGTTTGGGAGAAGGGGGGCCGGCTGTTTCGATCCCGACTGCCGCGGGGTATCCGGCTGGCGGCCGGCTTCACGCCGGTGCCTGTCTCGCTGACCGACGGCGATCTCGACCGGCGAGGAAGGGATCTGCTCCGCCAATGGGCCGAGTGGCTGGAGGCGGACCAGGTTTTGACGGGCCTGCCGGCGGCGTGGGGGGACGATCGGTTTGCGACCCCGACCCACCTGGATGAGGAGGGCGCGCGGGAGTTCTCGATGCAGCTCGGGATCGAGCTGGGGAGATAGTTCGACAAAGAGCTTGACATGTACAAGAGTTATGGCGCAATTGTGCGCACAACCTGGAGCCATAATATGCACAAGCGATGCTTATTTTTCGCGGCGCGCCTGGGATTACTGGCGGCGCTCCTGCTGCCAGCCGCGGCGCCTTCGAGTCGCGGGTATGACCTGCCGACGGTCAACCTGGGATTCACGAGCTTTCTGGACGGGGGTCCGCCGGCTGGCCCGGGCCTCTATTTTGCCCAATACTTCCAGTTCTACACGTCGGACTCCTTTCGCGATCACCGGGGGGATGAGATGCCGCTGCCGGACCCCCGGCTGAACCTGCTGGCGAGCCTGTCGCAGTTCATTTACCAGTCCGACCAGAAGGTCCTCTTTGGAGGCAAGTGGGGATTGAACGTCATGGTGCCGGTCGTGGGGTTTGACCTGACGGGCGCGGGCGGGATGGCGGAGAAGCCGTCCGGGCTGGGAGACATCTGGATCGGCCCGTATCTGCAGTGGGATCCGATCATGGGCGAGAAGGGCCCCATCTTCATGCATCGGATCGAGTTCACCTGCGTGGCGCCGCTGGGGCAGTATTCATCCAACTACGAGCTGAACCCGGGCAGCGGTTTCTTCTCGTTCAACCCGTATTGGTCGGGGACGTGGTTCATTGCGCCGCGATGGACGACGTCGGTGCGGGCGCATTATCTCTGGAACGACTCGAACGACGAGCCGAACCGCGACTTCATCGGGGCGCCATTTTTCGCGACCGAGACGCAGGCGGGGCAGGCGATCCATCTGAATTTCGCGCTTGATTACGAGCTGATCCCGAAGCGGCTGCGTCTGGGGTTTAACGGCTACTACCTCAAACAGATAACGGACACCGAGGTGAACGGGAAGGATTTCAAGGACTGGACGGGCACGGATCGCCAGGAGGAAGTGCTGGGGCTGGGGCCCGGCGCGGTCTTGCATTTCAACCAGAACAACCATCTCTTCTTCAACGCCTATTTCGAGACGGCCGTCGAGAACCGCACGCAAGGGCAGCGGTTCAACCTGCGATTCGTCCATCATTTCTAGCCGGGCGCGCGGGCTGCCGCGCGCTCGGGCGGCGGGAGGGGCTGGCGCATTGTCACGCGGCTCGGGCAACGCGCCGGCCGGCGGCGGCCAGGATGGCGCAGATGACGAAGAGCCCGGCCAGCAAGGCGAGGCGCCCGAACCAGAGCCGCGGTGTTCGAACGCGCGCATCCAGTTGAATCTGCAGGTCGGCCCAGGGATCGACCTGGAGGGATCCGGCGAACTGGAGGGGCTGACCGAGGGCGGGCAGGGAGACATGGATGGCCGAAGGCCGAGCAACGGCGGCCTCCTGCTGGCGGATGAGCCGTTCGGCCAGCCGGAGGAGGTTGGCGTTGTCCTCGGGCGTATTGCGTCCGAGGATCTGCTCGACCTGGTCCTGCTTGTAGGCTTCGAGGCCGGGGGCTGCGGGGAGGGCAGCGGCGGGACCGCGCTCGCCCATGGCTGCTGCTCCGGCCTGGCGATCGTTCAGCCCCAACAAGGCCTGCTGCATCTTCAGGTTGTGCCACTGGACGCGGGCGTCCTCGTTGAAAGCCGCATCGTGTTGCGAGAGCCGCCAGGCGGCCTGGTAGGCGCGGCGGGCCTGGACCGGAACGCCCTGCTGGACGTAGCTGTTGCCCAGTTCGAGCAGCGTCTCCGCGGCGCGGGTTTTCTCGCGCTGGCGGACGGATTCAGACTCGAGGTATCGCTCGAGATCCAACCGGACAGGGGCGGCGGCGCTGCCGTCGAGCTGCCGTTCGAGCGTGCTCTGCCATTCCTCGATCTCCCAATCGCGCGGCACATAGACGCGCCAGCGGATTCGCTCGAGGGGCAGGTCAAATTTCGGTCCGGGCAGCCGATGCGTGAAGCCCCGGCTGGCATCGGGCGGGAGCGGGCAGGTATAGAAGAACTCGACCGTCGTGGGGCATGCGGAATCGGAGTTGCGCTCGAGCTTGAGCAAGATCTCCTCGCCCTCCTGCCATGGCCAGGCGCTTTCCTGGTTCACGAAAGCGTACCAGAAGCGGCCATGGGCGGGGAGCTTGACACGCAGGAGCCGTTTGTCGCCGGGCTGCAAGGTCAGGCGCACCTCGGTCAGCATGGTGTGGCTGGCGGAGACGACGGAGGCCAGCTCGGCCCCCTCGACGCGCGCGGGCAGCAAGGGGGCGACCTCGTGGCGCGTGATCTGGATGGGCAGGCGGAAGGCGGGATCGAGCACCCGGAAGGTCTCTTTGGCCTCGGCCGCCGCCAGCCCGCCCCGCAGGCTCGGCGGGATCGCCTGCCACTCGGACCGCTGCAGGGTGGCCGGCAGCGAGGGGATCTGCACCTGGAGGCGGCCGGCCGATCGGACCGTGACGTAGCCGCGCTGGACATTGGCGGCGCGGGCGACCAGGCCCGGCACCGTGGCGTTGGTGGCGCCGGCTGCGGCCGGCAGCTGGAATGTCACCCGCAGCGGATAGGCGCCGATGACCCGCCGCTGGAGCTTGAGCTCCCATTCCGCCATGGCCGGATCGGAGCTTTCGAGGCGCCGTGTGTCGGCCACATGCTCGCTGTAGAACCGCACGTTTTCGGCCTGGGCAGGGAGGGCGAGCGTCAGCGCCTTAAGCCCGGCATTTTCGATCTGGTAATCGAGCTGGGCCTGGATCACCAGGCCGCTTTCCTGCACGGCGACGTCTTCGAGGAGTGCGGCTTCGATCCACGGCTCGACGGTTTCGACCTCGAAATGGAGCCGCCACCGCGCGTGCAGGAGGCGAAACGCCAGGACGCCCTTCTGCGGGACGCCGGCCTTTTGCGGATCGAGCTGGGTGACGCCGTCGCGGGCGTCCACGTGGAGGCGCAAGCCGAGCTCGGGGACGATGACGAGCTGGCCGCTCTGTTTATTGGCTTCGCGCACGGCGAACCGGGGGGCTTCCCAGGAGGCGCCGCGGGCGATGCCGGGTCCGGACAGCGTAATGGCCATGGCCTGGTCGCCCTCGGTCTTGCCCTTGAGATGCAGGGTGACGATCCGCTCGCCGCCTGCGGCCAGCTCCGTCCAATGGCTCAGGGCCGGGCCGGAGAGCGATTCGACCTCGAAATCGGCCGGCAACGGGAAGCTGAACTTGAAGATCCCGGCCCGTGTGATCGCCGCATTCATCTGGATCGCCAGAAGCGTCCGATCCTCGCCCAGAGAGAGCGTCTCCTGAGTTGCCACTCGGACGTCGGGCTGGACGGCGGCCGCTGCGATGGCGATCCGGGCGGCGGCGTCCGTATAGCGAAACGCGCGCCGGAGCGTGAGCCCGGCCGTGTTGGTTGCGGCGGACTTGACGAGGCCGTCGGGAAAATCCTCGAGGTTGATCGCGGACAGATTGGTTTCGCGGGTGCGATCGAGCTGGACCTCGGGTCCGGTGGCCAGGCCGACCATGCCCACCTGTCCAGCGGCTTTCGATGCGACGATCACGCCGACGTTCTGCTCGTAGGGCAGGGGCGTGGCGATCTGCTGGGATAGCAGCCGCAGGGCGAACGGCCGCGACTGCGGCGACTGGAACTCGACCTGCAGGGCGCGGGTGTCCGGATCGAACCGCCATCCGGCCAATCCATCGGCCTGGACATCGGCGATGGTCAACCCGGTGGGGGCCTGAAAGGCCACCTCGCTGAGCTGGCCTTGCGCCAGGCGGATCTGGACATCGTGCCATCCCTCGATGGCGCCGGCGGTTGGGATGTAGAGCTGATGCAGCTCCGCGTAGAACACAGGCTTCTCGCTCTGGGTGTCGCGGCCGCGCGGCCGCCAACCGATCCATGCCCCGCCGGCCGGCTCGAGCACCAGCTCGGCCCGCGCCACCTCGGCGCCCTCCCGCTGAACCCGGCCGGTCCGGACCGCCACCAGCCGCGGCGAGAACACTTCGACTTCGGCGCGATCCAGCTCGAGCGCCAGCCGGTTCACCAGGCCGCCGGCTGTCGGCAGCACGAAATGATTCGTGCCGGGCTCGGCTGTGACATCGACCTGGTATGTGAACTCGACCTGAAACCGACCGGGCTGGCGAAACGCCACCCGATGGGCGGCCTGGCCATCGGGCCGCGCCTCGAACAGCTGCAGCGAGGCCTTCGGATAATCGATCCCGATCAGGACGGCCGGCGCGCGCAGCAGATCGATCGTCGCGCCCGCGAGGCCGGTCATCTCGGCGCGGGCTTTGATTTGGACATGGCCGTCGATGACCCGGGCATCTTGCTCGAGGACCTGGATGACGGCCTGTCCCGGACGGGCCTCAGCCGCCTGGGCCGGCGGCGCGCCGATTCCTGCCAGCCCCAATCCAGCCGCCAACAAGGCTGCAACGGCGCCGGCGGCAGGGGCCGGCTCGGGCGGCGGCTCGGGAGAAGGCGGCGGGGCGGGGCGGCGCGGCAGGGTCCATTGGGCGCGCACCGCGGGGATCACCACATACCAGGCGCAAAACAGCAGAACCAGGCCGCCGAGGTAGGGCGCGCCGTTGGGCAGCCGCAGCGCGGCCCAGGCCACAAAGACCCACCCCACCATGGCTCCCAGGAATCGGGCCCAGCCGGATCCGAACTTGAACGAGAGGTAGAGCCAGAGCAAACCGCCGAGCAGCGCGGGCCACAGCGACCACGCCGAGGGCTCGAAATCCTTGAGCGGGAGATTGCGCATCTCGATGGAGACGTCCTGGCCGGCCGCCTGGATCGGCGCCGCCAGCGTCAGCTGCGGATCCACCTTCAACGGATGGACCCATGCGAACTTCATCCACAGGACCACCAGAAAGACGCCCGCGACGATCGCGGCCGCCCCGAGCACCGTGCCGATCAGATTCCGGGCGCTGCAGCGATAGGCGCCCGCACCCGAGGCCCATCGCAGCAGGAGCGCCCCTGCCAGCAGGGCCCCCAGGCTCAACGCGACATGGATCGCCCAGTCCGAATCGAATCCGCCTCGGATCCGGTGCAGGATCCAGGCAAAGCCGGAGTTGTCCCGGAGCGTATCGGCCGGGGCCAGGGTGCCTCGGCGATAGATGAGCCGATGGGCTTCATCGGGGATGAGGTTCCACTCGCTCAGGACGACAGCGCTGGCCAGGACGGGCAGACGGACCGTGACTCGCTTGCGGTCGGCCGAGCGCGCGGCGACCCAGACCTCGACTGGCAGGATGGTGCTCGGATCGACATGGGTGGGCAGCGGGATGAGGGTGTCTTTGGCATCGGCGACCGGCACGACACGGGCGCCGTGGACGCGGGCCTCCCAGAGCCGGGCGTCCTCGGGCATCGTGAGCCGGAAATGGGAGTGCCCCTTGCTCTTGACGAAATAGCGCGCGTGCGTCACCACCTCGCCCTCCTTGGAGATCCGGGATTCGAGGGCGGCGCGGTCGACGACCTGCTGCACGGTCTCGCCCTGGGCCAAGGACTTCAGCTCGAGCTGGAGCGCGAACGGGCGTCCGGGGTATTGGTAGGCGGCCAGAATCGGCGCATCGAACAGCAGCCGCTGCGAGGCCGGGATCTCGCCCGGATCCAACCGGGTCATGCCGGACGATTGCTGGGACGGCTCGAGCTCGAACGGATACTCGCTGACGACCACCACGCTGCCTTGCTCGGACTGAACGCCGGCGGGGCGGATGCCGGTGAAATCGACGCGATCGCCGGCGGCGTTGAATTTGCGGTCGTAGGTTGCCAGCAGCGTGTAGGCGCCGAACACGGGCGATTGCAGATGCACCTCGAAGCCGGAGTCGGTCTTTTTCCAGTTGCGTACGTCGCGGCCGACGAACTCGAGATTGCTGTATTCGGCGGGCGCCTGGATCGAGAGGAGGGAGACGGGGCTGCCGGAGATCTGGTAATTGAGGACCGAGCTGCCGTAGGCGAGGCCTTCGCCGACAGTGAACAGATGGAAGGCGTCCACCTGCAGCGAAAGCGCCAGCCGATCCACCCGGAGCGCGGCCTGCCAGAGCGGCTCGCGCAGCCGGTAGGCCAGCTGCAGCCCCGCCGATTTTCGCGGGAAAAATGCCGTGGCGATCTCTGTCATCCCGGCCAGCTCGCCCGCCTGGACCCGCAGCCCGGTGTCGGCCGTCACGCCCACAAAACCGCGCACCGATTTCGCGCCCGGGACGGCGAGAGCGGGCAGGATCCAGGTGTTGGTGGCCAAGTCCTGATTTCTCTCGAGCCGGATCTGGGCGACCTGGCGGCCCGAGAGCGGCTGGCCGAACACCATGCGCAGCGTGGAGCGGCCGGCATCCGGCCCGGGCGTGACAAAGTAATCGCTCAGGTTGCCGATGGCCAGCCGGGACACGCTGTAATCGGACGGGATCATCACCGTCAGCTCGCGCAGGGGGGCCTCCCGGATCTCGAGCTCGAGCTCGGCTTCGATCCGAGTCTCGGTCTCGCCGACGTGGTATTGGGCCAGCTGGGAGACAGACAGCTCGGGCTGGATGTCATCGGCCCGGACGCCGAGGGAGAAATCGGCGCCGGAAAACCGGTAGGCGAAAGCCTGGCTGCGCTGGGCGGGCAGCCAGCCGGCCAGCTCCTTGCTGGGCGGGAACAGCTCGGAGGATATCTGCGACAGGCCGCTGGCCTCGGTGACCTCGAGCCGGACGGCGCCGTCGTTGACGATGAGGAGGTGGCCGGCGAACCGGACCGCGTCGACGGGGGTCAGCCGCAGGGGCTGGACCTGGAGCGGGAACACCCCCAGCGGCGACTGGGCCTGGATCACGATGGCGTATCGGTCCTTCTGGGGCTGGTTCAACTGGACTGCCAGCCGCCGGCCGGACGTCCCCTTCTCGACCGACCAGCTCAGCACGCCCTCCCCCTGCACCCGCGTGATCTCCCCATCGCCCGCCAGGTCGAACTCGAGCCGCTTCAGCTCGCCCTGCATGATCTTGTATTCCATCCGATGCGCCTGTCGAAGCAGGCCGGGGCTGACGGCCATTTGCGCTGCGCCCTGGACCGCGTAGAACAGCCTGCCCTCGACCTCGGGGCGGGAATCTTTCCACTGCCACTGGACGCGGCCTGCCGCGGTCAGATAGGTGGCGAAGTTGGTGCCGTGCCGCTCGGGCCGCGATGCCCCGGGGAAGCGAAATTCGGTCTCGGCCGGCAATCCCCCGAGTGACACCGGACGCAGGACGCTCGGGGGCGCCTCGAACCGGACGGTCTTCCACCCGCCTTCGTTGATGACCCGGGCCGCGAAGGCCAGCCGGACGGGGACCGAGCCGGTCCGGGCCATCGACAGTACGTATTGGCCGTTGGTGAACCGCAGATCCAGCGGCGCTGGAAAGCCGGTCAGCGCGGCATCCCCGCCCAACAGCGCGAGCTGGCCTCCGGCGGCATGCCGGGCCACGGCCGTGCCGGTCAGCGTGAAGAGCGCATGCGAGCCTTCAAGCTGGCCCGTGAGCTGGAAATCCTCGAACCGGAGCCGGCGCGCTTCGGGATCGGCGGCTTCGAGATCGAGCGCCAGGGCGTAGGGGGCGCCGGCGAATCGAAATCGGAGCGGCCGCGACTCGAGCGTTGCGGCGCCTGGCGCCGCCGGGCCCGATGGGGATTCGAGGGGGGCCAGGCCTTCGATGCGCGAGACCGACACCTCGAGGGCCTCGGGCCGGCGGACCTCGAGCAGGCCATCGAACAAGGCGACGTCGGCGGGCGCCAGTGTGAGCGGCGTCCAGGTCGCCGGCAGGGCAGGCGCAACCCACTCGGACTCGACAATTGCGCGGAATTCATTGGTGGTCTGATCCGGCTCGATCGGGCGGAGGATGAGAAACCGGGCGCCGTTTGTGCCGTGCCGCACGCTCCAATCCTTCAATGCGGGCCCCGTGACGCGCGTGATCTGGCCGTCCCCGGCCAGGGCCAGCGCCATCTCTTTCATCGCGCCCTGGAAAA
The DNA here is from genome assembly GCA_022711435.1 of Verrucomicrobiota bacterium. Taxonomy (GTDB): domain Bacteria; phylum Verrucomicrobiota; class Verrucomicrobiia; order Limisphaerales; family UBA1319; genus JAGMXM01. Next base: position 13,281 of record JAKLFB010000048.1, read on the forward strand.
TGCGCGCTTCGAGCTGGCAGCTCTGGTGGTTGGTCGACTCGCCGGCATCGAGCCGGGCTTGGGCGCGCAGCGAATAGATGAGGCGCGCTTCGAGTTTCTCCTCGGGATGGCCGCGCAGGCGGCCTTTGAGGATGAAATCGGCCTGCTGGGGATCGACCTGCCCCTGAAGCGTGAGGCTTTCGACGACCGACGCCGGCGGCTCGCCCGCGCCGGCCGCCCAGGCAATCACCGCCGCGGACGCGACGCATCGCCGGATCCAATCGGCTCTTCGGACGGACCGGCTGGCGATGGATCGCGGGGCCGGCGGGCGTCGCCGGGGCTGGGGAACCGGCCGAGAGGAGCCCGCGGGCTGCGCGGAGGTGGGCATTAAGAAAGGCGATTTCATAAATTATTCGCTTCGGAGGGATCGCGCCTGGCGGATCATCCAAGCCAGCCGTTCGGGCCGCGGATCGGGGGCCAGGATGGACGGCACGCCCTCGAGATATCGCTCCAGACGGTCGGCCCGGACCTCGATGGCGAACGGGCTTCCCGCCAGCCACTCGGCAAACGCGGCGGCGACGGCCGCCAGCCGCATCGCCGGGCTCGATCGCTCGAGCGGCGCCACCCGCGGCTGGTAGGCCAGGGTCCATTCCTGCTCGACATATTCGCCCGTGGCCGGGACCTTGAACCGAACGCGCGCAACGCCGAGCGGGCCTTGGCCGCGCGGGTTGACCTGGACGACATACAGGGCGTTGCCGGACTCGGCGGCGCCGATCTCGGCGGCGTCCACGGTGTTGTCCCGGAACTGTTCCTTGGTGAGCTGGTGCTTGGCGTAGCCGACCTGGCGATAGCTGAGCACGCGGTTCGGATTGAACTCGATCTGGGCTTTGACATCCGCGGCCGCGACATGGAGCGCGCCGGCCAGCTGGGAGGCGAACCCGGCCGCGGCATCCTCGGGCCGGTTGATGAATCCGTACCGGCCGTCGCCGTGCCGCGAGAGCGTTTCGAGCACGTAGTCCGAATACCCTTCCCAGCCGACGCCGAAGCAGTCGAGGGCGATCCCCCGCTTGCGATGGGCTTCGACCGTTTCCTGGAGGGCGGCCGGATCGACATTGCCGAGGTTGGCCGCGCCATCGGTGAGGAGGATCACCCGGTTGTTGCCGGTGGCCAGGAAATGCCGGAGCGCGGTCTGGTAGGCGAGATCGAGCGCCGCCTCGATGTTGGTGCCGCCTTCGGGCTTGAGATCGAGGACGCGGGCCAGGAGCGCGTCCGGATCGCCTCCGGCCATTCCGTCGACCCAGAGATGCGCGGCCCGGGAAAACGCCACCACGCTGATCCGATCCGCGGGCTGCAGCTGGCGGGCCAGCAGGCGGAGGGCCTCCTGGACGATGCGGATCCGGTCGGCCCGTTCCATCGAGCCCGAGCTGTCGAGCAGGACCACCAGGTTCAGCGCCCGGCCCGGCTCGCGCCCGCGCGCCGCCGTCTGGATCGCCATCCGCACGACGTCGCGGTTGTGGGCGAACGGGTACTGCGCGCGCTCCCAGGCGAACGCCAGCCGCGCGCCCGCTTTCGGCGCCGGATCGCGATAGTCGAACGCGTTGACGAACTCCTCGCTCCGGATCGTTCCCGGATCCGGCAGAACGCCCTTTTCCAGGCTCGCAGCGGCCAGCTTGAAGGAGACGTCGCTCACGTTCATCGAGAAGGTCGAGAACGGCTGCTCGCGGGTCTCGATCTCCGGCAGCGGCGGGGGCGCGGGAGGCTGGGGGGCAGCCGCGGCCTTATCCTCCTCCTTTTTAACCACCTGAGCTCCAACTCGAGTGGCCGTGCTGGCCGCGGTCTGCCCGGGGATATTGAGGTCGAGATCCTTGGACACCGCCTGGGCGAGCTCCTTCTGCCTAACCACGCCCGCCGGATCCGTGCGGTAATTATCCTGCGATGCCGGTCCAGAGGCCGCAGCCGCGGGAGTGGCGGTCACGGGCGCAGGTCCAGCAACCGTGAGAGCCGGCATCGAAGGCGCAGGTGTCCGGGCCGGCGCCGGCGGGATGCCCGCAAGGGCCAGTCCATACCGCCGGGCGCTGCCGCTCTGGCTTTCCGGCGAAGGCGCGATCGAGGAGAGCCGATCCCGCTCGAGCGGTCTCGATGCGTCCTCACGGCCGCGCACCTTCTGTTCGAGCGACTTGTCGTCCGCTGCCACCCGGCCTCCGACATCGAAATACCAGTTTTGAGCCACGCCCTCGGCGGCCGCCGCGGGCGCGATAGCACCATAACCGGCCGCCAGAGGCGTCGCAAAAGCGAGGCTTGCATTCGTGACCACGCCGATCGAACTGCCGGACTCGGCCACCTTCGTTTTTTCGTGAGCTTGAGCCAGCTCGGAGGCGGTAGAAAGACGAGCATCATGCTCGACCGATCCCTGCGCCTCGCCCTCGGCGGGCTGGCTTGCCGGCTTCTTGAACTCGAATCCGAACAGATCGCCGTCGACTTCTTGAAGGCCCCGGGTAACGGCCACCGCGCCCAGCCGGCCCTCGACCGCTGGCGCGGCCTCCACCCGGTCTCCCGCAATGGCCATCTCCCCGCGGCGAAGGCCGTCTCTGGCATCCAGGTTCTGTTTCGCCGCAACCGCCAGTCCGTTCGCAACCTCGAGCGCTGGTTTCTCGCTATCCGCCCCGCCCACCAGTCCTCCGACTCGAGCTGAATCGCTCCGGTCACCGCGCTGCCCAGCTGCGAAACCGCCGTATCCGCCACCGCCCGCGCCGCCGCCGCCGCCAAAGCCCAGGCTTCCGCCCCGGATTTGGATAATCCGCCCGTTGTCGTCGATGGGGCCTGCCGTGCCGCTCCCCAGCCCCGCGATCGCGACCTCCTGGCCCGCAACCCGTTTCGAGCCCGAGATCCCGGCGTCGAACAAGAGCGTGTCAGTTTTTGCGGCATCGGAAGCCAATCCGGTGGCGGCTGAAGGGCGGTTCATCACTTGAAGCCGGATGGGCAGCTCACCCGCTTGAGGCAGAAGTTCATACTTGCCAGCAGCCACGGGAACGCTCTTCAAAGCTTCCTCGACGCCGCTGATGCTGAAATCGTCGGTTATCCCTAATTTTCGGGATTCATCCCATGTTGCAGCGACCTGCTGGTCGGGCGCAGCGATTTTCTGGCCGGCCATCTCAACGGACGCCGGCGCGTCCATCGACGGCAGCACGATCCGCCGAGGGGCCGCAGCGCGTCCCCATTCGCTTTGGGGCTGGGGGGCAGTCAAGGCCGCGTCGGCAGGGGCGCCTTTGCCGATGCCTGACTCGATGGACGGAGCGGGTGCGGCGGGTCGACCGGCTGCGAATCGGGTTGCGGGCGGGGCTGTTGGCTGGGCGGCCGGCGGCGGCTGAATGGAGGGCAGCGCGAGCGGCGTGGGCTTTGCAGCGGGTCGGACTGCGGCGGATTCATTATCGGCTGCGCGATACGAGTAGCGCTCGGACCGTTCCTCGATCCTCTCGGCTCCCGCCCGGCGGCTGAGAGCCGCCGATTCGGGGGCGGCAGCGGGCTCGCTGGGCCTGAACGCCCGGCCCATCACGGGCACATCTCCCAGGGCTGGGGGCGGCGTGGCGGGTGCGGCCGGTGCTGGCTCGCGAGAAAGGGCCTCCGATTCGCCAGCCGCATCCAGCCGGTCGATCACGGCCGGGGGTTCGTGTTTGGCCATGAGGAGCGGGCGCGACTGTGCCAGGCGCCAAACATAGCCGATCGCCAGCAGAGCCATCAGGCTGGCGGCCGCGGCTGCGGGGATGCGCCACCGGGGCCAGCGGCGCGAGCCTGGGCTGGCCCGATACGCGGCGGGCGCGGGCGAAGGGATGGAAGATCGAGTGGCAGGAGGGGAAACCAGGGCTTCCGGTGGCACGGGCGCGGGCTTCTGGCGAAGCCGTTCGAGCAGGGCCGCGCGCCGCTCGGGGGGGAACCGGGGAGCATCGGCGGCCGGGCCGGGATTGGCTGAGGCGGCGGCGGTGGTCTCCCGGATCCGGGCGATGACCTGCTTCATCCGGCGGTGAAAGCCGGCGAGCTCGGCATCCGCCTGGATCAGCATCTCGAGCTCAGCCGCCTCGAACGGGCTCGCCTCCCCGAGGAGCCAGGCAACCACTCGGGCTTCGAGCTGTTGGCGAGGATCGCTATGCGGTTCCAGACTCATGATACAACTCCGAGTTTCGCCAGCTCTGCTCCCAGCCGTTTCAGGGCGTGGTGCAGCAGGTAACCCACGTGACCCACCGTGAGCTGGGTGCGGCGGCTGATGTCCTGGTAAGAGAGCTCCTCCTCGAACTTGAGCCGGATCAACTCCCGGCTGCGGGCATCCAGGGCTTCGATGCAGAGCCGCGTTTGGCCGATGGCCTCCATTCGCTCGATGTGCTCGTCCGGCAGCGCCTGGGGATCGGCGACGTCCATCCCGCCATCCCCGGCCGTCTCGAGGCTCACCAGGCGCTTGCCGCCTCGCCGGTGGTTCAGCGCCAGGTTATGCACGGTCCGATACAGCCAGGTCCGCGGCTTTCGCACCGCGTCGAATCCCGCATGCAGTTTTTCGAATGCCTCTTGCACAACATCCTGGGCGGCTTCGTCGCTCTCGACGAACCGGCGCGCGTAGACCAGCAGCGACGCCTCGTGCGCCGTGAACAGGTTCTCCAGCGTCTCGGGCGCCGGGGCTTGCGCCCCGGGGCCGTTGGGGATCGGATCGGCCATGGCCAGATGATCGATTCGTTATCTGCGTTCGCCGGCGGTTGTCTGAACTTCAATCCGCTCTCTATCCATGAGACACCGTCCCGGCGCTTTTCTTAGAACTATTTGCGAGTGGATCGTGGAGAATCTATACCGATGCCGCCTGCGCATCAACTGCGCGGCCGGTCCAGGAGGCGTCCAGAGAGCCGGTCGGCGCATCCGCGTGGAGAGCTGAGGGCGCGCGGCTTCGGACGGCAGGCAAGATCGGTGGTGCGCGGCAGCTCGGGTCAGCCGCCTCGAAAGACTGTCGATGAAGCTCCCGGGCAGCCGCCCCTCTTGGCGCCCCCGCGCCCCTACCGTTTCTCGATCCCATTGAGCTCGAAGCGATTCGCCCAGGCCAGGGCCCCGCGGAAAACACTTGCTTCAAGCCGAAAATGTGCAATTATAGGTTTTTGGTAGATGGTTCAGTCATTCCGCGCACGGATTGGAAAGTCATCAAGTGAACGTGGTTCAGTGATGATTTGAGACCCGACGGTCGGGAACAACGAGCAGGATGCGGCCAGTCTAGCCGAGCAAATCATCAATGAGTACAAAACTGTATGTAGGCAATCTGTCCTACGACACCACGGAGAACGACCTCGAGGACGCATTCTCCCCCCACGGGACAGTCAGCCGTGTGGAATTGATCCAGGACCGGGCGACAGGCCGATCCCGGGGCTTCGGGTTCGTCACCATGGAATCTGAAGAGGCGGCCCAGGCCGCCATCGCCGCGCTCAACGGCCAGGAACTCCACGGCCGCGGCTTGACGGTCAATATCGCCCGCCCGCGCGAGGAGCGATCCGACTTCGGCGGCGGGCGCGGTCAGCGGCGTTTCGGCGGCGGTGGCGGTGGCGGCGGCGGCGGTGGCCGTCGCTACTAGATCGCCCGCGAACGCCTTTCGCGATTGTTGTTTTTCAGACGGGACCCCTTGAGGGTTCCGTTTTTTTTATTCCTCGGGCGCCGTGCGCCCAAAGTGGCTGTTATCCGGGGGGGTGCGGGGGGGGCGGCGGCCGCCAGAAGGGCCTTGCCCCGCTCGCGCCGATGCCGCACTATGCGCGCGAACCGATCGGCTCAATGAACCCGCTCTCGCCAGCCATGCGGATCGAGGATTACGGGGTTCGGGATCTCCTGGATTCCCCCGCGCGGTTCCTGGCCGCCCTCAACCGCCGCCTCCGCGAAACCCTGCGTCTCGAAGGCCGGCTCAAGCTCGACTGCCTCGAGCGACAATTGCTGAGCGCCACCGGCGGCCTCCGCCTCCCGGATGACCTCACCCTCATCCGCGTCCAGTGGACACTGGGGCCATGTGGAAGGCGCTGATCCATCGGACGGCGTGGAACCCGGCTGCCAGGCCGGCGGAGGTCGATCTGCGTCTGGTGCCGGCCGCATTTCTGGGCATCATCCTGATCGGCTCGGTCCTGCTGGCGCTGCCGTGGGCTCATCGCCCGGGCCAGTCGGTGGGGATCGTCGATGCGGCGTTTCTGGCCGTGTCTGCGACCTGCGTGACCGGGCTGACCTCGGTGAATGTCGCCGAGGCGTTCAACTCGTTCGGCCATGCGGCGATCCTGGGGCTGATCCAGGTGGGCGGTTTCGGGATCTTCACGGCCAGCATCCTGCTCGTCCTCCTCAGCGGGCGAAGGCTGTCCTTGGCCGACGAGCAGGTCATCCGGACCACGGTCGGCCGGATTCGGCGGGTCCAGCCTCTGGACGTGTTTGCGTATGGCTGCGTGTTTATCGTGCTGTTCGAGCTGGCGGGCGCCGTGGCCCTGTTTTTTCTCATGGAGGCCAGCCAGCCCGAGACGACGGTGTTCAGAACGCTGTGGGAAGCGGTCTTTCACGCGGTCAGCGGCTTCTGCAACGCCGGCATCTCGATCTGGCCCGAGGGGATGGCCCGATGGCGAGCCCATCCGCTGGTGCTCTGCGTCATCAGCGTTCTGGTGGCGGCCGGCAGCATCGGGCTGATGACGCTGATCAACCTGCGCTACTACTACTTCTGGCGGCGCGACGCCCGGCGCCGGGGGTACCTGGCTCTGCAGACCCGGCTGGTGCTGGTCGTCACCCTGCTCCTGCTCGGGGCGGGCATGGTCGCGACCTTGATGTTCGAGCTCAACGACACGCTCGAAAGCGCATCCCTGACCGACAAGCTGTCGTGGTCTCTTTTCCACTCGGCGATGACCCGATCGGGGGGGTTCAGCGTCGTGGATGTGGGTTCGATGAACGAGTCGACTCTGCTGTGGACCATGCTCCTGATGTTCATCGGCGGCGCGCCCGGATCGATGGGGGGCGGCATCAAGACGACGACGTTCGCCGTGCTGGCTCTGACCGCGTGGAGCGCCCTGCGCCGCCGGGAGAATGTGCAGGTATTCGGCCGGCAGATCGCTCCGGGCCTGACCAGCATCGCGCTGCTGCTGGCGCTGCTGGCCAGCGCAACCGTCATGGCCGGCGTGGGCCTGCTGATGGTCACCGAGCAGAACCACCCCTTCGCCGACAGCCGGGAGCACCTGCTCGGCCTGATGTTCGAGGCCGTATCGGCCTTTGGGACGGTGGGGCTGAGCGCGGGCGTGACTTCGCAACTGACTTCCCCGGGCAAGCTGATCATCATGGCGCTGACGTTTATCGGGCGGGTTGCGCCCTTGGTGATCACCCTGTACCTGGCGCGCCCCCCCTATCCGCGTCACGTGCATTATCCGATCGAGGAAATTGGTTTGGGCTGATCCAATGAGCCAACGCATTGTCATACTGGGAGCAGGCCGCTTCGGCACGCATCTGGCATCGCGCCTTTCCGAATACGGGTGCGAGATCCTCATCGCCGATCAGGATCCGGAACGGGTGAAGGATCTGGCCGAGGACGGCTTCCACGCCGTCCAGATGGACGTCGAGGACGAGGACGCGCTCAAGGAGCTCGGGGTGGCGGATGCGGATGCCGTGGTCGTGTGCATCGGCGAGAACATGCAGGACAGCATCCTGGCCACGCTGACCCTCAAGCAGCTCCACGCCAAGAAGATCATCGCCCGGGCCCAGGACGGCAAGCACGCCGATGTGCTCGACCGCGTCGGGGCCGACCTGGTGGTCCTGCCGTCCCGGGACATGGCCTACCGGCTCGCCGAACGCCTGCGCGACCAGGCCGGCAGCGACCGCCAGCAGCTCAGCGGCGATTACCAGCTCGCCCAGGTCCGGCTCGGCCCCCCCGCCCATGGCAAGACGCTCCAGGAGCTCGGCTGGCGCGAGCAATACCGCGTCAATATCGTGCTGGTGTCCCGCCCCGCCCCCGGCGGCACGGTCCGCGACCTCGAGGCCGAACCCGGCCTGAAGCTCGCCCTCCACGATCTCTGCATGGTGGTCGGCCAGCGCGAGAACATCAACCGCTTCGAGCGCGAAAACGGTCTGCCCGAGTGAACCCGGCGATCCACGATCTTCTGCGCAGCCTCTATGGCCCACCGGTGGCCCGAGAACTCCTCCCGCGGCTGCAGCAGCTCCTGGACCGGTTCCGCGCGGCGCCCCCGCAACCCCCCGCATCGCCCCAGCCGGATCCCGGCCTGACCGAGCAGGATGCGCTGCTCATCGCCTACGCCGACCAGTTGCTCGAGCCGGGCGCGCCGCCCCTCCAGACCCTGGCCGGCTTCGCCCAGGCGCATCTCGACGGCGTGGTCAGCGGGATCCATGTCTTGCCTTTCTACCCGTGGTCATCCGACGACGGGTTCGCCGTGAAGGACTACTTCGCCGTCGACCCAGCGTATGGCGGCTGGCCCGATATCGCGCGGCTGGGCCAGTCGTTCGACTTGATGCTCGACGCGGTGTTCAACCACATGTCGATCCAGGGCGAATGGTTCCAGCGGTTCATCAGGGACGAGCCCGAGTTCCGCGATTTCTTCGTGACGGTCGAGGGAGAGCCGGACCTGTCGCAGGTCGTGCGCCCGCGGGCCCTGCCGCTCCTGACCGAGTTCGCAACCGCGCGCGGACCGCGCCGGGTCTGGACCACGTTCAGCGCCGACCAGGCGGATCTGAACTTCGGGAATCCGCGCGTGCTGCTGGCGGTGCTCGAGGCGCTGCTGTTCTATGCGGCGCGGGGCGCGCGGTTCATCCGGCTGGATGCCATTGCGTTCCTCTGGAAGGAGATCGGCACGCCCTGCCTGCACCAGCCGCAAACCCACGCCGTCATCCAGATCATGCGCGCCGTCCTGGATGAGGCCGCACCCCGCGTCCGGCTCATCACGGAGACCAACGTGCCGCATGCCGATAACATCTCGTACTTCGGCGACGGCGCGAACGAGGCGCAACTGGTCTACAATTTCGCCCTGCCGCCCCTGGTGCTGCACAGCTTCGCCACCGGCAGCGCGGCGGCCCTCACCCGCTGGGCACGGCCGCTGGCAGCGCCCGCTGGCGCCGCCTTCTTCAATTTCCTGGCCTCCCACGACGGCATCGGGCTCAATCCGGCGCGCGGCATCCTGAGCGACGCCCAGATCGACGCGCTGGCCGACCGTTCGGTCGAGCACGGTGGATTCATCTCGTGGAAGGCCATGCCCGATGGATCCCGCAAAGCCTATGAGCTCAATATCAATTACCTCGATGCGCTCTCGAACCCGAAGGCCGGCGAGCCGGTCGAAACGGCGGCGCGAAAGTTCCTGACCGCTCATGCGATTCTATTGAGCCTGCAAGGGGTGCCGGCCATTTACTTCCATTCCCTGTTCGGCTCGAGAGGCGACCGGCCAGGGGCCGATGCCAGCGGCATGCCCCGCCGCATCAATCGCCAAAAGCTCGATCGCGCCTCGCTCGAAGCCGAGCTGAGCCGCTCGGGCTCGCTCCGGAGCCGGATCTTCGGCGGATGCAAGGATCTCCTCCGCATCCGCCGGGCGCACCCCGCGTTTCATCCCCAGGCCGCCCAGCGGGTGATCGACCTCGATCCGCGGCTCTTCGCGGTCTGCCGGATTCCCGCCGGACAGGCCGATCCGATGCTCTGCCTGCACAATGTCTCCGGGGAAACCGTGGCGATCGGCGAGCTCCCGCCCGAAGCGCGCCTGGCATCGGCCTGGACCGATCCGGCCACCGGCCGCTGCTACAGGCCGGGCGGCCGGGATGCCGCGCCTTTGCGGCTGGATGGATTTCAAACCCTCTGGCTGCGCGCAGCCGCCGCCGTGTAGCGGCCCCGTCCCTGCGGGTTACTGAGCGGCCTGGAGCCGGAAAAACTCGAACGGCGCGCCGGCGGCCGGGAAGAACCATTCGGTTTCCGAGGCGGCGCCGGGCAGGCGGGCCAGGTCGAGGGGGGCCGAATCGACCCGCCCATGGCCGAGCACTTGATACGTGGTCCCAACCCGGCCCGGCCATGACAGGCGCATCCAATCGCCGTTCCACACCGACAGGTCGAGCCGCAGCGGCCGGTCATCCGCGAACGGGTGGGTCCCTTCGACCTGCTCACGGGCGTTGGCGTAGGTATCGTTGTCGGGATCGTCCCGGGGACCCAGGGCGAGGGACATGAAATATCGGCGCTCCCATGCGTCGTCGAGCCCGTCGCGATCGGCGTCTTCGATGGGGATCCCTTCGAGGATGAGCTGCAGCTCGAGCACGCGGCCGCTGTTCGAGGCGTATTCGTCGGTCACCGCCACCGCCCACAATCCGGCGCTGGATTCCTGGAAGTGGTGGGTCGAGAGATAGGTCCAGCCCTCGGGCCCGGGCATCGAATCATCGTTGCGCCGCTGCAGAACGCTTCGAGTGCCCATGGGCGAGAGCAGGGTGATCCGGAGATCGCCCCGCACGGGATGATCGGCGTCGACCCGCAGACGGACGTGTTCGAGCGCGAGGGTGCTGGTGACCCAGAACGAATGGGTGAGGGAGTTCAGGCGGAGCTGGGCGGTGGCGGAGGGCTGCGCCTCGAGAAAGGCGCGGAGCGCCTGGCCGTCGTTCTGGCCGATGAACACCGCCGGGATCGGGGCCCATTCGGTCTCACCCATGACCAGCAGCTCGTCGCCGTCCCGGTTGTTGTAGATGACGGCGAAAGCCGCTCCCGCGGCGGCCGCGCGCTCGATCTTCTCGATGAACTTGCTCTCGCCGCGTTCGAGCAGGGCTGCCCGGCCCCGGAGATCGATCTCGACGGCGTTGGTCGCCAGCCCCGCGTAGACCATCGGCAGCGCATCGGTCGGATCGTCCGGATGCACGCCGAGGCCCGGTTGGGATGGGATGCTGAGGAGGTTGGCGGGGACGCCCGAGCCGCTGATCCAGAGCCGAGCGCCATCGTCCGGCACCAGCCGGTTGACGGCGGCCGTGTAGACCGCCTGCGCCGGCGGCGGCCGCGGGGGCCACCGCCGTGCCAGAACCGCCGCCTCGCCCGCGTCCGGAACCCCGAAGCCCGTGTTGTGGCTCACGATCCACCCGGCGCCATTGGTGGCCAGACCGGGATCGGACCCGTCGTGCTGCCGCGCGGAGTGCACCAATATCTGCTGCACGTCCCGGATGGTCAGGGACGGATTCGCCGAAAGCAGCAGCGCGGCCACGCCGGCAATTTGCGGCGCCGCAGCCGATGTGCCGGTGAACCCGTTCTGTTGATCGAGGTAATTGGCGGCGTCGTTGGTCGCCACGGTCTGGTTCAATCCGCCGATGCCCGTCCGGTCGGTCGTGACGATGGTGGCGAACCCAAGTTCGGCATCGCTGCTGGGAGCGGAGACGAGCAGGCAGGCGCCCGGCGAGCTGTAGCTGGCGGCCCGGCCGTCCGAACGGACCGCGCCGACAGCGATGACAGATGGATCGGTCAGGTAGCCGTCATCGTTCGCGTCCACCAGGCCTTCGCGGCCGTTCCCGCCGGCGCGGACCAGGATCACCCCTTTGCCGTCCCGTCCGAATCGGACGGCGTTGGATATGCCGATGGTCTCGAGCGGCCCCGGGCCCAGCTGGGATAATCCCGCATAGCCCCAGCTGTGGTTCTGGATGCTGACGATGTTGGACCGGCTCTGGAACATGTCCATCATCTGCTCATCCGTCGGCGTGAACGTCAGCGAGGGCCAATCGGGGATTCGATCGAAGATGACCCAGCTCGCCAGCCGCGCCTCGGGCGCCACGCCTATCACTCCCATCGAGTTGTCCGCCTCGGCTGCCACCAGGCCCGCCACCGGAGTCCCGTGCGACGCCCAGTCCCCCGCCGGCGCCCCGCCGGCCTCGCCGCGATAGAAATTGTAATCCAGCTCGGCCGCACGCCGCCTCTCCAGATCGGGATGCTCCGGATCGATTCCATCGTCCACAATCGCCACCACCACCCCTCCGCCACGAGTCACGGACCATGCGGCGCGCGCCGCCAGGTCGACCCCCAGCCGCAGCCCCTCGGGATCGCGGTTCTCGAGATGCCACTGGCGGAGGAACAGCGGGTCGTTGGGCGCAAGCGCATAATGGCTGCGCCGCTCGAGGGCTCGCCGCTGGACGGGCCGGCTGACGATGACATCGGCGCGGGCCGCCAACCGCTGGGCTTCCTCGATCGCGGTCCGCGCATCCGCTGCCTCCAGGATCGCCATCCGATCCCCGATCGGCCGGGCCAGGCGCAAACGGCTCCCGGACAGCACTCCCTCGAGATCGGTATCCGCCCCCCATTGAACCGTGACCCGGCGGCTGAACAGGACGGGCGCATCCGGATTCCCGGCCCGCCAGGCCAGCAGCCAGGCGCACGGATCCGGCGCCGCCGCGCCCGAGGCGCCCCGGACGGACGGCGGCGCGAGGACCTGATACGTTCGCTGCTGGGGCTCGCGGAACGTGAAGCCGATCGTCTCGCCGCTGCCCTGTGCGGCCTGAAGGACCGGAAATGCCCCCAGGGCCAGCGCCACCCAAAACCCGGCATGGATCAGACGCAGGCTCATCGGGCCGCAGCCGCCGCGTGGTTCAACACGGTATGCCGGCCCACGCGCAGGCTCGAGACGATGGCCCGGCTGATGTAGCCTTTGGCCTCGAGCACGGCATCGGCGAGCTTGAAGCCGCGCGCCAGGAAGGCGGCGATGGCCGCCGAGTAGGTGCAGCCGGTCCCATGGGTCGACACTCCGTCCACGAACGGCGCCCTTAGCATCAGCTCCTGGCGGCCGTCGTAGAAGAAATCGACGGCCTCGCGCAAGCCTGGCAGGTGTCCGCCTTTGACGAGAACGGCGGCGCCGAACTGCTCGTGCAGGGCGCGGGCGGCCTGGCGCAGGTCCTCGGGCTCGATCAGGCGCCGGCCGGTGAGCAGGGCCGCCTCATCGAGGTTGGGGGTCAGGAGGGTCGCCCGAGGCGCCAGCAGCTCGCGCAGATCCCGGATCGCGCCCGGCCGCAACAGGCGGGTGCCGCTGGTCGACACCATCACCGGATCGACCACGAGCGGGACCGCCCGCCGCGAGCCGAGACAGTCGGCCACGGCCCGGATGATCGCCTCGGAAAACAGCATCCCGGTCTTGATCGCCCCCGGCGGCAGCTGATCCCAGACCGCCTCGATCTGCGCCCGGACGATCTCCGGCCGGACGGGCCGGATCGCCCGGACCTCAACCGGGTTCTGGGCGGTCAGGCAGGTGATGGCGCTGGCGCCATGGACGCCCAGCGCGGCAAAGGTCTTGAGATCCGCCTGGATGCCGGCGCCGCCGCCGCTGTCGGAACCTGCGATCGTGAGCGCCACCGGCTGCAAACATGCTCTCATCGCACCCAGTATAGATCCAAACCCGGCAAAGTCACGTCCGCCATTGGATTGAGCCCTTGACAACCCCGTCTTCTTTGAGGCGCCGACGTGCAGGCTGCCAAGAGCCGAATTCTCTTGCCGTGAAAGATCGCAGAAAACCGATGAAATGGCTTTTTGCGTCTCTTTGGAAAGCGCCAAAAGAATCGGCTCTGGATTCTTTGCCGCAATAAGCGCAAGAACACGCAAAAACGGGAGTAGCGTTTGTTTCACCGTGCAACGGCGCCATCGAGCGCCGGAGTTGCTGCACAAGAATTGAGAAATTCCGATGTGTCATCCTATCTTGTCTTCATGCCAACCAACTTGATCCTGGTCGACACCTGCGTCTGGTCGCAATTCCTGCGGCGAAACCGGCCCAGGAACGATCCGGTTGCGTATTTCGGAGTGATTCGGACAGTGAATTCGGGATTCAATTCGGGCACTGATTTCGGTCGAATTCGGACAGGCGTTTCGGAGACATTGATTATCACGTGGCGGTCGACATGCGCTTAACCGCCTCCACAGTCGAACGGAGCGTGAGGATGGATGGCCCGAGATCGAACGTGTAGTCCAGACCTTCTTTCGCCAGATGATCCGCCGGATGCCTGGCGAGTGCCTTGCGGTAGTAGTCCGCCGCTTTGGCCCCCTCACCGAGTTGCTCGCAAGTCCGCCCAATGAAAGTCAGGCAGGTGTCGTAGCCCCAGCGTGGTTCGAGTGGGCCGGCGGGCGCCTTGGCCTCCTCTTCACAGCGACGCATCGCTTGACGAGTGTATGGCGGATGAGGAATTCTGAGCAAAATGAACGACACCACAGAACTCACCGAAAAAAGCCCCCGCATTCAAAGCCCCGTCATTGGCGGCAGCTACGAAGAAGGCGCGACAGTCTCCCTCGCTGATCTCAAAGGGCAGACGGTGGTCAATCTCCGTTTCCGGCAGCGCGCTCAGTAGTAACCGCAGCCTCGCGCCATTTCCACAAGGACAGTGGGAACGGCAGCACGGCGGTTCACGTTTATGAAGATCCCGTCGACTCAATTTGAGGCCTCACTCCAGCAACTCCTGCGACGACGCAGACGACCGAGGTCGTCGATCACCACCGGCGGACGCGATAGAAGCGTTGGGATGATCCGTCGGCGGCAGGATCGGTCAGCATCCGCTCGTGTCCGGTGCCGGCCACCAGTGGCAGGGGCGTCCAGTCGGTGTCGGCGAGCGAGTGTTTGTATTCCAGCCGGTAAACGCGGCCGCTTTGCGTGGGCACGGAAACGGCGAAGCCGTCGGCCGCCATCGTTGGATGGTTCAAGCGTGCCTGGAGCGTCGGCGGCCCATCGGCAATGAGTGCCACGCCCTGATAGACGCCGCCCGCAATTGCCACGACGTTCGTTAGACCGCTCGGAACGCCGGTCGCTGGCATGTCAGGGGGCCACGCGACCACCGTGCCGTCAGCACGGAGAGCCAGACCGTGGTAAAGGCCAGCCGCCACCGTGACAGCATTCGTCAGGCTGGGTGGAACGTTGGTCCCACCGTATTCGGGGTGCCAACTCCCTGAACCGCCCCACGCGACAATCCTGCCATCCGCGCACAACGCCAGACTGTGGGCAAAACCGGCTGCCACCGCCACCACACTGCTCAGTCCAGCCGGGAGGTCGGTTCGGGCGGGATTGCCCCACGCCATCACGGTTCCGTCGGCACGGAGTGCCAGGCAATGTCCGGCGCCGGGCGCGACCGCGACCACATGAGTTAGTCCTGGCGGAACGTCGGTCTTCGGGGGCAGGCTTGAAGAGTCCCACCGGATCACCGTGCCGTCGGCGCGCAACGCCAGGAAGTGGCATCCGAGCGGGCTGATGTCGATTGCCGTCGAAGTGGCGGCAATAGCGACCACATTGGTCAGGTCACTCGGGAACGTCGCTGCTAATGCAGACCAGAGTTCGCCCAACGTTCCGCCGAAGATGCCACCCCATAGCGCCACCGTGCCATCCGCCCGCAGCGCCAGGCTGGCGCCCCCCCCCGGCGGCCACGGCAACCGCGTTCGTCAGGTTGGACGGGACACTGGCCGAGCCGTAGGCGACGCCGTCCCAGGCCACAACGTTGGGCCGCGGCGATTC
Source organism: Verrucomicrobiota bacterium (assembly GCA_022711435.1). Lineage (GTDB taxonomy): Bacteria > Verrucomicrobiota > Verrucomicrobiia > Limisphaerales > UBA1319 > JAGMXM01. Next base: position 28,718 of record JAKLFB010000048.1, read on the forward strand.
GTAGAGCCAGACCTCCACGTCGTCATACACGACCTGAGCGGGGCCGGTCGGGCTGCTCGCCGGGTTGGTCCAGTCGAGTGTCACTTCGATTTGTCCGGGGCCGCTCACCATGCGCCAGGGCTCTCCGACCATGTCCTTCACGCTGGGGGTTCCTTTGACCCAGCGGCTCGGAAGGGTTGGATCGGCTTCGGGTGTGTCGATCACGGTGTGATCGAATACCACGGCATTGGCGTTGTCTTTGTCCAGAACGCGGGTGTTGATCACGAGATTGGCATCGCGGCGGGTCACGCTCAGCACCAGGGTCACGTTCTGGTTCTTGATCTCGCGCGGTTCGTAGAAGAACCAGGCCATCGAGCCGATTCCATTCCAGAACTTCATCAGCGCCACCTCGTCTCGGTCCACGAGGAAGGCATAGCCGGAGTTCCCCAGAGGACTCCACAAGAAATGGACGCTGGCCCAGGCATCGTTCTGATTGGCACGGACCAGGTCCAGGCGCCCTTCGAGCGTCCAGTTGTTCGTTAGCTCACGTGGCATGGGTATCGCGTGCCCCCAGGCAAAATGCGTCGCGAATGGGTTGTTGGTCTGGAGGGGGCCACAATTGGCCGAGATGAGGGCTTGCTGGTTCAAGTTGCTGAGCACCCCGGGAACTCCAAGCCGAACCCAACCGCTCAGCATGGGATCGCTGAAATCGTCCTTGAACACCAGCGTCTGGGCGAACGCCGTCGAGACGCACGCTGCCAGGGTGAGGATCACGAGTATGCGGTTCTTTGCAGTGGTCATCGGGAGACTCCTTTCATCCAGTCGGGTGGGCTGAAGCACGGGGCTGGAGTGCCGAACTGGGTCGCGCCGTAGCGAGCGCCGCGTCTGGACACTGACAACTCAGAATTCTACCGAACAACCGGGTGGTCTCGGCACAAAGGACCAGCCAGCGGCTGTCGGGCGAAAAGGCGCCGAAGGCCCAGTCGGCTTCCCCCGCCACCCGGACTGGCTCGGCGGTGGCGAGGTGCCACAGCCTCGGCTCGCCCCCGATCGATCCGGCCAAGAGCCAGTGTCCGTCGGGGGATACCTCCAGCGAGTGAATCGGGCCAGGCAGCTTGTCGATAGGCGCCTCCGCCTCGCTCTGGCATTGTTGCCAGAGGGATGCCGCGTTTATGGGCGTAGTGCACCGCCTCGGCGACGGTCTGGAGATAAGCCGCCGCGCGCCGCGCCGGCAGCGGTTGGTTGCCACAAGCCGCGCCAGGTTCTGCCCCTCGACGTAGTCCATGACGAAAAAGTGCTGGCCTTCGTGAAGGCCGACCTCGTGGATGGCGACGATGTTCGGATGGTGCAGACTCGCGGCGGAGACCGCCTCCGCGCGGAATCGCTTGACCAGTTCCGGCCTCGCGTCCGGACCCAAGGCCATTCACGAGTGATCGGCGTCTTGGAATACGCCACGTGCGCTAGCACATCGAACAGGTCACTTGCCTCGGCATCGATGATTCGCTGCATCTCCGATAGCTGGTCATGCCCAAAACCCCTGTCCGCAAGTCCCTGCAAAAGTTTCCTGCGCGTTTCCGGGACGCTCCAAATGCTACGGAGCTCGTCCTCGTTGCCGAAGAACTCGGGCAGCCTGCCGAAGAGCAGTTCCATGAACTGCAGTGCGCTCATCGGTGTGCCGTCGGGATGCCAGAAGCTCGTGCACATCATGTGCTGGATGGTCCGCTCTTTGCCATCCGCCAGCTTCACCTTCACTTTCTTTCGGCACACGCATGGTGCTTGGCCGCACGTCGGGCACGGCTCTTTCGGTTCAGGTTCAATCGGCTCGCCGTCCCATTCCGGATCAAGGAAATGCTGGTGGGCCTTCACGAAGTCGTAAATCGTGAAGTAGTCCTTCCCCTCGATAGCCGTGTGCCGCGCCCGATGATCTGCTTGAACTCGATCATGGAGTTCACCAGGCGCATCAGCACGATGTTGCGGATGTTCCGCGCGTCCACGCCAGTCGAGAGTTTCTGTGACGTGGTGAGAATGGTCGGGATGGTCTTCTCATTGTCCTGGAAATCGCGCAGGTGCTGCTCGCCGATCTCGCCGTCGTTCTCCGTGACGCGCTCACAGTAGTGCGGGTCGTTGCTCTTCTTAATCTGGTTGATCAGGTCGCGCACCAGCAAGGCGTGTGATTGCGTGGCGCAAAAGACCAGCGTCTTTTCGTTCTGGTCAATCTGCGACATGAATATCTCCACCCGCTTGCGCTCCCGCCCCCGTATTTCGATGTTCCGGTTGAAGTCCGCCTCTTCGTAGAGCCTGCCCGCCTCGATCTCGCCCTCCACCACCGTGTCGTCGGACGTGTAGTAGTAGGTGTCGAGCGTGGTCTGGATCTGCTTCACCTTAAAGGGCGTCAGGAAGCCGTCGTTGATGCCGTCCTTGAGCGAGTAGATGAACACCGGCTCGCCGAAATACCGGTAGGTGTCGGCGTTTTCGCGCCGCTTGGGCGTGGCGGTGAGGCCGAGCTGCACGGCGGGCGCGAAATACTCCATGATGCCGCGCCAGTTGCTCTCATCGTTGGCGCCGCCGCGGTGGCACTCGTCAATCACGATGAAATCGAAGAAGTCCGGCGGATACTCGCCAAACCACGGCGTCGGCTTGCCGTCCTTCTCCGGCCCGGTCATGAACGTCTGGAAGATGGTGAAGAACAGGCTGCCGTTCTTCGGCGCCTTGCCCTTCTTGCGGATGTCCTCGGGCGTGATGCGCACCATGGCGTCTTCCGGGAATGATGAGAAGGCGTTGTAAGCCTGGTTCGCCAAGATGTTGCGGTCGGCAAGGAACAGGATGCGCGGACGGCGCGTCGGCTCGCCGGAGAGATTCCAGCGTGCGTGGAACAGCTTCCACGCGATCTGGAAAGCGATGAACGTCTTGCCCGTGCCGGTGGCCAGGGTGAGCAGAATGCGATGCTCTTTGCGGGAGATCGCCCGCAACACGCGCTCGATGGCGATGTCCTGGTAATACCGCCCTGGATGTGATCCGCCCTTGTCCTCGAACGGCACTGCGGCGAACCGGTCGCGCCACGCATCCGCTTTGGCGAAGGTCATCGCCCAAAGCCGCTCCGGCGAAGGGTAGACGTTCAGTTCGCCTTCCTTGCCGGTCACCATGTCGACGCTGTAGATGCCCGTGCCGTTGGTGGCGTAGGCGAAGCGCACCGCCAGCTTGCCCGCGTAATCTTTGGCCTGCCCAACGCCTTCCGAGATTCCCTCGGTGTTGGCCTTGGCTTCCACAACGGCAAGCTTGGTGTTGCGGTATTCGAGGACGTAGTCGGCCTTGAGCGGCTTGGCGCGCCGCCCGCGTCCCTCGATGCGACCGGGGCTGATGAGGTATTCGCGCCGGATGCGACTGCCCTCGACCACGCCCCAGCCCGCCGCCTTCAACGCGGGATCAATCAACTCGGCGCGTGTCTCGGCTTCGTTCATGCAGCGCCGCCGAGGCCCTGAAGCCGTTGCAGCGCCAGTTCGAGCAGACGGTCATGGAAAAGCTTCTCCTTGCGTTGCGCGTGAGCCTCGCCTGCCGGCCAATGGCGAATGCCTTCACGAATTCCCGCTAAGCTCGGCTCCGCGCCTTCGCGGACCAGAAGCCAATCTACAGTGGCTAGCGCTTCCATGCCGAGCGGTGATTGGAAACCATCAATCAAGGCATCGGTTGCTACGAGTGCGGGCAAATAATCCTTCGCCTCCGGGCTTCTGAGGTAGATTTCCAGCTTCTCTCGTTTGATATCCTCAAACCAAATCGTGTCGAAGGGATCGGCGTCGGCCATGCGCTTGTCGCAATGGAGGTAACTTCCATCGAGACCATTCAGCAGGTGGGTGAGGCGGTTGGCATAGGGACCGTAGCGGTTGGCCTCGAAGCGCAAATCCAGCGGGTCTTTCAGTCCCATCCTCTGGATTGTTCGTTCCAGGAACCACGCCAGTTTTTGTGCTTCCAGCAAAGTGCATTCAATGCCAAGGACCCAATAGCGCCGGATCATTTCCGCGATCAGCGCCCGCGCCGGCGTCAGCTTTTCGACGCCCTGCTTTTTCACCACGTTCTGGTACTTGGCCGTCGGCTCGTAAACAATCACTTCCACGCCGGTCAAGTCGCCCAATGCCTGCTCAATCACGGGTCGCACCACGGCCCAGTTCAATCCGCCATTCCCGCAGCCCAAAGGCGGCAGCGCGATGGATTTAATGCCCTTGGCGCGGATGACCTCCTTCAAGGCCGCCAAACCGTCCCGCACCCACTCCAGCTTGGTCGGTTGCCGCCAGTGCTGTTTGGTCGGAAAATTGATGATCCAGCGCGGGCCGCCCAGTTCCACTCCGCTCGTCACGAACATTTCGCCCACTCGGACCTGCCCCGCCGCGCACGCCGCAGCATACTTCTTGAAGTTCTCTGGAAACCGTTCCTTGAACATCAGGGCAATGCCCTTACCCATGACGCCCACCGTGTTCACCGTGTTCACCACGGCTTCCACGGGGGCTTCCAGCAAGTTGCCTTGAGTGAATCGCATACTTTAGAAATACCATGTCGGAGTTGTTTTGACATCCATTTTCACGCCGTGCTGCTCAAGCTGCAATTCCAATTTCCCTTGCACTTCGGCGTCGTGGCAGCCGACACCGAACAGGGCCTCCAACGGAACATGCCGATGCACCAGCGCCTCCGCCTGGTAGCGGAGTTGTTTGCCGGGGTCCGCGTCATCGGTCTTGAAGTTGCGGCTGCGCAGGAGCGGCCAATCAATCCGGTCGAGGTTTTCCACGCGGTTGTAAAACTCCGTGTCCACCGGGTAGGCGTGCTGGTTCGTGAAGACGAACGGCAACCCCAGTTCCCGGAGCCCGGGAATGCTGGAAACGAAGATCACGATGTCCCGATTCGCCCGCTTCGTGATTCCGCCGTAGCCGGTCTTGATGTTCAGCATCATGATCGAGAACGGCGTGAAATAGAACGGCACGTAGTCACTCAGCGTGCCACCGGGCGGAATGGGAACCTGGCGTCGCGCCCTTTTATCAATCAAGTCGGTGCTGCCGATGTTCACGTAGTTCGGGTCCTGTTCAGCCGCGCTACGGCAATAGAGTCCGCCATGCTCCAAAATCCAAGGCACATTCGCCACATGCACGATGCGGAAGATCAGCGCCTTGTCGGGATTGAGGTTCACGGACATGGCTCAGAGTTCTCCCGTGAAGGCTTGGTGCAGGAGCGACTTTTTCAATGCTGCCAGTGCCGCCTGCTTTTGCTCGTAGAGCCGCCCCAGCCGTTGGGTTTCGGCGGCCAGGGAGTCGAGTCGGGCGACGATCCGCTGCTGCTCCGCAAGCGGGGGCAGTTGTATCCTGATTTCTTTCAGGATGCTGACCGAGGGAACATTTTGTATTGCTGCGCCGCCTGACTGCTCCTGCAAGCTCTCCTGGAAGTTGTCGCTGTCCATCCAGAATTTCAAGAACTCAGCCGAAACGACGTTTGACGGAGTCAGCTGCAACAAGGCTTGGTTGATGATGCCGCGCCGAACACCTTCAGGCACGATCGCGATTTTGCCCATCGTTCCCGAGCAACTCATGATGAGATCGCGCGGCTGAACCTCGAAGCGCTGCATTTCGTTGAACTTCGCTTCGTCGATGAAGTAACGAATCTCTTCGAACTGATCGTAGATCGCGTGTTGCTGCTCGTAGACCGCGAAGCCGTCTTCGACAAAGACGGACTTCTTGAGGCTGCCACCGAACGGCCCGCGCACGAACCGGCAGACTGAACCAAGTGTTGTTATTTCCCACCCCTTCTTCATTTCAGCAGCGCCTTGATGTTCTCGAGCACCTCGGCGCTTTCGGCGTCGAGGGCGGCGATCTCCTTCATGATTTCCTCAGGGCTGCGATGGGTCACCGTCTCGCCGCCGTTGGGGTTCTTCACGGAGAGGTCGCAGGTGGCGGGGTCAATGTCCTTCGCGTCCACGCTCCAGCTCTTGGGCGAGTCGGCGAAGGTCTTCTGGAGCTGCACGAACTCGGCGAGGTCGTCGTCGTTGAGCGGGTTGGTCTTGCCGAGGTTGCGGCCGGGGTCGAGCTGGTAGAACCAGACCTTGCGCGTGGGGCGGCCTTTCTCGAAGAAGAGCACCACAGTCTTCACGCCCGCACCCTGGAACGTGCCGCCGGGGCAGTCGAGCACGGTGTGGAGGTTGCAGCTCTCGAGCAGGTGCTTGCGCAGGCTCACGGAGGCGTTGTCCGTGTTCGAGAGGAAGGTGTTCTTGATGACGATGCCGCCGCGGCCGCCGGCGCGGAGGATCTTGATGAAGTGCTCGAGGAAGAGAAACGCGGTCTCGCCCGTCCGGATGGGGAAGTTCTGCTGCACCTCGGGGCGTTCCTTGCCGCCGAAGGGCGGATTGGCCAGCACGATGTCGAACCGGTCCTTCTCCTCAATGTCGGCGAGGTTCTCGGTGAGCGTGTTGGTGTGGATGATGTTCGGCGCTTCGATCCCGTGCAGGATCAGGTTCATGATGCCGATGACGTAGGCGAGGGACTTCTTCTCCTTGCCGTAGAAGGTGGCTTCCTGGAGGCGCTTGTCCTGCGCCGTGGTGCGCTTGGGGTGGGCCTGCCGGAGGTGGTCGAAGGCTTCGCACAGGAAGCCCGCCGAGCCGCACGCGCCGTCGTGAATGGTCTCGCCGAGCCGGGGGTTCACCACGCGGATCATGGCGCGGATGAGCGGGCGCGGGGTGTAATACTCGCCGCCGTTGCGCCCGGCGTTGCCCATGCGCTTGATCTTCTCCTCGTAGAGCGCGCTCAGCTCGTGCTTCTCGGTCTGCGAGCGGAAACGCAGCTCGTCCACGTGATCAACGATCTCGCGCAGGTTGTAGCCGCTGGTGATCTTGTTTTTCAGCTCCCCGAAGATTTCGCCGATCTTGTATTCAATGGTGTTCGGGCCGGAGGCGCGGTCCTTGAACCGCTGGAGATAAGGGAAGAGCTTCTGGTTGACGAAGTCGCGGAGGTCGTCGCCGGAGAGGGCGGTGTTGTGGTCGAGTTGGCCGGACTTGTCCTTGGGCGCGGCCCAGGTCTCCCAGCGGTAGGATTTGTCGAGGAGGTAGGTGTATTTCTTGCCTTCGAGCGCGGCTTCGGTCGCCCGGTCCTGCTCCAGTCCGTCGAGGTATTTCAGGAACAGCAGCCAGGAGGTTTGCTCGGCGTAGTCGAGTTCGGTGGCGCAGCCGGCTTCCTTGCGGAGGGCGTCGTCAATGTTGCGGAAGGCTTGTTCGAACATGTTGGTTAAGGGTCTGTGCATGCACAGACCCTAAGCGGGAAAGAGGAGCCGGAAAAGGCAATCCAGGTCATGGGTAGGAAACCAATCGGATGTTCCGGTGATCCTTTAGCGGGAGGCGAGCCGGCGGAATCAAATCCTATCCCCACCCCGGTTTTGGTTTGCTCCCTACGCTCCATAAAGGTATTGGCCGGAATGATAAACGGGAATCAAGCCTAGGCAATGCAAAACCGGTTAAACGACGGGGGGTTGGATTTGAAGGCCCGGTTTACCCCGAGGACATAAGGTGCGACGCCCAATACCACGCTGCACCGCCATGCGCGAGGCGTGGCAACCCCGCCGGCAACGACTTCAGCTGGCCGAAGGGGACGGGGTCCCATGCGCGGCCTGCCACTCGGGCCGTTGCTTGAGCCAGAGTGGGATGGCACGCTCGTAACCGACGTCACGACCGGCCTTTTCAGACTCAATCCACTTGAGCGTCAGGATTTCATCGCGCTCGTCGAGAGAAGTCGTCCCAGAACTGGTTTTCGGATATGGATTCCGGCGGCTCGGTCGCCATCGCTGCAGTCTGAGGATCATTCGGGCGCCGCTGGTAGTCGGCCAGGGCGGGCACTGCCATAGCGAGAAACGCCGTAATCTCGCGTACCGCGTCCAGGGCGTTGGGGGTCGTCCCCGGCTCCGACCGGCGCTCGATCTTCACAGACTATCCGCTTCAACCGCCGCCACAATGAATTCAGCCACGTTTTTTCCGGCCGATACAAATCGCAAATCGTCGCCGAATCCCGTTGCGCGGGAACGTGGGATGGCCTCGTCGGTCTGAGGTGGAGCCTCGCTAATTTGTGAAATCCCGCAATCCCAGATCATCCGTCGGCGCATCGCCCGGGGATGGCCGCGTGAGAGAGGAGGTAATGGCGCCGATTAGCCGCTCCTCGCCGCAATGTGTGCTGGCTTGCGATAACCTGACAGGGCACACTCGGCGCGACGGTGGACCAGGCCGACAACATCTCCGCCGGCACGCAGGTCGTGTCGCGGGTGGAAGTGCGGGGAACGAACAATTCCCTGGTGCATCCCCGCGGCGCCGTGGGCGTGGTGACTCGGACGCCAACGGGCGAGGACAAACGGTTCCTGGTCCGTTTCCCGGACGGCTTCGAGTTCTCGCTTCAGCGCGAGCAACTGGAAGTTCTCAAACACTTCAAAGCTCGCCTCGGCAGCGAGACCAGGGTCCCTCAGACCACACATCGAGGATGGGAATTCGCGGCAACCATCTTCTCACACTATCGAGCGCTCGCATCGGAGGCTCAAGGCAGGGTGTGGTTTGTCATCGCGCTGGCCCATTCGGTTTCAAAGACCGTCGGCTGCTGCTAGCGCGAGGCTTAAGAGCCAACAGTCGCGCGCCATGGGTCAGTCAATGTATCTGCCCGCCGCTTGACATAGTCACCGAGACGGAATTGGCTGATCGCAGCTCCTGGCCAAGATCGCCAGCGACCACCGGAAACCCGACGGGCTGACGCTGATTCCGGAAAATGAAAAGGTCGGTTTCCTGCGCCCGCTGCTTGTCCGCGTCCTTTATGGAGCGGGCAAGGTGATCGAAGGAGTGTTGCACGGTCTGCGGACCGTGGGCGATCTGCAGGATTTTCCGGCGTGTTCCTCCATGCGGCGGCGTGTTCTGAACTGCAGCAGTCCCACCCGATATTGTCCTTGCACGGAGGGATGACTACTGAGAAGATGACCCTGTGAACAGTGACAGTTTGAAAGGCGTGCTTCAGCAGTTCGTCTCCCGGCCGCTGCCCAAGTGCCGGGCGCGGGAATTGGTCCTGCCAATGAACTCGGACAAGGTGGTTGGTTTGGCGGGCGTGCGGCGGTCGGGCAAGACGTTCTTGTTCTTCCGCACGATCCAGCAGTTGGCCGAGCAAGGGATCGGGCGTCCGCGGCTCCTTTACTTGAACTTCGAAGATGACCGTCTGCAGCCCTTGCGCGCCGAGGAACTCGACCTGGTTCTGCGCTGCCACCGCGAGCTCTTCCCAGAGTCCATCGGCCAGCGGTGCTACCTTTTCCTGGACGAAGTGCAAAATGCGCCCGGGTGGGAGCGGTGGGTTCGCCGCCTGCACGACACCGAGGACGTCGAGGTGTTCGTCACCGGGTCGTCTTCGCAACTGTTGACGCGCGACCTGGCCACCGCGTTGCGAGGCCGCAGCCTCACGCTGGAGGTGTTCCCGCTCAGCTTCGCCGAGACGCTGGAGTTTCGCGGCATCGTCTGGCAGCCCTCGCACCCGGACAGCGAGAGCGTGGTGCGCGGCGCCCTGGAGCAGTATTTGCGCTGGGGCGGCTTCCCGGAGGTGGTGCTGGCCGAAGAAGCCCTGCGCCCGTTGATCCTCGGCGAATACGCCTCGCTCATGCTCTACCGCGACGTGGTCGAGCGCTACGGCCTGCGCAACGAGGCCCTGATCCGCGAACTGCTGCGGTTCGCGTTTCGGAACACCGCCACGCTGGTCAACGTGAGCAAGCTCCACCGTGACTTCGCTTCCCTTGGCTTTCGCGTGTCGAAGAACACACTGCACGAATACCTGGGCTATCTGGAGGAGAGCTTCCTGCTGTTCCTGTTGCCCAAGCAGGAACGGTCCTTGCGCAAGCAGGCGCACAATCCCAAGAAGCTGCACGTCATTGACCCGGGCCTGGTGGCGGCGTTCCAGGGAAATCCGGATCGGGACGTCGGGCGCAAGCTGGAAACGACCGTGTTCCTCCACCTGCGCCGCCAATACCGCGCGCTCTACTACTACGCCAACGGCGGTGAAGTGGATTTGTGCGACGAGGAGGGCACGGCTTTCTGGAACAGCTGCTGGAGCCTGACCGACCCGGACACCGCGTACCGGGAGAAGGTGGCGATGGCGCTGGGAAGAACGCGCGCCAAGCGGGCCAAAGGGCTGCTACTCTAGAGCTTGTCCCAAAAGCCGGGTTTTCGGCCAACCTGTGTGAGCGGCCTCGGGCCAGTGTAAATTTTCCGATGGATGGATTAGAAATCGAGCCGGGAGCGTCTTTCCTGCGGCCTTTTCTT
>JAKLFB010000049.1 GCA_022711435.1 Verrucomicrobiota bacterium
GGCATTCAGGATCTCTTGGCGTTGGGCGGGGGTGCGACGTTTTTGAAGGCGCGATGCATTTGCCATGGCCCCACTCTGACAGAATCCGACACCCTCTGCCTAGACGGCCTTCCCTACACGGATACCCTTTTGCGATTATTCCGAGTCGGAATAATCGCAATCATTCCGCGGTTAACGGCCACGGTTGGTTGACGGTGTGCGTCCTCGCGACACTGCTTGGAGGCCTTCTTGGCGGAGCATTCTATCAAGCCTTCTTCAGGCCGAGTTTTGAGACCTGACAGCGAACAATATTTTCTCCTCGCTGCCGGGCGGCGATTCACACAACCTGCGCGCCGTTGGGCTCAACCCGTGGAATTGCCCCCATTGCCCTTCCACTCGCACCGGCGCTCCCCCTTGGAGGGATGGCCGGGCCCGTGGGACCGCTGGTCCGGGTGAGACAAATCGGCCCGCTCAAACGTCGATCTCCAGACTCCGCATCGGATCTCTTGGACACCCGGAAAAACTTGACCCAAATCGGACACCCTTATAAGACTGATGCCCGAGCGTCGCTGCGCTCCGACAACTGTCCGAGCACTTCGGATCACTGTATGACAATTATCGGGATGGGTGTCCGAATTCATCGGAATGCGACCATGGGTGTAACCCATTGCCGAAGAAACTGTTAGGCGCTAACCAAGCGCGGTTTCGGACTGATCCGCAAAATGATGCATCCTGTCATCACTCTGTTTGCGTTCACCGGCTTGCTGGCCGCGGGGAAGGGTCTGGACGCGGAAAGCGGAAAGCCGCCTGCCGCCCCGGTTCCGGAGGCGGCTGAAACGAAGGTTGTTTCGGTCACGGATTTCGGCGCGCAGCCCGGCGGCAGCGCGCTCCAGACCGAGAAGCTCCAGGCGGCCATCGACGCCTGTTTCCTCCGCGGCGGCGGCGAGGTGCGGGTGCCCGCGGGGACGTTCCGCACCGGCGGCATCCGGCTCCGCTCGCGCGTGACGCTGCACTTGCTGCGGGGGGCGGTGCTGCGCGGGAGCCGGAATCCCGAGGACTACTTCGGCTATCTGACCGACACGGTCGAGCCGCTGGATCCCGACCGGCTGATCACCGCATCGGTTGGGCGGCCGGCGCGCGACCCCGAGCGCGACAACGCGTTCATCCGGAAGACGGGCAACCGCTGGAACAACGCGCTGATCCGCGCCCTCAACGCCGAGAACGTCGCCATCGTCGGCGAGGAGGGCGCGATGATCGACGGCAGCGACTGCTTCGACGAAAAGGGGGAGGAGCACTACCGCGGACCGCACGCCATCGGCATGCACAACTGCCGGGGCATCATCCTGCGGGGCTACACGGTGACCAACAGCGCCAACTGGGCGCACGCGATCTTTTTCAGCAGCGACATCTCCGCCGAGAACGTCGCCGTCGTCGCCGGCCACGACGGCATCCACCTTTCGTCCTGCGACAACATTTCGGTCCGGCGCTGCCGCTTCCACACGGGCGACGACTGCGTGGCGGGGTTCGACAACAACAACGTCGAAGTGCGGGAGTGCGAGCTGAACACCGCTTGCAGCGGCCTGCGCTTCGGCGGCCGGAACGTCCTTGTCGAGAACTGCCGCTTCTTCGGGCCGGCGAAGCACCTGTTCCGCGGCAGCCTGAGCCCGGAGGAGAAGCGCACGGGCGTGGCGTCCCCCTCGGGCGCGGGCCACCGCTACAACATGCTCAGCGCCTTCACCTACTACTCGGACTTCTCCCTGAACGTGCGGGAGCTGCCGGGGAACATTGTTCTCCGCAACTGCACGATCGAGAACACGGACCGCCTGCTGCACTACAACTTCTCGGGCAACGAGACGTGGCAGAAGAACCGCCCGCTGCGCGACATCCGTTTCGAGAACGTCGTTGCTTCGGGCGTGAGCATGCCGCTGGACGTGTACGGCAACACGAGCACGCCGGTGATCGTCGAACTGAAGAACATGGACTTCACCTTCCGCAAGGGCTTCGACGCCGTCAGCTTCATCCACGCGTGCAACTACGAGCGGATCGCGCTGGACCACGTGACCGTCCGAGGAGCCGGGAAGGCGCCGCTGATCAAGACGTGGAGCTCGGGGAAGGTCGAACTGAAAGACGTGAAGTGCGACATCCCGGAGGATCGGAGGGTCGTGCCGGCCGCGGAGAAGTTTTACAGCCGGCCGATCTGACCGCCGCGTGCGCGCGTAATAGAGGTCAGTGCTGAATTGTCTTCTCCCTGGGGCCCGGGACGGCGCGATTGGCCGATCCCTGGCAACGGGCTGTCAGGAATTGACGCAGCTGTTCGAGAGTGCACGCCGCGGCGGCCGATGCATTCTTGCGCCAGCGGACGATACGGGGCCGCTCGGCCGCCAGGCCGCAGCGGCGCCGAGGGTTGGATTGGAGATCGTCGAAGGCCAGCTCGAAGACCAGCTCCGGACGCACCATGCGCAGGGGTCCGAATCGCTCGATCGTGTTGTGGCGGATGTAGGATTCGAGCGCATCGGTTTCCTCGCGATCCAGCTCGAGGTCCGCCCTGGCCAGGGGCACGAGCTCGCCTTGATGCCAGACCGCGAACGTGAAAGGGCCGGATCCGCGCCGCCCGCGGTCGCGGACGGAACGAGCGGCGAGCAGGACCACATCGATCGTGAAGAGCGAGACGGCGCATTCCCACCAGACGCACGCGGATGGGCCCTCATCGTAGACCGAGTCGAGACGTCTCAGAGTCACGCCGGTGGCGCCTGTCTTTCGCGCTCCCGAGATGAAGGCGCGCACGTCCGTCCAGGATTGTGCCGGCAGGGAGGCCGAGAAACGGATCGGAGAACCAGAAGTAACGTCACAACTCTCGCCGCGTGCGGGCACGCAGCGTGCATGATCGTGCAGGCCGGGACCGGCGCCAAGGGGCTGCAGCAGGGATTTGAGAATGGAACAGCGGGCGGCCAGCGGCTGGCATCGAATGTCATGCCCCTGGTGCTCGAGCAAGTCGAAGGCGATATACGCCGCAGGCGGATCGAGCGGCAGGCGCCGGGCCCGGGTTTGGCCGGTCATGCGGCGAACCAGCTTCGAGCTGGGCAATGGGTGCCCCTTCTCCCACCCAACGATCTGCCCGTCCAAGACGGTTCCATCTTCGAGAGCGGCGGCGGCATCGGCCAACTCGGGGAACATGTCGGTGAAAAGCCCCTCGCTCTGCAGCCAGAGCAGGCATCGACCCGCCCGGCGGATGAGCTGGGCGCGGATGCCGTCCCATTTCCACTCGAGGCGCCAATCGGCGGTGGAGCCGAGGGATTCGACAGGATCGGTCAGCATCCGTGCCAGCATGAACGGATATGGCCGCGAGAGATCGGCATCTGTGGAAAGCTCGGCCAGCAGACGGCGATAGCTGGCTGGAGTGGGAGCCCACGCCTCCAGGAGCCGATAGGCGATCTGCGCGGGAGGCAGGCCGGAGACATCGGCGAGGGCCAGCACGATCTGCTGGCAAGAGACACGGGGCCGAAAGGCGCCGGTGATCAGCCGATTCCAGAGCCAGCGCGGAGCGCCATCGAGCTCCTCCCATGTCTGCTGGGTCCATTCCCGTTGACGCGCCGGGGAAGCGGCCTCGAGAGGCAGCAAGCGGTCGCGGATCAGGTCGGCGAAGGCCCAATTGCGGGGCCGGGAAGGAGCGGGCAGGAGCAGCGCCAGAGTCTCCCCGGGATCGCCGACCGAACGATACGATTCCTCGACCAGCCAGCCGGGCCATCCGGCCGTCTCCACCGCCCATGCCCGAAGCCGCCGCGCGCCAATCACCCGGCAAGGACGCCGCCCCAGAAGGAAGAACAGCGCCCAGGCTGCATCCTCGGCGGGCGCATCCCGGAAATAGCGCTGTAGGATCGCGCGGGATCCGGGCCCGCCTTCCGCGATATCGAGCTGCTCACAAAGCCGGCAAAAGTGCTGCATGGATCAATCGTTCCCTGGCGGGATGGGTTCATCATCGGCAGAATGCCAGTCCGAAGCGGTCTCGAGGAGGCGGGCATGGCGGCCGGTTTCGCAGAGCCACCGGGCAACGGGTGCCGCGCAGCCATGCGTCACCAGGACCTGTTCGGCCCCGGTCGCCGCGATGGCCGACTGCAGCCCGGGCCAGTCCGCATGGTCGGAGAGGACAAAGCCGCCGTCGAAGCCGCCGCGCCGGCGGGCCGCGCGCAGGAGCATCCAGCCGGAAGCGCAGCCGAGCGCAGCCGGCCCCGGATCCCAGCCCGCAAGGGACTCCGCCGCCGCGGGCGGGACGAGGACCAGCGCGCGGCCGGAGGCGGCGCGAACGCGATCGGCCGTCGCGGGATCAACGGCGGGCAGAGCCACGCCCGCAGTCTCATAAGCGGGATAGAACTGCAAAATGGATGGATGTGCCAGGATGGGGCCCAGGCTGGGATCGATACTGGCCAAAATCCGCTGCGCCTTGCCCAGGGAATAGGCGAACAGCAGGCTCGAGACACCGGCCGCCCGGTTGCCGCGCCACCAGCCGTTGATTTGAGCCGCAACAAGGGCCGGGCGGGGCCATCGATAGACGGGGAGCCCGAAGGTCGATTCGGTGATGAAGGTGTGGCAGCGGACCGGCTCGAATGGGGCGCAAGTCGGATCCGAATCGAGCTTGTAGTCGCCGCTGCACACCCAGACTTCGCCTCGGTGCTCGAGGCGGACCTGGGCGGAGCCGAGGATGTGGCCGGCCGGGTGCAGAGAGATGCGCACGCCGCCACAATCCCGAGACGTTCCATAGGACAGGCCGGCGATGCTGGCTCGGGCCCCGAGACGCTGGCGCAAGATCGCAACGCCGGGTTCGGCGCAGAGGTAGGCGCCGTGCCCGGGAAAGGCGTGATCGCTATGGCCATGGGTGATGACCGCCCGCGCCACAGGCCGGGATGGATCCAGATAGAAATCGCCGGCTCGACAGTAGAGGCCCCGTGGCGTGGGCTCGATCAGCGGCGCCGTCATGATCCCCAAGATGGCAGAATCGGGCCGACAGGCAAGCGGGGGAAGGCCATGGGCTCGAAAACGCATCGAGCCGCCGTGAACGCCGGCGGGCCGCCGCCCAGCGCGCAGTGAATGGGACTCTCGACAGGGCCGATTCGAGGCGGCACAGATCCTCCGGCCGCTCCTTGCAGGCCCATGGATTAGCTTGCAGTCTGCGGGATGGCGTTCTTAAATCCTTGGCGGCAACGGCCGTTCAGGTCAAAGCGCGGGGGCGTTTCCCGCGGGAGAACGGCGGACGGCCCATGCGAGATCGACAGCTTATGGAAACACCGACTCCCACGCCGGCCTCGGCAACGCTCGAGACATTGCCGGGAGATGATGTGCGTCAAATCATGTGGCGCTATGCCGATCGGTATGATCTGGCCATGCTGGTTCAGGCCGCCCGGTCGGTGGCGCGGGGGCCGGTGGCCGAGCTGGTGGCTCGAGGGGCGCGAAACACGCACGAGTGGACGGCCGACAAGGCCGGCCTGCTCCAGGTGTTCGACGAATCGGGCATCACGGCGGCGTTCATGGATCCGGAGCACGGGGGATTCATTGCGGGGCCGAAGAACCTGGCGCTGGCGTTGATCGCCTTTGAGCTTTCGTGGGTGGATGCAGGTGCGGCGACATGCAGCCTGGCGGGGAACCTCGGGCTGGCCCCCATCCATGAGCGAGGAACCCCCGATCAAAAGGCCCACTACATGAGCCGGTCCGCCCCGGCGCGCCCGGGGGAGACCCGCTCCACCTGGCGCGGCGCCTTTGCGCTGACCGAGCCGCTGCCGTTCGTGGGAGTCGAGACCGGGCTCCTGGGCGGCAAGGTGCGGGTGGCTCGATGGGAAGAGGGGCAGGAGCCGGTGCTCGAGGTGGACAAGCGGGGGCGCTTTATCACCAACATGGGTTTCGCGAATTTCGTCACGGCTGCGGTCGAGTCGGACGATCCCCGGATCCAGGGCTCCTGCATGATCATCCTCGAGGAAGGGGATCCGGGATTATTCGATCGGGGGACGCCGACGCGGAAGCTGGTGCATCAGCTCTCCTCGACGCGGGATCCGGTCTTTCGGCTCGAGGTGCCTGCGAGCCGAATCATCGGCGGGTACACGATCCAGAAGGGGGTCATCGTCCCCCGGTTTAGCCATGGTGAGGTGATCGAGGCGGTCTTTCGGCGAACGCGGGTGACGGTGGGGCTGATGACCGCGGCGAAGCTGCTGTCGGCGGTCGAGCCGGTGATCCGATACCAGCGCGGCCGGTTCCGTGGCGGCGAGGGGGGCGGGGCGGGATCGCCGCGGTTCGACCTGGGTCTTCAACAGAAACAGGACGCGCTGCACCGGCTCGCCGATGTCTGGGCCACCGGCGAGGCAAGCGCATCGCTCGGATTCGCCGCGGCGCGGTTGTTCGACCAGCTCGACCCGTTCGAGCGGCGCAAGGACGAGTGGTTCGCCGCGGAGAAGATCGAGGGCGCGCGGGCACGGATGAAGGCACTCGGCAAGGCGCGGCAGGACGCCCTCGAGCTCATCCGGCTCGAGTCCAAGGGCGAGGGCCAGAGGGATGCGGAGCGTTTCCGCGCGCTGCACGAAGATCCGCTGGTCCAATACGTGCTGCTGGATGCCGAGGCGAACGTGCTCTGCCCTGCGTGCAAGCTCTGGAACACCGGCCACGGCGCCAACATGATGCGCGAGGCGGTCAGCCTGATGGGCGGCTATGGAGTCACCGAGGACTGTCCGGGGTTTCTCGGGCAAAAGTGGATGGACGCCCAGCTCGAGGCGACCTATGAAGGGCCCGAGGCGGTCCAGCGCCGGCAGCTCACGGTGACCATGGCGGACGACCTGTTCTTGGCGCGGATGGAGCAGTGGCACGGCGAGCTGCGAAGGATCGCCGGGGATCGCCCGGCGACGGGCGCCTGCACACTGGCCACGGCCATGCGCCTCTGGCTGTGGACCCTGCGGTTTCTCCAAAGGACGCGGGATGGGGAAGGCGCCAAGCTGTTCCATGGCACGCGGCAGGGGGTGACCTTTCCGCTGGCGGATGCGCTCTGCTGGCTGCTGTCGGCCAGGGCATTTCTCGAGGATGTGCTCGAGCTCGAACACCGGGGGCCGTCCCATCCGGTGGTCGCCGGGGGGCTGGCGGGATGGATGGGATTCTACATGGATCTGTGCCATGTCCAATGCGCTCGAGCGGCGGGCGAGGTGGGCCGGATCTGCGCCGAGCTGGTGTTCGGCTACCAGCGGCACCCGGCATGGGACAAGGCCGGGTGCGAGGCCTGCTACAGCGCCGAGGAGCTCGACGCCCTCGAGGGGCTCGCCTCCGGAATTGCCAGCGCGGCGCCCGCTTGCACCGATGTTCAGGACCCCAGCGGGCGGCCCCCGGACAAGGCGGGGCCCTGCGCGGCCGTCGAGGGACAGGACGAGTTCCTGCGTTTGCGAAGGAGGCTGGACGGATGCCTGACGGGATCTGGACTCGCGAAGGATCGAGCCGCTGAGGCGCTGACACGGGTGATGATTCCCGAAGCCCTGGACTACCCGTGACGACGCGTATGGATCCTGGAGCAGCAAGCCTCGATTCGCGCGCGGTCGCAGGCGATGAGGCCCGTCGGAAGGCCGCCGTCCACGAGGCGCAGCATGAGCGTTCGGGCGAAGGGGCAAAGGACGGCGGAAGAGGCGGCTCAGGGGCGATGTCGAGCGATGGCGGCCTGATTGCCCAAGCGGATCGGCTGGCAGAGATCGCCGAGCGGCTGGCGGAGGCGCCCTGGGCCGGATTGGACACCGAAGCCGACAGCCTGCATGCCTATCCGGAGAAGCTCTGCCTTCTCCAAATCGCCATCCCCAACCGATACGAGCTGGTGGATCCCCTGGCGGGACTGGATCTGGCGCCGCTCTGGAATGCCTTGGGGCGGCACGAGCTCATTCTGCATGGGGCCGACTACGACCTGCGAATGCTCCGGAGGTCGGCCGGGTTCGTTCCCAGGTCGATTTTTGACACCATGCTGGCCGCGCGGCTGACGGGACACTCACAGTTCGGTCTGACGCACCTTGTGCTGCGTCATCTGGGAATCCGGCTCGAGAAAGGGGCGCAGAAGTCGGATTGGGGGCGGCGGCCACTGACGGAGCGGATGCGGGCGTATGCTTTGAATGACGTGCGGCATCTGGAACCCCTGGCCGCCCGGTTGCGGGCCGAGCTCGAGCGCCAGGGGCGCCTGGAATGGCATCGGGAATGTTGCGCGGAGCTGGTGAAGGAATGCGCGCAGACGGTCGAGCGCGATCCGGCTCGAGAATGGCGGTTGGGGGGCAGCGAGCGGCTGTCCCGGTCCGGCCTTGCCGTGCTCCGGGAGCTGTACTATTGGCGCGAGAAGGAGGCCCGGGCGGCCAATCGCCCGCCCTTTTTCATATTGGATCCCCGCTGGATGCTGGAGATCGCCCGGTCGGGAGGGGTGGAGGCGGTGGCAGACCGGCTGCCGCGGCGATGGCCATCGATGCGCCACCGATCGCTGGCCGCCGCCGTGGAGCGGGGCCTGTCGGTGCCGCCCGCAGATCAGCCGGAGCCGCTGCGCCAGCGCCATCAGCGCTTCACCCGGGCGCAGCAGCTGCGCTACCACGAATGGGAACAGCGGCGGGATCGCCGAGCTCGCGCCCTGGGATTGGATCCGTCGCTGATCGCGAGCCGGTCCATGCTCGTGGCCGTCGCGCGGGACGAGTCGGCCGCGGACCGGGTTCTGATGCGGTGGCAGAGAGATCTGCTGGGGATCGCCGGATAGAGGGAGACAGAGATGCTATCCCGTCGAGGACGGGAGCGCACCGCGCAGGATGGCGGCGATCTCGGCGGCGGGCGCGATTCGCTCGGCGCGGGAGGCCAGGTGCTTGACTCGAGCCACAACGGCCCCCGCGGACCCCGGCTCGAGCCGGAGAGTGTGGATGGCGCCCAGCTCGAGGGCGCGTTTGAACTGCTTGTCGGACTTGGCCTGGCTCAACGGATAATCGACGGAGAATCCCGCGGCCCGCAGGTCATGGACCATCCGCAGCGTGGCCGGACGCAGCGCCTGGTCCTCGATCAGGAAGAACGCGTCGAGGGCCGGACGCAGAGGAGGCACGAGCTGGCGCTCCCGAAGCAGCTCGGTCAGGACGACGTCGCCCAGGCCGAACCCGGCGGCGGGCAGATCCGCTCGGCCGCCGCTCATCAGCCGGAGCAGATGATCGTAACGTCCGCCGCCGGCGATGGCTCGAAAGCGGCCCTTGCCGTCGAAAGCCTCGAACACTGGCCCGGTGTAATACGCCAGGCCGCGCACGATGGCGTAGTCGATCTGGACAAAGCCGCGAAGACCGTGGGCCTCGAGGCCATCGAGGATGCGGCTCAACTCATCAGTCGGCTGCGCGCTGCGGATGAAGTCCTGGATTTCGCCAAAAGAGATGCCCAGGCTGTCGAGCTGGCGCGCGCTCTCCTCGGGAGACGTGCGCTCGAGCTTGTCGACGATCTGATAGAAATCGTATTCGCGCTCGGGCTGGCCGCCGCGCTGGCGGAAGAAGTCGCGCCAGGCATTGCGGCTGCTGAGGCGGACACGGAAATCATCGGCGGCCAATCCGCAGCCGCGCAGCAGATCGATCAGCAACGCGATGAGCTCGGCATCCGCGGCCGGATCCGGCTCCCCGACGATATCGGCGTTGAACTGGAAATGCTCGCGAAGCCTTCCTTTCTGCTGCCGCTCGTAGCGGAAGAGCTGCGGGATGGCGTACCATTTTATCGGCTTCTTGTAATGGCGTTCGCTGGCCGCGACGAGCCGCGCAAGCGTGGGGGTCATCTCCGGCCGCAACGAGACGGCACGCCCGCCTTTGTCGTCGAAGTGATAGAGCTGATGGACGATTTCGTCCCCGCTCTTGGCAGTGTAGAGCTCGAGCGTTTCGAGGGGGGGGCCGTCGTATTCGCGGAAGCCGTAGCGCCGCGCGACGGCCCGCCAGCCGTCGAACAGATGCTGGCGCAGCTCCATGCTCCATCCGTCCGATAGGGGCACTGGCTCCGGGTAAAAATCGCGGAATCCGGGCAAACGTTCCATAGGCAATCGAGGCCAGTCGAAGCCGCTCCGACTGGCCCGTCCGAGGCAGGATCATTCCGGCAAACCCGCACGCTGGCAAACGAAAACCTCGCCGAAAACGCGGGATCGTTCGGGGAAGATGCACCCGGTGTATTCAGAGCCGGCGCAAGTAGATATCTTTGAACTGCACGCGCATGGGCGGGCCCGTGTGGACCTGCAACGCCAGCCAGCCGCGCGCCAATCGCTTCGGATCGCGGTCGTCCAGCTCCGACATGGGGGTTCCGTTGATGGCCAGCTTGACCCGGCCGCCCTGGGCGAAGACCGTGTAGCTGTTCCAGCCATTGGCCCTGGCGGCCTGAAGGAGCTGGGCAGGATCGCCGAGGGAGCCGGCGATGTGCCGCGCGCCATCGGCGCCGATGCTTGTCTGCTGCCCGCGTTCGGCAAGCACTTCGCGCAGCGTGTATTCCATGATGACGCCGGTCCAGCGTCCATCCGCGGAGAGATCGGCCTGGGGCCCCACAACGGGCTCCCCCCGGGTCTGGCCTGCGCCGCGCTTGCGGGCGTGGTAGTAGATGCCCGAGTTGCCGCCCTCGAGCTTGAACTGCAGGCGGAGCTCGAAATCTTCGACCTCGTCTTTCCAGATCAGAAAGCAGTTCTCCGAGACACGGATTTGATCGGTGGTCTGGCCTGTGATGGCGCCATCGCGCACCGACCAGATGCGGGGATCGCCATCCCAGCCGGCGAGGTCGCGGCCGTTGAACAGGCTCACAAAACCAGGAAGCCCGGGCGCGGGATCGGCGCCCGGGACGCGGTGCGCAGGGCGATCGGGGCGCGGCGCCATGGACGCTTCGAGGTCGCCAGCCGCGAACTGGATGGCGTCCAGGTAGAACCGGAGAAGCGATGGATCCCAGAAGAGCTCGGTGCGATGCCCGAACGATGTGTTGAAGACGCGCCCCTGGCCGAAGGGCTTCACCCAGGCGAGGGCGAAGTCGCTGTCGTTGCGGTGAATCCACTTCACTCCCATGTTCGATCGGGCGGGATCCAGCGACAGCAACACCCGCAGCCCCGCGCGGTCGTAAGGGGTGCCGTATTCGTAGATCTCGTCCGCGATCCGAAAGTCCCTGCCGCCAAAGGCCGCGACGAGGGGGTGCGCCGGCTCCTCGACCTTGACGCCGATCTCTTCGTTCCACGGATGACCGATGAACTTCGCGCCCAACATCTGGGCGAACTCTGGCCAGTGCGCGTTGGCCGCAATGGCAAAATGGAGCGACACGATGCCGCCGCCGCTGCGGATCCGATCGAGGAGGCTGCGGCGGAGGGCGTGCTCGGCGGCGGTCTTGTCGCCCTCGAATTCGGCAAAGGCCGCCCGCGCCATGTCGGCATCGGCGGGGGTGATCCACGGGCCGGAGCTGTTGTTCATCACAATGGCATCGAACCGGGATAGATTCTCGGGCAGATACATCGCCAAGTCATCGCTGACCACCGGCTCGAATGCGCCGCTTTTCTTGCCAATGGAGACCAGCGCGGCCGCGCCGTAGGGGATGCAATACCCCTTGTGTGGATCCTTGCCCATGAGGTGGGCCGGGGTGTTCCAGATCAGAACCCGCCGGGGCCGCTTGGGCTCAACCCGCGCCCGATCGGGCGCGGCGGCGTCAATCTGCCGTGCGCGGTGAGCCGGGATGTCCTCGGCGCCGGCCAGGGCGCAGGCCGCCATCAGGAGAGGAAGGATCGGTCGGAAGCAGATCATGGGGCGCGAGGTGGGATCGAGATTCAGAGCGTCCATCCGGACCGATATTGGCATCGGATCAGCGCGTCGGCGCCGGGGTGGTTGACAATGCTCATCGCAACGGGATCGAACTCGAGGACGGTGCCGGGATCGATCTGGGTTGCCAAGTTGCCGAGCATGAGGAACTCGTTGAGGGCGTCGGCGTATTCGAAGCTGGCCCAGGCGGGCTTGCCGCCGTGGCAGGCGATCACCCAGTCCTGCTCGTGGCCTCTGGATTCCTCGATGCTCTCGGGCCGCTGCACCTGGACTCCCTGGAACTGGTCAGCCGGCAGAAGGCGGAAGGTGGCGTTGTGGGCGGTGGCGTGGATCCGGCCTCGGGCGCCCACGATGAGCGCGCCGCCGTGATCGGCCCATTTTTTGTCCTTCTTGTCTCCCCAATCGAGATCGTCTCCCAGGAGGCCCTCGATCAACTCCCGGGAGCCGGGCGCGCGCCCGTTGTGCCATGTGAACGGGATGGACGGTGATCCCGCGCGGGCGGGCAGAGTCCATTGAACCGTCTCCCATTGAGGGAACGACAGCCGGTTCACGCCCGAGTGTGCGGCCTGAATGCGGATCAGCGGGCGATCGGGCGCAGCCGGAGGATCGAGCCAGAGCTTGTCAACCTGAAGCGCCCGGAAGGCGAGGTTGGCGCTGTGCGAGCCCCAGTTGCCGAGCTGGCACGTGCCGAAGTCGCGCCACGCGTTTCGCTGCATCCATTGCCGGTGGTAGGGACGAAACTCGGCCGGGCCCAGCCACAGGTCCCAGTCGAGAAAATCGGGCGCGGCCCCGCCGTCCCTGGGCGGCTCCTTGCGGTTGGCGCCGCCCTCGCTGTTCCAGACGTGCACCTCCCGGATCGGGCCGATCGCCCCCTGGCGGATGAGCTCGAGGGCACGCCGGAACGGCCCGGCAGCCGTGCCCTGATTGCCCATGCTCGTGGCCACCTGATGCCGGCGCGCCAGCTCGCGCAGGGCGCGCGACTCGTGCACCGTCCGTGTGAGCGGCTTTTCGCAAAAGACGTGCTTGCCCGCCCGGATCGCCGCCGCGCAGGCGACGGCATGGGTATGGTCGGGCGTGGCCACGATGACCGCGTCGATCTCGGCGTGCAGGGCATCGAGCATCTTTCGGAAATCGCGATACTTCTTTGCGCTGGGCAACTGCTCGTAAGCGGCAGGATTCCGAGTGTCGTCGACGTCGCACAGAGCCACCAGGTTGTGCCCCATGCGCGGGATGGTGCTCGTGAACCATTGGCCGCGTCCGCCCACCCCGACCAGGGCGATCCGGAGCGCATCCTTTGCCGGGGCCCCAAGGGCGGACCGCCCGCAATGGTACCAAAGCAAACCCGCTCCGCTGAACGCGGCGCGACGAAGAAACTGTCGGCGATTCATGGCACGGTTCCTACGCTACATCCCCCCCACCACCCCTCGGAATCCAACTGTCCGAGGGCCGCTTGCCCCCCACAAAAAAATTCCAGCGCCAGCCTAGCGCTTGTCGCCGGTGGCGGCTTTCGAGATTTCGGGAGGAGTGAGCCGGAGCACGGCTTCGCGCATTTCCTTGCCGGCTTTGAACTTGACGATGGCGCTGGGAGGAATCCGCACGTCGTTTTCAGGCCGGTTGGGATTCCGGCCCACGCGCGCCTTGCGGACCTTGACTTCGAACACGCCGAAATTGCGCAGCTCGACCTTTCGGCCTTTTGCCAAAGCCTCGGACACGTGGTCGAAAGTTTTCTGGATCACATCCAAAACCCTCTGCTGCACCAAGCCCGTTTCGTTGCTGATACGCACCACCAGATCGCGTTTCGTCATAGGACACTCCAGGTTGCAGGTTGGCCACATCTATGTGATTAGCCCGGGGTATACCTCGCAACATGTTGTTAGTCAAGCCAGTAATCGGCGATTGGCGCGAATTCCCGGGCTTGCCGGGAATCGGGCTTTCCGCTTCGCCCCGATCGATTCGGCCTTGTCAAATGTCCTTGGGAACCGTCAGATTACTGGTGGATCGACGGTGCAACGATGCGCAATCGCTTTGGCCAAAGCGGGACCGGGCAACCCGGATTCACCCTGGTGGAGGTCGTCATCGGGATGGCGGTTGCGCTGTTGATCCTTGGAGGGGTCTGGACGGGGTATTGGATGTCGGTGCAGAGAGCGCAGTGGTCGGCGGACGCACTGGCTGCTCATACGCTTGCGCTGCAAAGACTTGAGCAGGTGCGCTCCGCGCGATGGGAACCCCGCGCGATCCCCGAGACCGATGAGATCACTCCGACCAACTTCCCCGATCAAGTCGAGCCGATGAACCTATCGTCACGCCCGGAGCATCTGCTCATGGCAACCACAACGACCTTGATCCGCTGGGTGAGCACGAATCCGCCGCTCAAGCTGATCCAGGTGGAATGCCGCTGGCCCTATCGGAACCGCCTGGTTTACACGAGCACGATGGCCACCTATCGAGCGCCAGACCAATGAGATTGAACCGGACACGCGCGGCGTTCACCTTGGTCGAGCTGCTGGTGACGATGGCCCTGCTGGCCATGGTCCTGGCAGCGATTCTGATGGGGCATTGGGCCGGGATGCGCATGTTCGCGGCGCTGCGGGCGGGCCTGGGGGACACCGACGAGCTGCGGGCGGCCCTGGGGATGATGACATCCGATTTCAGATCAGCCCGGGAGATCCAGGTGGGAGAAGGAGATGCGCAGGTTTTCACGAATGCGATCTGGGGATCGCGCCAGGAGGGCCGAGCCGTCCAGCTCTGCTCCGGCACCAATCCGGCGGAGCTCGTTCGTTATTATTACGATGCGGATCAGAGGGGATTGATCCGGGCCACCCCTGGCGGCGCTGATGCCCGGATCGTGTTGCGCGGTTTGAGGCAGAGCCCGGTTTTCCGGCTGGAGAGCGCGGCGGGCATCGTATTGAGCAATGGCTGTCGCCAGGCGGCGATCGCGCTGCAGGGAGAGCTCGAGGCTGGAGACCCGGGCCGGGCTGGCATGATCTCCACGGGGTGGTTTCTGCCGCAGCCGTTGCGGTTGAGAGTGACGCCGCGTCCGGCCGACTAATGAAGCTGCAATCATCTCAGTCATCGGGCCGGGAGGCGGGCTACGCCATCATTCTGGCGCTGGTCCTGGGGGGGCTGAGCCTGATGATTCTGGCGGCGGCGATGAGCTGGACTTCAACCAGCGTCTATCTGACCCAGAGGTACACCGATTTCATGGCAGCCCAGGCTGCCGCCGAGGCCGCCACGGAAAAAGTGCTCGCCCATATGATCGAGGATTTCCAGGCCGGCGGAGCGTCGCTGGTCGAAACCAATCTCGAGAGATATGCCGCGATGATCCCGTTGCCGGAAGAGGCGCCGGCCTGGAAGGGCTTCGTTTTTCAGGACGGCCAGCAAAACGAGGGGAGGACGGGGGCGACGAACACGGCGCCCTGGGGGTATGGCGAGGTCGACCTGCCGGGCGGCATGATCCAGGGATGGTGCGCCACCTACCAGCTGGCCTCGCGCGTCCGCCCGCCGAAATCCTGGGTGCGCGGCGTGCAGGCAGGCGTGCGGCAGGAGGTTCAGCTGGCCGAGGTGCCGCTGTTCCAGTTCGGCCTCTACTCCGCCGAGGACCTCGAGCTGCGCGCGTCGGCAAACCAGGTCTGGTCGGGCCGCGTGCACGGGAATTCGGATATCCGCCTCCGCCTGAGAGCGGGAGCAACCCTCACCTTCGAGGGGCCGGTCACGGCCGCCGGATCGATCGAGTCCGGACCCGAAGAGGACGGTTCCGCGGGGTGGGAAGGAGGAGCCGCCTTCCGGTCGACGGTCTGGGAACGCGAGCCGCACTGGAGCATCGGAGGGGGAACCAACGCGGCGGGGAAGCAGTTGCGCGGCCTGCTGGGACGGCCTCCCCTGGAGGAATTGCGGGAGAGCCCGATGGGGCGTCTGCGCTGGTACCACCGCGCCGACTTGCTCATCCTGGCGACGAGCG
Source organism: Verrucomicrobiota bacterium (assembly GCA_022711435.1). Classification (GTDB taxonomy): domain Bacteria; phylum Verrucomicrobiota; class Verrucomicrobiia; order Limisphaerales; family UBA1319; genus JAGMXM01. Next base: position 15,706 of record JAKLFB010000049.1, read on the forward strand.
GCCCCCCGATCATCGTCAGCGGCTCGTGGAACCGCCATGCCATATCCGTCCCGACGAACCAATCCGAACTGTTCTTGACCAATGTCGCGTTCGTTGACAAACGCGAGGCGCGCACGGTGGAGGCCGTCGAGCTGGACCTGGCGGGATTCCGATCCTGGCTGCAAACCAATACCGTGCTGCGCCCGGCGCTGGGGCGGGATCCGAACCTGATCTACATCGAGGATGCCCGGCCGGCGACCTGGGGCGTCATGCGAGCTGTGCGGCTGGCACGGGGTCAATCGCTGCCGCCAGGCGGGCTGACGATCGTGACCCCGCAGCCTCTCTATGTGAAAGGCCACTACAACGCCGCTCCCGGCTCGGCGGGCACGACCAACACCCTCGACGCAGCGCCGGCGGCTCTGATCGCGGATGCGGTGACCGTTCTCTCGACGGCATGGGCGGATGCCAGCAGCGGCTCCTCCCTGGCGGCGCGCCGGGCTGAGGACACGACGGTGAACGCCGCGGTTCTCACGGGCATCGCGCCGGCGCGCGAGGGGGCGGGCTCCGGAGCAGAGGACGCGCTGCGGTTGCTGGAGGATTGGACGGGCAGAGCGTTCACCTGGAACGGATCGCTGGCGATCGGGTTCGCCAGCCATTTCGCCCCTGCAGCCGGCGCCGCCGCATCCGATATCTGCGCGCCGCCGGAGCGGCGCTGGAGATTCGACGAAAACCTGCGGGATCCGGGGCGATTGCCAGCGGGCACACCGTTGATGCGCATGGTGGTGCGGAGGGGGTGGATGCCACTGGGGCGTCGGGAGGCGGAGGAGCCGGAATAGAGGCTCGCTCTCGGAAAGCATTTCGGCTAGCGTTGGGATTATGAGCCTGTTCCGACGACGCCGGCCGGGGCCGGCATGGGATAAGAACGATCTGGCGGAGAAGCTGATCGAGTATCCGTTGTTGCGGCTGCTTCTCTACAGCACCGCGTTTCGGCGGATGCTGATCCTGCTGGTGCTGGGAGGGGTGGCGACGGCGCTGTGTCTGCCGAAAATCTGGCGCACGACCCCAGCCGGATTCGAGCCGGCCGTCAAGGTCAGCGTGCTCGACCTGGTCCAGTCCTGGTCGCTGGCGCGCTCGGCGCGGAAGCACCATGCAGCCGGCCGCATCGAGGATGCCATCCACGCCTGGCGCTCGGCCGTGGCCAATAATCTGGCCAGCGACCGACACTGCCGGAAGCTGATCGAATGCGTGCTCGAGAGCCCGCAGCGGTCTCGCTATGCGGCCCTGGTCGCCGCGGAAGTCCCGTGGTTGTTGCGGCTGACGCGAACCAACCAGGCCGATCTCGAGTTCGGCGTTCGTGTGTTCGAGCAATACAGGTTTTTCGGCGCCATTGCGGCCTATCTGGGTGCCCAGGCCGACCGTCTCACTCCGGCCCTGGCGCGGTCGTATCTGGCAGCCTTGTTCTCCAGCGGGCAGATGGCGGAATTCGACCGGCGATACGGCCAATACCGGGAGTTGGTCGGGGAAGATCCGGAAGTCCGGCTCTACCGCGCCGCGTATGTGGTGGGCTGGGGGCCAGTGCCGGAGACGGCGGCCAGCCGGGCCGAGCTCGAGGCGGCGCGGAACGATCCGGCTCGCGAGATCCTGGCCCACCGATTGATCATGGCGGTCAGCCTGCGGCGCGAAGAGGTGGAAGCCTGCGGGAACTCCCTCGAGCAGCTGGCGGCGCGAAAAGAGGACACCACACTCGATCACGTCAACTACTGGCGGCTCCTGGTCAAGGCGGGGCGGAAGGATGAGGCGGTGCAGCGGGCTCAGGCGTTTCTGCCATCCCCGACCAACCAGGCTGAGGCGGAACGGCTGCTGCGGATCTACTCGCTGCTCGGCTTGAACGACATCGCTCTCGAGCTGGTCAACATCGAGCTCCCCAAGTATCCCCAATCGGTCGAGCTATGGATGGCGAAAGGGGCGCTGCTGATCGAGCGGGGCGAATGGGAGCGGGTCGCCGACCTGGCAGCCCAGATCCGCCAGGTCGCCAGCCAATTCAAGATCATGGCTGGCTACAGCTATTTCCTCGAGGGCCGCGCCGCCTTGGCACAGAAACGGCCGCTGGATGCCGAGCGAGCCTTCCGCCGGCTCCCCGACATGGGCATATCGCACTTGGGCCTGGCGCTGTTCGTGGCCGAAAATGTCTGGCAAGCCGGCTATGGAAACGACGCCCGCGCCCTGCTCGAACGGATGCGGCAGGATTTTGCCGGGCAGCCCGAGTACTGGCGGCTGCTGGTTCGCATGGCGCGCGTGGATCGCGACGCGGCTCTCTACCTGGCAGCAGCCGAATCTCTGTATCGCCTGGCGCCTGAGGACGTGTTCGCGAACAGCAACTATGCCGCGGCGCTGGTCATCCATGGCCAGCGGGTCAATGAAGCCTTGGGGATCGCCTTCCTGGTGCGAAATCGGGTCCCCGAATCGCTGGCCTTTCAAATCCTCCACGCGCGCGCCTTGACCCTGAACCAGCGGCACGAGGAGGCGGAGGAGATCTTGAACCGGATCGATCCCGCGCGGCTGACAGCCGAGGATGCATCCACTTACCATCTCGCGCGAGCGCAGCTCGAGGCGGCGCAGGGGCGCCTGGACCAGGCTCGGGTTTCGGCCCGATCGGCCAACAGCATTCACCTGTTCGAGCCGGAAACGCGATGGCTGGATGAGCTGGAGAAGCCCCCGCGGGCCGACACGGCGCCAGCCAACGCTGCCGGTTGATGGCTTTCAACGAACTTTCTGGCTGCCGGCGATGCTGCCTCACAGGGGCTGCGGGCTGGCGGCAGGCATGGCTTGTTTCATGCGCTCGACGATCTGCAGGAACGCCTGGGCGGGCGCGCTTTGCGGGGCGTCGACCACGACGGGGGTTCCCCGGTCGCCGCCGATCCGGATCTCCGTGAAGATGGGGATTTCACCGAGGAAGGGGACGCTCTGGCGCCGGGCCTCCTGGCTTCCGCCGCCATGGCCGAAGATCTCGATGCGCTGGCCGTCGGGCGCGGTGAAATAGCTCATGTTCTCGATGATGCCGAGGATGGGCACATTGAGTTTTTGGAACATGCCCATGCCTTTGCGGACAACGCCGAGGGATGCCTCCTGGGGTGTGGTGACCACCAGGCCGCCATCGAGCGGGACGGTCTGGCAAAGGGTGAGCTGCGCGTCGCCGGTGCCGGGCGGCAGGTCGATCAACAAGTAATCGAGCTCGCCCCAGGCGACCGAGCCGAGGAACTGCTGAATGGTCTTGACGATCATCGGGCCGCGCCAGATCACGGGGGCATCGCCGTCGACGAGGAACCCGATGCTCATCAGCTTGACGCCGTAGTTGGCCAGGGGCTCGATCTGCTGCTTCTCATTGAGCGATGGCCGCTGATGGATGCCCATCATGAGAGGGATGCTCGGGCCGTAGATATCGCAGTCCAAGAGGCCAACCCGGGCATTTTGCCGGGCCAGCCCGCAGGCCAGGTTGACGGAGACCGTGGACTTGCCGACGCCGCCCTTGCCGCTGGCGACCGCCACGATGCGCCGGATCCCGGGAATCCGGCGGGGAACGGGCATGGACCCGGCCGGAGCCCCTTCGCCGCCGCCCGGCATCCGCACGTCGACCTGGACGGATTGGACGCCCGGAAGCGAGCCGACGGTGCTTTTGCATTCGGCCTCGAGTGGAGCCACCAGCTCCGGCTTCCGCGTCGAGAGCTCGAGCTGGATCACGACCCGGCCATCCTCGACGCGGACCGATCGAACCAGCCCGAACGAGACGATGTCCCGGCTGAACCCGGGATACTTCACCTGGCGAAGCGCGGCGTGGATTTGTTCTTCAGTCGGCATGGGGAGGAGAGTTGTTGGCGGATAAGGCGGCCCGCTCCTGCCGGGCCCAGATCCGGGCGATGAAGACGCTGACTTCGTAAAGCACCTGGAGAGGCAGGGCCATGAGCATCATGGTCACCGGGTCCCCGGAGGGAGTGATGACAGCGCAGAGCACCATGTTGATCACCACCCAGTAGGATCGAAACCCGGAGAGCTTCTGGTAATCCAACAGCTCGATCTTCACCAGCGTCAGGAGCACGACCGGCAGCTGAAAGCTCAAGCCCATGCCCAGCATGAACTTGGTGACGAAGCTGATGTAATCCTCGGCGCGCCATTCGTTGGCCTCGAAGCCCATCCACTCGGAAAACTGGACCGAGGCCATCAACGCCACCTGGGCGATGATGAAATAGCAGAAGAACACGCCGAGCACGAACAGGCCGCTCCCGAAACCGGCAATGCGGAACAGGATCCGCTTCTCCGTGATCTTGAGAGCGGGCAGAATGAACTCGCCCAGGAAATAGATGATGAAGGGCGAAGCCAGGACCAGCCCGCCATAAAGAGCGAGCTTGAGAGCGACAATGAACGCGCTGAGCGGGCTGTAGTTTTTGAGGGAGATGGTGGATACGATCTTCTCGGAGACCGCCGCGGGTTCCGGTTCGAGGGTGAGCACGAGGTTGGTGCCCAGCAGGACCGGCTCGATTCGGAAGGAGCGGTTCGTGGCGATCGAGGAGCCGAGCGGCTCGAAATAGTTCAGGGGAAGCCGCCAGGCGGTGTTGGTGCCCATGCGGACGGTGACGTTCTTGTCGAGGCCGACTGTCATCCAACGGTCCTGGGCCAGCCGAAGCGGCCAGGTCAGGAACGTGACGAGCTTATTGCCGGCGACCAGGCAGACCACCATGGCAACCACGAGCGAGGCCACCGCCTTGATCAGCGTCCAGCGAAGGTCTTCGAGATGCTCGAGGAAGGACTTGACCGGTCCGCCGCCGTCTTCATCCTCTTCGTCGATCTCTGGCGAGGGATGGACCTCCTCGGGGTCGCTGGCCATAGTCGCCCTTTGACCGCCTCCCCGTTACGATTCCGGCGATGGAGGTGCGCCTGGCGAGGTTGAGCTCGGAGAATCGCTGTAGGTCACCGGGTTGGTCCGGCGCGGCGGTGCCGGCTCATCCTCGATGGCTTGCTGGAGGTCCTCGGTGACTTCGCGGGTGGCCTTCTTAAACTCCTTGATGCCGTGGCCCAGGCCGCGGGCCAATTCGGGCAGCTTCTTGGCGCCGAACAGGAGAAGGATCACGAGCATGATGGCCACCATCTCCGGCCAGCCCATGAAACCGAGGACATTCATTTGCATAGAAAACCACATTGCAGGCAACGTAATGCTCGTTGGTACCCAAGTAAAGCGCTAATTCCAGCCCTGGCGCAGCGGCCCCTCCCCCCGGCGGAAATCAGGCATCCAGAGCCTGGGCATCCGGCCGCCGATCACTCGCGGGGCAGGAGCAGCACGAACTCGCCGCGGCGGTTCATGCTCCAGGCGGCCTCGTCATGTCCGGCCGAGGCGGGGCGGTCCTCGCCGTAGCTGATCGTCCGGATCCGCGAGGCGGCGATCCCCAGGTTGACAAGGTACTCCCGGACGGCCAGCGCGCGGCGCTCTCCGAGGGCGCGGTTGTACTCTTCCGTGCCGCGCTCGTCGCAGTGGCCCTCGATGAGGAGATCCTGGCCGGCCGGCCCATTCTTGATCTGGGTGGCGACCGACTCGATCTTGTTCCGCTCGCTGGCCTTGACCTCGGAACGGTCATAATCGAAATAGACGGTGAAATCGCGGAAGACCTCGCGGTTGGCGGGGCGGCCTTCGAACTGATCGAGGCCAGCGTGTTCGATCTGGCCTTCCGGGCCGACGGCGGGCGGCGTGACATCGACGGCTTGCGGGCTGGGGCCCGCGGGCAGCGTCGCGCCCTGGCCGGGAGACGTTGCGGGGCCTTGGGTGACAAACGGGGCGCGACCGGGGCCTTCAACGGCAGGCTTGCTCCCCGGAATGGGGGTCATGTTCTTGGGGCGTTGTTTGCATCCCGTTCCAACCATGGCGAGCGCCAGCACCAGGGTGAGCAGAAAGGCCAAATTGAGCTTTTTCATCGGTCGATCGTTTTAGGGTTTGGGTTAGCGTGCCCACGCAGGCTGCGAGCTGCTACCCGAAATCCGGGCGATATCCTTGACACGTTTGGTAGGCACGTCAAGCAAAGAGAGGACTCGCTGGCTGCCCTGCCGGCGCACGAACATGACGGTGCGCGAGTTCGGGGCCCAAGCCGGATCCTCGCCGGCGCACAACACGCTGGTGTTGCCGGTCTTGAGGTTGAGCACGCAGATCTGGAAGCTGCCCATCATCGACGTGAACACGATCGACTGCCCGTCCGGGGACCAGTCGGGCTCGGTGGTGTTGATCACGCCCGTGGTGGAGAGGCGCTTCATGGATCCGCCATCGGCCGGCATCGTGTAGAGGGCCGCGCGGCCGGAGACGCGGGACGTGAAGCACAGGGTCCGGCTGTCCGGCGACCAGCAGGGGCTGGATTCGTCCTGCTTGGTGGTGGTGCACTGGCGGAGATTGCCGCCGCCGATGTCGGCCACATAGATGTCCGGGCTCCCGCCCTTGCTGAGCACCATGGCGATGCGCCGGCCGTCGGGCGACACGGCGGCGCTGGTGTTGAGCCCGGTGTACCGGGCCACAATCTTACGTTCGCCCGTCTGGAGGTTATGGGAAAAGATATCGGGATTGCCCAGGCGATAGGAGGTGTAGAAGAGCCACTGGTTGGCGGGCCCCCAGGCGGGAGCGGCCACGATCGTGCGATCCTGGGTGATGGCCAGCGGGTTATGCCCGTCGTAATCCGACACGTAGATCTCGCTCGTGTCGCCCGTCGACACCTTGAATGCGACCCGGGTCTGAGCGATGCCGGTCTGGCCTGTGAGCTTCTCGACGATCGCATCCGAGAACGCATGGGCTTGCGAGCGCATCCCTCCCCCGGAAAACGCCTTGGCGAGCACCACGTTCCGCGAGATGCGGTCGGTCACGGCGCCCCCCACCTGGCCCTGGCCGGTCGATTCGACGAGGAACTGGGCCTGGTCGGCGGCCACCACCTCGAAGCCAGCCACCTCCAGATCGAATCGGAGGACATTCTGAACCTCGGCCGCAAACCCGGTGATGGCGATCTTCACAAGCCGCTTCAGGCTGGCCGTCCCTTCGATAATGATCGGGTCGTCGGAGGCCGCTCGCGCGTGGAGCAGCCATCCGGAAACCATCACAAGGGAAAAGGCGGCCGCCAGCGCGGCTATCGAGGCTCGGCAATAATATCGATTCATCATGGGGCGTTTGATTATCCAGTCAGGGCATCTGCATTGAGCACAAAGTGAATCCGATAGGTCCGCTCCGACTCGCGGGCGCCTTCCGGAAACGGCGCCACGAACGTGACGCGTTCGAGAACGCGGGCGACCGACTGGTCCAGGACCGAATGGCCGGAAGGCTTTTCGATCCGGCTCGAGATCACGCGGCCGTCCCGGGCGATGACCACGCGCGCCCGGACCGTGAGCGAGCGGTCCTGGATCTCCAGTGGCCGGATCCAGGATCGGTCATAAAAGGTCTTGACGAACTGAGCATAGTTGGCATAGGACTCGCCGCCCGTGCCGTCGCCCGACCCGGGGCCGACCCCCTCGATTCGAGTCGATGAGGAGAGCCCGTCGCGCAGGCTGCTCATCGCGCGGCCGACCGACTGCGACCATCGCGCCGGGCCGGACGATCGCGGCGGGCGCTCGGCTGCGCGGTCTTCGGCGCGCTCGGAACCAGCCTGGGAAGCCGAACGCTGGGTGACGGGCTTCAGGTTCGGCTGGATGACACGCCGCGCGGCCGGAGCTGGCTGGGGCGGGGCGGGGGGGTTCAGGTCGATCCCCTCCTCCCGCGGCGGCCGGGATGGCTCGGGCCGCGGGGATTCCGGAGCGCTGGGAGGGGCGGCCACGCGCGGCAGGGCCGGCGGCGTGGCAGGCTGCGCGGGCGCGGGCGCCGGAGGCGTCCGCGGGCCCGGCGAGCCGCCGCCGAAAAAGGCCTCGTCCACTAGCCGCGTGGGAACGAAATCCAGCAAGGGCAGGTCATCGACGGGCGGCCGGGGTGCCGTGTAGGCGGGGCCCAGCACCAGCAGGCCCAGCAGCGCCGAGTGGAAGGCGGCCGAGACCAGCAGGCATTTGTGTTGGACGGCGCTCATGGTACGCGGGCCGGCTCGGTCCGAAGCGAGAACCGGGTGATGTCGTGCCGCTGGCAGAGATCGAGGATGGCAGCCGCGTGCTCGAGGGGGCCGCTCTTGTCGGCGCGGATGTAGACGACCAGGTTGGGATTGGCGCGGTAGGTTTCGGCCAGCTCCGCCTCGATCTGGGCCAGATTGAAGACCCGGCGGTCCAGGCGGTATTGCCCGTCCCGGCTGATCTCGATGGTGCGGACGTCGCGGGGATCGAGCTGTTTGCGATCGGTCCGGCCGCCTGGAGGGAGCCGGAGATCGATGCTTTGCGTGAGGAGGGGCGTGGTGATGACGAAGATGATCAGGAGAACAAAAGCCAGATCCAGCAGCGGCGTGATGTTGATGTCGCTGAGCGTGACCAGATAGTTCCGTTGGGAGAACCGGCGCATGGGCTTGGCTAGAAGAGCAGTTTTCGATCCACGATCAGCAGGATCAGGAGGAATCCCGCCAGGACCATCACAACCAGCAGCAGGACGTGCTGCGGCCGGACCATGCTGGCGTCGGGAAAGACCTTCTTGCGGAGCCGGCGCCAGAAGGTGCGGTGGAGCCGCAGGCCGCAGCTGGTGCAGCGCAGTTGATGGCGCTCGTTGCGGTGCCCGCAGTGGTGGCAGGACACATACAGATGCGCCCCGCATGCGCCGCAGGTGTTGGCCCCGTGAGCGTTGGCCGCATGGCACTTGGCGCAAATCACTTCCGGGCGCGACGGTTGGCTCGGAGACTCCGTTGGAGGACTCGGTTCAGTCATCGCCTGCCAAGAATTCGTTCTCCATCCGCGACACCAGCTCCTGGGCAAAATTATCCAGCTCGACCGTGAGCACCCGGAGGTGGTGCACCAGATAATTATAGCCAAACATGGACGGGATGGCGACCAGCAGCCCGGCCACGGTGGTGATCAGGGCGGCGGCAACGCCCGGCGCCATGGTGGCCAGATCCGCATGCCCCTTCATGCCCACGTAGCTGAACGTGCTCATGACGCCCCAGACCGTGCCCAGCAATCCCAGGAAGGGCGCCCCGCTGACCGCGATGGCCAGAAGGATCAGACCGGACTCGAGCTGGAGCGACTGTTCGGCGACGGCCCGCTCGAGGGCCCGCTTGACGTGCTCCATGGACTTGAGCGACAGGCGGAGCGTCGAGGGGCTGGGGTTGTCAGCCAGCAGGCGGCGCCGGCCCGCCAGCTCCTTGCATCCCTCCTGGTAGACCGAAAAGAGCGGGCACCCGTCGACGTGCACGTGGCGGTCGTGGATGTTGGTGACGCTCGACTGGGCGCGGAACTCGAGGCTAAACAGGTGGTTGAGCCGCTTGGCCCGGCGCATCTGGATCGCCTTGGTCGCCATCACCGACCAGGCGAATATGGAGAAGATCGCCAACACCACGATGATGGCCTTCGCCTCCGGCGTAGCCTGCTGCCAGACGTAAAAAATTTCCGACTCCGGCAGATCCACCGCCAGCGTCCATCCCCAACAATCCATCATGCCAAGCCCCATGTGTCATTCCACCTTCCGGCCCCCATGTTAGCCATCCCGGAGGCGGGGTCAAAACGTTTTGGACGGGCCCGCGCGGGAATTATTCACGGGCTGCCGCGGCGGCGGGCTGGCTCATCGGACGATGCCCAGCGGGCTGAAGACAAGGTAGAGCAGGAGCGTGATGACCACAACCAGGATCCCCATGGTCCGGGCGGAACGGGAGGAGGCCAGGGGGATCGCGGTCTGCTGCTTGAACTCGATCGGCTGAGGCAAGGGCCGCACCATCGTGATCAAGGCCATGATCGCCAGACAGAGCGCGAAACAGACGGCCATCCGGTTGAGGAACTGCAGGTTGGGAACCGCCACCTTCAAAACCCCGTAGGCAACCATGTTGGTCAGAAGCGCCACGACGCCGCAGAGCGGCGGCCCGCGGCGCACGATCAGGCCGAACACGAATGCGGCCAGGATGCCGGGGGAGATGAACCCCTGCCCTTCCTGGATGATGGTGAAGATGCTGTTGCTGATCTTGGGGTTGCCCAGCTGCGGCGCCAGCAGCACGGCGATCGCCGTGAAAACCACCACCGAGAGCCGGCCCAGCAGGACGATCGTTCGCTGGGCTGCCTGGGGAGCGATGTGCTTCTTGAAAATATCGACCGCGAAGATCGTCGAGGCCGCATTCAGCATCGCCGCCAGCGAGCTGACCACCGCGCCCAGAAGCGCCGCCAGCACGAACCCCACAATCCCGACGCCCTGGGGAAGAATGTTCCCCAGAAGCTGCGCCAGGGCGGTGTCGTATTTGTAGGCGATGAGCTTCTCGACGGCCGGCGCCTGGCCCGCGGCTTCGGCAGCCTGGCGGGTCCGCGCGTTAAAGGCCTCGATCTCCCCCGCCAGCGCGGGGTTCACGTGCCTCCAGGCGTGATCCTCCGAAAGGAAGATCGTGTGCGGCTGGGTGGCGAGCTCGGGGCTGTCCATCCGCTGCCGGGTGATGGGCAGGACAAACGGATGGCGCGTCTTCACGGCCCGGAGCGCTTCCTCGTCAGGATAGATCGCCAGCAGGTACTTGCCGGACGGCCACTGCGCAATCTGCTCCGGCCCAGGCGCCGGAGCCGCCGCGACATGCTCAGTGGCGGGATTGGCCTTGAGGTAGCGCGCCAGGCTGCGGGCGGTGTCTGCGGACGCCTCCAGCCGCATCGAGTTCGAGTAGAGGTTGAAGGCGATGATGCCCGGGATGACAATCACGAACGGGATGAGCAGCTTCATGAAGGCGGCGAAGACGATCCCTTTCTGGCCCTGAGCCAGCGAGGCCGAGCCGAGCGTCCGCTGGGTGATGTACTGGTTCAATCCCCAGTAGTAAAAATTCGGGATCCACAAGCCCAGCAGCAGCGCGGTCCACGGCAGCACGCTGTCCGTGGCGGGGAGGAACATGTTCATCCGCGAGCGGTTCAGCGCCCAGAATCGCTCGAGCGCGCCCGTGCCCGGATCGAGGGTCTGGATGGCGACGGCGCCTGTCTGGGCGCTGACCACGCTGGCCGCCTCGGTGGCCGTCCCCAGCTTCTGAAAGGCGAAGAACATGATCACCGCGCCGCCCAGGACCAGGGCGCTCCCCTGGATCAGGTCGGCCCAGGCGCAGGCCTTCAGGCCGCCGGCTGTCACGTAGAGCATGGCGATTACGCCGATCAGCAGCGATCCGGTAAACAACGTCATGGGCACGCCGGCCTGGCTCGCCAGCGAGCCGATCGTCAGCGCCCCCGAGTAGGTCACCGACCCCAGCAGCAGCAAATAGATCAGAATCGTCGCGACCGCCATGATGGTGCGCGCCGCGCCGTTGTAGCGGTATTCCAGGAACTCCGGCATGGTGAAGATGCCGGCGCGCAGGAAGTAAGGCAGGAATCCGAAGGCCACCACAACCAGCGTGATGGCCGCCATCCACTCGTAGCTGGCGATCGCCAGCCCCACGTGGCTGGCCGCGTTGCCGCTCATCCCCACGAATTGCTCGGTCGAGATGTTGGCGGCAATCAGCGAGAAGCCAATCAGCCACCAGCTCAGGCCGCGCCCCGCCAGGAAATAATCCTCGCTGCTGGCCTTCTGCCGGCTCTTGACCAGGCCGACCGTGACGACGCTGACTACAAACGCCAGGAAAATGACGATATCGATCGGAAAGATGCGAAAAGTTTCCGTGGCCATAAATGACTTTCGTGCGCCAATGGTTCAGTTCGGCTGCCGGACCAACTGCCAGCCGCTCCCCCTGCCGAACAAGGGGCTGCGCGGGCCGGACTCGATTCGTTTAATGGGTTCGCCCATCAATGTCAACCCGCGCTTCTCCTTCCTGGAAGATGGATCCGGACCGGCGGACGCCTCCGCCATGATCCCGGCGATCCGGCCAGTGCGGGCTTGACCGTTCAGCAGGATGCCGGTAGCACTGGCAGCAATCTCTCTCCGAAAGCGGAGCGGTCTGATGATGAACGTCCTTTTGGCAGCCGCGCCCATCGGCCCCCTGTGGTGGCCGCTGGCGGTGCTTGGGATCAGCGTGGGGCTGATCGTGTTCCTGATCACGGTCTTGCGGATGCATGCGTTTCTGGCGCTGATCCTGGCCGCATTCACGGCGGGATTGCTGGCCTGGCCGGGCACGCTGCCGCCTGCCGCCGGCGGATCTGCAAGCCACTGGGTCCGGGCGATCGAGCTGACAACCGCCGAGTTCGGCACCACGGCCGGCAAGATTGGAGTGGTGATCGCCCTGGCCTCCGTGATCGGCTTCTGCCTGCTGGAGAGCGGCGGGGCCGACAAGGTCGTGCGCCGGTTTCTGGCGGTTTTCGGGCAGAGGCGGGCAGGGCTGGCGCTGCTGGCCAGCAGCTATATCATCTCCATCCCCATCTTCTTCGACACGTTCTTCATGCTGGTCGTCCCGCTGGCCAAGGCGCTTCGGCTCCGGCTCGGGCGGGATTACCTGCTCTATGTGATGGCGATCTGCTGCGCGGGCTCGGTCACGCACTCGATGATCGCGCCGCATCCCGGCCCGCTGGCCATGGCCGAGACGCTCAAGCTCGACCTCGGCCTGACGCTGGTGGCCGGCCTCCTTGCGGGGATCCTCCCCGTAGGCGGCGCATGGCTGGTGGCCCATTGGCTGAACCGCCGGTTCGAGGTGCCGCTGCGCGACGTCCCGGGCAGCACGCTCGATGAGCTCCGCCAGATCGCCGAGCTGCGCGAGGACATGCTCCCCTCCTTCGTCGCTTCCATCCTGCCGATCATCGTCCCGGTGGTCTTGATCGGCGGGGCGTCCATCCTGGCGGCCTTGGGCGGGGCGGTTCAGTACCCGCGCCTGTTCCCCTGGATCGAGTTCGCCGGCAACCGCAACGTGGCGCTGTGCGTCGGGGCGGCCCTGGCCATGGTGTTGCTGGCGCGCCAGCGGGGGTATTCTGTAGCGCGGATCTGCGAGCGCATCGGCCCCTCCTTCGAGACCGCCGGAACCATCATCCTGATCACCGCCGCAGGCGGCGCCTTCGGGCTGATGCTGAAGAACGCAGGCGTGGGAGACGCGATCCGGACCATCGCCGAGGGGCGCGAGGTCAATTACCTGTGGCTGGCCTATGCTGTGGCCTGTGTGATCCGAATCGCTCAGGGCTCCGCCACCGTGGCGATGCTGACAACCGCAGCCATGATGCTGCCCATCGTCGAGAGCGGCGCCGGCCTGCCCTATCACCCGGTCTACCTCTTCCTGGCGATCGGATTCGGCGCGATGATCATGTCCTGGATGAACGACAGCGGGTTCTGGGTCGTGAGCAGGCTGAGCGGGTTCACGGAGAAAGAGACGCTCCGGAGCTGGACGGTGGTGGTGACAGTCAACTCCTTCCTCGGAATGCTCGTGACGTGGGCGGCCTCGATGGTCCTGCCGCTGAAATAGTCCCTGGGCCGGGCGGGCGCCCGAGGAGCTTCACCATCCATGCGCGCACCATCCTGCCCCGGCCATCCCTTCACAGGCTCCGCCTGCGGCCCCCCCCGCAGCATCACAACCCCGGAGCGTGCTGCCGGTTCCACGCAACCGCATCCGCATAGCGGACGCCGGCCCCCCCGAACAGGTCCAGGGCCGATCCGATCGTCAGGTCGATCCGACCCATGCCGATCTGGTGGACCCGGTCGAGGTCGGCGATGGACCGGGCCCCGCCGGCATAGGTCGCGGGGCGCGGCGACCATTCCGCCAGCCATCGGACCAGCCGATCATCGATCCCCTGGCACAATCCTTCGTGGTCGACTGCATGGACGAGGAACTCCGCGCAGCAAGAGCCCAGCTGCCCGAACAGGTCGCGCCGCAACGGCTCGTTGGTCAGTGTCTGATATCGGTCCGTGACCACAAGGTACTGATCCTCGCGCCGGCGGCAGCTCAGGTCGAGAACCAAGCGGCGGCTGCCGACCGCGCGCACCAGCTCATCGAGCCGGCCCCAATCGATCCGCCCGGCGTGGAACACCCACGAGGTGACAATGACGTGGCTGGCCCCGGCATCGAGCCATGCGGCGGCATTGTCGGGCCGGATCCCGCCGCCGACCTGCAGCCCGCCCGGGTAGGCCGCCAGGGCCGATCGCGCCGCGACCTCGTTGCCGGGGCCGAGCATGATGACGTGGCCGCCGGCCAGACCGTCCTGGCGATAGCGCTCCGCATACCAGGAGGCGGGCCGATCCGCCACGAAATGGGTGCGGAGCCCGACGCCATCGTCCCGCAGCGAGCCGCCGACGATCTGCTTGACCCGGCCTTCATGAAGATCGATGCACGGTCGAAACATGCTGCCACTATACACAACGGACCGTTCTCGGGGCAAAACGGTTCGCCGAGAAAGGCGATCGCTCCGAATTGCGTCGTCGGGCGCGGGATTCGGGACGGAATCGGCGGCCTTTCTCCCGGCCGGCAAGCCCGCTCGATGGATCCCCGGAGGCCGCCGGCGCTCCCCTGCCCTACCGGCCATCGCGGATCTCGTTTAGCATCCGCGCCACCTCGCTCACCAGCTGCTCGGCCGCGCCCGGCGCAAACGGGCTCGATCGGACCTCATAGCCGCCCTGCGGATACGCAGCCGCGATTGGCAGGTAGCCCGCTGCCCCGTTGCAATGCGTGACCACCACCGTCATCCGGAATGGCGACGCCGCCTTGATCGCCGAACCGATCTCGTTGAAAATCTCGCCGCCCAAGCCCACCCAGGCAACCTCGCCCACCCGCCCCACGGTCACATTGAGCTCGGTCGGCGGATGGTCTGCCGGAGCGGCCTCCTCGTTTCGGGGCTTGCCCGGCAGCCGGAGGGTGCGGAACACGGATCGGACCGGCCCATCCGCGGAGCCGGCCGGCACCCGCTCGATCACGCGAGCGGCCTCTTCGCCGAGGAACGTCCCCAGCAGCACCGCCTCCGGGACCCAGCCCCGCTCGGCGCGGAACTCGGGCAGGACGCGGAACCAAGGATCGATGTTGCCCGACGCGCCCGCAAAGGCGGCCGCGATCAGCCCATTGCCCAGATACGTTTCCAGAAACTGCTCGGCGATGCCGTGGACATCCCCGGTAATCCGGAGGTTCCGCGGGCCCATCGCGGTGCTGTGGGTCGGGTAGGCAAAAAGGACCGCCCGAGCGCTCCCATCCGCGCCCGCGATCCGGAGGACCTGCACCTCGCGATCGACCGGCTCGAGCGGGTTTCGTCCCAGCACGATGCTCGGTTTGCCATCCTTGTCTCGGACCGGTTCCCGGCGGTTGACGCCGACGGGGCATGCCCCTGAACCCGAGGCCACTTGGGCTGGGGCCAGGCGGCTCCGGGCGGCGCCAACCGTCTCGATCAGACGCCCCTCGAGCCAGCGGGTGTATTCGACATTGCTCGGCGGCAGCCGGGATGGGTCATGGCCCAGCTGCGGTCCGCCGTGGGTGTGAATGGCAGTCAGAAACAGCTCTTCCGGCTCGAGCCCGCACGCCTCGAGTATCGCCTGGCGCATCGAGCCGCTCGTCTCCCCATAATAGCCAATCAGATCGGTGGACACCAGCACCACGCTCCGCCCGCCCTCCGCGAACACCGCGACGCGAGCCGACAGCGGATCGTGCACCCCTTGAGAGAGTTCCTTCCGGCTCGCGTATCCGGCCAGAAGCACCGGCTGGCCCGGCGTGATGTCCGCCCGGGCAAATCCGGCTCGCAGCCCTCCCGGCGATTGGCCGGCGGCTGGCTGCGCCGGGGCCGATCCCGCCGCCGCCATGCATGCGACCCCCGCTCCGAGGAGTGATCCTGCCCAAACCACGCTCGAAATGAAATGGCGCGACCGCCCGGCCCGAGTGCTCGACATGGTGTTCATGCGAAAATCCATACCTCACTCCTTTGCGGAATTCAATGCGCGCCGCAAGCCGATCCCGTGCCCGCGGCCCGGCGCCAGAGCAGGCCTCCGGCGTCGCTCGGCTCAATCCGGCGCGCCAAAGCCATCATGCTCGGTGCGGGCGATGATCTCCTCCTGGAGCTCCCTCGAGAGGTCGCAGAAATAGTCGCTGTAGCCTGCCACCCGGACGATGAGATCGCGGTGCTCGTCGGGATGAGCCTGGGCTTTCCGCAAGGTCTCGGCCGTGGTGACGTTGAATTGCACGTGGTGGCCGCCCATCTTGAAATAGCCTCGAACCAGGTGCGCCCAGCTGTCGAGCCCCTCGTCGCCGGCGACGAGCGCGGGGGTGAATTTCATGTTGAGGAGCGTGCCGCCGGTCTTGACATGGTCCATTTTGGCGGCGCTCTTGAACACGGCGGTGGGGCCGCGCCGATCGGCGCCTTGCACGGGGCTGATCCCCTCGGACAGCGGCAGCCCCGCCTTTCGCCCGTCGGGCATCGCGCCGGTCACGCTGCCGAAATAGACGTGGCACGTGGTCGGCAGCATCTCGACCCGGTAAGCGCCGCCGCGCGCGTCGGGCCGTCCATCGACCTCCTCGAAGCACGCGTTGAAGACCTCGATCATGAGGGCGTCGGCGTCGTCGTCGTCATTGCCGTATTTGGGGACGCGGTGGACGAGGCGCTGGCGCAGAGGCTCCTGCCCTTCGAAGTTGGCATCGAGGATGTCCACCAGCCGCGACAGCGGCAGCGAAGCCGGAGAGGCCTGCGGCGCCAGGAGCTCATCCACGTAATCGGCGGTGATCCGGTCCAGCTCCTCCGCCGTGGGGCGCGACGAGGCCCGCGGCCGCGCGCGGCGGGCGCCGTCCTTGTAGCAGAGCTGCCGGATCCCGCTCAGGCAGTCGGCGATGCTCCCCAGGCCCACCATCTGGATGAACGTGTTGTTGTAGCGCGCCCCGCCCGCGTTGTAGTCGCGCCCGTTCGCGATGCAATCGTCGATCAGCACGCTCAGGAACGGCGCCGGCATGTGATCGGCATACATCCGCTCGATCAGCCGGCTGCCGCGGATCTTGATCTCGAGGAAGTGCCGGAGCTGGCTGCGGAACGCGCGGAGCAGGTCCTCGAAGGTCGAGAAGCTGTCCGGGGCGCCTGTCCGCGGGCCCAGCTGCCTGCCCGTGCGCGGATCGCGGCCGTCGTGGAGCGCGATCTCGAGCACCTTCACCAGATTGAAATAGCCGGTCAGGATGTAGGCCTCCTTGCCGAACGCGCCCACCTCGACGCAGCCGCTGCACCCGCCCGCCCGCGCGTCCTCGAGGGTTTTGCCCTGGCGAACCTGCTCCTCGACCACCGAGTCGGCGTTGAAGATCGACGGGAATCCATACCCTTTGGCGAGGACCCGCAAGGCATGCTCGAGGAGCGCGTCGGGGCTCTTGCGCGAGAGCTGGATGTTCGTGCTGGGCTGGAGCAGGTGCATCTCGGCAACGATGTCCAGCAGCATGTGCGAGATCTCGTTGGAGGCGTCCGAACCGCTCCGCAGGAGGCCGCCGATGTTGATGTTCGCGAAGTCGGTGTAGGTGCCGCTCTCGGCCGCCGTCACGCCGACCTTGGGCGGCGCCGGATGGTTGTTGAACTTGATGAAGAAGCACTCGAGCAGCTCGCGCGCCGATTCGCGCGTCAGCGACCCGTCCGCCAGCCCGCGCTCGTAGAACGGCAGAAGATGCTGATCCAGATGACCCGGATTGAACGAATCCCATCCGTTCAGCTCGGTGATCACGCCCAGATGGCAGAACCAGTAATACTGGAGCGCCTCATGGAAATCGCGGGGGGCGTGGGCGGGAACCCGCGAGCACGCATCGGCGATCTTCCGCAGCTCGGCCTGGCGGCGCGGATCGGGCTGGCGCGCCGCGAGGTCGCGCGCCAGCGCCGCATGGCGCTCGGCCAACACCATCAGCGCGTCGCACGAGATGTCGAACGACTCGAGCGCCTGGCCCTTCTCGTACGCATGCGGGTCCTGCAGGAAGTCCAGCCGTGACCGGGCATCCGCGATGTCCTTTTTGAAATCGAGCATCCCTTTGGCGTAGATCTTGTCGTCGAGAACGGTGTGCCCGGGCGCGCGCTGCTCCATGAACTCCGTGAAGACGCCGGCGTCATAGGCGTCCCGCCATTCCGGCGGCAGCTCGTTGAACATCCGGTCCCGCATCGAGCGGCCGCGCCAGTACGGGATCACCGTCTGCTCGTACGCCCGGAGGCATTCGTCGTCCACGCGATACCAGGTCTTCGGGCGGGAATCGAGGATCCGGAGGTCGTCGAGGCTGTGGCAGGTGAGCTCCGGAAACGTGGGCACGACCTTCGGGGCCGGGCCCCGCTCGCCCACGATCAGCTCGTCTTCGCCAATCCAGATGGCCTTGTGCTCGCAGAGGTGAAGGAAGGCTCGGGCCCGCAAGACCGGCACGGAGTGCCTGCCCTCGCTGGCCCGGTAAAACTCGGTGAGCAATCGCGCGCGCTCGGCGGTCAGGGACGGCGCCGTGTCGAGGCTCAGCCGGCGCAGCTTGGCGGTGCGTTCAGTCATCGGAGAACATCCTACCATCATCGGACCCGGATGTCACCCGGGGCCGGATCCGCGATCGCCGGGCAACCCGCGGGCCCAGCTGGCGCGCCGCAGCGCCTCGGTCTTCCGGTCGAGCTGGAAGATCGCGCGGGCGTTGCCGTGAAGCATTCTGTCGACCAGATCGAGGGCGTCATCCAGCTGGAGCCATCGCTCCTCGACCAGCTCCGCCAGGGCCTGCGCCACGCCCCGGCGCGCCATGATCGCGTGCCCCAGGACCGGCTCCACAAACATGTAGTCCGCCCCGAAGGGCAGCAGCTTGTTGATCGGCGCCGTCACGATGTGCTTTTTCAGGTACTCCTTGGCGGCAACGGGATTGATGATCCACGACCAGCACATGTCCACGTGCGCGTTGGTCCAGTGCTTGGCCACGGCCAGCAGCTCCTCGTAGTAGGGATAGCAGATGTGCATGAAGACGAATTTCGTGCCCGGCGACAGCCGGCACAGCTCAGCAGCCGACCCCGCGTTGAACCGGAGCCTGGACAAGGGCATCCCGTCCTGGCCCGCGTAGTAGCCGGTATGCAGCTTGACAGGGAGGCCATGGGCCGTCGCCTGGTCCACCGAGTACCAGAACAAATGGTCTTCGAGCAGCTTCCGCTCCTCGCGCGAAACCCGGTCCTTCCGCAGCACTTTCTGAAAAACCGGCTCCGCCTCCTCCGCAGGCACGCGGGCGTAATCGATGTCCCGGCTGTAGGCATGCTGCGACTTCACGGCGACCGCATAGCGGCCGTACTGCTCGAACCACCACTCGATCACACGATGCCAATCCCCCAGGGACCTGACCTCGATCCCCGTGCCGGCGGCGTATTTCTGGATCTGTGGACCCGAGAACATCCCCACGATGCTCAGGTCCTGCATCAGAAAGGCCGGCATGTCCGATTTCTTGAAGGGCTCGCCCGTCAGGCTGTTGACCTGGCACGACTCGATCCCGGCGCGCTCCTGCAGGATGCGCCTGTAGAATCCGGGCCGGCGCATCCGCTCGTATCCGGACTGGACCCTGCCGACGCTGGTCTCGGAGAGCTCATCCACTCCATACAGCTCGCGAATCGAGATCCGCACCGCCTGGGCATAGCCGGTGTTCTTGACTGCGGGCCAGTGCGGCGCCAGCAGCCGCCACTTGCCGGCCGGATCCACCCCGGGCGAGAAGAACCGATCGATATCGGTCTTCGGCATCCCGCAGGTCACCAGGTCCGAGTTCAGATAATGGTTGAACAGCAGCGACCAATCGTCGCAGGGAATGCGCTGGTTCACGCTGCCATCCAGGCGCTCCTTCTCCTCGAACAGATGCTCGTGAGTGTCGATCAGCGGCGCTTGCCGAACGCGCTCCTCGAGAAGCTCCCGGGCGTCGGCGCCGGACGGCGCCGTCTGGCGCCCCCTCGATGGCGCCGCCTCGGCCGCCGCTCCGGAACGGTTCCCCAAGACGGCAATTGCCGCGCCAGTCGTTCCAAGGCTTCGGAGCGCGGCTCTGCGTGAGATAGTCTTCCGGGTGGGCATATCCATGGGGTTGTTGCGCAAAAGCATGCCCCAACCATGGGGGCGCTTCAAGGGCAAAACCTCAGCAGATTATCGAATGGCCCGGACGGAGGCAGTGTTGGAGTAGGAGCTGACGCCCAACTCGTTGCAGGCGGCCAAACGATAGTAATAGACCACTCGCGGGACCAGGCCAGCATCGATATAGCTTGTTGCCGATCCCGATGGTATCCTGATCGTTACTGCACGCTCGAAGCTGCTCCGCGTCGATCGTTCCAGAACCAGATAGTCCGCATTGTCCGAATGGAGCGCCCAAGTCAGTATGATCTGATACCCTGTTTGAGCGACCGCTGCCAGATCGCTGGGCGCCAGAGGCACGGTCTCCACCTGCGGTATGGTGGTCGTCACCAGGTTCGAGTAGTCGGATTTCCCGTAACCGTTGTAGGCGCAGACGCGATAGGTGTAGGTGCACCCCGGACTCACGCCGGTATCGGTATGGCTGACAGTATCCGCCGACAGATCCGCAACAGCCGAGAACTCTGTGCCGCCTTCCGATCGCTCAAGGATGAACCCGTCTTCGTTATCGGAATTGTCATCCCACATCAGGCTGACGGAAGGCGCAGATGCCTCGTAGACGGCGGCGTCCTGGATCGCTTCCTCGGCTGGATCGTTCGGCTTCGCTGCGGCGGCGTTCAACGAGTATTCCACGCCCGTTTCCAGCCCGGAGGCGGCATCTTCCTGGCTGGCAACCGCCGCCGCCGCATCCACCATACCGCCCGTGGTCGTGATCCCCTGGAGCGACGGAAGCGGCCGCACGGTGGAAAAGAGACGATCCCTGACGGCCGCGGCGTCCGCTTCCGGCATCACCGAGACGACCAGAGCCGCCACGCCGGCTGCGTAAGGCGCAGCCACCGTTGTGCCCGACATGTAGCCGTAGGTGCCGCCGGCAGCCAAACTGCAAATGCCCACCCCGGGCGCGCCCAGGTCCACCGATTCCGCACCGTAATTCGAAAAGCCCGCCCGGTTGAGCGCGCTGTCCACCGCCGCCACGCTCGCGATGCAGTCCAGATCGTAAGCCGCCGGATAAAAAGGCGCGTCATCGGAGTTCTGACCGTTATTGCCCGCCGCGGCGACGAACAGATGGCCCGCGGCGCCGGCGTTGCGAATGGCATCGTACAGCGCGCTCGAATAGGTCGTGCCCCCCCAGCTGTTGTTCGAGATCCGCGCCCCCATCGCCACCGCATACTCAATGGCGGCAATGGCATCCGAAACATACCCTCCGCTGGCGCCGATAAACCGCAACGGCAGGATCCGCCCCTGCCATTGGATCCCCGCCACTCCGATCCCGTTGTTTCCCACCGCCCCCACCACCCCAGCCACGTGGGTCCCGTGGCCGCTCTCGTCCATGGGATCGTTGTCGCTCGCCACAAAATCCCATCCGCGAATGTCATCCACATACCCGTTCCCGTCGTCGTCCACCCCCGGTATGCCCTCGAACTCCTTTTCGTTGAGATAGATGTTCGCAGCGAGGTCGGGATGATTCCATTCCACACCAGTGTCGATCACCGCAACCACAACGGACGGATCGCCTGTGGCAATGTCCCATGCCTCCGGCCCGTTCACGTCCACATCCGAGATGCTGTGCAATCCCCACTGCTCGCCAAACATGGGATCGTTCGGAATGAACGCTGTCGATTGCACGCGCAGATCCGGTTCGGCGTATTCGACATCCCCGCGCTCCTGCAGTTGGCGCGCCACCGCTGCCGACCGGCCGCGACCCACCTCCCAACGCTCGAGGCCGGCAACCAGGCTGTAAATGCGCGTCCGACGCGCATCCTGTTCGAGCGCTGTGAGCTGCACATCGAGCGCGGATGCGCCTGGCCGAAACTTCACCAGAACCCCCTCGCCGCCTTTTGGCATCCTGCCTCCCAAGGCGCCGAATCCGCCAACCGCCAACGTCAGCCAAAGAATGATCCCAATGCCCCCTCGAATCGCCCGACAATCCAACATACGACGATACTTCATGATCTGATAAACATGCAAATTACTGCCAGATTGAGGCAAGTTAAATTACCTCTGCTAATGAGTCAACAAAAATGAACATCCGCGTGTAAAGTATAACCTCCGATGATAATCAATGACCGAATAACTGGCAATTTGGATCGAGGAATTCAGTGTCAACGGCGAAGACGTTCCGAGACGGACATTCGATCTTGCCATTCTATTTTTGCGTTCTCATTGCCGACCAAGTATAAGACATGGCCTTTGGACGGATTCATGCCTATGCCATTGATATCAAGAATTAACGCCCATGATCTGTCAAATCGATAGAATCTGCTGTCTGATAGATTTACATGCTGTGTATCAATGTCTTATCGAGCGGCAACTGTCCGTCGACAGAATTTTCATCCGGTTTGCGCCGCACTGATTGGAAGAATTCGATGGAGATTCCTGGACCCGGTATTCATCAGCAAAGCTGATACACAGGCAGACAGGAATCGCCCAGAAGAATCCGGAAAATGGCCTGCAGCATCGCAATCGCCCTTGCGATGCAGCGCAGGGATCAGGGCCGCGCACTGTCCTCCGGCATTGCCGGATCAGGATCGCCGGCGGAACCGCCGGGCCGCAACCAAGCCGGCTATCGCCATAAGGCTGGCGGAAAGGATCGCCGCCGGCTCCGGCACGGCATAAGGTTTGCCGTCCACGGCGATGAGCTGTGGCGAACCGGCATAAATGTTCCATCCACTGCCCTGCTGGTTGATGGCGTATTGGTCCGGGATCGTCCCAGGCCCCTCCGAATAGCCAATCTCCTCCTCAATCTGCCAATAATACATGCCGTCGCCGGAACTCACACCCAGCGCGAAGTAATAGGTTTTGTCGGGCTTCAACGTGATGGGAGCATCAGGAAGGAACTGGAAAAGACCAATACTGGTGTCACTAAGATTTCCCATCAGCGTCAAATCGCCAACAGTAATCGGTGATTCCGGGACGCTAAGATCGAGGAGCTTAGCTTCCACCGTTGGATTGTTTTCCTGATCTCCAACGGCAGCCAGTATGAAAGTGAGAAAGAGAGCGCAATGGGGTCAGATCCATACATATTACTAATGGAGCGCCTTGAGGATCACCCCTTGCCGCCGCTTCTGCGGCCTCCGCTCCCCCAGCCTCCGCCGCATCTCTTCCACAAACCGCCGCTTCGCCCCGTCGTCGGCCAAGCCCGCCGCAAAGCGCCGCACCGCCTGCGCCGCCGCCCCATACGTCAACCCCCCAACCGCGCGCACGACCTCCGCCAACGGATGCCGC
>JAKLFB010000005.1 GCA_022711435.1 Verrucomicrobiota bacterium
ATCCCCAGCTTAATGGGGTACTACTCGCAAAGGTACAAGTACAAAATGCTGAATATGAACACATTATGTTGTGGCTCCATTTTGGCATGCCCTCAACATCTTGAGGCAATTCCTAAACGGCATTGCGCCTAATCTGCCCAATGTTTTTCTCGCGGTTGTGCCAGCCGAGCGCGCAGGCGGCCTGGGCAAGCTGGTCGAGAAGGCTATCCAGGACGAATGGAACCGAATCGCCGACGCTGTCTGGAACGAGTGCGACAGCGCGGTCGTTTCGGAGAACGAAACCCTTGTGGCCGACGAAGGCGCCCATTTCACTCGAGCGATGCGCAAGCAGCGGTTCAGGACTCAGGCAGCCAAGTTTCTTGCCGTGTCGTGGCAAGTGACGCCTTGGCCCGAGACCCTGGAACAAGCCCTTGAATTGGCGAAGGGCTTCGACAAGTCCATGCCCGTTGTCCAGGCTGCCGAGCGAGCCCGCAAAATCATTCGATTGGCGCAAGAGGCCATGCCTGTCGAGCACCGGGACCTTCGTTATTACACGGATGACTCGAAGAGCCGGCTGAACAACATCGGGCTGGGATGGTCGGTGATCCTGGCGATGAACGCGTGGCAGCTGGATTCGGTCCGGCAGACCCGAACGTTTGACGCCTGGAGCGCGGGCGGATGGCAGACCGGATCGTTCAACAACAAAGACAGTCTGACCGGCCGCGAGGAGGCGGTTGCCGGCGGCCGCGTGTGGCAGGAGCGCTGCAGCAAACTGGGCCAGCCATGGCCGCTCTGTTCAAGAAAGACGATTGGCTCGGGGCGAGCACGCTCATGAAGCGGCTTTGGCACATCGCTTACCTGAATCGGGATCCATGGAATCTCCCGACCGACCGCCGCTCCTTCCCCATGCCGAACACGCGAGGAATCGCCAGCCACGAGCCGGAGACTGACTGCAATGGTGACGAAATTGGCGAGGAAGCTCTTCGGTCGGGAAACTACGAGGAAGCTATTGTGCCGCCGAAATGCGAAGAATCTCTTCCGTCGGAAAAGTATCTCGCTGTGCTGGCCTTCGACGGCGACGAGATCGGCAAATGGATCAGCGGGGAGAAGACGCCGAGATTCGCTACCTAACTGGCTGACTACACGGATGCCGGCGGGGCGCAGCGCCAGGGCTCGAAGGCCTATTATGCCAATCCGGAGAACAAGCAGCGGGATCTCCTCGAAGCCCAGCGCCCGCTATCGCCCAGCTACCATATCCAGTTCAGCGAGGCGCTCGGCAACTTTGCGCACTTCTGCGCCCGGCCCATTGTCGAGGTTTTCGATGGCCGGCTCATCTACGCCGGAGGCGACGATGTTGTGGCCCTCTTGCCAGCCGATACGGCGCTGGCGTGCGCCCGGGCCTTGCGGGCCGCCTTCCAGGGGGATCCGAGCTTGGAATCGCGCCTCCGTGATCTGGCCAGCCGATTGCCGGTTAGCCGCCGGCAATACTTCCACCAACTGGCCCGGAACGGATTCCTTTTCAAGTGTCCCGCACCGGGATTCCTCGTCAGCGGCGATTTGACGGCGGATCACAATGCACAGTCTGTTCCATTTACTGCTTAGTAAATGGTATAGGACACAATTTCGGCCCGAAAAAACGAACGGACTAACTTTTGGTCGTTCTTAATGTTCGCCAGGTCGTCATTGACTCGCTGCTTGATCGACTCATTCTTGCGCAGTGGTTTCTTCGATGTTCCATCCGTCTTTAAATGCCCCCACACAAATTCATCCGGATTTAAATCCGGAGCGTACGGCGGCAGGAAGTGCAGTTCGAGCCGGCCCTTTGTCGATTGCACATACTTCGCGACGCTCTTGGCTTTGTGAGCGGGCAATCCATCCACCACTAGGAAGATGGGCTGGCTTCGGCCCTTCAGAAGATCTTCGAGAAAGAGGATAAAGAGCGCGGCGTTGAGCATGCCGGCATAAACCTTGAACCAGAAGGCGCCTCGGGCGTTGACGGCGCTGATGGCATTAATCTGTTGGCGTTGCGCCGAGGTTTTCACCGCGGGTGTTTTGCCCCTCAGCCCATAGCTGCGTCCGAGCGGGGAGTCCGAACGCACGCCGACTTCATCGAGGAAAAAGATGGCCGCACCCCGCCGCTGAGCCCGTTTCCTCAAAGCCGGATACCGCGTCTCTTTCCAGTGGGCGATCTCTTTTTCATCGCGCTCATAAGCGCGACGCAGCGGTTTCTGCGGCGTGATGTCCAAGGAGGTGAGCAAGTGTCCGATCGAGGGCAACGTCAGAGTCACGGCAAATCGATCCTGGATCATCTGGGCAACGATGTGGCGGGTCCACAGCCCAAAATCAAAGCCATACTGCCGGGGATCCTTGCCGACAATCCAGCGCCGGACCCGGTTCTTTTGCGCTGGAGTCAGCTTCGGTGTCGGCCCGCGGGCGGTCGTGCTCTTCAGCCCTTGGAGTCCCTGCTTCTTTTCCACCCGCAACCACTTGTAGATTGAAGTGCGATAAATCCCGAGCGACTTGGCAACCGCACTGGGTTTCTCGCCCGCCTTTACCCGGCCGACGGCGAGTATCCTCATATGTTCCAACGTCTTGTGATCCAGAGACCGGTTGTCGAATGTTGCCATGCTTGGGCAACTCTACCGAATCTCACATAATGTGTCAAATGCTATTTACTGGTCAGTATATGTGTTGATCGCCGAAACCGCCCGGTCAGTGAAGAGCTGAATGCCGAAAGGCAATGGTGACGCTGCATTAGCAAACCGCCTATCGCCCCACGTATGCCCTAGTCACAAAGTCGGCGCTCCTTCCCGTGCGCTTCCGCCGTAATCCCCTCGCCCCGCGCCAGCGGGGAGAGAATTCCCCGATCCAAATCGCGCTTTGAACCCCTGAACCGCGTCTTGTGCAAGTCGTTGATATTCAGTCTAGGCGTTGGGAGGTTCATGGGGAGGGGCAGAGGGTTGGTGACACAATCCGGGCCCTCCTCAGTGGTAAACCGAATGCGCAGGATGAATCCTGCGGCTACGCATCGAGGGGTGCGCAAATGTCGGCCGATAAACGGACACGTCAGCGACGCGTCCCTACCTTCCGGCCTGTTGCACCGGTTCCCCTCGCCCCGCGAGCCACGAGCAGGGTCGGGGAGAGGCGGGCGTTGGAACAATCCCCTCTCCCTCCGCCCTCCCCCCGCTCGTCCCTCGCGGGGGGAGGGAAACCAGGGAAGGCTTGCCAGAGACGAGGGGGCGGCGGGCTGGGCGAGCGCTTCCAGATGGCGTGGTGGGTCACTTGCACCCTGGCAGCCGATTGTCTTCTCCCTCCCCTCCGCGGCAGTGGAGAGGAGGGACAGGGAGGGGCTGCAAACCCTCTTTGCGTGTCTTTGTGTTCATTGCGGCCAAAAATCCGCTCTTCGAAATTTTTGAATCTCGAACTCAGGAATTGCATGCGCCTTTCCTGAGTTCGTAAGCGCTGTCCCCTGCCCTCTTTGCGAGGATTCCGGAGGGATCCGCCAATGCACCGAGGAGGATCGATGGCCGTCGCCAGCGTCCGACCCCCGAGATCGGCGGCCGCGGCGCGGATGGACCAGCCGTGCGGATCGCTATTTTGTGCGCAGCTCGCCGGCGATTCGGTCGGCTGTGGCCGGGGTGGCCATGAGATAGAGCCGCCGGAATGCCTCCTGGGGCTCACCCGATTCCTCCGGAGCCAACTCGAGACGCACACCCGGCCGGGGAACGATGACAGCTTGGATCGAGCCCTTCCGCAGCGCCGCCAGCCAGTTGGTCGTCCCCCAGGGATCGAACACATACCACTTCGGACGGCCCGGCTCCGGCGCGGCCAGGATCGAATCGATGCCCGCCGGCACGCCGGCGAAGGAGATGTAAGCGGCTGCGGGCGCCGCGTTGGAGATGGCCTGCTGGAACGCGGCGAGGGGGATATCGCCCGATCGAGCCGCGCGGGGTGGAGCGTCGAGAGCGATCGTCCGGGTTTGGAGGCCGGAGGCGCCCCGGAGCACGCGGCTGAAGGTGCCCGAGAAGGTCCCCACCGTCTCGGCATCCATCACGGTTTCAGGCGGGAAAAGGAGGGCGATGGGGCCCGGCCGTCCGCCCGCCTCGCGCAGGACCTGCCCCGCCAGGAAATAGCTCACCAGGGCCTGGTTGCGGTCGGGACCCTTCGCCGGCAACGCGAGCACGTTCTGGCGGAGCTGCCAGATCATGCATCCGGCGCACGCGGCGCACCCGGCCACGATCATCCCCTGGCCGGCGATGAAGGCGCGGCGGCGGACGGCGAAACCGGCCGCCACCAGGGCGGCCGAGAGTCCAAGGACGAGGTGAACGATCATGGCGATCCGGCTCCGGCCTGCAGGCCCGAGGCTATTGGGTGACGCTGAAGATGTTGGTGGGCGCGCTGCGGAGCGACTCGATATGCGAGTCCAGAAAGGCGGCGTTGGCCTTGCCCCGCTTGGCGTTTTTGACGTTGTAGTAGTTGAACACCGTGCTGTACTCGCTGCCGCCGCTGTGGCGGTAGCAGACGTTCGCATTGGCGTTCGTGTCCGGATACACGCACGCGTCCCAGCCATCGGTCTCCGCGAACATGAGCGTCCGGGCCGGCCGCGGGACATGCCGCATGCCGATGAGCGGCTGGCTGGTGCCCCCGTTGATCCTGTGGTTTTGCGCGTAGGTCAGGAACCCCCAGAAACCGCCTCGAGGCGACGAGGGGCAGAGGAAGACGCGGTTGGTCGACAGCTTGGACGTGGTCCGCCCGAGGTAGGGCTGCAGGGTGCGGTACCAGATGCTCGAGTAGGCAGGATCCCATCCGATCGGGAGCACCTTGTGGTCGTCGTCGTACATCACGGTCGCCAGCATCAGCTGGCGGAGGTTGTTGGCGCAAAACGCGGAGCGCCCCTTGTCCTTGGCGACGCTCAGGGACGGCAGCAGCATGCTGGCCAGGATCGAGATGATCGCAATGACGACCAGCAGCTCGATGAGCGTGAATGCCGGGCCGCCCGATGGCCGGCGGGCGGCTCCCCGCCCTTGGACGGGCCGCAGCCGGCCAAACCCTCTGCTCCGATGCAACACCACGGACTCCATTTGCAGATTTAAACCATGGGCGCGCCCGATCGTCAATGAGGGGCGAGAAGGGGGCTTGCTTTTTTCCAGAACAGTAGGATAGCATTCTGGAAACCAACCAATTCAGACGCTATGAAAACAGTGTCGTATCCTGCATGGATTCTGTCTTTGTTACTCGCATCAGCCTCCGCTCTTTACTCGGCGGTGCCGGCCTTTGCCCCGCCGGCAGGCGGGTGGACCTACATGTTCAACGGCGACGCGGCGGCTTTTGCGGGCCGCAACGTGCTGGGCTCGCTCGATGGCCAGTGGGTCATGGCAACCCAGTCGGGCGAGTGGGATGGGTCCGCCATCGGAGGGACCTTGGGCGCCGAGAATCGTCCGGGCGGGGTCATGGTGATCTCGGAAGGCGATACGAGCTATATCCGGATCCAGGACACGGGCGATCCTTCCGACTACGACGGATCCGATTCGTACTACGGCGATCCCGGCAGCAACCGGAAGATCTACCTCGTCCATGACATCTCGTCGAGGGGCGGAGTCGCGAACGTGCTGGACACAGGCATTGCCCTGACCTTCCGGGCAAGGATACCGACGCCGGCCAAGGCCACCGGTCCGCTGGATCCTTGGCACCGGGACGGACAGCAGGCTTCGGGAGTCAAACCCTATCCGCCCGAGGGGGATGGCTACGTCACCAGCAACGAAGGCAAAGGGAACTTTACCCTCATGCAGTGGGCGGATGCCTTCTCGGGATCGCTGGACGGCGCCATTGCGTTTTCGCTGACCGTCAGCAACGACACCACCGGAGGCGCCTTGACGCCTGTCGCGGGCTTTGCCGGGCTGACCATGAACGAGTTCGCCGGCAATGCCCCCAGCGCCAATGTCAACTTCGGCCAGGGCAGCAAGACCAATGTCGTCGCATTCGATCCCACCGACTGGCACGAGTTCTGGATCGTCATCCGAAAGGATCCCGCCAACGTCGGCACCCACCAGGGCTATTTCTATATGGACGGCTCGTCCGTGCCCAAGATCTTCAAGATCACTTCGGGGACGGGCGACGAAAGCAATTTTTCGGGGACCAACTACCTGGCCATCGGGATGCCGGCGACACCTCAGAACGCAGCATTGGACATCGACTTTTTGGGGTACAAGATCGGCCAGTTCTTCCCGCCCGGCGCGTTCGACAACCTGCCGCCGGACATCACGGCGGTCACACCGACCAACGGGGCAACCTTTTACCCCGCCGCCAATGGTATCACGATCACGGCCACCACGATGACCACCAACAGCCTCCCCGCCAGCGGATTCAAGCTCTGGCTCAACGACGAGGATGTCAGCTCTCAGCTCCAGGTCGCCGGCAATGTCCAGAACCGCACCGTGACCTACAGCGCCCTCGAGCCCAACAGGCCCTATAACGCCCTGCTCATCGTCAGCGATCAGGCCGGTCGCAGCGAGACCAACGAGTTCGCCTTCGACACCTTCGTCGAGGCCGACCTGCGCGCCATCGAGGCCGAGGATTACAACTTCTCGAGCTCGGCCTGCAACCTCGATGGCTCGATCACACCTGCGCCGGTCAGCGGCGGGCAGTATCTCGATGATCCTGTGCCTGGCACCGCCGGAGTGCCGTGGGAACAGGTCTATACCGACCGCGTCGGGATGCGCGGCGCGGATTACCAGGACGCGAACCCCGCCGGCGGCAGCTACACCGCGAATAACTACCGGCTCTGCGACGGCACCGGCACCGCTCAATCCACCGATGCATTGCGATCGAAGCACGTTTTCTGGGGCGCGCCCGACTACGAGGTCAACGGTTTGACCGCCGGCGACTGGTACAATTACACCCGCAACTTCACCAACGGCAATTTCCGAGTCAGCCTCCGCTACCTGGCCTCCGCGAATCAGACGGTGCGGTTGGACATCGTGACGGGCGACCGTACGCAGCCCAACCAGGCCAGGTTCACGGCGGGATTCTTCACCCTGGCCGCCGGCTCGGAATACCGCTACGCCCACCTCGTGGATCCAGATGGCGAGCCGGTTATCTTGAACCTCGCCGGCGTCCAAACCCTGCGGCTGACCGCAGTCGATGCCAATGATAACGCGGCCTGGAACTACATCATGCTGGCCCAAACCACCGAGGCTGCAACTCCGCTCGGCCCGATCGTCGAGTCGGTCTCGCCGGCCAACGGAAACCAGAACGCGCTGCGCACCGCCCCGATCCTGGCTGTGATCGCCAACCGCCAGACCTCGGTCGCCACCAACACAATCAAGCTCGAGTTCAACAGCGTAGACGTGACGGCCAGCTCAACGCTCGCCCCGACGGGCAGCGGATGGCAGCTCACCTACCAGCCCCCACAACCGCTCGAGCTGGGCTCGGCCAATACCGTCAAGCTGACGTATTCGGACAACCAGGCCAACGCCTTCGAGCGCTCCTGGGCCTTCGTCACCACCACCGATAACCAGCCGCCCTCGGTCGTGTTCGCTGGCGGCGCCGCCGGCAGCACGGGGATCGACATCATGTTCAGCGAGCCGATGGATCGCATAAAAGCCGGCCAGCTGTCCAACTACACCCTCAGCTCGGGCACGATCAACAAAGCCACCGTCGTACAGGCGGGGCGAACCGTGGTCCTCAGCGTCAGCGCGCTCACGCCCGGCGCCACGCTCGCCATGAAAGGACTGACGGACACGGTCGGACTGCCGCTGCCGGAAACACCGGTCCCGCTCAAGACCGCGCTGTTTGCCGTGAACTTCCAGCCGGCGGCTGCCGCGGACCAGCCGGGCTACCTCAGCGACAACGGGCTGGTCTTTGCCGACCGCGGGAATGGCCAATCGTATGGCTGGGCCGAAGATAACTCGTCCGAAACCCGCGACCGCGACAGCACCTACGCCCCGGACGATCGGTATGACACGTTCGATCACGTGCACCGGCCCAGCGAGGCAAACAATTGGGAAATCGCGGTCCCGAACGGGCGCTACCTCGTCCATATCGTCAGCGGTGACGACGACAACTACAACAGCGTCTTCATCTTGAACGTCGATGGGATCACGGTGGTCAACGGCACGCCCACCGATACGGACCGTTGGATCGATGGCGTGGGAGTCGTGACGGTCAGCGACGGCCGGCTGACGGTCACCAATGGACCGGGATTCACCGGCAACAAGATCTGCTTCATCGAGCTGTTCGAGCCGCCGCCTCTGAGCGAGCCGCCAACGCTCACCGCATCGCGTTCGGGCGACAACCTCGTCATCGCCTGGGACAAGGAATTCGGGGCGGCGTTCACCGTCCAATCCACCGCGAGCCTCGGCCCGGCGGATTGGCAGACGGTCAGCGCAACCATCGTCGAGACGGCGGACGGCTACCAGGCCACTTTGCCGATCCAGCCCGGATCGCGCTACTACCGGCTGAAGCAATAGCAGCATTGGCCCGCGAGGAGATCTGAGGGCATGCGCTCCGCCGCGCGCCGGGCGGTCGGCTTGATGCCATGGACTATGGTTTATGCAGAGCGTCGGAAGTCCACAACGCCGGGTCAGGTGACCCGGCCTACAGATCGTGTAGGCCGCGTGCCCTCACGCGGCGTGACTTATGACGTTGTGTATAGAGTGGGCAGGCGGTTAGGGTCTGTGCAAAAATTACTTCCGATTTTGGCGGGAGCGCCGCCGGGCCCGATGCGAGGCGCAAGGGAGGGAGTGTATCCCCCTGCGATACTCGACCGACCGAGCAACGAAGCAGATGGCCCGGCGCCGCCCCGCCCCTGCGGGCTGGGGGCCTTGGGCGCGCTGGCTGTGTTGCTCCTCGCTCACAGACCGCGCGGGTATGCTCGCTCGTCGCGCCTTGCCAGCCCGCCCAATCCCCTCCAGCAAAATCGGAATTCATTTTTGCACAGACCCTTAATCCCCTGGCCACCAATCGATCTATTGGCATCTTGTTCTCGCTTCCCTCCCCCCCGCGAGGATCGAGGGGGGGGCTGCAAATTCTCTTTGCGTGTTTTTGCGTTTATTGCGGCCAAAAAATCCGCTCTTCGAAATCATTGAATCTCGAACTCATGAAATCAGGAATTGCATGCGCCTTTCCTGAGTTCTTGATTTTCAGTCCCTGCCTTGCCAGGAACAATATTTCCGCGTCGTTCCGCATCATTCCGCGGGCACAAATCGGTGGCCGTCAGCCAGCCAGTCGACCGCGCTGCGGGCCGGGAGGCCCGCGCTCCGAACCTTACGGACCGCGGACGTCCCCGTCGGCAGCAGCGTCGAGCTGGACGCCCATGCCTTTCGTGGTGAGAAACAATGGCAGCTTGAAAGCTGCGGCTACGCCATCGAGGGGCGTGCACATGTTGGCCGACAAGCGGAAGCGTCAGCGACGCGTCCCAACCTTGCGGAAAGGATGCGGCTGCCGGCGCTCCCAAAATCCCGCAAGTTTTGCTTGATCGGCCCCCGGCGAGCTGTTTCTATAGGCAGAAATATTGTGGACAGGATCGCCAATATTGCCCGCGTGCTCGCGCAGATGCGCCGGCCGCAGACTGTGGAACGTCTCCTGCGGGAGCTGCTGACCGAAAGCGAGGCGGAAAAGCTCTCGCGCCGATGGGAGATCGTGCGGTTTCTATCCGAGGGCAAGAGCCAGCGGACGATCGCCCGCCGGTTGCGGGTCAGCCTGTGCAACATCACGCGCGGCGCCCGCGAGCTGAAGAAACGGAGATCCACCCTGAAACGAGTTTTCTCGCCCCACACCTTACCACATCAAAACACATCCTAAGGAAAGCGCATGCAAACCAAAGTGGTTCTCAACGAAGACGAAATACCGCGGCAGTGGTACAATCTCGCGGCGGATCTTCCATCCCCGATGCAGCCCCCTCTGGGGCCTGACGGGAAGCCCATCACGCCCGAGATGCTTGCGCCGGTCTTCCCGATGAACATCATCGAGCAGGAGGTCAGCACCCAGCGATGGATCGACATCCCCGAGGAGATACTCGCGATTCTGGCCCGGTGGCGGCCGAGCCCGCTCCATCGGGCGCATGCGCTCGAGAAGGCGCTGGGGACGCCTGCGAGGATCTATTACAAGAACGAGAGCCTTTCGCCGGCCGGGAGCCACAAGCCGAACACGGCGGTGGCCCAGGCGTGGTACAACAAGCAGTTTGGCATCAAGAAGATCACCACCGAGACGGGCGCCGGCCAGTGGGGAAGCGCGCTGGCGTTTGCCTGCTCGCTGCTGGGCCTCGAGTGCAAGGTCTTCATGGTCCGGATCAGCTTTGACCAGAAACCGTTTCGCAAGCTGATGATGGAGACCTGGGGTGCGACCTGCATCGCAAGCCCGTCGACCGAGACGCGAGCGGGCCGCCACATCCTGGAGACGAGCCCGAACACGCCGGGGTCCCTCGGCATCGCCATCAGCGAGGCCATCGAGGCCGCCGTCACCGATCCCACGGGATCGACCCGCTATTCGCTCGGCAGCGTCCTCAACCACGTGATGCTGCATCAGACCATCATCGGGCTCGAGTCGAAAAAGCAGTTCGAGAAGATCGGCGTCCGGAAGGTCGACACGGTGATCGGATGCGCCGGGGGCGGATCCAACTTCGCCGGTATCGCCTTTCCCTATGTCAACGACAAGATCCATGGCGCCGCGATCGACATCATTCCGGTCGAGCCAACGTCATGCCCCACGATGACCAAGGGTCCGTTCGTCTATGACCATGGCGACACCGCGAAGATGACGCCGCTGCTGGCCATGTATTCGCTGGGACACGATTTCATCCCGCCGCCGATTCATGCGGGCGGCCTGCGCTACCACGGCATGGCGCCGCTGGTGAGCCAAGCGATCGTGGAAGGGCTCGTGACCCCGCGCGCGATCGACCAGATCGAATGCTACGACGCGGCCGTGCTCTTCGCCCGGACCGAGGGGATCATCCCTGCGCCCGAGACGAGCCACGCCATCGCTGCCGCCATCCAGGAGGCCCGCAAGGCCAAGGAGGAAGCCAAGGAGAAAGTCATCCTGTTCTGCTTCTCCGGCCACGGCCTCATGGATCTGTCCGGATACGACTCGTTCTTCCGCGGCAAGCTCTCCAATTACGCGCTCCCGGAAAGCGAGATGGGCAACGCCATCCGGCAGCTCAATGGCATCCCGAGACCCAAGGTCGTCCGGACCGGTAAATGGTGAGATCAACGGGCAGGGCGCCCGCTCCGAGGGCGCCGCGCCGACCGCGCTGCGGGCCGGGAGGCCCGCGCTCCGAACCTTCCGGACCGCGGGCGCCTGCCTGCCAGAGCCGCCGCGGCGCAGGCTGATCCCCGTCCGCAGCAGCGTGGAGTTGGATGCCCCAGCCTTTCGTGGCGAGAAAACACCGCAGCTTGAAAGCTGCATCCTTTTCCCGGGGCAGGGTGGCCACGCGGTCGGCGCTGCATCGATCGCTGTCAACTCACAGCCCGGCGTGAAAAGCACCAGGGCTCTCAAGCCGACAAGAATGTCGGCGCTTCTTCCCGCACGCATCCGTCGTGATCCCCTCGCCACCCGAGGCACGAGCGGGGGGGACAGGAAGGGGCTACAAATCCTCTTTGCGTGTTTTTGCGTTTATTGCGGCCAAAAAATCCGCTCTTCGAAATTGTTGAACCTCAGAACTCATGAAATCAGGAATTGCATGCGCCTTTCCTGAGTTCCTGATTTCCATACTGAGCACGCCTTTCCTCGCGTCCCTCGAGATCTTCGCGGTGAAAAAATCACGCAGCTTGAAAGCTGCGGCTACGCCATCAAGGGGCGGGCAAATGTTGGCTGGCAAGCGGACGCGTCAGCGACGCGTCCCTACCCTGCCAAGGGCATCAGAATTTCCGCGTCGTTCCGCGTCATTCCGCGGGCACAAATCCGTGGCCGTCAGCCAGTCAGCCGACGGCGGTGGACAGGCAAGCGGCGTCCGAGTATGAATGGCGCATGCTCCGACCAATATGCGGGTTGATCGCGGCTCTTGTTGCACTCCAGAACGCCTTCGGCGCCGAGCCTTCAGCGGAACGATCGAGAGGCCCGGCCGCCGAAAGCCGTGTCTATCGGGACCGGATCCAGGCGCATTGGCTGCCCGGGAACAACCAGTTCTGGTACCAGGTTCAGACGGGCAGCGGCACTCACGAATTTGTGCTGGTCGATGCCGTGCAAGGCGTCCGAAAGCCGGCATTCGATCACGACCGCCTCGCGGGAGCCTTGCAGCGCGCCGGCGTGAAAGAGGCCCGAGCCGGCCGTCTCCCGCTCGAGAACCTCGAGCTCCTGCCCGCCGAAGCCGCCGTCCAGTTCCGGGCCGGCGGACAGGGATGGCGTTGCGACCTGAAGGATTACACCCTGACACGCGACGCGGCTGTCGGGCAAGGCGAACGGCGATCGGGCCTGCCCTTCGAAGGCGCTCCTCGCGCCAGCCTCCGGACCGGCGAAGAGATCTTCCTGACATTTATCAACCGGACGGAGTCCGAGGTCGAGCTGTTCTGGCTCGACGCCCAAGGGCAGCGGAAGAGCTATGGCCGGCTTGCCGCCGGGGCGGAGCGGGAGCAGCACACGTTCGCGGGGCATGTCTGGCTGGCAGCGGATCGCGAGGGCCGGCCGCTGGCGGTCTTCCAGGCCGAGGAAAATGCCGGCACGGCCGAGATCACGGGGCGAGCGACCGCGCCTCCGCAACGCCGCGATGGGGGTTCGAGGACACCGCCAGGTCGGACCGGCGGCGCGTCGCCCGACGGCCGCTGGCAGGCGTCGATCCGCGACAACAACGTCGTCGTCCGAAACACCGCCACGGGCCAGGAAACCCGGCTCAGCTCCGACGGCAAGCCCGAGGACGCATACGGCGGCCGGCTCTACTGGTCGCCCGACTCGACCCGCCTGGTCGTCCTTCAAACCCGCAAGGGCGACGATCGCAAAGTGCTCCTGATCGAGTCCTCCCCGAAAGACCAGCTCCAGCCCAAGCTCCACACGATCGACTATCCCAAACCCGGGGACCGATTGCCCGTCTCGAAGCCGCGGCTGTTCCATGTGCCCGAGGGCAGGCCGATCGAGATCCGGGACTCGCTGTTTGAAAATCCCTGGAGCATCGGCAGCGTGCGCTGGGCGCCGGACTCGAGCCGATTTACGTTCCTGTTCAACCAGCGCGGCCACCAAGTGCTCCGGGTCGTAGAGGTCGACGCCCGGAGCGGCGAGGCCCGCCCCATTGTCGACGAGCGCAGCGACACGTTCATCTGCTATTCGAGCAAGTTCTTCTGCGAGCATCTGGACGACACCGCCGAGCTGATCTGGATGTCCGAGCGCGACGGATGGAACCATCTCTACCTCTATGACGCGCGTGAGGGGCGGGTGAAAAACCCGATCACGCGCGGCCCATGGGTTGTGCGCGGCGTCGACCGCGTGGATCGGGCCCGGCGCCAGGTCTGGTTCCGGGCGGGCGGGATCCATCCGGAGCAGAGCCCCTACCAAGTTCATTACGCCCGTGTGGATTTCGACGGCGGGCACCTGACGCTGCTGACCGAAGGGGACGGCACCCATCGCATCGAGTTCTCGCCCGACCGCCGCTATTACATCGATGTCTGCTCGCGGGTCGATCTGCCGCCGATCCATGAGCTCCGGCGATCGGAGGACGGCCGGCTCCTGTGCGTCCTCGAGCGCGCCGATTCGAGCGCCCTGCGCGCCACGGGATGGCGCCCTCCCGAACGCTTCGTGGCCAAGGGCCGCGACGGCGTCACCGACATCTACGGGATCATCCGCTGGCCCAGCCGGCTCGAGCAGGGAAGGAAATACCCCGTGATCGAGGCGATCTATGCCGGGCCGCAAGATTCGTTCGTGCCGCAATCGTTCAGCGCCGCCTCGCCGCATCGGGCGATGCAGGAGCGGGGGTTTGTGGTGGTCCAGATCGACGGCATGGGCACGTCGAATCGGTCGAAACAGTTCCACGACGTCTGCTGGAGGAACCTCGCGGACGCGGGTTTCCCGGACCGGATTCTCTGGCTGAAGGCCGCAGCGGCCAAATACCCGGCCCTGGATCTCGACCGGGTCGGCATCTTTGGCGGATCCGCAGGCGGACAGAGCGCGTTGCGCGCCCTGATCGCCCACGGCGACTTTTACCGGGCCGCCGCGGCGGATTGCGGCTGCCACGACAATCGGATGGACAAGATCTGGTGGAACGAGCAATGGATGGGCTGGCCCGTCGGGCCGCATTACGCCGAGCAATCCAATGCCACGCAGGCGCACCGCCTCGAGGGCCATCTGCTGCTGACCGTCGGCGAGCTCGACCGCAACGTGGATCCGGCCAGCACGATGCAGGTGGTCCGCGCGCTGATCGATGCGGACAAGGACTTCGAGCT
The DNA here is from genome assembly GCA_022711435.1 of Verrucomicrobiota bacterium. Lineage (GTDB taxonomy): Bacteria > Verrucomicrobiota > Verrucomicrobiia > Limisphaerales > UBA1319 > JAGMXM01. Next base: position 14,340 of record JAKLFB010000005.1, read on the forward strand.
GATCGTCTTTCCCGGGCGGGACCACGGGGCGGGCAGCAGCCCGTATGGAGCGCGGCGCCGGCTCGATTTCTTCACCCGCCATCTTCGGCCGGATCCGGGCCCGGCCTCGTCCGCCGTCCGCATCCCCTAGCCCGCTCGGATCCGTCACCGGCCGGCCGATGCGGGAACAATGCGGACAACAATGGTGTTCTCGAGCGCGGGCGTTTTCGGGGTGAGGCTCAGACGGTAGAGAGCGGGGCCCCAAACGCTGGCCAGCCGCTTGTCTGTCATCGGAAGGGTCTCCACACTGGGGATCAGCGAAGCCGCATCATACTCCATTCGAACGCCTGCATCCGCCGGAAAAAAGATCCTCCCGGGCTCGCGGGCCGCATCCAGAGGCGCCGCGGCCAGGAAGTGAAGCGCCGTTTTCCCGGCGAGGTCGGATAGCCGATATCGATCCTGGATTTCGACGAACCGATCCCGAAACAGGGTGACCTTTCGAATCCAGGACGCGACTCGAGCCGATGCCGGATACGCGGGCGCGATATCCATGGCGATCTCGGCGGCGGCATCATCGGCCCTGCAGGTCACCTGCCGGGCCGCGAAGCCTCGGCCGGCCCCCTGCATGACGCCATTGATGGTCGGGACGTTGTGGTATTGGGACTGAAAGGCCCAGTGTTCGTACCGCTTCGAGCTGAACGTGGCCGCCGTGTAAGTCGGTGCGCCGGCGTCAATGAGCGCCGGCTTGCCGTTCATGAAGACCAGCACATTGCCGACGTCATTGTGGTTGTGGCTCTGCCCGTTGTGCGCCCCCCAGGCAGCGACGTAAAGCCCGTCGTAACTGCCCGCGCGCGACCGGGCCGTCATCAGCTGCAGATCCTCGCTCCCCAGCCACGAATCCCGGATGGCGGGCGCCTTCGATTCGCGACGCGCAAGGATTGGCTCGGCTTGAAAAATCGAGTGCATCTGCCGGCCAAAAAATTGCTTTGCAGGCAGCAGGTTGTCCACGGCAGCCTCGTGCGAAGCGGCCGCCGCCAGATCGGCGTCTCCAACTCGCTCGCCAAATCGATAGACCAGACTCCGATCGGGCTCGAGCCGCGCCGGGCAGTCTCCGATGCAAACATAGAAATCTTCGGCGATGTGGGCGCGGCAGATGAATCGTCCCATCTCGCGGATCAACGGCTGGTCGAACAGGCTGATCCGGCCACCGCTGGCGCTGTGCAGGAGATCGAGCCCATCCAGCATGCTGCCGGCGGCGTGCCCCCAGTAGCTCGGCCCCTCGTCGCACCCGCCATCCCGCGGATGGAACTTCAGAAAGCCGTCCAAGGACCGCATCATCTTGTGGGTGACGGCAGTTCGTCGTTCCGCATCGGTGTCGCAAAGCAGCGCAGCGGTCAGGACGCTGGCCGCGATCCAGGGCGTCCAATTGTTGGGCCGGCGCTCCGCCCGAGTCACGTTCAGCGCCATCCAACCGAAGTCGTTCCGCTCGAACACGGGGTCGAGGATCCGCGCGGCGAGCTCTCTCCGGGCGCGCTCGGGAACCCGGGCGGAGACCCGCCCCAGCTCCGGGCCGAGAAGGTAGAGCGTCCAGGCAACCGAGACTCCTGTCTCGCCGGCGAACAGGTCCACGATCGGCTCGTCGACGTTCGGCAGGCCCACCCCGCCCTTCTGCGCGCTGATGTGAGCCGGTAAACACCAGGTCGACTCCTCGCAGATGGCCCAGAGCGCGTTCGCTGCGGCATCCAAAAATCGTCCTTTGGCTTCCACGCATTCTGCAAGCGCCAGCGCTCGTAGCATCTGCCGCCGCGCGAAGAAATCGCTCTCGAACCGGGAGCGGTTACCCGCGCGCGCGTATTCCAGATACAAGGTGGCGGGCAGGGAAGGAAACGCATTGGTCATGGCCTGCTCTCCCATCTCGACCAGCCGCGCCTGGACGGCGGCGGGCAGCGATCCCCAGCCGGCTCGGTCGGCACACGCCGGAAACGGTTTCCACTCCTCGACCGGCCGAAGCACTCGAGCCAGCTCCTGGGGAGGGAATGTTTCGGCCAGCGAAGGCAGGCCGGAGACGGAAGCCATCCCCGCCCACAAGGCAAAAGCCGCAAGCGCGGTCCATGGCCGGCCATCACCCAATGCCCATCGGTTCGAACAAGTCGATTTCATTGCGGTCGGTTTTCAGTTGCAGTGGAAGGCTCCAGCCATTCGCGGTTGAGCCGAGTGAACGCGATGAACTGGTAGCCGCGTTCGACGCCGCGCTCCCACAGGATCCCGATCGTCCCGTCTCGCAGCAGGGCAAGATCGGAGTAGGCGGCAAATTGATCGGAAACCGTCCGCTCGTTGGTGAAGCTCAGGCCTTCGTCGTAGCTGGTTCGGATCACCAGATGGCGGCGCCGCGCATCCTTGGGCCCCGTCCAGACCAGGCGCGCACGGCCGCCTCCCTCGGCGGGCAGCGTGAACCGCTCGATGGCGCACATGACCGGGGTGACGGCGAGGCCGGGCCGGGGCTGGGCCCACGTGGCGCCGCCGTCGGCGCTCTCCGCCAGCCATCGGCTCGGCCCCGTCTCCTGGCGGATATCCATCAGGACCCGCCCATCGGCCAGCTCCACCACCTGGCATTCGTCCCCTCCCTGCGCGCCCGGAACCAGGTCGCCGCGTTTCCAGGTCCGCCCATGATCGTCGGAGAGCATCGCGAAGGTTGCGAAAGGGCTCTTCCACATCGGCACGAGGAGGCGGCCGTGGCGGGTCTGGATGGCGCCGCCCGGCCCGGGGACGCTCGCCCGCCATTGCTTATCGTTCATGTCTCGCCCGACAGCCGTGAGATCGAGCGGATCGGACCAGGTCCGTCCGCTGTCATCGCTCCAGCGCGCCAGGGTCTGCATGTCGTCCGTGCCCGGCCGGGATGTCAAGGTGCTGCGGCCCGGCCGCGAGCGCAAATAGAAGAGCCATACCCTCCCGTTGCTCCGGTCCACCACCGTCGCCGGATTGGCCGCCGACCACAGCTCGCCAGGGTCTTCGATGACCTTCATCTCGGACCAGGACGCACCCCGGTCAGCACTGCTCTTGCAGACCAGATCGATGTCCTGCTTCCCGAATCCCGGATCCGCGCCGCCGTATTTCCGCGCTTCGGCAAACGCGATCAGCGTCCCATCCTTGGCTGCTTCCAGCGCCGGGATGCGGTAGGTGTCATAGCCGTCCTTCCCCGAAACGAACACATCGGTCTGGGTGAACAACGGCTCGGCGCCCGCGCAGCCGGCAGCCAACAGCGCGAAAACTACTGCGTTGGCGTGGTAACTTTTCATAGGCGATCATTCGATTGGCACTGCCGGATGGTATCTTCGGAATTCGACTCGCGCAAGCGGTGCTTCGTGGACGAGGAGGAACGCGGACCTCCAGCTTCGGAGTTACGCCTTCAGGCAACCCATGCAGCTGGCCGCTGGCAGCTCCCGACCGCGTCAAGGTTGATTCTTGCCGCCCTGCGCGCACGGAGAGGAAGGCTGAAGCCTGCGGGAGGTTCGTGGGATCCCAAAATCTCAGTGACAGAAACCGGCCCGGCTGGCAGGCTTCAGGGCAATGACCCAGAATCCCGAAGTGCCTGGCAGCCCGGCAAACCGAGTCGCGATCGCGATCGCCCCGGTCGATTACCGGGACGCCAGCCGGTTCCCTGCGGAACAGCAGCTGGCCGACGACATCGTCGAGTGCTGCCAAGCCGGGGCATCGGTGGTCCATTTTCATGTGACCGATGCCCGGGGACGGCCCACCCTCGACACCTCCTTCTTCCACCAGGTCGTCCGCCTCGTCCGCAGCCGATGCGACATCATTGTCCAAGGCTCGACCGGCGGGGTCGGGTCCACCGTCGAGGAGCGGAGCGTGGCGCTGACCGTGCCCGGCGTCGAGATGGCGTCGCTGAACATGGGCTCGTGCAACCTGTTCGGGCAGGCGTATGTGAACGCGCCCGAGGAGGTGCGGGCGTGGGCCCGGCGGATGCGCGAGCGGAAGATCGTCCCCGACTGCTGCTTCTTCGACGGCGGATTCTTCACGATGCTCGACTGGCTGGCCGAGCGGGGCCTGGCCATCCAGCCCTGCGTCGCCGGCTTGTGCCTCGGATTTCCCAACGCGCTCCCCGCCACGGTCGAGAACCTCGTGTTCATGAAAAGCAAGCTGCCGCTTGGCGCGATGTGGACGCTCGTGCAGCATGGTTATCGCGACTTCAGCCTGCTGGCAGCCGCCATCGCTTGCGGCGGGAACATCCGAGTCGGCTTCGAGGACTCGCCCTGGCTGGCGCCGGATCAGAAAGCCCGCTGCAACCGCGAGCTGGTCGAGAAAGCCCGCACCCTCATCCAGCACCTAGGCCATTCGGTTGCCACACCGGCCGAGATGCGGCGGCGGTTCGGTTTGGCTCCGCTCGAAAAGGCTGCATCATCCGATGCCTGATATCCCACCCACAGCCCAACACGCCTCGCGCTCACTCGAGTTCGACAAGAGAACCCTATGCCTACCTTAGCTCTGATTCATACCGTGGATTGGTATGGCCAATCCGTGCTCGAACCCTTCGGCAAACCCTGGCTCGCCGCCAATCCGGACGTGAAGGCCATCAACATCATGGACGACTCGCTGCTCACCGAGTCGCTGGCGCACGGCGGCCCCACCCCGCGGGTCATCAAGCGGATGCTCTTCTACATCCTGGCGGCCGAGGCTGCCGGCGCCGACGTCATCATGTGCTCCTGCACCACCATGGGGGTGGCCACGGAGCGCGCCAAGGGGCTCGTGGACGTGCCGGTCTTCAACATCGACGAACCGATGGCGCGGGACGCGGTCCGCGCGGGCCGGCGCCTGGGCGTCCTCGCCACCGTGCCCACCAGCGCCCCTGCCACCCGCCGCCTTCTCGAGAAGGAAGCCCGCGCGGCAGGCCAAGAGATCGAAATCCAGACCGTGATCGAGGAACCCCCGTTCCGGGCGCTGCTCAGCGGCGACCGGGCAGCGCACGACAAACTCGTCCACGCGGCCATGGATCAACTGGCCAAACAAGTGGACGTTATCGTCCTGGGACAGATCAGCCTCGCGCAGATCCGGCATAACCCCGGCGTCCCCGTCCTCGAGGTCGGCCATTCGGGCTTCGCCGAGGCGCGCCGCCTCCTGGATCGAGACTCGCGCCGATGATCACGCGGACCGAATGTCTCCGGGCCCAGCGGCGAGCCGCCGAAATGATCCGCCAGGCGGGCGTCCGAATCACCAGCCAGGAAGCGGCGGCGATCGAGGTCGTCGACTTCGGGCTGAGCCATCTGGCCGAGGAAGGCGTTCAGGTCCTGACCTTGTTCGCCACCGACCGCGTGAGCGCCAAGATCCTGGTGACGTTCCCCGGCCAGACCGAGCCGGAGCACTGGCATCCGCCGGTCGGCGCCGATCCCGGCAAGGAGGAGACCATCCGCGTCATCTCCGGCGCCCTGCACGTCTACGTCCCCGGCGCCGACACCTTCCGCCGCGGCTGGATTCCCAGGGGCAAGGATGCCTTTTACACCTGCCGCCACGAGCTGATCCTCCCGCCTTGCGGCCAATGGACCTTCCCGCCAGGCACGCCCCACTGGTTCCAGGCGCCCGAGCCCGGCGCCGTGTTCTACAGCATCTCCACCTGCGTCCGCGACGCCCTCGACGGGTTCGCCGATCCCGGCGTCGTCCGGCTCACCCGGATCGTCGAGGATGGCGAGGAGCCAATGGGGTCGCATCTAAATATTTGACATTTCGGGATGCTGGGCGTAGCCGTGGGGGCTGGCCCGCCAGGCCGCGGCGAAGAGCAGCGTGCCGATGATGCTCATGCCGACCAGCGCCAGAAAGACGGCGTCCCAGCCGCTCTTGTCGACGAGCCATCCGAGCCCCCAGCCCGACAGCAGCGTGCTGGCGTAGCCGAAAATGCCTGTGAAGCCGGCGGCCGTCGCGGCGGCGCGTTTGGTCGCCAGGTTGGCGACAATGATGCCAATCAGAGCCTGGGGACCATAGATGAAGAAACCGGCGGCGCAGAGCGTCGCCGCATTGAGGGCCGCCGAAGCGGCTGGGAGCCGCCAGAAAAGGAACACGAAGATCCCGGCCATCGCCATGTAGACCAGGCATGTCCGGGCGCCGCGGCCGCCAAAGACCCGGTCGGTCACCCAGCCGGCCAGCAGCATTCCGACAATCCCCGAGACCTCGAAGGCGGCGACCATCCAGCTGGCCTGGGTGAGATCGACGTCCTTGGCCTCGGTCAGCAGCGTGGGTCCCCAATCCAGGACGGCGTATCGGACCACGTAGACGAAGAAATTGGCCAGCGCCAGCAGCCAGATGTAGGGGTTGCGAAAGACATTCGCCATCAGGAACGCGCGGAAATCGTCGCCGTGCTCCGGGTTTTTGGCGGCGCGCTCGGTGCCCTCGACCTCGGGCAGCCCCACCGAAGGGGGCGTGTCGGGCAGGAACATCCAGAGCAGCACCGATCCCAGCAGCGCCAGCGCCGCGGGGACGAGGAAGCAGAGCCGCCAGTGGATCGTAACCAGGTAGCCGCACAGCACCACGACCAGGCTCGCGCCGATCGAGTGCGACGTGTTCCAAATGGATTGCTTGGTGGCAAGCTCTCGAGGCGGAAACCAATGGGTCATCAGACGCGACACGGGGGGGAATCCCATGCCCTGCACCCAGCCATTGAGCATCCACACCAGGCCGAGCATAACCACCGCCGAGCCGAGCCCGAAGAAGATGTTCATCAGGGCCGATGCGGCGAGCCCTACGGCCATGAACGCCCGCGCGCTGGCCCGATCGGCCAGGAAGCCATTCGCGAACCGGGCCACCCCATAGAGCAGGCCGTGCAAAGTCAGAAACAGGCCGAGGTCGGCCTTCTCGATGCCGAGATCCTTGTTCAGGAGCGGCATGGCCACGCTCAGGTTCTTGCGCACAAAATAGAACAGCGCGTAGCCGACCATCGCCGTCAGCAGCACCTGCCAGCGCCATCCCCGATACGCTCGGGCAATGACCGCGGGGTTGGTGCTGATGACCGGGATGGCCGGCGCCGGCGCAAAAAGCCTGCGGAAAAACGATAGGCGCGGCGGGGCCGGCTGTCTGTATCCAGGACGCACACGCGGAGTGAACCGGAGTCACGCTGCCAGGTCAAGCGAGCTTTCCGCTGCCCTGCTTTCCGCTGCCCCCGCTGCCCAACCCGTCGCGCCTCGCGGTGGGCATCTTCGTCCCGGGTAGCCGTTGTCCCCCGGCCAGCCATCTGGACGCCCGGCTTGACCGTTCCCGGGATGCTTGCCACCTTGGGATTGATCGGCGGCCGCTTCGGCGCATAATGAACCCCGATGGCCAGGCCCGGCGCGGTCCGAAGCGGCGTGGAACTTGGGGAGCGGACTGGTGTTGAAATCCAAGAGAGTCGAGCGAATCTGAAAGCCGACCCGCCCGCATGGGCGGGCAAGGACAGCACAGCGAGGAAATCATGAGATGGGATCTGACGGCGGGATTGCTGGCGGCAGCGATGGGGTGGGCCGGAGCCAACAGCTCCGCCAGGGAGCTTCGCGACCGCTCCTATGAGAACATTTTTGAGCGCAACGCGTTCGGATTGCGTCCGCCTCCGACCAATGCGCCGCCACCCCCTCCTCAGTCCCCCCAGGTCACGAACATCGTCTTTACCGGCATCACAACCGTGTTCGGAACCAAGAAAGCCTTTTTCAAGATCCCCAAGCCGGACAAGCCGAACGAGTTCCTGTTCCCGATGCTGGGCGAGAACGACCCTCCGGAGGCCGGCCTGAAAGTGATGGAGATCGACGAGAATCGGGGGGCTGCGAAGATCAACCATGGCGGACAGGTCATGACCGTGACATTCGAGACGCACGGGAACAAAGCCAGCCCGATGGTGGCTGCGGCGGCGACGCCGGGCACACCGCCACGTCCGGGCATGCCAGGCGCGCCGGGCCCTCAGCCTAACGTGCCGCGCCCCGGAATGCCGGGCGTCCCCAACCTTCCAGGATCGAATCCCGGCCAACCGGTGCCCAGCGCGGTCCCCTCCCGATCCGGGATCATCACGCCCGGCATGGCGCCAACTGCACCGGGGGTTAATCTGAATTTCCGAGGAAACGTGACCACGCTGAATCCGGTGCAGAGCCGCCCGGTACGAGCCCTGCCCGCTCCGCCGCCGACGACGCTCGAGGAATCCATTGTCAACATGGAGCTGCAGCGGACGATGAATGCCAACAAGATCGCCGCCGGAGATTTCCCGCCGCTCCCGCCCACCGAGATCTCGCCGCAATGAACAGATACTGGCGATTCCTGGTTGGATTGGCCGTCCTGGCCTCCTCCATCGGCGCCCAGGCAGACAACTGGCCTTTCTTCCGCGGCCCCACCCGCCAGGGTGTTTCGACCGGAACCGGCTTCCCGATCCATTGGTCCCCAGCATCGAACGTCATCTGGAGAACCGCGATACCGGGCGAGGGATGGTCCTCGCCGATCGTCCATGGGGATTCGGTATTTGTGACGGCCGCAACCGCGGAGGGGCTTTCCCTTCGCTTGATCCACCTGGATCGCTCGACCGGGGCGATTCGATGGGATCGCGAGGTGTGCCGGCAGACCAAAACCCGCATTCAGCGGCCGAACTCCTACGCCACGCCGACGCCGGCGACCGACGGCGAGAGGATCTACGTCCTGTCGTTCAACGGGCGGTTGGCGGCGTTGAATTACGAGGGCCAGATGGTCTGGCAAAACGCCGATTATCCCTATTACTCGCAACACGGCCCCGGGGTGTCGCCGGTGTTGTATGGAGACCTGCTGATCGTGCCGTTCGACGGCAGCAGCGAGGGCCCGGACAAATCGGTTGGCTGGCAGAAGCCCTGGGATCGGGCCTTCATACTGGGCCTGGACCGAGCCACGGGCCGCGTCCGATGGCGAGCGGAGCGCGGCAGCTCGCGGATCGCCCATGTCACTCCCAATATCATGTCCACCCCGCAAGGCGACATCCTCGTCAGCGGGGCGGGAGACGTGCTGCAGGGTTTCGACCTGGGAACCGGCAGACGGCTGTGGTCCGTCTCCGGCCAGGGCGAAGGCGTGGTCCCATCCATTGTCATCGGCGACGGCCTTATCTTCCACACCACCGGCTTTGGCCAGCCGAGGTTGCGAGCGGTGCGCCCCGACAATGCCCAGGCCCGGATCGTGTGGGAGCTGAACAAGAATGTCCCGATGATCCCAAGCGCGCTCTTCCGCGCCCCCTGCCTGTTTACCATCAATGAAGGCGGCACCCTCCAGTGTCTCGAGGCCCGCACCGGCAAGGAGCTCTGGTCGGAACGCTTGCCGGGCCATTATGCGGCGTCACCCGTCCTGGCGGAGGATCGCCTTTATATTCTCTCCGAGGAAGGCGAGACCAGCGTGATCGAGGCGGGGCCGGCCTATCGGCTCCTGGCGCGCAACCCGATCGAGGCCGCGTGCAGGGCTTCGCCGGCCCTGGCCGATGGCCGGATCTATCTCCGAACCGAACGGCATCTGTTCTGCCTGGGACAGCGCGAGGCATCCAGGAGCCCCTCGGCCGATCAGGTCGGACAGGAGATCTCGCCGTGGACGCCCGGAACCCTCGAGATCCACCAGATCAGCACCGGCCGCGGCAATGCCGCGCTCATGATCTTCCCGGATGGGACCACCATGCTGGTCGATGCGGGCGAGCTGGGCGCCAAAACCGTCCGCCACACCCCGGACAGGCCGGACGGATCCCGCCCGGCCGGCGAATGGATCACGCGCTATATCCTCCACGCGCTCCGGCACAATCCTTCCCCCGTGCTTGGCTACGGAAGCTTCGACTACTATAATGGCGCCGACATCCCGGGAGTCCCGGGCGACGGCCGTCCCGAGTGGCATGACGTCGAGACGCCCGTGGCTCAGGTGGTCGGCCCCGTCGAGGCGGCCATCCTCGATCACCACGGCTACCTGGATTCGCAGAACGCGTTTCTGGTCTCCGCCTTGCGGCCGCGCGTCTGGGTGATCTCGGTATGGGATTCGGCGCATCCGACCGGCTCGGTGTGGAACCGGCTCCAGTCGCAGAGGCTCTATCCAGGGCCTCGCGACGTCTTTGCCACGGATGCCCATGACGCCGCTCTGACGGTGATTGGAGGGCTAAACCAGCTCAGCAGCCAGCATGGCCACATCGTGATTCGAGTCGAGCCTGGAGGCGATCGATATCGAGTGCTGGTCGTGGATGACTCGAGCGAAAGCCATCGGATCACGAAAGTCTCCGGACCCTTTGCCTCGAATCGGTAATCGCCCGGCGACTGAGGCAAATCGAGAGGCAGCCGGGGTATAAGGGTTTTTCCGCGTCAGTAGCGGCCGTGATCCGGGAGGAGGGATCCACTGTGCCAAAAGGGGTGTTGCCCGATGGCTGATTTGGTTATTCGGGCGCTGCGGGCGTTTCTTCTTGCTGCAGCGGTTCGATTTGGATATGCTCACAGTATGGATCCACGACGGATGAGATGGCGGCACGGGCCGGTCTGTTTCCGCAATCGGTTGTCACTGGATCGAAGAAGGAGGCGATGGAGTGGGCTCTGCGGTGTGGGGCTATGCCTGCAAGCCCTTGTTGCCTGCGCCCTCGGTCCGCCCCCGGCAACGCAGAACGCCATTTGGTGGCAGCGGATTTGGGGCACCGTCGAGACCTCGCCGAAGATCGTCGAGGACGGCCAGTTATTGGACGTCAAGGCGGTGTTGTACAACGGCGGGGTGGGCGAACCCCAATGGATGTGCACCGAGTGGGGCTGGATCGCCTCAGGGACCTCAGAGGTCAGCATTGAGATCCCCAAGGATTTCGAAGTCATCGAATACACGACCAGCGCGCCGGGCCAGACCAAAGTCACCGTCAGCCGGAGCGCCATCACATGGCGTGCGGTCCCGGAAAGCCCTCCCTCGCTCGGCACGATCACGGATACGTGTTCCTGCTCGATTTCCTATTGGGGTGCGGGTGGCAATTGCAAGAGCCGCGAGGTGTATCCGGAAAACTTTTTCCCGAAAGGAACCACCTTTCATGCCATCCTTCGAGCCCGCGGAAAGGGCTGCAGCTGGCAGCTGTTGCATGCGACGTATGGCGGGAATTTGGGGGCGCTGGGCTGGAGCATGGCCGCCACCGATTATTATGCGGTGAAAGGCGAGGTGGAATTATGCGAGCTGGGCATAACCCTGTCGACTTCATCGGCCAGCCTGCCCGAGGATGGGAAGAGCGCGAAAGCGAGTCTCCACGATGACTGGAAGTCCACGCTCACCGCCACCGTGTTCGACATCGAGACTCGCGATCCGGTGGTCGGCCAGATGGTGGTATTCTCGATCTTAAGCGGCAGTGCGATGCTCAATCCTGCTTCGGGCATCTCTGACACGAACGGGTTGGTGGAGACCGAGCTGCATTCGGCGGGATGGGCGGGCGAAGTCGAGATCAAGGCGATGATTCCCGCCGGCCGCGCCGCCACCAACTCGGTGACGTTCACGGTCGCCATCCCGGAACCGATTGCGGAGGAGAGCGTCTTTGGCGAGTGGCAGGACATCCCCTATGCGTTCGAGCCCGTCCATCCCGCGATCGGAAATTTCGTGTTCGGGAAGACGCTGTTCGAGCTGCACTCCCTGGTGCTGCCGGTTGCGTTTCGAGTGACATGCAACTCGAAGGACGCGGACTATTGGGGTCCATTGGGTCCTGGCTGGTCGCATTCCTACGATCTGTTCCTCCGGGAATCAGGCGGGCGAATAACGGTGAAATGGGGGGACGGCCATGAGGAGTATTTTGCCAGCAATGGCGGAGGCGAGTGGAGGCCGGTGGCATGCCAAACCCTGCATCGGCTGGCAGCGGCAACTGGAGGCGGCTGGGAGGTGATCGCGCCCCAGGGGATCCGGCATCTCTTCGACACCAACGGAAGCCTTGCCAGCATCCAGGACCGGACCGGGAACGCGCTCCAGTTCACCCACGAGACCTCCGCGGTATCGGGCCGGCCCCGGCTGGCGGAGGTGACAGACACCGCGGGCCGGCAGGTCGCCTTCCACTATGCGACCAACGCTGATCGATTGATCGGGATTTCCACTCCGCTCCGCACGGGCGGTGACACGATCTCGTTTGCATACGGCGACAACGGCGACCTGGCCGCCATCACCGACGCCCGGCGCAACACCCTGGGGTTCACCTATGACAGCAGCCATCGGATCCTGACACACACCGATGCGCGCGGCCACATCGTGGTCCGCAACCATTATGATGATCAGAACCGTGTCCAGTGGCAAGAGAACGCCGAGGGCGGCCGGGGGGAGATCACGTATGCGCTGGAACCGGACGGCGGGATGGCGGTCACGATCGCGCCTCCGAGCGGCCACGCAGCCCAGCACCGGTACGACGCGGCCTTCAACATCACCGAGGTGATCGACGGCAACGGCGGGACCGCATCGTTTGGCTATTCATCCTCGGGATTGCGTCTGGGGCAACGGAACAAGACCGGCCAGGTCTCGATGCAAACTCGCGATGAGCGCGGCAACCCCAACCTGATCCAGGACGCGTTGGGCCATCGGATCGAGGTCGATTATGGAGTTCAGAACCTGCCCGATCGAATCGTGAATCCCGAGGGAGGGGTGGCCACGATCGCGCGGGACGGCCAGGGCAACTGGATCCAACGCACCAATCCCAAGGGCTATTCGGTGGCCGCGGAACGAAATGCCCAAGGCCTGATCACCAGGCTTACCAACGAACGCGGGAGATCCTGGATCCGGACCTACAACAGCCAGAACCTGCTCGCATCTGAAACCGATCCCTACGGCCGGACGACCGCCTATGAATACGACAGCGCGGGTCGAATGACCCTGTGCCGGTGGCCGAATGGCGCCACTGAGCAAATGACCTGGGACGAACACGGCAACCTGCTCGCTCGCCAAAACGCTATCGGCCAACGAACCGAAAACATCTATGACGCCAACGACAACCTAATCCAACAGACCGTGAAGCCGGCGGGAAGCGTCCGGCCCGAGGAATGGGCGGTGACGACCTTCGTCTATGATTCCCAGAACCGGCTCGAGCGGAAAGTCGACGCCGAAGGGGGCGCGACGGTTTACACCTACGATGCCGACTCGAATTTGCGGACAGTGACCGATCCCGACGGCGGGGCGACCACGTTCGAGTATGACGCGGCCAACCGGCTGGTTCGGCGGGTCGATCCGCTGGGCCGCGCCGATCATTTTGGCCGGGATGCCAACGGCAACCTCATCGCATTCACCAATCGGCTGGGAAAGACCTGGCTCTACGAAAGGGATGCGAAAGGCAGGATGCGCGCCACGGTCACTCCGGCAGGGGCGCGGTCCGCGGCCGATTATGATGCCCTCGATCAGCAGGTGTCCTTCACTGACGGCGAAGGCCGAACAACGGCCTTCGAGCACGATGCCATCGGGCGGCTGGCGAGAACGGTCACGCCCGACGGCGCCATCCTGCGCCAGTTCTATGATACCAGCGGCAGCCTCATCCGCCGCATCGACGGCAGCGGCCGCACATGGCGGTTCACTTACGGAGACATCAACGAGCTGAAGAGCGTCATCGATCCGCTGGGCCGCGCGGAGTCATTCCAGTACGATTCCATGAACCGGTTGGTCCGGCGAATCGACCGCGATGGCAACACATTCGACATCGCCCGGAACGCGGCGGGCTCGATCACGAATGTGACCGTCAACGGCGACAGCGCAACCGCCGTCTCCTTCGAGTATGACGGCTTGGGGAACATGACGCGGACCGCCTCGGCAGCGGGAACGACCCGGATTGCCTATGACCGACTGGGCCGGCGCACGTCCTACACGGACGCTCAGGGGCGGAGGATGACATTCACCTACACGCCCGCCAGCCGCCTGGACCGCACCGTGTATCCGGGGAACGTCTGGGTCGAGATTGACCGCAACGCAGCGGGCATGGCCACCGCGATTCGCGATTCGTTCGGGCACGCCACCGCGCTGCATCCGGATGCACTCGGACGCCGGGCCCGGATCGAGTTTCCTAACCAGACATGGACGGAAAACCGATGGGACGACAACGGCTGGCTGGCGATGGTATCGCATGGCCGCACGGGCGTCGCCGATCCTTTTTGGCAAACCGTCATCACCCGCAACCAGGCAGGCGAGATCGTCCAGCGGGCAGGCCTGCCCAACACCACGCCTTGGCTGGGCCCTCAGAGCAAACGCATCACCCACGATGCCGCCGGCCAAATCCAGTCTGTCAACCGGGAAGGCGTGATCACGGTCCACACCAACGACGCGCGGGGGAATCTCGTTGCGAAGGTCTCGCCCAGCCAGACCGCCCTGCGCACTTTCGACGCATGGAATCGGCTGGTCCGCTCCGAGGATGGCACGAACGTCGTCGTCAACACCTACGACGCTCTGGGTTCGCGCGTGAGCCGCGTGCAGGATGGCCAAGAGAAACAATATCTTCGGGACGAGGCAGCCATTTACGCGGAATGCGACGCGTCGGGCGCGATCACCCGATACATGGTGGGGGGCAGCTCGTTGCTCTACAGCCTGACCCCGTCGGGAGAGGTTCGAGTCTACCACGGAGACGAGCGCGGCAGCGTCTCCGCGATCTCCGAGGGCGCCGGGGTGGTGGCGGCTTCGTACGCATATTCGAGTTACGGGGAGGAACTGGCATGGGCGGGCAGCCCGGCGCAGGCGCTGGCGATGCGGAGCGCGGCAGCTGCCAGCTCCGGTCCCGCCCCCAACGACTACAGGTTCCTCGGCATGAACGGCGCGGTGAGCGACGAAAGCGGACTGGTGAACACGTCGGGCAACGGGTTCTTCGACACCGCGGATGGCCGGTTCACGAGCCCTGCGGCCCTATCCTCCGGCGGCGATGAGAACCTCTATGAGCTCAATGGCGGCGATCCCGTCAATCTGGCCGGTCCTTACGGGCCTGGGCCCAATCGGATGTCCGATCCGAATGCGCCGGTCATGCACGCGATTCCCGAGCCCACCGTCAATCCCCTGGCGCTGAGCGCCAGTGGCAATGGATGGGCGGCGGCGGTTTGGAAGCATGACCGGTCCTTGGGCGATAATCTCGAGGGGCCTCGAGACAAGCACTCGAACAAAGGCCCGCTCCTCGCACAAAACCCGCCGCCCACCAAGCGGCGCGTCGTGGTCCATGGCGAGAAGGGGCTCGAGGTTTTCGATGTGGCCTTCGATATCGTCCGCCAGGAGTCAGTGGCGCAACACGGAAACAAGGACATCCGTGACTGTAATGCCACCTACGCGGACATGGACAAGGTGCTCACGAGCGATGACTACGACCTGCCGATCCCCGCCGATTACGATTATATCGAAATCGGCATCGGCTCCGGCGAGGCGTACACGTTCGGGAACGGGATCACGACTTTCACCCCCAGCCACCGCGCCTTCGCCGTGGTCAAAAAAAATGCGACGGGCATCTACGGCCCCGAGGACATCGTGGCCGTTTACGATCCCATCGCGACAGGAACCCTCGGCATGCCGAGCACACAGGGCAAGTACCGGGATTTCGGAAGCGTATGGCACCAGAGCAAATACACCTACTCGGAGTGGGTGGACTGGAACTCCTATGTATGGGGGGAGAACATCGGGCGACTGGATCAGGGGGTTAACGCGTACTGGGGATCGACGGAAACCGCCAGCCCGCCTCCACCCTCGGGTTCGAGCGTCAACCGGACTCCCCTCATGATTCAGTCGGTCCAAAACTGATGAAGCAGGCCGCGGAGCAGGCAGCTCCGATCGCAGACTCTCGATCCTTTCAACACGAATCCTTGGTTCCCATGAACGAAATGGCAAGAGCGGTGGCAGGATGGTTGCTGGCGGCCGCGCTGCTGGCCGCCTGCGCCGGGAGCGCGTCCAGCCACGAGGCGGTGACCTACGCATACGACGCCAATGGGCGGTTGATCCGCGAGGATTACGGGGGCCAGGACTGGGTCGATTACGCGTACGATGCCAATGCCAATCTGACGCAGGTGGTCGCCAGCCAATATGCGCTCACAATTGTCAAAGAGGGGAGCGGATCGGGCCGGGTCTATTCCGTCGATGGCCAGATCGATTGCGGGCCCACGTGCACCGGCTTTTACTCGGCGGGAGTGAATGTCGTGCTGCGGGCTGAGCCGGCGACCAACTCGGTGTTTGCGGGATGGTCCGGCAGCGGCTGCGAGGGAACCAACGATTGTGTGGTCCGGATCCAGCCGGGCACGAATGTCACCGTCCGCGCGGTCTTCAAGCGGCTGTATACCTTGAAAATCAACCTGTCCGGCAACGGGACGGGCGTCGTCGCCAAAAGCGACGGATCTCTGGTTTGTTCGACCTCATGCCAGGCCCAGTTCGTGGATGGCACCGAGGTCACGCTGACCGCAACGCCCGATCCGGGCTATATGTTCATTAAGTATTACGGCTGGATCAATACGCGCGAGCCCATCGCATCTCTCGTGATCGATGGCAATCGCGAGGTCACGGCCGTGTTTGGCACGCCCCATACGATCCGCGTCACGAAAACAGGAACGGGCACGGGATTGGTTCGAGGCAACTGGCACCATTGCGGCGACACATGCGAACGGGTCGTGGGCTATGGCGAGACAGTCTGGCTCCAAGCCGAACCGGCGGCCGGCTCGGTGTTTCGGGGTTGGTTGGGCGGCCCCTGCACCGGAACCGGCCAATGCGATATCGAAGTCAGCGAGGATGTCACGATCACAGCCGTCTTCGATGCCCAACACATCCTTCGTGTGACCAAAGACGGCGCGGGCGACGGAACCATTTCGAGCGCGGACGGCCTCATTCTTTGCGGGATTGACTGCCAGGAAACCTATTTCCAAGGGACTGAAGTCCAGCTGACTGCCACACCCGTTCCGGGCTCGGCATTCCGCGGCTGGGTGGGCAGCGGCTGCTCGGGGACCAACGATTGCGTCACTCGAGTCATGTCGGCGCAGACGATCACTGCAGTGTTCGATTGGGAATCGTATCCCTTCCGCGTCCGCATCGAGGGCAACGGGGCGGGCCGGGTGGTCAGCGCCGACGGCCGGATCGATTGCAGCATCGAATGCGAGGTTCTTTATGTGCCGGGCGCCCCCATCGCGCTCACGGCGCATCCGCAGGAGGGCTCGGTCTTTCGCGGCTGGTTCGGGGGCGGCTGCGCTGGGGATGGCCCTTGCGGGCTGACGATCAACGGCCCGACCGAAGTGATCGCGCAATTCGATCGGCAGGGGGTGGATCTTTTTGTCGATGGATCGAAGGGCGACGACGCGAATCCAGGGGACTCATGGGACCAGGCCAAGCGCACCATCCAGGGCGCGCTCCTGGCCGCCGACGGTCTCCATGCCAACACGATCCATGTGAAAGAGGGAACGTATCGCGAGACCGTGGTGCTCCAACAACGGGTCACATTGCGCGGAGGGTATCCCGCCGCCAACCATGGCCGCGACCTCAGCGGCTGCGAATCCCGAATCCACCCCACCATCGTCGATGCCGCCAGCCTGGATTATGCCCTGATCATCGGATATGGAACCAACAATCTCAACAGCCTCTGGGGCAGCGGGCCGAACGACCTGTTCACCGTCGGCGACGCCGGCCGGATCTTCCATTTCAACGGGCTATGGAGCGCCATGGCCAGCCCGACGACGCGGGTCCTGCGGGGTGTGTGGGGCGCGAGTTCCAACATGGTCTACGCGGTCGGAGACAGCGGCACGGTGCTGCAATACAATGGATCGGCGTGGAGCGCAATGCCCAGCCTGACCGCGGAGAACCTGTATGACGTGTGGGGGACTGGGCCGACCAACGTCTTCGCGGTGGGCAACAATGACATGGTTTTGCACTATGACGGCACAGCGTGGAGCGTATGGGACATTACGACCGGGTACGGGGGCAATTTGCGTGGCGTTTGGGGCAGCAGCGATACCGATATCTATGTGGTCGGGGAGAACCTGGCCCGCTATCGCTACAACGGGTCGAGTTGGGGCGGAATGAACATCTCTTGGTGGGAGCCGCAGTCCTTCACGGACGTCTCGGGCACGGGACCGGAGGATGTGTACGCAGTGGGGAGGTTCATGAACCAGGCGTTTATCGCCCAGCGCGGCGCTGACGGCAAGTTTGTGCCCATGGCCCATCCCGCGACCGGCGGCTGGATCCGTTCGGTCTGGTGCGGCCAGCCCGGACAGCCCATGGTCACGACGGAAAATGGATTCGTGCATCAATATGACGGCGCGGCGTGGCGCAGCACGCAGATGGGGACCAATCGGCTCACGTGCATATGGGGCTTGGGACCCGGCCAGGTCTACGCGCTCGAGAGCGGCCGGATTTCCCCTTGGATCTGGAATGGAGAGACGTGGCGCCGGCAGTTCGGCGGCGAGAACATCGCCATCGAAGGAATCACGCTGACAGGCGCCAAGAAAGCGCCGCTCTACTCCCACCTTCCCGTGAGGGGTTTCCGCTTCGCCAGGAACATCGTGACCGGAAACAAAGAAGGGGCATTGATGTTCCGCGATACAGCCTCGGATGTTCAGTTCGAAGACAACGTCTTTTACGGGAACGAGTGGAGCAGCGGGATTATCTTCCGTGCGCCAGCGGCGAGCGTGTCGATCCAGAACAACCTGCTCTACGAGCCCGGCGAGGACGGCGCTAACGAAGGAGGCTTCTTCTGGGACTCGACCGCCCGCACTGTCCGAGTCGAAGGCAACACGATCCACGGCGGGAACTTCGGCGGCGACGTGGGGATCTTTTTCAACGGCGGAGTAGAGGAATTCGTCGTTGAGAGCAACTCGATTTACGATCTGCAATACGCGGGTCCCGCTGGGATTTCGTTCAGTGGCAACACGGCCCGTGGGGAGGTCAACCGGAACCAGGTCCACTCGGTCGGTTCGGGCTGGGGAGGAATTCTGGCTGGCGGCGCTATCGATGACGTTCGGATCGTCGGAAATCGATTGCATCATATCCCGTATTGGGGCAGCGGGATTGTGTTCGACCGTGCGGTCAACAGCGCCACGATCGCCGACAATGAGCTGTGGGAGATCAGCGGCGGCGGCGGCGGAATCGTCTTCTGGGATCCGGTCACCTATAGCAGCGTCATGCGGAACCGGCTCGAGGGGCTCATGGGCGAGGAAGTCGGCATCGTTTTCGACGACCTTTGTCAGGACACGTCGGTTTGCGACAACGAGCTGTCGAATTTCAGGGACGATCCAGCCGACAACACGCCGTTGGGTTGGGCCGGAATCCAGTTTTGGAGCGCAGCGACCAGGGTCGAGGTGGCGCGCAACCGTCTGAGCAATTTCTCCAGCCGCACGGACGAAGCAACATTGGCAGGCTACGATTCAGGTCTTGGCATCATCACCTGGCACAACGTGGCGGATATGACCGTCGCGAGCAATCAGCTATGGCGCATCGAGGGTTTCCGGGGCGATGGGATTGGCTGCCTGGACTACCGGGATCGGGGGCGAGCGCTGACCAATGTTGTCCTTCGAGACAACCGGCTGGCAAATGTGGTATCGAGCCCGCTGCGGGGCGGCATCTTCAACGAACTCCCGGGACCCAATTGGCAGGCGGTCAACAACATCGTGGCCGGCAGCTCGGCGGGAATTCATGCGCTGGCTGGCTCGACGGGCGCCTTGATCTCGAACAACACGCTCGATGCAAATGAGATCGGCCTGGGAGATGCCGGCGCGGCGAATCTGTTCCAGAACAACATCGCGGCGAACTCGAGCGAAGCTGGATTCCGGATCGATTCGAGCGCATCCGGCACGGCGATCCTCCATAACGACCTGTTCGGAAACACGGTCGATTTCCTGGGGCCGCACACCCCCAGCCCGGATGACGCGAACCTGTTCCTCGATCCGCAGTTCGTGGCGCCGGGCGCCGGCGACTTTCATCTGCAGTCCGGTTCGCCGTGCGTGGATGCGGGGCGAAGCACGCTGGCACCCGAGATCGATTGTGAAGGCCAAGGCCGGTATGACGATCCGGCTGCGGTCGATCGCGGATCGGGACTGGTCTCCTATTACGACATGGGCGCCCACGAGTATCAGGAGGCAACGGGACCCGCGCGATATCGGCTGACGGTGATCAAGAGCGGGGATGGCGCTGGCGTGGTCTGGGATGCATCGATCGCCATCCATTGCGGAACGCAGTGCTCGATCCTGGTCACGGGACAGACGGTGGTAACCCTCGAGGCGGCTGCGGACCCGCACTCGATCTTCACGGGCTGGTCAGGCGACGGCTGCTCCGGCGGCGGACCGTGCTCGCTGGTGATCGATCGGGACATGAGTGTCACCGCCACATTCGTATCGAAGACGTCCTCGGCATGGGCGTCGCCCGGTCTTGATCCGGCATTCCACTATTCGATGGGCTACTTGGTGCACGACGGGCAAACCGTTGCGAACGAAGCCGCTCATGACGCCGCCGTGCAATCCGATGGCGGCATCGTGGTTGCGGGCGAGATCCAGGCCAACACAAACAGTTTGGATGCGGTTCTCTACCGGTTCAACCCCGAGGGCGCGATCGATACGACATTCGGGCAGAATGGGAGAGTGATCTTTGCCGGACCGCAATTGGGCAAGGATGTTTTCCATGCGGCGGCGATTCAGACCAACGGCCAGATCGTCGCCGTCGGGACCACGTATAACGGGACCAACCAGGATCTGTTGGTCATGCGGTTCGAGCCCAACGGCGCGATCGATACCGCATTCGGAACCGGCGGGATCACCACGTTCAACGGCGCTGGCAACCAGGCCGACGCGGCACACGATCTCGCCCTCCTCCCCGACGGCCGAATCGTCGTTGTCGGCGTGGGCAATATCCTCGGGAGCATTGGCCGGGACGATCTCGTGGTGCTGCGATACACGAGTGCAGGCGTGTTGGACACAGCGTTCGGCCAGGGCGGGGTTGTATCCTACAATGGCGGCAATTACTCCTACGATTCCGGCCAGGCGATCGCTCTGGATTGGCAGTGCCGAATCCTGGTGGCCGGTTACTCGGGATCCTATTCGGATCTGGATCTGGTGGTGCTTCGCTATAGCCCGCAAGGCGCGCTCGACACCGCCTTTGCCAGCCAAGGAGTCTTCCGCCACGGCGAGCGTTACCAGGACGACCGCGGATCGGGCATCGCCATTCAACCCAATGGCCGGATTGTCGTCGCCGGCATGGGATACAATCCATCGACTTACGACAACGACATCCGAATCATCCGCCTCGCCATGAGCGGCGCAGTGGATGCCACGTTTGCCACGAATGGAACCCTGCTGGTGGATGGCGGCACCCGCGGCAACGACGAGGCCGCCGATGTGCGCGTGCTTTCCGATGGACGCATTCGGGTCGCGGGATGGGCCGATGCCGGGGCCGACGATAACGCGGTGGTTTTCGGGCTGACATCGGATGGCCGGCCGGACTCGTCGGTGGGCTGGAATGGCATGTTTGCGTGGGACGGCCCCGCCCGGCGCAACGATCGCGCCAGCGCGCTGGCGTTGTCGTCCGAGGGCCAGGTGCTGGTCGCCGGAACCACAACCGTCGCCCCCGACCGGACGGAGATGTTGCTGATCAAGATGGCCAGCGATTTCCCGCAAACGCATCTCCTGACGCTGAACATTCAAGGAGCCAGTCCGGAAGCGGTCACAACCTATCCGCCTGGCGCGGATTGCGGCGACGGTTGCCGGCGCTACCCGGCTGGAACCACTGTCCTCCTGGTCGCCGATGCCGGATCAAGCGCCCGATTCATTGGATGGTCCGGCCCGATTGACGGAGACAACCCAGCCGGTTGGGTGACCATGGACAAGGACCAAACGGTGACGGCCGTATTCATGCCCGCCGGCGACCCCATCGGCGATGCCATCGAGATGCCCGGCTTGACCTGGAGCACGGGCGGACCGGGCCGCTGGACGCCCATCGAGATCATCGCATTCGAGGGCAACGATTCCATGGAAGCCGCCTCGGCCGATCATGGAACCGCTTCGCTCGAAACCAGCATCACAGGCCCCGCGGTCGTGGGCTTTTATTGGAAAGTCTCCTCCGAGCCCGGCTGCGATTTCCTCAGCTTTTACGTCGATGGAGATCGAAAGGCGTCGATCAGCGGCGAAGTCCAGTGGCGGCAGCGCAGCTATGCCTTGGCCCCAGGATCCCATCTCCTGCGCTGGGACTATGCCAAGGATGGCAGCGGCGCCAAGGGTTCGGACCGGGGCTGGATCGATCGCCTCGAAGTGTGCGCCGTGCAGGAGTCCATTTCGCCAACAAACGCGCATACGGGATACGAGGGCGGGGTTGGCTCGGTCGAGGCCGTCGGCGCCAACCCTTGCTGGCTCGTTACAAGCGATGTCCCCTGGATCCAGGTCCATTCCATCACTCCGAGCCAGACAGGTCGAGCCGTCGCGTACCAGGTCGAGCCCGGCAATCCAAGGACCGGAACGCTGACCCTTGGAGGGCTCGTATTCACGGTCAATCAGGGTGACATCGTGGATCCGACATTCGCTTCGCCTCGAGGCTATCGGGTGCAGGACGCCGGGCTGCGACAATGGGACTACGGATCCGGAATGGTCCGGCAATCCGATGGGTGCATCGTTGTGGCCGGTGAACTGTACGACGATCAGACCGATCGGGACGACGCCCTGCTGGTTCGGTATCAGCCCGATGGCACTCTGGACCAGTCATTCGCGCAGGGAGGGATCGTCCGCTATCATGGCGGAGCAGGGGCATGGGACTGGCTCAACAGCGTGGCGCTCGATCCGGATGGCAGAATCCTGGCCGCTGGCGCCACCCACAACGGCGCCAATTACGATGTGCTGTTGCTATGCTACACCGCGAAAGGCGAACTCGATCCGGCCTTCGGTGCGGTGGGCGCTGTCGCCTGGAACGGCCCGGCCAATCGAGATGACAAGGCCTGGATGGTGTCGGTGCGCCCCGATGGCCGAATCCTGGTGGCCGGAGAAACACACGGGGGATCGAGCGCCGACCTCCTCGTGCTGCAGTTCACCCGAGACGGATCGCTCGATTCGAGCTTCGGAAGCGATGGAACGGTGTTTTACAATGGCCCGAGCAACGGGAACGATTGGGCGGATGCGCTGCGCGTGGATGATGCCGATCGAGTGCTGGTCGCCGGCGGCAGCTCGAACGGAAGCAACGACGATGGGCTGGTTCTCCGGTTGCTGCCGGGCGGCGGATTGGATCCAAGCTTCGGTCTCGGGGGAGTCGTGCGCTTCGATGGCGGGACTGAGGCTAACGAGAAGCTCTGGGATGTCTCGATCCAAACCGATGGAAAGATCGTGGCCGCCGGACGCGGCTCCGCAACCGGCGCCAGCGATGACGTGCTTTTGCTCCGGCTCGATCCCGAGGGGCAACCGGATCCGGCATTTGGACAGGGCGGCGTCATTTACTTTGGCAATCCAGGCACAGGCAGCGATCTCGCGGAGGATCTCCTGGTCCAGCCTGATGGCAAGATCCTCGTTGCCGGCCAATGGCATAACGGAGCCAACACCGATGCCCTGCTGCTGCGATATCTGCCCGATGGCACGCTCGATCCGGATTTCGGCAATCAGGGTGTCTACACCTTCGACGCCAACGTCAACGGAAACGACTGGTTCAAAGAATGCGCCCTCCTCGAGGACGGCCGGATTCTGGCCTTGGGTGGGACCGTGGTCGGCCCCGATCTGGATGACATCCTGCTCGTTCAACTGGGGACGGCCTCTCCCACGGAACCGATGCGGATCCTTTCGTTCGCGCCGATGCTGAGCACCGGCGCAATCCGCATCGAAGCCGATCCTGGCTCCTTCCGCGGCGCTCTCGAACAGGGCGTCCTGGCCGTCCAACTCGAATTCTCGAGCGATCTTGCCACATGGACGCCTTCCGCCATCCAGCCGTTCTGGGAATCGAACCGGATCGTGGTCCTCGAAACCCTCCCGCCTCAGCCCTGGATGTTCTATCGGCTCAAGATCGTGTCCAAGTGAGTTCCGTTGCCCGCGTCAACATTGCTTTGAGACGCTATTCGGTCGTGATCGCGCGGCAGGTTCAGGGGCTGACTCTCACCACTTCAGGCACTCGTCGACATCGAAGCCAGCTCCAGCTCTTCTTTTTCCAGGCGCCGAACGGGCATTCCGAATGGATTGATCTGGGCCTGAAACCTGCTATCCGTTGCGCATGCAGACGACCACGATCCTCGGTCTTCGACGGCGCCGGCCCGGCCGGGCGCTCCTGATCCTGCTGGCTGCCACGGCGCTGATCCGGTGCAGTGGGGCTGAGCTGCACATCGGCGCCGCCTGCACCGATATCACGCCCGAAAGACCGGTCGCTCTCGACGGCCAGTTCAACACGCGCATCTCCACCAACATCGACAATCCGCTCCTGGCGACCGCCGTGGCGATCGAGGCTCGAGATGGCGGCCAGTCTATCGACGAGGCGATCTTTGTTTCGGTCGATATCGTGGCCATTCGAAAGGCGCTGCCGCCGCTGATCCGCGGGCAATTGAGCGCGAAGCTGCCGGCGGTCGATCCGCGCAAACTGATCCTGACCGCTACCCACACCCACACCGCGCCCGTGACCGAGGAAGGGAAGTACGAGATTCCGGCGGAAGGCGTGATGCAGCCGGCCGAGTATGTCGAGAGCCTGGCGGGCAAGCTGGCCGAGGTTGCGGCGCGGGCATGGGAGCGGCGGCAGCCGGGCGGTGTGAGCTGGGGGCTCGGGCATACCGTGGTCGGGCACAACCGGCGGGCTGTCTACGCCGATGGCGCCGCGAAGATGTACGGCTCGACCCGCCAGCCCGATTTCCGCGGGATCGAAGGGGGCGAAGACCACGGGCTGGAGCTGCTCTTCTTCTGGGATGGGCAGCGGAAGCTGATCGCGTCGGGGATCAATGTCGCCTGCCCATCCCAGGTCGCCGAGCACCGATCCTCCGTGAATGCCGATTTCTGGCACGACGTGCGGGAGCGGCTGCGCGCCGTCATCACCCCCGATCTCTGCGTGCTCGGCTGGCCCGGAGCAGCGGGCGATCTCTCCCCGCATTGGCTGTATCGCAAGGCGGCCGAGGAGCGCATGCTCAGGCTGCGAGGGCTCACCCGCACGCAGGATATTGGACGGCTCATCTCGAGCGAGGCGATCGAGATCGGCGAGCTGACTCGGGGCGACATCCGCACCGCAGTGCCCTTCGGTCATCGAGCGGTGGATCTGGTCCTGCCCGCGCGGAAGGTCACGGAGGAGGAAGCGGCCGAGGCGCGCAAGGAAATCGAGGCCCTGAAAGGCACGAGCGGCACCAGCCACCGCATCGCCTGGTACCAGGCAACCATGCACCGCTTCCAGACACAGGACGCCGCGCCGACCTGCACCGCCGAGGTCCACGTGTTGCGGATTGGCGACATCGCGATCGCCACCTGCCCCTTCGAGCTGTTTCAGGACTACGGAGTCCAGATCAAGAGCCGCAGCAAGGCCGAGCAGACGCTGGTGATCCAGCTCACCGGGGGCAGCGGCCGCTACCTGCCGACCCGGCGCGCGGTGGCGGGCGGCGGGTACAGCGCGGTCGTCGAGAGCGGGATTGTGGGCCCCGATGGCGGTCAGGTCCTGGTGGACCGGATCGTCGAGCTGATCGATCGGTTATGGGACTCTCCAGAGCCTCATCAGTCCACAACGCCGGGCCAGGGGGCCGGGCCTACATGAGGTCGACGCGGGCGATGTAGGCCGCGCGCCCTCACGCGGCGCTTGGTAACCTGGCTCCAAACGCCCGGTCGGGGGACCCGGCCTGCATGGGGGCGCGCGCGCACGATGTGGGCCGCGTGCCCTCACGCGGCGATTGGTAACCTGGCTCCAAACGCCCGGTCGGGGGACCCGGCCTGCATGGGGGCGCGCGCGCACGATGTAGGCCGCGTGCCCTCACGCGGCGATTGGTAACCTGGCTCCAAACGCCCGCTCAGGGAACCCGGACTGCAACGAAGGATCGCTACTCGTCTGCCATCCGGCGGACCATCTCGCCGGAGCCGAGCCGCGCCAAGAGCGCGCGAATCGGAAGAGATTGCCCCGGAAGAATCAGGTCGGGAGCGATTTCATCCCAGGGCGCCAGCACGAATCGGCGTCGATGAGCGCGCGGATGCGGCAGCACCAAGGAAGCCGTGCTCCGTGTTTCCTGCCCGAAGGCCAGCAGGTCCAGGTCCAACGATCGAGGCTCGTTGACCCCCGTCCCGCGCTGTCGCCCGAATTCGCGCTCGATCCCTTGGAGGCGATCCAACAGCGATTCCGGGGTTTCGGCGGGCTCGATCAGCAGGCCGGCCACCGCGTTGATGAACATCGGCGAACCGGGAGGACACGCGACGGGCGTCGTCTCCCACATCGAGGAGCAGGCCATTTCCTTGATCGGAAATGAGGCCATTTGCTGCATGGCCAATCGCACAGCCAGGGCCGGATTCCCAAGGTTGGCCCCCAAACCAACATACGCCCAGGTCATAAGTCCGTTGCCCATCGATCATCTCAGCCCCAACACATCCTGCATGGTGTAAAGGCCGGGGGGCTGACCGACCACCCACAGGGCCGCGCGCAACGCGCCCCGGGCGAATGTCTCGCGGCTGGAGGCCCGATGCACCAGCTCGAGACGCTCG
Organism: Verrucomicrobiota bacterium; assembly: GCA_022711435.1. GTDB lineage: Bacteria > Verrucomicrobiota > Verrucomicrobiia > Limisphaerales > UBA1319 > JAGMXM01. The sequence goes on from JAKLFB010000005.1 coordinate 40,844, forward strand.
CCCGCGCCGGCGAACAGGACGGTGTGATCCCCCACCACATCGCCGCCGCGCACGGCGTGCACGCCGATCTCGGCTGCCGGCCGCTCCCCCACCAAGCCCTGGCGCCCGTGGCGCAGCGCCTCCGGGCACGCGAGCTGGCGGACCTCGGCAAGGATCTGGGCCAGGGTTGTCGCGGTGCCGCTCGGGGCGTCCTTCTTGAGCCGATGGTGCATCTCGATCACCTCGAGATCGAAGTCCGGTCCAAGAATCTCTGCGGCGCGCCGGGTCAGCCAAAACAAGGCATTGACTCCGCTGGAATAGTTGGAGGACCAGACCATGGGCACCCGATCCCGCAGCGCCCGGATCGACTGCTGCTCGATCTCAGAGTGGCCCGTGGTCCCGATGACGATGGCCTTGCGGCGCTGATGGCAGAGGGCGGCCATGGCGGGCGTGGCGTCGTGATGGCTGAAGTCGATCACGACGTCCGCCTGCTCGATGAACGGCAGGAGGCTGTCGCCGAGATCCACCTGTCCCACCACCTGGACTTCTGTCAACTGGCCCGCGGCGGCCAGCAGCGCCTGCCCCATCCGGCCCCGGCTGCCTGCGATGATGATCTTGGTCATGTTCGAAATGGAGGCGGACGGTTCAGCGCTTGCGCAGCCGGCGGCCCAGCAGGCCGCACTGGACAAGAGCCGCTTTCAATGCAGCCCGGTGCTCCGGGGTGAGCGGCACCAGAGGCAAACGGAGATCCTCGTTCATGAGCCCCATCATCGACAGAGCGGCCTTCACGGGTCCCGGATTGGTCTCGACGAACAGGGCCTTGAAGAGCGGGAAAAATCGCCCATGGATCTTCAACGCCTGGCGGAGATCGCCTTGGAGGAAGGCGCCGACCATTCGGCTGACCTCCTTGGGGATAATGTTCGAGGCGACGCTGATAACCCCATGGGCGCCCACCGCCATGAAGGGCAGCGTCAGGGAATCGTCTCCGCTCATCAGGGCGAACCGCGGCCCGCAGGCTGCGTGCAACTGGCTGATCCGATCCGGATTGCCGCCCGCCTCCTTGATGCCGACGAGGTTGGGGCACTGGTCGGCCAGGCGCCGGATCGTGTCGACCGGGATCTCGATGCCGCATCGGCCGGGAATGCTGTAGAGAAGGATGGGCAGCGAGGTGGCTTGGGCGATGGCGCGGAAATGCTGGAAGAGCCCTTCGGGGGTCGGCTTGTTGTAATAGGGCGCCACCTGGAGAGATCCATCGGCGCCGGCTTTCTCGGCCGCTTGAGTAAGGAAGATCGCCTCGCTGGTCGAGTTGGCCCCGCTGCCCGCCAGAACTCGAATCCGGCCGCGCGCGCATTGCACCGACAGCCGGATCACCTCGATATGCTCCTCGTAGCTGAGGGTGGGCGATTCGCCCGTCGTTCCCGCGGGCACAATGCCGTCGACGCCCCCTCGGACCTGGCCCTCGATCAGCCGGGCGAGGGCGCTTTCATCGATCTTACCTCGGCGAAAGGGCGTGACGATGGCGGTGTAGGTTCCAGTCCACATGATGCATTCTCCTGCGGCTCCAGTTCGATTTGGCCTTCAAAGACAAATTCCGCCGGCCCCTTGAGCCGAACCCGGTCGAAGGACTCGCCGGTTCCGGAAAAGGAGACCTGGAGCCAGTCCCCTCCCTGAACCCGGACATCGATGGGCGGCTTGAATCCGTGCAGCCGGGCGGCGATGAGGGCCGACGCGGTCACGCCTGTCCCGCAGGCGAGCGTCTCACCCTCAACGCCGCGTTCGTAGGTCCGAACACGGATCCTGCCCGGCGCGAGCAGCTCGACGAAATTGACGTTCGCGCCGTCGGGCGCGAAAAAGGGATGGCTCCGGATCTGGCTTCCCAGCCTGCCGACCGCACATCGATCGGCATCCGGGACGAACAGCACTGCGTGGGGCACGCCCGTATTGATGGAGTGGACGGTGAGGGTCTGCTCGCCCAAACGGAGGGGCTGGTTCAATCGCAGAGCGTGAGGGGATGTCAGGTCCACCGTCACCATGTCCTGGTCCAGCTCGGCCGTGATCAAGCCGGCGCCCGTGGCGAATCGGACGGTGCGGCCGGCGCCGGTTAACCGCTGGACGAAACGCGCAAAACAGCGGGCGCCGTTGCCGCACATGGCGGCGCGGCTGCCGTCGCTGTTGAAAAAATCCCATGCCCATTCGGCGGACCCGGCCGGCCCTGGCACCAGGAGCAGCAACCCGTCGGCGCCAATGCCCCGCTGCCGGTGGCACAGCCTGACCACCTGGTCTCCCGACAAACAAAGCCGGCCATCGCGATTGTCGATCAGCACGAAATCGTTGCCGGCGCCGTTCATCTTGGTGAACCGCACGACCATATATGGCTGCCAGCCTACCAAACCCAGGCCGGATGACAAGGGCGAGCCACGCTTGACACTCGGGGCTTCGCTGGTAAGGTCTTTCCTCCCGTTGAATCCGGGACTCGGATGGGCGGGCTGGAACCAGGGGTGCGCATTGCAGGCTCGCCCTTCCATACAAACGTAATAAGCATGAAACGGACCTTTCAACCGTCGCGACGCCGTCGTGTGCGTCAGCATGGCTTTCTGAGCCGGAACCGCACGAAGAGCGGCCGCGCCATCCTTGCCAACCGGCGCCGTGTCGGGCGGAAACGCCTGACCCCCGTGTAACCATTGAACGAGGTCGGCATGGCTGCCGATCCGGTTCCACGATGCCGCCTGCCGCGGAGTTCACGGCTGCCGTCGCGCCGCCGCTACCTGGAGATCAAGCGCCAGGGCCAGCGCCGGCTCTGCGGATGCCTTATTCTGAACTGGGTCCTGCTCCCGCCCGGGAGCCCGCCGCGGCTGGGAGTGGTCACGCACCGCCGCCTCGGCGGCGCGGTCGCGCGCAGCCGCGCCCGGCGCCTCTTGCGCGAAGCCTTCCGGCGCCACCAATGGGATCTCACCCAACCGGTGGATATCGTCCTGGTGGCGCGGACGCCCGCTGCCTGCCGATCCTTCACGACCGTCGAGCGGGATTACCTGGCTGGATTGCGGCGGGCTGGACTGCTGCGGTGAGCGGAATCCGCCTTCTGGGGACCCTGCCCATTCATTTCTACCGGTGGTGCATCTCGCCGGCCAAGGCGGCGATTTTCGGCCCAGGAGTGGGCTGCCGTTTCACGCCCAGCTGCTCCGCATATGCGCTCGAGGCCATTGAACGCTACGGGCTGTGCCGGGGATTCGCCCTCTCGTTGCGCCGCGTGCTGCGGTGTCATCCTTGGGGCGGCTGTGGATGGGACCCGGTGCCGCCCCGGATGCAGAAAGGCCTGTCCCTGGCTCCATCCCATCCGGCGCATGCCGCGCGGAATCTCAACCGCCCCCCATCCGTTCTCGCCCCGCGCATCCGTCCGGCCGCCGCGGGAGCGACCAGCGGCCAGTCACCTATCGTGCCGTCCAATCCCTGACGCGACTCCTGCATGGACCGAAAATCGCTGATCATCCTGGCAGTATCATTCCTCTTGTTGATAGCTTGGTATCCCCTGGTCAACCGGCTCTACCCGCCCAAGCCGGCGCCACCCGAGGCAGTCCCCATCGCTGCCACCAACTCCATTTTGCCGGCCGCCGCCACCCCCGCCGTGTCCAACCCGCCTCCTCCGGGCCCGACGGCCGAGCTCACGGCAACGGCTCCCGCCACCTGGCTCAAGCCGGAAGCGCCCGAGGAATTGATGGCGGTCGACAGCGACGGATCGCATTACGTGTTCACCTCCCACGGAGGCGGGCTGAAGGAGGTCCAGCTCAAGGCCCACCGCCAACTCGTCGGAAGCGATCGGCGGCATGACCGGTCGAACACGAACCTCGCCACGCTGAACGGGTCGGCGCCGGTCCCCGCACTCACGTTCCTGGGCAGCGCCGTCCTCCAGGGGGACAACCAGTTCACGCTGACCCGGACCGGCGCAATGGTCCGGGCCGAGAAGTCCTTCACCAACGGGCTGTCGATCACCAAGGAATTCACGCCGGGCTCGAACTACCTGCTCGAAGCCGTCGTCCGGCTCGAGAACCGCGGCGGCCAGCCCCTCGCCATCCCGCATCAGGAGTTCGTCATCGGCACCGCCACACCCATCAGCCCCCGGGACCGAAGCGTCGATATGCTGGGCGTCATCAAGTTCGATGGCGACAAGGCTGAACGGGCAGATGAACGCTGGTTCGCCAACCGGACCCTGGGCTGCCTGCCGGGGACGCCTCGGCACGAGTTCATGTCCAGGACCAACGCCGTGTGGGGGGCCGTCCAGAACCAGTTCTTCGCCCTGGCGGTCATGCCACGCGAGCCGGCGCCGCGGCTGCTGGCCCGCCGCGTCATGCTGCCGGCGCCCACGCCGGAGCAGCGCGCCGAGGACTCGACGCTGATCGCCCAGCCGCACGGATACCAGGCGGCCCTGGCCTACCCGGAATTCACCCTCGACCCCGGCCAAGCCATCGAGCGCGCCTTCACTGTCTACGCCGGCCCCAAAGAGTACAACACCCTGGCCCGGCTGGGCCATCAGTTGGGCAACAAGCTGGATCTGATCATGGATTACAGCGGCTTCTTCGGGTTCTTTTCGAAGGCGCTCCTCCTGTCCATGAACGGCCTCCACGCCGTCGGCCTCAGCTACGGCATCAGCATCATCGTCATCACCATCCTCATCAAGCTCCTGTTCTGGCCGCTGACCAACGCCAGCACGCGCTCGATGAAGCGGATGGCCGCCCTCCAGCCCCAGATGAAGGAGATCCAGGAGAAATACAAGGAGGACCCGCGCAAGATGAATCTCAAGCTCATGGAGTTCATGAAGGCCAACAAGGTCAGCCCCATGAGCGGCTGCTTCCCCATGCTGCTTCAGATCCCTGTGTTCATCGGCTTCTTCTACATGCTCCGCAGCGCCATCGAGCTCCGCGGCGCCACGTTCCTCTGGGCCCATGACCTGTCCACCGCCGACACCATCTGGACCATCCCCGGCCTCAACTTCCCCGTCAACCCGCTGCCGCTCCTGATGGGGGCAACCATGATCTGGCAGGCGCGGCTGACCCCCCCCTCCCCCGGCATGGATCCCATGCAGCAGAAAATCATGAAATATATGCCCTTGATGTTCATGGTTTTCTTGTATAACTTCAGCGCGGGTTTGACTTTGTATTGGACTGTGCAAAACCTGCTGACCATCGCGCAGACGAAACTGACTCGCACCGTCGATCCCCATGCAATCCCCGGCGCCGCGGGGGCGGCGCCGACGGCTGGCGGCAACCGCCGCAAGCACAAACCCTGAACCGCCTGGTTCCTCCCATCCGACCACGCATCCTGACACCACTCAAACCTTATGCCCGCCTCCAACAAAGCCATCCTCGAAGAACTGCTCAGCAAACTCGGATTCGATGCCACTGTGGAGGAACACCAGCTCGAAGAGGGCCCCCTGCTTGAGGTCAAGTCCGACGACGCAGGCCGACTGATCGGACGCAAGGGCCAGACACTCGTGGCGCTCCAGTACCTGACCAACCGCCTGATCTTCCAGAAGGATCCGCAAGCCCCCAAGGTCCTGCTCGATGTCGCCAATTACCGCACCCAGGCCCGCGAAGCCCTCATCACCAAAGCCCGCGAGGCTGCCGAAAAGGTCCGCCGCTGGGGCGACATCGTCGAGCTCGAGCCCCTCAACGCCTTCGACCGCTTCATCGTCCATAACGCCCTCAAGGACGATCCCACCGTCGAAACGCACAGCGTCGAGGTCGAAGGCACCAACAAAAAAGCCATCCTCCTCCGGCCCAAGCATTGACCGGCCCGGGCATCCGGGGAGACGTTGAGCGGCCCCTCTTCCAAGGCCGTCCATCAGGCCCGCGATTCGGCGCGCAGACCCTAAGGCACAGACCCTAAGGCCGATGCTCCCGGGCGTAGCGCGTGAGGGCCATCATGTTCTCTGCCGGGGTGCCCCGAGGAACCTCGCAGCCCGCCCCCACAATGAACCGCGGCGCGCACTCACGATGACAGGCGGCGATGGCGGCGGTGACCGCCTCCGGAGTGCCGTTCTTCACCACATGCACCGGGTGGATGTTGCCCAATAGAATCTGGTCCGGACCCATCTTCGCCCTGCCGTCAGCCATGGACGCCAGATCCAGATCCACGATCGCGCAGCCCAGCTTCCCCATGCCATCGAGAATGCGGCTGGTGTTGCCGCAGATGTGGAGCCGGACTCGAGCGCCCAGGGCGTGCAGGCCGTCCACGAGCCGCTTCTCCCAAGGCCACACGATCTCCTCGTAAATCCGAGGCCCCACCAGCGAGGCCGCCGCATCTCCCACGCCGATGATGTCCGCACCCGCCTCGATCTGCGCCCGGGCAAACCGCAGCTCCATCTCGATCACAAACGCAAACAGATCCTGCACAAACGCCGGGTCATCGATGAAATCCATCATCAGGGAGTTGATGCCGCGCAAGTCGGCCGCCTCGGCGCAAGGGCCCTCGACCCATCCCTCGATCACCTTGGAATATCCGACCCTCTCCTTGAAGAGCGCCGCCGCTCGGACGCGATCGTGCATTCGCCCCCCTCCCAGCGGATCCGGCGCCCGCAGCCGTGCCAGCTCGATCTTGTCCGCCAGACGCGCCTGCTGCTCGTCGATCGCGGGCGGCTGGTCCGGGAAGAACTTGACGACCGCCCCGCAATCGGCGGCCTCGCGGCCGGGATCCGAGATGCAGGAGACGTAATCCAGGTCGAACTTCTCGGCGGTAACGATCTGGGCCTCAACCAGCACCCGGTGATCCGCCGCGTAATCGCCATAGCGCACCCCAGCCTGGTCGGCGGCATACATCATGGTGATCGGCATCAGCACCAGGCTGTCCACCGGCCGCCCATCGAGCATCGCGAAGAAACGTTCCCGGCTGTTCATGGCTTCCTGATCCGCAGTCGCAAGGCCCGGATGAAATCGGGCGTGGTCCCGCAGCAGCCGCCGATGAAATCGGCGCCGGCCTCGACCAGCGCGGGCCCGTGGCCCGCAAACTCCTCCGCCTGGATCCGGTAGACCGCCCGGCCCGCCTCCAGCTCGGGCAAGCCGGCATTGGCCTTGATCCACAGGGGCGCCCCGGTCGCCGACCGCATCCGGCGGCACACGCTGACATATCCCGAAATGCCCTGGCCGCAGTTGGCGCCCACCACATCCGCACCCATCTCCTCCAGAGCCTTTGCCGCCCGCTCCGGCGCCACTCCCATCATCGTCCGATCCTTGTCCCGCCCGGAGTCGAACACCAGCGATGCCACGACCGGCAACCCGGTGCGCCGGGCGGCGGCGATCGCCGGCCCCGCCTCCTCGAGATCGGAGAACGTCTCCGCCACGAGCGCATCTGCCCCCGCCTCCGCCAGCGCCATTGCCTGTTCCTCAAACACCCGGTCCAGCTCGGCTTCGGTGATGGTGCCGTCCAACAGCATCTTCCCCGTTGGCCCCATCGAGGCAAAAACACGCGCTCGGCCCGCAGCCGCTTCCCGCGAGATCGCCACCCCCGCACGATTGATGGCCGCCGCCTGGTCCGCCAATCCGTACCCGGCCAGGCGCACCGCATTGGCGCCGAATGTATTGGTCAGGATCACCTGGCTGCCGGCCTCGACGTAGGCCCGCGCCACCTGCAGCACCCGGTCCGGGTGGGTCAGGTTCCATGAGTCCGGGCATTCGTGCGGCTGCAGTCCCTGGGCCTGGAGCTGCGTGCCCCAGGCGCCATCGGTCAGCACCGGCCTCGCGGCCCGCAACAATTCGATGGTTGGATGCATCCCCGGCCTCACATGGGCGCCGACAGCCGTCGCGCCAGCGCCACGGCGCCTGCGGCATTCTCGCTATAACCGTCCGCCCCAATCTCGTCGGCGTACTTTTGCGTGATGGGCGCCCCGCCGATCATCACCTTGAACCGCTCGCGCAGCCCGGCTCGCTGCAGGGCCTCGACAGTGGCCTGCATTGACGGCATGGTCGTGGTCAGCAGCGCCGAGAGGGCGATCAGATGGGCCTCCTTCTCCCGCGCCGTGGCCACGAACCGCTCCGGCGACACATCCACACCCAGATCGATCACCTCGAAACCGCCTCCTTCGAGCATCGCGGCCACGAGGTTCTTGCCAATGTCGTGCAAATCCCCTTTGACGGTGCCGATCACGACGCGCCCGGCCGGCTGGGCGCCCCGGGCCGCCAGCAGCGGGCGGATCAGCTCCAGCGCCGCCTTCATCGCCCGCGCCGAGACCAGCAGCTCCGGGACAAAAAACTCGTTGCATTCAAAGCGCCGTCCCGCCTCGTCCATGGCGGGGATCATCTGCTCCGTCACCAGTTTCTGCGGATCCACGCCCGCAGCCAGCGCGGCCTCGGTCACCGAACGGGCCGTCTTGGCATCGCCTTCCAGCACCGCTTCATATAATCGCTTGGCATTTTCCATGGCTAACCTTTCGCATACACGACTGTCACGGCTGACGCTTCTCCATCCTATGCATTGCGCCTGGGAAAGCCAGTGAAATCCTTGCGCTGTGCATGGGCGCAATGCCCTGTGCCAAAGCCGGATCCCGTGCCCCACCTTGCCCGCCGATCGGGCCGATCGGGCCGATTAAAAAAAACGTCCCGCCGCGGAGGGCGGGACGTTTCGATTCCCGAGGAAAAGGCCGTCTCAGGCTTCCCAGCCCGTGCGGTTGGTGCGGCGGACGAACTTCGCCGCCTGCGGCAGGTTCGTCGATTTCATGGCCGGGCCGTCCCATTCGACGCGATACCCCTCGCCCACTCGCAAGGCGACGCACCCGAGCAGGATGATCTCGGTCAGGTAGGCGGCGATGTCGAAGTTCGAGAAGGCGGGAGTGCCTTCCTTCATCATCCGGAACCATTCCTGCATGTGGCCCGGCGAGCGCGGGATCGACACGGGAACCTCCTGGCAAGCCGGGTGCTTGTCGCCGGAGACATAATCCTCGCTGCCCTTGAGCGCCAGGTAGAACCGGGCGCCGTAATCGTCAGGCGAGAAGACCTTGCCCTTGTCGCCGACGATGAGCGCGCCGCTGCCCGGCAGCTTGCCCATCATGGTCACAATCTCCTTCGTGGCCTCCGCGTCCGGACGCAACGGCTTGATGGATCCGCCCGGATTGCCGTCATACCACCAGAACTTGAGCGGCGGCAGACCCTCCCGCTCCGGGAACTCGAATCGAATCTTCGAGGTCAACGGGAATGTCTCCGGATACATCCGCGAATTCAGCTCGGACTCGACCACGTTCGGATACCCCAGCTTCAACGCCCGGAACGGCATGTTGACCGTGTGGCACGCCATGTCGCCCAGCGCGCCCGTCCCGAAATCATACCACCCGCGCCACTTGAAGGTGTGATAAATGTCTTTCTTGTATGGACGAAACGCCACCGGCCCGAGCCAGGCATCCCAATCCAGCGACTCGGGCACGGGATCCTGGCCGGCCGGCCGGTCCAGACCCTGGGGCCAGATCGGGCGGTTCGACCAGACGTGCAGCTCGAGCGGCTTGCCGATCACGCCCGCCTGGATCACCTCGATGGCCCGGCGGAGGCCGTTCTCGGCGCTCCCCTGGTTGCCCATCTGGGTCGCCAGGTTCTTCTCCTTGGCCAGCTGGCGCATGACGCGCGCCTCATAGACGTTCTGGGTCAGCGGCTTCTGGCAGAAACAGTGCTTGCCCATCTTCATCGCGCGAATCGCCGCCACCCCGTGATTGTGATCCGGCGTCGAGACCGTCACCGCATCGATGTCCCGGCCCATTTCCTCCAGCAGCTTCCGGTAGTCCTGGTACTTCTTCGCCGCGGGGAACTGGCCAGCCTTCTTGTTCAGCGTGCCCAGATCGACATCGCAGAGGGCGACGATGTTGCCGCCGCACTTGGCGGCGTCGCTGGTGTCGCTATCGCCTTTGCCGCCCACGCCGATGCAGGCGACGTTGATCCTGCTGTTGGCGCCCAGCACGCGCCCGATGGAAGGGAATGCCATCGCCGCCGTCCCCACCGCCAGGGTGGTCCGGCCCAGAAACTGTCGTCGTGTTAGTCCATTCATGTTCGTTTCCATAGATTCGTTTCGCGTTCGTCCAGATTGTCTACGCCTTCGCGGCGATTCGACAAGGTTTTTCGTGACGTCTTCGGGCTCACTCGCCGTGCCGCTGCCGGAGCAGCTCGGCCAGCCTCCGCGGATTCACCACGGTCACGGCGCGGCCTTGGACCTGGATCCATCCCTGGTCGCGGCACTTCGCCAGGGTGCGCGACAGGGTCTCGCTGACGGTGCCGAGCTCGGCGGCTAGGACCCGCTTGGTCACCGCCAGCTCGATCCGGCAGGGCGACTCCCCCGGCGGCGCCGGGCATCGCCTCAACAGCCAGCTCGCCAGCCGCGACTCGACGTCCTTGAGGGTGAGATCGTCGAGCTGCTCGACCAGGGCCTGAAGATGCCGGCTCAGGGCTCCGATCATCCGCAGCGCCAGCTCCGGATGCCGCCGCAGCAGCTCCGTGAACTCGGCCTTCCGGACCAGCAGCACTCGGGACGGCTCCAGCGCGCGGGCGTCGGCCGGGTACTCGCCTCCCGGCGCCAGCGTCGCCTCCGCGAAGGAATCCCCGGCCCGGAACACGTGGATGACCTGCTCCTTGCCCGCGGGCCCCAGGCGATGGACATTGATCGCCCCGCTCTGCACCACGTAGAACCCGCGCGAAGGCTCTCCCCGCGCGAACAGGTATTCGCCCTTGGCCAGCGGCTGCGGGACGCAGAGGCGGGCGATGGCCCGCGCCTCTTCGAGCCCCAGCCCCGCGAACAGCCGGCATGCCCGCAGCGCATGGATCACGGCCGCCTGCCGCAGTTCGTCCCGGTCTCTCATCCCCTCCTGCTTACCCCGGCCCGCCCGGGCCCGCAACCCCGGATTGAGGCCGGCCGGCCGCGCGCGCCCCGGGGCGGCGGCCGCCCTTGGAGGGGCGCGCCGTGCGCCGGCGATTTATGTTGACATGTAAACATTCGATATATAGATTTTGTGCATGCACGATCCTGGCTCTTGTCCGGGCCCCCGGGTGGACGCCCTCCTGGCCCTGCTCCGCGCCGCCGATGCCGTCTGGGACGGCAGCCGCCGGTTCTTCCGCCGCTGGCGCGTCGGCCCCAGCCAGTTCAACGTCCTCAACCTGCTCCATCACCGGGCCGCGGGCCTCCGCCCGACCGAGCTCGGCCGGCAGCTCATCATGCACCGGTCGAACGTCACAGGGCTCGTCGATCGCCTCGCCGCGCGAGGGCTGCTGCGGCGCGAGCCAATCCCCGGCGACCGCCGGGCGCAGCGGGTCGTCCTCACGCCCCGCGGCCGCCGGCTGGTCGAGTCAATCCTCCCCCACTATTACAGGGCGGCGGAGAAGGTTTGCGCCGGAGTGCCCAGCCCGAGGGTGGCCTCCTTGCGGGCGGATCTGGAAGCCATCGCCGCCCAAGCCATCCGCCAGTCGGGCAACCTCTCGGCCCTGCAGCCCCCGGATCCCTCGAAAACTCGGATCACCACCCGAAAGCCATGAACGCCTCCCCTGCCCCGCCATCGGCCTCTTCGGCCGCCAAGGCCCCCGACGGCCCTCCGCCCGCGCCACCCGCCCGCCGGGCCGTCGTGAGCTGGATCCTGTACGATCTGGCCAATACCATCTTCTCCATGGGGGTGATCTCGGTATATTTCCCGGAGTGGCTCAAGGAGGTCCGAGGCGACCGCTCCGTCAGCGTCAACAACCAGATGGTCGCCCTTTCCATGGGGATCATTTTCGTGGTCTCGCCTCTGCTGGGCGCGATGACGGATCGCGCGCGCCGGCGGCTGCCGTTCCTGACGGTCAGCACGACGGTCTGCGTGCTGCTCACGGCGCTTCTGACGCGGGTCGGGTATGGCATGACCCTCCTGCTGTTCGTCGCCGCGAACATCGCCTACCAGGCCGGAGTGCAGTTTTACGATGCGCTCCTGCCCGAGGTCAGCACCGAGGAGAACCGCGGCTGGATCGGCGGTCTGGGGGTTGGCTTTGGGTACCTGGGCGCCTTCATCGCGGTCAGCTTCGGCTGGCTGCTGGCGGGGAGCCACCGCTGGCTGCTGTTCCCGCTGATCGCTCTGAGCTTCCTGGCCTTCGCCCTGCCCTGCATGATCTTCGTGCGCGAGCGGGGCAATCCGCATCCGGCGCCGATCAACTTCCATGCCATCCGCGAATCCACGGCCCGAACGATCCGGACCCTGCGCTCGACCCGGGCCTATCCGGGCCTGGGACGGTTTCTGATCGGCCGCGTGTTCTACACCGATGCGATCAACACCGTGATTGGCAACATGGCGTTGTTCGTGCTGTATGTGGGGCAGACGGACGGGCTGGGGATCGATGAGCAGCACCGCCAAAAGAACCTGATCTTCTTTTTTGCGATCGGGTGCGCCGTGATCGGCGGGCTGCTCTGGGGCCGCCTGGCCGATCGGTGGGGGCCCAAGCGCACCTTGAGCGTCGTGCTCGTCACGTGGCTCGTCCTTTTCGCCAGCGCGGGCGCGATCGGCCTGGCGCAACTGCCGATGGCGACGATGTATCCTCTGGCGATCGGCGTGGGGATCGCTCTGGGCGGAACCTGGGCGGCGGACCGGCCATTCATGCTTCGGCTCACGCCGCCGGACCGGGTGGGCGAGTTTTACGGATTGTATGGCATGGTGGGACGATTCTCGGCGATCACCGGGCCGGTGATCTACTGGCTGACCTTCGAGTTCGGCCGCGGGATCCTCGGCCTGTCCACCCTGCAAGGCCAGGGCCTGGCCACCCTCACTCTGCTCGGCATGGTCGCGATCGCCATGGCCATCCTGCGGCCGGTCTCCGATCGGCCGCGCGACTGGTCCGCGCTTGGATCCCATTGCGAATCCCACGGATGAAATCCATTCTGTTCCGTCTCTTGCAGCGCCTGATACGGATCGGGCTCCGGCTCTGTTTCGGCTTTCGCGCGTATCATCGGGAGGTCCTGAACGCGCCCGGGCCCGTCCTTCTCGTGCCGAACCACTTGTCATGGATCGACTGGCTGTTCCTGGGCTCCTGCCTGGATCCCGACTGGCGGTTCGTGACCTCGCTGGTCACGGCCCAAAACACGTTCCTGCATCGCTGGATCATGGTGAACCGGCGCACCTTTCCGGTCGACACCGCATCGCCCTATGCGGCCCGGCACATGGCGCAGTACCTGGCGCGCGGGGGGCGCCTGGTCCTGTTCGCCGAGGGCCGGATGTCGCTGACGGGATCGCTGATGAAGCTGTTTGACGGCACGGGTTTTCTGATCGAGAAATCAGGCGCCCGCGTCATCACCGCCTACCTCCGCGGCGTGAACCGTCTGCGGTGGGCGCGCCATGCCGGATGGAAGCGCTGGTGGCCGCGTGTGTCCGTCCATTTCAGCCCCGTCCTCTCTCCGCCCGAAGGCCGAGGCCTGGCGTCCGCAGTGAGCCGCCGGCGGATCACGGACTGGCTGCGGGACCAAATCATGGAACAACAGCTGGCGGTCGAGATGGAGCATGGCGCAGGGGACGTCCTGACGGCCGTTCTCGACATGGCCCGACAGCGGCCCGGCCAGGTTGTGCTCGAGGATTTCACCCGCCAGACGATCACGTATCGGCGTTTGCTGACGGGCGCCAGCCTGCTGGCCAAGCCATGGCGGACCGGGCTCGATCCCGGCTCGCCCCGGGTGGGCGTGCTCCTGCCCAACACCAATGCCATGCCGACCGTCCTGCTCAGCCTCTGGGGAGCGGGCAAGATCCCCGCGATTCTCAACTACTCATCCGGGCTGGCAGCCATTCTGGCAGCCTGCCGTCTGGGCGGGCTGCGGCAGGTGATCACCTCCCGCCTGTTTCTCGAACGCGCCCGCCTTTCCGCACAACCCCTGATCGAGGCGGGCCTTGGCCTCGTCTATCTCGAGGACATCCGCGCATCGATGTCTCGATCCCGGACTTTGCTGGCTCTGTTTTGCCAATGGATCGGCAAGGGCCGCGGGCTGCGCCGGGCCGCCCGCCGGCACTGCCAGGGTGGCAGTCCAGCCGTGATCCTCTACACCAGCGGCTCGGAGGGCGAACCCAAGGGCGTCGAGCTGACCCATGCCAATCTCCTGGCCAACATCCGGCAGATGCTCATCGTGTCCGACATCGAGGACCACGACCGCATGTTCAACGCACTGCCCCTGTTCCACAGTTTCGGCCTGACGGTGGGCGCCTTGCTGCCGCTGGTTCGCGGGCTGCACGTCTTCCTGTATCCATCTCCGCTGCACTACCGTCTGGTCCCCTACGCGGTCTACGATCGCTGCTGCACGATCATGCTCAGCACGAATACGTTCCTGAAGGGCTACGCGCGCTTTGCGCATCCGTACGACTTTCGCACCCTGCGCTACCTGTTTGCGGGTGCGGAAAAGGTCCAGGAGAGCACGCGGAACCTTTACGCCCGGCGGTTCGGGGTGCGGATTCTCGAAGGGTATGGGGTGACGGAGTGCAGCCCGTGCCTGTCGGTCAACGTGCCGATGGCGAACCGCGAGGGGTCCGCTGGCCGGTTCATGCCCGGTCTCCGGCACCGGATCGAGCCGGTCGAAGGCGTTGCGGAGGGCGGCCGCCTGTCGGTGCAGGGGCCCAACATCATGCGTGGTTACCTCAATCCCGAGCCCAACGCGCGATTCCAGGCAACGGGCGGCTGGTACGACACCGGCGACATCGTCCGCGTGGATGCCGACGGCTTCGTCTTCATTCTTGGCCGAGTGAAACGCTTCGCCAAGATCAGCGGTGAAATGGTCAGCCTCACGGCCATCGAAGACACGCTCGCCGGCGCATTCCCCGACATGGGTCACCGCTGCGCGGTCGCCGTCCTGGCCGTGCCCGATTCGGCCAAAGGCGAGGCCATTGTCGCCGTGGCCAACGAACCCCGCCTGACGCTGGACCGGATCCGCCGCTGCCTGCAGGAGCAGAAATGCTCGAACCTCTGCCTCCCCGGCGAGCTCAAGACGGTCCCCGAGATCCCCAAGCTCGGCACGGGCAAGATCGATCATCGCGCCTTGGCGGCCATCCTGCGCAATCCTTGAAGGACAGCGATGGGGCTCATCCGGCTTGCCGGATCGCTCGGTCAAATCCTGTCTCGAGGCGGCTACGGTAACATTGTGCTGCCCATCAGGAACCGATCGCACTCGCGCGCGGCGCCACGGCCCTCGTGGATCGCCCAAACAACCAGGCTTTGGCCCCGCCTGGCGTCTCCTGCGGCGAACACCCTCGCCACATTCGTGGTGTATTTTCCGGCGGGCGCCTTGGCATTCGAGCGTTCATCCCTCAAGACCGACAGCTCCTGGAGCAGGCGGTCTTCCGGGCCCAGAAACCCGAGAGCCAGGAGCACGAGCTGGGCGGGCAAGGTCTCCTCGGTGCCTGGGATCTCACAGTGGGCCCAGCCCCCTTGATCGTTCCGGCGCCACTCGACCCGCACTATGTGGAGCCCGGCCACGCGGCCCTGCGAATCGCCCAGGAACCGCTTCGTCATGACGCAATACCGGCGTGGATCGGCGCCGAATTTCGCGGCCGCCTCCTCCTGGCCGTAATCGACCCGGTGGACCTTTGGCCATTGCGGCCATGGATTGTCCGGCGGCCTCTGGTCCGGCGGGCGGGGCAGGATCTCCAGCTGGGCCAGGCTCCGGCAGCCATGGCGCAGGGATGTGCCCACGCAATCCGTCCCGGTGTCGCCGCCTCCGATGACCACGACATCTCGCGCGGCGGCATCGATGAAACGGGCGTCCTCTCCGCTCCCCAGCAGCCGCCGGGTGTTCGCGGTCAGAAAATCCACGGCGAAATGGATCCCTCCCAGCGAGCGCCCCTCGACGGGCAGGTCGCGCGGCTTGGTCGCCCCCAGGCACAACACAACCGCGTCATGCTCCTCCCGCAAGCGGCTCGCCGGATAGTCGCGCCCCACTTCCGTGCCGCAGACGAACTGGATCCCCTCACGCTCCATGCATTCGATCCGCCGCTGAACGACCTGCTTGTCGAGCTTCATGTTGGGAATGCCGTACTGGAGCAATCCGCCCGGCCGGTCGGCGCGCTCGAACACGGTGACCAGGTGCCCTGCCCGGTTCAGCTGGGCTGCGCAGGCCAGCCCCGCGGGCCCCGATCCCACGACCGCCACCCGCTTGCCCGTCCGCATCGAGGGCGGCTCCGGTCTCACCCACTGCTCGGCGAATCCCTTCTCGATGATCTCGCACTCGATCTGCTTGATCGCCACCGGAGGATCGATGATCCCCAGGACACAGGATCCTTCGCACGGGGCCGGGCAGACCCGGCCGGTGAACTCCGGAAAGTTGTTGGTCCGGAGCAGCCGCTGGAGCGCCTCGCGCCACAGCCCCCGATAGACCAGGTCGTTCCATTCCGGAATGAGGTTGTGGATGGGGCACCCGGACGCCATGCCCGCCAGGAGATGGCCCGTGTGGCAGAATGGCGTGCCGCAATCCATGCATCGGGCCGCCTGGCGCCTCAGCCCGGCCAGGTCCGCCGGCAGATGGAACTCGCGCCAGTCGCCCAGGCGCTCGGCCGTGGGCCGCTCCGCCGCTGCCTGCCTCGCATACTCGATAAATCCCGTGGGCTTTCCCATGTTTGAATCCTCGGTGCCTTGGGTGTGGATTGGGTTCAACCGCCGCCGATCCGGGCTGCATCCCGGGTGTTGGCTTCGAAGGCCGCCATGACGGCTTCCTCGCCGCTGAGGCCGGACTCCTTCACCTGCTCCATGAGACGCAGCGCCCGCTGGTAATCCTTGGGCATGACTTTGACGAACTGCGGGGCCGCCGTCTCCCAGCGATCCAGGATCTCGCGCGCCCGATCGCTTCGGGTATGCATCGCGTGCCGCTCGATCATCTGGCGGACCTCCTCGGTTTCCTCGGCGTCCTCCAGGCGCTCGAGCTCGACCATCTGCCGGTTGCATCGGCCCGCGAAATCGCCGGCCGGATCCAGGACATAGGCGATGCCGCCGGACATCCCCGCCGCAAAGTTCCGGCCCGTCGGCCCGATCACCACCACCCGCCCACCGGTCATGTACTCGCACCCGTGATCGCCAACCGCCTCGACCACCGCCTGCGCCCCGCTGTTTCGGACTGCGAACCGCTCGCCCGCCATGCCTCGGATGTAGGCCTCGCCCCCCGTGGCGCCATACAGGGCCACATTCCCAATGATCATGTTCTCCTCGGGCGCGAACAGCGACCCCTCCGGCGGATAGGCCACAATCTTGCCGCCCGAGAGCCCCTTGCCGACGTAATCGTTGGCGTCTCCCTCCAGAACCAGGGTCACCCCCCGCGGCACGAATGCCCCGAAGCTCTGGCCCGCGGATCCCTTGAATCGCAGGCGAATGGTATCCTCGGGCAAGCCCGCAGCGCCATGCCGCCGGGTGACCTCGCTGCCCAGCATGGTCCCGACCACGCGGTTCGAGTTGCGGATTGGCAGGGTGGCCCGGACCGGCTCAGCCCGGGCCAGGGCTGGCTCGCACAGGGGCAGCAGCAACTGCCGATCCATCGCCTGATCGAGCCCGTGATCCTGGGGAACCTGGCAATACCGGCCGGTCGCCGGCGGCAGCTCCGGCACGTGGAGCAGCGCGCTGAAATCCAGGCCGCGCGCCTTCCAGTGATCCACCGCCTTTCGCACATCCAACCGGTCCACCCGCCCCACCATCTCGTCCATCGTCCGAAATCCTAGCTGGGCCATCAGCTCCCGCACCTCCTCGGCGATGAAGCGCATGAAGCGGACCACATGGGCCGGATCGCCGGCGAAATTCTTCCGCAGCCGCGGATCCTGCGTCGCGACGCCCACCGGGCAGGTGTTCAGGTGGCACACCCGCATCAGAATGCAGCCCAAAACCACCAGCGGCGCCGTTGCGAACCCGAACTCTTCGGCGCCGAGCAGGCAGGCGATCGCCACGTCCCGCCCCGTCTTGAGCTGGCCGTCGGTTTCCACGACGATTCGGCTGCGCAGATCGTTCAGCAGCAGCGTCTGGTGCGCCTCGGCCAGCCCCAGCTCCCACGGCACGCCCGCATGGTGGATGCTCGTCAGCGGCGAAGCCCCCGTCCCCCCATCGTAGCCGCTGATCAGCACGACGTCCGCATGGGCCTTGGCGACGCCCGCCGCGACGGTGCCCACGCCCACCTCCGACACCAGCTTGACGCTGATTCGCGCCTGCGGGTTCGCGTTCTTGAGATCGTGGATCAGCTGCGCCAGATCCTCGATCGAGTAGATGTCATGGTGCGGCGGCGGCGAGATGAGGCCCACCCCCGGCGTCGCGTGCCGCACCTTGGCGATCCACGGGTAGACCTTGTGCCCGGGCAGCTGGCCGCCCTCGCCCGGCTTGGCTCCCTGGGCCATCTTGATCTGCAGCTCGCGCGCGTTCACCAGGTAGAGGCTGGTCACGCCGAACCGCGCCGAGGCGACCTGTTTGATCGCGCTGTTGCGCGAATCGCCGTTGGGATCCGGCACATACCGCGCCGGATCCTCGCCGCCCTCGCCCGTGTTGCTCTTGCCCCCCAGCCGGTTCATCGCCACGGCCAGCGCCTCGTGCGCCTCCTGGCTGATCGAGCCATAGGACATCGCCCCGGTCTTGAACCGGCGCACGATCGACTCGACCGGCTCCACCTCCTCCATCGGCACCACCTGCGCCGGAAACCGAAACCCCAGCAGCCCGCGCAACGTGCACAGCCTTCGAGCCTGCTGGTTCACCAGCGCGCTGTACTCCCGGAACACGCCGAAATTTCCCGTGCGGCACGCCAGCTGCAGCTTGTGGATGGTCTCGGGGTTGAACAGGTGGATCTCGCCGTCGCTCCGCCACTGAAACCGCCCCCCGGAATCGAGCACCGCCCTGCCCGACGGCCGTGGCGGGAAGGCCCGCTCGTGCCGCCGCCGCGATTCCTCCGCGATGATCTCCAGCCCCACCCCCTCGATCCGCGAGGGCGTCCAGGTGAAGTACTTCTCCACCACCCGCGTGCTCAGCCCCACCGCCTCGAAGATCTGCGCCCCTCGATAGCTCTGGATCGTCGAAATCCCCATCTTCGAGATCACCTTGACGACGCCCTTGACGACGGCTTTGACGTAGTTCCGGATGGCCGCCTCGGGCGCCAGGTTCTCGATCGATCCCTGCCGAATCATGTCCTCGAGCGACTCGAACGCCAGATACGGGTTCACCGCTCCCGCACCGTAGCCGATCAGCAGCGCGAAATGGTGGACCTCGCGCGGCTCGCCCGACTCGAGGATCATGCCAACTCTCGTCCGCGTCCCGTTCCGAATGAGGTGATGGTGCAGACCCGACACCGCCAGCAGAGCCGGGATCGGGCCCTGAGCCGCATCCACACCGCGATCGGACAAGATCAGAATGTTGGTCCCCCGGGCGATGGCTTGGTCCGCCTGTCGATACAGGTGCTCCATCGCGCGTTCCAGGCCGCCGGCTCCATCGGCGATCGGATACAGGATCGGCAGCGTCACCGCCTGGAAACCCGGCCGGTCGACCTGCCGCAGCCGCTCGAGATCGTCGTTGGTCAGGATCGGGTGCGGCAGCCAGATCAGCCGGCAGCTCTCCGGCTTGGGCTTCACCAGGTTGCCCTCCGAGCCGATGGTGGTCGCGGTCGAGGTGACCAGCTCCTCCCGCAGGGCGTCGATCGGAGGGTTGGTGACCTGCGCAAACATCTGCTTGAAGTAGTTGTAGAGCAGCTGGGGGCGGTCCGAGAGCACCGCCAGCGGCGTGTCGTTCCCCATGGATCCGATGGCTTCGACCCCGTCGCGCGCCATCGGCGTCATGAGGACGCGAAGATCCTCGTAGGTGTAGCCAAAAACCTGCTGCCGCTCGAGGGCGGTCGAGTGATCCGGCTCCTGCGGGCGCGGGGCTGGTGGCAGATCCTCCAGCCGCACCCGGTTCGCCTCGAGCCAGACCGTGTAGGGCTCCGCCCCAGCGGTCCGCTCCTTGATCTCCTCGTCCGCCACGATCCGCCCCTCGGCGGTGTCGATCAGGAGCATCCGCCCCGGCTGGAGCCGCCCCTTGAGCCGCACCTCCTCCGCCGGGATGTCGAGCACTCCCACCTCCGACGCCATCACAACCCGCTCGTCCCGCGTCACGTAATAGCGCGACGGCCGCAGCCCGTTCCGGTCCAGGACCGCCCCCATCCGCACGCCGTCCGTGAACGCGATGGATGCCGGCCCGTCCCACGGCTCCATCAGACAGCTGTGATACGCATAGAACGCCTTCTTCGCCGGGCTCATGCCCTCGTGGTTGGACCAGGGCTCGGGGATCATCATCATCATCGCATGGGGCAGCGACCGGCCCGACAGCACCAGAAACTCGAGGCAGTTGTCGAACATGGCCGAATCGCTGCCGTCGGGGCAGATCACCGGCAGCACTTTGGGCAGGTCGTCCCCGAACAGATCCGACTCGAGCATGGCCTGCCGGGCATGCATCCAGTTGATGTTCCCGCGCAGCGTGTTGATCTCCCCGTTGTGCGCGACGTATCGGTACGGATGCGCTCGCGGCCAGTTCGGGAAGGTGTTTGTGCTGAACCGGGAGTGCACCATCGCCAGGGCGCTCTCCAGGGCGGGATCGCTCAGCTCGGGGAAGAACACCTCGAGCTGCTCGGCCGTCAGCATGCCTTTATACACCAGCGTCTTGTGCGAGAGGCTGGCGATGTAGAAATCCTGGCATCCTTTCAGCCCGGAATGCCGGATCGCATTCTCCGCCCGCCGCCGGATGACATACAGCTTGCGCTCGAACGCCGCGTCCTCCGCCAACCGCCCGGCCCGCCCGATGAACACCTGGAAGATCTCCGGCTCGCACCGCCGCGCCGAGGCGCCGATCGGCGACCGGTTCACGGGCACCGCCCGCCACCCCAGAAACGCCTGGCCCTCCTCCCGCACGATCTCCTCGAACATCCGCCGGCAGCGCCGCTGGTCCGCGGCGTCCTCCGGCAGAAACACCAGCCCGCTCCCATACTCCCCCGGACCGGGCACCGCCAGCCCGTGCTCGGCGCCGGCCTGCCGCAGGAATGCGTGCGGCATCTGGATCAGGATCCCCGCCCCGTCGCCCGTGTTGGCCTCGCAGCCGCAGGCGCCCCGATGGCGCAGGTTGATCAGGATCGTCAGCGCCTGCCGGATGATCGAGTGCGACCGCCGCCCCTTCACATCGGCCACAAACCCCACCCCGCAGCTGTCGTGCTCGAACCGCGGATCGTACAAGCCCTGCCGCCCCGGCGGCCCCGCCCTCCGCGCCCGCCCGGCCTCCTGGATATTGTTCGTTTCGCCCATGATGTCTACTCGATCGCGGCCGCCCAGCGCGTCGCGCCGTCTCTAATCATGTAGAGCCTTTGGCGATGTCTCGCAACCGATTTCTCGCTGCGCGCTCGCGCGCAGGGATCGGGCGTCCCGGCGCCGGCCCGCCTGCCCTATTACTTCTTCTCAATCTCTTCACGCGCCGCATCAGCGCTGTTCATGCCTGCACATTGCGCTTGCGATTATTTCTACTAAATCGCCGCGGTCTATATGCGGGACGATCTAATATGTCTTCCTGCCGCGCGCCGGCGAGCCCGACAGGCGCCGCGGCCGATCCTCTTCTGCCGGGCAAAAATCGAGATGGACAAGAGGCCTCGGAACCGTTAATTCACCCCTCGCCGAAATCGGCAACCGTTCAACGAACGCAACTGACCAAGATCTATGAGCATGGAACTGATCCACGAGACGCTGGCCACGGTGAAGCGGCGCAATCCCAATGAGCCGGAGTTTCTGCAGGCGGCCACCGAGGTGCTCGAGTCCATCGAGCCCGCCATCCGCCGCCACAAGAAATACCGCGACGCGCGGATCCTCGAGCGCCTGGTCGAGCCCGAGCGCCAGATCATCTTCCGCGTGCCGTGGATCGACGACCGCGGCCAGGTCCAGGTCAACCGCGGCTTCCGCATCCAGTTCAACAGCGCCATCGGCCCCTACAAGGGCGGCCTGCGGTTCCATCCCACCGTCTGCGCCAGCATCCTCAAGTTCCTCGGCTTCGAGCAGATCTTCAAGAACTCGCTCACCACCCTGCCGATGGGCGGCGCCAAGGGAGGCTCCGACTTCGATCCCAAGGGCAAGTCCGACCAGGAGGTGATGCGGTTCTGCCAGTCGTTCATGACCGAGCTGTTCCGCCACATCGGTCCGGACACGGATGTGCCGGCGGGCGACATCGGGGTGGGGGCGCGCGAGGTGGGGTATCTCTATGGCCAGTACAAGCGGCTCCGCAACGAGTTCACCGGCGTCCTCACCGGCAAGGGTCTCCAGTGGGGCGGCTCGCTGATCCGGACCGAGGCCACCGGCTACGGGGCCGTCTACTTCGCCCAGGAGATGCTCAAGACGCGCGGCGAGTCGATGGAGGGCAAGGTCTGCGTCGTCTCCGGCTCCGGCAACGTGGCCCAATACACCATCGAGAAGCTCAATCAGCTGGGCGCCCGGGCCGTCACCATGTCGGATTCCAACGGGTTCATCCACGATCCCGACGGCATCGACGAGGAGAAGCTCGCCTGGACCATGGATCTCAAAAACGTCCGCCGCGGCCGCATCAAGGAATACGCCGACAAATTCAAGGCCCGCTATTATGAAGGGGCCACGCCCTGGAGCATCAAGTGCGACTGCGCGTTCCCCAGCGCCACGCAAAACGAGATCACCGGCCAGGATGCGCGGACGATGCTCGAGAACGGCTGCTACCTCGTCAGCGAGGGCGCCAACATGCCCACCGACCCCGATGGCGTCCACATCTTCCTCTCGAAGAAAATCCTCTACGGCCCGGGCAAAGCCGCCAATGCGGGCGGCGTCGCCACCTCGGGGCTCGAGATGTCCCAGAACTCGATGCGGTTGTCGTGGTCGCGCGAGGAGGTGGATCGCAAGCTGCACCAGATCATGATCACGATTCACCAGAACGCGTTCAACACGGCCAAGGAGTACGGCCTGCCCGGCAACCTCGTCGCAGGCGCCAACATCGCCGGGTTCACCAAGGTCGCCGACGCGATGGTCGACCAGGGCTTGATCTAGGATCTCGCGCCGCCCCGGTTCGCCGGGGCGGTTTTTCTTTTGAGCGCTCCCGCCGCCGCCGCGGCTGGCGGCCGGACGCTTTCCCGGAGCCAGCGCAAATAGCGCGCATCCCCGGCAGCGATCGGCAGCCGAACGATTTCCGGGGTGTCGTAGGGATGGTGCTCGCGCAGGCAGGCCATCAGGGCTGGCCAGCGGCTTCGGGTTGTCTTGAGGATCATCAGCGTCTCGCGCCCGGTTTCGATCCGCCCCTGCCACCAATAGATCGACTCGATCCCGGACACCAGATTGGCGCAGGCGGCCAGCCGGCGTCCCACGACCTCGCGCGCGAGCCGCCGCGCCGTCCGCCGGTCGGGCGCAGTCACCAGCACCACACCGAAATCGCTCGTCCCGCTCACTGTCTTGCCTCCCGCCCGGCTGCCCGGCCGCCGCTAGGAGGCCGGATCCTCGCCCGGCTCCGGCTCCGTGCTGCTTTGGCCGGCCGAGAGCAGGTAATGGAAGTTGCCCTCGCCACAATGTATCGTCAGCTGCTGCATCACGAAATCGATGCGCTCGAGGTGGTCGCTCGGTCCCTGCATGAAAAACGGCTTGCCGTCCTTGCCGAACACGAATGTCTCGGCGCATTCCTGCGCCGCAATGCCGCCCCACACGCGAGCCGCCTTCCTGTAATCGGGATGCGGGGCCAGGCCGAGCTTCTCGGCATAGGCAACGGCATCCTGGACCAGCTTGCGCGCGCAGGCCGGGCTCATGGCCTCGGCGGCCTCGGAGCGGAACACTCGGTCGATCAGCCGCTCCTGGTACTCGTAATCGTGCAGCTGCACAAAGAAGGCGTCCTTGACACCCTGGCACCAGATGTCCACCAGAAACACGCCGCTCTCGACACGCCCCTCGGACTTGAACCGGCTGATCACCACATAGCCCAGCCCTTTCTCGAACAGTTCCTTGGTTCGCCACGCCTCGGGCGGCCGCTTGCCCGCGTTACCTTTCGTCGTATCCATATATATTCGGAGGCAGATAAATGGCGTCTTTCAATCCAAAGGGCAAGCCGCAAATCGCGCGCCCCTTGCCGGGTTCCTATCCCCGCTCGCTTACGATCCAGCCGCCTCCCAAAACCGCGTCTCCCTGATAGAACACGGCCGCCTGCCCGGGCGTGACCGCCCGCTGCGGCACATGCAGCCGAACCTGCGCCCTGCCCTCGCCGACTGCCGTGACCGTCGCCGGTGTCCCAGCGTGCTGGGAGCGGATCCTGGCGGTCGCATCGAGCCGGACGGGAGGCGCGTCAAAGGCAATCCAGTTGCACCGCTCGATGACAAACTCCGACCGATACAGCTCCTCGGCCCGGCCTAAAACCACCCGGTTCTGCTCGGGATCGAGACCCACTACATACCAGCGGTGCGCCGCAGGGACACCCAGGCCGCGGCGCTGGCCGATCGTGTAAAACTCGATCCCCCGGTGCCGCCCCAGAACCCGCTCCTCCCGATCGACCATGTCTCCCGGAATCCCCTCCACGCCGGCCTCCTCGGTCAGGAACCGCCGGTAATCGCCGCCGGGCACAAAGCAAATGTCCATGCTCGCCGCCCGGCTGGCCGTCGGCAGCCCTCGCCGGGCCGCCTCCCGGCGGACCTCCGACTTGCTCCAATGGCCCAGCGGCGTCAGGCATCGCACCAGCTGCTCCTGGCGCAGGGAAAAGAGAAAGTAGCTTTGGTCTTTCTGCGGATCGACCCCCCGTTTCAGCGATGCCCGGCCGCCGTCCGGAGCGATCTCGATCCGGGCATAATGACCCGTCGCGACATATTGGGCATCCCATTGCTCTGCGTGCGCCAGGAGACGGCCCACCTTGACGCGTTCGTTGCAGAGGACGCAGGGATTGGGGGTTCGACCATGGCGATATTCGCTCACGAAACAGTCCACGACCTGGCGCCCGAACTCCTCCTGTTCGTCGATCTCGAAAAAGGGTATCCCCAACGCCTGGCATGCGGCTCGAGCGTTGGCCGCCGCACTCTCTTCGCCGGGCGGACCCGGTGTTCCGGAGCAACGCTGCCCTCTCCACAGTCGCAGGTTGGCCCCGATCACATCCCATCCCTGCTCCTGCAGCAGCGCTGCCGCGACGGACGAGTCCACGCCGCCGCTCATCCCCACCACGACGCGTTTTCGGCTGGCGGTTGGCATCTCGGCGCACCATAGAAGCGCTGCCCATCCATGTAAAGCCACTCCCGCTTCCGATCCCGCTTCCTGGCCAAGACCTCGGCTCAAAAGCCCTTGCCAGAGGCTGGCTATCGCGGAAGATTCAGCCCATGAAATCGGCTCCGGCCCGAGGCTCCATTCGATCCAGGGCATTGTGGTTTTTGCCCTGCGCTGCGTTGGTGTTGCCGCTCATCCTTGCGCCGCCCTCCGGGGGCGCGGACGTTTTCAGCGACTCGTCGTTGGCCGCGCCTGGCTTGGTCGGCAGCTACGTGGACTCGAGCCTGGACTCTGTGACCGCCGCGGATGACTGGCGTTCGAGCCAGACAATCTGCGGCACGAGGATCGACACGGATTTCGCCCGGGGCACCGCCGGCTGGGGCGCGCGTGCCGAGGTGGGTGTCACGGGCGGCACGGACGCGGACTGGGATCATTTCTCGGTCCAGTGGGACGGCTATCTGAAGGTCACGGAATCGGGACAGCGCTTCGCCACGGCCAGCGACGACGGCAGCCGGATGTGGATCGACGCGAATCAGGATGGCGTGTTCGGACCCGATGAGCTCCTGAACAACGGCTGGGGCCGGATCCAGGGTTTGACGGTAGGCGAGCGGTCGCCGCCCCTCTCTGCTGGCGTGTATCGGATCCGCATCCAATATTGCGAGCGGTCGGGCGAGAACCGTTTTCATCTGGTCTCGTCGAGCTGGGTGCCCCGGCAGTTCGCGCCTTCGGCCGGCAATCCCCGCCAGGCGGTTCGCGCATTGGTCCTGAATTTCGAGCCACGGATCCCGTCCGAAGGAAACCGCCGCCTGTGGGAGATCTTCGGCTGGAACGATCCGCGCATGCTGGCGCGCCAGTTCGAGGCCGACCTCGAGTTCGCGACCGGCGGCGCCATCGATGTCCAGATCGTCCAGTGGCGCGACCTCGATGAGTTCCCGCTTTTTTCGGACGGCTTCCGTTACTCTCCGGACCAGTATGTGGCCAACCGCCGGGCGGGCAGCGGCTGGCACGATGGCGGGGCCGATTTCTACCACTTGGCCCGCCAGCAGAATCTCGCGTCGCTGGTCAACTCGAACCTCGTCGATGAGATATGGTGTTTCGGCGACCATTTCTTCGCACTGTTCGGCGAGGCCTGGATGGCGGGGCCGAATTCGTTCTTCATCAACGGGCCCAGCTTTCCCGATGCCGGGTTCGACTGCGCCATTGCCGGCTACGGCTTCAACTACGAGCGGGGCGTGGCGGAGATGATTCACAACCTGGCCCACCGGACGGAGAATCATGGCCAGCGCGCCTATGGCGGATGGAACCTCGCGAATCCCGGCACTGCCTTCGACCGGTTCTCAGCCAACTACCTCGAGTCGCCCGGCTCGTTCTTCGGCGTCGGGACCTGCCATGTGCCCGCCAACGCCGATAGCCACTACGATTATGGAAACGAGCGCGTGGTCGGCGCCACGGCCTTCGACTGGCCGAACTATCCGGACCTCACCTCGACAGCCACCCCGTTGGGCCGGGACACGTGGGCGTTCGGGCCGGCGCCGGATTACCAGCGCGATTACCTCGATTTTTATTTTGGCATGATGCCGCGCAACGCCGGCGCCGCGCCGGACGGACGGCAGGCGAATTGGTTCAAGTATATCTGGGACTTCAACAGCTACGAAGCCGGCACTGGCCTGCCGCGCAACGAAGACGCCTTTGGCGCCGGCGCCATCATCCGCTCTATCGGCGGCACGATCCATG
This sequence comes from Verrucomicrobiota bacterium, assembly GCA_022711435.1. Classification (GTDB taxonomy): domain Bacteria; phylum Verrucomicrobiota; class Verrucomicrobiia; order Limisphaerales; family UBA1319; genus JAGMXM01. The sequence continues at coordinate 67,713 of JAKLFB010000005.1, forward strand.
AGTTCACCGTGCGCTACTATGACCAAACCGGGATCGAAGTCTCTACGCTCGGCAACGGCGATGTCGAGGTGCGCGGCCCGGGCGGCTTCACCCAGATCGCCGCGCTCGTCCGCATCGGCGCCGAGACGGCCACGACCGCCGGCACAGCCCGGACTGTCAACTACCGGATCACCGCTCCGGGCGGTTCCTGGGACAGTTCCGACGGCGGGCGCTACCGGATCTTTCTCCAGAGCGGACAGGTCCGGGACACGACCGGCAACGATTTCCCGGCAGGCGACATTGGCAGTTTTCTCGTGCTGCTAAATGATCCTGCGGCGATCGACATCCGCTCGATGCTTTCCAATGGCCAGGCCGCGGCAACCCATACCACGTTCGATATCGGCGAGATTGGCAATTTGCTCGACGGAAGCGTCGAAACGCTCGTCCGCACGCCGAATATCGATCCGATGGTGGCGACGTTGACGTTCGCTCAACCGCAGACAGTCCATGCCATGCGCGCCTATTTCACTGGGACGTGGGGCGACCCGGCCTATCGCTGGCAGGTCGAGACCGCAGACACGATCGATGACCTCGATGGCCGGAGCGGTTCCTGGCGCCAGGCCGTGCCGCTCACCGGCACCGCCAGCGACCGCTACTCCGAAGCCAAGTTCGCAACGCCTGTCCATTTCCGGGTTGCTCGGCTGACGGCCACCCGCCTCACGGGCGATGATTATGTCCATGCCTGCGAATGGCAGCTCATCGGCCCGCCTCTCTCCGACACGAACCCGCCCGCCGCCAGCGGCGCCAGCCCCAGCGTCGAGCGCCCAGGCGGGACATCGCATTTCGTCCAGGCCGATTACACCGACGCAACCGCCGTCGATGTGGCCTCGCTCCGCACTGGCAACATCGAGGTGGCCGGCCCCAACGGGTTTCACGCAAACGCGACCTTCTACGATGTGGACACCTATTTCAACGGCACGCCCCGCGCGGCGACCTACTGGTTCATCCCGCCTGGCGGCCTGTGGGATAGCACCCTCAACGGCCTTTACACCTGCACGCTTCTGGCGGGCCAGATCCATGACACGCTGGGCAATTCCAAGGCGTCGAACCAGATCCTGGGAACGTTCACCGTGAAAATCCCTCCGCCCGTTCGCCGGCCGGCCCATGACCTCACCGAATCCAACGCCGTCGATTGGCTGGCGGGCGCCGACCAGGCCACCGCATCCACGTCCGACGATGCCTCCCAAAAAATCCTCGGCGGCGCGTCGGTCCGTTTCGACACCACGGGCGGGTTCGACACATGGCTTCGGTTCCCGCCCGTTCAGGCCGCCGATTGGGACCTCTCCTCCGCCAGCAATCTCTTCTTCAGCGTGTTGGCGGAGAATGACGACACCTTTCAAGAAAACAGCCCCTGGATACAGCTGCGCGACCCTCAGGGCGGCTACTTCGAATACCGGTGCTTCAAGAACGGCAACCCCATCGATCCCCTCAACTCAGCCCTCAACACCTGGCAATCCTTCACGGTGCCTTTGCGTGCGGCCGACAGCGTCCAGAACGGCTGGCGGCGCACGACAGTGGGATCGCCCAGCCTCGAGCACATCGCATCGCTCGAATTCCACGCGGACACCTGGGGCAACGGGTTCACGCTCTGGTGGGATCGGGTGGGCTTCGATCTCCCGGTGCGGGTCCTCGAGTCCGGCTTCGGCCTTTTCGACGGTGAATCGCGGCTCTGGCTGCGCTTTGACGAATCGGTGACTGCCACCCTGGCCCCATCGGATCTCGAACTGACGCGCACGACCACTGGAGTCCCCGTTCCGCCGGCAGCCATGGCGCTCGACTATGCGGCCCCATCCAACACCGCCTTCATTACCTTCCCCGGCCTCGAGAGCGCCCGGCTCGAAAATGGACTCTTCCGCCTCGTGCTCCCAGCGGATGCCGTCGCCGACCCCGCCGGCAACACGCTTTCAGCCGCTTATTCATGGGAGTTCCGAGCGCTCGATGGCGACATCGACGCGGACAACGACGGGATGGCGGGCACTTGGGAGCGCGCCCATGGCTTCCTCCCGGACGATCCCGCCGATGCGCTGTCCGATGCGGACAGCGATGGCCAGTCGAATCGCAACGAGTACCGCTCGGGGACCGATCCGCGAGACAAGGCCTCGCGGCTGGTCATCACGTCGGCCAGCGCCGTCGCGGCTCGCTTGGACATCATGTGGCAAACGGTGCCGGGCCAGCGATACTGGATCCAGTGGTCAAGCGACCTGACCGATTGGGAAGCGATCTCGGAGGGCGGTCAGCCCGTGATCGTCGATGCGGCTTCGAGCGGCAGCTCCACACGCTACGAAGTCCCGCACTCCGGCAGCCAGCCGGCATCCGGTTTCTACTGCCGAGTTCAAGCCCTCCCCCGCTGAGCCGACGGGCCCCGTCCAAACAGCCGCTGGTCTGCCAGATGTGGAACGGCTCTTCAAAGGAGCAACGAATCGGGCAAATTTGGGGAATGTCAGGATTTGCGTGCCGCTTTCCAAGCCGTGCGACCCGCTTCACCGATTGTGCCCTGCAAAGCCTGTTGATCCTGGGGCAGCCCAGCAGCCTGAATCCAATTTTGGCGGTTGCGATTCGGCGGCCCGCAGGGTAACAGAATCCGACATGCACTGGCATCAACTCCGATTATCGATCACTTGTTTGCTGGCCGCATTGGCTGCCGGCACTCTCGATGGGGCGGATCCCCGAAAACCCGATCCGCCGCTGCCCGCGAACATCCTGGCCACCCTGCGGCCGGATCATCCCCGCGTGATGGCGCGCCCCGAGACATTGGGCGCCATCCGGTCGCGAGTGGCCGCCGGCGGTCTGCCGGCAAAAATCTATGCCGAGGTCAAAAGGTCGGCTGACCGAATCCTGGCCGAACGGGTTTCCGCCTATGAGATCCCGGATGGCAAGAGGCTGCTGAACGTGAGCCGCCGGGTGCTGGACCGGGTGCGGACCCTCGCGCTTGCGCATTGGATCGAAGGAGATCCCCGCTACGCGGAGCGCGCGTGGAAGGAGCTCGAGTCGGCCGCGCGATTCCCGGACTGGAACCCCTCTCACTTTCTCGACACCGCGGAGATGACCCATGCATTCGCGCTGGGGTACGACTGGCTCTACGATCGGTGGACCATCGACCAGCGGCGCCTGCTGCGCGAGGCGATGGTTGGGAAAGGGCTCCGGCCGGGGCTCAAGGTTTACGAAAGCGGCGGCGGCTGGCCACGGAACGAAAACAACTGGAACCAGGTCTGCAACGGCGGCCTCATCAGCGGCGCGCTGGCCATGGCGGACGAGGAGCGGGATCTGGCCGAGCGCATCGTCCGCTATGCGGTTCGGAGCGTGCCCCTGGCCATGCGCCACTATGAGCCGGACGGGGCCGGCACCGAGGGCGTCACTTATTGGGGCTACGGCTCGCGCTACAACGTCGTCCTGCTCGCATCCCTCGAGTCGGCCTTGGGCGCCGATTTCGGACTGGCCCGGACCGGCGCCTTCGACCAAAGCGGGTTCTATCCCATCTACATGACCGGCGCTGGCCGGATCGCGTTCGATTTCGCCGACTGCGGCCGGGCCCGGGTTTCGGAGGCCCAGCACTTTTGGATGGCGCGCCAGTACGACATCCCAGCCTATAGCTGGTACCGGCTCGAAGCCCTCGAGACCGGCGCCGCGCGCGGCGGCGCGCTCGATCTCCTCTGGTACGACGACCGGGGGCGCGGGATGGATTTCACCACCTTGCCTCTGGACCGGCATTTTCGCGGGGCCGAGTGCGCCGCGCTCCGCGGCTCATGGGATCCGGATGCGATCCAGGTGGGCATCCAGGCGGGGAACTCATCCAACCTGGGCGGCCATCGCCACCTCGACCTGGGCAGCTTCATCGTCGATGCCAAAGGCGAACGCTGGATCATGGACTCGGGCGTCGAGCACGAGACCTACATGACGCACCGCAATAAAAATCCGCGCCATGCCTATTACCGTGTCCGGGCCGAGGGACACAACGTGGCGGTGCTCAATCCGGGCACGGGGCCAGACCAGGATCCGCGAGCGGTCGCCCGGATCGTGCGGTTCGAGTCCACACCCCAACAGGCATCCGCGTCGGTGGATCTGACGGCCGCGTATCGCCCTCATGCAACGCGCGCGATGCGCACGTTCGCGCTGCCCGAGCGCCGGCGCCTTCTGGTCACCGACGAGCTGCAGATGGCCCAGCCCGCCGATCTCTGGTGGTTCCTTCACACCGAGGCCCAGATCGCCCTCGCTGACCAAGGCCGCACAGCCACTCTCAGCCGGAACGGCAAATCGTTCACCGTCCGACTCGAGGAGCCCGCTGGCGCGGCATTCACCGTGATGGATTGCCGGCCGCTTCCGACCTCGCCCAATCCCGAACCGCAAGCCGACAACCGCGGCCGCCGCAAGCTCGCCCTGCATTGGCCCGCCATCCAGACCGTCCGCATCCGTGTCTCGATGGAGCCGTAAAATCGCCCGATCGATGAACACGAATGCCTGCTCGATCCCATTCCTCATTTTGTCGGCCCTGGCCGCGCTCGCTGCGCCATCGGATCGGGCGGGCGCCGGCTCCGCCGCCGAGCCCGCAGCGCCTGCCCGGCCCAATGTTGTCCTGATCCTGGCCGACGACCTCGGCTGGCGCGACCTTGGATGCTACGGCGCCCGCGACATTCGAACCCCTCATCTGGACCGGCTGGCACTCGAGGGGATCCGCTTCACGCAGTTCTATGCCAACGGCCCCGAGTGCTCTCCCACGCGCACTGCGCTGCTCACAGGCCGATACCAGCAGCGCGTCGGCGGCCTCGAATGCGCCATCGGCATCGGCGGCGTAGGCCGATACGACGACGCCATCCGCCTGGCAGCCCAGGGCGAGCTGGGCTTGCCCGAGTCCGAGCCGACCATCGCCCAGCTGCTGCGCCGGGCCGGTTTCGCCACCGCCATCAGCGGCAAATGGCATCTCGGTTACGAGGAGAAATTCTCGCCCGGCCGCCACGGATTCGATCACGCCTTCTACAGTCTGGGCGGCGGCATGGACTACTTTCATCATGTCGAGGATCCGCCCGGCTACACGCCTGTGCTGCGGCTTGATGGCGCCCCCGTCCAGCGGCGCGGATATGCTACCGATTTGTTCGCTGACGAGGCGACCCGGTGGCTGCGCGGATTCGCCACGAAAGATGCGAGCCGTCCGTTTTTTCTTTACCTGCCGTTTACGGCGCCGCACGCGCCGTTCCAGGCGCCCGGCGAGGAGCAGCCCGCCCCGCTGCCGGCCGGCTCGCCTCGATGGAGCCAAAGCCAGGCGCCGCCTGCGGTCTATGCCGCCATGATCGAGCGGATGGATGATGCGATTGGCCGCCTGCTCGCCGCTCTGTCCGAACTGCGCCTGGAAACCAACACCCTGGTGATCTTTATGAGCGATAATGGCGGCACCGCCAGCGCCCGGCCAACCGGTTTGCGAGGCATCAAGGGATCGACCTTCGAGGGCGGCATCCGGGCGCCCTGCATCGTCCGCTGGCCCGGCATCCTTCCTGCCGGCCAAAAGATTGCGCACCCCGCCGTCACGTTCGACCTGACGGCCTCGATCGCCCGCGCCGCCGGAATCGATGCTCCCGCCGGCCGCCCGTTCGACGGAATCGACATCCTGGGCTGCATCCGCCGGGGGAAGCCGCCCCCCAGCCGGGCCTTGTTCTGGCGGGCACGCCGAGGCGATCGGACCTGGCGCGCCGCGCGCGAAAGCTCCTTCAAGCTGGTGGCGCGCACGGACGGCGATCGAACCGAGGAATTTCTGTTCGACATCGAACGCGATCCGGGCGAGAACACTAACTTGATCGAGTCGGGCGCCGCCACAGCGGCTCGCTTGCGGCAGATGCTCGGGGCCTGGGAATCAGACGTCAAAGCCGTTCGCTGACCCGGAGCCGGCTTACTGTGGCACAACGTCGAATCAGGCGGCCCGGCTTTCCAATCGTGTGCCAAATATGAAATATATCATCATGGCCTTCGGGCTCGCGTGCTGGGCAACGGCGTCCGCCAATGCCGCCGAATTCCGGTTCCGCCACTCCTTCATCGACCGCGATCTGCCGGGGTCGTCCTGGGCGCAGACCGCTTTGTCCGACCTCGACAAGGACGGGAGCCTCGACTACATCACCGGCCAGACGCGCAGCCGCGTTTTCTGGTATCGCCAGGAGAGCCCCGGCCGCTGGGTGCGACACCTGCTGGGTGAACAATCGCCCTCCGATGTGGGAGGGGCCGCCTTCGACGTGGACGGGGACGGCTGGACCGATTTCGTCGCCGGCGGCGCATGGTACCGCAACACCGGCCGCCCGCGGACCGAACCGTTCGAGCGGGTCGTCTTCGACAAGGATCTGGCGGCGGTGCATGACCTGATGGTCGCGGATGTCGATGGCGACGGCCGCACGGACATCCTCACCATGTCGGACAAGAACAACCTCCGCTGGTACCGCATCCCCAGCGAGCCGCGCCAGCCATGGCAGCGCTTCGACATCGGGCCCTCGGTCCACGCCGGCATTGGCGCCGGCGATATCGACGGCGATGGCGATCTCGACGTCGCGCGCTCGAACATGTGGTTCGAAAATGCTGACGGCAAAGGCGGCCGATGGATCGCGCACACGAACATCCCCTTCGGCAATCCCAAACAGCCGTACCCGCTCGGAACACACTGTGTCGTCCTCGACCTGGATCGCGATAGCGACGCCGATCTGGTGATGTCCGAGAACGAGATCAAGGGCGGGCGGATCGGCTGGCTCGAGAATATCGACTCCAAGGGCGGCGCCTGGAAGCTCCATGAGCTGCCCGCCAGCGACTCCACCCCCCGCGGCGCCTACCACTCGCTCATCGTGGCCGACTTCGACAACGACCGCGACATCGACGTGTTCTCGTGCGAGATGGAAGGCATCCCCGGCGACCGCCAGCCGCGCTGGTTCATCTGGGAAAACGCGGATGCCAAAGGCGGCCGGTTCATCGAGCACGTGATCCTGGACGCCCAGCTCGGCGGGCACATGGCCGTCGCCGGGGATGTGGATCGGGACGGCGATCTGGATATCGTGAGCAAGCTCTGGCGCTCCCGCAAAGACAACGCCAACGAGGGCAAGAACCACATCGATCTGCTGGAGAATCTCCTGATCGACAAGTGAGTTGGGCCGAGGCGGCCTGCCGGTCCAGACCAAGCCAGCCACCCGGCCGGTTTGGCTCGATCTCGCGCCTGGGCAACAGCTGCTTTAAACACCGAAGCTCCTGGAAAAGAGCGGCTCGGGGTCGTATCTCATCATTCGATGCGACCCCTATTAGTTCGCTCTACCTCGGCCGGGTTGGCGGATTCGTCCAGTTCTTGTGCCAGTTCAGCTCCCAGAGCCTCTCGTTCTTCACATTCTCGGCGTGAACGTCGGCAAAGACCACGTTGACCGAGCCGGGCAAGGGAGTTCCCGGAGGGATGTTCATGGCGGAGGAGGCCGGCCCCGTGCCGTGCCGTGCCAGCGTGATGCGCGACATGCCAGCGCTGCTGCCGCGGTCGCCTTCGAGCAGGTTCCGGGCAGGCGCGTCTTTTTCCAGAGGCCACGCATCGATCCACATGGAGTCAGCGAACACGGGTGTCAGCGCGGTCTTCCGGATATCGGACTCGTTGCGGAAGGCGTTGCGGACGCTGGGGAAGAGGCCCTGGGCATCCGGCCAGTCGCCGCTGTACATCCAGCCGTTGAGAGCGAAGCTGCCGGACCACTTGGGGATTCTCGTGCCCGGTTTGAGATCGGAACCCCACACCCAGGCCGTCGTCGCCGAGCCGGACGGTTTCGACTCGCTGTACGGCGCCACGGGGCAGAACTTGACCTGCTCGACTCTCGAATAATGCTCGATGAGGCCAGCCTGCCAAAGGTTCGCGTCGATGCGGTAGGGCAGCACCTTGTCGCAGTCGTTGATGTACATGTAGTTGGCCAGGCCGAGCTGCTTCAGATTGCCCAGGCATTTCAGCGCCTGCGATTTGGCTTTCGCCTTGCTTAATGCGGGCAGCAGCATGCTCGCAAGGATCGCGATGATCGCGATGACCACCAGCAGCTCGATCAGCGTGAACGCCCGCAAATGGCGCCGCGGCTCTCGGTGGGCTGGCATGATTCGATGCGTGTTGTCGCCGGTCAATGTTCGGAAACGGATGGGCCGGCGTTTGCGGTTGCGCGTGCCGGAAGCATGGCCGGACCCCAGGAGCTTTTCAAGGCGAATTCGAGCAGAAGGTGTAAGACGAAAACCTTCGAGATTGTGAAAACAGGCATGGAAAAAGTTGATGACAAACGACTGGTCACGCATCGGGGCCATGAACCGTGTTGGAGCGCGGGCTTTAACCCGCTTCCGCGCGTTTGGCCTGTCGCGTGTTGAAGGGGCCTGAAGGCCCCGCTCCGGCAGGGCCGGTTCATGGAAAGGGGCTCGTTCCAACGCCCGTCTCCCCGATCCCTCCACTGCCGCGGAGGGGAGGGAGGAGACGATCGGGTGTCCAGCAGACAAGTGCCGCACGCCGCCTTGTCTCTCGCGAGCCGGCTCCGCTTCCCCTCGCCCCGCGCCAGCGGGGAGAGCGCAGTCAGGGACGGATCGTGGCAAAGCGTAGCGGTGTGCGCCAACGCAAGCCACCTGGCAGCCGACAGAATTGGCTGGCCAAACTGGCACGCCTGCGGGAAAGCACCTTCACGGGAAAGACTTCTCCGACATCCGAAGAAATCCTCGCTGACCTGTGTTCCGAGCGCGGCTAAATGAGCTACTGGGATACGTCGGCGCTCGTAAAGCTCTATGCCAAAAAGGCGGATTCTGGTGCTTTCGAGGCACACGCGCTGAATGATCCTGGCCAAATTACCACGTCTCGGGTTGCGCTTTACGAAGCGCGCGCCACCTTCCGCCGCAAGGAGGCGGAAGGGGCCATTCTGGCGGGAACGGCGCAGAGGCTTTACGAAGAACTGTTGCAGGACGTCGCGATGGGGGAAATCCGGTTCCCCCGCTTAAATAGTCGTCCGCGCTTCCGCGTTGCGCAGTTATTTCTTACCGGAGCGCACGAGGCGCCTCGAGGCCGTCGCCGTCCTTCGCCAGCTCGAACTCCCGGGTTGTGGCTGCGCCGGAGGCGTCGGTCCACGTCACGCGGTAGCGTCCTTTGAAGCCGCGGAAGGTGAGGGGCCTGCCCGGCTCGGCCTTCCGTGTGAGGCGCGTTTTCCAGTCGCGGTTGATGAGCGAGTCGAGGGCGTGATAAACCGGTTTCGGATTCAGGTTGATGTCGTAGAGGCCGGAGAACGAAGGCTCGCCCGGGGCGGCGCCGCCATCTGCCACGTTCCACCAGGTGATGCCCATGACCGTGGGAAAGCTGAACCACAACCGGTAGAGGTTGCGGGCCAGCACTGCTTGCACTTCCCTGCCCGCCTCGGTGTCCGCCGGCGCGCTGACGGTCACTTCGCTGACGTGGATCGGGCGTTCCGCGTCCCTGAGGCAATCCAGCACGGCGTAGTTCGTCGCGGGCGTCAGAATGTCCGCGCCATCGGCAATGCGCTGCGACTCCTGGGGGTTGAATATGTGCATCTGCACCCCGACGGTGTCAATGCGAACCCCGCGGTCGATCAGGTCGCGGACAATCTCCACGTAGCGGCGCGAGGGTCCGCCGTGGATGTCGCAGTCGTTGATGCCCAGGCGCACGGACGAGGGAAAGTATTTCCCGGCCCACCGGAAGGTCTTGAAGGTGTAGTCGTCCGGCATCAGCCCGCGATTGGCCTGGTCAATGGATTCGTTCACCACGTCCCAGCGCTGCACGCGCGCGCCGTAACGCTCCGCCAGCGTCTTCACGTGCTGCTCGAAAACCGGCTCCATGGCCTTGCGGTCTTCGGGCATCCATTCGGGATGCCCCCAGCGGCGAATGCCATAGATGATCGCGTGGCCGTTCATGGAAACGCCGCGCGACTCCATGTAGGCCACGACCGGATCCGGGGGCGGACGGCGGTACTCGTACGAGCTTCCCTCCGCGAAGCGCGGCTTGCCTCGTTCCTTCTCCAGCGTCTTCCAGTAGAAGGCCACCGTTGCGGCGTTGAAAAGCGTGCCGAAGGTCTCCGCGTAACGCCGGTTCTTCTCGGGCGTCTTCAGGTCGCCAAATAGAAAACAGTTGCCGCCGAACAGGAACGCGTGTTGCGTCTGCTCGACAGTCACTTCCGTGCCGGGTTTGACCGACGACAGTGCGAGCACGGCCTCGGCCATCCGGTTCTCGCGGATGCCCTTTTCCATACGCGCTGTTGTTGCAGGATCGTCCCAAAGCGCCTGGTAGGCGGCGCTGATGGCAGGCGTTTTTGCCTGAGCCAGCGCGGTGAAAGCACTGACTACAATGATGGCTAGGATCCATGCTCGCATCGGTCGTTTCATAGGCTGCCTGCGCCGTTCGCGCTTATCGTCCCGGTAATAAGACCGCTTTCCCGGTCAAGAGCAAGTCCCCCGAGTCACCGGCGCCGCGAAAAGGGTTGTCTGGGGATAGCTACTTGGTACTTTTCGGCAATGCATCCGGCTTCTCGGCGATCACGATCGAGTTCATCGCCGGATCGCGCCGGGCGGCTGCCGCTCGAACGAAGCCGGCGGACTCGAGGTCTTCGCGGAGCTCGTCGAAGGTGTAGGTGCCCCCGCCGGGCGTGGCCACGAGCATGTTGATCGCGAACAACGCGCCGGCAACGGGCCGGGTGCGATCCGATTCCATCAGGATATCGCGGATGGCGATCCGGCCGCCGGGTTCGAGCGCCTGGAACACGTTGGCGAACAGCGCTCGATTTTGCGCGCGCGAATTCTGATGGACGATGGCGCTGACCCATGCCAGGTCGGCGCCGCGGGGCAACGGATCGGCCATGAAGTCGCCGGCCACCAACCGCACGCGCCGGCTCAATCCCGCGCCCTTCAGGCGGCGGCGGGCCATCGGGATCACATGCGGCAGGTCGAACAGCGTGGCCTTGCCCCTGGAACAAGCGCGCAGGAACGCGATCGTCCATGTGCCAGAGGCGCCGCCGACGTCCAGGAGATGGCCGAACTTCAGCGGCTGCACTCCCCGGATGACATCCTTGGCGATCGGGATCGAGATGTTGTGCATGCCTTCGATGAACGCCGCGGCGTCCTCCTGTGCGCCCCGCACGCTCGGGGCTCGCTTGGCCGGCCGGCCGGTCTTGACCACGCGCGCCAGCTGCACCCAGTTCCGCATGCAGTTGGCCTGATGCCGCGCCATCGCCATGATGCTTTTCGATCCGCTCGAGGTCAGGAGCTCGGCTGTTCCGGCAGGCAAAGCGTACCGTTCGCCTCGACGGTTCAGCAGCCCCAATGCGGCCAGCGCATCGAGGAGGGCGACCAGGCCGCGAAGGTCGCAATGCAGCTTTCGCGCCAGCTCGCGGGCGCCTAGCGGCCCGCTGGCCAGCGCGTCGAACAGATCGAGGTCGGCTGCCGCGGCGTAAACGGCCGCAGGCTGGTAGCATCGGCCCAGCTCCAGCAATTGGTCCGCGGTCCACATGGAATTCATCGATCGCTTCATTGCCGGCCAATGTATGCGCCTGCCCCGTCCTTGTCCACCCCGCCCGATTCCATTCGACAGTGAGACGCTCGAGCGCTACGCTGCGAGCCGTATCACAAGAGAGCATGCTGTCGGAGGTTCATTGCATGAAACGAAAAGCATTTCGCCTGGGTGCAGCGCTGGTGGCCGCCACCGTTTTCGCCGGCTGCGCTTCCACGCCGCAACCGCCTGCTGTCGCTTCGAGCGGGGCCATGTTCCAGATGCGGCTGGTGGCCGATGCGCCGTCGAGCAATACGACGGAGATGGCCATTGTCCATACGACCGGAAGCATGACCCACCGCGAGATTGTTCAGGTCGAAAACGCGGTGTTGTTCGATCAGACGGCGCTGAAATCCGCCCAGGTGCAGCACGATCCGAATGGGCAACCTCAGATCGGAATTCAATTCACCGAGAGCGGCCGGAAACGATTCGCGCAGGTGACTCGCGAGAACATTGGCAAGCGTTTGGCGATCGTCATCGACGGGCAGGTGTATTCGGCGCCGAGAATCATGACGGAGATCTCCGGCGGCAAGGGTTTAATCAGCGGCAGCTTCAGCCAGAAGGAAGCCGCGGATCTGGCCGCCAAAATCAACGGTTCGCTGAAACGATGATCCAGCGGTCCATCGCGAGGATCCGGACGACATTCGGGATCAGTGGATGATCGGCGTGTCGAGAAAAGCGATCGCTTGGTCGATGGCTATTCTCATGGGAGGGCTGGGCGGCGCGGTGTCAATTTGGCTTGTCTATGAAAGCGACGCACGCAAGTTCAGCCGGCTGAAGGAGAACGCACTTTGTGTGCTGGACCTGCCAGAGGAAAGCCTCTCGGTTGGCGCGACGTTCACGATCCCGCGTTCGATCGACAAGTTCACAGTAGGCATTCAAATCGGGGCGAGGAGCGCGCCGCTGTCGATTTCCATCTCCGGCGATGACGGTCTGGTCGGCAGCGCGACCATGGTGAAGAGCGCCGCGTTTGGGCTCGGACGGGAAGTCCGCCCCGGTGTTTACACGGCGACCTTGCGCCGGGAGAACATCGGCACGGCGGCGGCGGCGGTGATTTGCGCGGAGTTGCCAGTCCACGTGACGGGATGGCAGATATGGCATCGGACGTACCTCGGTCTGCTGGCCCTCTCGGCCGTGGGGGTGCTGATCTTTCGCAACTCCAGGGACGTGAAGAGACGCACAGCGGTCCTGGGATCGTTTCATGCGCTCCTGCTCGGATGTGTGTCGATGTTCATCTATCTGCTCTTCCATGAGGGCGGGCATGCACTGGTCCAGATTGCTTTTGGGCATTTCGACCTCGCGCAAAGCGATTTTTGGGGTATCCATGGCCATCCGCACTCGGGCGGCGGCATGGGACCGCCGCTCCAGCCGTGGCAACACAAGGTCATATCCTGTGCCGGACCCATGCTGCCGACGTTGACGGGGTTCGTGTTGTTCGCGGCGTGGGCGCTTCCGATCGGGCGGAGGATTCGAGGCGTGCGGCCCATGGTAAATCTTTATTTCTCGGCCATCGTCGCGATTCTGGTGATTTCGGAAGCCGTCATGGGACCGGTGTATCTGCTGGGCATTGCCACTGCCGAAGGCGATCTGATCGGCTATGTCGCCAGTATTGGCGGACCGGTCTGGCTCTTGAAATGCCTTCTGTGGGGGATGGCCCTCGCCAGCATCATGATCCTCTGGCGCGTGATCCCTGAAATACGGCAGGGATGGAAACGGATCCAAAGCGGCTGGATTGACCTGCCGCCGGCGGCAGTTCCGCCTCCGACCGAGTAAATCCCGCTCGATCCTCGCGGGGGCTGGCGGGCGCCGCTGGCGCGCCCGGTCTCAGTTGGGCGATCGTCCGCCGTTTATCTTCTCCCTCCGCGGCAGTGGAGGGGAGGGTCGGGGAGAGGAGCACGTGCATTGTTGGATCCCCTCTCCCTGCGCCCTGCTGGCGCGGGGCGAGGGAAAGCGCAGCCGGCTTGCAAGAGAACAAGACGCCATAGCGCGCAACCTGTCTGCTGGACAGCCGAACGTCTTCTCCCTCGTCCCTGTCCACCGCATAGGCGATTGAATCCGCGCCGCAATCGCGCCACACTTGCCCCGTGACAACCATTGCGCGCCTGAACGGTTCCCAAGGGATTCTGATCGCAGCCGTGATCGGCATGGTGGAGACGTTCTGCCAGGCTCAAGCCACGGAGGGCTTGCCGGAGGGCGTCCGAGCTGTCTGGGACCTCGACCGGGCCTGGCGCGAAACCACGCCCACGCGCGAGCGGATGTGCATCAACGGTCTTTGGCAATGGCAGCCGGCGGAGCCGGCCAGCGACTCGATCCCGAGCACGAACTGGGGATATTTTAAGGTGCCCGGACCTTGGCCGGGTATCACCGATTACATGCAGAAGGATTCCCAGACGGTGCACGCGCATCCGAGCTGGAAGGGCCGGAGGCTCTCGGACGTCGCTGCGGCCTGGTACCAGCGGTCGATCGCGATCCCGGCGACGTGGAGCGGACGCCGGATCACGCTCCAGGTCGAGTATCTCAACTCCTATGCGTCGGTGTACGTAGATGGAAAGGCGGCGGGCAACTTGCGCTTCCCGTCGGGCGAACTGAATCTCACGCCGGTGTGTCGTCCGGGGGCCACCCACGTGTTGAGTCTGCTGGTGGCAGCCATGCCGCTCAAGGGCCTCCAGCTCTCCTACACCGACAGCAATGCCGCCCGCGAGGTTAAAGGATCGGTGGCGCGGCGCGGTCTGTGCGGCGACGTTTACCTGGCCGCCACACCGGCTGGAGCGCGGATCGCGGATGTCCGGGTGGACACCTCGGTGCGCGAAGACCGGATTGCGGTTGCGGCCGCGCTCGAGGCCCTCGAGCCCGATGCGCAATACGCCCTTCGCGCCCGAGTCAGCGAACAGGGCCGGACGGTCAAGGAGTTCCTCAGCCAGCCGTTTCAGGCAAGCGGCCTTCGTGATCGCCGGATCGCCTGGGGTGACAATTGGCGGCCGGACAATCTCTGGGACACGCACACCCCCGGGAACCAATTCGAACTGGGCGTGTCGCTGCTCGACGCCCGCGGCGGCGTCCTCGACGCCACGCCCGCCGTGAGGTTCGGGTTCCGCGAGTTCTGGATCGACGGACGGGATTTCTACCTCAATGGCAGCCGCATCTTTCTGTCTGCGGTGCCGCTGGACAACGCGCAGATCGGCGCCGCGCTCGCCACCTACGACAGCGCGCTGGAGACCATGAAACGCCTCTCGAGCTTCGGCATCAACTTCGTCTACACCCACAACTACAATTGCCAGCCCGGATCCCACCTGAGCTTCGCGCAGATCCTGCAGGCGGCCGACGATGCCGGGATGCTGGTCTCGCTTTCCCAGCCGCACTTCAGCGATTACGACTGGCGGACACCGGACGCCGACCAGACCAATGGCTACGCCCGCGACGCCCAGTTCTACGTGCGCGCGGCCCAAAACCACCCATCCGTCGTCATGTATTCCATGAGCCACAACGCCACCGGATACAACGAGGACATGGACCCGGACCGGATCGACGGCATCCACGGCGAGCGCAGCGAATCCTCGATGAACAATGTCCGGCGGGCCGTGCGGGCCGAGGCCATCGTCCGGGGGTTGGATCCCGGCCGGATCGTCTACCATCACTCGTCCGGCAATCTCGGCGCGATGCACACCAGCAATTTCTATCCGAACTTCGTCCCGATCCAGGAGCTATGCGACTGGTTCGAGCACTGGGCCACCCAAGGCGTGAAGCCCTTCTTCGCCTGCGAATACGGGGCGCCCTTCACATGGGATTGGGCGATGTACCGCGGCTGGTTCAAGGGCGCCCGCGAGTTCGGCAGCGCGGCTGTTCCCTGGGATTTCTCGCTGGCGGAATGGAACGCCCAGTTCCTCGGCGACGCGGCCTTTCGGATCAGCGAGCAGGAAAAACGGAACATCCGCTGGGAAGCCGGGCAATTTCGCCAAGGCCGGCTATGGCATCGGTGGGATTACCCGCACCAGCTGGGCTCATCCGATTTCGACGAGCGCTACCCCATCCTGGCCCGATACTTGACAGACAACTGGCGCGCGTTCCGCACCTGGGGCGTGTCGGCGATCTCGCCGTGGGAGCACGGCGTGTGCTGGAAACTGCGGCCCGGCATCGAGCGGAACCGCCGCACCGATCGGAAAACGGATTGGGATGACCTCCAGCGCCCGGGGTTCAGCCCCGACTACATCCAGGAACGCTACGAGCGGATGGACATCGCTTACGAGCGGGGCGATTGGATCCCCACGCCGGCCGCCGACGCTCTCTACCGAAACAACCGGCCGCTCCTGGCCTACATCGCCGGCAAGCCGGCGCGCTTCACCAGCAAGGACCACAATTTCCTCCCCGGCGAGACGGTCGAGAAACAGATCGTCGTCATCAACAACTCGCGCATGCCGATCAGATGCGACTGCGAGTGGTCGTTCGCCGGCGGGCATGCTTCCATCGCGCCGCCCCCATCGAGCGCGAACCGTGTTCGAATCGAAACCGGCCAGCAAGCCCGCATTCCACTCACGATCCCGCTCCTCAACTCCATGCCCGCCGGCGTCTATGAGCTGGCCATGACGGCCCGCTTTCGCTCCGTCGATCCGTCTGCCGATGCCGCAGTCGAGACCCAGGAGGACCGGTTCACGATCCACGTGCTGCCGCCCGCCGCCTCGGCCAAGCTGGCTTCGAGCATCGCCCTGTTCGATCCCCGCGGGGAGACCGCCCGGATTTTGCGCTCGCTGGGCATCCGCTTCCAGCCTGTCGAGGCCGGCGCCGACTTGTCCAGCTACGATCTGCTGATTGCCGGCAAAGGCGCGCTATCCGCGGAGGCCTCGGCCCCCGATCTGCGCCGCGTTCCCGACGGCCTCAAGGTCCTGGTCTTCGAGCAGACGAAGGATGCTCTCGAGAGGCGGCTGGGATTCCGGGTCCAGGAGTACGGGCTGCGAACCGTCTTCCCTCGAATCCCCGGCCACCCGGTCCTGGGAGGGCTCGGCGCCGCGCACCTGTGCGACTGGCGCGGCGAGGCGACGATCCTGCCGCCCCGGCTCGATTGCGTGCCCAGCCGCCAATACAACGGCGCGCCATCGGTACGCTGGTGCGGCCTCGAAGTCCCGCGGCTCTGGCGATGCGGCAACCAAGGCAATGTTGCCTCCGTCCTGATCGAAAAGCCGGCCCGAGGCGATTTCCTGCCCATCCTCGATGGCGGCTTCAGCCTGCAATACAGCCCGCTCCTCGAGTATCGCCAAGGCCGCGGCATGATCCTGTTCTGCCAGATGGACGTGACCGGGCGGACCGAGGACGATCCCGCCGCCGGCCGGCTATGCAACAACATCCTGGCCTATGTCTCCTCTTGGAAGCCGGGGCCTGGCCGGCAAGCGATCTATGCCGGCGATCCGCGCGGGCGCGCCCACTTCGAGTCGATGGGCTTTCAGCTCGAGACCTATGCGGGCAGACCGCTCACGCCGGATCAGGTTCTGGTCGTGGGCAGCGGGGGCGGAGCTGCTCTCGCCCCCCATGCATCCGAGGTCAGCCGGTGGATCGATGCCGGAGGACACCTCCTGGCGCTCGAGCTCGATGCCCGGGAGGCAAATCCATCTCTACCGACAGCCATCCGCACGGTCAATCAAGAGCACATCGCCGCATGCTTCGAGCCGGCCGGCCCCGGCTCTTTGCTCGCTGGAATCGGGCCGGCCGATGTCCATAACCGCGCCCCGCGCGAACTGCCTCTCGTCACGGCCGGCGCTCGGATCGTCGGAAACGGAGTGCTGGCCCAGATGGAGAATGCGAACGTCGTCTTCTGCCAGATCGCCCCGGCCAGCGTCAGCGGCGCGCAAGGCGCCCTCCTCGAACAACACAACCTCCGCCGGACGTATCGTCGAACCTCGTTCCTGGCCACGCGGCTGCTCGCCAACATGGGTGCCGGAGCCGCCACGCCTTTGCTGTCTCGATTCGCAATGCCCGTTGGTGGCGCAGCTCGCCAATCGGTCCTCCGCAACGGCGATTTCCGGCGGACCGCGGCAGCGCCGGCGATGCCCGACCAGTGGATTTTCAGCGCCGCCGCCCAACAAGCCGCATGCGCGCTCGAGGCCGCCGGGCCAGCCAATGACCTGCGATGCGTGCGGATCACCTGCCCGGAGATCCATGAAAAGAACCGCGGCAGCGTGATGCTGGCCCAGCACGATGTCCCCGTAAAAGCGGGCCAGTGGTATCGGATCGCGCTGCGGGCCAAAGCATCCGGACTCGGCCGCGCAAGGGTGACTCTGGCTTTGCAGAACATGGCCAACTGGCAGTCCTTGTTCGAATACCAGAATTTCGTCCCGAGCGAGGCGTGGAGCGAGCATGTGTTTCTGGTCCAGGCCAACGCGACGCTCCCATCCGGGACGCGATTCCAGATCTGGCATGGCACTCCGGGCACACTCTGGTTGGCCGATGTGCGCATGGCGCCATGCGATCCACCCTCGGAAGGCCGATGGACCACCGGCCTGTACGCCGACCAACCCCAAGAATGGGACGATCCTTATCGGTTCTTCCGGTGGTAGATGGCGCAAAAGCAATCAGGCTCGGAACAGATTCCGGGCCGCTCCAAGTCGAGTTCTTTTGCCGCAATAGATAATCGAGTAGAGCGGAGGCGCGGTGATGGAATGACGAATGACGAATGTGCGTTTCTTGCGGCTCAAGAAAATTGGCCCTGGAACCTTTGCCCCAAAAAACGCAAAAACACGCGAAGACGGATTCGCTTTGAACTGCGGCTGCAGGGGATGAGGCGGACCCTTGACCGCCTCTTTTTTTTGCGGCAACGTGTTCAGCAGCCGATCCTTGAACGCCAAGCCACTGGTCTCACTCGATGAAAGGAAGCGGCTTGACGTTATCCGCCAGCAACCGGGCAACGAGGAGATCGTTGTGCTCCCTCCCGAAGCGCTCGAGCAGGGCGCGATGCCGGAGCAGCTCCCCACGATGTTTCGGATCGAAGGCGAGGTTGACCACCTCGCCCGGATCGGCCTCCATGTCCACCAGCGACTCCCGATGGCGGCCGAGGCTGAACACGCAATACTTGTAGCGCTCGGTCCGCACCATGCGCCCTTCCATCTCCGGCCTCAGGCCGTCGAGCTCACCGGCCTGGTTCATGTGGTTCTCGACGACGACGTGATCGCGCCACGCCCGGACCGGCTGGCCGAACGCCAGCGGCAAAAGGCTCAGGCCGGGCAGATCCTTGGGGGCCTCCAGCCCGGCATGCTCGAGTATCGTCGGCAGCAGGTCGATGCCGGTGTTCACCAGCTTGTCCGAAATCGAGCCCGCGGTCTTGCCTTGGCAGGCGATGATGAGCGGCACGCGCGCCGACTCGTCGTAAAGCACCGTCTTCTGGTTGAAGTGATGGGCGCCGGCGCAATCGCCGTGGTCGGAGGTAAGAACGATCAGGGTGCGATCCTCCAGACCCACCTCGCGCAGCGCTGTGAGAACTTTGCCGATCTCGGTGTCCACCTTCTCGATCATGCGATAGTACCCCCAGCGAAGCGCGCGCCAGTCGGCCTCCGTGTACTTGCCCACGGGGAACAGCCCCGATTCCACCTGGTAGGCCCGCCGCATCAGGGCCATGCCGTCCGGCTCGTTCTGGGGCGGCCCGAAGTTCGCCGGCAGCGGCGGCAGCTGCTCCAGCGGCGGAGGAGGGCCGATCTCGCCACAGTTGAGCGCCTGCTGCCGCCCCGCCAGGCGGCGCGACCATTCGCAGATGTTGTGCGGATTCAGAAAGCTCGCGACCAGCAGGAACGGCCGCTCGTGCGGGCGGGCGAGAAACTTCACGGCGCCGGCGGTCACCCCGGCGTCGTGATCGCCTTGGACCTTGCCGGTGACGATCTCGAACCCGTGCGTCCGGACATCCTTCGCGTTGAAGCAGAGATGCCACTTGCCGCTGTAGGCGGCGTCATAGCCCGCCTTGCGAAAGTAGCTGCCCAGACAAAGGTGCCTCCCCGGATCAAAGCCGCCCGCCGGTGGCGCGTTCTGCGTCACCCCGGTTTCGTGCGGGTAGCGCCCGGTGAACGCCGAGTTGCGCCACGGCATGCAGAGCGGGTTCGAGCTGTAGGCGCGCGTGAACAGCGTCCCGGACTGCGCCAGCCGGTCCATGACCGGCGTGTGGATGTGCTGCCGCCCCATCCGGCAGCTCATGGCATCCGCAAACTGCTGGTCCGTGATGATGAACAGGATGTTGGGCTTCGCCTCGGCCGCCGGCATTTCTCCACACGCGGCAGCCAGAACGGCCAGGGAAAGGAGCGGGAGTATCGCCTTCATGAGACTCATACGTTGTTGGGCGTGACACGTGCACATGGCTCGACCAGCACGCGCGCGAGTATCGCTCGAAACAGGCCCGCGGGATATGAAAAAAAACACTGCGACCGGCGCGCCAAGCGCCGAAGAATTCTATCCTGCACCCTCGGGCGCGGGGCGATGGTGATTGACGCGGGCGCGCGATGGTCTACCCTTGCCCCATGGCCGCGGATCAAACGCTGGATGGGTCAAAGGAGGCGTTTCATGCAAGCACTCGATCGCTCCCTCGCCATCCTGAAAATCGGGGACGCGCCTTCACCCTGATCGAGCTGCTGGTGGTGATTGCGATCATTGCGATCCTCGCAAGCATGCTGCTGCCCGTCTTGGGCAAGGCCAAATCCAAGGCCGTCCAAGCCCATTGCAGCGGAAACCTCAAGCAGTGGGGGATCGCTCTGACCATGTTCGCCGGCGACAATGCCGACCGCTTCCCCGACAACAGCGGCGGGAGCGGCTTTGCCTGGATGGGGCCCAACTTGAACACTAACTTCTATCCGCCCTATCTCTACCCGAACCGCCACGGCACCGCCGCCATCCAGCGCAACCGGCAGGATGTCCTGTATTGCCCGACGGACGAATGGCACCGCGCTTACGAGGCCGTCAATGATGCGACAACACTGATCGGTTATCAATTCCTGCCGGGCCGAACCGCCGATCAATGGCCCGATTACAATACGGACGGCCTGGCCCAGTGGATGTATCGCAAGAAAATGGGCGGCCCTTACCGGCGCGCTCCCATGATGGTCGACAAAATCCAAGGCCTTGGTTCCAGCCCCGCCACCATCACAAGCTGGTCCGCCACAGCGGGCAAGTTCACTGTGCCCACCGCCAACCACCGCGCTGCCACGCTCGTTTCGGCCGGAGGGAATTTCCTGCACGAGGACGGGAGTGTCTCCTGGCGCAAGTTCAGCCTGGCCAATTACCGAGGCACGATTGATGTGGGCAGCCGGTCGAGCGTCTGGGTGGTCTTCTTCCGGCCGGCGGACTTGTCACCGGGACCGTGGTGATGTCCACTCGTTGCGGGGCCGACCCCGGCCGTCACGCGGATTGAGGGATCTGTGAAGCCAACGGTTCGACCTCGGCCGCGAGGTCATCACTCGCCACGTGCCCCAAGCCCGCATCGTCGACCTCGGATCCTGATTCGCGAACATTCATGGCTGGAACGGCTCTTGCTCCTCCCGTGTTTGCGAAAACCATATCCAGGATCCGAACATGCAAACGATCGTTGCCCGCTGCCTGGCTCTGCCGGCATTTCTCGCCATCTCGGCTGCATCCGCGCTCGACACCGCGATCGTCGAGCGCGGCCCGCACCACCGGCGTTGGCAAACCGTCGAGCTCGTCCCCGGGTCCGACGGCCAATCGCTGCCGGTCACCCATGACTATGTCGAACTCCGGACAGGACTCCATTACCGCTCCGGAAACCAGTGGCTCGAGTCCGCCGCCCGAATCGAGCCCGCCCCGCATGGCGCGCGCGCCCTCTGCGGCCACCAGAAGATCGAGTTCGAGCGCGCCCTGAACCACCCCCGAGGCGCCGTCAGCCTCGCCACGGCCGAGGGCCTCCGCTGGCGTTCGCGTCTCCTCGGCCTGGCCTACTACGACGCCGCCAGCGGCCGAGACGCCATCCTCGCCACCGTCCAGCACTCGGCCGGCGAGATCCTCCCTCCCAACCAGATCATTTACCGGCATGCCTTCGACTGCCTCGAAGCCGATGTCTTATACACCTATGACATCGCCGGCCTCGAACAGGACGTTATCCTGCGCGAGCGGCCCCCGCCGCCGGAATCCTTCGGCCTGGTCTCCGCCGCCACTCGGCTCGAGGTCATCACCGAGTTCATCGGCGCACCCGAACCCGTCAAACGCGTCCGCCCGCTGCGAACCCTCGATGACCCAAACCTGAGGACCGTCATGGCCGACCCCGATTGGCTCGACGAGGAGCTCGATTTCGGCACGGTCAGCCTGGCCCCCGGCCGCGCATTTTCGATCGCCGACCGCCCCACGGCCCCTGATCCGCCCTCCATCCTGGTCGGTCGGAAATGGGACAAGATCGACAACCGGTCCATCCTGTTCGAATCGGTCGATTACGAGGATGTTCGATCCGAGCTCGACAGGCTCGATGCGACGAAAGCCGGCCGCAGATCCCCGGGCCGCCATGCCTCCGCCGGCTCGCCCGCCCGCCGGCAATGGCTGGCCCGCACGCTAGAATCGTCTCCATCCTCGTCCGGGCGCCGCCAAGACCGCCTGGAAGTCGCCCTCGCGCCACGCTCGCTGCCCCAGCCCTCCGCCGCAGCCGGCGCCTCCGCCACCATCCAGATCGCTCGAGCGGACTCCCGCTCGATTGCCGCGCCCGGCTTTGTCCTGGATTACGTCACGCTCTCCACCGCCACGAACTTCACCTTCCGCAGCGATACCACCTACTACGTCAGCGGCCTGGTCGCCTTGTCGGGCTGCACGGTGTTCGAGGGCGGCTCGGTGATCAAATTCGCACCCGTCACGAGCCTGCCTCGAATCCTCATCCGGGGCCCCTTGCTCTGCCAGACCTCGCCTTATCGGCCCGTGGTCATGACGGCCCGCGACGACAACTCGGTCGGGGACGTGATTGCCGGGAGCACTGGCCTGCCTCAGGGCGAGTATGCGTATCAAGCGCTGGGGTTTATGGACCCGATATCCCCCTGCCGTCTCGAGCACTTCAGCGTGGCCCACGCAGCCTATGGCGTGCTGATCACCTCGACCCAGACCACCACGATCCGCCACTCGCAACTGCTCCATTGCCGCTACCCGGTGTTCGCCGCCCGATCCGGACCGGTCCGCCTCCAGAACGTCCTCATCCAGTCGGTCCGCGCCAACGGTTTTGCCCTGGCCTCCGCCGGCGCGCAGTCCTTCGCAGGCGAGCACGTGACGGTGCATGATGCACCCGCCCTTTATGCCGGCGCCCTGGTGGCGCTGACCAACAGCCTGATTGCCGGCGTCCCCAGCATTGCATCTTTCGCGGCCGCCCATAGCGCCATCTATCCGTCCGCCGAGGGCGTCCTCGCCTCCGGGGCGGGCGGCTGTGCTTACCTGGCGCCCGCCAGCCCTGCCCGGAACTGCGGCACACCATCGATCGATCCCGCTCTTCGGAGCGAACTCGCTCGGCGCACAACCGATCCGCCCCTTGCCTTGTCGGGTGAGATCCGATCAAGCACTCGCCTGCACCCCGCTGCGCAGCGCGACTCCGATGACCTCGATCTCGGCTACCATTACCCCGCGCTCGATTACTACACGGCGGGGCTGCGCCTGGCCGCCGCAACGCTCGAGATCGCCCCCGGCGTCGCCCTGGGCTGCCCCGCCACCGCCAGCGTGCGCCTCGAATCCGGATCCCGCGTCATTTGCCGCGGATCGCCTCTGACCCGGAACCATATCGTCTCCATGGCGCTCTTCGAGGATCCTCTCCATCCGGTTCCCTCCCCTCCATCGGCCAGAGCGATCTTCACAGCCGACGCCAGCCCTTCGCCCGCCCCCGAGCTCGAGATTGCCTGGACAGACATCGATTTTCCCGCCAGCCCGATCTCGCGGCGCCAATTGATCCCTGCCGGGGATTGCTTCCTCGGCCGCCTCGCCGTCCGCCACTGCGCCTTCCACAACCTCTATTTCTACCAGCGGGCTTCTCGCCCTGGCCGGATGATCGAATGGAACAACAGCATCCTCGACCGCTGCCTCATCTATTGGCATCAGCCTCCCGGCAGCTCCCCCTTCGGCGGGCTGTTCGCCCACAACTATGTCCGCGCCGGCACGCTGGCCATGGTCAACTGCCTGCCCGAAGCCGGATGGGAAGTGCGGGACAACCTCCTGGACGCCGCCGCCGTCATCCAAGGGACCGCGCCCATCAATGCCTCGCACAATGCATTCTGCAACACCGTCTCGCTCGGGGGCAGGCAGAACATCGCCCTCTCGATCTGCGATTTCCAGTGCGGCCCCGAAGGCCCCTTTTGCTACCCAGCCGCCGGAAACCAACTCGCCCGATTGCGCGATGCCGGCAGCCGCACCGCCCCCGCCGCCGGCCTCTCCCACCACACCACGGCCCCGGATGGCCACCCCGAAGATTCGTCCCAGGTCGATATCGGCTTCCATTATCCCGCGCGCAAACCCGACGGCAGCTGGCCCGATGCGGATGGCGATCGCATCCCGGATTGTCTCGAGGATTGGAATGGGAATCGGCTCTTCGAAGCCGGCGAAGGAGAAACCGATTGGCAAACATCGCAGCATGCCATCGCCAGCTCCGCGTCGCTCGAGGTGTTTAACCGGCTCGATCCTCCCGGCCGTTAGGGTCTGCGCACCGGGAGGCAGACGCTGCCGGGCGCTCGAAACCGGCCTTCTGCCGTCAGCGGCCATTCGGGGGCTGTGGCCCCGCCCAGACCCCCCGAAACCCAGTGATCCCGCTCTCCTTGATCGGAAGCCGGGTCGATCCCGAAACCGCGTCGCATGCCTCCGCCGGATCCAGACACGATCCGCCCCGAATCATCCGAAATCCGTCCAGCTGGGCATGGTAAGAGGTCGTGTACCAATCCAGAGTCCACTCCGCCACATTCCCCACCAGATCGCTGATCCCATACGGGCTGTCGAACTTCGCAAAGCTCCCCACCGAAGCCGTCTGCGCAAAACCGTCCGCATCCCCCTCATAGTTGCAGCGATGCACACCTCCCTCGTTCGGCGGCTCGATTCCCCATGGAAACGGCCGCTTCGGCATCGGGTTCGCCTGCCTGCGCGTGTCGTCTCCATCCAGGAAATGGCCTCCGCGCAGGGCCTTCTCCCATTCGGCCTCGGTTGGCAATCGCAAGCCGCACCATGCAAGGAATGCCTGCGCGTCATACCAGGATACATAGGTCACCGGATGGTTCGCCCGGCCCGGCATTGCTGCATACGCGCCGCCGGCCCCGCGCTCGATCCCGCACCGGATGGCGTTGGTCATCGATGGATTCCATCCTGCGCCCGATCCGCCCACCTCATTGAGATAATCGACATACTGCCCGACGGTGATCTCGTGCCGGCTCATCCAGAAGGTGGACAGCCGCGCCTGGCCCACCTCGCCATACGCAGCATCCCTCCCGCCCCCCGGCAGGCTCAATTGATCGAACACGCCGCCCGGGATCCGGCGCATTCGCAAGGCGCGAATGCGGATCTCGGGAGGCGCCTTCTCCGGCCATCCGTGCTCGCTCAATCCCCAGGCATAGCTTCGCTTCTTGCCAGGAGACGTGATCAGGCCATGGCCATTGCCCCTGAGCCAGGCGGCCGGCAGCGCTTCCCAATCCGGCCGGCCCGGCCATCGCGCCGTGATGAACACCCAGGCCGGCCCGTCGGCGCTCGCCTCCACATCCTGCAGCTCATAATCCAGCGCCAGCACGGGCCCGCCCATCTCGACGCTCGCAATCCTCGCCTGAGCGTTCGTGACCGCAAGCCACTGGGCCTGCGCCGCCGCAACCGCCAGAAACAGCGCCGCCCCCATCCATGCCATTGCCTTTGCCATCGACATCTTCGCCTTTCTCAACAGGGCGTCACAACCCCGCAACGCAGGATTGGGTTGGCCCGGCGTTGCGCGCTGATCACACGCTCAGACCGTCTCGGGAACGATCCACGGCGCGCGATAGGTCCGTCGCAAATACGCATTCGCATCCGGAGCGTCCCGGAAGGACTCGGTCTTCGCGTCCCAGGCCAGCTTCCGATTGCCGACCCGATAGGATATATTCGCCAGATGACAGAGCAGGGTCGAGTAATGGCCCTGCTCGACATCCGAAGTTGGCTGCTTCCGGCTCTTCACGCACGCGATAAAATTGTCCTGGTGCTCGGCATCCGATTGCCGGCCGACGCCCGTATGAGCGGATTCGGCATCCGGCCCGAACACCTGCCATCCGTCGCCATGCCGCCCGTAATACATCATGCCCCGCGTCCCCAGCACCTCGATCCGCGTCGCGTTGAACGGCCAGTTCGGCATCTCATCCGTGTCGCGCACCGCCATCGGCGTCTTTTTCATGTACGGAGCCCAGAGCGCTCCGTCGAGCACCAGGGTCAGCTTCCCGTATTCGAAGGTGGCAATCTGCGTGTCCGGTATCTCCCGCCCGTCCTTGAGCACATTCACGCCGCCAGCCTGGACCACGGTGTCCGGATACGGCATGTCCCCGATCAGATACCGGGCCAGGTCCAGTTGATGAACCGCATCCCCCGCGATCGCGCCGCAGCTGAACTCCCACTGGTCCAGCCAGCGGCGGCCCGGATCGTACGGCATCAATGGCGCCGGGCCGCACCACAGACCGTAGTCCAGACCCGCTGGAACCGGCTGGGTCGTCCCCGGTTTCCGCCGCGGATGCTCCATCATGTTGAACACGCGCACCAGCTGGACTTCGCCCAGCTTGCCGGCGCGGATCGCCTCGGCGGCCTCGCGCAAGTAGGACGCGCTCCGGCTCTGGGTGCCGACCTGGACCACCCGCTGATACTTGCGGGCCGCGGCCACCATCTGGCGCCCCTCCCACGGGTTATGTGCCAGCGGCTTCTCGACATACACGTCCTTGCCCGCCTGGCAGGCCAGAATCGTCCCCAGCGCGTGCCAGTGGTCCGGCGTCGCATTCACCAGCACGTCCACGGACTTGTCCTCGAGGATCCGGCGGAAATCCTGTGTGGTCTTCGGCGCCCGCCCCTGGGCCTCCTCGACTGCCTCGCGCGCGTTCGCGAAACGGCGCGTGTCGACATCGCACACATAGGCGACCTCCACATCCGATCGCTTGGCAAACGCCTGCAGCAGATAGCTGCCCCGCCCCCCCACCCCCATGAACCCAAACACCACCCGGTCGTTCGCGCCCCACACCCTTTGGCTGGCCACCATGGCCATCGACGCGGCCAGACCAGTCGATGTCTTCACGAATTGCCGGCGGCTCAAAACGGGTCTTGTATTCATGCCGCAACTCTTGCGGCCCTCTCCCATCGAGTCAAATCCAAACCGACCGATCAGCGCCTGCCGATCCGCTCGAGGTAGATCGCTTCGCCCGCCGCCCGGCTGGCCTCGATGGTCTCGCGATACGGCGTGTCCGCCACATCCAGAAATCCAATCTGGTAATTCTCCTCGTCGTACACCCGTCCGGTCGTCGGCTCGTCCTTCCACTGAAACCAGTGGGTGCCGACAAACAAAGGATGCCGCGCCGCACCCAGCACGTAGTCCCGATACGCCTGCGCCCGCGCCGCCTGGTTCTCGACCGGCACCAATCCAGTGTGGAACATTCCCCGATCGAGCGCGCCAAAGTGAAATTCGCCGACGATCAGCGGCTTGTCCCCGCCCGGGAACTCGAAGTCCGCGATGCTGCGCCTGTAGAGGTTGTAGCTCACGACGTCGCACTGCCGGGCCGCCGCCTTCGCCGCCACCTCGTTCACCCACGCAAACCGGCATCCCAGATACAGCTGGTTCGGCGCCACCTCCCGGATCGCCGCGCGCACCTCCCGGAAATACGTCTCGGCCGTCCTCGCGTAAAACGCAACCAGATCGGCGCGCGCCTTGGACGGATCGGGCGCCTCGCGCAATTCCCGCAGCGCCTCCCAGGACGCGTGTTCGGTTCCCCACGCCGCGTTCAATCCGCCGATGCCCCCATACTTCGCCTCGAGATCGGCGATGAATTGCCTCTTGGCCGGCTGATCGGGCGGCGACTTCGATGCGGCCACGGCCAGCGATGTGTCGTCGCCCCATGACATCTCGTTGTCAGAAAAGTACCCGATGCACCAAGGATCGCTGGCGCTGCCGCCTTGCTTGCCCTCCATCGAGCGCCGGATCCCCTCGCGAAAAGTCGGATCATACACGTCCGGAAACTTCCCCCAATACCCCCCACTCCCCTCGATCCGCCTGGCCCGGCTCGATCCGATGTTGTCCGTGTAGGGCGTGCGCCGCATCAGGAACACGTCCGAGTCCGACCAGTTGGCGATGGTGTTCAGCCCCCAATGCCGCAGCCGCCGGTGCGCCGTGTCCGCGTAGGCGGCCCTCCAGTCGCCGCCATACTTCCGCTTCATGTTCGCTGCCGCAAACGCGTAGCACTCGGGCGTCTTCCCCGCATAGTGCCCCTTCAGGGCAAAGCCCTTCGAGAGGAATTCCTTGAAAGCCGGCTCGGCGCCCGGGAACGCCTCGAACCACGCCTGCCGCTCATCGATCGGTGTCGTGTCGATCATCCGCACGCAATCGATGCCGTGCGACCAGAACAGGTGTCCGTCCGGATCGACCAGCCACCATCGGCCGTCCACCTTCTCGGCTCGGAAGAAGCCGGTTGCTTTCTGCCTCGGGCCAGCCGCCCACCCGCCATACTCGCACCATCCCTCCGGACCAGGATCGGCAGCCAGCTCCTTCGCCTCCTGCTCGCGCCGCATCCTCAGCTCGGGCACCGAGTGCGCCTTGCCCGGCCACTCCTTGTGTTTGTACTGCCCGAAGGTGTCGATGAACGGGAAGAACGGATCCGCATCCGTGACCCAGGCGGTCGGCGGGGTGTAGGCGCCTGCGGCGCGGACCGCACCCACTTCGAAGATGTGGCGCGCCGACGGCCGGTTCACGAACAGCAGCAACTGCACAATGTTCTTCGGATCCACCACCCCCGAATCGCCCGGCCCGTGCGGATAACCGCGCATGCCGAACAGCCTCCCCTCGAGCCGGCTCTCGGCGCTCCGCCGAATCGTGACTCGCAGCGTCCCCGACTGCCCCGGATTCAACGCCAAGGATCCCGTCACGCAGCCCTTCGTGCCGTCGGCCCCCGGGTTGTCCGCCCGGCAGCTCACCGCCACCCGGTTGGTGCCCGCGTTCTTCAAATCGACCGCGATGTGGCCGAATGCCGCCAGATCCCACTTCCCGCCCGGCGCCGCCAGCGCCACCCCCGGCCACGGCTCGGCGGTGCCGGTGGTCACCCGAAGTCTCCCCCCCGATGCCGAGGCCGTCGCGTCCGTCGTCTGGACCACAGTCGCTGGCGGGCTGCCAGTAAAATCCCACAGAACCTGTTCCGCTGCCGATCCAGCCGCGCCAACCGCGAGAGCCAAAGCCATCCCAACGATATCGATATGCATTTTCACGCATCTTACACCAGGAAGAACGGCCTCGTCGAGCGCTCTGGCGGCATCACGGCGAGCGGATCCGGCTTGCCTGGGCGAGTCCGAATGTGCAGAAATCCGGCATGAGAGACCGGAACTCGTGGGGCGCTCGGGCGGGCTGCAGCGCGGTCCGTCTCGGGATTGCTTGTTGGATCGGTTTTGCATGGCTGGAGCTGGCCGTTTCCCTCGGGGCCAGCCCTGGCCGGCACCTCCGGCATCCCGATTCCTGGTATGCGGCGCCCGAGGGCCGCCGGATCCTCGAAAACATCCTGTCCCACCAGTCCGAGCTCGGCGGCTGGCCGAAGAACGTCGACACCACCGCCGCTCGCTACGCCGGCGATCCGCGCCAGATCAAGCCCACCTTCGATAACGGCGCGACCACCGACGAGCTGCGTTTCCTGGCCCGGCTCCACCGGGCCGCGCCGAACGAATCAGCCCGCCGCGCCTTCGAACGCGGGTTCGATTACATCCTGCAAGCCCAATACCCGACCGGCGGCTGGCCGCAATCGTTCCCGCCCGGCAGAGGCTACCCCCGCCATATCACCTTCAACGACGGCGCCATGGTCCGGCTCCTGCAATTCCTGAGGGAGGCAGCCACCCGCCCTGAATACGGATTCCTCGACAAGAGCCGCAGAGGGGCGGCGCAGCAGGCGTTCGACCGCGGCATCGATTGCATCCTCCAGTGCCAGATCTCGATCGACGGCCGCCGGACGGCCTGGTGCGCCCAGCACGACGAAACCGATTATCGCCCCCGGCCCGCCCGCATCTACGAACTGGCCTCGATCAGCGGCGCCGAATCCGTCGGGATCGTCCAGCTGCTCCTGACTCTCGAGAATCCCAGCGCCGAAGTCGTCCGAGCCGTCGATGCCGCCGTCGCCTTTTTCGAGTCCGCCAAGCTGACCGGCATCCGGGAGCGCATCGAGCCCGACAGCCGTTCGCCTTCGGGCCGGAACAAGGTGATCGTTTCCGATCCGTCGGCGCCGCCCCTCTGGGCCCGCTTTTACGAGATCCCAACCCTGCGCCCCCTTTTTGTCGACCGCGACGGCGTGCCTCGCTATCAGCTTGCCGACATCGGATTCGAGCGGCGCAACGGCTACTCGTGGTATGGCACTTGGCCGGAGAAGCTCCTCTCCCAGCAATACCCCGCCTGGAAAGCCGCCAGCCGCGGACGCTGATCATCCCCCCCCTGTTTTTTGTTTACCTCCTCCCGCGTTGTTTCTTTAATGGCGCCGTGCCAACCAATGTCATGGCCGTCGGCAACCAGAAAGGCGGCGTGGGCAAAACCACGACTGTCGTGAACCTTGCCGCCTGCCTGGCGGCGGCCGGCCAGCGGATGCTGCTCATCGATTGCGATCCCCAGGCCAACGCCACCAGCGGCCTCGGCCTCGAAAAGAGCCCGGGCGCAAGCCTTTACCACTCTCTCCTCGGCCCCAGCCCCCTGGCCGATAAGATCAAGCCTACCGCCTTCGAACGGCTCTCGATCATCCCCAGCGAGGTCGATCTCTGTGGCGCCGAAATCGAGCTCTCCCGTCTCGACCGCCATCTCGATCGCCTCCGGCTCGCGCTCGAACCCATCCGCCAGTCTCTCCAGTTCGACCTCATCCTCATCGACTGCCCGCCTTCCCTGGGCATTCTCACCCTCAACGCCCTCGTCGCCGCCGATTTTCTCCTCGTCCCCCTTCAGTGCGAATACTACGCCCTCGAAGGGATCTCCATGATGACCCGCCTCGTCCAACAGCTCCACGACAACAACGCCAATCCCCGGCTCCAGCTCCTCGGCGTCCTCATGACGATGTTCGACGCCCGCACCCGCCTCTCCCAGCAGGTGGTCGGCGAGGTCCGCCAGTATTTCGAGCGCCTGGTCTTCGACACGCTCATCCCCCGCACCACCCGCCTGGCGGAAGCCCCCAGCTTCGGCAAGCCGATCATCCATTACGATCCTTACAGCGCCGGCGCCGCCGCGTATGAAGTCCTCGCCCAGGAAGTCCTCCAGCGCCTGGCGCCCCCTCCCCCTCCACTCCCGAATCCTGAAGAGCGTGCTGCGAAAAGCGTCTGATGGTCTGCAAAAGCATTTGACGTTTGACGGGATTGCGGGTTGATTGACCGGTCGAAAATTAAATTGTTAACAGCACATGAAGTCGTTCCATAATCGATCCTCTGCGACGATCGCCGCCTTTGTGGCGGCTCTGGCGCTTGCGCCCGGCCTGCTCCAGGCCGATTGGCCCCAATACCGCGGCCCCAACCATGACGGCCTCTCCGCCGAGAAGATCTTCAGGCAATGGCCCGCCACCGGGCCTCGCCAGCTCTGGAAGGTCCCTCTCAATACTGGGTTCAGCTCGTTCGCCATTGCCCATGGCATGGCCTACACTCTCGTCCGCCGCGAGATCGATGGGCTCGACCAGGAAGTCTGTCTCGCGCTCGATGCCTCGAGCGGCAAGGAGGCCTGGGCCTCGCCCATCGGCCGCGCCAAGTACGATGGCGGCGGCGATACGGGCGCCCGAGACAACCGCGGCGGCGATGGCCCCCGCTCCACTCCGACCGTCGATGGCGATCGCGTCTACACGCTCTCGGCCTACCTAGTGTTGTCCTGCTTCGACGCCAAGTCCGGCAAGACTCTCTGGTCGAAAGATCTCACCAAGGACCTGTCCGGCAAGGTCATCACCTGGCAGAACGCCGCTTCCCCCCTCATCGACGGCGATCTCATCTTCGTCAATGCGAACGCGCCCGGCCACTGCCTGGCCGCCTTGCACAAGCAGGACGGCCGCGTCGTCTGGTCAGGCCAGAACGATAAGATGACCCACGCCACCCCGATCGCCGCCACGATCCTCGGCCAGCGCCAGATCATCTTCTTCACCCAGTCCGGCCTGGTCGCCGTCGATCCCAAGAACGGCGCCGTCCTCTGGCGCTATAAGTTCCCCTACAGCACATCGACCGCCGCATCCCCCGTCGTTTCCGGCGACATCGTTTATTGCTCGGCCGGCTATGGGGTTGGGGCTGGCGCTGTCCGAATCGCCAGGTCCGGCGGCCAGTTCACCGCCACCGAGATCTGGCGGGCCCCGAACAAGCTGCCCAGCCATTGGAGCACGCCGGTGGTCCTCAATGGGCATCTCTATGGGCTCTTCAGCTTCAAGGAGTTCGGGACCGGACCGCTCAAGTGCGTCGAGTTGGCCACCGGCAAGGAAGTCTGGAGCCAATCCGGCTTTGGGCCCGGCGGGGTCCTGCTGGCCGATGGGCACATCCTGGTGCTCAGTGACACCGGCGACCTGATCCTGGTCGAAGCCACGCCTGCGGCCTACAAGGAGGTCGCCCGATTCGATGCCTTGGCCGGCAAATGCTGGAACGCTCCCGCGCTCAGCGGCGGCCGGGTCTATGCCCGCAGCACCACTGAAGGCGTTTGCCTCGAGATCGGCCCGGGTGACGCGCGCTGATTCTTCACCTATCGCTCCACCACGAGCCGGTACCACGTGGTCGCCGGCTCCCCGACGGGGAACCGCCAGCCGCCGCCCGAGCGCGCTGCCTCGATCGCTTTCCCCAGCGGCGCTCCGCCCCCATCCAGGGCCTGCCGCATCACGCGGCTGGCCCCTTCAAGATCCCGAAGCGTCACACCGCCCCTCACCGCCTCGATCGTGGTCGGCGATTGACCCCAATCCGTCAGACTGGTCCGCTCGCTATTCCACGCCAGACCCGTGTTCGCCACCGGGCCGCACACGGTCAATAACAGACTGCCTGAGCGCGCGATGGGCTGGCTGTCCAGCGCGCTGAGCGTCACCGCGCAGCACGGTGTCTCCAGCTCGACGCCCAGATTCCGGGTCTGCTGCCGCTCCCCCCGCAGAAAACCCACCAGCGCCTGCGAACGCCCCGTGTCGATCGCCACCCAGCCTTCCTTGCCCGCCGGCAACGCCCAGGTCAGCTCGCCCGTGTCCGAACGGATCGGGAACTCGGGCGCCGGCTCGAATCCGCCTGTCTCCGGCCCCTCGAAGGACCGGATCCGAACGGCATGCCGCAGCGGCAGCCCCAGGGGAAAGCCGGGAGTGAAATAGGGCCGCTCCGATGCCGGCAACCGAATGCTCTCCCGGACCTGATCCGGCGTGTAGCTGCGCTCGATGGACCGCCGCGCCGCCTGCACATCTCCCCGCAGGAACATCAAAGCGCCCGCCGCCAATTGGCACATCTTCACCGGATCCGACGCGAGGTCGAAATGGCCTCCGATTCGCGGCTCCGCCGACACGACATCCCGATGCCCCAGCGTGTACCAAAAGATACCGTCCCAATCCTGCATCGCCGCATAGGCGGCTAAAATCGGGATGCCCTCGAACGCATATTCATGCGGGAAGGGATGGTTCACCTCCGACACCGTGAACGGTTTGCCTGCGACCGCCGACCTCGACAGCTGGACCACGGTCGATTGAAGGGGGCTGTTGACCATGGGCGTGTTCGGGATGTCGAAGCCCGTCCGGCGGCCGGTGCGCGCGTCCGTCAGATACCGCGGATGCTGCCAATAGACGTGGCTGTCCACGACATCGAGCAGCGCGGTGCCTGCCAGCTGCGGATAGCCCGTGCGCGAGTGGCCGTGGTCGCTGTTGCCCGCCAGCAGCGGCTCGACGCCCAGCTCACCCCGCAGATAGTCCCGCATCCCCAGGAAGAATCTCCGCTCGACCTCGAGGTAGAAGCTCGCCTCGGCGTGAAAACGGTCCCGGGAAGCCTTCCCGAACTCGTCCGGCCTGAGCCGCGGCAAAGGCGCGCCTGCCGCCACGCCCGCCTCCCGCCGCCATCGGCCCACCGCCTCGACCGGAAACTCCCGCCCGATCCACTGGTTGTATTGCGCCGTCAGCTCCCGCTCGTAGCTGGCCGGCAGGTCGGTCCACGTGCCCGGATTCCGCGTCGTGTTCCGCCCCAGCAATCGGCCGTTGAACCACGCCTCGACCAGCGAGTTCTCGTTCACGAACTCGACCAGCGCCACCGCGCGCTCATGCCGGTATTCGGCGCCGGTGTAAGGATTGCGATGGGTTAGCAGCTGGCGCGCGTATTCCCGCTGCAGCTCGATCAGCCGCGGATTGAAATAGGTCGCCGCCTTCGCAAAACCCAGAAGCTCGTGGTCGCGCACCCCGTCTCCAGCCTTGTAGGTCCGGCCCACATTCAGGTTCAGATCCGAATAGATCCCCCGCTGCTTGAGCTCGGCCACCAGGCGGTCCAGCCGATCCAGCTGCGCAGGGTCCAGAGCCCTCGTGTCCTCCCGATCGGAGGCGATCAGGCCCGCAGGCGCAGGCCGATCCAGGAAATGGAACCGCACGCAGTTGACGCCCAGCTTGGCCAGCCGACCCGCCATGATCGACGCCGCCTCCGGGGAGGACGGCAAGCCCGCTGCCATTGTCAGATTCACCCCCCAAAGGCGAACCCGCCCGCCGTCCGGCCGCGCCAGATGACCATCCCGAATCCGCAAGAATCCTCCTTTCCCCGCCGGAGCATCGATCAGATCCGATAGATCGACCGCCGACGCCGGCTGATCCCGCCACTCGACTGCAAATGGCATCCACGCCGGCTCGGCCCCAGCCATCCATGCCACGCTGCACCCCGCCAGGAGCAGCCAGTGCCATCCAGCGCGAACCGCCGCCGCTCGCAGCCAGCCCCACCTCCTGCAGACCAAGGATATATTCGTTTTCATGCGCAACCTTTTGACGCCCATTCTGCCTTGCCCACGCCATGGGTCAACCTGCCAGGTTGGCCGCCGGCAGAGAGCCATAGGGTCTGTGCAAAAATTAATTCCGATTTTGCTGGAGGGGATTGGGCGGGCTGGCAAGGCGCGACGAGCGAGCATACCCGCGCGGTCTGTGAGCGAGGAGCAACACAGCCAGCGCGCCCAAGGCCCCCAGCCCGCAGGGGCGGGGCGGCGCCGGGCCATCTGCTTCGTGGCTCGGTCGGTCGAGTATCGCGGGGGGATACACTCCCTCCCTTGCGCCTCGCATCTGGCCCGGCGGCGCTCCCGCCAAAATCGGAATTAATTTTTGCACAGACCCATAGCGGCTGGATCGGGCATCCACTTTGTTGGCCGCTGGGCCCCGGGAACAGCGCCTTTTGATATCCCGGATTTCTGGAGTATGCTATCTTCATAGCCGCCATGCTGATTTCGACCTCCATCCTGGAGTCGTTGGCCTATTGGATGCTCGTGCGCCCATTCGGTTTCCACCCCTGCCGCCTATGATCGAAGATCTGCACTCGATGGATTTCGAGCTTGTCTACCTCGCGGCGCTGACTCGATCCGGCCTCAAACCGCTGAGCCGCTGGGAAGACACGTTCGATCGCCACACCGAAACCGTTCTTCATGCCTTGGGGCTCCAGACGCAAGCCATCGAGCGCTCCATCCAGTCCGGACCCCCTGTCCGCGAGCTGATCTTCAGCCGCTCGAGCCAATGCCTGGCGCAATATGCGTCCTGTTTCGATCGAACGCCCATTGCCCATCATCGGGCCGCGATGCGCATCGAAGGCCGGCTGTTCGGCTATCCCTCCTGCTGCATCGAAAGCTTCATCGCCCAAGGGTACGCCCGCCATGCCTTGCGCCGCACTGACCAGCGCATCCTGTTCCATTGGGCCTGCCCGAGTTGCCAGATCACTCCTCTGCTCCTGCCCCGTTACCGCTCGGTGTTC
The DNA here is from genome assembly GCA_022711435.1 of Verrucomicrobiota bacterium. Classification (GTDB taxonomy): domain Bacteria; phylum Verrucomicrobiota; class Verrucomicrobiia; order Limisphaerales; family UBA1319; genus JAGMXM01. Next base: position 103,291 of record JAKLFB010000005.1, read on the forward strand.
CGCCAGTGCCGAAAAGAGAGGCGCCTCCGCTCCCGATCCCCCCAATCCGAACCGCTCGCGTCCGAATCCCGTTGGGCCCGGCCCCGTCTCGCATTGGCGAAGTCGATCTCGATCGCCGCATGGGGATCCTGCGCGGCCGCCGCCGCGCTCAACGGCGCCCCCGCCGATCCGCACCAGTTGCCCCTCGATCCTTACACGGATCCTGACGCCGATCTGCTCGCGTCCTCCGAAGAATTCATCCTCGGCTCCGACCCGGCTCTGCCCGATGAAAACCTGAATCTCGTCCCCGACGGATCGGACCTCGCCCTCACGCTGTCGGCCGCCATCGATGCGCTTTCGGACAAGCCGTCCACGATCCGCCCCTACCTGGTCCACCAGTTGACCTGGGGGCTCGAGTCCTGCTCGATCTGCGGCGCTACCGCCAACATGGGGTTCGTCACGATCGTCAACCCCCTCGAAAATCAGAAGATCGACATCCCTTACATTAGCAAGCATTTCATGGAACATGGCAGTTTCTCTTACTCGGGCAGCGTCCATTCCGGACGGCTCAATCCGCCCCTTCTGCGCCATGTGCTCGCCAGCGCCGGCCTCGGCCATTTCCTGGCTGAACCCCCCGAAACCGACGTGGATGACGACGGCCTTCGCAACCAGGAGGAAGCCCTCTTCCATACAGATCCGGCCGTCCGCGACAGCGATGCCAACGGCCTCATCGACGGAATCGACGAGATCCGCAAGCTCCGGGCTCAGCTCGATGAGCTGCCCCGCGCCGCCAGCCCGGAAACCGGACCGAAAGACCGGCCTTTCATCGTCGAACATCCCATGGACGGCATCGAGACCTGCCCCCGCTGCGGCGAGCGCGTCGTGATGGGCATCTGGGACGTGATCCATCCCTCCACCGGCGCCAGCATTTCGATACCGTCAATGGCCCTGCACTTCATGCAGCATGGCGGGCCCTCCTGGCAGGGCGGCCAGCTGATGGACGGCCAAGGCCGGGTCGACCCCCGCCACCTGCAGGCGGTCCTCACCGGCCAAGGCGATGGCCACCGGCCCCCGGTCCAGCCCGATGCCGACGCCGACCTCATCGCCGATCCCGAGGAGATCGAGCTCGGCTCGAACCCGGAGAACGCCGACGAAAACGGCAACCAGACGCCCGACGGCATCGATCTGGCTCGGCAGGCCGCCGCCCAGATTGCCGCACTGCCCGCCGGCCCCACCAACCTCCCAATCTACCGCCTCGATTTCCTCCTCCGCGGCCTCGAGCGATGCGATATCTGCGGCGCCACGGTCAACATGGGTCATCTGACGGTTGTCAACTCGGCAGCGAACCTCTACTCGCCGCTGCCTTACCTCGCCCTCCATTGCCTTGAACACGGCAGCTTCACCTACGCGGGCAACGTCCACGGCGCCGGCCGGATCGATGTGTCTCTCCTCATTCAAACGCTGCAATCGGCCGGCCCCAGCCACCAGCAGCCCGCCCAGCCCGATGCCGACCACGACGGCCTCGAAAACTCCGTTGAGCCGTTCTTCCATTGCAAGGATCAAGCGCCGGATACCGACCTCGACGGCGTCCCGGACGGCTTCCAGGTCGCGCTCGCCCTCGAGAGAGCCATTGCGGCGCTCCCGCGCGCCCCCCGCGACTCCACCTTCGCCGCCGAGCATCCCGCCGACGCCTCCGTGCCCTGCAGCGTCTGCGGCGCTTCCATCAATGCGGGCAGCCTCGATATCGTCAATCCGCGCGAACACCTCACGGTGACGCTGTCCCGGATGGCCCTCCATTTCTTGCGGCATGGAAGCCTGGCAGCGCCTCCTCCCCATCCCCTGAATCCGCGTCTGATCGACATTGCCCTCCACGGCGACGGCTCCTCCCATCTCGTGCCCGGCCCCGATGACGCCGATAAGGATGGATTGTCCGGGCTCGAGGAAGCGTTCTTCGGGACCTTGCCCGATGCAACGGACAGCGACGGCGACGGCGTCCCCGATGGCGCCGGCCTCGCCCGCGAACTCCATCGCCGCATCCGGGCCCTCCCCATCGGCCCGCACCCCGGCGGCCGCTACCAAGTCCAAGCCATTGCCAAGTGCGAAGCCCCCTGCCCCATCTGCGGCGAGCGGATCAACTGCGGCCATGTGACGCTTGTCAACGCGTGGGCCAACCACTCGATGGAGCTCTCGTTCATGAACCTCCATTTCCTTGAACGGGGCAGCCTGGCAGCATCCACCGGCGAGCGGATCGATCCCATCCAGTTGGCCGCCCTCCTCGAGCCCGCCGTGACCCTGTGCCCGGACGATCGAGGCGTGGTGCTGCGCTGGCGCGGCCTGCCCGGGCGAACCTACCAGGTCTTTGCCGCTCCAACCGTCCGCGGCCCATGGAATCCGGGCCCCGTGTTCTCCGGGGCGGGCGACATGCTGGCATTCGACGAGCCGGCCGCCGCCGGCCAGCCCCAGAGGTTCTACCAGATCCGGATGTGGTGATCGATTCGATCGCATCCTGCTGCCATCATCAATCGCCGCGACAGCTTGGGCTGGCGCCTGGTGAGGCCGGTGGCGCATGTCCTGCGATCGTGCTATGATCCCCCATATGCAATTGTGTCGCCGAATGTTCGTCGTTCTCGCGGTCGCTGCCGGCTTGCCGTGGCCGGCTGCCTTCGCGGCCGAATCGCTTCCTCCCACGCTTCCCCTGGGCGCCCCTGCGCCGGATTTCCGGCTTCCAGGCGTCGATGGCCGCACCTACGCCCTGGCTGACTTTGCGGCCGCCAAAGTCCTCGTCGTCCTTTTCACGTGCAACCACTGCCCCACTGCCCAGTATTACGAGGAGCGCATCAAGAAGCTCGCGGCCGATTGCCAGAGCCAAGGAGCGGCGCTGGTTGCCATCTCCCCCAACGACCCGAACTCGGTCCGCCTCGACGAGCTCGGCTGGAGCGATCTCGGCGATTCCTTCGATGAAATGAAAATCCGCGCTCGAGATCGAAAGTTCAATTTCCCCTACCTTTACGACGGCGAAACCGAAGCCGCCTCGCGCGCTTATGGCCCGACAGCCACGCCGCACGCATTCGTTTTCGATGCGGCGCGCCGGCTCCGCTACGTGGGACGGATCGACGATTCCGAGCGTGAACCCCAGGTCAAGGCCCGTTACGTCCGAGATGCCATCGAGGCGATCCTGTCCGGCCGCGAGCCCGACGTCGCCCGCACCCGCGCCATCGGCTGCTCCGTCAAATGGGCCGGCAAAGGCGACGCCGTGAAAAGCTACATGGAACGTCTGGCCGCCGAGCCGGTCTCCCTTCAGCCCGCCGATGCCGCCGCCCTCCAGGATCTCCGCCGAAACCAATCCGGAAAATTCCGCCTCGTGACTTTCTGGGCCACCTGGTGCGCCCCTTGCATCGCCGAGCTCCCCGAGTTCGTCACGATGCACCGCATGTATCGCCACCGGGCTTTCGAGGTGGTGACCGTCTCGTTGAACCGGCCCGACGAGCAGGCCTCCGTCCTCGAGTTCCTCAAGAAACAGCAAGCCTCCAATCGCAACCTGATCTTCAACTCCGCCCAGCGCGAACCGCTCATCGACGCATTCGATCCGGACTGGTCGGGCGCGGTGCCCTACACGGTCCTCCTCGATCCCGAAGGCCGGGTGATCCACCGCGAAATCGGCAGCATCGATCCCCTCGCCCTCCGCCGCGCCATCGTCGGCGCCATGAACGCCCGCAAGCCGTGGTGAGACGCCACGCTACCGGCGGCGGCAGCGCAACCCGATTGCAGCGCATCCCAACAAGACCAGGCCGATTGTCGACGGCTCGGGCACGATCGCGAACCCGGCGATAAAGGTCTCGTTCCAGTTCGAGGCGACCGTCGCCCCCTGATACGTGGCGCCGTACAGCGCTACGACATCGTCGGATGCCGTATTTTGTGCTTGCGTCAGTTCGCCGGCAACCTATGATTCTCTTTACAGTGCCTAAGCCCATGCTATTCAACTAACCCCGAAGATCCATATGCCATCCTCGTCATTGCGCCACGTAATCGTGTTGTGCTCCCTCGCAGCTGGAATCGTCGCGGGGCAGGCCCAGTCTGCTTCCGTGGGGCTGCCTGTGCCCCCCAAAGCCCCGCCTGCAGGCGCCCCTCCTCCGCAGCTTTCGCCCACCGAACAGTGGATCAAGAACGCCAAGGCGCCGGCCTCCTGGTTCTCCTGGGGTGCGGACCTGCGCATCCGCGACGAGTATTACGACAACATCGTCAGCCTGACCGACAATGCCCGGTGGAGCGCACAGAACGTCATCCGCTTCCGAGGGCGGGTTTGGGCGTCCGCCACGCCGGCCGAAGGAGTCAGCTTGAACGCCCGGGTGGCAGCCGAGCCGCGCGAATGGACGCGGCCGGCCTTCACCGGCAATTACCGACACCCGAATGGCCCGGGCGGCGCCGATGACACGGGCGGCCAAGGCATGGAATGGCGCTACGGCATCATCGATAGCTTGAACCTCAAATGGACCAACGCCTTCGGCGCCCCCTTGAGCCTCACCCTCGGACGCCAGGACATGATGTTTGGCGATTACTGGAACTGGTGGCTCGTCGCCGATGGCACTCCCGGCGACGGCTCCTGGACCTATTTCCTGGACAGCGCCCGCGCAACGCTGGACGCCAAGGAGATCAAGACCAAGTTCGATCTGGTCTATCTCTACCAGAACGCCCGGCCCGATGCCTGGCTGCCGACTCTCGATGATCCCGGCCCCTCCATCGACAATGCCGCAGGCTACGGACTGACCGAGCAAAACGAGCAGGGCGTGATCCTCTACGCATCCAACAAGTCGCTCAACAACACGACAATCGACGGGTACTTCATCTACAAGGGCGATGACAAGGAATTCGCCAATGGCGATGACGCCGATATCTACACCTTCGGCGCCAAGATCGCAGGCGCCCTCGCCGAACACTGGTCCTATTCTCTAGAAGGCGCCTATCAGCTCGGCAACAAGAAGGATCCGACCGTGAAAACGCCGGTCGATGTCAGCGGCAAGCGGCGCGACATCAACGCCTATGGCGGCAATGCACGGCTCAGCTACCTGTTCAAGGATCCGCTGAACAACCAGGCGCACTTGGTGTATGAATACCTCTCGGGCGACGATCCGGACACGCAGGGCGACGACGAAATGTTCGATGTGCTCTGGGGGCGCTGGCCCCGCTTCAGCGAGCTCTACATCTACTCCTACGCGGCGGAAACCAGCGGCAAGGTCGCCCAGGCCAACAATATCCAGCGCATCGGCGCCGGCTGGACGATGTCGCCGGCCAAAGACCTCCATCTGGGCGCCTATTACAACGCCTGGTTCGCACCGCAGGAAACACCCACCCGAGCCTTGGATTCCACCTTGTTCTCCAAGAACGGCGATTTCCGCGGCCACTTCCTCCAGAGCGTGCTGACCTACACCATCAGCCGGCATGTCAAAGCCCACCTCTGGGCCGAGTTCGTCTGGCCGGGCGATTATTACGCCTCGCGCGATTTCATGATGTTCTTGCGCCCGGAGATCTACCTCACTTTCTAGCGGCCCAGCGGCCCGAAGCCGGGATCGAACGTCTCGATCAGTTTGAGGATGGCCCGCACATCGTGGTAGTTGGCTTTCCAGCTGTGGGCTAGCGACCGCTCTTTGGGCCGGCCGTCGGCCGCAACCGTGTCCATCCAGATCCCCGTTCGCGGATCGGTCTGGTGCCGCTGGATGAAATTCAGCAGCGAGTCCAGCGCCCCGGAATAGGCCGGCGTTGGCCGGTGCGCCAGGGCGTCGCTCAGTGCCGCCAGCATCTCCGCCTGCACCCACCAGATCTTATCGGTCTGGGTCGCGGGCTCATCGTCAATCCCCCGCGCGTAGAGCCCGCCCCGCTCGTGGTCATACCCGCATCTCAGCGCGTGATCCAGATGCGCCGTGAAATGGCCCCACGATGGACGTCTCCCCAACACCTGCTCGGCCCGGACCATCAGCCACGCGAACTCGACATTGTGGCCATACGACAGCCCCGCGCTCGAGGCGGCGCGCACCAGCTTCCAGTCCAGCTGCCGGTGAAAACATGATTCGCCCGCCCGCCGCGGATAGAAATAGCGCTGGTTGAGCCGGAGCGCCTCCTCGAGAGACGACCGAACGTCCGCATCCCGAGTCGCTTCATACAGCTCGGTCAGGGCTTCCATCCAGTGCAGATGCGTGTTGGCGCTCTTGTACCCGGCCACCTCGACCACCGCCTCCGGTTCCGGCAGCAAGATGGGGGACCAATCCCGCCGGAAATGCTCGATCCATCCCCCCCGCTCGCCATCATGGCTGCTGCGCTGGATCAGCCGATACAATTCCATCGCCTGCCCCAGACAGCCCGGATCGCCGCCCGCCCGATGCAGCTCGACGAGAGCATACACGGCGAAGGATTGTCCATAGATGATCTTCCGGTCGTTCCGCGGTTGTCCGTCGGGCGTGACCGTCCAGAAATACCCCCCATGCACCGGATCCAGAAATCGCGCGGTGAGAAATCGCCATCCCTGCCGTGCAGCCTCAAGGTAATCCCGCTTTCCGTCACTGAACCCATACCGGTGGGCGCGGGCAAAGGTCCAGATCATGCGCGTCTGCCCGACCAGTTGCTTCTCGGTCGGGATCTGGGGCTTCCCGCTGCCATCGTCTGCCAGCCGGTATCCGCCGGCTTCCCGGTCCTGAGCCGTGTCATGCCAATAGGGCAGAATCGAACTCGCGAGCCGATCCCGCCACTCCTGCGCGATTCGGAGCCGATCGGGCTCCGCCGCCCGCCCGGCCGAGCCCAAGGCGCATCCAAGCGCGGCGCAGACCCACAATCCAATCCATCGGTTCATGATCGCCATTAAATCCCCCGCCCCCAACGCCGGCAAGCGGCGATTCGATCGGGCGAGGATTGAATTTGCGCTTGATCCATCGGATGCGCGGGATTACGGTGCCGAGCTAGTCGTCAGAGATCGGACATGGGGCCGAGCGGCTGGACGGCGGTGTATGGGGCAAGCGAACAACTCAAGTCATCACGCACTGTTTTATCGGATGGTCATTCGGCGCCCGCTGCAGCTGGGCGCCGTTGCGCCCAGCTCCCCCGAGCTGGCGCGGGCCATGGCCCAATGGGTTCCCGCGGGCGACGGGGCGTTCGTGCTCGAGCTGGGCCCCGGCACCGGGGCCGTCACCGAAGCCATTCTCGAACGCGGGCTTCCGCCGCCCCACTTGGTTGCCATCGAGAAATCCCCCGAGATGGCCAGCCACCTCCGCCAGCGGTTTCCCGATGCCATCATCATCACGGGCGACGCCACCCATACTCGTTCCCTGGTGGCAAGCGCCGCCCCTCAGGCCGCCTCCTTCGCCCTCGTGATCTGCGGGATTCCCCTCATGAATTTCCCGCTCCAAACCACCCGCCAGATCGCCTCCGAAATCCGCCAGGTCCTCCAGCCCGGCGGCAAGCTCATCCAGTTCTCCTATCATATCTGGAAAAAAAGGAACTCCACGTTCGCCGACCTCCAATACTGCACCTCGCGGGTCGTCTGGTCCAACTTCCCCCCCGCGCGCGTGACCGTCTATCAGAAATAGCCGGCGAACTTCTTCTCGATGCCTTTTTGGAAATAGCGCCCGTCGTAGAGCGTGTTGGCAAACTCCGGCGCCGACGTGAAGCCCCCGCCCAGACGATAGACCACATCCTGAAAGCCGCGATCCCTCGACGAATCCTGTCCCCACCCTTGCTTATGGATTGACGCTCGCCCCGGCAGACCACATCTTCTCGCCGGCGCTTTCCGTTGCCTCCTATTCGTACCATGCGTTCGAGCGGGGCGATTTCAACGGCGACGGCCACCTCGACTTGCTCCTGGCGAATTTCCGGAACGAAATCGGTTCCAAGGTCCGCTTGCCCCTTTACACCAATGCGAACCACCGCTTCGCACAGGACACGACCTTTGCACCCTCATTCGAGTCCTACGAATGCCTTCATGTCGCGCGCGCCTGCGATTTTGATCAGGATGGCGATCTGGATGTCGCGGTCACCGGGTATTGGGCGCCGGTGCGAGTCTATGTGAACAGCGGCAAGGGGCTCACCAATTCACCCATTGTGCTCGGCGATGAACACACCACGACTGGCCACAGCGACCTTGACTGGGGGGACGTGGACGGGGATGGCCGCACGGATCTCGCGGCCTGTGTCGCCAACCCCTACGCACGAGGAGGCAAGATCAGCCTCTACCTGCAGCGGGACGGCGGCTTCCAGGCCGCAGGCGGAGCCGGCACTTACTCCCATTGGTACACCGCCGTGCGCGTCTGCGACCTCAATCGAGACGGACGCCCCGAGATCATCGCCGCCAACCGCCGCGGCTCGGTCGCGGCTTTTCTCAATAACGGCGGCACATTGGCCAGCTCGCCCTATTTCGCGCCCGCTCAAGGCTACGGCGCCACGGCCCTGGACGTCGCGGACATCGATGCCGATGGCTTCCCGGAAATCGTCACCGTCGATGACGGCCGAATCGTCATCTTCCACAACGGCCCCAGCGGCCTGTCGTCCACGCCTCACTGCCTGGACACGCAGCTCCGGTCGTATGCCAAGGACATCCGGTTGGCTGACCTCAACGCCGACGGTTTTCCCGAGCTCTTGGTGGCCAACTACAACACCCGCAGCGCCATCTTCCTCAACCGCGGCGGCGCGTTCGTCGAACAGCCAGTCTGGCTCTCCTCACGCGCCGAACCCTGCGTGCGCATTCATGTCGATCGCTCCGCTGAACTCGACGCCACGATCGTCACTTTCGCCAAGGCGCGAGGCGCCACTCCCGAGTTCTATTACGTCGTCAACCGCCCGGTGCTTGGGGATTTGCTTTTGCAGGGCGATCACCCCGCACTGCAAATCGAGAATCTTGTTCCAGGAAAGACCTACGGCGTCGAACGATGCGCCAGCCTGGCTGCCGATGCCTGGACCAGCCTGCTCCAGTTCCAATCCGCGGGCCCCGCCACGAACTGGACCGACCTCGATCCCGGCCCTGAGACCCAGCGATTCTACCGCGTGCGCCGGATCAACTGATTCACCTCTCCTGCAGCCTCCACACCACGATCGCAGACGGCCTGTTCGCGCGCTCGGGCCTGTTTTGCATCTTGCCCGATGTCGGCCTGAAGCCGTTTGGATCCTAAGGGTCTGTGCAAAAATTAATTCCGATTTTGCTGGAGGGGATTGGGCGGGCTGGCAAGGCGCGACGAGCGAGCATACCCGTGCGGTCTGTGAGCGAGGAGCAACACAGCCAGCGCGCCCAAGGCCCCCAGCCCGCAGGGGCGGGGCGGCGCCGGGCCATCGGCATCGTTGCTCGGTCGGTCGAGTATCGCAGGGGGATACACTCCCTCCCTTGCGCCTCGCATCTGGCCCGGCGGCGCTCCCGCCAAAATCGGAAGTAATTTTTGCACAGACCCTAAATCGCTTCCTTTCCCGGAAAGGATCGGGTAGATTTCCGCCTCATGATGAGGCGCAGAGCCCGCATCCGGCGCCAGACCCGCGAAACCCGGATCGATCTGCGGCTCCTGATCGATGGATCGGGAACCGCCCGGGTCACGTCGGGCATCCCTTTCTTCGATCACATGCTCGCCCTCTGGGCCAAACACGCGGTGGCCGACCTGCGGCTCGAATGCCGCGGCGACCTCGAAGTTGACGCCCATCACACGGTCGAGGATTGCGGGATCGTCCTTGGCCAGGCGATGCACCAGGCCCTGGGCGATCGGAAGGGCATCCGCCGCTACGGCGCGGGATTCCATCCGGCCAACCCCTTCACCGGCGAGGCCTATGTGCCCATGGATGAGACTCTGGCCCGATGCGTTATCGATTTCAGCGGGCGTCCTCACCTGGTCTGGCGCGGCCTGGATCGGCTGGCCTTCAAATCCGTCTCGATCCCCGAACGCGACCAGGACATGTCCAGCCGATTCCGGTTCGGCCTGGCGCGCGAGTTTTTCCAGGCGTTCGCCAGCGAAGCCCGCTGCAACCTGCATGTCGAGCTCCTTTACGGCGACGAGCCCCACCATGTTGTCGAGGCCATTTTCAAGGCCTTCGGCAAGGCCACCGACCTCGCCTGCCAGCGTGATCCACGAATCGCCGGCCGGATCCCCAGCACCAAGGGGCTCCTCTGAATAATTCCCGCCCCATGGACGTCCAATCCCCGGCGCAACCTGAGCCAAAGGCCAGTCCCAGCGACGAGCAGTTGGTGCGGGACGCCCAGCGCGGCCGGATGCATGCCTTTGAGGAGCTGGTCGCGCGGCATCGGGATAAAGTCTATGCCCGCGCCTTCAGCTTCATCCGCAACGAAGAGGAAGCGGTCGAGCTGGCTCAGGAGGCGTGGATTAAAGCCTGGCAGCGGCTGCATCAGTTCCAGGGTGAATCCAATTTCCTGACCTGGATCACCCGGATCGTGATCAACCTCTGCCTGGATGAGCTGCGGCGGCAGAAGCGGCGGCGCACCGAGTCCCTCGACCAGATGGCCGAGGAAAGCGGGGGGATCGAGAAGTGGATGCCCGTGGTGTTTCCCAACCCCTCGGAACGGCTCGAGCGCCAGGAGCTCCGCCGGCGCATCGATCAGGCTATGGCTCAGTTGTCCATCGAACATCGGACGGTGCTGATCCTGCACGAATACGAGGGCCTCGAATACAAGGCCATCGCGCAGATGGTTGGCTGCTCGCTCGGGACCGTCATGTCCCGGCTCTTTTACGCCCGGCGGCGCCTGGCATCCCTGCTCGCTGATCTCCACCCCCCCCCTTCCGCATGAACACCGAACTGGCCCTCCAAATCCAGGCCTGGATCGACGGAGAGCTGCCTCCCGATGAACGGCAGCGCATTGCCCAGCGCATCGCCTCCGACCCGGAAGCCAACGCCCTCCGCCTCCGGCTCGAGCAGACCCGGCAGCTGCTCGCCGGCAACGAATCCACACCCGCCCTCCCCGTCACCCCGGATTATTTTTGGTCTCAGATCGAACGCCGCCTCGCCTCCGCCGATGTCCCGCCGCCAGCTCCGATCGGCGCCCTCGCCGCCGGCTGGTGGCGTGCCTGGTGGAAGGTCCTTGCCCCCGCCGCCATCCTCGTGGCGCTGGTCCCCCTTCTCCTCCGCAACCAGCCCGCCCTCGAGCCCCGCTCGGCGCACGCCTTCGAATACAGCGCCCAATTCGAGGTCGCCAGCGAACACCCCGGCTCCAGCGTCATCACCTACCAGTCCGATACCGATGGGCTCACCGTCGTCTGGGTCGATACGCAATGATCCCCAAGCGCTTTTCCCTTGCCGATCCACCGCCATCCGCCAATATGAAGCATCGAATGAAACGCTGGCAAACCATCCCTGCCGCCGCATGGCTCTGGCTGGCTATCCTCGCCGGCCTCATCCACGGTTCCGTCTTCTCCACAGCCGCAGCCGAATTCAAGATCAAGGCCCAGCTGATCTGGGGCACCGACATCTCCAAACCCTACGATCCAAGCCTGAAGAACATCGAGCCGGCGCTCAAGGAGAAGCTCGCCCGCGTCTTCCGCCGCACGTACTACTACGAGGTCGATCGCCAGCAGCTGACGGTGGCCGCCCTCCACTCCAGCCTCACCAGCATGAGCCACGAATGCGTCATCGAGGTCGAACACCTCGGCGAATCCAACTTCCGCGTCAGCCTCTATGGCGAGGGCAAACTCGTCCAGACCGTCCGCCAGTCGCTCCTGCCCGGCAATTACCTGACCTTTGCCGGCGATGTCAAAAAGGACCCCGAGCAGACCTGGATCCTGGCGCTGTCCCTGGTGAAACCCTAGCGGGCGCGCCCCCCCAACTCATCCCTCTCCCTATGCGCCACACGATCTCCGTCCTGGTCGAAAACAAGTTCGGCGTTCTCACGCGCGTCGCCGGCCTCTTCAGCGGCCGAGGCTACAATATCGACTCCCTCAACGTCGCCCCCACCCACGACCCCAGCCTCTCCCGCATGACGATCGTCACCCGCGGCGACGACGCCACGCTCGAACAAATCGTCAAACAGCTCAACAAGCTCGTCGAGGTCCTCAAGGTCCACGACTTCGGCGACGGCGATTACATCGACCGCGAGCTCGTCCTGATCCGCGTTCAGGTCGACTCCAAATCCCGGGCCGAGATCATGCAGATCACGGGGATCTTCCGCGCCAAGATCGTCGATGTGCAGCCCAGCACCCTCACCATCGAGGTCACCGGCGACGAAGGCAAGGTCGAGAAGCTCATCGAGCTCATGCGGCCCTTTGGCATCCTCGACCTGACCCGGACCGGCAAGGTCGCCTTGCCTCGCAAATAGGCCGCCGCGCGTCTTTCGCCCCAGGCGCGCCCTCTCGCTGAACGCATGTCCTTTCCATGAGCCCCCCCTCTCCCGGCCATTGGCCGCCTTCCGCCCCGCGCGCCGCGGGACAGAGGGCAGGGAGGGAGAGCGCTTGTCGGTTCATGGCCTCGAAGCCCGATCCTTGGCTCGCGCGGTTTTCTCTCGGCTGCTTCCGGCTGTTTCAAGCGGCGATCGCATCTCTCGCCCTGGCTGGCTCCGTCCGCGGCGCCGAACGAATCCAGACCGATCTATGCGTCTGGGGCGGGACATCCGGAGGTGTCGTCGCAGCCGTCCAGGCTGCGCGCATGGGGCGTTCTGTTGTGCTGGTCGAGGTGGGCCGCCACCTCGGGGGGATGACTTCCGGCGGCCTGGGGCGGACCGACATCGGCCAGAGCGCCACCATCGGCGGCCTGGCCGGCGAGTTCTATACCGCCGTCGGCAGGCACTACGGCGGCCCCCGCCAGTTCACCTTCGAGCCCCGCGTGGCCGAAGCCATCTTCCGCCTCTGGATCGATCAGCACCGCATCCCGGTCTACTTCGAACAGCGCCTTGCCGCTGTCCGCACCTCCGCCCGCCGGATCATCGAGATCGAGATGGAAAACGGCAACGTCTTTGAGGCGGATGGGTTCATTGACGCCAGCTACGAAGGCGACCTGATGGCCCGGGCTGGCGTCGCCTACACGGTCGGCCGCGAGTCCAATGCGCAATACGGCGAAACCCTCAATGGCATACGCCCCTCCACGCCCAGCCACCAGTTCGTCGTGCCGGTCGATCCTTATGTCATCCCCGGCCACCCGTCGAGCGGGCTCTTGCCCTGCATCCAGCCGGGCGACGGCGGGATCCCCGGCGAAGGCGATCACCGCGTCCAGGCCTACAACTTTCGCCTCTGCCTCACCCAAATCGCCACCAACCAATTGCCCATCGGCCCGCCGACCGGCTACGACCCCGCCCGCTACGCGCTCCTCGGCCGCTACCTCGAGGCCCGCGTCGCTGCGGGCCAGAACCCCCAGCTCAGCAGCCTTCTGAGCATCGGCTCGATGCCCAATGGCAAGACCGATATCAACAACAATGGCGCTTTTTCCACCGATTACATCGGCGGCAACTACGAATATCCCGACGGCGATTACGCAGCCCGCGACCGGATCTGGCGGGACACCCTCGATTACATCCAGGGGTTCCTCTATTACCTGGGCGCCGAGCCGCGCGTCCCCGCCTCGATCCGGTCCGAAATGCGATCCTGGGGATTGTGCAGGGACGAGTTTGTCGATACGGGCGGCTGGCCCCACCAGATGTACATCCGCGAGGCCCGCCGCATGGTCTCCGGATACGTCATGACCGAGCATCACGGCCGCGGCACCCGGGTCGCCTCGAACTTGATCGGCCTCGCCTCCTACAACATGGATTCCCACAACTGCCAGCGCGTCGTCCAGAACAGCGTCGTCCGCAACGAGGGCGACGTCCAGGTGGGCGTCGCCCAGCCGTTCCCCATCGCCTACGAGAGCATCATCCCCGCCACCGGCCAGTGCGAAAACCTGTGGGTCACGTTCTGCCTGTCGGCATCCCATATCGCATTCAGCTCGATTCGGATGGAGCCGGTCTTTATGATCGTCAGCCAGTCGGCCGCCACCGCCGCCGCGATCGCCCTCGAGGAATCTGCGGCCGCCCAGCAGGTGAATTATCGCCGGCTGGCAATCCATCTGCTGGCCGACAGCCAGCGCCTGCAATGGAGCGGTGCTGCCGACATCCCCACGGGTGGCATCGTGATCGACAGCGAAGACACGATCGGGGTGACAAGAACCGGCTCCTGGAGCAACAGCACCTCCGTGGCCGGGTATCACGGCTTGGGCTACCTCCACGACATGAACGAGGCCAAGGGCCTTAAATCGGTCCAGCTCGCGCCCGACCTGCCCGATCCCGGCAACTACACCGTCTATATCCGGTGGACCCAGCACGCCAACCGCGCCACCCAGACACCCGTTCACGTCCTTCACCAGAACGGCGCTTCGAGCTTCACCGTCAACCAAACCCAAAACGGCGGCACCTGGTTTCGCCTTGGCACATTCCCGTTCGCCGCCGGCTCCGCAGGCAGCGTGCGGATCGAGACCGCCGGCACCACGGGATACGTCATCGCCGATGCCGCCCTCTGGCAGCCTGCCGGCACACCCGCCAGCGCTGTCGAGATCGCCGCCTCCCGGCCCATCGCCTCCGAAGCCGGCCCCGGCCTCGGGGCGTTCACTCTCGTCCGGACCGGCGATGCCTCCGGCGAACTCACCGTCCGCTACGCCATCTCCGGCACGGCCGACCCCGCCGCGGATTACGCCGCCCTCCCGGGGCAAGCGGTGTTCTCCGCCGGCCAAAACACGGCGTCGATCGTCGTTCAACCCCTCCCCGATGCCGCCTGCGAAGGCGATGAGACGGTTGTCCTCAGCCTCCAAACCGGATCCGATTATTCCCTGGGCCCCTTGCGATCCGCGGCGCTGACGATTCGGGACTCGCCCTACGATGCCTGGCGCTTCACGGCCTTCACGCCGCCCGACCGCGGCCAGCCATCGATCAGCGGCGAGACGGCGGACCCGGACGCCGACCGCCTCGCCAACCTCTGGGAGATGTTCCATGGGCTCGATCCCCGACAGCAAGAATCGAGCGTCCTCCTCCGAATCGTTCGGCTCGACAACGAGTTCGCTCTCGAAACCTCCCGCCATCGCCAGGCCGCCGACTTGCACGTCGTCCTCGAGACGTCCGCCGACCTTCGCGAGTGGGCCCCGGCGCCGGCCGGCCTCCAAACCCCGCGGATCCTTCGCCAGGCCCCGTTCGAGACCCTCCGCTACACGCTCGGCAGCGTCGATCCCCCGTCCCCTCCTCGTTTCTGGCGTCTTCGCCTCGAGGCGCCCGCCTCTCCGTAGAACCTCAACGGTCGATATCCCGCCGAACCCAGGCGGCGTGCAAGTCGAGATAGAGCTGGTTGCGGCCCCCGTTGTGGGCCGACCACCCCTGGGGCGGCGGCACGTTCTCTCCGACCTTCCAGGCCTCGTGAAAATTCGGCCACCACGGCTTCTCGAAGAACGGGCTCATCAGCCACTCCTCGCTCGACACGCTCGCGCCCCGCAGCAGAGCGCACGATTCCGGCGTCCTCCCCCGTAAATACCGGGCTTTCGCAGTGTCCATCTCGGCCAGCTTGTCGCTGAGGTAATGTGAGACCCCCTTGCTCGGATCCTCGCGCCCGGCCTCGCGCCACGGCCCTCGGAAATGACTCAGCCACGAGTTCGTCGGAGCCGACTTCACCGGCGGCGATGCCCAGATCCTGACATCCCCGTTGTAGGGGTGCAGCAGCGGCATGAACGACCCCATCCGGGCATAGCGCTTGCCTCCGGCGTCCACCGGCGGCGTCAGCTGCAGCTCTTCGTCCGCCACCCACGGCATGCGGTTGGCGCAATCGCAGAGATACTGCGCCGTCGCGATCCCGATCTGACGCAGGTTCGACAGGCAGGCCGTCCGATGCGCATGGTTCTTCGCCTTCGCCAACGCCGGCAGCAGCATCGACGCCAAAATCGCCACGATCGCAATCACCACCAGCAGCTCGATCAGCGTGAATCCCCGATTTCCCGATGCCCGAGGTTGAGTCCGCATACGCCACTTTTTCGAATCAGACGGGCCATCTCAAGCAAAACCTGCACCGTTCCCGTTTGACGCTCGCCGATCATCCCGCTACGTTCGCCCGCGCGGTCCAGACACGAGGACGATCATGAACAAAACCGTTCGACGCGCTTCCAACCGCCGGCATTACCGGCTCTCCCTGCTCGATAGCGTCAAGAACGTCGAGCATGCCTTTCTATTGGGAAAACGAAACCGTTCCGCGGATATGGAAAGCGCCATCCGCGTTTTCCTCGAGTTCCTCCACGGATTCGAATCCCTGGATTTCCAGGGCCCCTGCGTCACGGTGTTCGGCTCCGCCCGGTTCCGCTCATCTCATCCTTACTACCGGATGGCCCGGATGCTGGGCCGGCGGCTCGCGGAAGCCGGGTTCGTTGTCATGACTGGCGGCGGCCCTGGCATCATGGAGGCCGCCAACCGCGGCGCCCGCGAAGGCGGCGGATTGAGCATCGGCTGCAACATCCACTTGCCCCAGGAGCAAAAGCCCAATCCCTACCTCGACCGGTTTGTCGAGTTCGACCATTTCTTCGTCCGCAAGGTCATGCTGGTCAAGTATTCGACCGCGTTCGTCGTCCTCCCGGGAGGCTTCGGCACGCTCGATGAGGTGTTCGAAACTCTCACGCTCATCCAGACCCGCAAGATCGAGCAGTTCCCCGTCATCCTCATGGGCAGAAAATTTTGGCGCCACCTCCGCCAGTTCACCTTCCAATCCCTCGTCCGGGAGAAGACCATTGATCCGGCAGACATCGACCTCTGCGAGCTGACCGACTCGCCCTCCCAGGCCGTCGATCTCATCCGCCAGGGCATCGGCGCGCCCGAGCCGGCGGATTGAGCCCGCCAATCCTGCCCCGCCCGGTCCGGTCCCGTTTCTTGACACTGGGACATGCGGGTGCTAACAGGGGCAGGATGCGCGTCAATCCGATTCTCCCCACCCGCGTGGCGGTCTGCGCAGCCGGAGCGATCCTTGCGATCAGCCTGGCTTCCTGCAGCCCTCCGGGGGCGCGTGCGTTGCTTCAGGGCGAACAGCTCATCCAGCAGGGCCAGTTCCCGGCCGCCATCGCGCGCCTCCAAACCGCCACCGAATTGCTCCCCGATAACGCCCGGGCATGGAACTTCCTCGGCCTGGCCTACCACGGCGCCCAGCAGCCCGCCGCCGCCATCGAAGCCTACCAGCGCGCCCTGACCCTCGATCGCAATCTCACCGCCGCCCGCTTCAATCTCGGCTGCCTCTTGCTCGAACAGAACAACCCACCCGCCGCCGCCGCCGAGCTTTCCACGTTCACAATGCTCGAGCCGGACTCCGCCGAGGGCTGGACCAAGCTCGGCGATGCCCAGCTTCACCTGCTGCAACTGACCGAGGCGGACGCGAGCTTTCAGCGCGCCGTCAAGATCCAGCCCGCCAATCCCGAGGCCTGGAACGGCATGGGCATGGCCCGCGCTCAGCGCAGCCGGTTCCCCGAAGCCATCACGTGCTTCACCACCGCGCTCGAGCACCGCACCAATTATGCGCCTGCCCTGCGCAACCTCGCGATCCTCTACCACCAACACTACCGCAATTATCCCCTCGCCCTGCGCAAATATCAGGAATACGCCGCCCTCCAGCCGCCCCCCTCGGACGTCGGCTCCGTCCTGGTCTTGATCCGCGAGCTCGAGAACCTGCTCAATCCGCCGCCACCTCCCACCAACGCCGCCCTAGCGGTGGCCGTCACCCAAACCTCTGATCCGATCGGCGCGACCGGATCCGCGCGCATCGCCGCGGCTCGCGTTCCGCCGGCCACCCCTCCAGCTCCCGACACCAATCGCACCTCGATCACCGTCGCCTCCCGCACAACTCCACCGACACCTCCCCCACCAGCCAGAATCCGGACTCCAGAACCCTCACCTGCCCCTGCACGCACCAGGCAGGACGATGTAACACCTGAACCGACGCCGGCCCCGTCCACGCCGGCCCCGTCCACGCCGGCCCCGTCCACGCCGGCCCCGTCCCCGCCGGCCCCGTCCACGCCGGCCCCGTCCACGCCGGCCCCGTCCACGCCGACGATAGAGCCCGCGCCGGCCGCTCTTCCAGTTGCAGTTCAGTCCGACACCAACCGGCCGGGATTCTGGGAGCGTGTCAATCCGGGCAACTGGCGGCGCCTCCGATCGAAACCCGTGGTTCCCGTGACCCCCCTGTCAGCAAATCCGGTCCGGCCGCTGCCGGAGATGACCGCCGCTCCAGCCGCTGCCTTGGACAGCCGTGGGCCCACGATCAGCCCGTTACCCACGCCGCAGGTCTTCCAGCGTTATGCCTACCGAAACCCGCCAGCGCCCTCACCGGGAGATCGCGCCGAAGCCGAACGCCACATGGCCCAGGGCATTGCCGCTCAAACAGAAAACCGCTGGCAGGAAGCCATGGATGCCTACCGGCAAGCCGTCGAGGCTGATCCGACCTATTTCGATGCCACGTACAATCTGGCCGTCGGCTACCACGCCGGCGGGGATCTCCCGCGCGCGCTTCCCGCCTATGAACACGCGCTGTCGGTTCGCCCGCGATCGTTCAATGCCCGCTACAATTTCGCCCTGGCCCTCGCCGAGGCACGGCATCCGTTCGAAGCCGCCGACGAATCCGCGCGCGCCATCGACCTGGCGCCCTCCGACCCGCGTCCGCACCTGTTGCTGGCCAACCTCTGCGCGCGTGAGCTGCTCGATCATGCGCGAGCCCGAACCCATTATCGGAAATTGCTCGAACTGGAGCCCGATCACGAGCAGGCCCCGTCTATCCGCGCCTGGCTCGCCGCCCATCCGTAACTCGAATCCCAACGCCCATTCGCCGCGCGCGCCTCGATCCCAATGGCCGGACGCATCCCCACCCACTTGATCGAGCAGATCCGCAACGCCAGCGATATCGTCGAGGTCATCGGCGCCGCGATCCCCCTCAAGCGCGCCGGCGCCAATTGGATCGCCCTCTGCCCTTTCCACCGCGAAAAAACGCCCAGCTTCAACGTCAATCCCCAGCGCCAGATCTTCCACTGCTTCGGCTGCCACAAAGGCGGCGATGTCTTCGCATTCCTCCAGGAATATGAGAGCGTCGATTTCCTCGAAGCGGTCCGGCGGCTCGCCGATCGCGCCGGCATCTCGCTGCAGCGGTATGAAAGCGACGGCCCCGCCGGCGGCCGCGAGATCAAGGAGACACTCCGGCAGATCCACGAGGCCGCCGCCCAGCGATGGCACCTCACTCTCACCCGCGACCCCGGCGCTGCCGCCGCCCGGGATTACCTCGCCCGCCGCAAGGTCCCTGACGAAGCTGTCCGCGATTTCCGGCTGGGCTTTGCGCCCGACCGATGGGACGACACGGTCCAGTGGGCCCGCGCCCAAGACTATGACCTCGCGATCGTCCAGCAGGCTGGCCTCATCCTCCGCCGCGAAGATGAATCAGGATTCTATGACCGATTCCGCGGCCGCCTGATCTTTCCCATCTGTGACGAGCAAGGCCGCGTGATCGCCTTCAGCGGGCGCCTCCTCGATCCCGACGCCAAAGCCGCCAAATATGTCAATTCGCCCGAAAGCCCCATCTTCCTCAAGCGCAAGGTGTTCT
This sequence comes from Verrucomicrobiota bacterium, assembly GCA_022711435.1. Taxonomy (GTDB): domain Bacteria; phylum Verrucomicrobiota; class Verrucomicrobiia; order Limisphaerales; family UBA1319; genus JAGMXM01. Next base: position 122,796 of record JAKLFB010000005.1, read on the forward strand.
TCGGGCTCGACAAGGCCAGGCGCGCCATCCTCGATGCCCAGTTCGCCGTCGTCTGCGAAGGCCAGCTCGATCTCATCGCAGTCCATATGGCCGGCATCCGCAACGTCGTCGCCCCCCAAGGCACTGCGTTCACCGCCGACCACGCACTCCTGCTCAAACGCTACGCCAGCGAGGTCGTCCTCTGCTTCGATTCCGATACCGCCGGCCAGAGCGCCGCCGTCCGCGCCCTCGACGATCTCCTCGCGTCCGGCCTGGCCATCCGCGTCGCCACCCTCCCCGCACCCCACGATCCGGACAGCTTCATCCGCGAATTCGGCGCCCCAGCCTTCCGCCAGCGCATCGACCAGGCCGCCGGCTTTTTCGATTTCTACCTCGATCACCTCAGCCAAATCCACGACCATGCCTCCGACCGCGGCCGGCTTGCCATCCTCCGGGCTATGGGCGAAGCTGCCCGCAAAACCCAGAACGCTGTCATCCTCGATCGCTGCGCCCAAACCACCGCCGTGCGCCTGGGCGTCTCCGCCGCCGCCGTCCGCTCCGAGTTCCTTCGCACACCCACTGCGCGCCCCCGCACGCCCGCCACGCAGCCCAGCCCCGCCCCCGATACAGACCGCCCGTCGCCCACCGAGTTCTGGCTCCTCAAGCTCGCCTTCCAACCCGAAGTGAGCCTCGCCTGGCTAATGGCGCACCTCGATCCCGCGTGGCTGCGCAACGGCACCGCCCGCCTCATCCTCGATCGCTGCCGCCAGATGATCGAGGAAAACCGCTGGACCCAGCCCGCCGCTCTGCTGACCGAGCTTTCCGATCCCGCCGCCCGCCAGCTCCTGAGCGAATGCCTCGCCGATACACGCTCCGTCCCCGCCCCTGTCCGGCAAATCGAAGACGTCGTCACCCGCCTCCGCAACCAGTCCATCGACCACCAGCTCATGCTCCTGGCCCAGCAGGTCGGCCAGCCCCATTTGTCCGATCTCGAGCGCGCCCGCATCCTCCAGGAACAACAGGCTCTCCGCCGCCAGAAACAGGCCCCCCTCTCTCCGCCCCCCGCCGCCGCCGACTCATGAAATCAAATGGACGGCCGTTCCTTTGCTTCTCCGTCCAGGGCGGCGACACGCAAGAGCAGAACCTCCTCCAGTTCTTCCTCAACATGGTCGAGTTCGGCTTCAACGTTCAGGAGGCGTGCGAGGCAGCCAATTTCACCAGCTATCAAATGCGCAGTTCGTTTGGCCAACACCAGGTCCAACCCGGCCGCCTCACTCTCCAGGAAGTCATGGAAAGGGGCGCACAAGCATCTCATAGTTTCCGCGTCCTTCCGTCCTTCCGCGGGCATAATCCGGGCAGCTTGCAGCTGGATGCCTCTTCGTGGAAATCCCGAACTCAGGAGCGCTCCGGAATAGGTTTTCCTGATTTCCTATGTTCCAGATAAAAAATGAATTCTCCGTGATCTGTGGTGAACAAATGAGCGCAGCTTGAAACCTGCGGCTGCGGTTTCAAATCATATTTGGCTTTTCAAGGACTCATGTCTTTGCCACAAACTTCCCATGCCACGTCCGCGAAACAGCCGGTCAAGGATCCCCGAAAAGGATCTGCACTCCGTATGAGCTGCCATCGCGTCAATGATGCTGCAGCCCGAGACCAGCGCTCAGGACTCGTGCTGACTGGCATCGCTTATCGCCGCCTCTCATGAGACTTACATGGCTCGATCTGGCCGTGATCGCCGGCTTTTACGCCGTGGTCCTCGGATTCAGCTTCTATAAGAGCCGCGGCCTCAAGGATGCCGCGGGGTTCTTCCTCGGCGGCCGGTCGCTTACCTGGCCGCTGATCGGCATTTCGATCGTCGCGGCCAATATCTCGACCGAGCAGTTCGTCGGGATGGCCGGGCAGGGCGCCGGCGATGTCGGGCTTGCCGTCAGCGCCTGGCAGCTCAGCGGCGCCGTCGGCATCGTCCTCATCGCGTTCACGCTCCTGCCTCGTTTTCTCCGGGCCGGCATCTTCACCATGCCCGAGTATCTCGAATACCGGTACAGCCCGGCTGCTCGATCGATCATGGCCCTGCTGACCGTCATCGTGTATATGACGGTCCTGCTCACGGCTGTGCTCTACTCGGGAGGCCTGACTCTCCACACCATCTTTGGAACGGACCTGCGCGGATCGATCTGGGTTGTCGGTCTCGTGGCGGCCGTCTATGCGACCTGGGGCGGCCTCAAGGCGGTGGCATGGGCCGACCTGTTCCAAGGCCTCGCCCTCCTGGCAGGCGGCCTCATCGTCTTCGGCCTCGGCCTGAACGCCTGCGGCGGCTGGCAGGCCTTCACGGCCGCGAACGCCGCCAAGCTCCACATGGTCCTACCGGCCGATCACACCGGCCTGCCCTGGACCGGCGCCGTCTCCGGCCTGTGGATCGTCATCCTCTACTACTGCGGGCTCAACCAGTTCATCGTCCAGCGCAACCTGGCCGCCCGGACCCTCCGCGATGGCCAGCTCGGCGTGATCTTCGCCGGCGCCCTCTGGCTGATCGTCCCGTTCGCCATCGTCATGCCCGGCATCATGGCCGCCCAGCTCTACGGCAGCCAGATGTCCAAGCCCGATGAGGCGTTTCCCATCCTCATCAAAAGCCTGGTCCCCGCCGGCCTGCGCGGCTTCATGCTGGCCGCCATCGCCGGCGCCGTGATCAGCTCGTTGGGTTCGATGATGAACTCGGCAGCGACGGTGTTCACGCTCGATGTCTATAGCCGGTTGCTCGATCGCCAAGCCAGCCAACAACGTCTTGTGATCATCGGCCGGATCGTCACGGTCCTCTGCGTCCTGGTCGGCTGCTCCCTCGCGCCGCACCTGGCGGATCCCAAGTTCGGCGGTGTCTTCCAGTTCATCCAGCAGTTCCAGGGTTACATCTGGCCTGGCATCGTCGCCGCTTTCATTTTCGGCATGGCGGTCCCCAAAGCCCCGCCCGCCGCAGGCGTGACTGCGCTCGTCGCCGGGCCGATCCTCTACGGGCTGTTCCAGCAGTTCGCCGGCGGCATCCATTTCCTGATCCAGGTGTTTCTGGCGTTCCTGCTCCTCCTGGCAATCATGGGGGCCATCACGGCCTGGAAACCGCTCGCACAACCCGTGACCCTGCCCGTTCGGGCAGATCTCGACACCCGATCCGATCCCGGCGTCCGCCTCGCCGGCTTGGCGGTCATCGCCGGCGTGATCCTCTTCGTCCTCTGGTTCTGGTGACCGCCTTCCATGCCATGCTTTATCGATTGCCTATGGCCCCGATTCGTTGAATCCTTCTTGTGTCATTCCTGCTGCCCTATCATCCATCATGAAAAACCAAATCCTCGTCGCCGCCATCGCCCTGATGATCGGCTCATTCGACAACACGGGCGCCATCGCAACCGCCGCCGCGGCGGAGACGGTGCCGCTGACCGCCCTCGATCTCAAGCTGATGCATCAAGGATGGGGCCAGCCCCAGGTCGACCGATCCATCCGCGAGCAGCCCCTGGCCATCGCCGGCAGGAAATTCGAGCATGGCGTCGGCACCCATGCCCGAAGCGCCCTCTGGATTCAGCTCGATGGCGGCTCGGAACGCTTCCGCGCCCACGTCGGCGTCGATGACGCCGCCGGCGGGCCGGGCTCGGTCGTCTTCCGCGTTTTGGGCGACGGCCGAACCCTTTACGAATCCGGCCTGATGAAGACCAACCAAGCCGCCCGCGAGATCGACGTCGACCTGCGCGGCATCCAGTCCCTCCTGCTCCAGGTCGACGACGGTGGCGACGGCGTCTCCTATGACCACGCCAACTGGGCCGAGGCGCGATTCGATGTGGCCGGCGCCCGGCCTCGATCGATCGAGGCGCCGCGTGAAACCCCCTACCTGCTCACCCCAGCGCCCGCACCCGCCCCCCGCATCAACGGGCCCACGGTCTACGGCTGCCGCCCCGGCAACCCGTTCATTTACCGGATCCCCACCACCGGCGAGCGGCCGATGACATTCTCCGCCGTCGGCCTGCCCGACACGCTGCGCCTCGATCCCCAATCCGGCGTCGTGACCGGCACGGCGCCTGCCCGGGGCGATTACACCCTCACTTGGCAGGCCCAAAACCGGCACGGCAAAGCTTCCCTCAAGTTCCGCATTCGGAGCGGCGACACCCTCGCCCTCACGCCGCCCATGGGGTGGAACCACTGGTATGCCCATTACAACAACATCACCGACGCCATGGCCCGCCAGGCCGCCGATCTCATGGTCCGCCACGGCCTGGCCGACGTCGGCTACCAATACGTCAGCCTCGACGATTGCTGGATGAACGCCGCCAAACACGCCGACCCCCTCCGCGTCGGCCCCGCCCGAGACGCCGACGGCACCATCCTCCCCAACCGCCATTTCCCCGACATGCGGGCGTTGACGGATTACATCCATTCCCACGGGCTGAAGGCCGGCATCTACACCTCGCCGGGCCCGACCACCTGCGCCGGATTCACCGGCAGCTACCAGCACGAGGCCCAGGACGCACGCACCTTCGCCGAATGGGGCTTCGATTTCCTCAAATACGACTGGTGTTCCTACGGCCGATTGGTCAAAGGCCAGACCGGCCTCGAGGTCTTCCAGAAACCCTTCCGGCAGATGGGCGGCATCCTCCGCCAACTCCCCCGCGACGTCGTGTTCAACCTCTGCCAATATGGCATGGGCAACGTCTGGGAATGGGGCGCCGAGGTCGGCGGCCACTGCTGGCGCACCGCCGGCGACCTCGGTTTCGAGCTGGATCGCGTCTTCGATGTGGCCCTCAAAAACGCCGAGCACCGCGCCTTCTCGAAGCCCGGCGCATGGAACGATCCCGACTACATCCAGATCGGCTACATCGGCGCCGCCCGCGTCGGCGGCGAGCCCCGCTACTGCCCCTTCACCCCCAGCGAGCAATACTCGTTCATGTCCCTCTGGTGCCTCATGGCCGCCCCCCTCTTCTACAGCGGCGACATGACCCGACTCGATGAGTTCACCCTCAACGTCCTCGCCAATCCCGAGGTCATCGCCGTCGACCAGGACCCTCTCGGCCAATGCGCGCGCGTCCTCCCGCTCGAGGACGCCAACTTCGCCATGGTCAAAGACCTCGAAGACGGCGCCCAGGCCGTCGGCCTCTTCAACCGCGGCGAGATGCCCGCCACGCTCCGCATCCCCTGGACCATGCTCGGCCGCACCGGCCCCCAGCACGTCCGCGACCTCTGGCGCCAAACCAACCTCGGCCTCATCGAGGAGGCCTATGCCGCCCATATACCCCGCCACGGCGCCGCCCTCATCCGCGTCGAGCAGCCCCGCCCCGCCCCTCCGCGCTGAGATCCTGCCGATCGACTTGCGCCCGAACAGCCGTCCCTCGGCTCGTCCCTGCGCCTTGGAAGGGAATCCGATTTGTCGGATCGGAAAATTGTGCTTCATTATATGGAGCGTGATTGGCACGAACCTATGGACCTGAACCGATTCACCGAGAAGTCGCAGGAAGCCCTCGCCGAAGGGCAGAACATCGCTACGCGCAACCAGCAGCAAGCCCAGGACGTCGAGCACTTGCTCCTGGCGCTGCTGGACCAGCCCGACGGCCTGGTGCTGCGCCTGTTCGAACGCGCCCAGGCCGCCCCCGGCCTCCTCCGAACCCGCGTCCAGGAGGAGATCGACCGCCTGCCCCGCGTCAGCGGCGACATCCAGGCCGGACCCGGCCTCGCCACAACGCAGAGGCTGATGGCCCTGCTGGTCAAAGCCCAGGACGAAGCCCGCCGCCTTAAAGACGAATACACCAGCGTCGAGCACCTCGTCCTGGCCATGTTCGACGAGCCCCCCGCCACCGGCGTCGGACGCGTCTTCAAAAACCTCAACGTGCGTCGCGAGCAGTTCCTTCAGGCCCTCCAGGAAGTCCGGGGCGGCCAGCGCGTCACCAGCGCCCAGCCCGAAGCCACCTACGAAGCCCTTGAAAAATACGGACGCGATCTCACCCGGCTCGCCCGGCAGAACCGGCTCGACCCGGTCGTCGGGCGGGACCAGGAGATCCGCCGCTGCATCCAGGTCCTGTCCCGCCGCACCAAGAACAATCCGGTCCTCATCGGCGAGCCGGGCGTGGGCAAGACGGCCATCGTCGAAGGCCTGGCCCGCCGAATCGTCGCCGGCGACGTCCCCGAAAGCCTCAAGGACAAACGGCTGGTCGCGCTCGACCTGTCGGCCCTCATCGCCGGCGCCAAATACCGCGGCGAGTTCGAGGAGCGCCTCAAGGCCGTCCTGCGCGAGATCGCCCGCGCCCAGGGGCAGATCGTCCTTTTCATCGACGAAATTCACACCCTGGTCGGCGCCGGCAAGGCCGAGGGCGCCATGGACGCCGGCAACATGCTCAAACCGATGCTCGCCCGGGGCGAGCTCCATTGCATCGGCGCCACCACGCTCGATGAGTATCGCAAGCATGTCGAGAAAGACGCCGCCCTCGAGCGCCGGTTCCAGCCCGTGCTCGTCGCCGAGCCCAACGTCGAGGACACCATCTCCATCCTCCGCGGCCTGCGCGAACGATACGAGATCCACCACGGCGTCCGCATCCAGGACGCCGCCCTCGTCGCCGCCGCCCAGCTCTCCCACCGCTATATCTCCGACCGATTCCTCCCCGACAAGGCGATCGATCTCATCGATGAGGCCGCCGCCAAGCTCCGGACCGAGATGGAAAGCATGCCTGAAGAGCTCGAATCCCTCCAGCGGCGCCTCCTCCAGCTCGAGATCGAACGCGAGGCGCTCCGCAAGGAAAAAGACCCCGCCTCCCGCCATCGCCTCGCCAGCCTCGAAAAGGAGATCGCCGATACCCGCGCCCAGCGCGACGCACTCCAGGCCCGATGGAACAGCGAAAAACACGCCATCGGCGATCTCCAGAAGCTCCGCGAAGCGCTCGAGATCGCCCGCAACGAGATGGAACAGGCCCAGCGCCAAGGCGATCTCGGCCGCGCCGCCGAGTTCAAACACGGCCGCGTCCCCCAGCTCGAACGACAGCTCAAGAATCTCGAAGCGCGATCCGCTGGTTCCGACCCGAAATCGCCCCGCCTCCTCCGCGAGGAGGTCACCCCCGATGAGGTCGCCGAGGTCGTCACCCGCTGGACCGGCATCCCCGTCTCGCGCCTCCTCGAAGGCGAAAAAGAAAAGCTCCTCCGCCTCGACCAGGACCTCCACCGGCGCGTCATCGGCCAGCACGAGGCCGTCCAGGCCGTCGCCGACGCCGTCCTCCGCGCCCGCGCCGGGCTCCACGACCCCAAACGCCCCATCGGCTCCTTCATCTTCCTCGGACCCACCGGCGTCGGCAAAACCGAGCTCGCCCGCGCCCTCGCCGAAAACCTCTTCGACGCCGAGGAGAACATCGTCCGCATCGACATGAGCGAATACATGGAGAAGCACGCCGTCGCCCGCCTCATCGGCGCCCCCCCGGGCTACGTCGGCTACGAGGAGGGCGGCCAGCTCACCGAAGCCGTCCGCCGCAAACCCTACAGCATCGTCCTCTTCGACGAGATCGAGAAGGCCCACCCCGAGGTCTTCCATGTCCTGCTCCAGATCCTCGATGACGGCCGGCTCACCGATAACCAGGGACGCGTCGTCGACTTCAAGAACACGCTCCTGATCATGACCTCGAACATCGGCAGCCCCTTGCTCATCGAAAACACCGGCGCGTCCGGCGAGATCGCCGAGCCCGTCCGCCGCGAGGTCCTCTCCGAGCTCCGCCGCCATTTCCGGCCCGAGTTCCTCAATCGCATCGACGAGATCGTCCTCTTCAAGCCGCTCACGCTCGCCGAGATCGAGCAGATCGTCGATCTCCAGCTCGGCCTCCTCCGCCAGCGCCTCGCCCAGCGCCAGATCGATCTCGAGCTCACCCCGGCTGCCCGCGAATCCATCGCCCGCGAAGGCTACGACCCCGTCTACGGCGCCCGTCCCCTGAAACGGTTCATCCAGCGCCACGTCGAAACCGCCCTCTCGCGCAAGCTCCTCGCCGGCGACATCCCGGACAGCTCCCGCATCACGCTCGACTTCAAAAAAGGCCAGCTCGAGTTTGCCGTGAAAGCAATGGGGTCGCATCTAAATATTTGACATTTGAGGCGCGAGAACAAGAACGAATGGACTCCATTGCCCTCCATGCCGCCTTTCCTCTCATAAACCTCTTTACAGCCGCTTGTCGGGACCGAACAATCCACCTATGCCCACGCCGGGCCAACCTGCCACACTGGGTGCGTTCGTCTGCCGCTGCCGGCGGGGATATGCCGGCACGCCGGCGGTTTGCACGGGCCGCGAACGTCCCCTTCCGATGGCGGGGACGAACCGCTGGCTCGTCCGCTTGTGGGCTGCAAGCTGCAAGCCGGACGCGACAGTGTGGCGAGGCTGCGTCTTCCAGCTCATCCGCTCCCTGGCTTGGCGCCCGGCATTCCTTGCGCTTTGGATCCTGTGCCTGGCTCATCCCTCTGGGCTGCAGGCAGCCGCCACACCCGCGCCCCCAGCCGCCTCGAGCTATGTGATCGATGCCTGGGGAACCGACGAAGGGCTCCCCCAAAACTCCGTCACCTCGATCGTTCAAACGCGGGACGGCTATCTCTGGTGCGGCACGCTCAACGGATTGGTCCGTTTCGACGGCACCCGCTTTGTCGTCCTGGACGAGAGCAACGCTCCCGGCCTCAACAGCAGCCGCATCGTCCATCTGTTCGAAGACAGCCGGGGCGTCCTCTGGATCGGCACCGAGACCGCCGGGATCGCCACCCTCGAGAACGGACGGATCACCAGCCTCGGCATCGGACGCGGCGCGTCCGAGCAACGCCTCGTCGCCGCCGCCGAAGACGACCGGGGCGCTGTCTGGCTCTACACCGCCGACGGCCAGCTATGGCGGCATCGGAATGGCAAGCTCGACATCTTCGTGTTCGATCTCCGCCGCCCCAGCTCGACTCGCGCCCTCGTGGCCGAGCCTGGCGGCCTGGTATGGATCGGCACCGGCCGCCGTCTGGCTGCCGTCATGCCGGACGTGGCCGCCGGATCGCTCGAGCTGCCGGTGGCGCTCGAGGCGCCCGTCGAGCGGCTCGACTTCCTTCTGGCCAGCGCGAAGGGCGGATACTGGCGCTTGGCCAACGGCCAGATCCAAAGGTGCGTCCGGCAGGAAGTGATCCTCGAGTGGGGATCGTATCCCTGGGGCTCGGCGCCCGTCGCGGCGGCCTGCGAAGACCGCGAGGGCAACCTCCTGGTGGGCACCCTGGGGATCGGCGTGTTCTGGTTCGACCCCCACGGCCGCTTTGCCTGGCTGACGACCGGCCACGGCCTCACCCACGACATCATCCTCTCCCTTCATGTCGATCGCGAAGGCACCCTCTGGATCGGCACCGACGGCGGCGGGCTCAACCGTGTCAAACGCCCCGTGTTCGAGCGCCTCGACCGTGCTCGCGGTCTCCAGCCCAAGGTCATCCAATCCGTCTGCGAGGACGCCGAGGGCGGGCTCTGGATCGGCTCCAACGGCGGGGGCGCCGCCTGCTGGAAAGACGGCACCCTGCAGTCCTACGGCGCCGCCCAGGGCCTGACCAACACCCACGTCTGGAGCGTCTATGCCGATCGCTCGAGCAACATCTGGGCCGGCACCCGCGGCGGCGGTTTGTTCCTCAAGAGCGGCGGCCGGTTCCAGCACGCCCCCGGCGCCCAGGCCATCCCGCCCGAAGTGTTCGCCATCCATGAGGATCGCCGTGGAACACTCTGGCTCGGCACCCGAAACGGCCTCCTGCGCAAGGAAAACGATTCCTGGAAATCCTTCACGACCCGCGATGGCCTATCCGCCGACGAGGTCCGCGCGATCACCGACTCTCCCGAAGGCGCTCTCTGGATCGGCACGTTCGGCGGGGGGCTGAACCGGCTCGAGAACGGCGCGTTCGCCGCATTCCACAAATCCGACGGCCTGCCCAGCGAGGACATCTCGTCCCTCTACCTCGATGCCGGCGGCGTCCTTTGGATCGGCACATTCGGCAGCGGGCTTGGCCGCTACCACCAGGGCCAATGGACCCGGTTCACCGCGCGGGACGGCCTCCCCGGCAACAGCATCGGAAGCATCATTGAAGACGGCCAGGGCTGCCTCTGGATCGCTTCCACAGCCGGCATCCTCCGCGTCCGCAAGCAAGACCTCGATGACTTCGCCCGGGAATCCATCGGGTATGTCCCCGGCCGCGTATACGGCAAGCCCGACGGCCTCCCGACACGCGAATGCACCCTCGGCTCCCAGCCCGGCGCCGCCCTCACCCGCTCCGGCCAGCTCTGGTTCCCCACCGTCCAGGGGCTCGTCTTCGTTCACCTCGACCGGCTCGATCCCAACCCCCACCCGCCTCCCGTCATCATCGAGTCGATCTGGATCAACGGCCAGGTCCAGGGCAGCGGCAATCTCCTGGCCAGCCCGCCCGATACCATTGTCGTCCCTCCCGGCCGCCACCGCATCGATATCCAGTACTCCAGCCTCAACCTCCGCGCCCCCGACCGCGCCCGGTTCCAATACCGGCTCGAGGGCTTCGAAACCGGCTGGACCGAAGCCGGCAGCAGCCGCACCGCCCACTATCCCCGGCTCACGCCCGGCCGTTACCGGTTCATCGTCAAAGCCTGCAATGAAGATGGCATCTGGAACGAAACCGGCCGGGGCCTGGCCATCATCGTCCTCCCTCCCCTGTGGAGCAAGTGGTGGTTTCTGACCATCGCCATCGGCTCGCTCCTCGCTGCCATCGTCGGCATGGTCTATTATTTCTCCACCCAGAGGCTCCAGCGCCGGCTCCAGCAACTCGAGCAGAAACAAGCCGTCGAGAAAGAACGCTCCCGCATCGCCCAGGACATCCATGATCAGCTCGGCGCCAATCTCACCCAGGTCTCCCTCCTGAGCGACCTCATCGAAAACGACAAGGAGCAGCCTGCCGAGGTCGAGGCGCACGCGCGCCAGATCTCCCTGACCGCCCGCGAAACCACCCGCGTCCTGGACGAGATCGTCTGGGCCGTCAATCCATCCAACGACACCCTCGAAGGCTTGGTCACCTACCTCTGCAAGTACGCCCAGGAATATCTCTCCGTCGCCAGCCTCCGCTGCCGGCTCGATGTCCCCACCCAGCTGCCTGCCTCCACACTCCCGCCCGAGCTCCGTCACAACGTGTTCCTCGCCTTCAAAGAAGCCATCACCAACGTCGTCCGCCACGCCCGTGCCTCCGTCGTCCAGGTCCGCCTCCGCCTCGATCCCGGCTGGTTCGCCATGGAGATCGAGGACAACGGCCGCGGGCTCGCCGGCATGGATCCCGCCGCCGCCCAGGCCCGCAACGGCCTCCAGAACATGCGCCGGCGCATGACCGCCATCGGCGGCAGCTTCTCGATCGAGCCCGCCCCCCGCGGCGGCGCCCTCGTCCGCTTGTCCGCACCACTCGGCGCCCCATCCAATCCACCCTGACCCATGCCCATCCAAGTCTCCATCGTCGAAGATAGCGAGCAGGTCCGACATACCCTTTCCCGCATCCTGAACCAGGCCGACGGCTTCCGCTGCCTCAGCCAGCACGCCAATGCCGAAGCCGCCCTCGCCGCACTCCCCGCCGAGAAGCCCGATATTGTCCTCATGGATATCAACCTCCCCGGCATGAACGGCGTCGAGTGCGTCCGGCGCCTCAAACAAATCGCGCCCTCCATCCAGATCCTCATGCTCACCGTCTACGAGGACACGGAAAACATCTTCAACGCCCTCGCCGCCGGCGCCACCGGCTACCTCCTCAAACGCACCTCGCGCGCCGAACTCCTCGACGCCCTCCGCGAAGTCCACCAGGGCGGCTCTCCCATGACCGCCCAGATCGCTCGCAAGGTCGTCCAGTCCTTCCAGCGCCCCAACCCCGCCGCCCCGCCCACCGAAAACCTCTCCCCGCGCGAACAGGAGGTCCTCGATTACCTCGCCCGCGGCTTTCTCTACAAGGAAATCGCCGATAACCTCAGCGTCAGCTACGAGACCGTCCACACCTACGTCCGCCGCATCTACGAAAAGCTCCAGGTCCGCACCCGCACCGAAGCTGTGGCCAAGTTCCTTGGGCACAATCCGAAGCAGTAAAGGCCCTTCTCCCCTTTGTCCCCAGTACTGGTGACTGGCGGCTTTTCCTGGATCCTGTATTGTGGCGTCAGATTCGGTTGGTGCAGAAGTGCGGTTCCGTGTGCAAAAGGCGTCCGTCCGCAGCGCCGCACCGGTCGAAGGCGGAGATTGAGTGGCGGTTAGCTCATTGTTCTCACCAGAAGGGTGGCCGGGTAAACCCCGGCCCCTTTTTTGTACTGAACCCCTCCCTCTGCTCCCCCGCTCCTGCCTCGCGCGGGAAAAAAATGGATTGCCTGCATTCCGAAGTTTCCGTATGCTCTCTTCCATTAACATTCATTCGTTTTCACATATGAAAAGCATCTTGGCTCGAACCTTCTTGCTGGCTGCTATCGCAGGATCCATTTTCACGCTCTCCGCATATTCCCAGGCCCTTCCACCTGTCCAGGATCATCCGGACGGGCCGTGGTACATGCCCGGCGAAATCCTCATTAAGTTCAAGGGCGATGCCACCGACGCCCAGCTCAAGGATGTCGTCCGCATGGCCGGCGTCACCGCCGCTGCCCATGTTCAAACTGCGGCCATGAAAGCCCGAGGCGACAACGGCCTGACTCGCGCCCTCACCACCCGGCCCGTCGCTCAAGCCATCCAAGCCCTCCAGAACCACCCGGCCGTCGAGTTCGCCCAGCCCAACTGGGTCTATAAACACCAGCAGGTTGTCGTGAACGATCCACTCTTCGCGGACGGCAGCCTCTGGGGGATGTACGGAGCCACTACAGACCCGGCTAATCAATACGGCAGCGGTGCCGCCGCCGCCTGGGCGGCCGGATCCGCCGGCTCGAAAGACGTTTACGTCGGCGTCGTTGATGAAGGCCTCCAATTCGACCACCCCGACCTCGAGGCCAACATCTGGACCAATCCAGGTGAAAGCGCAGGGAATGAATTGGACGATGACGATAATGGATACGTGGACGACATCCACGGCTGGAATGCGATTGGCGATAACGGCGACATTTTCGATGAGATGTACGACGACCATGGCACCCATGTCGCCGGAACCATCGGAGCTGTCGGTGGCAATTCTCAGGGAGTCGTGGGTGTCAATTGGACGGTCAATATTATCTCCGGCAAATTCCTCGGCCCCGAAAGCGGCACCACCCTCGATGCGATCGAAGCCATCGATTACATGACCGCTCTGAAGTCGAAGGGGGTCAATATCGTCGCGCTCAATAACTCGTGGTCCGGAGGCGCCTACGACGCTGCCCTGCTGGCTTCGATCGTGCGCGCCGCCGAGGCGAATATTCTGTTTGTGGCCGCCGCCGGCAACGGCAACTGGCGCGGCAAAGCGATCAACACCGACACCTCCCCGGTCTATCCCGCCTGCTACAACACCACCGCGGGCGCCGGCTACGACGCCGTGATCTCCGTGACCGCCATCGACTCCGCCGGCGCCAAGCCTACATGGGCCAACTACGGCCTCACAACGGTCGACCTCGGCGCTCCCGGCGTCGGCATCTACTCGACCGTGCCGACGGACGGTTACGCCAGCTACGGAGGCACATCGATGGCCACGCCCCATGTCGCCGGCGCCATCGCCCTCTATGCAGCCCAATACCCCGGCGCAACCCCCCAGGCCATCCGATCCGCCCTCCTCGCTTCCACAACCGCTACCTCATCCCTCGCCAATACCGTCACCAAAGGACGACTCGATATCGTCAAGTTCCTGGCCACAATCCCGGAAGGTTGGGAGCCGCCCACCGAACCGCCAGCGGCGCCATCGGGCTTCAGCGCCACGCCCGTTTCCCACACCCAAATCAATCTCGCCTGGACCGATAACTCCGACAACGAAACCGGTTTCAAGATCGAGCGTACCACCGGGGATCCGGCCTCCACCGAAATAATCACCCTCCCCGCCAACATGACCGCCTACACCGATTCGGGCCTGACCGCGAAAACACGCTACGATTACTCGATTACGGCGTGCAACAGCATCGATGGAACAATCGAATGCTCAGCTGCAGTCACAGCTTCAGCCGCCACGCTGGACGCACCCGCGCCCGCAACCGCAACATTTGTTGGATCGGACACTACAACCCAAGGAACTTGGATAAACCTCTATGGTGACGAAGGCTATGACATCGTGAAGTATGAGGATTATTTGAACGACGTTGATGTCGTGACGCCTGCCGGATGTTATGTTCATACTGCTTGGGATCCTTTGCCCACGGACCTGCGCGCGCTCCAAATCCCCCCCGACGGCACTTCCCGATTCCTCCAATGCTATTACTCCCCGAACGACACATCGCCTTCGTCCTTCACCATCGATATCAACTTTGCGGATTACAATCCCCACTACGTCTCGCTCTATTGCGTCGATTACGACGCTGTTACGAGCCTGCGAACGCAAACCATCGAAATCTTCGATCGCAATTACGGAACCTTGCTGGACGGACCGCGAACGCTCGAGTCGTTCGTCAACGGCACTTATCTGACGTGGCGCATCGCCGGCCCGGTGACAATCAAGATCACTCGAGTCGATGGAGATAACGCGGTGGTGAGCGGCATTTTCATCGATTCCAGTTACAAGTATGTTCCGCCGCAACTCCCTGATCCGCCCGCCGCACCCAGCGGTCTTACCGCCACTGCCGTTTCCAAGAGCCAGATCAATCTCTCCTGGGCCGACACCTCGGATAACGAAGACGGATTCAAGATCGAGCGATCCAAGTCACTCACCACCGGATTCGTTCAAATCGCCACGGTCGGGGCGGATGTGACAGCGTTCTCGAACACTGGTCTTGCGAAGAACACCACCTATTACTACCGTGTTCGCGCGTTCAACGCCGGCGGCGATAGCGCGTATTCGACAGCATTCGCCAAAACGTTGTTGAGATAGGTCGCGGGCTACACGGGCACACGAGCGCGGAGCATTTTGAAATCCTGAAAGGCCGATCAATCGAGCCGACAAGAATGTCGGTGCTCCTTCGCGTGCGCTTCCGCCTGCCGTGAGCCCCCCCCAGCAAGGATCGCGTCCGGCTGAAGGCCTGAAGCTGCTGCGGACGAGTCAGCGACTCGTCCCTACCACCGAAAGGGACGTCTGCGGTCCGGAAGGATTCGGAGCGCGTGCCTTCCCGCTTTGCCCTTGCGCCTTGAACCCTTGTCCCCAGTTCTGGTGACTGGCGGCTTACCTGGGATCCTGTATCCTAGCACCAGATTCGGTTGGTGCAGAAGTGCGGTTCCGTGTGCAAAAGGCGTCTGTCCGCAGCGCCGCACCGGTCGAAGGCGGAGATTGAGTGGCGATCAACTCATTGTGTTCACCAGAAGGGCGGCCGGGTAAAACCCGGCCCCTTTTTTTTGAGCTCTCCCCTTCGGCATCGAGCTATTGTCTTCGCGGGAGCGCTTCGACAGCCCGCAGGTCCGAGTCCATCATCAGCCGGACCAGGTCAGCCATGCGGGTTTTCGGCTCCCAGGCCAGCAGCCGTTTGGCTTTGCTGGAATCGCCGACCAGCAGGTCCACCTCGGAGGGGCGATCGTATTGATGGTCCTGCACGACGTGCTCGCGCCAATCCAAGCCGACATACTCGAACGCCAGCTCGGCAAACGATCGGACGGTGTGGCTTTCGCCGGTGGCGATCACGTAGTCATCCGGCTGCTCCTGCTGCAGGATCCGCCACATCGCCTCCACGTATTCCGGCGCGTATCCCCAATCCCGCCTCACACCGATGTTTCCCAGATGGACGGCCGTCTGCAATCCGTGTTTGATCCGGGCGGCGCCTTGCGTGATCTTTCGTGTCACGAAATTCTCGCCGCGGCGCGGAGATTCGTGGTTGAAGAGAATCCCATTCGATGCGTGCAAGCCGTAGGCCTCGCGGTAGTTCACCACCAACCAGTGTGCGAGCAGCTTCGAGCACGCGTAGGGCGAGCGGGGCGCAAAAGGGGTGCGCTCGCTCTGGGGCGCCTCTCGAGCATTTCCGTACATCTCGGAGGATGACGCCTGGAAAAACCGCGTCCGTTTCGCCCGCCCGGCCAGGCGGATCGCCTCCAGGACCCTGGCCGTACCGCCGCCGTTGATGTCGATCGTGGAATCGGGCATGGCGAAGCTGATTCCGACGTGGCTCTGCGCGGCCAGGTTATAGACCTCGCGAGGCGCAACCTCGCCCAGCAATCTCACCAGCGATCCGGTGTCGGTCAGGTCGCCATAATGAAGGAAAAGGCGTGGGTGATCGCCGAGGGTCGCACCCCAGAGATGATCGATGCGATCGCGCGCCAGCGAGGATGTCCTTCGCACAAGGCCGTGCACCTCGTAACCCTTGTCGATGAGCAGCTCCGCCAGATACGATCCGTCCTGCCCCGTGATCCCCGTGATCAATGCTCGTTCCATGTTGTGTAAAGCCCGTGAACCGGACCAGCCATGCCGGGCGGGACCGTCCCGGCATCCGACGCGGCGGCCACGCGGCTGGGAAGAACAGAGGGATAGCTGAGGATCCCTTCAAGCCCTTCCGCCCGCGGATTCTCATTTCCAGTCCGCATCGCGGACCTCGAGTTTCGATCCTGCGCCAAAAGGATGGTAAGGCTGCGCCTCTCCGCCCTCGGCGTTCACCAGGGCCAGCCCATATCGGTTCTGGTCAAACACGGTCAACAGGATGCGCTGGCCATCGGGCGACCAGGCGGGCCAGGACTTGACACCGGGCCCCTCGGTGACCTTGCGAAGGCCTTCGCCGCCGGGTTGAACCACCCAGATCTCAAACCGGCCGCTCCGATTCGAGGCAAAAGCCAGTTCCTTGCCCGCAGGCGACCAGCAAGGCTCGATGTTCTCGGCATGATCGAGAAACACCTGTCGAACCTGCATCGACCGCAGATCCAAGATCCAGAGCTGCTGAAACACACGGACCGCCCCTTGCCGCGGGCCCACCACGATCCCCGATGCATACGCCACTTGCGTGCCGTCGGGTGACACCGCAGGATAATCCTGATTCCCTGTGTGACGCACCAGGATCTCCGGTTCCCGGCGCCCCGGAATCTGGCAGTAGATGTCCGAGTCCTCGCCAGCGCCGGACACCGCATACCGCACCGACAGCCAATCCTTCGTGGCCGGCTGCCAGGCAGGCCGGACCGCCCCCGGCAATGTCCGGATCCAGCTCCAGCCCTCCTTCGCCCCGGGACCGCGTGCATAGACCTGCACCTCGCCTGCCCCTGCCTCGAATGCGATCTGGGCGCCATCGCTCGAAAGCCTGGCCGCCATCTGGTCCGCGCCGCCACGGCTCGATACCCTCTCGGGAACCGCCCCGATGCCCGACTGGTGGTAGGCGACCCATCTCCCGTCCTCCAACACCGAAAAAACGATCCCCGCGCTCCCTGAGCCAAAGGCCGTTCCTGCACACAAACCGATCATGCAGGCCCGCAGGATCCGCCTGATGCGGCCTTGCCTCCCCCAATGAAATGCTCCTCCAGTCTCCATATTGCTAAACCCTTTCGGCATGACCGCCCCAGCCATAGACCGCCGGATTCGTTTTCTTGCCTGGCTGGTCATTTGGGCGCGGCGGTGTTCTTGACCACGCGCACCTTCCGGCTGGCCACGCCCACCTGGCCGGCGAAACTCGAGAGGTTGACCGTCAGAATATGCTCCCCGGCAGGGATCTGCTGTAGCTCCCAGTTCCAGTTGTAGGGGACATACCCCCGCTCCGCCTCGGCGAAGAACACGTTGTCCACGAAGAAAATGATCTCGAACTGCCCCTTCAACAGCTCGTCCTTATCCGATCGATCCACGTCGATCCGGATATTCACCGAGTTCGTCACGACGGGCAGGGCCGCACCGCCGTCGGGCAACTCCGGGAACGCCATCTCGACTCGCGGCGCGCGCGCCCATCCCGGCGGGACGAGCCCCTCGGCGCGAAATCCCGATGCGGCTTGGGGATCCCGCGGACGCTTCGGCTTCTGGGGACGCTTCTGCCCCGGTCCCAGCTTGTAGTCGCGATAGGTCTCCCGGTCGTTCCCATACGCAATGACGGTGGCCTCCGGAAAGGTCACGTAAGTGATGAGGACCTTGAAGTCTTTGTGCTTGTGAAAGGCGATCAGCTTGCTCTCGTCCCTCCCGTCCCAGTATTCCGTCACGCTGCCGCTGGGCCGGGGCTTCCAGTCAACGAGCGTCTTCAGCATCGGCCCGCCCTGCAAACCCAGCCGGATCAGAACCCGCGCGGCCTGGGGCAGCTGATACTCGACCGTGCCGGCTTCCTCGTCGAACCGCGCCGCGGTGAGGTCGCCAACCACCCCGCCTGAAAAGGTCGCCGCATCGAAGACCGCCCCCGAGGCGGCTTCGAGCGTGAACGCGTACGCCTCGTCGGGAACGATCTTCCCTTCCTGGTCCTTTCCGTCCCAGACAACTTTGTGGGCACCGGCGGATTGCGGGGCGGATTCAGCCAACCGCCGCACCAGGCCGCCGTCGCAATCATACACGCCAACCGTGATCGCGTCATCCCGCCGGAGCTCGTACCGGAGCTCGACACGCTGCTCCTTGGCAGGGTTGAACGAGGCGCTCCCGACGCGGACTTCGGTGAAGAGATCCTGGGGGCCCTGCGCGCCGAGCACGGACGCGGCCCAGCACAAACCCAGGCTGAATACCCAACACGATGTCTTGGTTTTCATATCGATTGTCGTCCGCGGCTCGCTGGACGCGGCGCGCAGCATGATCATGACCCCAGCCCCGGGCAAGCCCCCCGAATGACCCCCGCAATATACTCGATCTCCTCCAACTGCAGCGAGGAGGCCGAAGGCAAATAAAGCCCATCCCGACACAGCCGCTCGGCGACGGGGAACCCCTCGGAGGCATAGGCCCGCCGATAGACCGGCTGGCAGTGGACCGGGACAAAAAAAGACCGCGTCTCAATGCCGTTTTCAGCCAGACGCCTCCGCAGCTGGTCTCGAGTCAATCCATACTCCTCCGCGTCCACCAGGATGCCGTACATCCAGTAAACGCTGCTCGCCCATGGCGCCTCGGCCGGGGTCCGGATCCCGGGAATCGAGGCCAGGGTGCGCCCATACGCCGCGGCATTGCGGCGCCGGGCCTCAATCAGCCGCTCGCACTGCTCCATCTGCGCCAGGCCAACGGCCGCCTGCAGGTTGCTCAGGCGATAGTTGAATCCGATGTAGGAGTGCCAGAAATGGCGCTCAGGGCTGAAGGCATGGTCGCGCAAGGTGGCCGCCAGACGCGCGAAATCGGGATCGTTCGTGGTCACCATGCCGCCCTCGCCCGTGGTGACGATCTTGTTGGCGTAGAAGCTGAACCCGGCCGCCAGGCCCAGCCCCCCCACCGGCCGGCCTTTATACCGAGCGCCGTGCGATTCCGCGGCATCTTCGATGATCGCCAATCCATGCCGATCGGCCAGCTCGATCAGCGGATCCATGTCCACCGGATGGCCGTAGATATGCACCGGCATGACCGCGCGCGTGCGGGGGGTGATCTTGGCGGCCACCTGCTCGACATCCATCTGCCAGTGCTGCGGCTCGCAGTCCACCAGCACCGGCCGCGCCCCGCAATAGGTGATCGCGTTCGCCGTCGCGATCATCGTGAATGTCGGAAGGATGACCTCGTCCCCCGATTCGAGCCCGAGCGAGGCCGCCATCAGGTGCATCGCCGCGGTCCCGCTCGAGCAGGCGATCCCGTAGCGCGTGCCGCAGAACCGCGCAAAAGCCGCCTCGAACTCACGGGTGAAGCCGCCCGCCGACGAGATCCAGTTGCTCTCGATCGCCTGGCGGACATACTCGATCTCGTTGCCGCCGAGGACCGGCTCGCAAACCGGGATGATGGGACGCCAGGAGCCCGCGCATCCGTCGGCGCCCCGGAAGCGGGGTTTCACCTCCGGATCAGCCCCCGGCAGAAAGGCCGCCAGCTCCCTCATTTCCTCCGCCGAGAGTTCGGTGCGCTTCAACATGAGCATCGGCTTTCAGGCGCCGCCGGCGAGAGCTGGATCGGCCTTCTTCAACGGCTGCGAGACAGCCACCATACGGTGGCGACGTACTTTCTGCCTTTGACCAGGTAATCCCATAGGGTGGCGCCTGTCTTGCTCTCCCCTGCCCCGCGCGGCATGCAGACATAGGGCACTTCATGGACGCGATAACCACTCTGTATCGCTCGCACCAAAAAGTCAATGCAATACTCCCCGTAATCGCCCCGCAATCTCACGGCCCGGAGCACGTCCGCCCGCGCGGCGATGAACCCGCTCGTGTAATCGCGGATCTGGCGCCCCAGCATCTGCTGGGCGAACCGGTTGATGAGCCAGCTCAGCATCCGCGCCCGAGCCCCGTGGCCCCGGTCAGCCCCCCCCCGAATCCAGCGGGATCCGACCGCAATGTCCGCCCCCCCCTTCCAGACCTCGCCGACCAGCCGGGCGACGTCCGCCGGCAGCATCGACATGTCGCAGTCCATCCACGTCACCAGGTCCGCCCCCATCGAATCGATTGCCAGATCGATGCCCGCTTGCAGGGCGGTGGTCAGCCCGCGCTCGCCCACCCGCCGGATCAGCCGGATCGAGCCGGGCGGCGCCCCGGCGCCATTGTCTCTCATGAGTTGCTCGACCGCATCGCCGGTGCCGTCCGGCGAATCGTCATCCACAACCACAACCCGGTGCGGCGTGATCGCATGACGGAGAATCCCCAGGATGAGACCCCGGACGTTGTCCCGCTCATTGGCCGTGGGCAGCACCGTGCACGTCAGCGGGGGCCGTTTCTCATCGCCGTTGCTCATCGTCCCTCAACGCGAGAGGCCAAAAATGGCAAATGCACCCCGGAATTGCCCCCAGAGCTCGCCCCAGGACCGGGTGCGGACCAGGCGACGCAGGATGTGGCTGGGGCGGAGGTAGAACTCGATATGGGCCTCATTGAGAAATCGCTGGAACTGGTCTGCCGTCAGCGCCGGCGGCACGTAGGGAGTGGTCTGATGATCGCAGATGCTCGTCATTCTCGAGATATCCGGGCAATGGCCCTGGGCCGCCAGCCGATCGTGCAGCTCGCTCCCTGCGAAAGGGACGAACTTGTTGAAATGGGCATAATCCAGCTTGAGCCGCTTGGCAAAATCCACCGTCCGGCGCAGGCTGGCCCATGTCTCGAGAGGTGTGCCGACAATGAAATCGCCGCGGACGCTCAGGCCGGCTTCCTGGGCCCAGCGAACGGCTTGTTCGTTGCGCTCGACCGTGCTGCCCTTGCGCAGGGAGGCCAATATCTCCGGATCGCCTGATTCCAGCCCGTAGAGCACCTGCCAGCACCCCGCCGCCCTCATGCGCCGCAATAGCTCCGGTGTCACGGTGTTGACGTGCGTCAGGCAGGTCCACGGAAACCGCCAGCGCTTGGCCCGCAGCCCGTCGCAGATCTCCATCACCCGCCGCGGATCGAACGTGAACGTGTCGTCGAAAAACCGGATCTCGAGCGCCTTGTGCCGATGCAGGCATTCATCGACCTCCGCCAGCACCCGCTCCGGGCTGTGGGCGCGCGCCGCATTCCCAAAGACGGTCCGATCGCAGAACGTGCATCGATAGGGGCAGCCGCGCGAGGTGATCACGGTGGCCAGAGGCAGCCGCCGATAGGAGGCGGGCGTGGGCGAGTAGGCAGCCAGCGGCGGCAGCAACCCCCTCGCCGGCATCGGCAGCCGGTCCAGATCCTGGATATACGGGCGGGGCTCCGTCACCACCACCCGGCCCTCTCGCCGAATCGCCAATCCCGGCACCTTCGCCAGGTCGCCAGACGCGCCTTGCTCGATATGCCGCGCCACGTCGAGCATGGTCCATTCGCCTTCGCCCACGACGCCGATGTCGAAATCATCCCCCGCGAGCGCCAGCGCAGGCACGGCCGAAACATGGGCGCCTCCCAGGACGAGCACAGACTCCGGCATCTGGCTCCGGATGCGCCGCGCCGTAATGCACGCCTCTTCGAATGCCGGCGTCGTGCTGGTGATGCCCACAACCCGCGGCTGGAAAGCGATCAGCGCCGCCATCAGCGAGTCCAAGGAAAGCCCGAGGGTGCAATCGTAGATCCGGGCGGGATATCCGTGCTGCTCGAGGACGGCGGCCAGATAGGCCAAGCCCAGCGGCGGAACGAGGTTGACCACGGCCTTCATGCTGGCGGTCTTCCCGGCCACATGGTCAGCCGTGTACGGCGGCGCGATGAGTGCGATCCGTGTCAATCTCAGCTAAGGTTCTGTGCAACAGTTCTTTCCGCCCTTGACGGGGCGGCGCCCCCGCGTCCAGATCCACTCATACCCCAGCAGCGACAAGAGAATCAAGCAGCCATCGTATGGCAAGCGGTATCGGGGCGCGCCGTAGAAAACGAACGCAACCAGCGTGATGCCCAGCAGCGGCAGCACCAGCATCCCCTTGGCAAAGGCCGGAATCCGATCCCTCGCTCCGCTCGATGGCGCCGCGGGTCCGCCGCCATCGCGACTCGCGAGCCGTGCCGGCAGCGGCGCCGCCAGCCCCATCAGCGCCGGCAGCAGCAGGAACAGGCAAACCCCCGCCCTCAACCACCGCTCGAGCCGGGGCTGAATCTCGGCCAGCGGCCAATAGGGCGCCGCCCCATACAGATCCAGCACGTGCTCGACGGAATAGGTCAGCCAGGTCATGGGATGCTCCCGGAGGAAATCCCACGTCGTCCGGAGCAGGAAAAAACCGTCGAGAATGTCGTGATTGAGGATGATCGGCTCGTTCTTGGCCTTATAGTAGAGAGCGGGAGGCGTGCTGTGAACCCAGCGCCCGCCTTCGCGGTCCATGCCCACGACATACTTCGCGTAGGTGCGGCCGTGCAGGAGCTCGAGCGCGATGCTGGCGACGGCCCGGCGGGCCGGATCTTCCGCAGGCGCGGCGCTCTTCTGCCCGCTGGCGAGGCCGATCGCCAGCACCGCGCCAGCCAGCCCCGCGAACAACCACCGCTGCCGGCGCAACAGCCCGTACCACGCGCTCGCAATCGGCAGAAGCACGGCCAGCAGCCACACGTTCTCCTTGAACTCGGCCGCCAGGGCAAAGGCCGTGCCCGAAAGCACCCCGCCCAGGAAATGAGCGGCCGAGCCCCGCCAGCCGCGCAAATAGAAATAATAGCCGGCGACCAACAGAAACATGAAGAGCGTCTCCGTCAGAAGGAAGCAGCATTGGCACGCAAAGGGCACGTAGACCGCCGCCGCCAGCAACGCCCCCCTCCCCAGCGCCCGCCCCAGCAGCTGGACCCCGATCAGCCCGATCAGGACCGACGTGATCAGGTCGGCGCCGATGTTCAGCCAGGGGAATGTTCGGACCGGATCGAGGCCCGCATGGCGCATCGTCGCACAGAGCTTCGGAACGGCCAGGCACGCGATGGATTCGTCGTAGGCGCTGAGCGGCTCGCCGCGGTAGATCTGGTCGCCAAGCCCCGCGTAATACTCCATGTCCGAAAACCGGTTCAGCATCGGCGCCTGCGCCAGGAAGTGCCAGCAGGCCAATCGCATCGCAAGACCCACCGCCACACAGGCCGCCAGCCAGGATCCTCCAATGGCTTGAAGCGCCGTCATTCGAATCCTAAACACCGTCGTATGTATAGGCCCGCTCTTCCTGGACGGCGCGCAGGAAGAAGTTGTCATTCTTATCCGCGAGGTTCTTCTCCCTGGCAACTGAATCCAGGCCGAGGAACAGGAACCGGCCGCCGTCCTCGACAAGATAGCCGCGCTGCATCAGCTCCTCGATGGCCTGCTCGAGATCGGGCGGGCCAGAACCGAGGCCGGCTTGCCGCGCGGCCCGCTCGAGATCCTCCCAGCGGCACGGCTCGCGAGCGGCCAGGAGAATCGCTTTGGCAATCCCTCCGTAGCAATCGGTCCGGCCGCACCCGCCCCGCCGGTCGCGCACGATGAGCTGGCCGTCCTGGGCGACAAAATCGAGCTTCGATCGGCGCGATTCGCTCTTCCAGGCGGCGATGGCCGCCTGCGCCGAGCGGCTGCAGGCCGGCGGGCCGATGGGGCACATCCGGCCGCCATGCTGGTTGCGGTCTTGGAAACAATAGGCAAATTCCGCAATCGCCGCCTCCGGCAGCGCGTAGATATAGCGGTAAGCTCTACTGGGGTCGAGCTGCATGCCCCACCGGCCCGCCTCCCGATAGAGCGGGCTGTGCCGATCGATCGAAATGCGGATCAGCTGCTTCGGAGGCGGCAGATGGTAGAGCTTGGGCATCACCGCCGCCATCGCCTCGTAGTCCGCTTGAGTCTCGCCCGGTATCCCCGCGATGATATGCCAGATGACGTCGATCCCCAGCTCGCTGGTCATCACCAGAAAATGCAGGTTGTCGAGCAGCGTCCCCCCCTTGCGCATGATCTCCAGGAGGCGCGTCGACAGGCTCTCCAGACCGGCCCCGAGATATCGGACGCCCGCCGATCGCAGCACTTCCAGCTGCGAACGCGTCGCCCCCACGGTGATCTCCTGCCACATCGCCCGGTAGGGTCGGCTGGACCGCAGCCGCGGAAACGCCCCTTCCAGCAGGGCCGGATTGATCACGTTGTCGCTCACCATCACGTAGTGGACCTGATACCGCGCGCAGAGCTCGGATAATTCCTGGACAAAACGCTCAGGGCTCTTCCCTCGAAAAAGATTGCGCGGGCCGTTCAAGCCGCAAAACAAACACTGCCGGCGCTGCCCTTTCCAGCAGCCGCGCGAGCCCTCCATCGGGATCGAGTAGAAATGCCGCTGCCAGCCTTCGCCTTTTCTCAGCAGATCGAAGTAATCGCTGTAGTCGGGTGCCGGCAGATCGTCGAGACGCGGGACCATGTCCGGCTCGACATCCGCCGCCCGCACCCCGGAGCCGCCCTCGAGCCAGCGGCGCGATACGATCCCCCTTTCAGGGAACGCATTCCGCTCCGGATCCTCGAGCCATCCGGCCAGATCCACCAGGCACCGCTCGCCCTCGCCAATGCAGACGTAATCGATGAAATCAAAGGCCTTCAGCAACCCGATGCCCATCTCGGCCATGCAGTTCGCGCCGCCAAAAACGATCGGCTTGCCCGGGTAGCGAGCCCGAAGGCGCCGCGCCAGCGCCAGCGAGGCCGCATTCTGCTCGTAGCAGGTGCTGAAACCCAGGAGGCCATACCGGCCAAGATCGCGCGCCGCGACCTCCTCGAGCCAGGCCTTGGCCTTGGCCTCGACGGCGCGCATCCGGCGGATGTGGCCCAGATAAACGGCCCGGTTCAGCACAAGGGCATTGTCGACACCGCGCATCGCCGGCCGAATGATCTCGCGAAAAAAAACCTCCCAGTCCGGGATCTGATCGTTCAGCAGCCCCGCGAAAATGCGTTCGCCGAGCAACACGGGCGACGCCCAGCCTTGCAGGAATGAGTACTCGTCCGGGCCAATGTGGCGCGCGAACTCGAGCGCGAGGTTGCCGACCGTGCAGCCATGGCCCGCCTGGCGCAAGCAGGCCTTCAGCAAGCCGGCCCCCAGGTGCGGAGAGTGCACGATCCCAAACGGCAAATAGTGGATCAGAACTTCCACGGATCAAACCGGTTCAGGCCGGACATGCCGCCCCCCGCGGGAGGATCGACGATGCCGCCCCGGCGTTTCCGGCCGATGCCCACCCGGTCTTCGCCGGTTTCGGGCCCGGCCGGCAATCCGGCAGAATAGCGGGCGCCGGGACGTGTCGGCAGATCGACGATCGAGTCCGCCAGCTCCCGATCCTGCGCGTCCTGGCTCATCATGATCAGCAGCAGATCCGGACGCGCCGCCCGCAGGCCGGACACGATCCGCCGGCGGACGTCAAATGGGATGTGCGACAGAGCCTCGTCCAGGATGAGGACATGAGGCTCATGATACATCGCGAACGCCATGAACAGCCTCTGGCACTCCCCATCCGAGATCAGGTTCCAATCCATCGCGATGGGGTTCCGGATCCCCAGCGGCAACGAGTCGATCAGCTCCGCGCATTGGCAGATGTCGAGGCACCGCTCGAGCCGGGCCTGATCGAGCTGGCTGTCGGGGTGGCTCAGCTCGCAGTTTTCGGCGATGGTTCCCGCCGGCCAGTAGCCCTCTTTCTCGAGGTAGACGATGCGGCAGGCCGCCGGCGGCGCAATCCCCGGCATCCCCTCGAAGCCATACTCCCCCTCGAGCATCGGCAGAAGGCCGGCCAGCACCAGGCCCGTCGTCGTCTTGCCCGACCCGTTCGGACCCGCCAGCAGATAGCTCCGGCCAGGATCGAACTCGAGGTCCAGCAGCCGGATCCGCTGATCCCCGCGCAGGACCGTCGCGCGCCGGAGCTGCAGGCGCCGCAGCGGCCCCTCGAGCGCGCCGCTCGAAGGCGCCTCGGCCGGCGCCAGGGCCGGAGTCCGCCGGTCGCGCAAATCGTAAATCCAGTAAAACCGCTTCAAGGCCGCCCGCGTCTCCTGAAAGCCAAGAAAGAAATTGATGAGATAATGGATGGGGATCGCCATGCGACCATAGAGCACCAGAAACGCAAAGATGGTGCCCAGCGACTCGATGATTGAGCCCTGCTGGAAGCCCAGGAAGAGGATGAAGAACGTGAAGATGATGTGCGCATGCCCCGCGCCGGAACCCAGCGCTGTCTCGATCATGCGCATGTTGATCTCGATCCGCCACCGGGGACGATACTTCTCGATCCACTGGCCCAGGACCGGCGACAGCAACCGGAACACCTTCAGGGTCACAATGCCGGATAGCATGTTCTGAATCCGGCCGCTGAGGTCCTGGTCGATCTGCCGTATGGCCGTCTGGCGCCGGAGCAGCACCCCGGCGAAACGGATCTGAAAAAGAAACAGCAGGGCAAAAAACACCAGGCAGATCAGCGCCAGCCGAGCATTGAAATAGAGCATCAGGCCAAAACAGCCCAGCAGCAGCAGGACGTTGGTATACAAACCGGTCAGATCGGAGAAGACAAAGCCAGCAACCCGCAGGGTGTCGTTGAACAGGCAATAGAGCAGATCCCCGCGCGGCAGCGACTTGACCACCGACAGATCCTTCCCCAGGAAGTTCTGCAGCGCATCATGCAGGATCCGGACGTGGATGCGGTAGGCGAGGTGAAGCCCGAAGTAGTTCAAGACCAGCTCCGTCGAAAACCGGGCGCCGTAATAGAGCAGCGCCAGCCCGCTGATGGCCAGGAAGGGCCTCAGATCCCGGTGCATGACCACCTGCTGCGTCGCCATCTGAATCAGAAACGGCTCCGTGAGCGTCAGCGGGATGGCCACCAGCACTATCAGCGCCATCAGCAGCGCCAGCCGCCAGCGGTCGGCGCTCAGATACCTCAGAGCCCGCCGCGAATGGTTCAGACTTGACGTGTGACTCGATTGCACCTCGCTGCTTATGATGAGCTCGGTTCACTGTAGCCGCCGAGAACACCATTGACACGCAAAAAAGCGGAACGCTTCAGCGCGCGACGCGGCCGGCCGGCGCCGCGGGGCCCGGATCAAGGCGATCCCCATGTTCCAGCGGCTCGCTGGCCTTGGCGCTGCGGCCCAAAGCCACCCACTCGAGTATCCCGTCGGCGGTCGAATCGACATCGAGCGGCAGGACCGTCAGGCTGGGGGCGCCCGCCCGGCGATTGCCAAGAAGGACGATGCCAGCCGCCTCCCCCTCGAGCGCGAGGGCGGCCGGCTCGGCCGCAGGCTTCAGGGAGACACCCGCCGGAAGCTGCAGCCAGGCGGGTCGATCGTAGCCCAGCGAGATGATCAACAGACAGTCCATCCGGCACCAGAGGGTGAAGAAACCTGTCGCGCCATAATGATCGGGCAGGAGGAATCCGTCCTCCCGCCGATGGATCCACTTCACCGGAAATGCCGCTTGCAGCAAGGGCCTCACAGGCTGGATCTGAGCACCAGCTTCGGCGATCGCGCGCTCGTAGGCCGGCAGGCCGCCGTAGCCGAACGCCTCCTTGGTATCGGCTCGCTGCCAGTACATCAGGCCGCAGGGCGCAACCGACAGGCATGCGAAGATGAGCCTTCGGATCTCCACCTCCGGCAGGCGATCTGCCGGACGATTGGTCGCAACGAACAACCCTGGCAGAACGACCTGGCGGGCGGGCTCGATCAGCGCCCGGTCGAACGAGAGCCAGAACAGCACGTCCTCGAGAGTCCCGCCCGCAGTCTGGATCTCGAACGTGTTGCACCCGACAAAATCCGACAGGCGCCCGTATACGTAATGCGAGCGCGGCCGATTGGCCGCATGAAGATGGATCAGCGCGGCGGGCCGGGACGCGGGCCGGATCGATGGCTGATCCTCCCGCACGGAAGGCAGCCGCTCGAGCATCCGCCGCGCATCGTCCAGGTAGGTGCCAATGGGCAATCCACGCTCCCGCTCGACAGCGCAAAAATCGACGTCCAGCTCGAAGATCCGGCCGCCCTGGCGGCGGAGCGGGCCCGCCGGATCCAGATGAAGCTCCGCGCGAGTGTCGTCCTGGCATTCGGCGAGAAAGAATTGGGGCTCGACGGCAACCTCCGCAGCCTGGATCCATTGGCCGCCTGCCATCAGGATG
Organism: Verrucomicrobiota bacterium; assembly: GCA_022711435.1. Taxonomy (GTDB): domain Bacteria; phylum Verrucomicrobiota; class Verrucomicrobiia; order Limisphaerales; family UBA1319; genus JAGMXM01. Next base: position 151,298 of record JAKLFB010000005.1, read on the forward strand.
ACCGAGCATGCGGCGCCCGCCGGCGGGGCGTCCTGGACGCGGATCCTGACCATGCCTTGGGAGGGAACCCGGATGGGCTTGAACGGAGGCAGCTCGATCCCGTTGAGCCGGAGGGAATCGATCGCGCGGTCCTGATCGGACGTGTTGGCGACCGTGAGCCAGGCCTCCGAGCCCGTCCTGACCAGGTCGCGAACAATCAGATCGGCCCGGCGGGCCCGCTCGGCCTGCAGCACAAAGTTCGTCGCAAGCGGCATGACCCGGCAGTCGACGATCTCGTCGCGGTGGCTCGGGTCCGCCAGCGGGATCCGGATCTCGATGACCTGCTCATGATCCCAGACCTGGACAAAGGGCGCCGGCCGCCACGACCCGTTTCGGGTCTTGGCCGTAACTGCCGCCGACAGTCGGGCCCGCCACACCGGCAGCGGAGGACCCTCGATCTTCAGCAGGAGGCGGTACATCCCCGGATCGTGAAGCGAGTGCTCCTGGAACAGCACCAGCGGCGGGTATTGCGCGTTGAGCGCGAGCTTCGGGCCTCTCCAGGAAGCCGGCCAATCGATCATCGGCGCGATGAGCCATGCCAGCAGGAGGACCAGCAGGAGAAACAGGCTCGGGAACCAGACCTTACGAAAAAACATAATCGTCGCCTGTCCGGGCGGTCGCCAGCCAGCACCTCGATACCCCTTGCGCCTGGAGCTCGCGCCGGCTGAGCCCCAGGAACAGATAGCGATCTTCCTCGGCCAGCAGGTGCGAGGCGGCCACCAGCGACTCGATACGCCCCCGGATCTCCGCTTCCGACGCGGCCGGGAACGCCCGCTGAACATTCGCGCAGATGCTTCGGAAACCGGCGATGCTCAGCGCGGATTCGACAATGGCGCGCTCGATCCCAGCCAGGCAGGTTCGGATCTCGGTCCCGGACCGGGTGTCGATCAGCTCGAGCCCTGCGTCGGTCGCCTCGTAGTCGAACCGGACATCCTTCTTCTTCAGGAAGGCGTGCTGCCAGATCTGCACCTGGCGGGAGCAGCAGCGGGCATACTCGGGAAACTCGAAATAGGAGCGGCGGGGGCGCTGGTTGCCAACCGGCGCGCGGTTCTCAAACCAGTAGGCAAGATCCTCGAGAATCCGCTCGGGCAGCCGGTAGAGCTGCGCGTACGCGGCTGCCGGCTGGAGCTGCATCCCATACGCCGCGGGCGACCGCTGCAGGGGGCTGTTCCGGTCGATCGAGATCTCGGTCACGTTCCGAGGCGGATTGAGGTGGTACAGCTTCGGAATCCACTCGGCGATCGCCCGGTAGTGCTCGGGCTTCTCTCCGGGAAATCCGCACAGGATGGACCAAAGCACCCAAACCCCATACTCCGTCGCGTACTTGATGGTCTGGACATTGGCCAGGGCGGTCACACCCTTGCGCATCAGCTTGAGCACCGGCGTGCTCAGGCTCTCGATGCCGGGCTGCATGAAGTTGATCCCCACGTCCCGCAGCCGCCGAATCTGATCCGGCCGCAGGTTGGATTTGATCTCGTAAAACATGCTCTCATAGGGACGGTCCTTTTCGAGCAGCGGCAGCAGCTCGTCCAGGTACGTGTGCGGCATGATGTTGTCCAGAACCTGGATGTGACGGGCCTTCTCTCCATAGCGGGCGCGCATCGCCCGGAGCTCGGCCACGAACTTCGCCGCCGGCTTGTATCGGTATTTCAGCCGGGTCCCGTTGCACCCGCAAAAGAGGCACTGGCTCTTCTGCCCCCACCAGCAGCCCCTCGAGCTCTCCATCGGCAGCCCGAAATACCAGCGCCGCCAATCCGGATGCTTCTCGATCTGCTCGAAATAATCGTCGTAGTCCGGCAGCGGCAGGGAATGAATGTCGGTCAGCACGACCGACTGGGGATCGAAGCGATGCTGGCGGGAAACGATGCCGGCCCGCGGAAAGGGGTGGATCGCCGGATCCTCGATCCACCGGACCAGCTCGAGCACGCAGGTCTCCCCCTCGCCGGTGCAGGCGAAATCGATGAAGTCGAAGGCATCCACGTGGGCCTGCCCCATCACCCCTTCGCAGTTGGCCCCTCCAAACATAATCACCGCCCGGGGATAGCGCCGGCGAATCCGCTTGGCAAACGCCCACGAGGCGGAGTTCTGCCCGAACGAGCTGGTGAACCCTATGATGTCATACGTGGAGAGATCCAGGTCCCGCTCCAGGTCATCCAGATACTCGGGCACCTTGCTCGCCACCCGGTCCATGTAGGAATGCGCATCCCGGTAGAGGTCGCGGATCGGACCGGCGCGCTTGCTGAAGCCGGGCGGCACGATCCGGTAAAAAAACTCGGAGTACTCGGGGGTTTCCGGGTCGAACGCGCGCGCGAAGACGAACTCCGGCGTCAAGAACGGCGAGCAGCTGTTGACGAAGTACTGATACTCCTTCAGCCCGATGCGCCGGACGAAATCGAAATTGCAGTACTTGACATCCAGCGCATACCCCTGCTCCTTGAAAACCGCCTTGAGCGAGCTGACGCCGATGGCCGGGAACGAGAGTAGCCCGAAGGGCATGACGAGCATCGCGGTCCGAGGGCGCCTCCGCAGGCCCGTCGATTCGGGCTGGAGCGCCCTCGCCAGCGCGGGCGAGATGGCATCGATGCCGGTCATTGCCGATTCCATGAAACGCGATTCATGCCCCCCCCACAAACCAATACGTCTCGCTGCCGTTGCTCTGCGTCAGGTTGCTCACGCAGACAGCCGGATCCCGGATCGAGCGCGACGCCACAAGGTAGTAGCTCACCACGTCCGTATACCCCGCGCTCGAGTAAGCCGCCCGAAAGCTGCGGCTCAGTTTCAGCGGGTTCTCTTTCGGATAAAGCCGCGCAACGGTCGTCACGATCGCCTTCAGGTATTGATCGAGCGATTGGCGGGTCAGGAGATAGAGATGGCAGCCGAACCCGGCCGGCAGCCCGCCGGCGCAGAGCCGCTCGATCTCCGGCACGGGATTCGCAAGAGAAAGGCCCAGCAATAAACACTTGCCGCCGTCCGCAAGACGGCCTCCCAGCTGCTCGAGTATGCGCCGGATGAACCGCAGGCCGTCGAATCCACCGTCGCCGATGACCGGATAGGGGATCCCGTGCGGAATGGGCAGCAGAGGCGGATTGCACGTGATCCGGTCATACCGGCCCGGGGGCAGCGGCTCGAACAGGTCGCCTTCGAACCACCGCAGTCGCCGCTCCCATCCGTTCAGCCGCGCGTTGAGCTGCGCCAGCCGCACCGCCCTCGGGTTGATGTCCACCGCATCCACCCGGGCCGCGCCCCGGCTCAGGCTCATCAGCGCCTGCACGCCGGTCCCCGTGCATAGATCCAGACACCGCGCCCCCGGCGAGATCTCCAGCATGTTCGCGTAAAACTCCGAGTCCTCCCCGAAATACACCGATTGAGCCGGATTGGAAAAGTCTTCGGTCAGGACGAGAACATTGTCCAGGAGCAGCACGAAGTAGCCGCTTTGAACGGCCGTCGCCGATTTTCGCGCCAGGATCTCCTCATCGATCAGCGCCTCCAGGAGCAGCCGGGGCATGAACTGCAGCGCCTCAATCTCGACGATCGAGCGAAACAGGAACAGATCGAGCAGCGCCCGGACAGGGGCCGGGAACCAGGGCCGGCTCTGCCGCAGATGGCTCTGGTAGCGGCGATCGATGTAGCGGTTGCGGTGCAGGCGGCACGCCTCCCAAAAACCGCTGTCGCGAAGCAGCCGGCCCAGCAAGCGCAGCGGATCCGCCTCAGCCCGCGGCGGCCGGGCGCTCGAAGATTTCGACCGCAACATTCCTTCCCCCCTCCCGTTCGAGCCGGGCCAGCTTGCTGAACCCATGGATCGCAAGCCGGCCGGCAAATGCGGCGTCGATGTGCGGCCCCACGAACTGCTCCGCCTCGCTCTCCACCTTTCGCGCCACCAGCAACCGCACCGCCTCCACCTCGCGGAACCGTCTCAGCTCGGCGATCGCCCCATCGAGGAACCATCCGGCATCCGCCCCCGCCCCGCCATTGGCAAGCGCCTGGTCGACAGCAAATGCCTTCAGAAACGCCTTCTTCCGGGTGAACTCCGCGAAGGAAAGGATCCCCTGGATCGTCTGCTGCTCTTCGTCCAGCGCGGTGAAAAACACCTCCTCGAGCCTGAAATGCCTCGATCGCAAATTGTAATAATTGTAGATGAACGTCGGCTTGTAATCGGGCAGCATCAGATACATCATCGCCGGCAGCGCGTCGGGCCGTCCGATGTTCTCTCGGGCCAGAGCCAGGAGGTGAGCCGCCTTCTTCGAGTCGGCCTCTCTCATCACACAGACTTTCATGCGGTTGGAACGTCGAGCATGGCCCAGGGCCCCTCCCTTTTCAAGGCATACAGAACGCCACCCGCCTCGCCGCGCGAGGGCGCGCAGCCTGCACCATGATGTAATCCGGCGCCCCGGACCCGGCGCTGTGGGCTCATGACGCTCTGTATCGTTCGGTCAAACATGTCGCTGCACTATGCGTTTGCGGTTCACTTTGGGGAGACACGGCAACGCCGGATCGGCATCCCGGCACCCGCCTTTCGGATGCCGCCGGCCATCGCGCTTCCGGCATGCGGATCCCTCACCCGCCCGCGCGGCGGGTGGGTGGAGCGGGGCTCGAGGCCTGGCCGATGCGGCCGAGGTTCGGGATCTTGCAGACGGGCCCGACGACGCCGCCCACAATGGCGCCGACGACACCGCCGACAACGCCGCCGACGATGTTGCCCACAATCCCGCCGTTGACCGTGGAAAGCGTGTTGGTCAGCGCCAGCCAGCCCAGTGTCGTGCGGCCGTTGCCGTATTGGTTATTGATCGAGCGCAGCGGCGCGAAGGTGGGTCCAGTATACATAAAACAATCGGTTATGGTTGAGGCTAGACAATGCGATCGTAATACTCCAAGTGATATCTGTCGTTGATTTCTCGTTGAAAGACCGCCGTCTTTCGAAAGCCGCATCGGGCCAGAACCTCGAACACTCGCGGGTCCGAGATGCTCAGGTTGGCCTCCTGGCCGTCGACCGGCCGCAGGCTGGTGACCCGGATCTTCTCGCTGAGGCCGAACAGAGAAAGCGTCTCGGCGATCTGGTCGAGCATGGCCTGGACCCGGCCGCTCCAGCCGGTCTCGTCCGGCGTCACAGCGATCGCCTGCAGCGCCACCACAGGCGCCATTTGCATGTAGCTCGACGAGCAAACCGCCCCGCAAAACTGCCCGTCCGCGCCCACATAAACCCAGTAGGTCTCGGTGCCGGTGCTCTGCTGCTCCACCATCCGGTCCGCCGAATACAGCGATATCAGAGACTCGATGCTCTGGCCGCCCGGCATCTGGCCCATCCGAACGTGATACACCAGCCCGCCCTCGCGCACCGCCTGCACGATGTAATCCGACAGCCGCGGTATGTGGATGACCGGACAGGGCTGAATCGAACCGGACACAAGGCCCGCACCCGGGCGCAGGATCCCCAGCCGCGACGCAAACCCGCCGCCCTCGACCAGATCGTATTTGCCCAGCCGCCCTGCAATGTGGAACAGATCGGCCCGGATCTTGCGCGGGTCCTCATCCGGATGCTCCCGCTCGCAGCGATCGAGCGCCGCCTCCAGGCCCTCGCCCGACTCGAGCAGCTCCAGAACCCAGTTCGTGAAGTCGTTGATGATGACCGCATCCGGAAAATACGGGCCCTGCAGCGGCACAACGCTCCAGTAGCCGTTGTTCTCCTGGCGCCGAAAATAGCGCTTTGCGATCGTTGCGGTCATGCGGAACCGGCGGCCAGATTGGATGCCGTGAATCGGCGGAAGACATCCAGGTCGTCCGTCGTCATCAGCGCCTCCCATTGCGGCGGATCAAAAACATCGATGTGGAGCGGCGGCTCCTTGAACACATCGACCTCCTGGTCGGCGAGCGCATCGGTGCAGTAGACATGGCCGGCCAGCCGCCGGACCAGGGGCGAGTGCCAAAGCGTCTTGATCCCCTTGGCCCATATATCCTCGATCCGATGCGCCTTGATGTCGCCCAGCCGAACCGGGATGTAGGGGGAGAGCTCGAGCCAGCCGTTCGGGCTGATGCCCGTCGACCAGCAGTTGGCCTCGGTGAAAGAGTAAAACCAGAGATGCTCGAGCGGATCCCCCCAGTCGACAAAGATGTCCGGCCAGGCAACCTGCGCGTCGTAGAGGTCGAAATGGAACTTCAGGTAGGCCTCGTCCGAAGGCTGGAGCTGCGCGGCATTGAGCGCGCCGCGGCCCAGGGGCATGTAGGGCTGAAACCGGATGTGCCGCACGCCCATCTCGGCAAACATCCGGATGTAATCTTTCGCCTGGCCGATGTTGCGCCGCGTCGGAGTCATGCAGACGGAAAGATCCTGCCACGAGATCGTCAGCGCATCCTCGACCGCCCGCAGAGCCTTCTCGAAGCTGTCCGGCACCTTGCGCAGCTCGGCATGGCTCTCGGCGTCGATTCCATCGACGCTGAACTGGATGGTTGTCAGGCCATGATCGCGCAGGCGGGCCAGCGCGTCGCGCGAGGCGAGATAGCCGTTGGTGACGATCGAGACCAGGGGGACGCCCCGATCCCGGAGGCGCGCCACGGTCTCGAAGAGCGGGTCCCACGCCAGCGGCTCCCCGCCGCACAGGCAGACGTTATACGGCTGGCACTCGCCAATCCGCTCGATCATCAGCCCCAGGTCGGCGTTGTCCTTCTCCTCGAGATCCGTGTCGGAAAAATTGTAGCAGTGGCTGCAGGAGAAGATGCACTTCCGGGAATACATCCAGGGGATCTGCAGGGGGCCCTTCAGGTTGCACATCAGCTCGTCGCCGTGCTCCTGGTCCCACGTGATGCTCTTGCCTTCGCCTTCGAGTATCTCCGCCCCCCTCTGGAGCTCGGCCAGCTCATCGGCGATTTCCATTACCTTTTCGTCGATCATACCCGCGAATCTCGGCGGCGCCGGCGCCCAGGCCGCCCGCGCATTCCCAGCCGGCTCATTCGCCCAACCGGGCCAGATACCTGAACATCGCCTCATCGAGCGGCACATCCCATCGCTCCTGCCGGGCATGGGGGGCGCTGCGGATGTCGTCCAGCTCGGCCACCTTGCCGCTCAGATCCGTCCAGTCGTAGAAGACCATCTCGACATTGACCTTGGGGGTCCGCGTCTCGATGAACCGGAGGTCGCCGGAAGGCCCGAAAAAGACCGTCAGCGCGGCGGGAAGGGCGGCGGGGACGCTGGCGATGACGTTGGTGCCGATCGTGGTCTTGTAAGTGTTCCAGTTGGCGGCGTTCACGGTGAGATCGATGCCGGGATAGCTCACCCCATCGAGCACCTTGGTCCTCGCGCCGGCGATGTCATAGACCTCGGTCAGGGCCGCGCGCGCCTCGGCGACGCTCTGGGCGCCCCAGAACTTGTTCGGCGTGAGGGATTGATAATTGCTGGTCGTCAACTCGACGTAGACGTCTTCATTGAAGAAGATCCGCGCATAGCTGGCCTCGCGCACCATGCGCGAGACGAGCTCCGACTTCGGCAGGTGGGTCGAGATGAGCGTCACCTCCGTCGGGTTGTTGGTGCGCGACGCCCGCAGATCCAGGTAATACAGCCCGACCACCGCGCCGTCGCCGCCGATCTGGCGCAGGCGGCACTTGCTGACCGGGTGAGCGGCCCGCCACAAAAGGTTGGAGGCTAAAATATCATCCACCGGATCGGCCATGGCGGCGGCGATGCTCAGCAGCGCAACCACCAAGCCAGCGCCAATCGTCGTGCGGTGATAGCATGGCATTCGATTCATTGGGCCTCCCTATCGGTTCAATCTCCAATAACCCACTCTTGTGCATTGACGGGACTGATGAGCACTCTCCGTCCATCCTCCAGTTCAATGACAACCATTTCCTTGATGTTCGTCACGTAAGCGCGGAATTTCCCCCACTGGCGATTCCAGAACAACCCTGTCACCGCAAACAGCCCACCGTTCCCCCACAGCCGCACCCCCAGGGAGACCGGCTCCGCCGCCGGACCCGACTTCTTCACCGGCCCGAATCGATGCATCCCCATCCGCAGCCGAACAATCAGAAACCGGCTGGGATCGATCTCGTAGGCCACGGGCGCCCGAAGATAACAGCCCAGCGCCAGCAAGCCTAGCGCCAACCCCAGATAAAGACCGGCATGGTGCGCCCCCCGCAAAAAGGAGAATTCGCCTGCCAGAAGTACAATGGCCCCTCCGACGACAATCGAGGATATCGCCAGCACGATGGGACTCATAGTGGCAGTCTTACTTCTCACGCTGCAAGCTAAATGTGTTGCCCGAGAAACGGTTGGCATCCGGCACAGCGCCGCATCCCTTCAGCCGCCAACCGCCTCTCCAAACCGCCAGCGCCAGGGTCAGCAGAATCACCAGCGGCAACAGGACAAGGCGCACCCTCGGCGGCCCCGCCAGCACCGCCCAGTCATTCGAAACCCAAAAACCGACCATGCAGTTCACACAGATGTCCAGCGCCGCAAAGTAAAGGAGGTGCTGGAAGATTGCCCTCCGGACCCCGGGGCGCAGCCGCCAGCGCAACACCCACGGGCTGATCGCCATCAGCACCCAGTCCACCAGATAGGGAAGCCCCGCCGGAACCGCCTGGCTCCATGCGCCGCCCCGCAAAGGCGGCGCCCACTCGATCGCAACCAGCCACGACTGCGGAAAGACGCTCACGGAGAGAACCTGCCCCCCCGCCAGCCGCACACCCGCCCAGTGAAGCAGCTCGTGCCGCAACACGGTCGCCCCCAAGCTCACAGCCGCCACCCCCGTGAAGACCGCGGCGCGACACACCCCCGAAAGACGCCTCCCCGCCGTCGCAACCACCTCCTCATTGGCAGTAGACAGGCGTGGCATACCAGAGGATCAATCAGGGTTGCAGCCGGTAGCGTGCCGTGTACGGAAAGACGACGCCCAGCGCGCGCACCGGCGACTCGAATAGCCCGAAGCTGTCCGCCGTAAAGCCCCGCACCACACCGCTCTCGTCCTGGATCTGAATCGATCCCTGGGTGTCGTCATACGAAATGGTCACCGGTGTGCTGTTGGTCTGGCTGGCCACCGAGATCAGACGGAAATAGGCGGGGTCGTAACCGAGCTGAACCACCTGGCCGCCCCGGCTCCATTGGGTGATGTTGCCGTTGGCATCATATTGCAGATCGACTTTCGAGCCGTCCGGGTTGGTCACGCTGACCAGATTCAGGCCGGCATCCCATGTCCGGACGATCTGGAGCCCCGAGCCGGAGGTGGTGGTCGGCAGGCCGTTCGCGTTGAACTGGTGGACCACCGTGCCTCCAATCGGATCCTGCACCCGCGTCTGCGTCGCGCTATCGTAATAGAAATTGGCGGTCCCCTCGGGGAATGTCTGCGAGGTGACCCGGTTGGCCGAGTCGTACTTGTTCACCAAATCAGCGGTTCCGTCCGGACCGATGATCTGCGTCATGCGCGAGCTCGTGTCGTAGACGTAGGCATTCGTGTTCCCCCTCGAGTCGACCACCCGCACCAGAGTGCCCGGTGTGTCGTAATCGAAGGTGTAGCTGCCGCCGAAAGGATCCGAGATCGACTGGACTTTGCCGTTCGGGCCTTTGCCAAAGACCAGGAACCGGCCTGCGGCGTTGGTGGCTGCGAGGATGGCGCCCGCGTCATCGTAGGCGATCCGCACCGCCTGCTGGTCGACGGCGACCATCGCGGTCAGCCGGCCCGCGGCATTGTATTCGTGGCGCAGCCCGCCCTTGAAACGAAGGGTGTAGGTCCCGTCGGGGTTCTTGGTCAATCGCTCGTAAACCCCCGATGGATTCTGGAAGCTGCCGTCCGCATTGAGCTTGTAGCGATGCCGGCGCCCCTCCCCGTTGCGGATGATGATGTATTGGTCGGCCCCGTCGGTGACATGGATCGCCATCGATGTCAGGGTCGAGTGCCACCCGCGGCCGAACGGACCGCTGTAGTAGTCCTGGCTGTGATAGGCGAAAAGCAGCTCGAGCGCCGGCCCCTGATCCAGAAGGCGGATGTCATGCCGGGTGCGGTTGAAGAAGAAGTTGCCGGTGCGCACCTCGACGGGATCGCCGTCGTCGTCGTTGTTTCCATTGTCGGGCGGATTGTTCGGCCCGTCGGGACCTTGAGGGGTAAAGGTGTCATGGCCCTGGTCCCACGGGAAATGGTAGGCCCAAACGGGGCTTGCCAGGGCCAGCATCAAACACCCCACCAAGCCAATCAGGGGAACATGTCGTGCTCTCATACGCGTGGGTTCAAATGGCGGTGATTGTTCGCATTCGTGCGCCGCTGCATACGGCTTAGTAATAGACCCTCACAAGGGAATAGCGGGCGAGGGACGTGCTTCCGGTGGAATCGGTGGCACGCAAGGTCAATCGATAATCGCCGTTATCGACGAAGATGCCGTTGTCGGCCCGGCCGTTCCAGCGGACGACCTGGTTGGTGCCGGCGGGCACGTTCAGCTGCTCGATGCGCCGGAGCGTGCTCGCCGTGGCCAGGCTGGTCACGGTCAGCTCGACATTGGCCGCCTCGCTGAGGCTGTAGGTGACCACGGCCGTCGGATCCGCCGGCGTCAGATAGTCCGGCGTGGAAGGATCGAAGTAGTTGGGATCGACGGAGACGTTCGAAAGCACAGGCGCGCTTTGCAGGTAGATGGCGTTATCCGGCAGGGTGTAGCCCCAGATCCCGAACAGGAACTGGTCGCCCGGCGGAGGCGTGGCAAACTGCCCCATGGCATCCACGCCGTCCCAGACCAGCGTGTGCGTCCCAACACCGAACGGTTGCCGCTCCGTCAGGGTCAGGAACCGGGTGTCGACGTTGAACAATCCGATGAACGCCGTGACCTCGGACGCGCCGCGGTTGCCCGGCACCGTGAACGTGATGGTGAGCATGTTGTCGTTGAAGGGGTAGAACCGGCTGGGCAAGGTCGACCGCGATGGGTTGTAGCGGGAACCGCCCGTCGTCGCCGTCAGGTCGATCTGCCGGGTTTCGCCGCCGACCACGTACTCGAGAATGGCATAGTAAGCCCCCTCCGGCAGCAGGCGTCCGGTGTCGTCCCGCCCGTCCCAGGCATCGGTGTAGTTGCCGGCAACCCGGTTCTCGCTGACCAGGGTCCGGATCACGCTGCCGTTGCGGTCCTTGAGCAGGATCCGAACCGGCGCCGGCGCATTGAGGGAGGTGGATATGCTCCCCGTCTCGCCAGCCCCGGGCTCGAAGGTGTCGTCGGAAATCGACAGGGTCGCGCGCAGGTTCACGGTGATCTCGACGCTGTCGATCCCGGTCAGCCCGGCGCTGTCGGTGGCGCGCAATGTCGCGGCGAAGACGCCCGCGTTGGTGTAAACGAAGGTCGTGCTCGCTGTGGAGGGCGAGGATATGTCGTAGGTGCCGTCCCCATCAAAGTCCCACTCCCAGGCGACGACGGCGTTGCTGCCGCCGGCGGAGCTGCCGCCGAAGTTGACCGTCAGCGGGGCGTTGCCGGAGGTCTGGTTGGCCGAGGCGCGGACGGTCGGCGATCCAGGCGGCCCGGGCCGGATCGTGGTGGTGATCGTCCTTGCCGTGGCCGTCAATCCAGCGTCATCCGTCACCCGGCACGTGGCCATGAAGGTGCCCGAGCTCGCGTAGGTGTAGCTTGCACTCCCGGAGGTGGCCGAGCTGTAGTCGAAGACGCCGTTTCCGTCAAAGTCCCATTCATAGAGCACGATCGTTCCCACCGAGCTGCTGGCCGTGGCGGTGAAGTTGACCGTGAGAGGTATCTGTCCGTTCGAGGGATCGGCATCGGCCGACACGGTCGGCGGGGCGCGGCCCACCACGATGGTGACCGCGCTTTGGGTGGTCTCGCCCAGGTTGTTCTGGATCTCCAGGACGGCCACGTAAGTGCCCGGCGTTGTGAACGTGTAGGCCCGGTCCGCCGCCACGACGTTGGATACATCCCAGGTCCCATCCCCCTGGTAGTCCCAGCGGTAGCGGATGATGCTGCCCCCGGTGTAGATGCCGCGGTCGCGGAACGTGACCGTCAGCGGAGCGTTGCCGCTGCGCGGGGCGGCATCGGCGATGGCCTGGAAGATGATGACATTGGTTGCGTTGGTGCCGGGCAGCGGCAGCATGGTCAGGTAGTGCTCGTCGAAAAGCGCAAAGTCGTTGGTGTCCACCACGCCGTCGGACCCGTGGTCGAACGCCGGGTCGAACCCGGCCTGGCCGGCCTGCTTCAGGTAGGCCTGCCGGAACCAGAACAGATCGGAGAAGTCCACGTCCCGGTCGCTGTTGGCATCGCCGAAATACCGATGGAAATAGTTGGTGTAGTTGTCGGGCCCCGCACCGTCGCCGTTGCCGTCCAGGGCCTCGCCGCCGCTGTTGGTGACAGAGGATGCGTAGAGCGTGAGCTGGTAGTAGCCGTCCGCCAGCGACCCGCCCGCCAGGCCTGGAAACGTCCACGTGGCCCGCTGAGCGTTCGTGTCATACGCACCCACAGCGTCGGTGAACGCCACGGGCGAGTTGCTGCTCAGGTTGACCAGAGCCCAGGCGCCCGCGCTGAACAGGCCAACCGATACGTCCTGATCGAACTGGACCGAAAGCGAGGTGACCTTCGACCGCTGGCCGTCCCCGTCGTTCACCAGGAAATCCTTGACGACAGGGTTTGCAGCCGTCGCGGCCAACGCAAACACGGCCGTGACGGTCAGGCTGACCAGGGCGGAAATGAACGTGCCACCGATCGAATGCCGAGCGCGTCTGAGTTTCATAATAAGCATCGCCTCAAAGGGTTAGAATGAGAAACCCAAGCCGACGGTAACAAAAATGGAATTGCCAAGGTCGAGCTTGGCCTCCTTGACCCCGGCCCGCTGCGTGAAGTCGCCCAGGCTCTGGTACTGGACGCCAGCGCAGAGGCTCACGGTATCGCTCAACCCCAGCGAAAGCAGCCCCTGAACATAGCCGCCCGCCAGGAGATCCGAATCCGAGCTCCGCCCGCTCTGCTGGCTGGTCAGGTTGAAACCCGGCACGCTCTTGGTCTCCGAGAAGGAGAACTCGCTGTCAACCACCGCCAGCGCCAGGCCGCCGCTCAGGCCAAAGGTCAGCCGCTTGGCCAGCGGCACCTCGAAATACGGGCCCAGCCGAAAACCGTAGAGCGAGGCATCCAGGGTCCGCATCCCGCCAACCGTCGCCACCGATGGCTGGGTCTGGCGCCCGGGCGCCAGGGGCGGACCCGGATTCAGAGGGATCAGGGGGCCGGGCCCCTCGAACGTGCTGCCTCGATTCCCATCCGCAGGCATCACAATGCCGCCCAATGAAAAAGTGTCCGTTGTCACCGTCACCGGCCCCGAGATCGATTGGTCGCTGGCTATCCGCACGTCGGTCCAGCCAAAGGCGGCCTCGAACCCGTACTTCAGGCTGCGGATGGACCCCAGCTCCCGAGCGTAGGTGACCTCCAACCCGAGATGCGGGTCGTCCTGAGCATCGCGAACGCCGCCTCCTGAAGGCGCGGTCGAGCTGCGCATGATCAGCCCCGCAGGATCCACCGCTCCCTGGTATTGCCAATACCATGTCAGGCTCGAGCTCCCGCTGGCATCCATCTGCACGAACCCGTTGTCGTAGGTCCGGTTCGCTGCGCCCGCAGGCGGACCCGCATCGCTCCAGGTTGCCCAATCATCGAAGTCAGCCTCGATGTTCAGCGCAAACCTCGAGCTCAGGCTGAACCGGTTCGGATTCAAGGTTTTGTGGGATTCGACCTTGAGCTGAGGCACGTCGCCGCCGCTCGGTGGGGCGCCGGGCTCCTGGGCCTCCGACCCAGGCAAAGCCGCGACGAAACCGGGCAGTATCAGGTAGGCTATATTAGAGGCTTTCATGGGCGCAGATGGGAATGCTCAGGGAGCGATAACCCGGTAATATCTCTGCATGGAAGCGGAAGGCAGGCTCTCGGTCTTGGGCGGACCGTTGTCGATCCACTGGACCCGGTATCCCGTGCCGGTCACCGGCGGGAACGCCGTCTTCCAGACCGCCAGATCGGTGCTGTACTGCACGAAATAGGTGCGGCCAGGCGCGGAATCGAATTCGATCATCCAGGTCCCGTCGTTCAGCACCACATGGCCGAGCTCGATGGTCAGCGTTGGCGTCGGCGGCTCGTCGATGGCCGGATCCGCGGCCTGGACCTCGAAGCGGACATTGTTGAGCTGCGCGACGAGGCTGGCGTCCCGCCGGGGCACAAAATACTCGACGGTCAGATCCGCCGTTGCCTCCGGGGCCAACGGGTAGTTGTATTGGAAGAAAGGAGCGCCGTTGGTTTCACCGTGCGCGTTCCACACCTCCACGCCCGGCGGCAGGTCGTGCAGCAGGATGCGGAAGGCATTGCGGGCGACCGAGTCCGTGTTGCGCAAGCGGCAGAGCTGCTGGTAGAGACCGTTCTGGAGGTTCAGGATTGGAGGGCCCAGAACCTGCCAGCTCCTCTGAACCACCAGGGTCGAGGCCGGGAAGGCAAGCAGAGGGTCCAATACCGCCCCGGTCCCATCCACGAACAGCTCTTCCGTGGCGCCGAGGGTTGCGTACCGGTCCACGCTCAGCGTGTAGGCGCCCGCCGCAAGATCGGTGAGCGTGAACACCGCCAGCAGAGAGCCGTTGTAGAAAACCACCGGGTCGGCAACGAAGTCCACCGTCCCCTTCACGCTGGCATGGCCCACCCCCACCTCGCCCAGCGCGCCGGGCCCTCGAACGCCGTTGTAATCGAGCACGGACGGCACCGAGACGGCGATCGAGTTGGTCCCCACCGCGTTGGTGCCCTGGATCCAGAGCGTGATCCCGTAGCTGAAAAGGCCGGCGGCCGGGATGGGATCGATCAGGACCGGGATCGAGAAAGCCTGTCCCAAAGACACCACGTAATCGGCACGCTCAGGACGCACCGAAAAGCTCGCGCACACCTCTCGAGGCCACGCACTCCATACCAGCACCACCAGGACAAGATTCTTCCAAAGCATAATGCGTCCCTTCTCCTCGCTTTGCACTGTACGTAGCACTGTCGGAATAACCTTATAGACATAACAACGGTCTAATGTCAAACAGATAGTCCGATCGCTGCCCTCGCCTGCGCCTCGCGGGGCGAGGGGAATCAGAGCGTGCGTGCGAGAGACAAGGCGGCGTCCTCTTCCCAAGCGGTGTCATCGAAGCCAAGTGCCTGGGCACAAAAGATCTGTATCCGATCTACCAGTTGCCGTAGTAAAGCGTGTACGACGAAGCGCGGCGCTTCTGCATCTGGCGCAAGCCAACCCAGCCGACCGACCCGTCCAGCCGGCCGATATTCCCTCCGGCGGCGCCGATCGACTCGGGCGTCTCCGATGACGTTGTCCGGATGAACGTCGCCCCGTTGCGGTTGCAGGGCCCCGTCTTGCCGTGGGGCGCCATCACCAGGCCACCCCCCCAGTGGTTCGCATCGGCGATGATGTAATTCGTGCCCGACTCGCTCGTCCTGCGCGGCGACTGCCAATAATCCGGGGCTGTCGCCGCCCATTGGGACATGTTGGCGTCCCCCAGGTAATTATAGCCGACCAGATACCCCCACTCGCCGCTGTAGCGCGACTGCGTGCCGAACGAGTAGTTGGGACAATCCATCACTCTGACGTTGCCGGTATACCGGACGAGGTTGGTATAGCTCAGGCTCGAGATCCGGATCGAGTGCCACTCGTTGTTATTGTCCCGGCCCGAAGGGACGCGGTCGTTGAACTCATTTCCATACATGTGGACGGCGATGATCGCCTGGCGCATGTTGCTCTTGCACGCAGTCCGCTTCGCCTTCTCCTTCGCAGAGCTTAAGACCGGCAGGAGCAGCGACGCCAGGATCGCGACGATGGCGATCACGACCAGCAGCTCGATCAGGGTGAATCCGCGGCGCGCCCGCCCGCCAAAATCCGGCATGCCCGCCCCTGTGCCCGTTGAGCTCACGGATCCAGTATCCACCGCCCGCCTCCGCCGGGCAAGCCCCGGAATCGAGGGCAATGGGAACAATGGGGTCGCATCTAAATATTTGACAAATGAGTCTGAGCAGGCGCCCTCTTGGTACGCCTCCATTGTCTGGGTACGGGCGGCTTGGATTCAGCCGGCGCGGCGATGGCGCTGACGCGGTCTCGGGGGAAGCTGGCTGCGGAGGGATCGGCGGGCGAAGCGCGCGAGCAGGTTCGGCGTCGACTGTTCATCGGACCCGATCTGCCCCTGATGTTCTTGCTCGTCGGCTCTTTCGGCCGTTCAAGCCCTTGGCTGCTCCTCCGGGCCGCGGCTGACGCCGACGTAGCTCATCAGCCCCAGATCGCGCGCGAGCTGATCGCCCGCAATCTCACCCCGCAGCAGCCGCCGGTACTGGGCAAGCGTTCGGCGGACCACGTCGGGCGGCTCGCCGACAAACTCCACGCGGAACACCCGGGCGCCGAGGGCGGCCAGGCGGCACGCCCACTCCGCACCGGTCTGCGCGACGCCGTTGAACACCGTGTTGCGGCACCCCGCATCCGCCCGCACCGGGTGCTCGATCCCGACGCGGTCGCGGAGCCGGACCTCGTGCTTTTCGCACAGCCGTCCGCAGGTCTGATGATCGGCGCCCGCGGACATGAACGCGCAAAACACGCAGTGGTCCATGTGGAACATCGGCATGTGCTGGTGGATGGTGATCTCGAACCATGCCGGCGGAGCCGCGCGCAGCAAATCCTCGAGCTGCGAACCGTTCAGATCGTAGGCGGCGGCCACCCGCTCGAGCCCGCAGCGCCGGATGAAGTGCTCGGCGCTCGACGGGTTGGCGACGTTGAGCGAGAAATCGCCCCGCCGGCGCATGCCTGCGAAACCGGCGAGCTGATCGTAATTGCGCACCAGCACGCCATCGGCTCCGGCGTCCCTGATCGGGCGCAGCATCCCCTCCTCGTCCGGCTTGGTGATCCGAGGCGGGACCAGCCAGATCTCGATGGGGCGGCCCCGGGCGTCCGCGGCGGCCCGCGCTTGACGAACCGCTCGCGCGAACTGCCGGAGATCGTCAAGCTCGCAATACACCGTTGCGGCCCCCGACTCGATGGAGGCCTCGAGCTGCGGCATCGTCCGGACCAGCGGAACGATCTCGGGCTCGCCCGCGGCCGGGTCCGAGCCCGCCGAGGAACCGGGCTCGGACATGGAAAGCCCTGAACCGCAGAACGCCTCCTTTGCCTGTCCTCTCCCCTGCGATGCGCGGGGGAGAGGACGGCTGAGGGCCGAGGGATCGTTCGCGGGGAGATCGACCGGGGCGGCTCTCAGGGTCCATCGAGGGGTGGCTCTCCGCTGTTCCAGAAGGCGGCTGACCATCTCGCGTCGGAGCCGGTTGAGCTCGCTGACAGGCAGGATCACGCGGCCTTCGAGCCGGTTGGACAGCCGGCGCAACCGGAACGGCGTCCCGCCCAGGCGCCCCAGATGGGCGGCCAGCCGCTGCTCATCCAGGGGATGCTGGTCAGCCGGCGTCAGCGGGAGCGCCGAGGGCGTCTCCACGACCGGCCGGGCCCCGTCCCTGGCACGCAGCAGAAGCGGCTCGCCCGCGGCTCCTTCGACCTCGATGTCGAGCGGCCGTGTGAACCGGGGCGCCTCATGCTGAAAGGTCCGCTGCAGATGCCGTTCGAGCTCGGGATCGCTGGTCTTCCAGAGGCGATCGCCGGCCTGGACCCTGCGCAGGTCCAGATCGCCCCTGCCGAACGCCAGCCAGGCGTCCTGGCCGCGCATGTTCACCTCATACACCCGGCCGCCTTCCTCGGGCTGGTCCGGCCTCCCGCCGTCGAACACCACGCCGTCCCCGGGCTTCAGCGGGCCTAGAAGACGCACGGCGACCCGCCCGCCTCGCACCTGTATCACCTCACCGAGATACACGCCCCGCTTCTTGCCAAAACGCCCGTGGACCAGCTCGCGGTGGTTGACGCCGCGGAGCCAGCCCGTGTGCAGCCCGCGCGAAAAGGCCATCTCGATCGCATACCGATCGCTCGACGACACAGTCCATTCGGGCACGGACGCCCGAGACGGATCGGCATCGAGAGCCGAGGACGGCTCGCGAGCGAGCGACGCCATCAGCCGGTCGATTGCCTGGCGGTAGACCCGGGTGATGTTGGCGACATACTCGGCAGATTTCAGGCGTCCCTCGATCTTCAGGGTTTGGGCCCCGGCCCGGATCAGATCGGGCAGCAGCTCGAGCCCGGCCAGATCCTGCGGGCTTAAGAGGTAGCGGCGATCGCCCAAGTCCACCCGCTGGCCATCCCGAACCAGCTCGTAGGGCAGGCGGCATGCCTGGGCGCACACGCCGCGGTTGGCAGATCGGCCGCCCAGGGACTCGCTCGTCAGGCACTGGCCGGAATAGGCCACGCAGAGCGCCCCGTGCACGAACACCTCGAGCGCCGGCCGCCGATCCGCCGCCCCGGGCAATGCGGCCGCGCGGATTCGAGCGATCTCCGCGATCGAACATTCCCGAGCCAGAGCCACCATCGAGCAGCCCAGCTGGCGCGCGAACTCCACACCCGCCGCGCTGGAAATCGTCATCTGCGTCGACGCATGGATCGGAAAATCCGGCGAGATGCTTCGGATCAGACGGCAGATGCCGACGTCCTGGACGATGGCGGCGTCGGCGCCGGCGGCGACGATCGCCCGCAGCTCCCGCTCGGCCTGGGCCCATTCGTCCGTAAACACCAGGATGTTGAAGGTGAGATAGCCTTTGACGCCTCGCTCGTGCAGCCACGCCATGAGCCGCGGCAGATCCTCGAGGGTGAAGTTGTCCGCCCGCATCCGCGCGTTGAACCGCTCGAGCCCGAAATAGATCGCGTCGGCGCCGTTCTCGACCGCGGCCCGAGCGCACGCCCAATCGCCCGCCGGGGACAGGAGCTCGGGCCCGCCCCCGCCCGGATCGAGCTTGCCTGGAACCGCATCAGCCATCGTCGCGCCTGTCATGGCCGCCGAACTGAATCGGCGTTAATACCCCGGAACCGTCTCGGTTGCTTTCCTGCGCCCGGCCGTGCCGGCCGAGCCAGGGCGTCGTCCTGCTGGGACGAAAGGCAGGAGCGGCTCCTATTCCTCGCCCTCGTCGTCGCGGGTGCCGGCCATGCGTTTGGCCGGGCACCCGGCGCGCAGCCAGCCGTGCACGAATGGATCCAGCTCGCCGTCGAGGACGGCCTGGATATTGCTGGTCTGGACGCCGGTCCGGAGGTCCTTGACCATGCGATAGGGCTGGAGCACGTAGCTTCGGATCTGGTTGCCCCACGAGATGCTGCCCTTCTCGCCATAGAACTTCTCCATCTCCTGGCGCTGTTCGTCCTCGCGCAGCGCGTTGAGCTTGGCCAGGAGGATCCGCAATGCAGTGGCCCGGTTCTGATGCTGCGAACGCTGGCTCTGGCACGCCACCACCAGCCCCGTCGGGATGTGCTTGATCCGGACCGCCGTCTCCACCTTGTTCACGTTCTGGCCGCCTTTGCCTCCCGACCGGAACGTATCCATCTCCAGCTCTGAAGGCGGCAGCTGGATCTCCTCGCCGGCGCTCAGCTCGGCGATCGCGTCCACGCTCGCAAAGCTCGTGTGCCGCCGCTTGTTGGAGTCGAACGGCGAGATCCGCACCAGCCGATGGACGCCACGCTCGGCCTTGGCATACCCGTAGGCGAACTCGCCCGCCAGCAGCAGCGTGGCGCTCTTGATCCCGGCCACCTCCCCCGCCAGCGCATCCGTCACCTCGACCTGCCAGCCGCGCGACTCAGCCCAGCGCTGATACATCCGCAGCAGCATGTTCGCCCAGTCGCACGATTCCGTTCCCCCGGCACCGGCATTGATGCTGAGGATGCAGTTGTTGGCATCGTGGGGCCCATTTAGGAACACCTTCAGCTCGAGCGCATCGAGCTCGCCCGCGAACCGGTCAATCTCCGCCTCGAGCTCCGGCCTCAGTCCCTCCTGCGCCGCCTCGCCCTCGGCTCGAGCCAGATCGAGCAGGGCGCGGAGATCCTCGTTCTGATGCTCGGCTTTGAGGAGCGGATCGATCTTGCGCCGAAGGCTGGTGGATTCGTCGATGATCTTCTGCGCCTGGTCGCGCTGGGCCCAGAAGCTCTCCCCGGCCATCAGGGCCTCCAGCTCGCCCAGACGCTTCTGCACGGTTGCGACGTCAAAGAAACCTCCGCAAATGCGCCAGCTTGTCCGAAACCTCATTCACCCGCGCCAATATGTCGTCCAGCATAATTCAGCCGATCTCGTTTGTGCGCAGCGCCACCCCTCTCGCCGCGCCAGGGCACGCCGCCTGCGCGATTCTGCAGGCTCCCCTGCCCCGGCACTACGGACTTATGACTTCCTGCGCCCTGTCGATGGGCCATCCGCCCATCGGCAGAAGGGCACAATAGGCCCCCAACGCGCCCCTTGCCCAGCGGAAATTCGGAAGTAATTTTTGCACAGACCCTAAGAAGATCAACATTCCCGCGTCATTCTGCGGGCAAAATCCGCAGCTTGCAGCTGGATGCCTCCTCGCGAGCCCTGCCCGATGAGGTTCTCACGGTGTCGCAGGCTGCGCGAACAAGTACCACACCACGTAGGTTGTCGGCGGGGTCTGTGAATCCGTGGACGCCGAGTGGACCAGCAGCATCGCCCGCGGCTGGCCCAGGGCGAGCGTTTCCGTATGGTCCAGCGACATCTTGCGCGTCGCGACGGCCTTGCGGCCCGGCGCAATTTCGACATGGCTCGGCGCTAAAGCGGACAGCTCGATCGCCAGCGTGACGTCCGGGCCTCTGCGCTCGGCGTCGCGCGGTGGGGGTTGGGCGGTCAGCCGGATGACGATCCCCACATCCTGGTATTGAATCGAGTTGATCGCAGGCCCGGGACCGGTGATCCGCGTGCTGATCACCACCGGCTCGCTCGAGCCGAGGTGGATCGACTCGGAATACACGTTGACGGGCTGGTCGAAGCTGTAAAGGACCCGGGTTGGGCCCTGGCCGGAAAGGGCCAGCTGCAGATCCTGGGCTGACTGCACGCGCTTCGAGCGGGTCAGGTTCTCGATCTGCGGCAGCCGGTCCGCGCCCGCCTCGACCTCGAGAATCGCCGCCTGGAACCGGGCCGTCAGGACATCGGCGGGACGGCTGGTCAGCGCGCCCCCGAAAGGCCGCGGAGCCGGGGCGGGCCGAACGATCGGCCGAGCCGGCGGCGGCGGGACCGGAATCGGTTCCACCTCCTGCGCAACGCCGTGGCAACCGATGAAAAAGAGAGCCGCCAACGCCAGCGGCCGCCGACTGGATGGTTTCTTCGTATCCATAGATGAGATGCGATCAATATAGCCCAGCTCGACCTCGAGTCGAATCGGATTTGAGGATCCGGGCCCCCGGGGCTGCTCGAAAGGCGCACCGGGGCCGCCGCGCTCGTCGAGCTTGGCTCAGGCCAGCGACAGCCGCGACACGGGCGCATCGGGATCCCAGCTGCGCGGAGGCTGGCTATGGACGGAGGCGACGTCCTTGATCGAGATCTGTTTGCCCCGGGCTTTGACGCCCTTGACCGCCACCTCGGCCGGGCGGCAGGTCTGCTGGTGGATCCGCTGGTACGGGGCGGGCTTATATTTGATGTAGAGCTGCTCCGGCGTGTCGGGCGCGAAGAACAGCACCTTCGATTTGGGCGGCGCGCAGTGGTAGATCTTGTGCAGGATGGCGCCGCCAATCGTG
The DNA here is from genome assembly GCA_022711435.1 of Verrucomicrobiota bacterium. Lineage (GTDB taxonomy): Bacteria > Verrucomicrobiota > Verrucomicrobiia > Limisphaerales > UBA1319 > JAGMXM01. Next base: position 172,929 of record JAKLFB010000005.1, read on the forward strand.
AACCGCTTCAGCCAGGCCGCGTCCCGATCCGCGTAGGCCATCGTCATCACACGGTCCCGATCGGGCGGGCCGCACCAGACAAGATCCGACCCCACAAAAAGCCTCTCCGGAAGATCGATCACCTGGTAATGGCCGTCCCGAAACACGAGCAGCAGCTTGTCGAAGGCCGAGCAGTCCAGGCGGAACTCGTCCCCGCCGACCTTGTGGCCCAGATAGCCCTTGTCGCGATCGTAGGCGACTTTGAAGGACTTGAACGCCGCCTCGCGGGCCTCGACCTCGTCGTAGCGGCTGGATTTCGTCCGGCGGGGATACTCCGGACCGTAGCGCTCGATCAGCTCCTCCAGATGCCGGATCGCATAGCGGGTCAGCGACTTCAGATTCCGCCGGACCTCCCCCAGCTCTTTCTCCAGGGCCTCCATCTCCTCCCGATGACGGTCCAGATCGAACTGCGAGATCCGCCGGATCCGGATCGCCAGGAGCGGCTCGATCTCCGCGTCGGCCAGCGGGCGCCGCAGCTTCGCGCGCAGCGGCCGGAAACCGGCATGGACGGCCGCGAAGATCGCCTCGAGCGTCTTGCACGACTCGATGCGCTGGTAGATCCGGCGCTCGATGAAGATCCGGACCAGGGAGAGAAAATGGAGCTGGTCTTCGAGCTGGCGCTGGCGAAGCTCGAGCTCGCTCTTCAGCCGCCGCACCAGCTGCTCGGTATTCTCGCGCAGCACCTCGGAGACCGACATCTCGACCGGACGCCCGCCGCGGATCACGATGATCCGGCTGGCGATGGTCGTCTCGCAATCGGTGAAGGCGTAGAGCGCATCGATCAGCTGCTCCGCGCTCGCGCCCGGGGGAGCCTTGATCTCGATCTCGACCGCTTCGGAGGTGTAATCCTGGATGCTCTTGACCTTGAGCTTGCCTTTGCGGACGGCCTCCTCGATGGATGCCAGCAGGGCTTCGGTGGTCGTCGTGGGCGGGATCTCGGTGATGAGGACGGTCTGGTCGTCCTTGGCCTTGATCCGGGCGCGCACCTTGATGCTGCCGCGGCCGTCGGCATATTCCCGGGCGTCCATGAGTCCGCCGGAGGGGAAATCGGGCAGGACCTTGAACGGCTGGCCGCCGAGGATGGCGATCTGGGCCTGGAGAAGCTCGGGGAAATTGTGGGGCAGGATCCGGGCGGCCAGCCCGACCGCAATCCCCTCGGCCCCCAGCATCAGCAGCAGCGGCAGCTTGCAGGGCAGCGTCACCGGCTCCTGGCCGCGCCCGTCGTAGGTCGGCGCCTTCTCGGTGAGATGGTCGTGGAAGAGCTCGCGCCGGGCCAGATCCGTCAGCCTGCACTCGATGTAGCGCGGAGCCGCCGCTTCATCCCCCGTATGCAGGTTCCCAAAGTTGCCCTGGCCTTCGATCAGATAACGCTTGTTCACCAGGCCCACCAGCGCATCCCCGATCGAGGCATCCCCGTGCGGATGGTATTGCATGCAGTGGCCCACCACGTTGGCCACCTTGATGAACTTCCCGTCGTCCATCTGCCGCAGCGACCACAAGATGCGCCGCTGCACCGGCTTGAGCCCGTCGTCCAGATGCGGGATCGCCCGGTCCCGAATCACATACGATGCGTAATCCAGGAAGCTCCGATCCACCCGCCGATGCAAAGGCAACTCGATCTTCTGAGGATCGAACGGCCGATGGACCGCGACCGGATGGCCCGGGACGGCCTCGGCCACGACCTCCCCCCCGCTCGTTGGATCCTGGGGCGGATCCCCGGCCGATCCGCCATCGACCGGCGGCTTCGGGCCGGCATCCGGGACATCATCGCCCCCCGGCCCACGGCCCCCCGCCGGCTTCTTCCCTGCCTTGCCCCTGCTCATGTCACGCGGACGGAAAATGCCGGCGCACGATCGAATCGACCTCCTCGAGCCACCGCTGCCGCTGCGCGGGCGTGCTGACAATGACCGGGCTGAAGTTTCGGCGAACGACGGTGGGCACGCCGCACAGGCCGAACACGACCTTGCGCCACAGGATCTCGAGAGGATCGCCAAAGAACTCCTCCTCCTTCTCCTGGGGCGTGTTGGCGGTGTTGAACACGACGCCCACCCGCGCCTTCAGAAGCCCCTCCGATCGGCCTCCGCCCTCGCCGTCCGAGACAAACCGGTAGGCGCGCCCGGCGCGCAACACCCGGTCGGTCCAACCCCGCAGAATCGCCGGCGGCTGGCTCCACCAGTTGGGATGCACGATGACGATGCCGTCCGCAGCGCCGATCTCCTGGCAGTGCGCCTCGATCTCAGCCGGAAGCGCCGGATCCCGGTCCAGCTCCCGCAGCGGCAGGACCGGATCGAACTGCTCGGCACACAGATCGTGGAAATGAACCGCGTGCCCCAGCACCTCGAGGGCCCGGCGCGCCGCCCCGGCAATCGCGTGGTTGAAGCTGGCCGGATTGGGATGGCCTAATATGATCGATACGTTCATGAGTCCGTGATGGGCCAGTGCGGGCCGATGGCATGACCGGCGCCCGCCTGGCGGCGGACATAGTAGCGGCAGGCAGGCCCGGCGCAAGGCCGGAAATCGCTGCGCCGCCAGTCCGGGGATGGCAGGCGAGTGGAGGTGTTGTCTGCTCGATTCAATAGATGCAGCAACGGCCGAAGAGCCCTGTCCTGCACCCTGCACCCCGTCCGTCGATGCCCCTGCCGATCGCCTTGATTGTCCTTCGGATTGGCGTTATGATAAGGCGTTCGCCGAACGCACCGCCAAGACCGCACATTTATGTTTTCTATGGCTCGATCGATTCCACGCTCCCTGCTCCTGGCTGGATGTTTGGGAGGCGTCCCCGCCGACGCTGCGACGGCGCCGACTTGGATCCGGTTCGACCATCTCCCCGATGGCACCCAAGTCAGCAGCCAGTTTGCCGAGCAGGGCGTCAGGTTCATCAACGATTATGTGCCCGGGCAAGGGTACCGGGCGTGCCCGCAGATTGCGGCCTATCCGCAGGCACGATCCTCGCCGAATGTGCTGGTGAACACCGCCTTTGATCCCGAGGTGTCTTCGAGCTCGGGCGTGCCGCTCGTGATTCAGTTTGCGCAGCCGGTCTCCGGGGTGGGCGTGCAGCTCGGCTGTGTCGGCGACTGCGGCTCGGTCACGGGGGCCACCGTGCGGCTGCACGGCCCCTCCGGCGTCGTGACGCAGCGCGTCGTCCTGCCCAACCCGCAGTTCCTCACCGCCGTGCAACTGCTCGATCCCGGGGGCTGCGCGCGGGTGCTGACAATCGACTACGGCCAGAGCCCGGCGCCCGAGGCGATCGACGATCTGGCCTTCCAGTTCTCGGGCGCCGCCTGCCAGAACTTCGGCGCGCAAGTGCACATCACCTCGCACACGAACAACCAGTTCGTCAACAGCAGCGCGATCCTCCTGCGCGGCGTGGCGACCAACTCCTCCGGCCTCGTCAGCCACGTCACAGCCAACGGCGCGCCGGCTCAGCTAACCCCTCGCTCAGCCGCCGGCGACGGCAATGTCTATTATGAATGGAACTGCAGGCTCACTCTGCAGCCGGGCGCCAACCCGGTGGCCGCGGTGGCCTGGGACGGCAGCCAGACCATTGGCTCCCAAGCCCTGCTGCTGCACTACGGCGCGCCGGCCACGGTCGCCCTCACACAGTTCCACCTCACCCAGCGCGGGATCATGCAGAACAGCGCCTGCGACGCCGACAGCCCGCTGGTGGCCGGCAAATTCACCATCGTGCGGATCCAGCTCGACGTGCGCACCGCCCTGGGCGAGCCCAGCTACGTGGACGCCGTCGAGCTGTCGTTGTATCGGCGGATCGAGGGCGCAGACCATCTGGTGGACACGGTTTGGGGGACCCTCCACAGCCCGTATGTCAGCTCGTTCCAATCGCCGTCCCAAATGGCGGGCATTCATTTCTGGATCCGGGGCGACCAAGTGGACGCCGCCGGCGACTACGCGCTCCGGTTCCAGCCTTGCCTGGGCCTGGATCCGATCGGCCCGCCGCTCGCCCCACCGTGCGCCAGCCCGGTGTTCTCCTTCGAAGAGACCCGCCCGATCCGGCTCTACATCCTGGGCGCCGAGGCGCCGGTGTTCTCGCCGCTGCTCGGCGAGCAGCATGTGCAGGACGCCTTCGCCCAGCTGTCGACCGTCGTGCGCGCCTACCCCATCCGCGACGGCTGGTGCGAGTATTGGGATCCGCGGAACATGGGCCTGAAGGTGACGTTCGGCGGGCCGCTGCTCTTCTGCGACGGCACTGCAGCCATGACCAGCGGCAGCAGCTATTGCCAGGGCACCGGCTACGAGTGGACCTTCAAGGACACGCATCCCAGCGGCATCTGGCGGGCCGACCATGCGCAAGTGGTCGATCTGTCCCGCCCCACCTGCCAGACCAACGGGCTCATCGGCGGCCGCCTGGCCAGCACGAACCTGTTCAATCTGCCGCCGGCCGGATCGTTTGGCGTGTTCCGCGGGGGGGCGCATCCCGGCGATGAGCGCAAGTATTTCGTCCCTTTTGACGACAATCACAACGGCCAGATCGACGCCGATGACCTCGCGCATTACATCGGCGAATATTGGAACGGCACCCAGTGGTCCACGGACCTGGCCGGCTACCTCCCCGGCCAGACCTTCCGCCAGTTCCAGGATCAGAACAGCGACAACTGCTTCGTCGACGGCGAGGGCGAATCGCCCGTGGTGCGGCTCTGGCGCCACGCCAACACCATGCTCTTCGGCCCCTTGGAGGACGCGCGCAAGCGGTTCAATGACTTTGCATTCGCGGGCGACGCTGCGGCCTATGGTTCGCTCTGGTTCCCGGATCGGTTCCACCCGCAGAACGGCGAGTTTTTCATGTATGGGCCGGGCGGCTCCGACGGTGGCGTGCTCTCCTGGGCCCGCGTGCGCCACGACCAGACCATGGCCCACGAGCTGGGCCACAACATCGCCGGTCTGAAGGATCTCTATTGGCCATGGATACCCCAGAGCGACCGCGACGTGCCGGCCTGGCAAGCCTACGTGTTCTACCGCCAGGTGAATGCGGCCGGCCTCACCGATATCATGGACGCCTCCACCAATCCCGACGACCACTTCTTCAAATCCGTCAACTATCTGGCCGTTTTCAACAAGCTCCGCTCCGGCAGCAGCGCCAAATCGGCGGCAGGCCAGGCGGGCCTCGGCCAGATCGGGTTCCGCGTCTGGGGCTTGTTGCAGGGCGATACCCTCCTCTCGGTGGCCAGCGACACGGCCTGGACGGACGATTTCTCCGAGCCGGATCCCGAAAGCGCCTGGTTCCTGCGCCTGCGCGACGAGCGAGCTGCCCTTCTCGAACACCGCTTCCCCGTCCGCGCGCTGCACCAGGAATCGCGCCAGCCGCTCGATGCCTCGGACATGCTGGCGTTCGACGCCGTGGTGCCGCTCGATCCGCGCGCCGTCTGGGTCGAGCTCTGGCGCGGGCGCCGGCTCCTCTGGCAGTTGCAGCGCTCGGCCAACGCTCCCCAAGTCCAGGTGCTCGCCCCCAACGGCGGCGAGTCGTTCGGCTCCGACGAGCCGATGCTCATCCGCTGGTCCGCCGGCGACGCGGACGGCGACCGCCTGCGTTTCAGCGTCAGCAATTCGCCGGGCGGCGGCCGCTGGATGGTCCTGGCCACAGGCCTGCGCGGCGAAGCCCTGCAATGGAACACCGACCGCATGGCCGGCGGACGCGAGGCGATCATCCGCGTCACCGCCGAGGATGGATTCCATTCGGGCGCGGACGACAGCGACCGGGTCTTCACGGTGGCGGGCAAGCCGCCGGTGGCGGCGATCGAGGCGCCCACTGCCGGCAGCCGATTCCTCGAGGGACAGCCCATCCCGCTGCGGGGCCACGGCTATGATCCCGAGGGCTTGCCCCTCACCTTCACCTGGGCGATCAATGGCCGCTACGCCGGCGGCCAGTCCATGGTGCTGTTGCCCGCGCGCTCGCCCGGCCAATACGCTGCCGAGCTCGCCGTGCGCGACACCGACGGCGAGCTCGCCACCGCGACCAGCTCTTTCACCGTGCTGGCCGACTCGGATCGCGACGGCATGAGCGACGAGTTCGAGCTGGCCCACGGGCTCGATCCCAGCCTGGCCGCCGACGCGATGGCGGACGACGACCGCGACGGCGTTGCCAGCTTCGATGAGTCCTGGCGCGGGCTCAACCCGCGCCATCCCGACACCGACGGCGACGGGGCGCCCGATGGCGAGGAAATCCAGGCCGGCGCCAATCCGCTCGATCCGCTGAGCCGGCCCCCATGCCAGCCGCCGCCGGAGGACCTGGCCAGCTGGTGGCCGGCCGACCAGCATGCCCTCGACCTGATCGGCGAAAACCACGGCAGCACCGGAGCCGGCACGTCGTTCGCACCGGGCAAAGTGGCGGCGGCCTTCCAGTTCGATGGCCGCAGCGGCGTGGTGATCCCGCATCATCCGAGCCTGCTGCCGTCCGCGTTGACCATCGCTGTCTGGATCTATCCCACAACCTACGACGCCAATCGGATCCTCGAAAAGGGCGGCTACCGCGTCACCGGCGGCTACGGGCTCGAGTTCAATCCGTTCGGCAACAGGCGGGTGCGGTTTGTGATCTGGAACACCGTCCCGGTGGTTGTCGACAGCGATGAGCCCATACCCATAAACAGTTGGACCCATGTGGCCGGCACGTTCGACGGCAGCACGATGAAGCTGTACGTGAACGGCGTCGAGCAAGGCGGCTCCCAGCCGGCGTGGATGAGCGGCAACCTCGCACCGCTCTGCCTGGGACGCGCCTCGGCGGCCAACGACCTGCCTTTTCTGGGCGCGCTGGACGAAGTCATGCTGTTCCATCGCGCGCTGACCGCCGAGGAGATCGCCGCGATCGCGCAAGCAGGCAGCGCTGGCGCCTGCAAGCCCGGGTCCGGCCAGCGGCCCGCGCTGATCCTCGAGCGCGCCGGCGGCTCGCTCGAGATTTCCTGGCCGCTATGCCCCGGCTGGACCCTGGAGGAAACGCCGCGCCTGGACGCGCCGGCGCCCTGGGCACCGGTCGACAGCCCCTGCCAGGGGCGGCCGGGCCAGTTCTATCTTCCGATCCCAACCTCCGCCGAGACGCGTTTCTACCGCCTGCGCTGGCCGTGAGCCAGATACCAGGCAAAGCCAATGGGGTCACATCTAAATATTTTACATTTCTCTTTCCTCCCTCCGCGCTCTTGTCCTCCCGGATGCCCCGTGGCGAACCCGAAAGAGTCCATTTGTCAATTATTTAGATGCGACCCCATTGCATCCCTTCTCTGCGTCGTCTGCGGACAGGTGTTCAGAGGCAGAACCACGGCAGCGCCGTGATCTGATCGTGCAGACGCAACGGAGCCGAACAGCGGCACACGATGTAGCCGTGCTTGGCCCGTTTCGGGTGCTCTTCGAGGAAGGTCAGCAAGTGCCGCGCATCCTGGAGAGTTGGCTTCTCGCTCCACTTCACTTCAACGGGCGTGAGCGTGCCGCGATGCTCGACGATGTAATCAACCTCCATCCCGTCGCGAGTTCGCAGGTAATGCAACCGGCTTTCGCCGAGGTATTGCACTCGCTTCCATAACTCGATCCCCACCCATTGCTCGAAGAACTCGCCTGGATTGACCTGCACGATTTCCCGCGCCGCCCGCAGCCCCGCCGCCGCGTGTCGCACCCCCATGTCGAAGAACAGGAACCTCGGCGTCGAAAGCAGGTTCTTGCGTTGGCTCCCCGAATACGCCGGCACGCGGAAGCCGATGAACATGTCCTCCAACAACTGGTAGTGCGATTTGACGGTCGGCTGGGAAAGCCCCGTCTCCTGGGCGATTCCAGCGTAGTTGAGGATTTGCCCCGACTCCGACGCGGCCAGTTCCAGGAACCGCACAAACGCGCCCCAGTCCTTCACCAGCGCTTCCCGGCGGATTTCCTCCTCCAAATGCACCAGTGTAAAGCCGGTGAGGATCCGCGCCCGATCCGTTTCTTCCGCAGCCACCACACCAGGCAACGCCCCGTAAGCCAGCCGCTCATCCAGACCCCAGACCGGAAAGGGATTCGTCGGCACCGCCCCCGGCGTCCATTCCAGCGGCAGGGGCGAGGTGGCGTAGTCAATCCGCTTCGGCTCGGGCGGGTGCTCGGCCATCGTCAACGGGTAAAGCCGATGGTAGAAGCAGCGGCCCGGAAGCAAGTTCGCTCCAGTTTTCCGCAGCTTCCGCGCCGAACTGCCGCACAGCACGAAACGCCAGCGCCTCTTGTCCTTGTCGTAGAGATGCTGCACCGCATCGAACACGGTGGGCACCGCTTGCGCCTCGTCCACAAACACGAACCGCCCCTCCCGATCCGCAGGCAGGTCACGACACAGCTTCAGGAAATGCCCAGGGTCAGCCAGATGCCGCGACCGTTGCTCCGGATTCGCCAAATCCACCCGCAGCGTCTCCGGTGGCAACAGTGCATTGAGCAGGGTCGTCTTGCCCGTCTGGCGCGCCCCGAAAATCAACTGGACGTAGGGGCGCCCCAGACTCGCCGTCAACTCCGCCGCATACCATCGATCAAACATGGGCTTCAGCATGCCATCATGGCCTAGAATTGCACTTTAGTTTTGCAGCAAATTTCTAAACCGCTGTTCAACAACGGTCTTTGTGTCATGACTATTGACACTTGCGCTTCTGCACCAAGCAGTTGGAAACGTGGGTCCAGGTTCCCATCGCAAGACGCTGGGCGATCCACTTCAACGTCATCCTCGTGTCCGCGCGCAACGGGCTGGCGATCTCCACTTTCTTCGGGGCCCCTTTGCGCCGGCGGCCCAGCTCGGCTTCCGATCAGGCGGCAAATGGCGCCAGGATATTGGACGCGGAGTTTGCGTGGCACGGGGGCAGAGTGCGGAAAACCGCCGCTTGTTTCAAAAGTCATGACCGACCCCTTGTCCGACCCCTTGTCTGCTCGATGCCTTGCCGCAAATCAGCCAGAATCCATTTGTCAAATATTTAGATGTGACCCCATTGCATTCGCCGTTAATCCGGCAGCGCAATCCGGTTGGTGGGATCGCCCGTGTTCTTGAGCATATCGCGCAGCCGGGGCGTGGAGAACTGTTGGACGCTGCCGTCCGAAAGCCCGACGTTGCCCTGACCGATATGGATGGCTGCCGTCCAGCCGGCGGGGCTTTCCGGCGGGAGCATCAGGACGGAGCGGACGGGTGCGAGGTTGTTCGTGATGTTCCGGTCCCCGGCCAGCAGCATCTGCGGCCTGGTTTCGTCCGCATCCAGGCCGACGAAATAGCTCAGGTTGTGGTTGTGCAGCCCGGCGAATCCGGACGCCGGCGGCCGGGTGTCCGCCGGGCAGGCGAGGATCTTCGTCGAAGCCAGCTCGTTCGATAGCGCCTGGAAATGGCGGAACGCGTTGCCGCCATCCACCCATTCCATCGTTCCGCGGGTTGAATGGCCCATCGGATACTTGTCGCCGTGATCGACGGACCAGATCCGAAACGCCAGCCCGACCTGCTTCAGGTTGTTGACGCATTGAATGCGCTGGGCCTTGGCCTTGGCCCGGGCCAGCGAGGGCAACAGGATCGCCGCCAGTATCGCGATAATGGCAAGCAGCACCAACAGGTCGATGAACGCGAAGGCGCTTGACCTTGAAGGACTCGATGTTCTTTTCATGGCTGGCTTGAATGGAAGGCAACAAACCGCCCCTCCGATGCAGGAAACACGTCCACCGACTGCTCCGATAGCCGGTTTCATGCAGCAACAATACTCCATCCCTGAGCGAAATCCAGGCTGGCCCTCGAAAAAACGTTTGTGCGTCGCCAGCATCGATGTGACGTTCCCGCATATGAGCTTGGACGGCTCTTCTCCGACATCGGAGCCGGCGCCGCGGCACCTGGGCAGGCGGGTCAAGGAACTGGCCTGCACGTATCAGGTGGCCATGGCGATCCGGCGGCACGCTGATGTCGCGGAGCTACTTCGCGAGGTGACGGGCGTGGCGCCGGCCGGCTGGCAACACCCCGAGGCGGCTTGTTGCCGGGTGCGCTGGCAGGAGCAGACCTTTGTGTCTCCCCATTTCCGCGAGACGCCGTGGCGGCAGGCCGCCGACCTGGTCATCGCAGGCCAACCCCAAGGCACAATCGAGGTGTTCTACTTGGAGGAGCGGCCCCCGGCCGACGAAGGGCCGTTCCTGAAAGAAGAGCGGGATCTGATTCAGGATTTGGCGCTGGTATTGAGCGAGACGATCGAGCGCAGGCAGACCGAGCAGGCACTCCGCCACGCTCGGGCTTTTGCCGAAAACCTCATCCAGACGGCCAATGTGATGATCATCCGGCTGGACACCCGCGGCAATATCCAGGTGTTGAACGAGGCCGCCGAGAAGATCACCGGCTATGCGCGCTCGGATCTGGAAGGCCGGAATTGGTTCGAGGTGCTCGTGCCCAAAGACAGCTATCCCCACGTATGGGCCGAGTTTCATCGATTGGTGGCGGGCGGAATCCCGGGCACGTTCGAGAACCCCATCCTGACCAAGTCGGGGGAAGAGCGGTTCATTGCCTGGCGAAACAATGAGCTTCGAGAGCACGGACGCATCGTCGGCACGATCTCCTTCGGCGTCGATGTGACGGAGCATCGGCGGATGGAGGATGCATTGCGGCAATCTCTCGCCGAGACGCGGCGGCGCCACTCGGAGGCCTCGGCGCTGCTGCAAGGCACCCGTTCCATCCTCCAGAACCACGAGTTCGCGCCGGCCGCGCGGTCGATCTTCGACGCCTGCAAGTCGCTGGTGGGCGCCAGCGCCGGCTTCCTCGCGTTGCGATCGGCCGATGGAGAGGACGGCGAACCCTTGTTCTTCGATCGCGGCGGATTGCCTCCGGAGATGGATCCGTTCTCGCCGATGTGGGTTCGCGGACTGTGCGCGGAAGCCTGCCGGACCTGTCGAGCTGTCCGCGAAAACCGGCCGGGGCGCCGCCATGAACCTGCCCTGCTGTCCCCTCGCCACACCGCCATTGAGAACGTGCTGATCGCGCCGCTCCTTCTGGAGGGGAAGGCGCTGGGTTGGCTTGGCCTGGCCAACAAGCCGGGCGATTTCACCGAGGAGGACGCGCGCCTGGCGTCGGCATTCGCGGAGTTGACCACCCTCGCGTTCCACAACAGCCGGACCCTGCAGCGATTGCAGGCCAGCGAAGAGCGCTTCCGCTCCGTCGCCCAAAGCGCCGGAGATGGGATTGTGACATCGGACGCCCAGGGGAACATCGTTCTTTGGAACCATGCAGCGGAGGAGATCTTCGGCTATCGGGCGGAGGAAGTGGTCGGCCGATCCATTTGCTGCATCGTGCCGGAGCCATTCCATGAGAGACACCGCCAGGCTTTCTTTCGAGCGATGTCTCCGGAAGCGCCGGATTTCGTTCGGCGGCGCATCGAGGTGGTGGCGTGCCGCAAAGACCACAGCGAGGTTCCTGTCGAGCTGTCGCTGGCACGCTGGCGAAGCGGAGCCACCTGCTATTGCACGGCTGTGATTCGCAATGTCACGGAGCGCAAGGAGGCGGACCGAGCCATCGCAGCGGAACGAGCCCGGGTGGATCAGATCCTCAACGATCTGCTGCCGCCGCTCGTCGTCGATCGGCTCAAGACCGAGCAACGGTTCGTTGCCGATGCTTTCGAGGAGATCTCCGTCCTGTTCGCCGATCTGGTGGGCTTCACCAAGTGGACCGCCTCCATGAGGCCGGAACATGTGGTCGAGCTGCTCAATCGTGTCTTCACCGAATTCGACCGGTTGGCGCGCCGTCATGGGGTGCAAAAGATCAGCACCCAGGGGGACGGCTACCTCGCCGTCGCGGGCGTGCCGGCCCACCGACCCGACCACGCCGATGCGGCAGCCGACCTGGCGCTCGAGATGTGCCAGGCGATCCGCCAGTTCACCACCCCCCACGGCGAGCCGATCTCCATGCGCATCGGAATCCACACCGGCCCGGCCATGGCCGCCATCATCGGCCAGCACGCCTACCACTACGACGTCTGGGGCTCCACCGTGAACCTCGCCAGCCGGATGGAGTCCTCCGGCAAAGCCGGCTGCATTCAGGTCAGCCGGCAGACCTACGAGCGGCTCCGGAAACAGTTCCGTTTCGAGAAGCGCGGCTCCATTTGGGTCAAAGGCATCGGGCTGCAGAAAACCTACTGGCTGAAGGCACGAAGGCTCCGCAAGGAAACGGCTCTTCCAGGATCCTCATGATGAGATTGGTGGAGGCGGCGGGAGTTGAACCCGCGTCCTGAGCAAATGAACCCGCCGCGACTACATGTTTAGTCAGGAGAGAGTATTCGGCCGCCGGTCACGTCCTGACCCGAACCCGGCCGCCCAGTCCCCGGTATAAGATTTTCGGCGCCGGCCGCCCTGGACCGCGGCAGGCCCCTACACCGGCTGCATGCGCCCACGGCCCTAGCCGGTGTCCGGCCGCGGACGTCACGGCACTTAGGCCGCGAGAGCTAATTCTTCGTTAGCAGTTTGTTTCGGTCCGATGATTAACGAGGCCCACGAACCATCCTCGACATGCCGCGGAGAGCGCTTTCACCCAGTCGAAACCAGTACGCCCCCACGAATTGGTGCGCCTAGCAGGACTTGAACCTGCACGGGTTGCCCCACTACCACCTCAAAGTAGCGTGTCTGCCAATTCCACCATAGGCGCACAACCCGACGTAAGTTGCACCACCTCGGGCCGGTCGCGCAAGTGTAATTTCGATGGATCCGCCCCCGGGACCCGTGGTAATCTGGCCGCATGCCGGAAAAGAGCATCAATGAGATTTCGGCTTCCTGGCGTGAGCTTTACGAGAAAGGCTTGACCGCTCTCAAGAAGGACAACCTGGATTATGCCCTGACGATCTTCACCAAGGTCCTCGAGAAGGAGCCGGGGTGTTTCGAGTGCCGCGAGGCCCTCCGCGTGGCCCAATTCAAGAAGGCGGGGGCCGGGCGCGGCTTTTTCCGCCGGGCGTTTCAAGGCGCCAGCGTGGGCCCTCTCCTGGCCAAGGGCCAGATCGCCCTCCGCTCCAACCCGGTCGAAGCCATGGAGGTCGCCGAGCACATTCTCAACAGCGATCCCAACAGCGCGATGGCGCACAAGCTGCTCGCCGAGGCCGCCACCGCCGCCGATTTTCCCAAGACGGCCGTGTTGTCTTGGGAGATCGTCCGGAAGAACAATCCGAAGGACACGGGGGTGGCGCTGCAGCTGGGGCAGGCGCTGGCGCGCGCGGGGATGATCGCGCGGGCGGAGACCGTGTATGGCGAGCTGCTCCGGGCCGATCCCGGCAACCTCGAGATCGCCCAAGCCCTCAAGGATCTCTCGGCGCGCCGCACCATGGCGGAAGGGGGCTACGACGCCCTGGCCGAGGGCAAAGGATCCTATCGCGACATTCTCCGGAACAAGGAGGAGGCGGTCGCGCTCGAACAGGAGCAGCGCGAGGTCAAGACCGAGGACGTCGCATCGAGCTTGATCCGCGAGTACCGGGCGCGTCTCGAGCAGGAGCCACAGAACCTGAAACTGTTGCGGTCGCTGGCGGAGCTCCACGTCCAGAAGAACGATCTCGACGGTGCGCTGGCCTATTACGACCGGCTGGCCAAGCAGACCATGGGCAACGATCCGACCCTGGACCGGGCGATCGTCGACATCCATCTGCGCAAGATCGACCAGGCCCTCGCGGCGCTGGATCCGCAGGCGCCGGATCACGCCGAGCAGCTCCAGCGCATCCAGGCCCAGCGGCAGGAGTTCCAGCTCAACGAGTGCCGCCAGCGCGTCGAGCGCTACCCGAACGACCTCGCCATCCGATTCGAGATGGGCCAGCTCTGCTACCGCGCCGGCCGGATCACCGAGGCCATCCAGGAGTTCCAGAAGTCCCAGGCCAACCCGCACATGCGGATCCCGTCGCTCTATCACCTGGGCCTCTGCTTCTCGAAGCGCGGCTTGAGCGACCTGGCCGCCCGCACGCTCCAGAACGCCATCAAGGAGAAGGTCGGCTTCGACGACGAGCGCAAGGAGCTGATCTACGCCCTGGGCTGCGTGTTCGAGGGGATGGGCCAGCGCGAGCAGGCGATCGAGCAGTTCAAGCAGATCTACGAGGTCGATATCGGCTACAAGGACGTGGCGGCGAAGGTGGACGCTTTCTATGAGCAGCAATCGTCGGGGACCTGATCTATGCGGCGATGGATTATCCGGCTCGCCTGCCTCGGCGTGGCGCTGGCCGCGGCGGCACTTCTGATGCTGGCTTTTGGGATCAACCGGGCGGTGAAGGAAGGCATCGAGCGGGGCGGCTCGAAGGCGGCTCAGGCGCCCATCACTGTCGGCCGCGTCTCGATCTCGCCCTTCTCGGGCGAGGGCCGGATCGAGGACCTCGTTGTGGGCAACCTCGAAGGCTTCAGCAGCCCATCCGCCTTTCAATCGGGCTCGATCCGACTGCGGTGGAAACCCAGCAGCCTGCTGTCGGATCCCATCGCCATCCGGAGCGTCGAGGTCGATGCACCCCAGATCTTCTGCGAAGCGGGCCTGGGCGGCAACAACCTGAACCGGATCGCCGACAATGTGACGGCCTATATCGAGCAAAGCAGGCTGCTCGACGAGTTCACACGGAAGCTGGCGATCGAGGAGTTTGTCATTCGGGGCGGCCAGCTGACGCTGCAGCTCAAGGGGGTCAGCATCCTCAAGACAAAGGTCTCGCTGCCCGAGATCCGGCTGGAGAACCTCGGCGGCGACAAGGGCGGCATCACGCCTGCGGAGCTGACCCTGAAGGTCCTGGGCGCTCTGCTCGAGAGGGTCGGCGCCGCGGCGGGGGATAACCTCCCCCGCATGGGCGTCCGCGCCCCTTCTACACCACCTCGCGATACACGTCCGGATGCGGCCGGGGAATCAGGACGGCGTTGACCAGCGAGCCTGCGTCGGCGATCACCTTGCGGCCGGCCGCCAAGGCGGCTTGGACCGATCCGATGTCGCCGGTCATGGTCAGGAACGCCTTGCCGCCCAGCGCCATCGCCAGACGGATCTCGGTCAGGGTCACGCTGGCGGCCTTGGCGGCCGCATCCGCCCCCTGGAGCAGGGCCGAGACATTGAACGACTCGATCACGCCCAGCGCGCCGTTGATCTCCGCCGGCTGCGAACGCCCCAGGGCGGCCATCACCTCCGGATGCACGTTGGGCACGCAGAAATGATCGATCAGACAGCCCGAGGCCGCCTCGCATCCGGCCTCGACGGCGGCCTGGACGGCGGCGGTTTCGCCACCGACCACCACCATGTATTTCCCGGAACAGATCGACCGCGACAGCAGCAGCCGGACCTGGCCCGCCTTGAGCATGGTGTCGGCCACAAGGAATCCAGCGGCCACGCTGGATAGTTCGACGAGTCCCAATGACTTCTCTTTCATGAAATCCTTTCCAGCACCACCCGATCGGCCAATGCGGCCACGCGGCCCGCGAACGGAGCGTGGATCGCCGCGCCGAGCGCCTTGTCGGGGATCGCGCCCAGGGGCTGGCCGGAGCCGACCAGGTCGCCCGCCTTGACCAGCGGCTGGCAGGGCGCCCCGGCCCCCTGCTTCAGAGGCAGCACGACTCGATCCAGCCCGATCTCGGCGTCCCGATAGGGCGCCGGCCGGTCGTAATCGGCCACCCCGAGCCGCTGCGTCAGCAGCCGGATCGGCACCCGGCGGCCGTCGCGCAGGGGATGCGCCCGGACCTCGGTCGGGCCTGTCCATTTCAGGTTCCGCTGCCGCAGGGCTGCCTTGGACGCGTCGCAGGCTTCCTTGGGGAAGAGCTGCTCCGGGCACGCATACAGGGTGCAGAGCCCGCACGAGCAGCAAAGCGCCGCATAGAGGTTCCAGTAATCCTCACCGGCCGCCGTGAACCCCAGGCTTCGCATCACCTGATGGGGCTCGATGGCGTAGCCCAGCAGGTAGCGCGGACAGAGCTCGGTGCAGAACCGGCACTGGTCGCAAGCGGACTTGCCGATCTGGGCCTGGCGCTCGCCCGGCTGGAGCTTGCGCTGGATGACCGGATGATCCCGCGGCAGCACCACGATGCCCGTGGTGGTCTTCACGATCGGCGTCTCGAGATCGTCCGTCACCGATCCCATCATCAGCCCGCCGATGCACAGGACCGGATCGCCGGTGGCCAGGCCGCCGGCGGCCTCGATCGCCGCCCGGATCGGAGCGCCCAGCGGCAGGCTCAGCGTCGCGGGCTCGCGCACCGCGCCGGCAACGGTCAGGACCTTTTGCGTCACCGGCCGCCCCTCGGCGGCGGCTGCCACGTTCGCCGCCGTTTCCACGTTCATCACTACCACGCCGACCTGGATCGGGATGCCGCCCGGCGGGATCAGCCGGCCGGTGACGGAATAGACCAGGTCATACTCGTCTCCAGCCGGGTAGTAATCGCCCAGGAGATGCACTCGGATCGATGTGCTTTTAGAGGCGGCTTCAATCGCATCGATGGCGTCGTGTTTCTTGGCTTTGACCCCGACCACGCCTGTCCGGGCGCCGACGGCTTCCATGGCCAGCTGCAGGCCCGCCACCACCTGATCCGCCGCCCGCTCCATCAGCACGGCGTCCTTGTGCAGCAGCGGCTCGCATTCCGCACCGTTGACGATCACCGTGTCGGCGTGGGCGGACAGCTTGACGTGCGTGGGAAATCCCCCGCCGCCAGCGCCCACTACCCCCGCCTCTCGAACCAGATCAGCAAGCTTCATGCGCGCACGCAGCCATAGCACTGTTCCAAGCCCAGCGTCCAGCGCCGATTTCAGACTGCGACGGCGTGGCGGGCAACCACTTTCAGACAGCCTGGCGGGTAACTTGCACTCCAGTAGCCGATTGTCTTCTCCCTCCCCTCCGCGGCAGTGGAGGGGAGGGACGGGGAGAGGCGGTCGATCGGTTTTGGATCCCCCCTCCCTCTGCCCCCCCGCTCGTCCCTCGCGGAGGGAAACCAGGGCAGGCTTGCGAGAGGCGAGGGAGCGGGTCTGGGCATCCATTTCTACCTCGACGCGCCAGGGGGGTGGCCCTTACATTTGTCAGCCAATCGCCGAACCACCTATGAACACCCATCGATTCTATCCCGGTTGCGCATGCTGTCCCATGAACCGCCGGCAGTTCCTGGCTGCCGCCGGAACGGCTTCCGCGGCCATGGCCGCCGAGTGGAGCGCTCGATTGGCCGCCGCAGCCGAGTCCCCTGCCCTTTCTGCCAATGGCAAAGTCCGCATCCGGATCGTCTACTCGCTGCACGAGACCAAACAAAACCGTCCGGACTGGCCCAACACCGGCTTCGATTTTGCGCCCGTCATGGACCGGATCAATTCGAGGCTGCGCGGCCGGTTCCCCGGGTTCGAGTTCCTGCCCGTTGAAGCCAATAGCCCGGATCAGGCCAAGAAGATCCTGGCGGACGACCAGGACCGCGGGATTGACGGCTACCTGGTCTACCAGATGAACTGCTGGAACCGGGTGGTTCAGACCATCGCCGAGTCGGGCAAGCCGGTGCTTTACGCCGATTTCCAGTATGGCGGCAGCGGCGGGTTCCTGGTGTATACAGCCGGTTTTCTGCGCCAGCAGGCGCCCAACGTCGGGTTTGTGGCATCGTCGCGGTTCCCGGATCTGGCTGCCGCGGTCGAGTGCTTCGCGGATGTGAAGAGCAGCGGCCATGCAGCCGGTTTCGCGGAGGCGACCCGGCGGGTGCGGATTGCGCGCACCCCGGCGGCAGGCGACCTGGCGTGCACCGCCGATCCGCTGTCGGTTCTGCCCACGGCCGAGTGCGTGCAGCGCATGAAGGCATCCAGGATCCTCGCCGTGCGCGGGCAGGAATCCGGCCCCGCAGCGCCGGTCATGGGGATCCCGGTCGAGCACGTGCCGTTTGCCGAAGTCAACGAGGCCTGGAAAGCAGCGGATCCGGACCAGGCGCGCGCGCTGGCGGACCGATGGGAGAAGACCGCCGAGCGCATCGAGGGGGTCTCGCGGGAGACCCTCGAGCAATCGGCGGCGATGTTCCTGGCCCAGAAGGCCGTGCTGCGGAAGCACGACGCCAATGCCATCACCATCAATTGCCTGGGCGGTTTCTATGGCGGGCATATCCATGCCTACCCGTGCCTTGGATTCCACGAGTTGCTCAACGAAGGCCTGGTGGGCGCCTGCGAATGCGATGTCCGCTCCACAGCCACGATGGTCGCCATCACCACGCTGACCCAGGGCCGGCCCGGCTACATTTCGGATCCGGTCATTGACACCTCCAAGCGCCAGATCATCTACGCGCACTGCGTGGCGTCGAACCGCGCCTTCGGGCCGCGGGGCCAGGCCAACCCTTTTCAGATCCTGACTCATTCGGAGGACCGCCAGGGCGCATCGGTCCGATCCCTGCTGCCGGTCGGCTACCTGACCACCACGCTCGAGATCGCGCCGGATCGGAAGGAGATCCTGCTCCATCAGGGCAAGGCCGTGGCCAATGTGCCCGACGACCGGGCCTGCCGGACCAAGCTGGCCGCCGAACCCCTGGGCGACCTCGAGAAGCTTTTCACCCTGTGGGATCACTGGGGCTGGCACCGCGTCACCGCCTACGGGGACCTCAAAGCGCCCGTCTACGCCCTCGCCGATGCCATCGGATGGAAGGTGATCGAGGAAGCTTGACGCTGCTAGATCCGAATTTCCCGGACCCGGCGGCCATCGGTCACGCGGTCGCTCGGGTAAAGGATGACCGGGTCTCCTTCCTGCAATCCCTCGAGGATTTGGGTCTCGATCCCGTTGGAGTGGCCTGTTTGGACCGCCCGCAAGCGAGCGCGGCCATCCTGAACGACAAAGGCCATCCACTGATCCCCCCGCCGGAACAGGGCGCCCGCAGGAGCCTTGAGGGCGCGATCAGTCTCCCAAACCAGGATGCGGGCCTCGACGCGGAACTGGTCCCCCAGACCCGGCCGCAGCTCCGGCGGCGTGATCAGGTCCGCAATCGCGTTGACGCGCTGCTCCTCGACGCCCAGAGCCGATACCTTGGTGAACGCCGCCGGCTCGACCAGCCGGATCCGGGCTTCGAGCGGTGGATGGCCGCCCCACTGATCGAGCTCCACCTTTGCGCCCGGCTTCAGCGCCGCCCCATCGCGCGATAGGACCTCGATCACAACCTCCAGATTCGCCGGATCGCCGACCTCGACCAGGGGCGTCCCCGCCGTCACCACCCGCGCGTTCTCGTCGAACACACGCAGTACCCGCCCGCTGGCAGGCGCCAGCACCTCGATCGTCCGCGGGTCCGCATGGGCAGCGGGTGCGACCTGAAATTCCGCCAGCTCGGCCTCGGCCTGGCGCAGCGCGTTCTCGGCCACGGCCATCTCGCGGGCGGCCGCCGTCTCGCGCCATTGGGCCGGTTCGAGCTCCTGGATGGAGACCGCCTTCTGCGCATAGAGCCGATCGATCCGCTCGCGCTCGCTCCGGGCGAACTGGAGTGCCGCGCGCGCCTTCTCGAGGCTGGCGGCGGCCATGTTGCGCCGCGCCTCGGCCTGCGTGCGGCTGCGCGCATCAAGCAGGCCCGGCGCCAGCGGCTCGATTTGCGCCAGGACGGTCTTGCCTCCCGTGACATCGAAACCCGCCTTGTAGGGGATCCGGCGCAGCTGGCCGGTGACCGGCGCCGACAGGACATACCGGTGTTGAATCCGGGTTTTGCCCTCCTCCTGGATATAGGACTGAAGGCTGCCAACCGCGACGCGGCCAGTCTCGACCGGGACCGGCTGCGGCCAGAGCCCCGCGACAATCAGCGCGGCCAAGGCCATCGCCCCCCCATACGGCAGCCATCGGCGATGCCGGTGGCTGGAAGCCGATCGGCTGGCGGCGGCATTCTGTTGCGCGAGCGCGTTCATTCGGGCGCTTTCAGGGCCCCCACCAGATCAAGACGGTTCAAGTTCCGCAAGACAAACAGCAGCGAGAGCACCGATGACAACGTCACCACCAGCACGGCAAATGCATAGTTGCGCGCGGTCAACACCAGCGGCAGGCGCACCGTCTCGGTGTTGACGGCGGAGATGATGACCGAGGCAAAGCCCGCCCCCAGCAGCAATCCCAACGGCACCGCCACCAGCGCCAGCAGCACCAGCTCTGTCACCAGAACGGCCCCCACCTCGCGGCGCGAGAAACCGACCACCCGCAGCGTCGCCAGCTCGCGAGCGCGCTCGGCCAGGGAGATCCGCGCGTTGTTGTAGACCACGCCGAACGCCACCACGGTGGCGAAGACCAGATAGATCCGCTGAATGAAACCGATGCTGGCCGCCGTTGTCCGCCGGAACGCATCCCGGAGCGAGTCCTTGATGGCCACCCAGCCGACCGCGGGGATCTCCTTCAGCGCCCGGAGGAAGGCCCCCCGCTGCGACTCGTCCACGGTGAAGGTCGCGCCGCTGATCATGTCCCCTTCCCCCAGCAGCCGGTTCAGCGCCCCGATCTCCATGTATGCGGTGACCCCGGTGAAATCCTCGGCCAGCCCGGCCAGCGGGACGCTCCGGATCCGGCGTCGCCCATCGAGCGCCTCGACCACCAGCTCGCCCCCCACCCGGGCATCGAGCGCGTCCGCGAGCTTCGCCGACAGCACCAGCCCCTGGCGCGGCAATTCCATTCGGCGGGACGCGGCATCGAGCATGCGCACATGGGCGCCCCCCTCCGGCAGCCCCTGGATCCCCACCTGCCGGCGCCGATGCCCGTGGTGCATCCGGACGTAGACATTTCGAACCGGCTCGATCGCGGTCACCCCGGGGAGCTGGCGGAGCAGATGCCGCACCCCGATCTCGGCCGGCTCGACCAGGCCGATCTCGATCTCCTGACGCTCGACCACGTCCCACTGGTAATCGAGGACTTCCTCGATCCCGTGGCGAAAGGCGTTGGGCACGATGAGAATCCCGGTCGCCAGCGCCAGCCCCGCCACGGTGAACAGCGCCTGGATCGGCTGGCGCTCGAGGTTGCGGGCGGCGATTCGAAACGTGTGCGACAGAAGCCGTCCCAACCCCGTTCGCTCGAGCCATGCGGGCCGGTAGTCCGCCGGCGGCTCCGGCCGCATCGCCACCGCCGGCGGAAGCCGCGCGGCTCGCCGGACCGCCACGAACACGCCCGCCGTCGCCGCCGCTGCGCTGACCCCCACCGCCCACAGCAGCGCCGACCGATCCAGCCGAAATGCCAGCTCCGGAAACCGGAAGAACAACGTGTAAACATCCACGATCCGATGCCCGATGGCCACGCCGCCAAGACCGCCCAGCAGCGTCCCTCCCGCAACCATCACCAGCGCGAACTTCAGGTAGTGGATCGCGATCTGCCGGTTGGTGAAGCCGAACGCCTTCAGAACCGCGATCTGCTCGCGCTGCAGGATCAGCAGCCGGGTCAGCACCGCGTTGGTCATGAAGGCTGCCACGCTCAGGAACACCAGCGGAAACCCGATCGACATGATCCGCAGCACCCGGATCTCGTCCGTGACCCGGATGTGCGACGGATGATCGCCCCGGCCGAAGGCGCCCCGTCCGCCGAACGGGATCAGGAGGCGATCGACGGCGTCGATCACAGGGCGCTCGGCGGCGCCCGGGGCCAAGGCCAGCGCCAGGCAATCGAACGCCCCGTCCAGATCGAACGCCGCCGCCAGCTCGCCGTAGAACATCCAGAACGTCCCGTAAGTCCGGCTGTCGGGCAAAGGCACCCCAGGCCGCGATTCGAAGATGAACTCGGGCGAGAGCACGACGCCCGCGATCTGGAACGTCTGGCGCCGCCCGTTGACCAGCATGGCCAGCCGATCGCCGGGCCGGAGCCGGTTGGCCGCCGCGAATGCCTCGCCCACCAGCACCTCGCCCCGGCTGCCCGGCGCCAGCCACCGCCCCGCCCGCAGAAACAGGCGGTTGAGCTCCGGCGCGCCCCGATCCGGCAGCGAATGGAGCTGGCCGCTGGCCGGCTCGTCGACCCCCGGCAGATCGAGCGTGACATGGACTGCGATCGACGCCTGCACGGCGGCCACGCCCGGGATGCGGGCCGCCCGCTCGGCCACGGCGAGGGGGGCCCGCTCGAGATGAACGAACAGATCCGCGAACCGGTGCGATTCGTAATACTCGAAGCGCGTGCTCTCGAGCGAGTGGATCAGGCTGCGAGCCATGATCATCATCGCCAGACCGCAGCCCATCACCAGCGCGACCGCCACCGACTGCCCCTTGAGCCGGCGCAGATCCCGCAGCAGCTTGCGATCCAAACCCGAGATCATCACCAGTGGAGACTGTGGACCGGGGCCCGGCGCGGGTTCTGCCGGACCTGGTGCACCCGGCCGTCAGACAGATGGATCACCCGGTCCGCGATGTCCGCCATGACCGCGTTGTGGGTGATGATCACGGTCAGCGTCCCCAGCTCGCGGTTGACGTGCTCGATCGCCTCGAGCACCGCCACGCCCGTCCGCACATCGAGCGCGCCCGTCGGCTCGTCGCACAGCAGCATCTCGGGGCGCTTGGCGATCGCCCGCGCGATGGCCACCCGCTGCTGCTCGCCTCCGGAAAGCTCGGCCGGGAAATGATCCATCCGCGCGCCCAGCCGCACCAGCTCGAGAGCCGTCTCGGGCGGCATCGGATCGCGCGCGATCTCGGTGATCAGCGCCACGTTCTCCCGCGCCGTCAGGCTGGGTATCAAATTGTAGAACTGGAAGACGAATCCCACGCAGTCGCGCCGGTATTGGGTGAGCCTCCCCTCATCCGCCCCCGTCAGCTCAAAATCCCGATACCGCAGCTCGCCCGACGTCGGCACATCCAGTCCGCCCAGGCTGTTGAGCAGCGTGGTCTTGCCGCTGCCCGACGGCCCCAGCAGCACCACCAGCTCGCCCGCGTAGAGATCCAGGTCCACACCCGCCAGCGCGCGCACCGCCGCCTCGCCTTCCCCGTAGATCTTGGCCAGCCCGCGCGCCCGAAGAACCGGGCTGCTGTCGGGCGAATTGAAATCCGAATTCATCGTGCGCTGAACCGCCGGGTCGGGGGACCCGGCCTACACCAGGCGGACGCTCGCGATGTAGGCCGCGTGCCCCCACGCGGCGCTTGATGATCTGGTTCTCCCAATACCTTCTCTGGCGGCTGGCTCACGATTCCAGCTCCCATCCCGGACGATAGCTGCTGTGGAGGTACTGATCTGCCTCGGGCGCGTTGGTGGCTTTCATGGCCGCGCCGTCCCAATCGATCCGCTTGCCGGCGCGCATGGCCACGTTCCCCAGCAGCACCAGCTCGGTGATCCGGGCCCCGTACTCGAAACTCGCGCTGGCGGGCGGGCCGCCCTTGCACGCATCGAGCCAATCCCGGTGGTGTCCTTTGGATCGCGGGAGCGTCTTTGGCGGGCGCCGGTATGCGTCCATCCTGGCCTCCGGCAGCAGGGTGGGCGGCCCTCCCCAACCGGGGCACATCAGCACCCCTCGGTCGCCGATGAACAAAACGCCGTTGCTGCCCATGGCATCCTCCTCGGGGAGATCCGCCGGACGCTCCGGACGCAGCCCGCCGTCGTACCAGACCACTTTGACGGGCGGCTGCTGGCCGCGGGTGCCGAACTGGAACCGGTAAATCCCGCCGGCCGGCGTGGTCACCGGGTCCACCTGGGACCCGCAGGCCTCGACATGTGCCGGCGCATGCAGGTCCAGGGCCCACACCGCCGGATCGAGGTTGTGGCAGGCCATGTCGCCGATCATCGATGTCCCGAACTCCCAGTAGCTGCGCCATTTCACCGGGGCGTAGGTGGGGTGGTAGGGGCGCGGCTGGCGCGGGCCCAGCCAAAGGTCCCAGTTCAGCCCCGCCGGCACGGGCGGCCTGTCGGCCGGCAGACCGCGATGGGTGAACCACTTCGCGGCGCCCGTCCAGCCATGCACCTCGCGCACCGGTCCGATCGCGCCGTCCCAGATCCATTCGCACGTGGTCCGAATGCCGTCGCCGGAGTGGCCCTGGTTACCCATCTGAGTGGCCACGCCGGTCTCGCGAGCCACCCGGGCCACGGCCCGCGCCTCGGCCACGCTGTGCGTGAGCGGCTTTTCGCAATACACATGCTTGCCCATCCGCATCGCCCGGATGCACACCAGGGCGTGCAGATGATCCGGCGTCGCGCAGAGCAAGGCATCGATGGCGCGCTCGCGTTCGAACAGGACGCGGAAATCCTCGTATTCGGCGCATCGGTAGTTGGGCGTCCGCGCCGCGTAGTGCGCTTCGATCTCGGCCCGGACAGGCCTGCGTCCGGCCTCGCCCTTGTAATAATACTCGTCGTAGTTGGCGCGTTCGTTGGGATCGCACACGGCGATGACCTGGGCATCGGCCTGCTGGAAGAGGGCGCGCACGTTGGCCCGCCCCTGGCCGCCGGCGCCCACGATCGCGATGTTCACTTTTTCGCTGGGCGGCACGAACCGCGCGCCTCCCAGCACGTGCCGGGGCGCCAGGGTGAGCGCAGCCGCGACACCTGCGCTCGATCGCAGGAACCCGCGACGCGATATCTTGGCAGTCTTCATAGGGATCATCCCCCGATGCCGCTCAGGTCAAGCCGGTGGCCTGCCCGCTCGGCAGCACCTCGATCCGGGCTGCAGCCGGCACCTTGGGCAGGCCCGGCATGGTCACGATGTTGCCGCAGATGGCCACCACGAATCCCGCGCCCGCCGACACCCGCAGCTCGTTCACGGTGATCCGGAATCCGCGCGGGCGTCCCCGGAGATCGGGATTGTCCGACAGCGACAGGGGCGTCTTGGCCACGCAGACCGGCAGTCGATCGAACCCGTGGCGGCGCAGCAGCTCGAGATCGCTTCGAGCGCCCCGGTCAAAATCGACGCCGGCGGCGCCGTAAACCCGGCAGGCCAGCGTGTCCAGCTTCTCCTCCAGAGGCTGATCCAGCTCGTAGAGGAAGCGGAACTTGCGGCGCCGATTCCGATCGATCGTCCGCAGGACCGCCTCGGCCAGCTCCGCCGCCCCCGCCCCGCCCTCCTCGAAGTGCCGCGATACCACCGCCTCGACGCCCAGGCGCGTGCAATACTTCACGATCCGAGCCACATCGGCCGGTTGATCCGCCGGATAATGGCTGAGGCACACGACCGGCTCGATGCCGAACAGGCGCGTGTTCTCGATGTGCTTGCCCAGGTTGCCCAGCCCGCCATCCTCCCGGAACCCCCCGTGAAACGCCACCGCCTTCACCGTCGCCACAATCACCGCCGCCGACGGCTTGAGCCCCGCCATGCGGCACTTGATATGGAAAAATTTCTCCGCCCCGAGGTCGGTCCCGAAGCCGGCCTCGGTCACGACGTAATCCGCCAGCTTCAGCGCCAGCCGCGTCGCCACCGCCGTGTTCGTCCCCTGCGCGATGTTGGCGAACGGACCGCCATGGACGAACGCCGGCGTGCCTTCGAGCGACTGCACCAGGTTCGGATGCACCGCGTCGCGCAGCAGGACCTGCATCGCGCCCACGGCCTTCACCGCCTCCGCCCGGATGGGCTCCCCCTTGTAAGTGTATCCCACGACCATCCGAGCCATCCGCTGGCCCAAGTCGACAAAATCGCGCGATAGGCAGAGAATCGCCATCACCTCCGACGCCGGCGTGATGTTGAAACCGTCCCTGCGCGGCACCCCATGCTTGGGGCCGCCCAGCCCGATGATGATGTCCCGCAGCGATCGCTCATTGAGATCGATGACGCGGCGCAGCACGATCCGGCGGGGATCCAGCCCCATCTCGTTCCCGTGCTGGAGATGGTTGTCGACCATGGCGCAGAGCAGGTTGTTGGCCTTCTCGACCGCGTACATGTCGCCGACGAAATGGAGGTTGATGTCCTCCGCAGGCACCACCTGGGCCCGCCCGCCCCCCGTGCCGCCCCCCTTCACCCCGAAATAAGGCCCCAGGGAGGGCTCGCGCACGCAGAACATCGACCGCCGCCCCAGCCGCCTGAGCGCATCCGCCAAACCGATCGTCGCCGTCGTCTTCCCTTCCCCTTGCGGCGTCGGCGTCATCGCCGTCACGAGCACCAGATGGCCGTCCGGACCCGACTTCCGCGCCTCGAGCTCGTCCACCGGCACCTTGGCGATGTAATAGCCGTGCGGCAAGATGCGGTCCGGATCCAGCCCCAGCTCGCGCGCCACCTCGCTGACCCGCCGCGGCGGCAGGCCCGGCTTGGCCATGTTCGTTTCGGTCATATGGACGGCATCTCATATCGGAAACACCCGCCAATCACAAGCCGTCTTTGGACGCTTGACGAGCCGGGCGCCGCCCATTACATTCAGCCGCCAGTTGGGTTCCAAAGTAGCTCAATGGTAGAGCAGCCGGCTGTTAACCGGCGGGTTGCAGGTTCGAGTCCTGCCTTTGGAGCCATTTTTCTTCGGTTTCTCCACTTACAAACCCCTTGAAACCAAGGGTTTTCCTGAAACCGGCCTTCCCAACCGCATTTTGGCCAGCGTCTGCAATTCCGGGCAATCTTCTGCCACATTTGCCAAACAATTGCCAAATATTTTGAGACGTGGAACCGCCTCAAAACTCGCTGCTGACGCGGTGTTCCATGGTTCTTCATCGGTTTGGCATTCGACCTCGACCTGCGTTGTGTCGAAAATCGCCTGAGAAGCCCGCCGCCGCCCAGCAGTCGGCTGCCCAAACCGTCAGCCCGATGCTTGAAACAAAGCCTCTGGCCGGTGAGAAGCACTACTTCGCCGCCGCCTTGGCATCCCACCTGGCAACGCGGCCGGAGAAGGACATCGCTTCCGGCGGCCACGCCATTGGCACGCTGACCGCGAGTCTGTGGCGCTTGCTCACGTCGAGGGATTATACCGAAACCGTGCTCAAAGCCGTGAATCTCGGTGGCGACACCGACACGACCGGCGTCGCAGCGGGGGGAATTGGCAGGCGTCTATTACGGTCTGGCGAGCGTGCCAGCGCGGTGGCGCACAGCGATGGCACGAGCACGGGATTTGGAGTGCCTGTTCGAGAAATTCCCACTTCTCGCGGCGCCGAATGAAGCGATGGACGCTGGAACCAACGACAGTCGCTGATGCGGTGTTTCATGTTGGATCCGGGGTGTGGCGCGTCAAACCGCGCGTCCTGCAGAAAGGCGGGGATGTAGCTGCGGCGGCCGCCGCCGGGCTGGGCGCCCTCGTAACGGGCCTGGAGCCTCCGGCGGAAGGTCCGGATCGCGGCGGCAGTTGCCTTGGCAAGACGCGTCAGCATCGGAGCAGGGTGTGGTCGGACCTGAGGGACTTGACGGGGCGAACCTCCGCCATCATGCCGGCGTAGATCTCGTCGTCGGTTGGGGATTCGCCCAGGTCGGCTTGGACGCGGTCGTGGAGGTCGATCAGCTCGCGCCAGAGCTCGACCATCTCCAGCGGCGTGGGCCCGGCGCTTCCCGGCTCGGCAAACACAACTTGCCGGCCATTGCCGGAGGTCGATTGGATGGTTTGGCCGGTGTCGAGGGTGGCAGCCAGGGCGGTTTCCTGGGCGCGCAGCCAGGTCCGAATGGCTGTCGGCGGCTCGCTCGCCTGGGCTGCCTCCCAGGCGGCCTCAAGCCGAGATCGTTTCAGCCACGCGCTTGCCACGCCCTACCGATACGGGAGGACGTGCGGGGAGCGTTAGCGGCAGTTGCGGCACTTGCGGCAGGAGCCAATGGCGATGATGATTTGCCGGCCGGCCCTTCCTTGAGAGAGCCGCTGGATTCATGAGGCCAAGGCGGTTTGTCGGAGAGGATCGCAAGCCCGGATCAGGGGACCAATCGTGTCTTACCCCAGTCGAAGAAACGGACTGCTTGTTGTTCTCTTCGCCCACGCCGCCGAGCGGATCTCCGCTCTGCCTGGCCTCCGCAGGCACGGCTCGCTCGTCCCCTGCCTGCCGGGGCGGCGCAGGCAGGCTCGCTCGCCAGCCTGCTCCGGCAGGCTCCGCTCCCTCTTGCCGCTCAAGGCTGACCTGGGGGCAGCACAGCCCGGATGCCCAGGTTGAAGTTCCCGCTGTCCGGGAAGCCGTTGCGGCCCGCCGCCCGGCAGTCCACCACGAAGCAGTACCCACTGCCGCCACGCCCCACGCGGTACGAGCCCGAGCCTGGCCCCCGCGGATCGCTCGATGGCGCGGATGAATAGTAGGTATCCGAAAACCAGTCCCAACACCACTCCCACACGTTCCCCGCCATGTCATACAGCCCATATCCATTGGCGCTAAACGATCCCACTGGACTCGTGTATGGATAGTCCCCATAGACCAGATTACCTTCGGTGGCAGTCAAGTCGTAAGAATAAAAAGGCCGGCCTCCTAGCCAATAGCTGTAATAGTTCGCCTGGCCTTGGGTAATCGTGTCCCCCCACGGAAACCGCTTCCCGCTCAACCCTCCCCGCGCCGCCTTCTCCCACTCCGCCTCCGTCGGCAGCCGATAGCCTGCATCCCACCTCACATAGGGCGCTACCTGCCCGGTCCGATAGGGCTGGCTCAAGCCCGAGTCGATGTAATAGGCCCACGGCCGCCCCTCCCGCTCGCTCCGCGCATTGCACCACTTCACCGCGTCATACCAATTGACCGTGTGTACCGGATGAGTTGGCGCTTTCCCTGAGCCCTCAAAGTCGAAACTATACCCATGCCCGATCGCCCACTGATAGACCTCGTCCCACTGCGCCGCGGTCACCTCGGTCCGGTCCATGTAAAACGCGCTCACGTACACTGTGTGAACCGGGAGTTCATCCGAATCGCCCTCGCCGAAGGTGTCCCCCATCTGAAATTCTCCGGCGGGGATCAGGACCATGTCAGCGGGCTCGCCTCGCACCCGGTAAAACATCGGAACTTGCACGCGGATTGTCCCATTGGAACCCACGGTGATGGCGTCCAGGCCGGCCCAGGTGTTCGTCCATGGCCCGTTGACCGTCGGCGCCCACTCGACCGTCGCTACGCTGCCCGGCAGCAGGTTGGTGCAAGTCAATTCTCCATTCTGGCTGAACGATTCGATAACCGGTGCTTGACCGGAAACAGAAGGATTCAGCAAGCCCAGGGAGATCGTGGCGAGGATCAGCGGTAAAACAAAACGAGCCGGATGAAAGGGTTGTGCTTTCATTGAGGTAGACGTTTAGGGCTGTAAGCAATTTAGCAGATTGTGCTCGCAAAACAAGCTAATCGGGGGGTGCGGACTCGATGCTTTGCCTGGCCTTCGCAGACACGGCTCCCCTCCTCCCTTGCCTGCGCCGTGTCCCTCGGCGCGGCAGGCAGGCTCGCGCGCCAGCCTGCTCCGGCCGGCCCTGCCTGCCGGGGCGCCGCAGGCAGGTCCGCTCCCTCTTGCTGCTCAAGGCTGACCTGGGGACAGAACAGCTCGGAAACCCAGGTCGTTGCTCCTATAGTCCGGGTAGTCGTCGTTGCGGCACGCCGTCCGGCCGAGCCACGCGTAGAAGTGCCAACTGCCGCCGCGCCAGACGCGGTATGAGCCCGAGCTAGGCCCCCGTGGATCGTTCACTGGCGATGATGAGTAATAGCTTTCCGACCACCAGTCCCAACACCATTCCCACACGTTCCCCGTCATGTCATACAGCCCATACCCGTTGGCTGCAAACGATCCCACCGGACTCGTGTAGGGAGCACTCCCAGCTGAATAGGTCGGATGAAAACCGCGCGTGGAGCTGATGTCATAGGTATAGGATGAGTCGCTGTAATAATTGGCCTGGCTGTGCGTGATCGTGTCTCCCCATGGAAACCGCTTCCCGCTCAACCCTCCCCGCGCCGCCTTCTCCCATTCCGCTTCCGTCGGCAGCCGGTAACCTCTGTCCCACCCGACGCAGGGCGAAACCCACCCCGACCGGTAAGGCTGGCTCAAACCCGAGTCGGTGTAATACGCCCACGAGCGCCCTTCCCGCTCGCTCCGTGCATTGCACCACTTCACTGCGTCATACCAGTTGATGCTGTAAACTGGATGATTGGCAAACTTCCCCGAACCCGGATAATTAAAGTTGTACCCGTGCCCTATCGCCCACAGATACATTTGGTCCCACTGCGTCTGGGTCACCTCAGTCCGATCCATGTAAAACGCGCTCACGTACACCATGTGAACCGGACGTTCATTGGATTCGCCCTCGCTAAAGGTGTCTCCCATCGGAAATTCCCCCGCCGGAATCAGCACCATTCCATCCGGATCCCGCATCACCCGAAAGAACTGGGTCCCAGCTTCTATCGGTGCCTGATACACGATCGTGTCGCCTGCCGCCGTCAGCGCCACCGGCTTGGCGGGGTAGAATTCCCACGGGCCAGACAATTGACCGGCCGTCACCAGGTGATAGGAGTTCCCGCGCTCCGTGGTCCAGACGATCCGCACAGCGCTGTTCCCTTGAAGCGACGCGCTGCATCGAAACGATGCTTCGTCCCCCGCCAATACCTTTGACTGATCCCAACCCTGCCCAATGGCGAACCCGGCCGTGGTGCACCACACCGCCCCAACTCTAACGACCGATGGAATCTTCATAAGATTGAGAGTGGTGGATTAAACAGATCCGAACCCGCCAGCATTCCCATGCAAGACGAGGCTCTTTTTTAACCGCGATCACATTGATACGATGCTCAACACCGACATTCATGGCAAACGGATCGTCGCCTTCTTCTCCGGACTTCTCGGACTCGCATTGTCAAAACCGTACCCTTGCCCAATCGCCCACTGATACACCTCGTCCCATTGCGCCTTCGTCACCTCCGTCCGGTCCATATAGAACGCACTCACGTAGTCTCTCTGAACCGGAAGCTCATCCGGCGAGCCATCACTGTGAGTATCCCCCATCTGAAACTCTCCGGCGGGGATCAGGACCATGTTTGTCGGGACAGTGAGCTTTGGCTCGCCTCGTACCTGGTAAAACATCGGCACTTGAACGTGGATTGTCCCGTTGGAATCCACGGTGAGCGCGTTCAGGCCCGCCCACGTGTTCGTCCATGGCCCGTTGACCGTCGGCGCCCATTCAACCGTCGCCACGCTCCCAGGCTGAAGGTTGGCACAGGTCAGCTCTCCATTCTGGCTGAAGGAACTGATAACCGGCGCTTGACCCGAGACTGACGGATTCAGCAAGCCCAGGGAGATCGTGGCGAGGCTTAGGACAAAGACCAATCTAACCGGATGCAAGGATCGTGGTTTCATCGGTACAAATCTTGCAGTTTTCAAGTACACTTCTAGCATGGATTGTGCTTTCAATACAAGCTAATCTATCGGTGCAGCCGATATCAGGGTTCTACCCGGTTTCCGGGTCTGGCTCGATCGTCCCTCGCTCGCCAGCCTGCTCCGGCCGGCTCCGCTCCCTCTTGCAGCTCAAGGCTGACCTGGGGGCAGCACAGCCCGGAAGCCCAGGTTGCTGTCCCCGCAGTCCGGGTTGCCGTAGATGCGGTCCGCCGCCCGGCAGTACCACGCGCGGCTGATCCAACCGCCGCCACGCAGCACGCGGTACGAGCCCGAGCCTGGCCCCCGTGAGTCGCTCGTCGGTGATGATGAGTAGTAGCTGCCCGAAAACCAGTCCCAACACCACTCCCACACGTTCCCCGCCATGTCATACAGCCCATACCCGTTGGCGCTAAACGATCCCACCGGACTCGTGTAAGGCATAGAACCAGTCGCGTAGGTCGGATGATAACCTTCAGTGGCATTCAAATCGTAAGTGTAATAAGGCCGACCGCTTTCCCAATAGCTCCAATAATTCGCTTGGCTATGGGTAATCGTGTCCCCCCACGGAAACCGCTTTCCGCTCAACCATCCCCGCGCCGCCTTCTCCCACTCCGCCTCCGTCGGCAGCCGATAGCCTCCATCCCACCTCACGTAAGGCGCCACCTTCCCCGTCCGATATGGCTGGGTCAATCCCGAGTCGGTGTAATACGCCCACGCCCGCAGCGCCCGCTCGCTCCGCGCATTGCACCACTTCACCGCGTCATGCCAGTTGATGCTGTGAACCGGATGAGTTGGCGCTTTCCCTGAGCCCTCAAAGTCGAAACTATACCCATGCCCGATCGCCCACTGATACACCTCGTCCCACTGCGCCGCGGTCACCTCGGTCCGGTCCATGTAAAACGCGCTCACGTACACCGTGTGAACCGGACGCTCATCGGAAGCGCCCTCGGTGAAGGTGTCTCCCATCTGGAACTCTCCGGCCGGGATCAGGACCATGTCAGCGGGCACGCCTCGCACTCGATAGAACATCGGGACTTGAACGCGGATTGTCCCGTTGGAATCCACGGTGAGCGGGTTCAGGCCCGCCCAGGTGTTCGTCCACGGTCCATTCACCGTTGGCGCCCATTCAACCATCGCCACGCTGCCCGGCTGAAGGTTGGTGCAAGTCAATTCTCCATTCTGGCTGAACGACTCGATGACCGGTGTTTGACCGGAAACCGACGAATTCAGCAAGCCCAGGGAGATCGTGGCGAGGATCAGCGGCAAAACAAAACGAGCCGGATGAAAGGATTGTCGTTTCATAGATGCGAGCGTTGTGGCTTTCAAGTAATCTAGCACGGATGGTTCTTTCATTGTAGCCTAATCTGCAGATGTAGCCCACCTCATGGCACCGCCTGGCCTCCGCAGCCACGGCTCGGCCGTCCCTCGCTCGCCAGCCTGCTCCGGCCGGCTCCGCTCCGTTTTGCAGCTTAAGGGTATCCGTGTAGGGAAGGCCGTCTAGGCAGAGGGTGTCGGATTCTGTCAGAGTGGGGCCATGGCAAATGCATCACGCCTTCAAAAACGTCGCACCCCCGCCCAACGCCAAGAGATTCTGAATGCCTACCGGCGGACTCCACTTTCGCAGAGAGAGTTCGCCCGCCAGGCGGGCGTCGGATTAACCACCCTCCAATACTGGCTCCGAAACGAAGCGGTTCCCCGCCAACAGGCGGCCCCATCCTTTGTCGAAATCCCCCATCGACTGGCGCCGCCGGTCAGCCCGCCCCGCTATCGTCTGCAACTGCCAAAGGGCATCCACATGGAAGTGGAATCGGGCTTCGTCTCCGAGGAAGTGGCGGCCTTGCTCCGGATCCTGGCCTCGGTATGATTGCGCCCAGCCCGGCCACGCGCATCTATCTGGCCACCGGGGCCACGGACCTGCGCAAGAGCTTTGAAGGACTCAGCGATCTGGTCGCCCACCGCTTCCAGCAGGACCCGTGGAGCGGCCACCTCTACGTCTTCACCAATCGGAGAAAGAATCGGATCAAGCTGCTCTACACCGACGGCACAGGAATGTGGGTCTGCGCAAAACGGTTGGGCAGGGGTTGTTTTGCCTGGCCGAAAACGGCCGACCCGGCGGCGCTGCGGATCGCGGCCCAGGAGTTGACTCTGCTGTTGAGCGGCATCGATCTGGAGAAGACCCGACCCCGGGCGTGGTGGCGCCAGGCCGCATAAAAAAAGCGAAAAAAAGTGGAGATAATAGTTGACATATCATCCTATCTGGTATATTAGATAGCCAGATTAGATGATCATGCTCGACTCATTGCCCGATCCGGCCCGCCAAGCCTTCCAAGGCTTGCAGGCCGAGGTGGCTCGGCTCCAGCGAATCATCCAGCTCAAGGACGAGCAAATCCGGCTCTTGAACATTCGCTTCTGGGGGCCCAAGAGCGAGAAACTCTCTCCGGCCCAGATGACGCTGATGCTGGAGGAGCCCAGTCTGACGGCCGCCGAAGTCGAGCAGGAGGCTCAGCGTCCGGAGCCCGAGAGGCAAAATCCATTGCCGCGAGCCCGCAAGCCCCGCCGCCAGCATCCGGGACGGGACCGGCTGCCCGAACACCTGGAGCGCCGCGAGGAGGTCATCCCCTGTGGTCCGGAAGAGCGCGGGTGCGCCCAGTGTGGAGCCGAACGTCCGGTGATCGGATATGAGACACGCGAGGAGCTGGTGTGCGAGCCGGCCACGTTCTGGGTGCGGGTGATCAAGCGGGAAAAGCGCGGCTCCCACTGCCAGGAGGAGCAAGGGGTGGCGACGGCGGCGGCGCCGGGGCAAATCCTGCCCAAGAGCAAGCTTTCCGACGAGTTCATCATCGAGGTGCTGGCGCAAAAGTACCAGCAGCATCTGCCGGTGTATCGACAGTGCGCCACTCTGGCCAACGATCACGGGATCGATCTGAGCCGTCAGACGCTGAGCAACGGGCTGCTGGCCGCTGGCGAGTTGCTGGGCGCGGTGGTCCGGGCGCAGGCGGCCGAGCTGGTCGCCGGCAGCTATCTGCAGGCCGACGAAACTCCGGTGCCGTGCCAAACAAGGGAAAAGAGCGGGCGCAACCATCGGGCCTATATCTGGGAGTATGGCGTGCCGGGCGGTCCGGTGGTCTTTGACTTTCAAATGGGTCGGGGGCGGGAAGGGCCGAAGAAATTTCTCAAAGGGTTTCGAGGCAAGCTGCAATGCGACGGGTATGCCGCCTACGACGACCTGGGGGAAGGGATCGTGTATGTCGCATGCCTGGCGCATGTGAGGCGCGGCTTTATGGATGCGGCCAAGGTGGCGCCGCAGGATCCCCTGCCGGCGGAAGTCATCGAGCGGATCCGGCAGCTCTACGCGGTGGAGAAGGAAGCGCGGTGGGCGGGGATGGCCCCCCCGGAACGGTTGGCGCTGCGTCAGCAGAAGAGCGTCCCGATCATGGCGGCCCTCAAGGATCGGCTGGTGGAAATCCGCCAGGGCATCCCGCCCGGAGGCAAGCTGGCCAAGGCATGCGACTATGCGCTGGGCCAATGGACCCGGCTGGAGGAATACCTCAAGGATGGACGCGTGGAGGCTGACAATAACTGGTGCGAAGGCGGGCTGCGCCCGATTGCCATCGGCCGGAAAAACTGGCTTCACATCGGGAGCCAGGAAGCCGGGCCGAAGGTGGCGGCGATCGCATCGATCGTCGAGACCTGTCGCCGGCTGGATATCAACCTGCGCGCCTACCTCAAGGATGTGCTGCCCCGCCTGGGCCAGTGGCCATCCAACCGTGTGGCCGAGCTGACTCCCACAGCTTGGAAAGCCGCACGTAAATCCTGACATTCCCCAAAGCCTACCACGGCGCTGTCACCAGCGACTAGACGGCCTTCCCTACACGGATACGCTTAAGGCTGACCTGGGATCAGGACGGCCCGGAAGCCCAAGTCGTTGTACCCGCTGTCCGGGTCGCTGCCGTAGCGGATCGCCACCCGGCAATCCCTCGCGAGATTGCCCCAACAGCCGCCGCGTA